>NZ_VJNO01000043.1 GCF_007096885.1 Streptomyces sp. 130 | reverse complement strand
CATCCACGAAGCCTTCCTCGGCCTCGCGACCTGCCTGATCACCCACCGACACGTCCAACGCCTTTGTTAGGACCTCTTACAGCAACCCCCAGCTTTGTTCGGGGGCGGGTGAACGGCCAGCAGGACTGCGCGGAGAGGATGTGGTGGGCCACTACCAGGGCCCCGTCGGTCATGTAACCCTCAACAGCGACGGAACGTTCACTACCGCAGGCTGGCCCACTGACCTAAGCGGCGCCGCCTACGGCGACCCGCGGAGCAGAGCCGGAAGCGGAACCTGGTTCCTGACGACCGCTGACGACGATCCTTCCTTTGCTGTCTCCATGTCCTTCCGCAAGATCAGTGGCTACCGCGACAGCGATGCCGATGGCGGGTACTACGGTGACGGGCTCATGATCGGTGGGAGCCGCGACCATCCACGTCTTTACTCGTTCGTCGGCGACCCCGACGACTGCAAAGTCACCACCTTCACACGCAAGGGCTGAGAGCCATCTGCCGCGCCCCCTGCCCGGTTGCCCTGGCGGCGTGTGTGGTTCTCTCCCGCGACGGCAAGGTCCATTTCGACGAGGACAGCTACAAGATTCTGGGCGACTGGTTGACCGAGGTGGCTGCGGCCAATCCGCGCACGATCGTCGTACTGAACACTGACGGCCCCGTGGCCATGCTCTGGCTCGACGACGTGGAAGCTGTCATCCAAGCCTGGTACGGAGGTCAAGGCATGGGCACAGCACTCGCACGGGAAGCGATCTCGGCGATACGGCTGATGCGATGATCTAGCCCATAGAGAACGGTCTGATTAGAGGGGTTTTCATGGCCGCTTACGAACTGACGAACCGGCTTGTCATCGGTATCGCCTCCAGCGCGCTGTTCGACCTCGCAGAGTCGGACGCCGTCTTCCGCGACCAGGGCGAGGAGAGCTACCGCGCCTACCAGGCGGAGCACCTCGACGACACGCTGCGCCCCGGTGTCGCGTTCCCGTTCATCCGCCGACTGCTCTCGCTCAACGACCTGAGCGAGGAAAACGACCCTCTGGTCGAGGCCATCGTTCTGTCGCGGAACGACCCCGACACCGGGCTTCGTGTCATGCGGTCGATACAGGCATATTCTCTGCCGATAAGCCGGGCCGTCTTCATGCAGGGCCGCTCGCCCTACAAGTTCATGCCCGCCCTCAACATGTCCCTGTTCCTGTCAGCCAACGCTGGCGACGTGCACGAAGCCGTCTCCCAGGGACTGCCGGCAGGACACGTGCTGGGCGAGCCCTACGACGATGACACCAGCGACCACGACCTGCGCATCTCGTTCGACTTCGACGGTGTCCTGGCAACCGACGACTCGGAGCAGGTGTACCAGACGGGAGGCATTGAGGGGTTTCGCGCCCATGAGGTACTCAACGCCGCGGTGCCGCATGACGCGGGACCGCTGAAGGAGTTCCTCGCCAGCATCAACCGTATCCAGCAGCGGGAGGAAGAGGAGCGGCAGAAGAACGCCGACTACCGCATCCGTCTCCATGTATCCCTCGTCACCGCGCGCAACGCCCCCGCGCACGAGCGGGCAGTGATGAGCCTGAAGAGCTGGGGGGTGACCGTCAACGACGCCTTCTTCCTCGGAGGCATCGACAAGGGCGAGATCATGAAGGTTCTCAGGCCGCACATCTTCTTCGACGACCAGGCAAGTCACCTGGCCAGCACTTCGCGGACCACCCCCAGCGTCCACGTCCCCTTCGGGAAGATCAACGAGCAGAGCGTTCCAGAGGACCTGACGCAGTCCTGACACGCTCCCCAGGTCAGCCTGCGCGGGGCACGGCCCACCCCCTGTGTCCCCTGCAGGCGCGCTCGCGAACCGGCCGCAACCGGGCACGTATCAAAAGGCCCGAAGCCGCAGGACACTGACGGTGGCTCCAAGACGGCTCCGGTCCACACGTCGGGGAGGCGATGTGGCCAAGGCCCGCCTGCGGCGCCGGGACGGACGCTACGTTGGGCCGCAGGGGTGGGACTCGCGCCGCTCGGACCGGCAGGATGAGTAGCACCTCGGCGCCAGCCCGGACAGGGAGGAGGCCAAGGCACTGCAGCGCATGGAAGCGGTCCCTGGCCACGAAAGGGGACTCGCCGCGACTGGAGGTTCCACCAGTACGGGCGAGGCCCTGTGCCATCTGACCCTCAAGGGTGAGGAGGCCGCCGCCACCGAGCTTCAGCGCTCTCTGTCCGAGATGGGCGAGCCAGAGTCCGCTGCCTCGGGTTTCGGCCGGGGATGTCGTCCTGGGGGATGTGGAGTGCGGGCTGCGGCAGTCCGGCCGCGGAGCAGAGCGTGGCAGCGTCGATCGACTGCGGCGTCAGCAGGGCCCATGCCCCCCGCTGATCGAGAACGTGGAGTAGCTGGGCGATGTCGGGGCGGGGCATCGCTTCGGCTCGCCCGGCTTGGAACATGGTGTCGGCGTGCACGTGAACGTGGCGCTGGCAAGATTTCGTAGCCGGAGATCATCCGTAGGTGCCGTCGGCACGGGCGGTGAAGCGTTCGCAACCGGCGTGCTCAAAGCGCACACGCCTGTCGAACAGGGAATCGGGACGTGTGCAGACTCCCCAGTCCGGGCCCAGTTCTCCGCTGAGCGCGCTCCAGGACCGGCATCCGCCGCACTGCTCGTCGAACCACGCATCCAGGTAGTCGGGGTTTCCCGTGGAACGATTGAGCAGCCGCAACCAGCGCCCGTGAACGTCGTTGCCATCCCCCCGTTGTCGTCCGACTGCAGCCTGGCCGAAGTCATCTCGCTCCCCGTCCTCTGACCGAATTCGCAAGGCCGATCTGTACGGAACCGTTGCTCGGCCGCCAGTTGGTTCCTGCGACCCCGCAGATGGTCCGTCCACGTCGCGGACATCATCTGCAAGGGCCGGTCGGCCGGTCCGTACAGCGGCGGCGGAGGTGAGCGATCAGGACGACGCGGTGGCGGAGGAGAGGGACGCCGGCGCGGCCGGCCATCATGCGGTTTGCAGTGTGACGTCGGTGCTGGGGCCCTCGTTGACTCAAGAGTTCGAAGAGGTCGGACCTACGGTCTGCAGACCGAGGCGGTCGCCTACCTTGTTTCGCTGCGATCCGGGACTCTCACCGAATACCGATCGGGTCTGCACCGGCAGAGTCGCCCTCTACCTGAACTACTGCCTGATGCGGCGCCTGGACTGGAAGATACCGGGCTTCCTCGGGCTTGCCGGACTGCGGCAGTGGCTCGTCGAGGCGCCTTTGCTTGTAGCGCTCCGCCGCGTCCAGGAGCCAGGTGTCCGACCAGTCCGACCGGTCGACGGGACCGATCTGCCGGGCACCCTCCACGCAACGGGCGTCGTCGGCCAGAGCGAGGCCGTACACGGCCTTGATCCGCACCAACTGGTCGCCCTCGCTCAGGAATCCGGCCAGTATGTCGGCCCCGGCTGGGCCCCAGCCCTCGAACTCGTACAGCAGCTCACACACGGCCGCGCGGACTCGGGTGTCGGGATCGCGGGCCAGTGCGGTGAGGACGTTCCACGCCTCTGGGTGGGTGTACGCGTACCGCGTCCTGTGCAGCAAGGACGGCACCACCATGCGTACGCGAGGGTCGGGGTGCGCGCGGTGGGCAAGCCCCACACTCTCGGTCGCCGGGTCGTCGACGTACGTCAGCCCGCTCAGCACCGACGCGAGCGCCGCCGGGTCCGTCTCCTCGGCGGCCCACGGAAGCAGAATCTCCGCGGCCTGGCGCTCAGCGGAGTCCGCGTCGAGGGCGAGGAGATGACGCACGAGATCCGCGGCGAACATCCGCCGCAGAGGGTCGAAGGCCGAACGCAGGGCCGCAACCCTGCCCCAGACCTCCGCCCCGGACCGTTCAGCGAGCACCGCGACCGCTTCCGTCCAGTCGGCGTGGTCCCCGTCGGCACGGGCCAGCGCACGGGCGAGCAGAACGTCGAACGGCCGGTACACGCCGAACACCGCCTCCAGACGGGTGAGAACGGCGCCATGACCGTCATACACGCTCATCCCACCCAGCGTGAGCATGTCGTACGCGGTGACGCCAAAGTCATCCGGGACCCTGCGGCGCACCACAGGGCCCGTCGCACCGGTCGCCAGGCGCAGCCCCGCTTCGGCACCGGTCCCGCACCAGCGCCGGGCATAGGCCAGGAGCCCGGCCCGGTCCCCTCCCGTGAGCCGGTCCGCGGCCTGCCCCAGCAAGGCGGCGGTCAGGGCGGCGTTGCCCGAGATCACGGCCCGCAGCAGCGGCGTGCTCCCGTCCGGCAACGGCCGCAGCGGATCGGCACCGGCGTCCAGCAGAGCCTCCGCCACGTGCCCGTCGAACGCGGCGACGGCAACACACAGCACGGGGGCCCCGTCGGCGTCCGTCGTCTCCGGGTCGGCCCCCGCCCACAGCGCCTCCCGCACGAGATGCGCACGCCCGGCCCGCACCTCAGCGACCAGCTGGTGTCCCGACACGGCCACGCCCCCGTACTCAGTTGCCCGGTGGGCAGAGTAATCGGCGGCAACAGCCGGCCGGAAACGAGAACGCACTCGGCCACGAGCTAGGCGGTGACCATGCCGTGCAGCAGCTCCACGCCCGCGAAGTCCCCCTCCTGAAGCGGCTGGCTTGCTTGCCACGCCGTGCTGCGCGAGGACGATGCCGCGTTGCATCACCAGCTGCTGGAACTAAGACAGGCCGCAGGCCTACCCGAAACGGTGAGTGCGCTGCGGGTGTGCGATGTGGCGGTGTGGAGGAGCCACCGGGCCGTCGGCCATGCCTGCCCCTGAGGATGCCTGCCGCCAACGTGCCCCCAGGGAGGAGACGACACGGTCGGTACAGCCGAGCCGGATCCGCCCTGGCGGCTGGTTCTGCCCACGTCATGTCCATCGCATGCATCCAGTCGTTGCGGGTGGCTTCTCCTCGCCCGCAACCCCGGGCACCGAAGCTCTTGCACCCGCGCGGCGCTCCCGGCGCAGCAGCCGGCGTTCTTGACCCGGCCGCCCCGGGCCGGGATGCCGAAAGGCCCGCCCCGATGATGGACATGGCCCGGTTGCGGCCGCTACACCAACGCAGTGACCAAGCCGGAAGCGGAGCAGGCACCGAAAACCCTCTGATCTGGAGTTCTACTCCACCGGGAGCCGTCGTCGGCCTTCCGGGGTAAAGGTGAACGTCTGGCGGAAGGGCCCCCTCCCGAAGCGCACTGCGAGCAGAAGGGGCTCTTCGTGCTCAGGTGGCCATGATTGCTCGGCTTGCGGAGCACTGCCGTTCCAGAGATGGAAGGACACCATCGGTTCCTCCGAGTTCTCAGTCAGGTAGCCGAGAGTCTTGCCGTAGTAGGGGTTGTTGCTGCCGAACAACATGGACGGCGTGCCGAACTCGTCGACGATGTCTGTCCACACGCGGTCCTTGCCCGCCCACTGGCGGGCCACACCCCGCAGGACTTCGTATTCGTCAGAGCCCAGTACGCGGTCCGGCTTGAGCCAGCCGCGGCGGTGCGCGAACTCGGCATACACCGAGGCAATGCCGTACTCGTAGTAGCGCTCCGGGATCAGATCGCGGAACACGCCCGCGACGCCGGTACTGGACCAGGCGCCGCGCTCTTCCCAGATCCGCTGCTGCTCGGCCAATGCCTCGGGCTGGCACTCCACGAACAGCAAGTGGTCCATCAGCATGCGCAAGGCCAGCTCCGACTCCCTCCCGAACATCCCGGGACGTCGCAGGGCCAGGTTCAACTGATCGATGAGATAGGCGCGTATCTCGTCGGGAGCTGCAAGCGAGCTGGAAGTAGGCACCCCACAGTCTCCCGCAGATTCCGCTGGATCGCGGTCACGGGCCGGCACCAGCTCTCCACCTGAGCCGGATAGAGGTCCGTCGCCCACTACCGATTCTGGGACCTGAGGTGCTCCGCGCGCTCGTAATACTGCTTGGCGGCCTTGGTAGTTCATCGCCCACTTGTCGGCTTGCGTACGCCGAGGGACCGGCTTCTCGTCGTCGGCCGCGGGTTCCCGAGGATGTGTTCGCACATCCACTGCTGCACGACCGTCAGGCCGTCCCAGCCGAGCCGCACGGACTGCACCCACCGGCCCAGCCCCTCGCCCTGGACCATCACCTCGCCCGGCCCGGCGGGCAGCAGGCGGCCCGCTTCCAGGTAGAGCCGGACGAGGTGGAAGCAGCGCTGCCACTCAACCGGCCAGGCCGGGCACCACGCCGGGGCGATGTCCTCCAACTGTTCGCGCCGCTCGTTCGACAGCTCCCCGGCCGACGACTGAACCTGCAGTCCCTCGGCGCGCCGTTGCTCATTCTCGGCCGCCCTCCGGGCTGCGGCTCGCGCGTTCTTCAGCCAGATCCCCACCCGGTAACACCGGAAGACGGCGTCGTTAGGGGATCACTGCCCACTCGCCGTCGACCCGGCACGGCGTCGCCTTTCGCCACAGTGCTCGCCCCCAGCCCTACAGGCCCTCTGGTCCGGGTTCCTTCCGGCCGTGACCCTGTGGCGCCTGGGCCAGGCGCTCCAGCGGGCCGCCACCCTCCCGGGCGCCCAAGAGCCCACCACCGCTCCCGGTGAACCTGCGCCGCAGACCTGCTGAGTCGACAGCAACGTCTCCAGCCACCGAATCAGGCGTACCCGAGCACCCGCTCCGCGACTTCGTCGTCTGGGCCGCCCGCCGCAGCCGCAGCCGCCCTCTTCCGCACCGGCTCAAGGACGATTCGGTCGGAATCGACGACGACTCGCACTGGGAACTTCTCCAGCAGTGCCTGACCGACACCGAACCTCCCCTGGAAGTCCGCGCCGCCGGACCCGTCCTCCTACTGTTCGGCCAGCACCACACACGAGTCGCTGCCCTGCCCACCACTGCTCTGCGCGCGGTGGACGGTGACATGGTGCTCGTCCTGGACCGCACCCCGATCCGCTTGCCTAAACCTCTCGCCCGCCTCCTGGCCGAACTCGCGGACCGGCCCCCGCACTCCGGCTGGGCCGCGAACTAACCCCACCGATGGCTCTTTCCCGGCAGCAGGCCCGGCCAGCACGTCTCCGGTACCGCTCTCGCAGCCCGCCTAGCCGCCCGCCACACCCCATCCGACCCGCCCGCACAACCGCGCTGGTCCACTCGCCCTGGACCCTCCGCCTGCAGTCCTCGCCCCCATGCTCGGCCTCCACGTCGTTACCGCCCAGCAGTGGCGCCAACGCGCCGCCACCGACTGGAGCGCCTACCTCGCAGCCCGCCGAACCGGAACACACTCGGCCGAATAACGACGGCACAGATCAACCCTCGGGCAACCGGCATGCCGCTCTCCAGCGAGCAGCCATCTGAACAGGCCCCGGCTGTGCCGGTCCTCAGAACGCAGGATCTTCCGACCATGGGTCTGTCGTTGATACAGCGGGCGTGTGGGGGCCGGGCTGCTGGAGGATGGCCAGGGCTTCGGCGATACGGCCGAGGTCGATCAGGTAACCGGCGAGGTCGTGGCTGTTGCTGCGGTCATGTTGCTGAAGGACGGCGATGGCTTCCTCGGTGCGCCCGGCGTCAGCGAGGAACCGAGCAATGTGTTCCGCCGCGTACCAAGTGGTGCCTTCGGGGTGGGCTCGGGCCCGTTCAACCGCTTCGTCGACCCCGCTGCAGGCGGCAATCAGCGGCAGCCGCATCCAGAACAGCTCCCAATCAACCTCGCCCCCCGTGAGTGGCGGTCAGTGCGTCGAGGTGGTCCAGGCCGTCGGCGGGCCTCCCTGGTCGAGGCACAGCTGGGACAGGGCGTGGAGAATCCAGTCGTCCCCGGGGTGGGCGTCGGCCTGGGCGCGCATCACGGCGATCGCTTCGTCACCCCGGCCGTGCCGGGTCAAGAGCTGCGCGAGCTCGTAAGCCGAGTTCGGGTTCCAGGCCACGGTGCCGTCGGTCCCCCTGTATGCAGCGATCGCGCCCTCAACGTCACCATGCTCCTCCAGGAGCTCCGCCAGCCGCTGCACGGCCACCTCATGTCCGTCGGTCGCCGCATAGGCGCGCAGTTCCTCGATTCGGCCGTGCCGAGCCAGCAGGTCGGCGAGCTGGTCGCGGCTGTTGACCGAGGTGATCTGCCGGCGCCTGAGCAGGGCGATGGCCTCATCGATGTGGCCCTGGCGCTCGTAGATTGTCGCGAGTAGGCCGATTGCTGTGTCGGGGTTAAGGCCGCGGCAGCACCACGGGCCGTCGCAGCGGTGGCCGGCCGGGATCCGGTCGGCGAGCAGCGCGGCGGCCTCCTCGTCGCGGTTGGCGACGGCGGCCACGTCGACCAAGGCGGTGGCGTGCGCCCAGTCGTCGGCGTGCGGTAGGAGCATGGTGAACGCCTCCGCAGCGCGGCCGTGCCGGGCAAGCAGCCGCGCGTAGGCCCTCAACGCCACGGGATGCCCGACAGCCATCCGGGCCCGGAGGGTCTCGATCGCTTCCTCGCTCCGGCCCCAGCCCTCGAGCAGTTCGGCGGCCGCTACAACGGCCGTCCACCAGCCCGTTGCGGTGTACGGGGCGAGCACGTCCAGTGCGTCGACCTGTCGGCCCCACTCACCCAGCAGCCGCGCCCACGCAAGCGCGCAGAACCACTCCCCGCGTCCGGCCTGCAGTTCCACAACGTCGAGGTGGCCACGCTCGAGCAGCCGAGAAACCAGCTCGGGCGGGAGACAACCGGACCGCGTCCGGGCCCGGTAGTCAAGATCAGCAGCATCCACGGCCACGCACCATAGCGCCAACCTCCGACATCCGCCGATGCCACTGGCAGTCTCGAATACAGCACAGTTGGCGGCTTTGGCGGCGGTCAGGTCGTTGGCGTAGGCATGTCGGTGCTCGGGGGTCCAGGCGTAGGCGCCGGCTGGCGCGGGGTGTCATCCGAAGGGCTCTGTTCCGTAGTCGGTGGTGACGGTACGTGATGGGCCTCGTTGACATCGCGTGCGAGATTTCAACTGCCTTGTGGCAACCGTATTTTTTGGCTCTCTGCGTTGGTCATCGAGGAGGTGGTCGATGAAGGTGAGGTGATCCGGGTCGCAGCCCGGACCCGGGATGTCCCCTCGCCTTGCCGGGTGTGCGGGATGCTGACCGGAAAAGTCCACGGGTACCACAGCCGGACCATGGCGAATGTGCCGGTCGACGGCCGCAAGGTCGTGGTCCACGTCCAAGTGCGGCGCCTGGTCTGCCCGGTCCTGGAATGCCGGCGCCAGACCTTCCGCGAACAGGTCGCCGGGCTGATGGAATGCCTCCAACGCCGCACCACCCGCCTGACCATCCAGGTCAGTGCGGTGGTGAAGGAGTTATGCGGCCGGCGGCTGCCCGGCTCACCCACTCACTGGCCGTGCCCATGTCGTTCGCCACCGCCCTGCGTCTACTTCGGCGCATCCCCATACCCCCGGTGCGAACCCCGCGAGTGGTCGGGGTCGACGACTTCGCCCTGCGCCGCCGACACCGGTACGCCACGATCATCATCGACGCCGAAACAGGTGAGCGCATCGACGTGCTGCCCGGCCGCGAGGCCGCCGGTCTGGAAGCCTGGCTGCTCGAGCACCCGGCATCGAGACTGTATGCCGGGACGGCTCGGCCACCTATGCCGAGGCGATCCGCCGGGCCCTGCCCCACGCGATACAGGTCAGCGACCGATGGCACCTGTGGCGGAACCTGTGCGACAAGGTTTTGGCCGAAGTACGGGCACACGCCTCGTGCTGGGCCACGGTCAACCCGCCCCGCCCCGGCGGGATCCATGAACAGACGATCCGCGAGCGCTGGCACCAGGTCCACGACCTCCTCGGACGAGGCGTCGGGCTACTCGAATGCGCCCGCCGCCCCTCGACCTGACCCTGAACACCGTCAAGCGCTACTCCCGCATCCCCGAACCCTCAGCCGACCGCATCACACCCCGCTACCGGACCACCTTGGTCGTCCCCTACCGCGAGCACCTACGGTCACGACGCGCGGCCGAGCCCGCAGTAGCCGTCACCCAACTGTTCCGCGAGATCAAAGCCCAGGGCTATACCGGCAGCCACAACCTCCTAGTCCGCTACCTCACCCAGGGACGAGCCGAGGGCAACCGGCCGGTGATCACCCCGCGCCACGCGACCCGGCTCCTGCTCACACACCCCGAAAACTTGCGGACCAAGGACACCGCCCTCCTGGCAACCCTCACCACCGCATGCCCCTAGACAGCCGAACTCGCCCGAGCCGTCACCACATTCGCCCAGCTACTGACCCCGGCGAAGGGCAACGATGCCCGCCTCACCGAATGGATCGCCGCCATCCGTGCAGCCGACCTGCCCCACCTACACGGCTTCTGCAACGGCCTAGAACTCGACCGCGTCGCTGTCAACGCCAGCCTCACCCTGCCCTACCACAACGGCCGCACCGAAGGCGTCAACACACCCGCACCGAACGGATCATGAGGCAGATGCATGGCCGAGCAGGATTCGATCTCCTCCTCCACCGCATCCTCCTGCCCTGACCACGGAACGTCACCACCGACTACGAAACAGAGCCGCTCGTTTGACAGTCCCGAACAACGACTCCCGCAGCCGAAAGCCACGACTTGTTTCCCGGCAAGCTCTCAGAGCTCGTAACACGATCATGGACGGGCCTTCTTGAGGCGTCGGTAACAGATGAGGCTGCAGGCGAGGGAGACGAAGGCGTCGTGGAGTTCGGTGCGGCGTTCCCAGCGCACAGCGAGGCGTTTGAGGTGGTGGAGCAGCGCGAAGGTCTGCTCGACGACGTAGCGGAGCTTGCCGATGCCTATGATGTTGGGTGATCCCTTGCGGGAGATGACGGGCAGGATTCGTCGGCTACGGAGTTCGTCGCGGTTGGGGTTGGAGTCGTAGCCTTTGTCGCCGAGCAGGGCCTCCGGTCGTCGGCGGGGCGGCCTGCGACGGGTGGGATGCCGTCGACCAGGGCGAGGGTCTGGGTGACGTCGTTGACGTTGGCCGCGGTCGTCATGACCTTAAGCGGGGTACCGCGTCCGTCGCAGATCAGGTGGTGCTTGCTGCCCGTCTTTCGCCGGTCGACCGGTGTCGGCGCCCCCTTTTTCGCGCGGATGTGGGTGATCAGGGACAGCTGGGCCTCCCATGCCATGTGCTGGGTGCCGTCGGTGGAGCTGGCCATGTCGTCCGCACGCCACGAACTGTCCGCGGCCGGAACCTCGAGCTCCGCCAACCAATCCGCCTCCCGGATCGCAGACGCCAGCTCCAGCTTGAGCATGTGGTGCTTCCACGATTCGTTCGACAGCTCACATGACGGCGGCCGTCCAGGGGGTGAGTATCCTGCCCGGGGGCTGATCGCCCTGCAGAGGCTGTAAGGAGACGCACTGATGGACGGGCGTAGAGTCGCCGCGACTAGCGAGAACATGCCCGCGGTGGCCGGCCTGCCGATCGCACTGGAGCTCTCCGGCCGTATGACTCCCGTACTTGCTTTGGCGGTTCCGTCCGCGGTGCTGCGTGGCGAGCTGGAAGACCTTATTGAGCGTTACGGATTCGTACCCCGGGGGAGGACAGCATGGGCTCGTGAGTCTCGTACTCGATGGATGGCGAAGCCTGACGGCCCGTTGGAGTTCATCTTCAGTGCCGACGATGGGGTGGCCCAGTTTCGAATGCCCGATGAGCCTGAGGTTCGGGCGTGGGCTGCTTTCGCTATCGCAAGGGGTGGAACCGTGGGAGTCATGATTCTGCCGGACATGGACGCGCCGACAGCCGTCGCAGCTGCTACTCGCGTAGAAGCCGATGGCGGAGAATACTGGCTCTCTAGCGCCGGGTTGATTTCCGGCGCCTGACTCCAGGGTCGTACCTGGACCCGCAGGCCGAGCCAGCGTGGCCCGCCTACCTGGAGCGCGGAGATCGACAGGGGAGATCTGAGGCCAATCGAAAGATTGGCATCGCAGAGAATGGCTCTCAAGACGTCCATTGTGGCTATGCCAAGACGCCTTGGAGCGAAGTAATCAGCTTCGTGCTGCGGTCGACAATTGGTGAACTACGCGTAAAGGCCTTTCCCTGCCCTTGGGTAATCCGCGTCCGGCGGACAGGTGGATGCTGCGTTCTTTGTACGTTCCTCGTGCTGGAATTGCCGTCTCAGTAGGGCCCACGCCTGCCGTGCGGTTGAACTGTAGCTTTCTGTCCGGACGGTCAGAGCCGGTGCGAACGGGATGTGTGCCGACAGTGTGTCAGTGGGTGGCCCTACGCTCGGCCTGTGAACATTGATGATCTTGAGTGGCAGTCGCGTGCGCTGGGTGGGTACCCGCCCGTCTTCGTGGACCTGCTGGTGGAGCGCGGGCATGTGGAGCAGCTGGTACGGGCAGCTCTCCGGGGAGCGTGGCCCTGCGCGAAGGCGGCAGCGCGTGAACTGTGCGGGGCAGGTGAGCTTGAGCGAGCCCTGGGCGTACTGGAGGCGTATGTCGAGGTCGGCTGGGAGCCGGCACGCTGGGCAGTTGCCGACTCTCTACTTCGAGTGGGACGAGGGGAGCAGGCACTGGAATGGGTTCGGCCGGATGATGCGGGACTGGCGTCCGAGCACACCTGTCGCAACTTTGCTGAGCTCCTGGTGCAAGTTGGACGGGTGGACGAGGCGATACAGGTCCTGACACCGCACTTGGACCGGGGCTGGATGCTGGCCGCGCTTGTCGAACTCACCGACGGCCACGGCCGGGACGAGCAGGTCCTGGACCTGCTCGCACCCAGGGCGGAGCGCGCCCGCAGCGCCCGCGGTGAGCAGCGTTGGAACCTCGATGCCAGCAACGCGCAGGAGCTTCAGGCTCAGGTGCTGGAGCGCGCCGGGAGCGTCGACGAGGCGGTCCGGGTGCTTGGTGGGGACATTGCCGCCGGCCGCTACGTTGTGCAGAACACGCTTGAGGCCTACGCGGCGCTGCTTCGACGCAACGACCGGATGCAGGAGCTGTGCGCCCTGGGCACTGGAGAGCATGCCCAGGTGGCCCTGCCGTACTACGCCAAGGCCCTCGAGGACCACGGTCGGGCCGACGAGGCCGAAGCGATTCTGCGTCGCTTCATAGCTGCCGATGAGTGGGACCGTTTCCGATGGCCCCTGATTGATCTTTTGGGACGCCAGGGCAGGTTTGAGGATGCCGTCGAGGTAGGGCGACCGACTTTCGGCTATCACGACGCGTGCCTCCTAGAAAGCGTCATCCACCTTCTTGCCGAGGCCGGGCGTTACGACGATGCCCTGGCCATTCTTGACGAGCGCGATGCTGAGTACGTCGAGGAGCACTCTTCCTGGTTTCACAGCAATCGGATATGGCTGCTGGGCGAGGCGGGCCGGTACGGGGAAGCCCTTGCATACGCCAGGACTGTTCCGACGGGCTGTTACGGATTGGCGTCCAGTACTGCGTGGATCCTTGAGGAGCTGGGACGTGTCGAGGACGCGTTGGACCTGCTTCGCGCAGATCCGGATGTGGACGCTTGGGAGGTAGCAGCGCTTCTTGTCCGGCATGGGCGCGCAGATGAGGCGATGGACGGTATGCCCTCCCTCGCTGATCTCCGAGCGGCCAGCCGCTGGGGGTAGCCAGGTGTGCCCGCCCGGTCCGAGACCGGGCGGGCACACCTGGCTTTGCAGCTGGGGCTGTTATGAGCTGTAGCGCTCGAAGAGTGTGACCCGGTTATAGGTCCAGCCGGTGGCCGCTGTCCAGCTCTTGACGGGTTCGTTGAGGGTGCCGTCGGTCTTGGCGGTCCAGGTGATGGTTCGGACGCTGCCGTCGTCGTAGCCGTAGAAGGCTCCGAGGTCGTCGCGTCCGTCACCGTTGTAGTCACCGGTGCTGATCTGCATGTGGTCGCGCCAGTACTGGCCTGCGGCGACGTTCCAGATCTCGGTACGGTTGCCGAACTTTCCGTCGGTGCCGCTCGGGTTGAAGCTGAATGCTGCGTCTTGACCTTCGGAGTAGTCGTACCAGGTGCCGAAGTCGTCGCGGCCGTCGCCGTTGAAGTCGCCCGAGAAGACGCTGGTGCGGTCGAGGCTGCCCCACTTGGGGTCTTCCCAGCCGCCGAGCGGTTCACCGAAGCCGCCGTCCGGCTTGGCGGTGAAGGTGAAGAGCTTGGAGTTTCCGTCGGCGTAGCCGTAGAAGACGCCGATGTCGTCGCGGCCGTCGGCATTGTAGTCGCCGGTCGTGAACTTCATTCGGGACGCGGTCCAGCCGCTGGTCTTGGAGAACGACGAGAACGGTGCGTTGAGCCCGCCGTTCGCCTTGGAAGTGAACGTGAAAAGCTTGTCCGCGCCGTCGGAGTAGTCGTACCAGGCGGCGACGTCGTCGCGGCCATCCCCGTTGAAGTCACCGGACTGGACCTTGATGCGGTCCCACGTCCATTGGCCGGCCGGCACCGTCCAGGAGGTGATGGCCTCGGAGAACTTACCGTCTCCAGTGGCCAGCCAGGTGAACAGGGATACGCTGCCGTCGTCGTAGCCGTAGAACGCGGCGACATCACCGAGCCCGTCACCGTTGAAGTCACCGGTGGCGAACTTCATATGCTCCGCCCACCAGGTCCCCTTGGCCTTCTCGTACCCGGTTCCCGGTGCCTGGAACTTGCCGGCGGCGTCGGCGATGAACGTGTGGATCGCGTCATTGCCTTCGGAGTAGTCGTACCAGCTCGCCATGTCGCTGCGGCCGTCACCGTTGTAATCGTGACGCACCACCGTGCCACTCGACCACTGTGACTCGTTGCTGGCGTCGTAGATGACGAGGTTTCCGCGGTCCTGCAGGACGACGCTTCCGCCCGATGCGGAGGTCTTCGACTCCCACAACACCGTTGTACCGTCGGCGTCCACAACAGTCAGGTTCCCCCCCGCGGTGAAGTGGGCGCTCGCACCGGCATGGCCAGCCGTCTTTGTCGACCAGAGAGCCTTGCCGCTGCCATTGGCGGTGATCACAAGATCGCCGTCAGCCTGCATCGTTAGGCGCATCGAGTTGGAGACAAGATTGTCACCCGAGGACAGTGTGGTGCCCGGAGTGAGCTTGTTGCCCACGACCATGTTGTCAAGGCGTGCTGCGATGGCGTCGGTACGGGTCTCGTCGCTGCCGAAACAGCCACCTTGCCATGAACGTGATGCCAGAGCGACCAGTTCGAATCCACCGCCACTGGCTGCACGCACGACCGGAGCGCCCGTGTCTCCCGCGCAGATGGCGTCTGTGGCTGCCTTTCCGCTGATGTCGAGGGTGCTGTTGGTGAGAGAGTTGACCTTAAAGGTGGCCCTGTGAAGCTTGGTGGGTGCCCACTCGTCCTGGGTCCGGCCGAAACCGGTGACCTGCAGTTCGCCACCGTTGCCGGGGGCAGTTGTGGCCATAGAGACGGGCGTGATGCCGGTGGTGGGCGCGGACAGCCTCGCCATAACCACGTCACGGCCGGAGCGCGGGACGATCTCTACGACGTCGCGGACCTGACCACCCGTCGAGTTGAGGTCTGGGCGACCGATTGTGGCGGTGGTCTTCCACTTAGGTGCTCCCGTAGCCACCTGCTCGCTGGTGCCGTCGTCGCTGAAGCAGCTCGCTGAGGTAGCGAGCCACTGAGGTGCGACGAGTGCGGCTGAACACGCGCGCATGCCGTTGCCGATGTTCAACCGGGCGGTGAAGCCGTAGACGGCGTCGGTGGCGGGGGTCCCGACCGCAGCCTGAGCCGGTGTGGCAGCGATGAGCATGGGGGCTGACATCATGGCTGCGAGGGCGACCGAGAGAGCGGGCCTGCTGCCGGGTCTGTGACTACGCATTATGTTGCGTCTTTCGTGTCAAGGGGTTGCTGAGAACGAAGTCGATGAGCGTCCGCTCGCGGAGAAGCCCGGTACGGGGGCTGCACCGAAGACGTTGACTGACCAGGGATGCGGTAGTGGCACCTGATGGTGTCGTACCCAAATCAGCCGGCAACTCGAAGCTCGATGAGGGTAGTGGGTGCACCGTCGACCTGGCCGGACTCTCCGTACCCGGTGAAATCGTTGGCGGGTGCGTTGATCACGGTGGTTGCGCCGTCACCGTCCCTGAGCGTGGTCTTGACGGGATCGTCCGAGGTCCAGATTCCGTACGCCTGCGGAATCTCGAGCGTGAGAAAGGCGGGCTTCGCTGTCACGTTGAAGCAGAAGTCCTTCTGTCCCGCACGGCTCATGATCGAAATATCTTCAGCGCCGTCACACGTAGTCATCACCATGTGGCCATCCCCGCGCTTAAGAACCGCGCCGGTCTCCTGCTCAATCTTTGCTGCGCCCGGGTAATTGAAATCCTCGACTGCGTAAGGCATGACGCTTCCCGTGGCAGCTTCGGCGACACCATCGTTGAAGAGCTGGGGCGCGCTGAATGTTGCTGCAATGGCTGCGAGCAATGCAGCAAAAGTAACAAGAAGGGTTCTTCGGGTATGACGTGTTGCCATTTCTTTCCTTTCGTGAAAGAGGCCTGCAATGAATAAGCATTTACTCGTGCAGGGCGTCACAAATTGAACCATCTGCAGGGGTGTAGATGTGAAGATGCCATGGTGATGCGCGTCACAATCGTGAGGAAGCTGTCGCTGTGGCGTGTCTCGTTGCCGGCTGCAGGGGCCGACTCGAATCAGAATGCCTATGCGATACATGCAGTAACCACCTATTTGGTTAATATGGCGCATTATTCAATTTAACGGGCATATGCCGTGGTCTTGACCATTGCGTGCTCGCAAGCGTCTGACCTGCGACTTAGTTGCGCGGCGTTATCTATTCGTAAGCATTCGGAGCTGCAGCGGCATGTACGATCAGGCGGCTCCGGAAGCGCTTGCCTAGTTCGTCCCGCCTACGCAGAACCGGACGAATCCGACTCGTGTGATCGGCGCAAAAGCATCGTTCTCGATGTGAAAAAGCAGACATGAAAGTGAAGGCGTAGCTATTAAAATGAAAAGATGTAGACCCAGTCGATGGGTCTCTGCTTTCGGTAGAAATGGGCGCCTGTCGGTTCGGCAGCGCTCCCTTCGGATTCTCCTGACCGCAGGGTTGCTTTCGGGGCTTCTTGGAGCTCCCGCCGCCGTAGCAGCAGACGCGCCGGAACTTCCGGTAAACATACGAGCCCAGATTCTTCAGTACTGGGAAACTGGTGGCGTCGGCCTGAAGGCCGCAGCGGAGCAAGCGCTCCTCGGTGGCAATGCAGAAATGCAGCAATTTCTGGACGAAGCGCAAGCCATCCAGTTCGATGACAACCGTATCGACACCGCGCGCTTGGCCATGACGGGCGGCCCGGGCCTGCGGCAAGCCGCCAAGGACGCTCTGACGAAGTCGCCGGAGGAACTGGAGGCCTTTCTCCTCTACGGCTTCGAGGTACCGCTGGACGATGACCGCAAGGTCGATATCGCCCGACTGGTGACTCTCGGGGACTACGGCGTGCGGGAGGCTGGCAAAAAGGCCCTCCAAGGCACGGCTGACGACCGAGAACTGTTCCTCAACACCGGTCAGTACGAGGCCCTCGAGGACGACAACCGTGTTGAGACCGCACGACTGGCAACCATCGGTGGTCCGAACGTAAAAGCAGCAGCCAAGGTAGCGCTGCGCGGCACCGCCGAGGACATCCAGGAGTTTCTGGACGTCGGACAGTTCATCGCTCGCAACCGCGACCAGGAACACGCATCCATCGCGGAACTGATCGACAGCGCCAAGACGTCAGGCCAGCTCGCCGAGGACGCGACCAAGCAGGCAGAAGAAGCCTCTGCCAAGGCAGTCACAGCTTCCGCATTGGCCAAGGAAGCCGCTGAGAAGGCCGCCAAGGAGACCGAGTCAGCCAAGAACGACTCGAAGAAGGCCGCAGTCAAGGCACAACAAGCGGCTGACGCTGCCCGTGCTGCGGCAGATGCCGCTCAGCAGGCTATCGGCGCGGCCAATGCGGCTAGCAGCGCAGCACGCCGTGCTTCCATCGCTGCCGCCCAAACCGCCGCAGCAGCCGCAGCAGCAGGGGAAGCGACAAACAAGGCCTACAAGGCAGCGATCGCTGCCGCCGGTGACCAAGCCAAGGCCAGCGAAGCCGCTACGGCTGCCAAGCAAGCGCGTGACGTTGCGGCCGCCCTTGAATCGTCGGCCGCCGCAGCAGACCTTGCAGGCGAAGCGTCGGCAAACGCAGCCATCGCCGCCAAGGCCGCCAAGAGTGCGACAGCCAATTCCCGCGCAGCCGCCGACGCCGCCGACGACGCAAACGCCTACGCTGATGCCGCCGGCCTGCACTCCGAAGCCGCACGACAGGCCGCTGCTGAAGCCCGCAGAAACGCCGCAGTCGCCGACGCCGCGGCCGACCGCTCCGCCGCTCTGGCCACCCGCGCTGCCACAGCCGCCTTCGGCGCACGAGATGCAGCAAACTCGGCCGCCGCACACGCCAAAAAGGCTGCCGGATTTGCTGAGGAGGCCGCAGAACAAGCAGGAAACACCGCCACCTACGCCGCGGTCGCCCAGAAGAACGCCGACGGAGCCCTGGCAGCGTCGGATGCTGTAGACGCTGCCGTCGCCAAGGCCAAGGGCATCTACGACCTGGCTCGCGAAACCGAAGACGCCGACCTCCAAACCCGCACAGACGCAGCCATCGAGCGAGCCCGCTCGATGAAGATGTCCACCGAAGCTGGCATCTCCGCTTCTGCAGCAACACAGGTCGAGGCCCTATCACTGAATGACACGGCAGCCCAGCTCGCGGACGAGGCCGCACGTCCGGATGCAGACCTTCAGGCCACCGCAGCAAAGGGACGCCGGCTGGCCCTCCAGGCCATGGAGTCGCTCGGCCCTTGGCACCAGGAAGCGGCAGCCCGGGCACTGTCGGGTACCGATCAAGACGTCTTGGACTACCTGCGCACTCGTTGGAAGGAGGCCGACCAGAGCGACATACGCGAGCGCGTCGTTGACCTCAGCAACCAAAGCCCCTATGCCTCCGTTCGCACAGCAGCAGCCGCAGCGCTGAACGGCACACCCGAACAAGTAGAGAGCTTCTACACCGACGGCCAGTACCAGGCCGGCCTAGACGACATGAAGGTCGACGTTGCCCGTCTTGCCGAAACCGGCGACACCAACGTCAGCACCTATGCCAAGGCCGCACTAGCCAACGGCACAGGTAAGGTGCTGGCGACTTACCTGCACATCGGCCAGTACGGCGAACGGCTCACAGACGAGAAGGTCATCACAGCCCGTCTCGCCCAAACGGGCGGACCGGAACTGAGCGCCGCAGCTAAGGTAGCCCTCGCCGGCCCACCCAACCTGATACACGACTTCGTCACCACAGGCCAGTACATGGCCCAGCGCAAGGACGATCTCACCAACGTTCACGTCCACCAGGTCGAACGTCTCCTGGCCGAAGGCGCCCTGATCAGCGCTCAGGCAAAGACCGACGCCTGGCACGCCGCCGAAGCAGCGGCTGAAGCCAAGCAAGCTACCGCTGACGCAACCAAGGCTGCTGCAGAAGCAGACAAGTCAGCAGAACTGGCCGAAAAATACAAGAACGACGCCCAAAATTCTGCCCAGTCCGCCGCCCAAAGCGCCGCTGCCGCCGCCGAATCAGCAATCACAGCACGCAACGCCGCTGATAGGGCAGACGCCGAAGCACAGGCGGCCGAAGACTCTGCATACCAGGCCGAATTCTCTGCAAACTACGCCCGGAACACAGCAGCCGATGCAAGGAATGCAGCAGACGAAGCCAAGGCATCAGCCGAGGCCGCAGGAGACAGCAAGGCCGAAGCAGAGCAGGCTGCCGAGGACGCCTGGCGGACTGTAATCACTCTTGCTGAGAAAGAAAAAGCGGAGGCAGAACGCCAAGAGAAGGAAAGGCGCAAGGCGGAAGAAGGATCCGACGCGCGCAAACCCTTCTGTATGGACCTGATGGGGGGGATTGCGAAGATTCCGGGTATAAATACGGTCATCTGTACGGATTTCTTTAACGAAGTCAAGGATGTCGTAACGGACCCGGAAACTTACAAGACGCTTGCCTGGGAACTTTCGGGACTTGCCGACGTCAAGAAGTGCATAGAGGATCCGACTCTCCTTGATTGCGTCATGGCCGTGGTCGGTGTCACCCCATGGGGCAAGCTCAAGATCGTTGCCAAGATTGAGAAGGGCATCGAGACTGTCAAAGCCGGGCGAGCAGTGCGTCGCACCGTCAGCTGCCTTGCTGGAGCTGCTCACAGTTTCCTTGCTGGCACCTCAGTTCTCATGGCTGACGGAACGAAGCGGCCCATCGAGCGGATAGGCGTCGGCGATCTCGTCATTGCGACTGATCCAGCCACGGGCGAGACGGGCCCGCATGCGGTTACCCGAAGTATTCGCACCCCGGACGACCGGGAATTCACTGACGTAACTCTGGTTGACGGATCCACTATTTCGTCCACTAGACATCATCCCTACTGGTCCGAAAACGACCGGATGTGGAAGACGGCGGGCGACCTCGATGTAGGCGACCGGCTGCGCACCCCGCAGAAAGAAACTGTAACCGTCGCAAAAAAACGCGACTGGAAGGGATTGCGGGAAGCATTCGACCTCACGGTTGACGGTCTTCACACCTACTATGTATCCGCCGGGCGATTCAGTGTACTTGTCCACAACACAGGCGAAGAGTGTCCGGGATGGGTCATAGACGCCTACGAGGCGCTACCCTACTCGCCACCCGGTGGAGGCACGTCGGGCCTCGCCTTCTTCGAAGATGGAACTCCCTACATAGACGATTTGCTGCGTAGTGGAAGGGATGCGAATGCTGAACAGATCTTCGAATACCTGAACAAGCTTGATGAGTTCAAGCACTGGCCAGGTTATAACTCTCTCGCGGGGCATGTGGAAACTAAACTTGCCTGGTTGATGCGCAAGAAGGGAAAACCCGGGGAGACGGTTGATGTCGTAATCAACAAGAACTTCGTGTGTCCTAGGGTCGATGGTCCCAACGACGTGGGATGCAAGCAGACCGTGCCAGCAATCCTGCCCAAGGGAATGACCATCAACGTACACTATCCTGGGTACAAAGAGCCGCTCCCGCTGGAGGGCAAGGCGGACTGGGATTCGGATAATCCGAACTAGGAGGAGAAGTGATCGTTAGTGGGCGCGGGAAGTATGCTCGGACTGAGCGAGAAGTGCAACATCTAATTCACGAGGTGATGACAGATCTTGCGCAGCGGCAGATCGATCCCAGCGGTTATGAAACCGTTCCCGAGCGCGCCGTTCTCTGTATCGTCGAAGATGACCACGAAGAGCGCTCCAACCGGTGGTCCGCCGATAATTGCCTGTATGTGTCGGTAGACATTGAAAGTGGCTACGGGGCCTTGAGGTGGTGGGGCAAAAGAAGGCCGACAAGTCGGGCGTCAGCTTCGATCTTCGATTCTGTCTGGACTTCGCTCAACTCGAGTCCGCCTGCCACTGATCCACTGCTGATCATGGATCCCGGTGCCGGTGATTGTTACCCACGTACGGCCGCTATCCCTGTTCCTCGGGTGCGTGAAGCTCTAGAGGAATTTTGCGGGCTTCGTACGGGAGAGAGGCCAGAATGCATCGAATGGCAATTGCTTGATCAGACGTACTGAGCGTATGGCCTACGAGTATTGGTGACGCGTGCTCGTACTCGATTATGGTGTAGACCTTCGGTGTGGTGGAGTGGTTTGCGGCGACCACCCGGAGGTCTACACGTTTTCGGCGGGTTAAGGGCTGTCCCATAAGCGATTTTCGACCGGTTGCGGCAGCGCCTCGCGCGCGGGCGACTGGGCCCCTGATGGCAGGGTGATCGCCCCGACGATTCTGGGGCCATGTCCGTGCACACGCCTTCTGACTACCTCGAACTGGCGCATGCCAAGAGCGACAGCGCCCTATTGAAGCCCTCCGTGATCTTGGACATTCGATGGTTATGCCGCGAGGGCGTGTCGGTGTCGCTGCCGGGTCTCGGCCGGGGTGAGGTTACCGAAGACCCTGTGTCTGCGCAGACGGCGGCGGTTGTAGAACGTCTCGATGAAGTCGAAGACGTCGGCTCGGGCAGTGGTCCGGTCGGGCCAGACGCGGGTGCCGATCTCTTCTTTGAGCAGGGCCCAGAAACTCTCCGCGGCGGCATTGTCGAAACAAGATCCGGTGCGGCCGCAGCTCTGACGAAGACCCAACTGCTGTATCCGACAGCAAAATCGGGACGAGGTGTATTCGCTGCCGCGGTCGCTGTGGATTATGCAGCCGGATTGCAGTCCACCGCGTCCCGTGAGCCATGTCGAGTGCGTCGATGACGAGGTCGGCGCGGTGGTGGTCGGCCATCGAGTAGCCGACGACCTCGCGGGTGGCCAGGTCCAGCCAGCAGGCGAGGTAGATTCAGCCCTCCGTGGTCGGCAGTGCGGTGATGTTGCCGCCCTTGGTGAGGATGTTGTCGGTGAAGCGGGTGATGGTGTCAGCGGCGCCCGGCAGGCTGTTTAGGCACACGCTGTCGGCGTACGGACTTATCTGGCTCTGGCAAGATTTTCGTAGCCGGAGATCGCCCGAAGGTGCCATTGGCACGGGCGGTGAAGAATGATGTATCAGCCCAGGTCCGGCCGGGTTCCCGGCTCGGTCGCGGCGCCATAACGCCATGTCGAGAGCGTCCAGGACAAGCTTGGCCGGCTTGCTGGTGGCCGCGGACCAGCCGACTATCGCCCGGGAGAACACGTCGACGACGAAGGCGACGTAGACGATCCCGGACCAGGTGGCCACGTAGGTGAAATCAGCGACCCACCGCTCGTTCGGCCGGGATGCGGTGAAGTCGCGTTCCAGCAGGTCATCCGCCCTGTCGTGGCCGTCGTCACGAACGGTGGTACGGATGCCACGGCCCCGGCGGACGCCCTGCAGACCGAGGTCGCGCATCAGCCGGGCAACCGTGCAGCGTGCCACCGGTATGCCTTCGCGGTGCAGCTGTCTCCATACCTTCCGCACCCCATAGACGCTGAAGTTGTCGGAGTGGACCCGGCTGATCTGCGTCTTCAGCTCCGCATCCCGCACCGACCGTGCACTGGGCGCCCGCTTCCTGGCGGCGTAGTAGGTGCTCGTCGCGATCTTAGTCCGTGGCTGGTGAGGACTCTGCAGATCGGCTCGACCCCGAATACCTGCCGGTGCTCGTCGATAAACGCTAGGAGCGCTTCGACGGCCGGTCGAGCTCGGCCGCGAAGAAAGCCGAGGCCACCCTGAGGAACTCGTTCGCCCTCCGCAGCTCGGCGTTCTCGGCCTTCAGCCGCTTGATCTCCGCGACCTCCTCCGAGGTCACACCCGGGCGATGGCCGGCGTCGACCTGAGCCTTGCGGACCCAGGTCCGCACCGTCTCGGCGGCACCGATGTCCAGCTTCGCGGCGACCGCCTTCATCGCGGCCCACTCAGTCGGGTAGTTGGGGCGGATCTCCGCGACCATGCGCACCGCACGCTCACGAAGCTCGGCAGGGTAAGGGGAAGGACGGGCCACGAACTCGATCCTCTCTCAGGGAATCGAGCCTCCAACAGACCCGGAGCGGTTCAGGCACGTCCGTAAGGCAAAGGGCATTCATTCATTCTGGCGTCAGACTCATTTCGAACCACACCACTTTGCCGGTCGACAGGCGGATGGCGCCCCAGCGGCGGGCCAGACGGTTGACCAGGAACAGGCCGCGGCCGTTCTCGTCCATGTCCTTGGCTCGGCGCTGCCGGGGCAGCTGCGGGGAGTCGTCGCCGACCTCGCAGCGCAGGGTGTCGGTGCGCAGCAGGCGCAGGGTCACCGGGCGTTCCGCGTACCGCACGGCGTTGGTGACCACCTCGCTGATCAGGAGCTCCACCGAGTCCGAGAGGTCGTCCAGGCCCCAGCGGCCGAGCGCCCTGCGGGCCAGCCGGCGGGCCCGGCCGGGGGCGGACTCGTCCGGCTCCAGGAACCAGTACGCGACGTCGCTCGGCGCGATCCCGTCGAAGCGGGCGGCCAGCAGCGCGATGTCGTCGTCGCGGTCACCCGGGCCGAGCATGTCCAGCACGTTGTCGCAGAGGGCCTCCAACGGCGGGGGCTGGTGCGGGTCTGCCAGGTGGGCTGCGGCGGCGGCGAGCCGTTCCCTCAGCGTTCCGATGCCGATCCATACGTTCCGTGCCCGGGACTTTACCAAGCCATCCGTGTAAAGCAGGAGTGTCGCCCCTGCAGGGGCGTCCAGCTCGACGGCCTCGAAACCGACCCCACCGACCCCGATCGGTGCGCCCGGCGGCAACCGCAGTACCTCGGCCCGTCCGTCGATGTGGAGCAGGACGGGCGGCGGGTGGCCCGCGTTGGCGATAGTGAGGCGGTGCGCGACCGGGTCGTACACCGCGTAGAGGCAGGTAGCCAAGCGGTCGATGCCGAGCCGCTGTACCTGCTCGTCCAGGTGATGCAGCACCTCATGCGGGGGCAGGTCGAGACCGGCCAGTGTCTGGGTCGTGGTGCGGAGCTGGCCCATAATCGCGGCAGAGGTCATGGAGTGGCCCATGACGTCACCGACGACCAGGGCGACCCGACTTCCGGGTAACGGGATCGCGTCGTACCAGTCGCCGCCGACCTGAGCCGACGCGGAGGCAGGGAGGTAGCGGGAGGCGAGCCGGACGCCGGTGGGCTGGGGGAGCGAGTGGGGCAGCATGGTGCGCTGAAGTTCGTCCGCGATGTACGCCTCGCGGCCGAACAAGAGGGCCTTGTCGATGCCGAGTGCTGTTTGGGAAGCGAGTTGGGCGGCGGCCAGTAGATCGTCCAACTCGAAGGCCCCTCGCCCTGACTCGCGTTGGAAGACAACGGTGCCGATCACCCGCCGCCGTCCACGCAGCGGCGCCAGAATCGTATGACGTTCAGTGAGTTCGGTTCGATCGGGGCCCATCAGCTCCGGAAGGGCAGCTTGAGCAACAGCGGAATGCCCGAACACAGGCCGTGCGTCCCGCAGCAGCTCAGCCAGTGCAGTGTTCGTGCGGACCTCGATCGCTTCAGGAATGGGCCTATCGCCTGCTTTAGATACATCAGCGTCACCCTCCCGTTGTTCCACGCGGCGCAGGCGCAGCACGAACGGATTGACCGGCCGCTCCTCGCCGACCGGCAGCGGATCGCGGAGGTAGACGAGTACAGCGTCGGAGAACGTCGGCACACTGGCCCGGCATAGCCCCAGCACGATTTCGTCCAGGCCGATTCCGCGGGAGATACGGCGCGTCGCGGCACCCACGAACCGAAATCGATCTGCGTTCTTACGCGCAACTAGCTCGGCTCCCGCCCCATCAGCGCTGGTGGGCCGGTTGTTCAGGGTTGTTCGGGACAAACCCTCGTCACCGGGGGCCCACCTGGCGACCTCGTGCATCTCAGGATGCACGAACTCCGGCCCGACTTGGTGGGAGTCCGCAAGAGAGCCGCGCCACCCCAGCTCATCAGCAATCTCATCCACGGTGTCATGCTCACGGTCGAGCACGAAGCGGGCGGTCTGGAGCGCTTCATCCACTCGGTCAAGGGTGCTGTCCTCGTCGGACGGGCTGGTGAGCTGTCGGGGAAGTTCGATGTTGGAGGCCGGCTCCGACGAGACGCCGGGGTTACCTGCGGTCCGGAGCTCCTGAATCTCGGCTTCCAGCACGAGAATCCGACGTGCCGCCATGTCCGCGAGGGCCTGAGCCCTTACCCGTTCCGCTTCTGCTCGAGCGAGGTGCAACTGAAGGTCTTCGCGCTGGGCAGTAGCGCGTCCCAGGCGGTGCTCCAGGGGCCCGATGTCCGAGATGCCCGGAGTCGCAGTCAATGCCTCCAGACGCCTAGTTAGGCCAGAAATCTGGGCCTGCGCCTGCCCGAGGAGATTGAAGAGAATAGTGGCGACCTGAAGCGACTGGTTACGAGCGCGCTCGCTGGACTCATACGCCTTGCGGACTCGGTTGAGTTCTTCCAAGGCGCTAAGGGCCCGCTCCTGCGCCTGGAAGACTTCTCGCACGGATACCGCAGGCTCGCCGTCGGGGGCTAGCACGGTGGGCTGAGTCTGGGCTGCCTCCCACAGGGCCCGAGCGGCTTCCATGCGGTGGGACGTCACTGCTAGGGATTCGCTGTGAAAACACGAGTCCGCGACGGCCTCAACCAGGTCCCATGTCAGACCATCGCCAGCGAGCCGTTCGCGCAGTTTCCTCAGCGGGGGAACCACCGCATCGTGGAAGTGATCCGCGACAAGCTTCGCATGCAACTGCGAAACGCTCAGTTCTGCTTCGTCCAGCCATGATCTGACAATACCGATAAGATCATTTATTTCTGTACAAGACCCCCTAGCGGCCGTCCACGGACGGCCTGGCCGCTTCACACCAGTCACCCTCGGTGTCCTTTCAGGGGATGTTCCGAACAACCCAACGTTGTCAGCAGAACAACATCCAACCCAGGCACGCACTCCCGGCGCAGGTACATCATCAAATTGCTCAACGGAGGGCGCACGCCCCCAGTGAATTTCTGACTGGGGGGAGGCATCCAGCCCCCGTCTGACTTCCGCCAGCACCGAGAAACGGAGTACTTCGTGTACAGCAGCCACAAAGCCGATCCGACGACAGCCCGGACCCAGCGGGTTCGCCGTGCAAAGGTCTGGCTTGCGCGCCGACGCCATGCGCTGCTCTCAAGTGCTCTCCGCGGCGCCGCCTATGCCACTGGAGCGGGCCTCGTAGGGCTCGGCTTCTGGTGGCTCCAGCGCCGGTTGTAGGTCAGGTCATTCAGCAGAGCAGGGCGGGAACCAGCCCTGGTGAGTGCTGCGCCAGGCCGACGTCCAGGTAGGTACGTGGTGTGCGACGCCTTCGCACGCCACCACCTTTTCGCCGAAGCCCGCCGCCACCTCGCCTACGCCCTGCGCGGCCGCCCCTACGAGCCCGGCCGGGACGAACGAATCGTGCAGGCGGTCGTAGACGACCTCGCCCGCCCGCCCGCCCGGCCGGACGCGGCCGGAGGATGACCGCCGACCTGCGCGCCCTGTATCAGGGCGACACCGAGGACCAGGCGGTGCTGCGTGCGCTGACCCGCAAACGCACGGCGGCCCCGTACAAGCGGGCCCGGCTCGCCGCCGGAGCACTGGCCGCTCGGTCCGGGCCGCGCGGCGGGCGGAGCGTCTGCGCTCCCGTGCCCGGCCGGGCACGGTCGCCGCGGCGTTGTCCTTCTTGCTCGCCGCGAAGCAGGGCCCTGCCGGGGCGCTTGCGGTGTGGGACGACGAGGCTGGAGACGATGGGCGGCCCGCCGCGCGTGGCGGCGATGTCAGTGGTCGATGGCATCCTCCTGCTGGGCAATGGTGCTGGCGGGAGGTCAGGATGGCGAGGGGACGTCCACGGAAGGATCCGCGGGATCCGGTTGTGATCATGCGGATGGCGGGACTTGAGCCGCTGGACCCCTACCCGGGTGCAGGTATGCCGTGGCGCTGTCGCCACGAGGCGTGCGGGCGGGAGGTGACGCCGCGGCTGGGAAACATTGCCTCCGGCCGGCAGGGCGGCTGCCGGTACTGCGCGGGCAAGGCGCCGATCCCGCCGGAGGAAGCACAAGCCCTGATGCGCACAGCCGGCCTGGAGCCGCTGGAGCCCTACCCCGGGGCGATGAGCCACTGGCGGTGCCGACACGAGGTGTGCGGGCGGGAGGTGAAGGCCCGGTACTCCAACGTGAAGCGCGGCGTCGGGATCTGCCGGTGGTGCGCGCCGAACGCCCGGGTCGACCCCGCAGACGCCGCCGCCCTGATGCGCGCAGCGGGACTGGACCCCCTGGAGCCCTACCCGGGCACAGAGACTCCGTGGCCGTGTCGTTGCACGGCCTGTGGGGCCACTGTGTCGCCGACCCACGGGTCGATCAAGCGCGGCCAGGGTGGCTGTCACCCGTGTGGTCGTAAGAAGGCCGGGGCGGGCATCAGCCAGGCATGGGCCCGCCGGCGGGAGCGGCCCCGCACCGACGGCGAGCAGGCCACCGCCGAACTCCAGACGTTCGGGCTCACACCGCTCGATCGCTATCCCGGCCCGGCCGGGCTGTGGGTCTGCCGGCACGACACCTGCGGCCGCGACGTCGAGATCCGGTTGCAGAACCTGCGCCGCGGCCTACGGGCATGCCGATACTGCTCACCGAAGCCGTGCGGACGTCGTCGCTGGCCGCCGGACGAGGCCGAAGCCCTCATGCGCGCAGCCGGCCTGGAGCCGTTGGAGGCGTATTCCGGCCGCCGCCACACGGCGTGGAGGTGCCGGTGCACCGGCTGCGGGCGGGAGACCTCGCCATCCCTCGGAGGCATCCTGGCAGGGCAAGGGGGGTGTCGGCGCTGTGCCGATTTGAGAGCGGCTGCGGCAAGGAGGACGGACCCTGAGATCGCGGCCGCCGACATGCGCGCGGCCGGACTGGAGCCCCTGGAGCCGTTCGTCACCTCGGTGACGCCGTGGCGGTGCCGGTGCACGGCCTGCGGCGGCGAGGTGACCCCGACGCTCATGAAGATCCGCAGCGGTGGAGGGTGCCGGTTCTGCGCCAGCCACGGATTCGACCTCATCGCCCCTGCCCGCGTCTACGTCATGCAGCATCACCAGCACAGCGCGGTGAAGGTCGGGATCGGCGGCACCGCAGGCCGCAACGAACGGGTCGCCCACCACCGCCGCTCCGGCTGGGTACTCGTTCAGGACTGGCACTTCACCACCGGAGTCGAGGCTCACGCAGTCGAGCAAGCCGTTCTCCAGCACCTGCGCGAAGCCGGCCACGACCCTCATCTCAGCCGGGACATCATGCCGAACGGCTGGACCGAGACTTTCGACGCCAGCCTCGTCACTCCCACCGCTGTCGTCGCGCTCGTCGAGACCACGATCGCCACTCTGGCCGGAACGGTAAGACCGGAGCCCGGGCGGACCATCCTGCGACCTGATCGCTGGAGCGGCCGACCAAGCATCCCTTCTTCCGTGCGACGGACACGGGCCAACAAGGCCGGTCGCGCCCAACTCCCACTCTTCTGACAAAAGCCCGCAGGGCGGGCAGGAGAGGCGCGCCGGCACTCCTTCGGCCTCGGCGCTTCAGGGGCCAGCTCCGGTCAGGGTGGTGACGAGCTGCCCGGATTCAAGGCGGTGGGTGAGGTCGAGGCCGCTGTCGATCATGGTGAGGACGGCGTGATGCCGGGCGGCGGGGATGGTCGCGATCTGGACGCCGTCGCGGCTGATTCTGATGGGCGCCGGCTTTTTCCCCGGGCGCGTCAGGCTGATGGGCCCGTCCACGGCGCCCGGCTCCACCCGTGCGAGAGGGGTGGTCACGGGGCGTCCCTTCAGTAGGTGCTCAAGCGGGTTGGCCGGTGTGCTCACGTAGTCGAGGAGGTCCTCGATCTCGTACGCGTTGGTCTTGTACGCGGTCATCCAGCCGTCGATCTGCTGGTCGGCGAGCCAGCTGCGCAGGCCGCCGGAACTGATGCCGGCATCGGCCGCGGCCAGGCCGATCTCATGGGCCAGACGTCGGGAGGTGATCCCGGAGGTGAGCAAGGTGATTGCCTGCTCGGTATCGACGCCGTGCCGGATGTGCCAGGCCGTGTGCGCGAACAAGCGGGGCGTGGTGGGGGTGAGCAGCGGATGGGTGTTGACGAGGTTGATCAAGGCACCGGCTGTCCAGCTGATCGCGTGCTCGAAGGCCGTGCTGATGCTGCGCACGGCCTGCTCCAGCGGCCGGGGATCGGACGGCTGGCTGTCGGCCATCCAGGTGCGCGCCAGTTCCGGGATGGGGGTGCCGGAAATCCAGTCCCGGATCGCGCCGCTGATCGGCACGTCGACGGCGAGCTTCTTCTTGAAGTCCCAGCATCCCCTCGTTTCGGGCAGTAGCAGGAGGTTGTCGAAGACGCCGTGCTCGGACAGGAAGTCCAGGGTCTGCTCCAGCGGCCACTCGGGTGGCCCGAAGAAGACGCTTATCTCGTCCAGAGCGCCTACGGGGCCCGCTTGGGCGACCAGTTGCTCCGCGAGGTCTTGGGCGACGATGTCGAGCAGGCGCGCAGAGCCGATGCTGGTGCCGGTGCTGGCCCAGCGTCGTGCCGAGACGGGGTCGGTGGTGTCGTAGATGGTGGCGACCTTCTGTGCGAGCGCCATCCAGCGGGCCGGGACCGTTTCGTCAGTGGCCTGCTCCATCGCGAGCAACGAGCGCACCGGTTCCAGTCGGTCGCCGGGTGCGTCGAGGGTCTCAGCATGGGTCTGCAGGACGAGCCACACGAACGCGACGAAGTCGGCCGCGACACTATCCATCACAGCGAACAGGAGGTCATGGAAGAGGCGTAGCTGGCCCTCGGCCTGTTCCAAGGCCCCCAGCGCGTCCGCGCTGAGCAGTTCAGAGGTAACGGTGAGCTGTTCGGAGTCGGGGGTGAGGATGTCGAACTCCGCCGGCCGCGGCGGGTAGGGGCGGGTGAGAATGACCCACCCCTCGCTCTCACGCCCGGCCCGCCCGGCGCGGCCGATGGCGTTGAGTAGTTCCGCAGGACTGAGGCTGCGCTGACCGGCGCGCGCGTAGTCGCCCTCGACCGTGTGATTGATTATGACGGTACGTACCGGGAGGTTGACGCCGTCGGTGAGGATAGTGGTGCTGGCGATGGCCAGCAGGTCTCCTTCGCGAAGCCCTTGCTCGACGGCGTGGAGGACGTCGTCGGGAAGGTCTCCGTGGTGGAAGGCCACGCCATTGCGGGCGCAGGCGACCAGGGGGTGCTGCTCGCCGAGGGTCTCGGACAGGAACTCGGTGAGCGCAGCCGCCTCGGGGCGCACGTCCAGATGCTTGGCCATGGCGGCGGCGGCGCTCCTGGCGAGGGTTTTGCTGGCGACGACCATCAGGACGCTGCCAGCACGGGTCAGGCCGGCGGTGCCGGCGGCGAACACCTCGTAGTCTGCGGGGCCACCGGTGAGCTTGGTGTTCCGGTTCCACTGCCAGGCGTCGCGGGAGGCGTAGGACCGGGTGCCGACATTGGGAGTGGTCAGACCGAAAGTGCGGCTGGCGGCGGTCGGCCGGACATCGAGCCGGGCGGCCACCGGCACATTGGCCCGGGTGGTGGAGGGGTGGTTCTTGCTCGGCTTGCGTGGGATGAGCTCGGCCTGGTCCTTGAGCAGCTGCGGGTACATAAGGCCGTGCATCCGCCGGGGGCCGCGCCAGTCGTCAGTGAAGTACACCTCCTGCGCTGGCTGCGTCGGGTCCAGCCACGACGCCAGGGCGGCCCGGTTGCCGACAGCGGCCGACAGCAGCACGAGCCGGATCTCGGAGCGGGTCCGCAGGAGAGCGAGCAGGCTCTCCAGTACGAAGCCGCGCCGGCCTTGGGTGAGGTGGTGGGCCTCGTCGACGACCACGAGGCTGACGTCGTCCAGGGCTTCGCCCGGGTTGTGGCGGATCATGTGCATGAGCCGTTCCGGGGTTACGACGTCCACGTCCCCGACGAGGGACCCGCTGCCGTCGGCGAGCGGGAAGTCCGGCTGTTCGGCGACCAGCTTGCGTTGCATCAGCCGTAGCCGGCCACGCAGCGCGGCCCGCATCTCCCGGCCGAGACTGCGCATCGGCGACACGTAGACCACACGACCGGGCTTCTGCGCCAGGTGGGAACAGATGACCAACTGGGCCATCAGCGTCTTGCCCGCACTGGTCGGCACGCTGATCAGGCTCCGGCCGGTGCCGGGGGAGACCGGGTTTCCCCGGTCCAGGTTCAACAACTGACGCTGCGGCCGCCACAGGGTCATGACCGGCGGATCGGACACCGCGAACGTCCGGGCCACCGCATCCGGCGTTCCCTCCGGAAGCAGCGTGTACAGGCTGCTGGCGGCCATCTCGCCGCTCAGCCCGAGAAGGTGGGCCGCGACCCACCTCGCGGTCGGATCACCGCGCCCGGCACGCCCGTCCAGCACGCTGCCCAGCAGATCCTGTGCGGCCTGCAGGCGGTCCAGATCACCGAACGAGAGGAACAGACGCAGGAGATGAACCGCCTCGACCACGGCCTCGGCGGGTCCGTACATCGTGCCCGCCAGCGGCTCGTCGTTCATCAGCGCCCGCAGCTCGGCGAACTGGCGGCGCCAGGCGGACAGGGCCCGGTTCAGGTCGGGCCGGTCGAACGCCAGGAACACGACACCGGCCTCCACGGCCAGCGTGTCGAGGTGCGCCGGGAGCGATGAGGCGTAGTCCACCAGGTCCTTGACCTGCCGGTAGACGGCTGTGGCGTTGGGCTCCTGCTCACACCTGCGGTACCCGGCCTGGGCGGCGAAGGCGATCCTCAACCGCTCGTCGGGAGAGTGCCGCTCGTCAGCCAGGGCCAGGTCCATCACGTGCGCGCTGACCGCGAGAGCCTGCCGGGCCCGCACCGGGTCGAACCCCGACGTCTCGGGCTCGACCGCCGCCAGACCGTGCAGAAGCCACGCAGTCGCCAGCACATCGTCCGGGATTTCCTGGTCCCCACGGAAGGCGGCGATCTCCAGATCGGTGATGGCCGCCAGCAGTTCCTGCGCCGAGGGAAGGACGCCGCCGGGGTGGTAGTTGCCCAGGGCGGCGGCGAGTACCGCCGGATCTAGAGTGCGGTCCACACGTACTCCCTCACCTCATGTGCGAAACCCTCAAGATCATCGATCGCCACCACCAAGCCCTGCAGCGCACCGGGGTGCTTGTGGGTGGTGAAGTGCTCGTGCGCGAGGTGGAAGGCCTTGGTCGGGATCGCCGTGGCATTCAGCGCGACGCTCACACCGGCACCTGCCGACTCCTCCTCCTCGACCCACTGCTCGGCCAGACTGCCCACGAACTCCCGGGTGTCATCACGGAGCAGCTTGTCGCCCCGGGAGAGCATCCCCAGGTAGGTCGCCCCCTTGCTGCTGAGCTGCGTCCAGCCCTTGCGGATCGCCCCACCCGGGTCACCAGCCTGCCCGGTGTACTTCTTCATCTCCCACAGACGGAAGGAGAAGCCCCATGCCCCTGCACGCTCCCGGTAGACGACGAGTCCGTCGCTGCCCCCGTCGTTCACGGCGGCCTTCGGCGGTCCGAGGATCTCCACACTGCGCGCCGGATCCTCGGGCAGGTCGCGGAGCAGCAGATACCAGAGCCACTCACCGACGTACCCAGCCAGTCCGTGGTTGCCGTCCTTCTTCGCGGCCACCGCTTCGAAGACGGGTTCCGCGAAGGCCTTCACCAGTACGCGATCCTTCCCGGTCAGCTGCGAGCCGCTCAAAGTGGCTGCGAGCCACTTTCCGTAGGTCGGGGCACGCCCGCCGGTACGTTCCCGCATGATCTCGTCGGCGATGATCCACGCGGCGGCGGCGCGATCCCCGGTGCTCTCGCTGAGGGTCACGACGAGTTCCCAGGGGCACGTCTGATCTTCTCCCTTGGGCTCCCGTTTCACCAGGTCGGCCACCCGCCCACCAACGGCCGTCGCTCGGGTCAGCGCCTGCACGGGCGAAACGTCCGTCACCCGAACCCCCTGCTCGTCCCAGGACACCCACACCGCACCTGATGGGTGCCGAGGGCCGAGGCGGCCCTCGGCCAGTTCACCCTATCGAGTGGTGGCGGTGGGGTGGGGGCTGCAGCAGACATCTTCAAGAGGCGAGGTGTGCTGGTCACCGCGCCGAGGGCTTCCGGCTGGCGCTGCGCGCCGGCGAGCTCGGCGTACGCACACGTGTAGGAGAGCGGCGATTCGAAGTTCCGCCCAAAGCAAGCCGGTTGTCAGCCCCGTACGGTAGAGGGGTACCGGTCCGTACTTGGGCCGCTTCCGGCCGCACCCGTACCCGGTCATGCGACCTGACCGCCCACAGCGCCCCGGCGTCACCGTGCGGCTCGGAGGGATTCGGATGCCTCGGTATCCGGGCCCGAGACCCTGCCGCTCGGGCCTCCGAGGCAGCATCGGCGATGCGAGCGGTCGCTCGCCGTGCCCCGGTCCGGATCGGCGGCGTACTCACCGGGCGGAAGGCCGATTCGCTCGCGGAGCTCGGCCAGCTGCCGGCCGACGGCGCGCATCGCTCGGTGTACAAGGTGCCATGCTGATGGCGAAGTCCCGGCGCCAGAATCCGGAGAACGTCCGCCGCTACTTCAAGCTCTTCCACAGGGCGATCTCCGAGCTGACCTGCCTCCTCGCACCCGGCGACGCACGGCGCTGAGGCACCGGCCTTACGGGCGACCCGGCGCCCGGCGGCCCGCCTCCTGGCCACGCAGGGAGCGATCGGCGTGAGTCGCCGGGCCACCGGGTTGTCGCTGCGGCAGGAAGCGGTCCTGAGCGTGGTGGGGGAGTGGATCGCCGAGCACGGAGAGGGGCCCTCGATCCGGTGGATCGGTGCCAGGGTCGGCCTGTCGAGCACGAGCTCGGTCGCCTACCAGCTCGGGCGCCTGGAGGAGCTCGGGCTCATCAGCCGGACCGGCCGACGCTGGCAGACCTGCCGCTTTCACCCCTGACCCCAGCACCGCGCCCGCGAGCACGAGGCCCGGGAACGCGAGCGCCAGGAAGGCCAAGACCAGGTAGAGACGGCGGGCCTGGGGGTGGCTTACGGCTGCTTCCAGCGGTTGGAGGAGTGTGATGATCTCGCACCTGCCTTCCGGGTCTCCTGATGACGTTCCGTTCGAGCTGTGGGAGGACGAGGAGGAGGCCCTGGCCGCCGCGGAGGCCGCCGTTCACGCAGTCCTAGCGAGCTTCGTTGGCGTCCGGGGCGAGGGCACGGTGCTTGATGTTGTGGGCGGCGCCGATGTCGGCGTGGGTGACGTGTCCGCACCGGGTGCACTCGAAGAGGGAGCGGGTACGGCGGCTCTTGCGGTCGACGTGCCCGCACCGGTGACAGGTCTGCGAGGTGTAGGCAGGGTTGACCGCGGTCACCGTCACGCCGTGCCACTTCGCCTTGTACTCGATCTGACGCCGGATCTTCCCGAACCCGACGTCCAGGATCGCCCGGTTCAACCCCGCCTTCGCCGCCACGTTCCGCCCCGGCGCCTCGATGGTGCCGCGCGCCGTACGGGTCATGTTCTTCACCCGCAGGTCTTCGAGCGCCACGTGCTCGAACTGCGTGACCAACTGCTTGGACAGCAGGTGCTGGGTCGAAGCACGCCGCTGCGCGACCAGCCCCATGAGGTGCGCGACCTGGTCCCGGGCCTCCCGCCACCCCGCGTTCTGACGATGCGCCGGCAGCCCCTTCACATGACGCCGGGCCATCCGCCGCTGCCACTTGTGCAGCTGCCGGCGCGCGTTGTCCAGATGACGTGGGTTGACGAACAGCTGCTCCTTGCCGGCGGCCGTGAGGACCGGCTCCGACGTCGCCGCGAACACCGCCACCCCCAGGTCGACCCCCACCGTCCCGGCCTCTCTCTGCCGACGGGACGGTTGGGCGGGCGGCGGGAGGACGATGCGGACGTTGAACGAGGCCCACCACTGACTGCCCTCACGCGCGACCGTCACCATCTTCACCACCCCGCCCCGGGCCATCGCCCGGGCCAGCCGCCGCGCCGGCCGGTGCAACCGCACGATCAACGCCCGCTGACCGGCCGGGTCCTTCTCCCCACCGATCCGCACATGCCGCAGATCCGACCCCACCAGCCGCACACTCGTCATCCGGAACGAATCCCTACACCGCCCCACCCGCTTCGGCCGCGGATACCCCACCCCCTCCCCGGCACGCCGACCGGAGCTGCGCCAGTTCGCGAACGCCGTATCCGCATCCCGAAACGCCTGCTGACACACGATCGCGTTCACCCCCGCCCACCACCGGAACATCCGCCGATGCTCGCTCTCCCCCTCCCGAAGCGGCCCCGCCAGCGGCTGCTCCCGGACCGCGAGAAAGATCCGCTGCACATCCGACCCCCGCGGCACAAACACCATCGGAGCCCTCCGGTCCGCCTCCTCCCGACTCAGCCCCTCCGACACCAACCGGTCCCGGCCCCGCACCCACCGCTGCTGCGCCTCGTGCTTGAGCCCGTAGGCGAAGTTGAAGCTCGCGCGGGAGGCGTTCGCGTAGCGCTTCAGGACGAGCACCTGCTCGGGGGTGGGGTCCAGTGGCTCGCGGACGACGATGGTCGTGGTGTTCTCGCTGATGGTCATGAGGTGGAGCCTGACATCCACCACTGACAACGATTGCCCTGGAAAGTTTGCTTGTGTCCTTTAAGGCTGAAATCGGAGCATTCAGCTATGTTCGAGTCCTGGCTCCCTCCTTGCGAGGTGGCCTCGTCCCCTGGATGGGGGAGTAGAGCGTCTGTGGACTGCACCAGCCGCATGCGGCAAGGGCAGGAAACCCTCCGCGTTCGGAGACGGAAGCAGGCAGGCCTTGCCCCACACAGGCAGGTCACCGTGGCCGGGAAACCGAGCCACCCGTCCCAACGCGGGCACCTCGCTGTAGCTATAGGGCGTTTGTCGCAATCGGTGAAAGTGGGCACGTCGGCCATGTTCTGAACGCTGCGCTGCAGGCCAGCGAGTGCAGCCCCCGCGCGCAGGGACGGTCCCGAGTCGATGACGACGTATTGGTGTCCGTGGTCGTGCAGCCCCGCACGCGGGGGCGGTCCCCACACCGGGCAGATCGCCCCGGCGGGGGCGTGATGCAGCCCCGCGCGCGCAGGGACGGTCCCCGATTCGTCTCTGGCCGCCTGGAGGCCGAACAGCTCAAGGCGACCCGGCAGGCCCTGGTGGTCCAAGGCGTCGGTGACGCGCTCACCGCGGTGGGCACCGTCGTCACGTGGGCCGTGCTCGTGCTCCTGGTGGCGAGTGGCCGCATGGAGCTCGCGGTCGCGGGGACCGCCGCTTTGGCGGTGCGGACCTCGGGAGCGGCGCTCGCCACGACGGTGCGGGCGGGGGCTCGGCTGTTCCGTACCTCGCTGTCCCTGGGCGACTGGGCCCGTTTCCTGGCCGTGGCCAAGCCGTGGACGACCCGTCGCGGCACCGCGACCGTCGCCGAGGACGGGCCGCAGGTCATCACCGCCGAGGGCGTCTCCTTCACGTATCCCGGTGCCAACGCGCCCGCGCTCGACGGCATCGACCTGGACCTCAAGCGCGGCGTGGTCATCGCCCTCGTGGGCGAGAACGGCGCCGGCAAGAGCACCCTCGCCCGCATCCTGACCGGCCTGTTCCTCCCCACCAGTGGGTCGGTGCGGTGGGACGGGGTGGACCTGGCGGACGCCGACCCGGCCGGAGTGCTCGCCCAGGTCGCGCTCGTCCCGCAGGACTACACCCGCTGGCCCTTGGCCGCCCGCGAGAACATCACCCTCGGCCAGCCCCGCCCCGAAGGCGACACCGCCGTACACCCTGCCGCCGAGGCAGCCGGCGCCGACAGCGTCATCGCCGCCCTCCCACACGGGCTGGACACGTCACTGGCCCGCTCCTGGTGGGGCGGACACGACCTGTCCGGCGGGCAGTGGCAACGCGTCGCGGTCGCCCGAGCCTTCCACCGCGACGCCCCCGTCCTCGTGATGGACGAGCCGACCGCCGCACTCGACGCCCGCGCCGAACACCGGATCTACACCCGCCTCAAGGCCCTCGCTGCAGGCCGGGCCACGGTGTTCATCACACACCGGCTGGCCAACACCCGCCTCGCCGACCGGATCATCGTCCTCGACCAGGGCCGGATCTCGGAAACGGGCACCTACGACGAGCTGATCGACCAGGCCGGAGGCTTCTTCGAGATGCTGAAACTCCAGGAGGACCGGGACTGATCCGGCCCTGCTACCGCGGGCGCGAACCCGTACGCTCCGGGCACCCGGGAGAGGAGGGTGACGGCCCCGCCCGGGTGCCCGGCATGTTCACCGCAACCGCTGGTACTTGTCGTCCTCGCCTCCGACGGGGCGGCCGTCGTCTCTGAGCCGGTCGTTCAGCTCGTCCTCGGTGAGCTCGCTCGTCACGTCCATGGCCCTCATGATGCCAACCGGCCCGTACCCCAGTCAGGGAGCCGGAGCCCGCTCCTCATCCAGGGTGCTGAAGTCGACGCCGAAGCAGGTGTCGAAGGCTTCCGTGGCGATCCCGATCTCGTGAGTGGAGTAGCCCCTGAACCGATTGATGTGCTCGGTCAGGCACGGCGAGATCTCAGACGTCTGCGGGGGCCGCTTCCTCTTCGCCCCGGATGGTCTCGGCGGCGCGCCCTGTGCCAGGCCGACGCTGCCGCCGGGCGCCCGTCAGCGGCTGGTCTGCTGCCGCAGGAAACGGCGCTCCTTGTACCGATGCCACCGCTTTGTGGCGTACGACAGGTCCTCCCGGCAGGCGTCGAGAAACGCGCCCTGCGCCGCCACGAAGAAGACCACATAACATCCCATATCGGGATGAAACATTAGATAAAAACGACCTCTAAGGGCAGCGTGGCCTCCGCACTCATCGGGCGCTACCGGCCCACGGGCGTGCCCCGGCTGGGCAGCAAGGAAGACCGGGCGGAGGCATACCGGCGGCTGCTTGACGCCCTCGACGCACTCGTTCAGCTACGCGTTCCGATTCTCCCACCTGCAGCGCGAGACGAGCCGTGCGCACAAGCTGCTGCTGGGCCAGCTCCTCCAAGCGTGGGAGGTCAGCGGCGAGCTCATCAGCGCGCTGCACGGCGTACGGCTGCGCGGCACCATGCCGGTCATGGCCTCGGCGGAGGAACTGGTCGCCGTGACCAGCGACCTGGAGCTGAACGAGAAGGACGGCGCCCGCTCCCAGCAGCAGGCGGAGGCGGTCCTTGACACAGGCGGTTTCGGCTGACGATCAGGTCGCGGTCAAGGGGGTCGGTGATAGAAGAGTCCGCCCGGTCGCCGCGGCGGCCGGCGCGGTGTGGTGGTGCGTCTGGGATGCGTGCGGCACCGCACCACGGAGCCGCCCCGGCGGCGCGGCCCCGTTCAGAGGGAAGGACCCTCGTCTACGAGGCCTTTTCGTACCTGACCGTGGAGTCGGCGCACGACTCGGCCCGTTCGAGCAGCGCCTTCTGCTCGGCTTCGTCGGCGGACAGCCCCCAGCGCAGCCTCGTGGCGGTCAGTCGACGAGGTAGGTGCAGGCCGCGGATGAGGCGGGCGGCATCCACGTCCCCGGGGCCTGGTCGGACTTCGACCGGTTGGTCTTCGCAGTGACCGCGACCAGCGAGCGCTCGGACGCCAAGTCGTTGGCGTAGGCCGTAGAACAGCCAGCTGCCCCTGGTCAAAGCGCATCGCGCCCCCTGCTCCGGGGCCTACTCCTGTTCAGGACGGCTCAGTAGCCGCCCCCGGACGGCCTGCGTTCGCGAGAAGCGGCCGCGCCGGCTGCGGGGACTTGGCGCCTCCCGCAGCACCTGCGCAATCACCGGAACGGCGTCGCGGCGGGCCATATCCGCAGAAGACCGTGCCGCATTTACACGCTCGACATGCGGCCACGGGTGCCTGAAGTCCAGGAGGGCCGACACGGCGTTTCCTCCTACTTCGTACATGTTGAAGGCAGCGCGGACCGCTGCTGGCGGACCGAGTAGTTCGACGCGCTCCACCGACCGCCACACCTGTCGCCAGGGCTGTGCTACGGCCTCCCTGATCGCAGGAACGATCTCTGTATCCCAATCGTGGCCCCGCTCCTCGGCGCGCCGGTGCCTCTCCTCATCATCAATGACCTCGTTCATCGCCCGCACCGCCGTCTCCCAGTCATCGAGAAGTCGCGCGAATGCCTCTTGACGCTGCCCACGAAGCCACTGCTCGTGCTCAACCTTGGCCTGGTCCGTCACCTGCCGACGGCCAATCAAGAGGCCAACAAACACGCCGCCGAAGCCGATGAGTGCGGCGACTACGGTCCCCCACTGTTCCCACATGGCCGCCATGTTGCCCGAGACCGCATCGGCGGCGAGAGAGAGTGGAGCTGAGACGTTCGGTGCGGCCGCCTCTGGGTGCCGGTGAGGGCTACGGGTTGGGGTGCCCGTCGCGGATGTCGTCGAGGAGGTCGTCGATCAGAGCTTCTTCGTAGGCGGGGCGGCCTGTTGCGCACATGGCGGTGCGGAGTGCGGGGTCCCATTCCGTTTCGAGGAGGCGTTCGGTGTCCAGCGGTGTGGGCTGGAACGGGGCGGGGTGCAGGCTTCGGACGTAGTCGTCGGCGTTCATGCGCCAAGGCCGCGCACGGGGGACGGTGCGTAGGGCGGCGCGTATGTGCCCGATTCCTGAGGCGTCGAAGTCGGCGCGTACGGCGATGTTCCAGCCGCTGTCGGCGAGGCGGGCCAAGGTGTCGAGTTCCGTGGCTGAGGGGGTGCCGACGGTACACAGCAGCCGTACGGGGACAGCGGAGGGAAGTTCGAGGGCTGCTGTTGTGACCGAGGGGTTCTCGGTCACGAACACCCAGGAGCCTTCGTGTGGTGGGGCGGGCCAGTGGATCTCGGTGAGGGTGGCCGGGGGCAGGACGAGGGGGAACCGGGCGGGCAGGTGCCAGCCGTCGGGGTGGACGCCGAGGGTGAGGAGTCCGCCTCCCAGGCGGTCGAGGTCGACGCCGAGGGTGCCCCACGCCGTGCGGGTGGGCAGTGCGGTGGTGGTGAGCCCGGCGGCTGCGGCTTCGGCCAGGACGAGCCCGGCCAGGTCGGTGCCCGCGTCCAGGCCGTGCGGGTTGCCGGCGGCGTGGAAGGCCAGCAGCCGGCGGTCGATCCGGCCGTGCGGGGGAAGCAGCCGCAGCACCTCGGCCGCGGTTTGAAGGAGTTGTTCGGGAGCGGGGTGCTGCAGGATCCGTGCGACGCGGCCGGTGCGGTGCAGTTCCTCCCAGGTCTCGTCCGCGGGCCTCAGAGGCGCATGCCCGGGCAGGTCGCGGGAGAGGCGGGCCCGTAGATTCCGCAGGCTGGTGGTGCGGGCGAGTTGGCGGGCCCGTTCGGCGGCCGTGGAGCCGAGGGCGCGGCCGGCCGCGTGGGCGGCGACCGCACCCGGGGTGAGGCGGGGGCCGTGCCGGCGCAGGCGGAGAGTCAGCTCGTCCAGCCGGATCCTGCGCCGCTCGCCGGGGGCCAGGATCCGGTTGCCGACCAGCCCGAGGACGGCCGCGCGCTGCCCGCTGGCGGCGGGGGCGGTGATCAGGGTGGTGCCGCCCGTCATGGATGGCTCGCCGCTCCTGTCGGCCCTGGCGCCGAGCTGCTCCCACAGCCAGTGTGCTTCTTCGGTGAGCAGGGATTCGAGCCGGGCGCCGTCGCAGGCCCCGCCGGTGCACCACTGCTGGGGGCAGTCGGCAGCAGCGGTGTTCACGAGGCGTTCTCGCTGATTGTTTCCGGCCCGAGCACTTCGGGTCCGGCCGGTGCGGGTTCCGGTCCGGCGTTCTGGGCCGGGAGGTGGCTGGTGGCGGCGAGCATCTGGTGGGTGTAGAGGTGCATGGGTTCGGCGATGATGACGCCGGTGGAGGACTTGGCCAGGTCGTGGATGTCGATGCCGTCCCAGGCACCGGGGGAGCCGTCCCAGTGGTGGCTGGTGCACATCAGGTCCAGGTCGAGACTGGCGGTGTAGGCGGCAATGCCGTCGCGTCCCGCCTCGTCGATCTCACCGGGGACCTCGTCCAACGCGCACAGCCGCAGTGCGTGGGCGGGCAGGTCGCGGTACTCCGCGGCCAGCGCGGCGAGCATGGGAGCGAGCACGATCAGTCGGCTCTCTCCGTTGGAGACCGTCGTCTTCTGCTTCCCGTCCCAGATCTCCTTCGTCCCGCCCTCGCCGCGGACGACGACGTACTCCACGGTGACCCAGTTGCGGATGTCGATGGCCTCGGCCAGGCGTGTGGCGCGATCGGCGCTGCCGCCCTCTTCGCCTTGGCGCATCACCGCCAGCAGTTCCTGGCCTACGCTGTGCTGCTGTTCGGGGGTGCGCTCGGCGTCGCCGATCTCGCAGGTGAGGTGGTAGATGCGGGCGCGCGCGGGCGTCAGGTCGGGGGCAAGACGCACCTTGAGCTGCACCAGGAGGCCGGAGGAGGCGCGGGCAAGCTTCATCTGCTCGTTGATGTCGTTGACCCAGTCGTGTAGATCGACCCACGCGTTGCCGATAGCGGTGGGAATCCGGCCCAGGACGAAGGTCTGCAAGGCTTCGTCTTCAGCGGTGTTGTAGGCGGCCTGGGCGGCATGGAGACGGGCCGTTGCCTCGCGCGCGGCGGCAGGTGGCGACATGGCTGTGGACCCGGTCAGCATCACCTGGTGGACGGGCAGCCCGCCGGGTGCCTGGCCGTGGGTGAGCTGCCAGTCGTCTTCCTCGGCGGCCAGGTGCAGCCGCACCGCCAGGGCACATTCCTCCAGCGGCCCGCTCGCGGCGGGAACGGCTGCCAGCTGTTCCCGCAGCCCGGCCAGCCACGCGCCGGTGCCTTCGTCGCCCGCGTCCTGCGCTGGGCGGCCCAGGAGTTCGTGCAGGGCGTCGAAGGCCAGCAGACCGCGCACGCGCTCCAGGCTCTCGGCTGCTGCGGGCTCCGCCTGTTCCAGGCGCCGCTGGGCCTCCAGTGCGGCACGTTCGGCTGCTGCTGCCCTGCCGGAGACGCCTTCCATCCGGGATCGGGCGTCCTCCAGTTGCTCCTTGGCTGCCTGATGGGCTGCTGCGGCGTCTTCGGCCGCTTGGGCCAGCGCGATGTCGTCCATCCCGCTGCGCTGCCGGCATGCCTCCAGTTCGGCGCTGGCGGCGAGGAGCCCGGCATGGCTCGCCCGGGCTGCCTGTGCCGTCTGCCGTGCCAGTGCGCCGGACTCGGCCGCCTGCTCGGTTGCCTGCGTGACCTTGGCCAGCAGGCGCCCGGCGTCCTGCACCAGGCCCACGGCCAAGCTCACGGCCGCTGCGCGCGCCCCGGCGTCCTCGGCCTCCTGCTTGACGGCGGCAAGGGTGTCGGGCAGCCCCAACGCCGCGGCGGAGGCACGCCACTGTCCCAGGGCTGCGCGGTGGGAACTCTCCTTGTGCTGAGCGGTCCGGTCCTGCTCCGATGCGGTTGCGGCGGCCGTGTGAGCGGCGTGGGAGGCCTCGGCCCGCGTGGTCTCCGCCCGGTCCGTCGTGGCCACCGCGTCGTGGGGAAACGCAGCGGAGAGTTCCTGCAGGGCGTCGGCAAAGGCATTCAGCCGGTGCGCCGCCCGCATGTGCCCCAGGGCCGCCTGCTGCCAGCACTCGCTCTCGGCCCGGGCCGCGGCGGCGGCCCGCAGCGCCGCCGCCCGCCGGACAGCGGTACCGATGTGAGAAGCGCGCGGCATCTGCCCAGCGCACGCCGGTAGACGCCCGGTCGTTACCCCGGTACGGAAGGTGCCGTCCGCGCCCACGACGAGTCCACTCGGCACGTGCTCAGCTTCGGCTCCGACGGCGCTGGGCAGGTAGGCGATGCGGCGCAGGACGCGCGCCGTCACCTCCTGCAACGCTCCGGGCGTCGCGCGCAGGACGGCGGCCAGGGACTGCTCCTCGGGCAGCGCCGGGCCGTGGGGATGCACCAGCCAGCGGCCGTGCCCGTCCGCTCCGCGCTCAGTCACCTCGGCCGACAGCAGCCCGGCGGCGGCCATGACCGCTTCGGCCGCATCACCCACCGCCCCGGCACCCGTCTGCGGCGACACCCATTCCACCGCACAGGCGAACGCCCGCTTCTCATCGACTTCTTCGTGCCATGCGGGGCCCGGCAGCGGCAGTAGTTCTCCCGACTCCAGGCGCTGTGCCCGCGCTTCCGCCTCCGTGGCCCACTGCCGCGCCCGCCCGGCCCTCTCGGTGTGGTGGCCGGCACGCGCGCGGGCCTTCTCACGGCTCTGCGCGGCCGCCTTGTTCACCTTCCGCGCCAATTTCCCGGCGTCGTGGACCACCTGCGAACACTCCACCCCCTCACACCACCCGAAGGTCTGCGCGCTGACTGCGTCGAGGTCCATGAGCGGAGTGCGGTACCGGGCGCGGACTGTTCGTGCCCACGCCTGCACACCACCAGCCAGGTCCGCGACACACTCCTGGGCCCTGTCCAAGGTCTCCTGATGACGAACGCCGGCCCTCCGCGCCGTCTCAGCTGCCGCATCGGCCAGGCTCCGGGCCTGTACGGCCTCCTCCTGCGCCGCGGCGACCTTCTGGTACGCCACCACGCTCATGCTGGCCGCCTCACCGTGCCGCTCGATGCGTACGCTTGCCTGCTCCAGCTGCTCAGCCGCCTGCCCGGCCGCCTCCTCATCGACGACCACGTCCAGGCCGGGGGCCTGGTCGAAGACCCGCTCACCGATCCGCAGCGGTGAGGGCGCGCCGCCCCGTACGCTCACGACGGCGGGGACGGCCACTGGCAGCGGCACCCGCGCCGCCCGGCAGGAAGACTCGGCCTTCTCCAACAGGCCCGTTACCGCATCGGCTGCCTCCTGTACATCAGCAGCGCACCGCGCAGCAGCCTGCGTGTGCGCGGTGAGGAGTTCACAGTCCTTCTCGTGCGCCTCCTGGGCCCGCCTGACAGTCAGGTGGGCGTGGGCCACATCGCTGGAGGTGGCATCGCGGGCCAGCGCGGCGGCATGCTGACCGGCCTGAAGCTCTGCCGCAGTCCGCTCCTGGATCAGCACCCGCAGATCACCCAGCTCCTGGCTGCGCACCTCCGCATCCGTGCCCGCCTGCCGCGCTTCCTCCCGGGCGTGGGCCAGTACGGCGGTACAGGCCAGGGCGGCGTCAACGGCCTGGAGACCGGTCTGGGCGGCGGCTTCGGACCATGCGGCGGACAGGTCTTCGAGGACCTGCGCGGTCTTCGCGTCCCGCTCGTAGCGCCGGCGGGTCGCCTCCGCGGCGGCGAGCGCCTCCTGCGCCGAGCGCACCGTGTCCGGGCTGACGGTGGGCAGCGCCATGCGCAGTTCGGCGGCGGCGTCGGCGGGCGAAAGCCCGGCCAGCAGCCCGGGGTTGCGGACCTTCTTGATCCGCCGGGCGATCCGCTTCAGGGTTCCCGGTGTGCAGCCGAAGATCCGCTGGGCGAGGTCGGCGACATACGTGTCGGCGGAGGCAAAGATCTCACCGCCCTGCGCCGCCACCCACGCCCAGAAGTCGTCCCGCTTCATGGTGGACAGGTCCTGGCCGTCGTGGCCGGGGACGACCGGCAGCCTGAAAGGCACCGTCTCCACGCTGTTGCTGCTCGCCGCGTACTCCAGGCGCAGCCCGTAGTGCTGCTCCCCGGCGTCCGCGTCCCCGCTGGCCGGATCCCCGGGCGGGGAGAAGCTGAGCCACACATACCCGAAGCGCCGCTTTGAGGTGCTGCCGCCCTTCATCAGCGACACCAGACTCGTCGCCCGCCCCGACGCGGAACTCAAGTGCATGTGCACCGGGTTGAGAAGAAAGGGGCACAGCCCTTCCAGCAGGGTCGTCTTCCCGGTGCCGTTGGGGCCCCGTGCCAGCCACCGCCCCGACGGGCAGGACAGCACCTCACGCGTGTAGTACCAGACGTTGTCCACGCCGGCGCCGATCAGATGCCAACGCCGCCAGAAACGCTCGATCCCGGCCTTCGCGCTCATCGCTCCACACCCTTCGCAACATCACCGCACTGGGCGGGGACCGAGGCTTGTTCGGACAGGACCGTCCACCGCGCCGCAGCAGGCGACAGCCACCACCACTCCTCGAACCCGCCCGTCACGCGCAGCAGATCCGCCTCGGGCTCCAACACCCCGCGCACATCCTCGGCCAGGCGCGGCAGATCGCCGCGCAGATCCTTGTTCCACCAGGCATGTCGATGCGCCAACTCGCCCAGCCGGCCCACAACCCGGCTCTTCGGCAGACCGCACCAGTTACGCCCGGGCGCCCCCGCCCCGCCTCGCACTCCCTCCGCCACGAAGCTGTCGATGAGAAGCAGCGCGGCATGCGGCACCGTTCCGGCCTGACTGCGGCTGCGCCCGGGAAACCGGAACCGCCCCGCCACACGGCCCTCATAGGTCTCCTGCGGCATCACCCACGCCGCCCCCTCCAGCCGGTGCTCCAGCTCCAGCCCGAAGGACCTGGCCAGGGCCGCACCCTCGGCGGGGCCCCTGTCGCTGAGCCACCGCAACTCGTCCTCGTCCAGGTCACCGGTGTGCACCACCGCCTGATCAGCGAGCATCGCGCACACCCGCACCCCTGCGTCCGCCGGCCGGGCCAGCCCGGCGAGCCACCCCGCCGGTTCCTCGGCAGGATCGATGGACCACTGCCCCCGCCCGTCGACCGGCACCCCCCGGGGCAGCACGTGCAGAAGGCGGGTGTGGTGGACCTTCAACAGCACCGGAGGATCCTCCTCACCGTCCACCAACGCCTCGACCCGCCCCTCCAGCTCCTCCAGCACGCCCTGGACACACAGCCGCCGCAGCCCGGCGGCGAACGCCGAAAGTTCCGTGCGCGACTGCGTCACCGGCAGCTCGATCTCGACCGCCGCCGCCCGCGCCGCGCCGGCCACCTGTCCCAGCCGGACCCGGACCGGCAGGGATTCCAGCACGGAGACCGTGAGCCAGAACCACACCCCCTGCGCACTGTTCCCCTCCGGCAGCCGCGCCGAGCGCGGGGGAGCGGGGTTGTAGACCCGCACCAGATCCGGCTCCACCACGAGCGCACACCCCACGGCCGCGAGCAGCTCACGCAGCGCGCCCCGATGCCGGTACACCGCCTCGATGACCGCATCGTCCCGCCCGCCCACCAGCCACGCCCGCGTCTTCAGCAATCGGGCCAACTGCCAGACCACTTCCTCCTCGTCCTCCCCCTTCCCCCAGCCGCCGTACGCGCTCACCGGGCCACCTCCACCCGCAGCGCCGCCTGCACCCGCCCGCCGCCCGCAGCACCGGCCGCACCACCCCCGGGCGGCCCGGCCGCCCGGGGATGGAAACTCACCTGCCTCCCCGGCACCAGCACCGACCACGCCACCCCATCGACACGCCCCACCACCCCCCGCACCGCCGTCAGCGTGCAGCCCACGCCCTCCCAATGCCCCACCCGGGCCCCGCCCGCCTCCACACCTCGGGCCGCCGCCATCACCGCCCTCAACGCCAGCCGGCACGCACGGTCCGTCAACGGAAACACCCCGGCCAGGACCTCGGCGGCCGCCGCCCGCTTCTCCGCTTCGATGCGCTCCCGCTCCCGCGCCACCTCCCTGGCCGCCTCCCCGCGCTCCCGCCGCGGAGCCACCTGCCCCCGCGGACCGCTCTGACCACTCGCCCGCAGCATCGCCAGAGCAGGAACCCGCGGACCCTCATGCCAGGAGACGACCGCGCCCCCCTCACCCTCCGCACAGGTATGCAGCTTCGCCCACGGCCGGTCCGCCACCGACGCCCGGAACACCGCCTCACCCCGCTGTCCGTCGCGGCACGCCGCCGCCAAGGACAGCGCCTTGGCCCGCAGCGTCCCCGGCCCCACCACACTCTGCTGCCGCCGCAGATTGGCGTGCATCATCGGAATCGCCCGCACCAACTGCTGCCCGAACCGCCACGCCCTGCCCGACGCCGGCGCGAACCAGCTCAGCAACTGCTCCCAGTCCCCACGCTTCGCCCCGCGCGACGGAGCAAGCACCCCGCGCGCGACCAACGCCCCGGCCCGCGACTGCGCCCCGCACCCCGCCGCCAGCTCAGCGAACCGTGGCCGCAGCCCCATCAGCAGCCCGTGCACGGCCACCACCTCCCGGTCGAGGTGAACCACCACATGGGTCGCGTACTCCACGATCAGCTGCTTCAGCTCACCCGTGCCCTCCGCGCCCAGGTCGAACCGGTCGGCAAGCCGGGCCAGCATGTCCGTCTGCCCCACCAGCGACGCATCCAGCTGGTCATGCTCCACGAACACCTGCCCCGCCAGCTTCGCCACCTCCTCGGGCGCCACGCCCTCCCCCTGCAAAGCCGTCAGCGCGTCACGGATCCGGGCCAGCCCATCCAGCGCCACCTCCCGCTGTACCACCCCCTCCGCCGACAACGCGGTCCACAGCCGCTGCACCTGCCGACCCTGCGCCGTCGCGGTGTACCGCCACCGCGCACCGCTCAGCTCCTGCCACCGCTCGATCTCGTTGTCCGGCTGCCCCGACACCGCCAGGAACGTCTCCTGCAACGCCTTCAGCCGCTGCGCCACGACCACCGGATGAAGAGTGACGCCCCGCGCCGCGAGCTCCACCGCGATCTCCGCAGGAGTCAGATGGTCGACGGCCTGGTCCAGCACGCCCATGATGGCCGCGTACTCCTGGCGGACTCTGCTCACGGTGTACCCCAACGCCCGGGTCGGGTCGTGCACCCCGGGACCCGTCCTGGTCCACTCGTCGACGAGCCAGTCGTCAGCACCGAGGTCACTCAGAATGCCGTTGTGAGGCATTTTCGCCTTCCATCCCTTGTTTCTTAAATGTGTAGGAATAAGGCTAAAGGTCGGCACTGACGACGCCCCCGGACACCGATGAGGCCACACTCGCTCACCGCCCCGGACCACAAGGCGCGCGACGCCACAGAACCTCAGCCGCTGCGGTCCGGCTCGCATGCCTTCGCCGTCCACAACCAAGTGGGAGAGCCGGTGAGACGGCGATGCGAGCACATAAAGGCCGCCCCGACGGCGTGGGCGAACATGGGCCCGGGGAGTGGCAGCGACGACGCAGGTTCCGGCTTACCCTCGCCCGCAACGTAGGCGTCTACCCGCTGCGGAACCGCCAGCCGCTGGCAGACTGGCGCCGTGATGCATGCCGGGTATCTCGCTGTTGCGCCGGACGGCAGCCCCGTCCACTCCTTCCACCCCGGGCCTTCCGCGTGGTGCTGTGCGAACCACGTCCTGGGACTGCCGCTGGAGACGGACCGTCGGGGGGCAGCCGTGCACGAGGCGGGGCACCTCGTGGCCGCTCTCGTCGGGGGAATTCACGTGATCGACGTGGTTCTGACGCCCGAGGAAGCGCAATCCCCGTGCGGTCCGGTCTACGGGGTCTCCGGTGTCACGCAAATCGGACCGTGGCTGTTCATCCGGAGAGCTGCCTGACGATGCTGGCCGCCGGTGAGCTGGCGCACCAGCGCTGGCTGCGGGACTCCGGGCTGTTCACGTCAGCCAGAGCATCGGCGGTCGAACGCGGGGCGGTGGACGACACCGGCAAGGCCATCGGCTTCTGGCAGTTCCGGCCCGCTGCAGAGGCACTGCTGGCCGCGCACTGGGAGCATGTGCTGAACGTCGCCGAACCGCTTGAGAGCTGCGGGTATCTGAATGGGGACGAGGCCGCCGCGCTTACCGGGCTTCCCAACCCTCCCGAGCTCGCATCCGAACTCTAGGGGTCGTTCGCGGCTGGTGACACGCTTCTTACCAGCACAGCCCGTAGCTGGCGCTCTCATCTTGTCCCTGTACGAGCAGCAGTACGGGGCACTCCGCTGCCTCCATGAAGTGCCCCGTACTGCTGCCCGCCGTCGTGAACATTCGATGCGCCCCGACGGTCACAGCGCTGCCGAAACTGCTGTCAAAACGCTGATCCCTGTCGCGTGCAGAGCCAATGTCCGCGACATCGTACGCGCCTGCAGGACGCCGCCGGGTGCGGCGGGGCAACCTGAGAGTATGGACGAGACGGGTGAACCTTTCCTCGCCGAGGACGAGGTGAACGACCTCCCCAGCGACGGGGACCGCGACGACGAGTACGAGTGGGTGCGCTGAAGAGGGCGGCCCGGGCGCGGACCCGCCCGGAGCGTACAAGTCGGCCCCGGGGCAGAACTGCAGCCGGCGCCGAGCGCCGCCCACGTGAGGGCGAGCATGAGCCCGCTGGCGGCGGACCCGGCCAGGGCCCGAGCGGGCAACCGGGGCCCGGCCGGGTGGGTTTCGGCGCACCGGCCGGCGCACCTGTCGTCCATGACTCGGTGCGGTGACCCCGGGTCGGTTGAAGACGGACTCGCTGCCCATTGTGCCCTGGGCGTGAAGCGCGGAGGCGGCCAGTCAGGTTCGCGGCGGGAACAGCTCGATCAGGCGGGCGCGCTGCCGTTCTCCAAGACCCTGGACCCTCCTCGTCTCCGAGATGCCGAGGTCTACGAGATGACGGCGCGCCTTCACCGTGCCGATGCCGGGGAGGGACTGCAGAAGGTGAAGAGCGCGGGTCTGCCGGGCGGTGTCGTCGTCGCGGTCGAGGACGTCGAGGAGCGAAAGACGTCCAGCCTTCAGCGCCGCGAGCATCTCGCTGCGCTCCTTGCGGACCCGGCCGGCCTTCGCGAGCGCTTCTGCTCGCTGCTCAGCCGGTCAGGGCGGGGAGAGGGGTCGGCATGGCGCTCCTTCGTCGTTCGGGCGTCTCATCATGAACGACAGAACCACTTCCCGTCAGGATGGTGTGGTTCCTGGTCTGGTCACTGGCAACCGCAGGCTCAAGAAGGACAGGCGCGGTCAGCCGGCGGTGAGCTGTCGGAGGAAGCGCTTCTCCTTGCGCTTGCGCAGGAACTGGTACCAGCGGGCGTTGTAGGAGAGCTCTTCCCGGCAGGTGTCCAGGAACGTCTTCTGTGCGTCAACCACCGCTTCGGCCTGCAACTGGAAGCGATTCGCCTTCCGCTCGTTCAGATCCAGGTCCCCGGCGGCCGCGACCAGATTCTCGGCGGCAGCAATGACCTGAACACTGCCGCACAGGCGAACACCGTTGAGCGCACTGATCAGGTCGCTGCTTATCTCCCACATCGCGGGCATCTGCGCCACGAGCAGCTTGTGCGAAGCCCGTCCGGCTTCCCGGCGCAGATTGGCGAACTGGTAGCTGTGAGCGAAGGAACGGGTCGAGGCGTCCAACATCCGCCGGTACGCGCCTGCCCGGTCCTCCCTGCTGCCGAGCCGGGGCACCCCCGCGGGCCGGTAGCGGCCCATCAGGGCACCGAGCGGACCACCAGCCGCCTTGATGCCTGCCGTTGCCACACCAGAAGTGATCAGGTCCATGCTCGGTTCTACCACCTACGCCGCACGGAGCGCGGTGGCCAGCATCTCCACCCTCTACGAGCGGCCCCGTTCCGGGACCGGTGGCGGGCCTGCGGGCGGGTGGGAGAGCTGGTCCAGGAGGTCGCGCAGTTCGTTGCTGCGGATCTCGGGATGGGCCGGTGCGGGGCCGGGCTGCTGCTGGGTGGGTACCGCTGTCAGCCGCGGCGGCCGGACCTCCAACGGGGTATGGGCCAGTCGCAGCCGACCAGGCCAGAGCATGGGCGGGAGTCGGTAGACGGCCTCCCGGCACCAGGCGGCTGCCTCGGCGTTGGCCTTGGCGGCGATCCCGCGAGTGAGGCCTTGGTGCGGCCGGTAGTGCGCCCGTGGTGTGGAGATGAGCAGGCACGTCGGCGAAAGCGGAGCGAAGATCTCGACCGTCTCGGGCAGCAGCGGGGGAGTGAGACAGAGCGTGCCGTCCTTGCGGCGCAACGCCACGCCGCTGTCGCCCAGGATCAGCAACGGCTCCGCCGAGTGCAGCACAACCAGTCGACGACCTGGGACGGTGAGGATGTCGCGGGTGCGCTCGAAGGAGCGGATCTCGGCGCGCAGCACCGAGCGCGGGTCAGCGATTACCCACATCGCCATCCGTAGATGCCCGCTTCAGTGCCCACCCAGTCCGCCCATCCGCCGTTCTCGCTGCCCCGACGCCGTGGGTTCGCTGCTGGCTAGCGCCACAAGGCCCGACAGCACGGGCGCACGCCCGGCCATGGAGGAGCACGGAAAGGGACGGCGGGGCCCGGCCGCGGCTACCGTCGGGACAGCCCTTAGCGCCCTGCCTGTACGGAAATGCGGACGGCGCTCCACTACCTCCTCCTATTCCCCTCTTCATCCGTAAGAGTCACACGCAAGCTACCCAGCGGCCACACTATTCCGACCTTTTTCCGGCGCTTTCCCTTTATTCGTCGCACTCTCCTGCGTTGGCGCATGACCGCAATTATGGCCACCACAGAAAGCAACACCAGATAAGCGAACCATACTCCGGCGGATCCGCTTTCCGCGATGCCTTTGAGGGGCCCTGCAGTCCATCCCGCGACTCCCGAATCAGGAATCTCTGTTATGGCCGTGAAAGTTTCATCAATCGCAGGCATGCCGAGTACGGCGGTAGCCAACACAGCCGCCGCAGCGAGGGCATTCGCGCGGTTAGCAGCACGCTGCGATTCTGCCGTCGATACAAATTGCTGCAATTGATCAAGACTTTCGATAGCGTACCCATAAAGGGAGTCTGCTCGCCATTTCTCAAGCAGGTACTTAGCGACGTCAACTGCGGTTCCGTACAGCAGAGGCGACTCCCGATACTCCCGCAGCCCGAAGATTGCGTCTTCTTGGACTGAAGCTATCGACCGCAAACTTCCGGTACTATTGACGATTCGCCAGTTGATCTCTCGTATTTGCCAGAACTGAAGTAGGGCGGACTCCGCCACCAAGATGTGATTCAGGTGACTTGCGTACCCATTTGACCTGCCAAAGCCAGGCCAATTAACAATGAGCCCCTTGTCTCCGCCCATGAATACAGAACAGTCCATACTCAGTGATGTATCCGGGGGCATGATGGAGTTCATGGAATCCCCCCGGCCACCGCCACGCCTTTGCGTACGATGCCGCGTGACCATGTAGGCAAATTCCTCTGGGTGAGTCTCCCTAAACGTAGACTCGTCTGAGCAACAAGCGATCTCTTCAACGAAGCAGCAAGGGTGGCACATCCAATCCGTCCCCGTACCGACGCTCGCCGCGGAACTGAATGCTTCCAGGTAAAGCTCAAATATCTCGGTGAGAGAAATCGCCTCAGGGAAGAAGACTCGACGCCAGCGCGTACCGGCACGCACTTGGTGGACCCACTCGCCCGGTAGCGACAGTGCCAAATCGCTCCACCCTTTGGTTTGCGTGAGAACAGCCTCCGGAAGTTCGACGCTGGCGATAATAGGGGACGCACCGAACTGCATTTTAGTGAAGTCCTCTGCGGTGAGATTATCTGGGAAGTCGACCGCGAACGTGAACTGCACTACGCCGGATTTGTGAATTAGGGCGGTTACCTCCACCCATTGTGGATTCGAATTATCTGACTGGGACCTGGCCTCCCCACCCGCAAGAATTGACAGCCAAACTCTCACGCCTCGGAGATGCAACCGTATATACGGTTCATCATGCAGATAGCCAGGGCGGTACAGGTCTCGCTCTACAGCGCTCTGGACGGCATTGGTGAATTGCACGCCCACGACAGCGCCAGTCAACATGTTCGAGGATTCATTCATCCTCGCCAATGACTCTTCCAAGTCGCCACTATCCGCAAACAATGTGATCCTCGGATGCCTTACGGCGTGCGTGACATGCCTCATTGCCCAACGAATTCGCCTTCCTCTGCGGACGGCCGAAGAGAACGAGTGCCAGCGCTCAACGGTTTCCATTAGTCGGGCAATGTCGGAGAACCGCGGCGAAAGTGAAACTTCCGTATCGCCCGGCAAGCAGGCAGTTTCAGCTATCTCCTTCTTTAGGAGCTTATTGGCGACTTCTCGGACCCCTATTCGCTTTTCGTAGCCAATCGTGTACGTAAAGTACCCGACACTTTTTTTATGATTGCTTGGTGGTGGGTGGATGATCGCATTGACATATTTAAGCACCGTTGAACCACCCGAGCAGGGGTGTTGCGGACACTGCTGCCAGCGTTGGCAATCCTGAACGCGCGGCATCCACCATCCCGCACAGAGCGCTCCTACCTGCCAGTCAGTCTGTGCGGCCTGCGACACCCGCCGCCCTGCAGCCCGCGCGTTCATCCAGCGGCACCGGAAGCCGACCGCAGCCCCGGGGCGCTGCCCCAGCTGTTCGAGGACTAGGAGGAAGAGACCATGCACGCCCATGGCTGGTCCCGCGCCCCGCAGCCCGCGGCCCCGTCCAGCCCGCCGGCCCATGTGAGCCTCGTACCACGCGGACAAGGCTGAGCGCACGGACGACGAAGCCTCCGGGAAGGATCCCGGAGGCTTCCCCGTTTCGGTGAACAGGCGTGGGACGCGGGCGTCAGGCGACCGGACGGCCGGCTCCGCCATGAGCACCCCGGACTCGAAGGTCCGGGGTGCTCATGGCGGAGCAGAGGGCAGCAGGGGCTTATCGGGCGGCCTCGGTGGCCGGGACGGCGTCGGCCCACGCGACGCCGAGTTCGGCGAGTGCGGCGAGCTGTTCGGCGTCCAGCCGGTCGCGGCGTGCGCGGGTGTTGGAGAGCCATACGCCCAGCTTTACGGTCACCGGCTCGGTCGCGCCGTCGACTGCGATCTGCTCGCTGTGGCCCCTTGGCACCGGCCGGTGGGCGCCTTCCCTTTCCACCCACTGTGCGAGGGCCGCCAGGCCGCGCTGGAACGCCTGCTGCGCCTTGCCCTGGTCCTTCTTCGCACCCTTGGTGGCCGGTGCGGGAGTCGGCGCCTCAGCGGGTGTGATGCCCAGCGTGGACAGCCGCTCCTGCTGCTCGGGCGTCAGCTGCGCCCAGGTGGCCGGCTGTTTCTGCTGCTGGAGCCACCGCCCGATGTCGTCGCCCTCGAAGATTACGCCCGGCGCGATGGAGGGCAGGACACCGTCGGCGTCGAGCAGGTCGGCGAGCACCTGGTAGTGGCGTTGCCAGTTCAGGGGCCAGGGGCAGTTCCAGTCCGGGTCGATCTCGGTGAGCTGCTGCGCGCGGGCGGCGGCCCGCTGCGGGTTCTTGCCGAGGCCGCCCTTCCTGCGGAGGTTGGCCATGTGCTGGCCGATGGGCACCATCGTCTCGCCTTCGCCCCATACCGCGTCCTGACGCGGTGCGAGGTGCCCCATGGCCCGCCGGTAGGACCGGAGCACGGCGAGCTTGGCCTCCCACGCTTCCTCGCCGGGCTCCCAGACCATCCCGGCCTCCGGGGCGTCCAGTAGCTTTTTGCGCCGGTCTTCCAGCTTCCCGGCCCGCAGCGCCTTGCGCTGCTGGTGGACCCATCGCCCGAGCGGGAAGTCCTTCGTGATGCCGACCTCGACCTCGGTGTCGTACGGCACGGCGTAGAGGCCGGTGATCTCGTTCTCCTTCCGCCACCGGAGCAGGGCCTGGTAGCCCTCCAGCCACACCAGCGACTCCGGCCGGTACACCCGGGTCCGCAGGAACGCCGCGATCGTCGCCGCGTCGCGCGGGCTGGAGAAGTGCAGCAGGGCGGCTTCGGCGGTGGCCTGGGTGTCGTCGTCCTCCTCCTGGTCCTCGCCCTCGCCGCCGGCCCCGACGATCCGCCCCTCCTCGTCACGCCGGACGTGCACCTTGCGCTTCCCGCTCGTGAGCGCCCTGGAGGCGAGCTGCTCGACCAGACGTTCGTCATGCGAACGCAGGCCCTGGAGGACGGCTACGAGCGGCTTGAAGCTGGCGCTGGCGACCATGTCCGTCGGGTCCTCGCCGGGCTCCAGGAACACCGGCACGATGATCCTGGCCACCTTGGTGGAGCCGTCGCGGTTGAGCCGGAGCGCGCGGCCGATGTTCTGCACGATCTCGACCTGCGAGCCGCGGGTGTCGGCGAAGCAGATGGAGTCGACGCCCCGCTCGCCGGTGATGTCGATGCCCTCGCCGAGGACGCGGCAGCTGGCGAGGAAGGCGCGGTGCACCCTGCGCCCGGCAGTGTCGATGCCGTTGGCGAACTGCCGCAGGACCTCGCGGCGCTCGGCGACGAGGTGCTCGCCACACAGCCACGCCGACCAGACCCGGTCCGGCGGGACGTGACGCCCAGCCTCCAGCTCGTAGAACTTGGCGTCGATCGAGGACTTCGGCAGAGCGTCGGCGGCGGCCAGGTCGGCGTCGGAAGCATCGTTGACGTTGACGTACAGCTCGGCAGCGGTCTCGGGCAGCTTCTCCGCGAAGGCCGCGGCTTCCTCCACCTTCTGGTGGAAGGTCATGACCGTACGCAGGTTGTACGCGGCGGCGTGCTCCAGGAGGGCGGTCTGCAACAGGGCCAGGCGCCGGCCGCGCTGGGCTTCCTCCGTCTCGCCGAGGATGGGGGAGGGGTCGCGGATCTCCAGGACGTCGATCTCGAACCCGGCGAGGATTTCCCGCTCGATCGCCTCCGCCAGCCCGAGCTCCGCGAGCCACGCGCCGTACGTGCCGTTCGGGTCGTCGGCCATGGTCGCGATCTCCGCCTCCTGGCCGTCCGCGCCCTTCTGCGGGCGGGCCGCGGCGAGAATGCGCGGGGTCGCGGTCAGGTACAACCGGAAGTCCGCCGGGATCCGCTGGTTGTTGTGGATCGCCGCCCACGGACGGCCAAGATCACCGGCGGTGCCGTGGGCCTCATCCACGATCGCGAGGTCGAAGGCGTCCATGCGCTGGCCGTAGAGGCGCTCTCCGCCCGCCAGAGCGGCCTCCAGTGGCCCACGAACCTTCCGCTGGCCCATCGGTGCGGTGATGTCCTCGCGGTCCACGAGAGATGCGTACGTGGCGAACACGACCGTGGGCCCGTGCCCCGCCCACAGGGCGAGCTGGACCGGGTTCGTGGTGGTGCGCACGCCCAGCTCGTTCAGGACCGGGTCGTTCTCCAGCGAGCACACCGCGACCATCGGGGTCCGGTGGCCCACCGCCCTCCACGCCTGGGCGGTCTGCGCGAGCAGGTCCAGGGTGGGCACGGTCACGAGGATCCGGCCGTCCGCGAACGACTCCAGCGCGCACGCGGCGGCCGTGATCGTCTTCCCGGACCCGGTTGCTGACACGATCGTGCCCCGGGCACCCTGCGGGGGCACAGATGACCTTGCACGGAATCCCACCCACCTACGAAACGCGGACCGCTGATCTACCTGGTGTTCCTTGAGCCGAATCGCTGACATTCCGTGTCTCCCCGAGCGCTGAATTCGTGTGGTCTTTTCAGAGGGCCGCGTGCGGAATGCAGGCCGCGCCCGAGTCGTTCCAGATCTGCCCGCCGGCCTTCTGCCAGCCGCCCGGTTCCCCGTTCTTGAAGGGCGGCATGTTGTCCGGGTCGTAGTGACCGGCATCGAGCGTGCACACGACGACGTTCCTGTCCGCGTTCCGCGTCCGGGCCGTGCACAGACCGCCGGCCTCGCCCAGCGCCTCCAGGACCTGGCGGCGCGCCGTGGTGTGCGGGCGCGTGAGCGGAACATCCCTTACAAAAGGAGGGGCATTGTCGGCATGAGTGCGGATACGCTGTGCGCGGCCACGCGTCGTCTAGCGGCCCAGGACACCGCACTCGGGTTCGCCCCGATGCGGAAACCCCGGTTCGAATCCGGGTGCTGGCCAACCCTGCCCGGCTCACGACCCTCACGCCCCCGTCCCAGCCATCCGCGAACCGCGGACCTTGAGGCCGGCGCTAACGCGTTCAGCTCGACCACCTCGCTCTGTGCCCCAGCGACCGCCCGGGTCCCCAGCGCGGCTACCAGGTCGTCCGCCTCGCTCGCGGGCACGCCCTGCGCACCCAGGAGCGCGAACAGCCGGAGCCGGGCGTTGACGCCCGCCGTCTGGTACTGACCGACCCGGCGCACGGAATCGCTGCTCAGCGCGGGATCGGGTCCGGTAGATTCGTGGTGACCGGTCATCTGCGGTTGTTCCTCTCGGAATTCCAGGAAGCTTGCCGGGTGATTGGATAGTGTCCCATGCTTTCGCCAACGGTACATGTGCATCAGGTTGATGCACATGTAGGCTGAACTCGACACATGCGAGTGACCCGCACCGCCCGCGGATAGAAGGAACGCTCATGGAACCCACATCCCAAGAACTCCTGGCCGATCTCTACGGGCACGACCAGGACGCCCACTTCGACACCATGCAGCTCCGGGAGGGCCTGGCGCACCAGATGGCCCCTGCCCAACTCGACAAGTTCATCGCCGCCGTCGAAGGGACAGGAGATCGGGCAGTAGATCTCGAAACAGCCATGTCACTCCTCAACACCATCCGCTAGAGCCCCACCCCTGTAGCCAGCCCAGCCCGCGTCAGCGGGCTGCTTCTGGTCCTGGAGGCGAAGCCGGAGGGGCCGGGGTGGAGCGAAGCGGAGCCCCCTTCGTTCCGCGTAGCGGAACGTCAGGGTGCCGCGAAGCGGCACCCGTTCACTGGGGTCTTGGAGCGGAGCGGAAAGACCCCCGGCCCCGGAGCGAAGCGGAGGGGCCCGCCGCGGCGCAGCCGAGG
>NZ_VJNO01000042.1 GCF_007096885.1 Streptomyces sp. 130 | reverse complement strand
CCTTCGGTCTTGCGTTTCCGACTCTATCAGACTCTTTCGTGTCCGATTCCCGGTCGAAGCGGGTCAAGCACTTTTCGCTTTCCAGTTCTTCGCTTTCGCGTTTCCCTTTCCGGCGGCTCCGACTTTATCAGAAGTTCTGAGTCGGAATTCCCACCCCCTCTCGGAAGCTTCGGGGCGCACAGGTGCGCTCGCTGCTTCCCGGTGAGGCGGAGACGTAAACGTACTGGAGCGGGGCGCCCCGATGCAAATCGAGGGCCCCGCTCCGGAGTTCGCGCCTGTCGGAGGGTCAGACCTCGACGACGACGGGGAGGATCATCGGGCGCCGGCGGTAGGTGTCCGAGACCCACTTGCCCACCGTGCGGCGGATCAGCTGCTGGAGCTGGTGCGGCTCCATCACGCCGTCCTGGGCCGACTTGTTGAGCGCGTCCTCGATCTTCGGGACGACCGCGGTGAACGCCGCGTCGTCGATACCGGAACCGCGGGCCTGGATGTGCGGGCCGCCCACGATCTTGCCCGAGGTGCTGTCGACCACCAGGAACACCGAGATGATGCCCTCGTCGCCGAGGATGCGGCGGTCCTTGAGCGAGCTCTCCGTGACATCGCCGACCGAGAGGCCGTCCACATACACGTAACCGGCCTGGACCTTGCCGACGATCTTCGCCTTGCCGTCGATGAGGTCGACGACCACACCGTCCTCGGCGATGACGATGTGGTCCTTCGGCACGCCGGTCAGGGCGCCGAGCTCGGCGTTGGCCCGCAGGTGGCGCCATTCACCGTGGACCGGCATCAGGTTCTTCGGGCGGCAGATGTTGTAGAAGTACAGCAGCTCGCCGGCCGAGGCGTGGCCCGAGACGTGGACCTTGGCGTTGCCCTTGTGCACGACGTTGGCGCCCCAGCGCGAGAGGCCGTTGATCACTCGGTAGACCGCGTTCTCGTTCCCCGGGATCAGGGAAGAGGCCAGGATGACCGTGTCGCCCTGGACGATGCGGATCTGGTGGTCGCGGTTGGCCATCCTGGAGAGGGCCGCCATCGGTTCGCCCTGCGAACCGGTGCAGACGAGCACGACCTCGTCGTCCGGCAGGTCGTCCAGAGTCTTGACGTCCACGACGAGCCCGGCGGGAACCTTCAGATAGCCCAGGTCGCGGGCGATGCCCATGTTGCGGACCATCGACCGCCCGACGAAGGCGACCCGGCGGCCGTACTCGTGGGCCGTGTCCAGGATCTGCTGGATGCGGTGCACATGGCTGGCGAAGCTGGCCACGATGATGCGCTTCTGCGCATTGGCGAAGACGTTGCGCAGGACGTTCTGGATGTCCCGCTCGGGCGGTACGAAGCCCGGGACCTCGGCGTTCGTGGAGTCGGAGAGCAGAAGGTCGATGCCCTCCTCGCTCAGCCGGGCGAAGGCGTGCAGGTCGGTGAGGCGGCCGTCCAGCGGAAGCTGGTCCATCTTGAAGTCACCGGTGGCGACGGCCATGCCCGCAGGGGTCCGGATGGCGACCGCGAGGGCGTCCGGGATGGAGTGGTTGACCGCGACGAATTCGCAGTCGAAGACCCCGATGCGCTCGCGCTGCCCCTCCGCCACCTCCAGGGTGTACGGACGGATGCGGTGCTCCTGGAGCTTGGCCTCGATCAGCGCGAGGGTCAGCTTGGAACCGATGAGCGGGATGTCCGGCTTCAGGCGGAGGAGGTACGGAACACCGCCGATGTGGTCCTCGTGGCCGTGCGTGAGGACGATGCCCTCGACGTCGTCCAGGCGGTCCCGGATGGTCGTGAAGTCCGGCAGGATGAGGTCGATCCCGGGCTGCTCCTCCTCGGGGAAGAGGACACCGCAGTCGACGATGAGCAGACGGCCGCCGTACTCGAAGACGGTCATGTTCCGGCCGATCTCGCCGAGACCGCCGAGCGGGGTGACCCGGAGGGCGCCCTTCGCGAGCTTCGGCGGGGTGCCGAGTTCAGGATGCGGATGACTCAAAAGACTCTCCTTACCACGCGCGCCACGTACCGCTTGGGCACGTGGCGCGCATGTCATTCGTGCACTTGCTGTTGTCTTGGGTGGTGCTGTGGTGCGGGTTTCCCCACGTGTTCAGCTGTGTCTCGCGTATTCAGTTGTGAAGTCGGTTGTCAGAGCTCTACCCCGCCGGCGGCGAGATCGATCTTGAGCTGGGCCGTCTCCTGCGCGGTCAGCTCCACCAGGGGCAGCCGGAGCGGGCCCGCCGGGAGGCCCTGCAGCGTCAGCGCGGCCTTGGTGGTGATCACACCCTGGGTGCGGAACATGCCGGTGAAGACCGGGAGCAGCTTCTGGTGGATCTCGGTGGCCTTCTGTACGTCTCCGCCGAGGTGGGCCTCGATGAGCGCCCGCAGGTCCGGGGTGACGACATGGCCGACGACGGAGACCACACCGACCGCGCCGACGGACAGCAGGGGCAGATTCAGCATGTCGTCGCCGGAGTACCAGGCGAGGCCCGAGCGGGCGATGGCCCAGCTCGCGCGGCCCAGGTCGCCCTTGGCGTCCTTGTTGGCGACGATGCGGGGGTGCTCGGAGAGCCGTACCAGCGTCTCCGTGTCGATCGGCACACCGCTGCGGCCCGGGATGTCGTAGAGCATCACCGGCAGGCCGGTGGCGTCCGCGATGGCGGTGAAGTGCCGCAGCAGGCCCTCCTGCGGCGGCTTGTTGTAGTACGGGGTCACGGCGAGGAGGCCGTGGACGCCGCTGCGCTCGGCGGCGCGGGCGAGCTCGATGCTGTGCCGGGTGTCGTTGGTCCCGATGCCGGCGACGATGTGCGCACGGTCGCCCACCGCTTCGAGGACGGCCCTGACGAGCTGGTCTTTCTCCGCGTCGCTGGTGGTCGGGGACTCGCCGGTGGTGCCGTTGATGATCAGGCCGTCGTTGCCTGCGTCCACCAGGTGGGTGGCGAGCCGCTGCGCGCCCTCGATGTCGAGAGCGCCGTCCGCCGTGAACGGCGTGACCATAGCGGTGAGGACCCGCCCGAAGGGGGTCTGCGGAGTGGAGATCGGAGCCATGGGTAACACGCTACTCGCTGCTCGACGCGTGGTGCCCCCTCGGGGGGACAAGCAAGAGGAGCCCGGCACTGCCTGCTCGGGGGTTCAAGCAGTGCCGGGTCCGTTTGATCAGCCTAGATGAACTTCTCGAAACGCCGCAATACGGACACCGCTCTATGGGGCGACGCGTCCATTTCTGTTGAAGGCTGCATGGGTGAGGGGCATCAGCCGGGCCCAGTGGGCCTCCATCTGCTCGCCCACCATCTCGATCTCCCGCTGCGGGAACGAGGGCACCTTCGCCATCTCGTGCTGCGTGCGCAGGCCGAGGAAGTGCATCAGGGAGCGCGCGTTGCACGTGGCGTACATCGTCGAGAACAGGCCGACCGGGAGCACCGCGCGGGCCACCTCGCGGGCCACGCCCGCCGCCAGCATCTCCTGGTACGCCTCGTACGCCTGCCGGTAGGACTCCTCCATGGCCCGGCTGGTGACCGCGTGCTGCTCCGGTGTGCCCTCGACGAACTCGTACTTGCCGGGGCGGCCCTGCTGGATGAGCTTGCGGGAGGTGTCGGGGACGTAGAAGACCGGCTGCAGCTCCCTGTAGCGGCCCGACTCCTCGTTGTACGACCAGCCGACGCGGTGCCGCATGAACTCGCGGAACACGAAGATCGGGGCGCTGATGAAGAAGGTCATCGAGTTGTGCTCGAACGGGCTGCCGTGCCGGTCCCGCATCAGGTAGTTGATGAGGCCCTTCGAGCGCTCGGGGTCCTTGGCGATCTCTTCCAGGGACTGCTCACCGGCCGTGGACACACGGGCGGCGAACAGGACGTCGGCGTCGCCCGCGGCGGACTTCACCAGGTCGACGGTGACGTCGCTGCGGAAATGGGCCTTCGTGGGCTCGGGGGTGTCGTCGGTCACCGGCAGGATCCTTCCAATGGCGTCGCTCGGGCGGCGCCCACTCTACGGGCCGGGCTCACAGCGTTTGCGCGCGGCTTGGGCGGGAACGTCTTTCCGGTTTTTTCTGATTTCATCGGGCGATTCGGGGCACCGATCGGGGTAGTCGTGCGTCTGACTCGTTAGCACCACCTGAAAGAGACTCCAAGGAGAGCCACCCCATGTTCCGCCGGCGTGAATCCGTCCCGTTCTCGTTCGTAGCCGAGGCCGAGCGGTTCCGCAGTAACGTCACACCGCCGCCCCGCCCCCGCAGTACGGTCTCCGAACGGGCCGGGCGCGCTCTGATCGGCCTCGTCGTCGTCGGCGGTATCGCGGGGTCGCTGCTCCTCGGCCTGCCGGCGCTGGGGCCCGAGCAGGCACCGGCGCACACACAGCAGACCGAGGCGGCGCACGGGCGCTGACCCGGACGGACCCCCTGGGGTGGTCGGTCCGGGCATCTCCTCGGTAGCCTCACCGGGCACAGCAATCGAGCGTGCTTGTGAGTGAGGATCAGTCGTGCCCCTGCCCTTTCTGACGGCCGACCGCGCATTCGACGCGAACGCGGAGGATGCCGCGCTGCCGTTCGACGACCACGACAGCTGGCGGCGGCCCTACCGTCCCGGTCCGTGGCGGGTCGCCGCCGCGGCCGGTCTGCTGCTGCTCGCCTCGTTCATCCTGATCGCCGGGATGATCATCGCGTTCGCCGGAGCGCTGCCCGGGGCTGGGGCGTGTCTCGCGCTCGCCCTCGCGATCATCCTGTGCGCCCTGCGGATGCTGCGCATCGGTGCCTGGGTGAGCCGGCACGGTGTGCGCCGGGTGGGCTTCTTCCGTACGACGACCGTTCCGTGGAGCCGGGCCACTGCCGTACGTACGGTGCAGCAGCCGGTGAAGTGGCTCGGGTTTCCCCGTACCGTGCAGGGCCAGGCGCTGATCGTCGTCCGTAAGGGCGGGGACGCCGTGCCGCCGCTGCTCACGGACTCCAACGCGGATTTTCTCGCGCGGGGGGAGGCGTTCGATCGGGCCGCGGACACGATTGAGGCGTGGGGAGACGAGTATCGCCCGCGGTAGCGGGTCCGTGGCGCGAGCCGTCCGGTGAGTGAGGTGTCCTCAATCGCCGGACGGCTCTTTTTTGTCCTCACACGCCGGACGGGCTGGAGGCGCCGGTCCGGTGCAGGGCGATTGCCCGCTGCATCGCCTTGCGGGCCCGGGGGGTGTCGCGGGCGTCCTGGTAGGCGACTGCCAGGCGGAACCAGCAGCGCCAGTCGCCCGGGTTGTCCTCCGTCTCCTCGCGGCGGCGTTCGAACACCGCGTCGGCGGAGGCCCGGTCGATGCGGCCGCTGGGGGTGCGCAGCAGTTCGTCGACGGGAAGGCCGCCCTCCGCGTCCAGTTCGGCGGCCAGGGCGTTGGCCCTGCGGACGAACTGGGTGTTCTTCCACAGGAACCACACGCCGATCGCCGGCAGGACCAGCACGGCGATCCCGAAGGTCACCGTGATGAGGGTGCCGTGCTTGATGAGCAGGACGCCACGGCTGCCGACCAGGACGAAGTAGAAGACCAGGACGGCAGCGGTGACGACGTAGGTGATCTTTGCGCGCATGGCGGGGCCAGTCAGTTCAGGTCGAGGAAGTGTTCCAGGCCGAACGTGAGGCCGGGAGTGGTCGCCACGCGGCGGGCGCCGAGCAGGATGCCGGGCATGAAGCTGCTGTGGTGCAGGGAGTCGTGCCGGATGGTGAGGATCTCGCCCTCGCCGCCGAGGAGCACCTCCTGGTGGGCAAGGAGGCCGCGGAGGCGGACCGAGTGGACCGGGACGCCGTCGACGTCGGCACCGCGCGCCCCGTCCAGGGCGGTGCTGGTGGCATCCGGCTGCGGGCCGCGGTCCGCCTCGCGGCGGGCCGCGGCGATGAGCTGGGCGGTGCGGGCGGCGGTGCCCGAGGGGGCGTCGGCCTTGTTGGGGTGGTGGAGCTCGATGACCTCGACGGACTCGAAGTAGCGGGCCGCCTGCTGGGCGAACTTCATGGTGAGGACCGCGCCGATGGAGAAGTTCGGTGCGATGAGCACACCGGTGCCCGGGGAGGCGGCGAGCCAGGTGTCGAGCTGCGCGAGCCGTTCGTCGGTCCAGCCGGTGGTGCCGACCACCGCGTGGATGCCGTGGCCTACGCAGTACTCGAGGTTTTCCATCACCGAGGCGGGGGTGGTCAGCTCAACGGCGACCTGGGCTCCGGTCTCCGCGAGGGTCTCCAGCTTGTCGCCCCGGCCGAGTGCGGCCACCAGCTCCAGGTCGTCGGCGGCCTCGACGGCTCGTACCGCCTCGGAACCGATACGGCCCTTGGCACCCAGAACGGCCACGCGCAGCTTGCTCATTGCTCTGCTTCCTTGAGGGTTTCAGGCGACCGCTTCGTGGAGACGGGCGGCCTGCTTGTCCTTGAGCGGTCCGATGACGGACAGCGAGGGGCGGTGTCCGAGTATCTCGCCCGCCACGGAGCGGATGTCATCCGGTGTCACCTCGCTGATCCGGGCCAGCATCTCGTCCACCGACATCTGCTCGCCCCAGCACAGCTCGCTCTTGCCGATGCGGTTCATCAGGGCGCCGGTGTCCTCCAGACCGAGGACGGTGGAACCGGACAGCTGGCCGATGGCGCGGCTGATCTCCTCGTCGCTCAGCCCGTCCGTGGCGACCCGGTCGAGCTCGTCGCGGCAGATCTTGAGGACGTCGTGCACCTGGTTCGGGCGGCAGCCCGCGTACACACCGAACAAGCCGCAGTCGGCGAAGCCCGAGGTGTACGAGTAGACGCTGTAGGCGAGGCCGCGCTTCTCCCGTACCTCCTGGAAGAGGCGGGAGCTCATGCCGCCGCCGAGGGCGGTGTTGAGGACGCCGAGGGCCCAGCGGCGTTCGTCGGTGCGGGCCAGGCCGGGCATGCCGAGGACCACGTGGGCCTGCTCGGTCTTGCGGCCCAGGACCTCGACCCGGCCGGCGGTACGCAGGGCGCGGGAGCCCTCGCGGGGCGCGGTGGGGACCGCGTCCGTACGGGAGAGGGCGCCGGCCCTGTCGAACGCCTTGCGGACCTGGCGTACGACGGTGGCGTGGTCGATGTTGCCCGCGGCGGCGACGACGAGGCGGGTGGGGTCGTAGTGCTTCTTGTAGAAGCGGGCGATCTGGCCGCGGTTCAGGGCGTTGATCGTGTCGACGGTGCCGAGGACGGGGCGGCCGAGCGGGGTGTCGCCGAGCATGGTGTGCGCGAACAGGTCGTGCACGCAGTCGCCCGGGTCGTCCTCCGTCATCGCGATCTCTTCGAGGATGACGCCGCGCTCGGCGTCGACGTCCTCGGGGGCGATCAGCGAGCCGGTCAGCATGTCGCAGACGACGTCGATGGCGAGCGGCAGGTCCGTGTCGAGGACCCGCGCGTAGTAGCAGGTGTACTCCTTCGCCGTGAAGGCGTTCATCTCGCCGCCGACCGCGTCGATGGCGGAGGAGATGTCGAGGGCGCTGCGCTTGGCGGTGCCCTTGAAGAGGAGGTGTTCGAGGTAGTGCGTCGCGCCGTTCAGGGCGGGCGTCTCGTCGCGCGAGCCGACGTTCGCCCAGATGCCGAAGGTGGCGGAGCGTACGGAGGGCAGGGTCTCGGTGACGACGCGGAGGCCGCCCGGGAGGACCGTACGGCGGACCGTGCCGATGCCGTTGCTGCCCTTGAGAAGCGTTTGGGTACGGGCGACGGCCCGCCCCTCCGAGGAGGGGCGGGCCGTCGTCGCGGAACTACGGGACGTCACTTGGCGGCGTCGTCCTTCTTCTCGTCTTCTTCGCCCTCGATGACGGGGACGAGGGAGAGCTTGCCGCGGGAGTCGATCTCGGCGATCTCGACCTGGACCTTGGCGCCGACGCCGAGAACGTCCTCGACGTTCTCCACGCGCTTGCCGCCGGCCAGCTTCCGGATCTGCGAGATGTGCAGCAGGCCGTCCTTGCCCGGCATGAGCGAGACGAACGCACCGAAGGTGGTGGTCTTGACGACCGTGCCCAGGTAACGCTCGCCGACCTCCGGCATGGTCGGGTTGGCGATGGCGTTGATCGTGGCGCGGGCGGCCTCGGCCTGCGAGCCCTGCTGGGCACCGATGTAGATGGTGCCGTCGTCCTCGATCGTGATGTCGGCGCCGGTGTCCTCCTGGATCTGGTTGATCATCTTGCCCTTGGGGCCGATGACCTCACCGATCTTGTCCACCGGGATCTTGACGGTGATGATCCGCGGGGCGTTCGGGGACATTTCGTCCGGGACGTCGATGGCCTCGTTCATCACGTCGAGGATGTGGAGGCGGGCGTCGCGGGCCTGCTTCAGCGCGGCGGCCAGGACCGAGGCGGGGATGCCGTCGAGCTTGGTGTCGAGCTGGAGCGCGGTGACGAACTGCTTCGTACCGGCGACCTTGAAGTCCATGTCACCGAACGCGTCCTCGGCACCGAGGATGTCGGTGAGGGCGACGTAGTGGGTCTTGCCGTCGATCTCCTGGGAGATCAGGCCCATGGCGATGCCGGCGACGGCGGCCTTGAGGGGCACACCGGCGTTCAGCAGGGACATGGTGGAGGCGCAGACCGAACCCATGGACGTCGAGCCGTTGGAGCCCAGGGCCTCGGAGACCTGGCGGATCGCGTAGGGGAACTCCTCGCGGGACGGGAGGACGGGCACGATCGCGCGCTCGGCGAGCGCGCCGTGGCCGATCTCGCGGCGCTTGGGCGAGCCCACGCGGCCGGTCTCGCCGACGGAGTACGGCGGGAAGTTGTAGTTGTGCATGTAGCGCTTGCGGGTCACCGGGGAGAGGGTGTCCAGCTGCTGCTCCATGCGGAGCATGTTGAGGGTGGTGACGCCCAGGATCTGGGTCTCGCCGCGCTCGAACAGGGCGGAGCCGTGCACGCGCGGGATGGCCTCGACCTCGGCGGCGAGCGTACGGATGTCCGTGACGCCGCGGCCGTCGATGCGGACCTTGTCCTTGATGACGCGCTCGCGGACCAGCTTCTTGGTCAGCGCGCGGTAGGCGCCGGAGATCTCCTTCTCGCGGCCCTCGAACTCGGGGAGGAGCTTCTCGCCCGCGATCTCCTTGATGCGGTCGAGCTCCGCCTCGCGCTCCTGCTTGCCGGCGATGGTGAGCGCCTTGGCGAGCTCGGTGCTGACGGCCTTGGTGAGCGCCTCCAGGACGTCGTCCTGGTAGTCGAGGAAGACCGGGAACTCGCCGGTGGGCTTGGCGGCCTTGGCGGCGAGGTCGGACTGGGCCTTGCAGAGCACCTTGATGAAGGGCTTCGCGGCTTCCAGACCGGCGGCGACGACCTCTTCGGTCGGGGCCTCGGCGCCTTCCTTGACGAGCTGGATGGTCTTCTCGGTGGCCTCGGCCTCGACCATCATGATCGCGACGTCGCCGTCCTCCAGGACGCGGCCCGCGACGACCATGTCGAAGACGGCGTCCTCGAGCTCGGTGTGCGTCGGGAAGGCGACCCACTGGCCCTTGATCAGGGCGACGCGGGTGCCGCCGATCGGGCCGGAGAAGGGCAGGCCGGCCAGCTGCGTGGAGCAGGAGGCGGCGTTGATCGCGATGACGTCGTACAGGTGGTCGGGGTTGAGCGCCATGACCGTCTCGACGATCTGGATCTCGTTGCGCAGGCCCTTGGCGAAGGACGGGCGCAGCGGCCGGTCGATCAGACGGCAGGTGAGGATCGCGTCCTCGGAGGGGCGTCCCTCACGGCGGAAGAACGAGCCGGGGATCTTGCCCGCGGCGTACTGCCGCTCCTCGACGTCCACCGTCAGGGGGAAGAAGTCGAGCTGGTCCTTGGGCCGCTTGGAAGCGGTGGTGGCCGACAGCACCATGGTGTCGTCGTCCAGGTACGCGACGGCGGAGCCGGCGGCCTGCTTGGCCAGCCGGCCCGTCTCGAAGCGGATGGTGCGGGTGCCGAAGGTGCCGTTGTCGATGACGGCCTCGGCGTAGTGGGTCTCGTTCTCCACTAGTGAATTCTCCATACTCGTCGTCTTTCGTCCGGGCGCCCGTGTGGCGTCCGGACGGAGCGGAGAAGCGCGCCGTCTGTGCGGGGCCGGTCTTCGATCGAAGCTCCCGGGCGTTGTCCCGGGGGCCACTACCGAGGACCGGCGGCGGCCGTGCGGCGCCTCTCCTCGTCTGTTGTTGTACGTCCAGGTTACTGAGGTTGCCCCCGGTACCGCACGTACGGCAAAGGGAGCGGCTCCCTGAGTGAGGGAACCGCTCCCTTGCGCAGCGGTCTTACTTGGCGCCGCCGGCCGCACCGCGGCGGATGCCGAGGCGGTCGACGAGCGCACGGAAGCGCTGGATGTCCTTCTTGGCCAGGTACTGCAGGAGGCGGCGGCGCTGGCCGACCAGGATCAGCAGACCACGACGGGAGTGGTGGTCGTGCTTGTGCGTCTTGAGGTGCTCCGTCAGGTCCGAGATGCGGCGCGAGAGCATGGCGACCTGGACCTCGGGGGAACCGGTGTCGCCCTCCTTCGTCGCGAACTCGGTCATGATCTGCTTCTTCGTAGCGGCGTCGAGCGGCACGCGGTACTCCTCTTGGTGTTCGATGCGCCCACGAGTGCCCCTGGTCTGGTTCTCAGGGGAGCTTGGGTGACTCGGGAGCGAGGGTCCGATGAGCGCAGTTCCCAGAGCGAACCGGGAACGCGTACACAAACGGCCACAGCCAGACTACCAGCCGCCCCGGCCGGCCCCGCCGGTCGTCAGCCGGTGAGCGCCCGCGCGCGCGTGTAGAGGTCCAGGACGGCGAGGCAGAGCGGCACGAGCGAGAGCAGCAGCGCGCTCTCGGCCAGGTCCAGGAATCTGCCCCAGAACGGGGAGAGGCCCTTGCGCGGGACGGTCGTCCCGGCGGCGGCGAGGAGTAGGGCGCCGGCGACGAGGGCCGCGCACAGTCCGGTGGTACGGGGGTAGCGGGCCGGGTCGTCTCCCTGGACGGTGAGGGCGAGGCCGGTGACCGGGGCGGCGAGCGCGCCGACGCCCGCGATGAGCAGGCAGGCGACCTGGGCGGTGTACCGGAAGAGGCGGGCGCGGAGCAGCAGCGCGAGCCCGGCCGCGAGGGCGAGGAGGCGGGCCCAGGTGTCGCCGGAGGCGCCGAGGACCGCGGCGGCCGAGGCGGCCAGGCCCGCGCAGCCCCCGGCCAGGCCGAGCAGCAGTTCGTGGCCGCGCCGGGCCCGGTCAGCGACGAGGCGGGTGTCGACGGGGGTGTCGTCGGGGTGCTCGTGCTCTTCGGGCCCGTCGCCGAGGGGGCCCGTCGGCGACGGCGCGGCGTACCCGGTCGGGAGCCGGGCGAAACGGGCGGAGAGGCCGGGCAGGAACGCGATGAGGCCGAGGGCGGCGGGGACGCAGACGGCGGCCGTGGCGGTGGCGGACGCATCGGTGAGGATCGCGGCGGACGCGGCCAGCGCGCCGGCGCCGGAGAGGAAGGCCGCGCCCACGAAGGGGGCGTCGCCGCACGGGGCGAGCGCGGTGAGGGCGGCCGAGACGACGAGGACGGCGGCGCAGCCGATCAGGAACTGCAGGCGGCCCGCGCCCCTGTCCGGTTCCGGGGCGATGAGGCCGGAGCCGGCGAGGAGGACCAGCGGTAGGGCGCCCAGGCCGAGCGCGGCGGCGGTGACGCGGTCGGCGTGGACCCGGGCGCGTACCGCGGCGACGGTGGCGGACAGGAGGCCGGCGATGCCCGCGGCGGCTCCCGGCGCTCCGTGCGGGGCGTGGTGGACCGGGTCGGCCCGCCACAGGACGAGGGCCGCCAGGACGAGGAGCAGCGCGCCGGCCGCCGGGGCCGCGACGCGCAGCAGGTCGTCGCTCCACAGGTGGCGGTCGCGGGCGGTGGCCGAGGCGATGGCGTCGGCGACGTCGTCGAAGACGGGCGGGGGGAGCGAGGCGGCGAAGGGGCGCAGGGTGAGGATCTCGCCGTCGAGGACGCGTTGGGCGGCGAGGGTGCGGGCGCCGTCCAGGACCGTTCCGTCGAGCCTGACGAGGTGGTGGCCGGGGGGTGCGGTGGCGGGTCCGCCCGGTCCGGTGAGGCGCAGGATCTCGGGCCAGATGTCGGCGGCGGCGATGTCCTCGGGCAGGGCGACGTCGATGCGGCTGTCGGGCGTGACGACGGTGACGCGGCGGAAGCCGGTCGTAGCGGTCTGACTCACGTGTCGGGGCCCCTGTTCGTCGCTGCTCGGCGGTGTCCGCACGGTTGGCGGGTCACCTTATCGGGCGGATCGGGGCGAAGGCTGACAGTGCGTAGGATCACGGGCGCTTCGGGGCTGGGGGTGTCCTTGCGAGGCGCGCCCGCGTCGGCGCGCTCTTCCCCTTTCGCCGCGTCCCACACACGTCCGCACCCAAGGATCGATGCACCGGTGAGTCAGATCGTCGTGAAGCGTCCGCCCCGCCTGCTGCCGCCGGAAGTTCCCTCGAAGGAGGTGTTGTTGGAGCCGCCTCCGGTGCTGCCGCGCGGGCAGCGGGAGGGCGTGCTGACGCAGCTGCTTCCGGTGCTGGGCATGGCGTCGTCGGTGGTGTTCTTCTTCTCGCCGCAGGCGCCGCCGTTCATGCGGGTGATGGGTGTGCTGATGCTGGTGTCGACGCTGGCGATGGTGGTGGCCCAGGTGGTGCGGTACCGGCGCGGTACGCAGGGGCGGGCGGCGGATGTCCGGCGCGACTACCTCGCCCGGCTGGCGCGGGCCCGCCGTGCGGTGCGGCGGACGGCGCGGGCCCAGCGCGACGGGCTGCTGTTCACGCATCCTGCCGCCGATCAGCTGTGGGCGGTGGTCGCCGGCGGGAGCCGGGTGTGGGAGCGGCGTCTCGGCGACGCGGATTTCGGGGTGGTGCGGGTCGGGCTCGGCAGGCAGCGGCTCGCGACCCCGTTGGCCGTGCCGGAGGACGCCGCGGGTGAGCCGGAGCCGGTGTGCGCGGACGCGGTGCGGCGGTTCGTGGCGGTGCACGGCTCGGTGGACGGCTTGCCGTTGTGTGTTTCGCTGCGGGGGACGTACCGGGTGCGGCTGAGTGGTGCGGCGGAGCCGGCCGGGGCGGCGGCGCGGGCGCTGGTGGCCCAGCTGGTGGTGTGGCACTCGCCCCGGGATCTGGTCGTGGCGGTGGTGGCGGCGCGGGACGCGGCGGTGTGCTGGGAGTGGGTGAAGTGGCTGCCGCATGTCCAGGTGCCCGGTGAGGTGGACGGGGCCGGCGCGAAGCGGCTGTTCGCGCGGGATACGGCCGGTCTGGAGCCCGTGCTCGGCGCGCTGCTGGAGGGGCGGGGGCGTTTCACACCGGAGGGGGCGCCGCCGCCGGACCGGCCGCACGTCGTCGTGGTGCTGGACGGGGTGGGGGTGGCGCCTGGTTCGGTGCTGGGTGCGGCGGGGGGCGTGGAGGGGGTGACGCTGGTCGAGGTGGTCCCGGGTGACGCGGAGGGGGTGACGCTGGACGAGGTGGTCCCGGGTGACGCGGAGGGGCCGCGCGGTGCTCTGTGTGTGCGGGTGCGTCCCGGTGTGCTGGAGGCGGAGTGCGGGGTTGGTGTGCCGGACGCGCTGTCGCTGCCGGCGGCGGAGGCGCTGGCCAGGCGGCTCGCTCCGTTGCGGGCCGGCGGGCGGGACGGGGACGAGCCGCTGCTGTCCGCGCTGGACTTCACGGATCTGCTGGACCTGGGCGACGCGGATGCGGTGGAGGTAGAGCGGACCTGGCGGCCCCGGCCGGTGGCGGAGCGGTTGCGGGTGCCCATCGGGGTGGGTGAGGACGGTGTCCCGGTGGTGCTGGACCTGAAGGAGTCGGCGCTCGACGGGATGGGGCCGCACGGGCTGTGCGTGGGCGCGACCGGTTCGGGGAAGTCCGAGCTGCTGCGGACGCTGGTGCTCGGTCTTGCCGTCACTCATTCCTCCGAAACGCTGAACTTCGTGCTGGCCGACTTCAAGGGCGGGGCGACGTTCGCGGGGATGGCGGGGATGCCGCATGTGGCCGCCGTCATCACCAATCTGGCCGACGATTTGGCGCTGGTCGACCGGATGGGCGACGCGCTGCGGGGCGAGCTCCAGCGCCGTCAGGAACTGCTGCGGGCGGCGGGCAATTTCGCCGGCGTCCACGACTACGAGCGGGCGCGGTCGGCGGGTGCCGCGCTGGAACCGCTGGCCACCCTGGTGCTGGTGATCGACGAGTTCTCCGAACTCCTGACCGCCAAACCCGATTTCATCGACACGTTCATCAGGATCGGGCGCATCGGCCGTTCGCTGGGTGTGCATCTGCTGCTGGCGTCCCAGCGCCTTGAGGAGGGCAGGCTGCGGGGCCTGGAGACCTATCTCTCGTACCGGATCGGGCTGCGCACGTTCTCTGCGGAGGAGTCGCGGGCCGCGCTGGGGGTGCCGGACGCGTACGACCTGCCACCGCTGCCCGGTTCCGGGTTTCTGAGGACCGGTACGCGGGAACTGACGCGCTTCAAGGCGGCGTACGTCTCGGGGCCGTACCGGCCGGGCGGGCCGGGACGGGCTGCCGACGAGGGATCGGGCGGTCTCGTGGCGGCGCTGTTCACCGCGCTGCCGGTGCCGGTGGCTGACGCGACCCGCGCTCCGGCCCCCGCTTCCCCGGCGTGCGGGGGCGGCGCGGTTGTGGAGTCCGTGCTCGACGTGGTGGTGCGGCGGCTCGAGGGACGGGGTGCGCCCGCCCACCAGGTGTGGCTGCCTCCGCTGGACCGGTCGCCGGGGCTGGACGCGCTGCTGCCGGGCCTCGGGACGGACCCGGAGCGGGGGTTCACCGTCGCGGGGGACGGCGTACGCGGTGGGCTGACCGTTCCGCTGGGGCTCGTGGACAAGCCGTTCGAGCAGCGGCGCGAGGTGCTGTTCCAGGACTTCTCCGGGGCGGCGGGTCACATGCTGGTGGTCGGCGGGCCGCAGTCCGGCAAGTCCACGGTGCTGCGCACGCTGGTGATGTCCTTCGCGCTGACCCACACCCCGGGGGAAGTCCAGTTCTACTGCCTCGATTTCGGCGGTGGCGCGCTGGCGGCGCTGTCGGGCCTGCCGCATGTGGGATCGGTCGCCTCGCGGCTGGACCCCGAGCGAGTGCGGCGTACGGTCGCGGAGGTTGCCGGGGTGCTGCGGGCCCGTGAGGAGGTGTTCCGGGCACGGGGCATCGGTTCCATGGCCGCGTACCGGAGCGAGCGGGCCCGGGGCGGTCTGCCCGGTGAGGCGTGGGGCGACGTCTTCCTGGTCGTGGACGGCTGGGGCGGCTTCCGCACGGAATACGAGGAGTTGGAGCCGGTCGTCACCGACATCGCGGCCCGGGGGCTCGGCTACGGGGTGCATGTGGTGCTCACCGCCGCCCGCTACTTCGAGGTGCGGGCCGCGTTGAAGGACCAGCTGGCCGGGCGGCTGGAACTGCGGCTCGGTGACGTCTCGGACTCGGAGTTCGACCGGAAGGTCGCCGCTCAGGTGCCCCCCGGTGTGCCGGGCCGGGGCCAGGTGGCGGAGGGGCTGCACTTTCTGGCCGCGTCGCCGTGCCTCGGCGCGGTCGAGGACGCGGCCGTTCTCCCGGAGCGTACGGCGGCGCTGGCCGAGCGAATCCGGGGGGACTGGGCGGGTCCGCCGGCCCCGCCCGTACGACTGCTGCCCGCCGTGCTCCCTGCTGGGCGGCTGCCCAAGGGGGACGAATTCCCGGAGCGGGGCGTCGCGATCGGCATCGCCGAGGCCGATCTGGAGCCGGTGTTCGTGGACTTCGACGCCGATCCCTTCCTTCTGGTGTTCGGGGAGAGCGAATCGGGGAAGACGGCTCTGCTTCGGCTGCTGGCCCGGCAGATCGCCCGCCGCTACTCCCCCGACGAGGCGAAGCTCGTCGTCGGGGACTACCGGCGGGGGCTGCTGGGCGCCCTGCCGGAGAGCCATCTGCTGGAGTACGCGCCGACGCCGGACGCGCTCGCGACGCATATGGAGGCGCTGGCCGGGGTGTTCGCGCGGCGCCGGCCGCCGGCGGATGTCACGCCCCGGCAGTTGCGGGAGCGCAGTTGGTGGACGGGGCCGCGGATCTTCGTCGTGGTGGACGACTACGACCTGGTCGCGACGGGTACGGGCAGCCCGCTCGCCGCTCTCGCGGACTGTCTGCCGTTCGCGCGGGACACCGGGGTGCGCTTCGTCGTCGCGCGCGGCTGTGCCGGTGCGTCCCGTGCGATGTACGAGCCGTTCCTGCAACGGATCAAGGAGCTGGGCGCGCAGGGGGTGGTGCTGTCGGGCGACCCGGCGGAGGGCGATCTGGTCGGTTCGGTGCGGGCCCGCCCCATGCCACCGGGGCGTGCGTGCATGGTGACCCGGCGTGGTGGGAAGAGCCTCGTGCAGACCGGCTGGCTACCGGAGCGGGGCTGAGTTCCGCGCGGTCACGGGGGTTCGGCGGAGCGGGCCCCCGGCCGCCGTGTTGCCTGTACGGTGCCGTGCAGAGGCAGGTACGGAAAGGAGCCCTCACGATGGGCACGCAGGCGGAGAAGGACGAGCTGTACGCACTCGACATCTCGGGGGTGGAATGGCTATGTGCTCCCGGGACGGAGCAGGAGGAGGAGCGCGTCGAGATCGCGCACCTTCCCGGCGGCGGGGTGGCCATGCGGTCCTCTCTTGACCCGGACACGGTGCTCAGGTACACGGAGGCCGAGTGGACCGCGTTCGTCCTGGGCGCCAGGGACGGCGAGTTCGACCTTCCGTAGTCGGCGCCGGGTACGAGTGGGGGCACGTTCGGGTGAACGTGCCCCTTCGTACGTCCGGGCCCGGTGGTTCCGTGCGGTCGGCCTCGCCCCGGCTCAGTACGCCTCGGTGAAGAGACGTGAGGAGCGGAGGTCCGTGGCCCGGTAGTGGTCCTTGCCGGTCTCGATGAGCCTCGCGACCTCTTCGAGCCGGGCCCTCATGTGGCCGGCCTTGTTCCGGTACTTGTGCTGGAGGGTCACGTACTCTGCGTGCGCCTGGCCGTCCCAGGTGTCGGTGACGACCTTGAGCGCGCCGTCCATCTCCTCCAGGTCCCGGCAGATGTTCCGCGAGACCGCGCGGATGCGGTTGGCGACCTCCTGGACGCTCTCGTACCTGACCTTGGTGTGCGGGTCGTACCCCATCGGGTTTCCTCTGGTCGTGTCGGGGAACGGTGCCGGGTTCAGACGCCGTTGAGGGCTGAGGTGCCGCCCGTGGAAGCCGGTTCCCGCACCGCCTTGAAGGCCGCGCGGACCTCCTCGTCATTCGCGTTGCTGAGGTTCATGGTGCCGTCGACGGCGTTGAGCAGTACGCCGAGGAGGCGCCGGATCTCGTCGTGGTCCTCGTTGACCACGAGCTGCGCGGAGGTGAACCCCGAGGCGCCCGCGCCGGTCCAGCCGGCCCCCACCGTCGCGAGGACGTCGGCCAGCTCCCGGGCCTGGCGGGACACCGCATCGGCCGTGTGGACGATCTTGTTCCTGGCCTGGACGACCGGATCGTCGGCGAGCGCGAATCCACCCGTGGGGCTGGTCATGCGAGGTCCTCTCTCTGGGCCGTTGAGGCGGCTCAGGCTAGCCAGTCCGGCGTCCGTTCCCGGCCGCCGCGAAAGCCCTGCGCGAGCGCGTGGAGCCGGTTTCCGCGAGCCCTCGTGCTCATTCCGTACGGCGCCGGAAAAGGTCCCGTGCGACGGCCGCTCCGCCCGCCACCGCGCCGGTCAGCAGGACCGTGAGCGCCTTGGCCCGGGCGGCGCAGCGGCCTTCGCGCCGCCGTGGGGCGTCCGCCGCCGACAGCGGCGCGGGGCGGGCGCGCGGGGCGCGGGGGGCGGTTCGCCGGGGTGCGGGGCGTCCTGCGGGGTGTCGTCGACGGGCTGTGCGCGGACCGCGTGGACTACACCCCATCCGACGAAGACGTCACGGCCGTTGACGGGGCGTTCAGCGGTCTGTTCGATACGGGCGGCGGCCTGCGCGGCCGGGTCGACGACCTGGGCGCGCCGGGCGGCGGCACGGCGGTTCGCGGCGGCACGGCGGTTCGCGGCGGCCGGCAAGGCGTCGGTGCCGTGGTCGCGCGCGTCGTTCCGGCGGACGGGCGCGCCGCCGTCCGGTGGTCGCGGGGCGGCCGGGGCGAGGGGGGGGCGGCGCGGCGAGGGCCGCCGGGGCTCGGGCGGGTGGGCCATGTCAGGAACCCTGCGGGCGGCGGGCGCTGGTGGTGTCCAGCCGGGGGCCGCGGGGAAGGAACTTTGGCCATTCGGCCGGTACGAGCACGGGCCGCACGTCCTCGTAGCCGAGCCGGATCTGCGCCTCGCTGGCCCGCACCGGTCCGTGCGGGGTGCCGGCGGGGCGCGATGAGTGCCCGGGATCGCCGTCGCCGTTCCCCTGAACCGCGTACCGCAATCCCGTGTCCGTCACCAGGAAGAGTGATCCGTCGGGTCCGGTCCGGCGGCCTCGGACCGGCGTGTAGAGGAGCCCGCTGCCGGGGGTGACGTAGGTGCTGGTGCCGCCCGCACCGACGGCGGCGGGGTAGGAGGTGCCGGCCCAGGTGCTCAGCGTGGTGCGGCCCCTCTCGTCCGTCGCCCGCAGTACGGAGCAGACGGTGCTCCGGTGCGCGGTGTCGACGCGGACGGCCTTGCGGGCGGGCCAGTGCGCGGCCTGGCCGGCGAAGGGTGCCGGGTCGGGAACGAAGTCCTGGAGCCCCGCGGGGTAGGCGGTACCGGCCTGGCGGAGGGGGGCGGTCTGCGGGGAGTTGACGATCAGCCAGGCGGTGAACTCGGAGACCGTCTGGACCCGGCCGTCGAGCACCACGTGGTACGCGGTGCCTGCGCCGTTCGTGGTCCGCAGCACCGCGCCGACGCGGTTCTCGCGGGCGGACAGGTGGCCCCCGACGTGGGCGGGTGCGCCGATCCGGCCCGGGACGACGGGGAAGGCGACGGGGCTGCCGGTGTGCAGGGTGGCGAGCCAGTCGCGGGTGACGGGGCGTGGAGCGGCGCGGCCGACCAGGGCGTCGGTGAGGTGTCCGAGGTCGCCGGGCCGCTCGTCCACGCGGTATTTGGCGCCCCGGGCGTCCACGAGATACCGGGTGCCGTTCGGGTCCTGTACGTAGAGGACCTGGCCGCCGGTGAGCCGGTTCCGGCCCTCCGTCAGCCGGTGGTCGCGGGCGGCGAGGACGAAGCCGGCCTTCTGCACACCGGCGCCTCCGCCGCCCGGCCGTACGCAGGCGGCCCACCGTTTGGCGGTGCCCGCGTCCTGCTCGCCGGGAAGCCGGTCGGGGGCGTAAGGGATGCCGATGACGGGTCCGCGCGGGGGCCTGCCCGCGTCGAGGACGTCGTCGGCCACCTGGACGACGCCGTAGTCGCCGGGGTCGAGCAGCAGCCGGGCGGACGCGAGGTTCAGGACGGGGTGCAGCCGGGTACGGCGATGGGCGCCCCGGCCGGTGGTGAGCACCACGTAGCGGGTGGTCGACGTCCTGCCGACGACGACGTTGGTGCCGGGGCGGTCCCAGCCCTTGGGCGCGACCGGCCGGAACATGCCGTAGGCGCCGAACCCGGCGAGGAGCAGGGCGCCCGTGAGCACACCGGGCAGGACGGCGCGCAGCGGACGGCAGTCGCTCTCGCCGGAACCGTCCGGTGCGGACTGGAGGAAGGCGGCCAGGACCCTTCTCTTCGCAAACGTGTACGCGTTCAGCTCGTCCCGTCGGGTCGCCATGCCCCGGCCCGCCTTCCCTCTCCACCCGCGCCGCACACCTGCGGGCGCTGACCACCTGAGCTTCGGCGGGGCTTCCCGCTGTCGGCGACCACTATGCCGCTCGGGCCTGGGGGTTGACGGAGTGCCGGTAGGCTGTGCGCTTCCGTCGAGAGCTCGGCGGGACGGGTGCGGCGCGGGCCGGGACGGCACGGACGGGGGCGGGGCACGATGGCGGACAGGGGCGGCGCGCGACTGAACCGGCGGGCTGGACCGATCGGCACTTTTCGATTGCAACAGCTGGTTCTGTTCGAGGTCGCGGCGGCGGTCCTGCTGTGCGCCTGGGTCGTCGGGCCTGTGCTGCTGGGCCCTGCGGGCGTGACGGCCGCATTGCTCGTGGTCCTCGCCGTCGTGCGCAGACGCCGCCGTTCCCTTCCGGCCTGGCTGGCCACGGTCGTCGCGTTCCGGGCGCGGAACCGGCGAGCCGCCTCACGGATGCCGACGACCGGCCCGGGCGCCGGGTCCGCCACGGGGCCGCTGAGCGAGTGCGTACCGGCCCTGCGCACCTTCTCGTTCACGCACCGGGACCGGCGGCCGGTGGGCCTGGTCGGCGAGGGTACGCACCTCACGGTGGTGGTGCGGGTGGACGCGGAGGACACGGTGCTGCGGGCCGACCGGACCGTTCGGCCGCTGCCGCCCGGGCTCGTCCGGGACGTGATGGACGTCGACGGCATCCGCCTGGAATCGGCGCGGATCGTGCAGCACACCCGGCCCGCCCCGGCCCCGCACCTCCCCGGCGACGCGGTCGCCACCCTCAACTACGCGCCCCTCCAGGCCCGTACGGGGTCGCCGGCCGTGCGGATCACCTGGGTCACGCTGACGCTGGACCCCGAGCTCTGCCCGGAGGCCGTACGCATGCGTGGCGGCGGTCTGACCGGGGCCCAGCGGTGCCTGTCACGGGCGGCCGACCAGCTGTGCGGCCGGCTCACCGGGGCCGGGTTCGGCGCGACGGTGCTGTCGGAGCCGGAGCTCGGTGCCGCGCTCGCCGCCGCGGCCTGCGCGGACGCCACGGCGGCGCCCCGTGCCGACGGGTCCGCGCGGCCCGTCCGCCGCACCCGGGAGACCTCGCGGACGTGGAGCTGCGACGGGCGTCGGCACACCGTGTACTGGGTGCGCCGGTGGCCGCGCCGCGGCGGGGCGCCGGTGCCGAGGCTGGTCGCGCTGCTCACCTCGGTGCCGGCGCTGGCCACGACGTTCAGCCTGACGCTGGCGCGGGGTGACCGGCAGGAGGTCGCCGCGGCGGGGCACCTGCGGATCAGCGCGCGCACCGGTGAGGAACTCCGGGCCGCGCGGCGCGAATTGGAGCGGCTGGCGCGCGGGGTGCGCGTCTCGCTCGTGCGGCTGGACCGCGAGCAGCTGCCCGGGGTGCTCGCCACGCTGCCACTGGGCGGGGCCCGCTGATGGCCGCGGTGCCCGGGCGGGTGCGGGGCCGGCTGGGGTTCGGGCCGGTCGGTCCGCGCCGGCGGCGGTACACCATCGGGCCCGAGCAACTGGGCTCGCTGGACTTGCCGGTGGGAGACGACGGGGTGGTGATCGGGGTGGACGAGGCGGGCTTCCCCGCCGTGCTCGGTCTCAACCGCCCTTCCGCGTACGACATCGTGCTCGTCGGCGGGCTGTGGACGGCGCAGGTGCTCGTGCTGCGGGCAGCGGCGACGGGTGCGCGGATCGCGGTGGAGACGGGGCGGGCGCACGCCTGGGCGAGCCTGGCCCGGGCCGCCGGTGGCAGCGGGTGCGTCGCGCTGCACGAGGTCGGCCGGGTGCCGCCGCTGGGCCCCTCGGCGGGCTCGCCGGTCCTCGTCGTACGGGACTGCGGCATGCGCCCGCCGCCCGGGCGGGCCGTGGCCGGTCCGTGGCAGTCGGTGCTGACCCTGTTGCCCTATCTGGGGCCGGCCGCGCCCGCGCCGGTGGAGAAGGCGTCGCTGGTGGGCGTGCAGCGGGTGTCTCCCGACGAGGCGGCGGAGGCCGGGCGCCTCCTCCGACTGCCGGCCGACGCGGTCCGCGCGCTGCCCGCCCTCGCGGACGGGGCCACTCTCTGGTGTACGCGGCGGGGGAGCCGGCTGGTGACGACCCGGGCGACCGACGCGGAGACGGGGCTCCTGGGGGCCGCGCGCCGGGTGGACTGACGGGCGTACGCCCGGGGAGCGCCGCTGTGCCTGTGCGGGTACGACGGACTCAATTCACGGCACAGTTGTACGCATTTGAGCGCTTTGGTTTTCACTCCCCGTCGCACTCAGTCCACTTGGGTGCAGTACGTGACGTACGGGACAGCGTTCGCGGCGTCGTACGGCCTGCCGTGGCGGGGCCCATGGCGATTAGGCTGGGTCCCGGACGCGGCGGAGAACCTGTGGGCAGGCCATGAGCGTCCCAGGGGGAGAGCCGGGCGGTTCGCGTTACGGGAACGCCCCCACCCACCACGGCACAAGGGTGCTCGACCACACCAGGAGGCAAAGTGAACGGCGATCGGGACGAGATGCGCGGGGGCTGGGACAAGCCCGTCGACGAGTCGTCCGACGCGGAGCCCGCCGAGACGACGGGTGAGTTCACCATCGACTACACCCCGCCCGCCTGGTACACGCAGAACGCGTCGGGCGACTCCTCGGGCGGCGCCGGCACGCCGCCGGCATCGCCCCCGCCGCCGAGCGGGGACCCGGTGCCGCTGCCCCCGCCCCCGGCGCAGCGCGGCTCCGGCCCCGGCTGGTCCCCCGCCCCGGCGGACACCGGCGACCTCGACAGCGGGGCCACCATGCGGTTCTCGGCCTCCGCGCTCAAGCGGGAGATCGAGGAGCGGGACCGCGAGGCGCGGGAGCGCGCGGAACGCGAGGCGCGGACGGACGCCGAGGCGGCGGGCGGCGACGCGGCGTCCGGCGCCGGCAGCGACGACGGCGCGTCCGAGGCCACCGGTGCCGTTTCGGACGACGCGGAGGCGGGTACGCCCGGCGCGGAACCGGAGGAGTCCTGGGACGACGTCCTGGGAAGGGTCTTCGACTTCGAGCCCGAGGAAGCGGCGACCCCGAAGCCCTCGGACGCGACCGGCGACACCCCGGCGGCCGGGGACAGCGAGGAGGACGACGAGGCCGGCCTCGCGTCGGCCGACGCGCCCCCGCCGCGGTACAGCCCCAAGCCGCACGACGCGGAACCGGCCGCTGCCGTGCCGTCCGCCGCGGTGCCCGCCGCCGCACCGGACTCCCCCGCGCCGGACTCCCCCGCACTGGACCTCCCCGCGCCGGACGGCAAGGCCCCGGCGGGCAACGCCCCGTCGGACGCCACCCCGGACGCGGCGCCCCGCGACGTACCGGCGGACAGCGCGCCGCAGGACGCGTCGCCGACCCCCTGGACACCGGCCGCCCCCGCGCAGGCGGGTCTCCCGCCGCTGCCGCCCGCCTTCCAGCCGGCCGCCCAGCAGCCGCCGGCCCCGCAGCCGCCGGCCCCGCAGCCCGAGCCCGCCCAGCCCCAGGCCCCCACCCCGCAATCCGGCTACGGCTTCCCCCAGCAGGCACAGCAGGCCCCGCAGCCCTCTCAGGCACAGCAGGCCCCGCAGGCCCCCCAGCCGGAACCGCAGCTTCCGCAGCCCCTCCCGGCCGCCAACCTCCCGGCCGCCAACCTCCCGGCGCAACGCCCGCAGCCCCCCGCGCCCCCGGCCCCGCAGCCCCTCGCGCCCCAGGCCCCGCAGGCCCCCCAGCCGCAGGCCTCCTGGTCCGCCCAGGAGCCTCAGCAACCCCAACAGCCCCAGCCCCACGGCGGCTACGGCTTCCCCCCGGCCCCCCGGCCCCCGGCCCAGGGCACCCCGGCGCCCACGCCCGACACCGGTGCACCGGACCTCCCCGCGCAGGTCCAGCCGGAGCCGCAGCCGGAGCCGCCCGTCGACCCCCGGGCCGGCACCTCCTGGCCCGCCCCCCGGGACCCGCGCTCCGCGACCGGCGCTCCGCTGGGGTACACGGCGGCCGTGGAGCTCACCTCCGACCGGCTCATCCGGGGCAAGCAGAAGACCCGGAGCAGCCGTACCCCCTCGGGCGCGTCGCGCTTCAAGCTGGGCGGGAAGAAGGAGGAGCAGGAGAGGCAGCGCAAGCTGGAGCTCATCCGTACCCCGGTGCTCTCCTGCTACCGGATCGCGGTCATCAGCCTCAAGGGCGGCGTCGGCAAGACCACGACGACCACCGCGCTCGGGGCGACCCTGGCCAGCGAGCGGCAGGACAAGATCCTCGCCATCGACGCCAACCCGGACGCCGGCACGCTGGGCCGCCGGGTGCGCCGCGAGACCGGGGCGACCATCCGCGACCTGGTGCACGCGATCCCGCACCTCAACTCGTACATGGACATCCGGCGGTTCACCTCGCAGGCGCCCTCCGGACTGGAGATCATCGCCAACGACGTTGACCCGGCGGTCTCGACGGCCTTCAACGACGAGGACTACCGGCGCGCGATCGACGTGCTCGGCAAGCAGTACCCGATCATCCTCACGGACTCGGGCACCGGTCTGCTGTACAGCGCGATGCGTGGGGTGCTGGACCTGGCCGATCAGCTGATCATCGTCTCGACGCCCTCGGTCGACGGCGCCTCCAGCGCCTCCACGACCCTGGACTGGCTGTCGGCGCACGGGTACGCGGAGCTGGTCCAGCGGTCCGTCACGGTGATCTCCGGCGTCCGCGAGACCGGCAAGATGATCAAGGTCGACGACATCGTGCAGCACTTCCGGACGCGCTGCCGCGGGGTGGTCGTCGTGCCGTTCGACGAGCACCTGTCGGCCGGTGCGGAGGTCGACCTCGACATGATGCGGCCGAAGACCCGGGAGGCGTACTTCGACCTCTCCGCCCTCGTCGCCGAGGACTTCGCGCGCGCCCAGCAGCAGCAAGGGCTGTGGACGCCGGACGGCAGCGGCCCCCCGCCGCAGTACGCCCCGCCGCTGCCGGGCCGGCAGATCCCCGGACAGCAGATCCCGGGTCAGCAGATCCCCGGACAGCAGGCCCCGGGCCAGCAGCCGTACGCACCCCAGCAGCCCCAGCAGCCCGGGCAGCCGCAGCACACCGGCCACCCCCAGTACCCCGGACAGCCGTACGCCCCGCAGCAACCCGGCCAGCCCTACCAGCAGCCCGGGCAGCCGCAGCCGCAGCCGCAGCCGCAGCAGCAGCCCTACGGCGGCCAGCAGCCCCATCCCCCGCAGCCGGGCCCCGGCGCCGGGCAGAACTGGCAGCAGCAGCCGCCGGCCCAGCCGCACCCCCCGGGCGACCAGCCCGGACACCCCGAGCCGCACGGTCCCGTACCGCCCGCCGGATGGCAGCAGCAGCCACCGCCAGCGCCTCAGCAGTAAGGCGTCAGAGGTCTCGACCAATGAGGGTCCGCATCGTCTCCGCGATGCGGACCCTTTTGGCATATCCGCAGACCACACGCCGTTTCGAGGACCGTTGACGCGGCTCGACCACCGCTGATAAACCTTCGCAACACCAGCCGGCGAACCGAAGTTCAACACGCCTTCCCGTGCGAGTCATGACACGAGGTCCCAGACCATGGTCGTAAGAGTTCCACCCTCCTCCGCACCGCCACGCTCACGTCTGCGTGTGCTCCTGGCCTCCGGTGCCGCCGCCCTCGCTCTCGCGGCCGGGTCCGTCGTGCCCGGAATGCCCCTCGGGGCCGCGCCCCAGCAGGCGCAGGCCGCCGACAGCGGCAACAAGACGCTTACCGTCGCGGTCGCGCAGAGCGTCGACTCCCTGAGCCCGTTCCTCGCCCAGAAGCTGCTGAGCACCAGCGTCACGCGGCTGATGTACGACTTCCTGACGAACTACGACGCCAAGGACAACCACGCCATCCCCGGTCTGGCGACCAAGTGGGAGCCCTCCGCCGACAAGCTGACGTGGACGTACACCATTCGGAGCGATTCGAAGTGGTCCGACGGGCAGCAGGCGACCGCCGAGGACGCCGCCTGGACGTTCAACAAGATCATGGACGACGAGGCCGCGGCCCAAGCCAACGGCAGCTTCGTCACCAACTTCAAGAAGGTCACCGCCCCCAGTCCGACGAAGCTGGTCATCGAGCTCAAGGAGCCGCAGGCCACCATGGCCGCGCTCGACGTGCCGATAGTGCCGAAGCACGTGTGGGAGAAGGTCGGGGACTTCTCGAAGTTCAACAACGACACGAAGTTCCCGGTCGTCGGCAACGGCCCGTTCATCCTGACGGACTACAAGGTCGACCAGTACGTGAAGCTCAAGGCCAACAAGGACTTCTGGCGCGGGGCGCCGAAGTTCGACGAGCTGGTCTTCAAGACGTACAAGGACCAGGACGCCGCCGTCGCCGCCCTGCGCAAGGGTGAGGTCTCCTTCGTCGCCGGTTCGCCCGCGCTGACGCCCGCTCAGGCGGACTCGCTCAAGGGCGACAAGAACATCAAGGTCAACGAGGGCCCCGGCCGCCGCTTCTACGCGCTGGCCACCAACCCCGGCGCGCGGACCAAGGACGGCGAGAAGTTCGGCAACGGCAACAAGGCGCTGCTGGACCAGAAGGTGCGCCAGGCGCTGTTCCTGTCGATCGACCGCGAGACGATCATCGACAAGGTGTTCCAGGGGCACGCCGTCGAGGGCAAGGGCTACATCCCGCCGCGCTTCTCGGCGTACGCCTGGGAGCCCTCCGCCGACCAGGCGCTGGGCTACGACCCCGACAAGGCCGCGAAGCTGCTGGACGAGGCGGGTTACAAGCTCAAGGGCGACCAGCGCGTCGGCAAGGACGGCAAGCCGCTCGACCTGCGCATCCTGTGCCACGCCACCGACCCGAACGACAAGGCGGTCGGCAAGTACCTGAAGGAGTGGTGGGGCAAGCTCGGCATCGGGCTGAAGGTCGACTGCCTGGACGACGTCTCCGTGCCCTGGTACGCCGGTGAGTACGACCTCGCCTTCGACGGCTGGTCGGTCAACCCGGACCCGGACTTCGTCCTCGGCATCCACACCTGCGCGGCCCTGCCCACCAAGGCCAAGGCGAGTGCCGCCACCGACAACTTCATCTGCGACAAGTCGTACGACGAGCTGTACAAGAAGCAGCTCGCCGAGTACGACCCCGCGAAGCGGGCCGAGATCGTCGGGCAGATGCAGTCGTGGCTGTACGACTCCGGGTACATGAACGTCATGGCCTACCCGAACGCGGTCGAGGCGTACCGCACCGACCAGATCAAGTCGATCACGACCATGCCCGAGGCGGCCGGCAACATCTACGGCCAGGACGGTTACTGGAGCTGGTGGTCGGCCGTTCCGGCGAGCGGTGACGACACTTCGGACAGCGGCAGCTCCGGCTCCTCCACCGGTGTGATCATCGGAATCGTGGTGGTGGTCGTGGTCCTCGCAGGTGGCGGCTTCCTGATCTCGCGGCGCCGCCGCACCACCGCGGACGATCGCGAGTAGGTTCTCGAACGGGATGCGAGGAACCGGCCGGCGCGGGTGCGGTACCGACCCGCGCCGGCCGGTTCTTTCCAGGAACGACACGAGTAACGAGAGTTCCCCATGACAGCTGACAGCACTCCGGCGCTCGTGCAACAGGCGGACGCGGCCACGGACGGCCCTCCGGCCGGCCCCTCGGCCGCACGCGGTCCACGGGCGCGCAACACCACGGCCTATCTGAAATATGTGGCCGCCAAGATCGCGGGCGCCGTCGTCTCGCTGTTCGCGGTACTGGTCACCAGCTTCTTCCTCTTCCGGCTCATTCCGAGCGACCCCGTCAAACAGATGACGGGCGGCCGGCGCGTGTCGGCCGAACAGCTGGAATCGATGCGCCATCAGTTCGGCCTCGACCAGCCGATGTGGCAGCAGTTCACCAGCTACATCGGGGACGCGCTCACCGGCGACTTCGGTGCCTCGTACGCGTACCACGCACCGGTCATCGACAAGATCGTCGAGAAGCTGCCGGCGACACTGCTGCTCACCGGCACCGCCTACGTCCTCTACAGCATCATCGGCATCTGGCTCGGCACCCGCACCGCCTGGCGCAACGGCTCGGCCGGCGACCGCTTCAACACCGCGCTCGCGCTCACGCTGTACTCGGTGCCGTCGTTCTGGCTGGGACTGCTCCTGATCATCGTCTTCTCGGTGGGCGTCGGCCCGATCCCGGGCATGTTCCCGACGGGCGGGATGTCGTCGGGCGACACCAGCGGGCTCGATTACGTCATCGACGTGGCGCATCACATGGTGCTCCCGGTCATCACCCTGGTGGCGGTCGGGTACGCGCAGACGCTGCTGGTGATGCGGTCCTCGCTGCTGGACGAGATGGGCAGCGACTACCTGACGACCGCCCGCGCCAAGGGGCTGCGGGACGACGTCGTGCGCCGCAAGCACGCCGTGCCCAACGCGATGCTGCCCACCTTCACGCTGATGTTCGTCAACCTGGGACATGTGGTCGCCGGGCAGATCCTGGTGGAGACCGTGTTCTCCTGGCCGGGCCTCGGCTCCCTCTTCTACCAGGGCCTCAGCACCCCCGACCTGCCACTCGTCCAGGGCCTGTTCTTCGTCTTCGCCACCGCGGTGATCCTGGCGAACACCCTTGCCGATGTGCTGTATCCGCTGCTCGATCCCCGGGTGGGCCGATGACCACGACCGATTCCATGCCCACGCCGACCCCGGCGCCGGCCCCGCCCGAGCCCGTCCGGAGCGCCCGCGCGCTGGCCCGGGCCCGCAAACGCCAGTCCGCGGCCCGCTTCTGGCGGGAGTACCGCAGGCACAAGGGCGGCATGTGGGGCCTCGGCGGCCTGGTGCTCATCGCCCTGGTCGCCCTCGCCGCGCCCCAGCTCGTCGGCGCCGACTCGGAGAGCGTCACCGAGGCGTCCGGCGGCGCGCTCGAAGCACCGAGCGGTGAGTACCCGCTCGGCACCGACCAGTTCGGGCGCAGTGTGCTCGCGCTGCTCGTGTGGGGCGCGCGCGTCTCGCTGACCGTGGGGCTGCTCGCCGCGTTCCTGTGCGTGGCCATCGGCACGATCGTGGGGATCGTCGCCGGCCACTTCCGCGGCTGGTACTCGACGGTGCTGATGCGGGTGACCGACTGGTTCCTGGTGATGCCGACGCTGGTCCTCGCGGTCGCGCTCGCCTCCGTGATGGACCGCTCCCTGTGGACGATCATCATCGCGATCGGCGTCACGACCTGGCCGACCACCGCCCGCCTGGTGCGGGCGCAGACCCTCGCCGTCGAGTCCCGCCCGTACATCGAGCGCGCCCGTGCGCTGGGCGGCGGCCACGGCCACGTCATGGTGCGGCACGTCCTGCCGAACGTGATGCCGCTGGTGCTCGCCCAGACCACGCTGGCCATCTCCGGCGCGATCCTGAGCGAGGCGACGCTCGCCTTCCTCGGCCTCGGCGACCCGACCATCACCTCCTGGGGCAGCATGCTCCAGGACGCGCGCGCCGCGGGTGCGGTGAGTGCGGGCGACTGGTGGTACCTGGCACCGCCCGGCATCGCGATCGCCCTGGTGGCCCTGGCGTTCACGCTGTGCGGCCGCGCGATCGAGTCCGTCCTCAATCCCAAGCTGGGGGTGGCCCGTTGAGTACGACGAGCATCAGCAAGACGCCTCTTCTGGAGGTACGCGACCTGACGGTGACGTACGCCGGCGGGGCGCGGGCCGTCCGCGGCGTGAACCTCCGGGTGGAGGCCGGGCGCAAGCTGGGCATCGCCGGGGAGTCCGGCTGCGGCAAGTCCACCCTCGCGCTGGCCCTGCTGCGGCTGCTGCCCGCGGGCACCAAGGTGACCGGCGAGATCCTGCTGAACGGCGAGGACGTCCTCGCGATGAAGTGGGGCCGGGTCCGGGCCGTCCGCTGGGCGGGCGCGTCGATCGTCTTCCAGGGCGCGATGCACTCGCTGAACGCGGTGCACCGCATCGGGGACCAGATCGCCGAGCCGATCCTGCTGCACAGCAAGGCGACCCCGGCGGCGGCCCGCAAGCGCGCCGGTGAGCTGCTGGAACAGGTCGGGCTGCCCGCGGCCCGGACGGACGCCTACCCGCACGAGCTGTCCGGCGGGCAGCGGCAGCGCGTGATGATCGCGATGGCGCTGGCCTGCGACCCGGGCCTGATCATCGCCGACGAACCGACGACGGCCCTGGACGTGATGATCCAGGCCCAGATCCTGCGCCTGATCGAGCAGCTGGTCTCCGAGCAGGACCTCGGCCTGATCATGATCAGCCACGACCTCGCGGTGCTGTCCGACACCTGCGACCGGCTCGCCGTGATGTACGCGGGCCGGGTCGTGGAGGAGGGCCCCGCCTCCGAGGTCTACGAGAGCGCGCACCACCCGTACAGCAGGGCCCTGTCGGGCGCCTTCCCGCGCATCGGGGACCCGTCGTCCCGGTTCGCGCCGCAGGGCCTGCCCGGCGACCCGCCCGACCCGTCGGCGCTGCCGGCCGGCTGCACCTTCCACCCGCGCTGCACCCTGGCCCTGGAATCCTGCGCCACGCAGGACCAGGAGCTGCGGGACGCGGGCCGGGGGCGGCGGGCCGCGTGCGTGCTGGTGGGTCCGGAGGGGGCGGCGGCGCCGGTCCTGCCGGGCGCCGAGGAAGCAAGGAGCACATCATGACGACGACCCCCGTGGACCTGCTCAGCGCGCAGGGGCTCCGGATCACCTTCCCCGGCCGGCACGGTGCCGCACCGGCGCGTGCGGTGGACGGGGTGGACCTGGACATCCGGCCCGGCGAGATCGTCGCGCTGGTCGGCGAGTCGGGGTGCGGCAAGACGACGCTGGCCCGCTCCCTGCTGGGCCTGGTCCCGCCCACGGCCGGGCAGATCACGTTCGACGGGAAGCCGCTGGACTACGGGAGCCGGGCGCTCAAGGCGTACCGCAAGCGCGCCCAGCTGGTCCTCCAGGACCCCAGTGGCTCGCTGAACCCGCGCCACACGGTGTACGACGCGGTGGCCGAGGGACTGCGCATCCACGGCTACGGGGGCGACGAGCGGCAGGCGGTGCACGACGCGCTGTCGCGGGCCGGGCTGCGTCCGCCGGAGCGGTTCTTCCTGCGCTACCCGCACGAGCTGTCGGGCGGTCAGCGCCAGCGCGTCGTGATCGCCGGGGCGCTGGTCCTGGAGCCGGAGCTGATCGTGGCGGACGAGCCGGTGGCCTCGCTGGACGCGTCGGTGCGCGGCGAGATCCTGGCGCTGCTGCTGCGGCTGCGCGAGGAACTGGGGCTCTCGGCACTGGTCGTGACGCATGACCTGGGTCTGGCGTGGAACATCGCGGACCGGGTGGCGGTGATGTACCTGGGCCGCATCGTGGAGACGGGTGACGTCGAGCAGATCCTCACGGCCCCGCGCCATCCGTACACCCAGGCCCTGCTGTCCGTGCTGCCTGAGGCGCCGGGCGATCCGGTGGTGCTGACGGGCGAGCCGCCGGACCCGTCCCGGGTGCCTTCGGGCTGCCGCTTCCACGCCCGCTGCCAGGTGCTGGCCTCGGGCGAGGCGGAGCGGGCGGGGGTCGCGGACGCGTGCCGTACGCAGGACCTGCCGGTCCTGTCGGGCGGCGGGGAGACACAGGTGGCTTGCCACTGGGCCACGGCGAAGGTCACCGCGCCGACCGTCTGACGGGCGAAACGGGTTTCCCGGCCGGGCCGGCCGGGAAACCCCGCGCGGTCAGCCCTGTCCGGCCTCGGCGGCGGCGATCAGCTCGCCGCACCGCTTCACATCGGCGGCCATCGCCACCAGCAGGTCGTCGATCGTGTCGAACTTCAGCATCCCGCGCACGTACGCCAGGAAGTCCACGGCCACGTGCAGCCCGTACAGGTCGAGGCCGACGCGGTCGATCGCGTACGCCTCCACCGTGCGCTCGGTGCCGTCGAACTGCGGGTTGGTGCCGACCGAGATCGCGGCGGGCATCGCCTCGCCGTTCGCGTGCAGCCAGCCCGCGTAGACGCCGTCGGCGGGGATCGCGGTGTGCGGGAGGGTTTCGACGTTCGCGGTGGGGAAACCCAGCTCCCGGCCGCGCTGCGCGCCCCGGACGACGACGCCCTCCACACGGTGCGGGCGGCCCAGGATCTCGGCGGCCCCGGCCACGTCCCCCTCGGCGACCAGGCGCCGGGTGAGCGTGGAGGAGAACGGCGCGCCGCCGCCCGCCTCGCCGGTCACCCGCAGGTCGATGACCTCGACGCGGTAGTCGTGCTCGGCGCCCAGCTCGGCGAGCAGCTCGACGTTCCCCGCGGCCTTGTGGCCGAAACGGAAGTTGGGGCCCTCGATGACCAGCTGGGCGTGCAGCTTGTCGACGAGCACCTTCGCGATGAAGTCGGCCGGGGCGAGCCGCGAGAACTCCGTGGTGAACGGCAGGATCAGCATCGCGTCCACGCCCAGCTCCGCCATCAGCTCGGCGCGCCGGTGGTGCGGGGCGAGCAGCGGCGGGTGGCTGCCGGGCCGGACCACCTCGCTGGGGTGCGGGTCGAACGTCACGACGACCGACGGCACGCCCAGCTCGCGGGCCCGCTCGACGGCGCGGCCGATGATCAGCTGGTGCCCGCGGTGCACCCCGTCGTACGAGCCGATGGTGACGACGCTGCGCCCCCAGTCCTGGGGGATGTCCTCCAAGCCTCGCCAGCGCTGCACTCTGACCGCTCCTCGCCCGAACCTGTGTACGTGGATTTCTCGCTTACGCAGGTCTAAGACTGCCATGCTCACGCCCTGCGGCCTGCACCGGCATGGGCGTCGGGGCCCTCAGCGCCTCAACCGTGCGCCGGGCGCTGGGTCCGACGACGGCCGCCCATTCCTGCGGCGCCTCGGCTAGCCAGCCCGCGACCAGCGCGCCGAACCCGGGCGCCTCGCGGACCAGCGCGACCAGCCGCCGGTCGAACAGGGCGGCCCCTTCCGGGGTACGCACGAGGAGCATCCCGGTCCGGTGCACCAGCGCCCGGGTGCGCGCCGGTGACCGCCCGGCGCATCCGGCCGCGGCGGCCCGCAGCAAGGGCTCCAGGACCGCGGGGTCCGGGGTGCCGCGGCGCTGTTCGGCGTCCAGCAGCACCTCCAGGAGCTCGTCGCGGGTGGGCTGCGACGCGGGGCTGCCGGGCGAGGCGAGCACCGCGGCCAGCGAGCCGCGGACCGGCGCCGCCGCCGGCCGGTCCCGGAGCAGCCCGGTGAGCAGCGGCAGCAGCAGGGCGCGCGCGGCGGGCCCGTGCTCCAGGCGGCGGTCGAGGTAGGCGGCGGTGTGCGCCGTGTCCTCCGGGTGGCCTTCGGCGTAGGCCCGTACGAGTCCGGCGGCGTGCAGCGCGAGCTCCGGGGCGTCGATCCCGGCCAGGCCCCGCAGCACCTCGCCCGCGCCCTGGTCCGGCCGCGCGAGCCGGTCCCGGTAGGCGGTCACCACGATGTCCGCGTGCGTCGGCAGGGCGGCGGCGAGCGCCGCGGCGGGCACGCGCACGTCCTGCGGGCCCTCGGCGACGAAGGCGCGGACGGCCTGCGGGAGGTAGCGGGCCCGGGTCCGGGGGTCCGCGACGAGCAGGGCGAGGACCGGCCCGTGCAGTTCGCTGTCGGCCGGGCGGGCCAGCACGGCGAGCACGGCCCGGCGCACCCGGTCGCTGTCCTCGTCCCGGGTGAGGCGGGGGGCGACGAGCGTCGCGTACGAGACGGCGGCGACCCGGCGCGCGCGCCGCTCCTCGTCCCCGGCCCACCGCTCGACGGCCCGGCAGAGAGCGGCGGGTTCGTCCTCGGCGAGGGCGGCGAGCAGTTCGTCGGCCCGGGGGTGCCCGGCGTCGACGAGGGCGTCGGCCAGGTCGTCGACGGCGAGGTCCCGGCGGGCGTGCAGGAGGGCCTGCGCGGCGGCGGCGACGGTGGGGCGGCCGGGGGCGGCGGCGGTGGGCGGCTCCGCCCCGGCCCCGGCCGCCGCCAAGGGGCGCTCGTCCGTGAACCAGGCGCACAGCAGGGGCTGCACCGTACGCGGACGGGCGGCGAGCCGCCGGGCGACGGCGTCGAGGAACCGCGCGTCGCCGTCCCCCTCCCCCGGCGGCCCGTCCGCGGGCACGAGGCGGCGGAAGAGGTCCATCCGGTCCGCCTCGGGCAGCCGCAGCTTCCGCCAGAACCAGGGCCCGAACTCCGCGTACGCCCCACGCGCCCCTCCCCCGCCGGCCTCGGCGGCGCTCCGCACGACGCGCCCGGCGAGCAGCCGGAGCACGCCGAGGTACGGGCGGGCGTCGGGCACCTTGAGCAGCGTCCCGGCGAGCAGGTGGGCGGCCCACCAACGCGGGTCGGAGAGGGGCCGGGCCCGGTCGCTGCCGGCCGTTTCCCCGGGCAGCCGGTCCAGCGCCTCGATGAGGTCCGCCAGCCGGTGGGCCAGGGCGGCCGTGCCCTGGCGGCGGGCCAGCAGCAGGAGGGCCTGGATCACCGGGCCGATCCGGTGCCGGGGCACGGGCAGGCTGCGCGGCCCGGCCGGACGCGGGCCCCCGGCCGGTGCGCCCCGGCGGGGGTGCGGCACCCGGCCGTCGTCCTCGGGCGGCTGGGCGTGCCACCGGTGCACCAGCGCCCGCAGGGCCGCGTCCAGGTCGAGGTGCGCGCTCTGGATCCAGTCCCCCACCTCCTCGTGGGCGAAGCGGTAGCCGGCCCCGGCCGGGACGAGGAGCCCTTCGGTGAGGACCGCGGGGGCCCACCCCGTGCGCCAGGGGAACAGCTCCTCGAAGGCGGCCCGGTCCAGCTCGCCCTGTCCGGGCCCGAGGCAGCGGCGGGCCGCCTCGTGAACCTGCCCGGCCACCCGGGCCGCCAGGCGCCGCACCGCGGTGGGCCCGGGACGGCTGCCGGCGGCGATGCGGACGGCGACGCGCAGGCACATCAGGTCGAGGTGGGCGGCGAAGACCTCCTCCGTGCCGGGGCGCCCGGGCGTGCCCGGCGGCAGGGCCTCGCGTACCTCGGCGAGCAGGCGGAGGGTCAGCGGATGGCGGTCGTGGCCGGCGGCGAGGGAGTCGGGCGGCAGGCCGAGCTCTTCCCGGGCGCGTTCGGCCTGGCCGGCGGTGAAGTCCGTGACGCGAACGGCCGGGGGGAGCCGCCGGGCCGGGCGGGCGGGCCGGTGCAGGGCCCCGGGCGGGCAGAGCGCGCCGGCCGTCTCCCAGTGCTCGGGGCGGCAGCCGACGACGAGCCGGGCACCGTTCTCGCGGAGCCAGCCGGCCGTTCCCGCGGTCCAGTCGGCGAGCCGGTGGGCCAGGACGGGCGGCATCTCCTCCGGCGCGTCCAGCAGGATCAGCAGCGGCACTCCGGCGCCCGCGGCCAGCCGGGCGACCCGCTCCGGCGTGGCGCTCGCCATGTCGCCGGGGGCCCCGGCGGCGGCGACGATGCGCCCGGCCTGCTGGAGCGTGCGCGCGACGGCGTCGGCGACCGAGGCGTCGTCCGCGAGGAGGTCGGCGCCGCGCAGCCACAGCGTGGGCGCGGGCACCGGGCCCGTCGCCCGGCGCGCGGCGATCGCGGCGAGCTCGGTGGTGCGGCCGGTGCCCGGCTCTCCGACGAGGCCGAGGACCACGGCGGGCGCGTCGGCTGCCGCCGCCGCGAACGCCTCGGCTTCGGCCCTGATGCCGGGCCGCTCCACCGACTCGTGCCGCTCGTCCGGGCCGCCGGCCGAGCCGACGGACATGGCGGTGAGCTGGAGGGTTCCGGCGAGGTTGAGATCGGGGCCGTAGCCGGGGACGGTCGCGGCGTTGCGCCGCAGCAGCTCGCCCAGCGGCCCGTCGGCGGGCGCCCCGGCCAGCGGTGCGGCGCAGCCGGCGGTGGCGTGGGAGGCGCGCAGGGCGAGGCCGAGGACCGCGATGACGGCCCCGCTTTCCGGGTCGAGCACGGGGCCGCCCACCGCCGCGCCGCCCAGCCGGAGCGCGTCGCTGCCGTCCGTGCCGAGGGCCAGTTCCAGCGCCCGGTCGATGCGGTGGGTGCGGCCGCGACTGGTGTACGTGACCGGCGTGCGGCCGAGGACGCGCGCCTCACGCAGACCGTGCGCGGCGACCGTCACGTAGGTGCCGGGGTCGATGCGTTCCCGGAGGCGGATGGGCAGCGGCCGTACGCCCAGGGTGTCGGGGCCGCCGGCCGGCAGGAGGGCGAGGTCCGCTTCGGGGACGGCGGTGATGTCGGCGGCCTCGACGCGGCGGCTGCGGCCGTCCGTGCCGTACAGCAGGAGGTGCGGGAGGCCGTCGACGGCCTCGTGGCTGGTGACGACCGTGCCCCGGTCGTCGGCGACGAAGCCGGTCCCCCGCGGTCGGCCGGCCGGATCGCACAGTCGTACCAGCGTCGCCCGGTCCCCGCATCCCATGATCCGACGGTAGGCCGCCGAAGATCCTCGCGCGGACCACTCCGGGCGAAAGCGCCCCCGTCACCCCCCTGATTCACTCCGAGCGCCTGCCCGTTGGGGTGAATCAGGAGCGTTCGGTGGACAGAAATGGGGGGGGGGGACCGTGGAGCGGGCACAGGGGGCTCTGCCCGCTCCACGATGGGAGTCCGCGTGAGTGCCGGCGCCGGGTCAGCCGAAGACGGCGAGGCTCTTGGCCTTGCCCTTCTGCTCCTCGACCAGCGCCAGGAACCGCCCGTCGGGACCCAGGACGGCGACCGGCCCCGGCGGGTAGGCGGGCATGTCCAGACGTACGCCGTTCAGCAGCAGCCTCGCCCGCTTCTCGTCCACGTCCCAGCGGGGGAACGCCGACGCGGCGGCCTCGGCCACCGGCATCACGGTCAGCTCCTCCTGGTGCTGGTCCAGGGTGCGCGCGGCGTCCAGTCCGTACGGGCCGACACGGGTGCGCCGCAGCGCGGTCAGATGGCCGCCCACGCCGAGTCCGGCGCCGAGGTCCCGGGCGATGGCCCGGATGTACGTCCCCGAGGAGCAGACCACGGAGACGACCAGGTCGAGGACCGGCGTACCGTCCTCGGCGACGGCCTCGCGGACGTCGTAGACGCGGAAGGAGGAGACGGTCACCGGCCGGGCCGGGATCTCGAACTCCTCGCCGCCGCGCACCCGCGCGTAGGACCGCTTGCCGTCGATCTTGATCGCGCTGACCTTGGACGGCACCTGCATGATGTCGCCGGTCAGGGCGGCGACCCCGGCGTCGATCGCCTCGCGCGTCACCCCGGAGGCGTCGGCGGAGGAGGTGATCTCGCCCTCCGCGTCATCCGTGACGGTGTTCTGGCCGAGCCGGATCGTGCCCAGGTACTCCTTCTCGGTCAGCGCGAGGTGACCGAGGAGTTTGGTGGCCTTCTCGACGCCGAGCACGAGCACACCGGTCGCCATCGGGTCCAGGGTGCCGGCGTGGCCGACGCGGCGGGTGCGGGCGATGCCGCGCATCTTGGCGACGACGTCGTGCGAAGTGAAGCCGGACGGCTTGTCCACAATGACAAGGCCATCCGGCGTCCTGTTGTTCTGCGTTGTCATTCGGAGGCGGTGTCCTCGTCCTCCGGCTTGCGGTACGGGTCCGCGTCGCCGGCGTACGTGGCGCCCGAGGACGCCTCCCGCACCTTGGCGTCCGAGGCCCGTGCCCGGTCGAGCAGGTCCTCGATGGCCCGGGCGTTCTCCGGGAGGGCGTCGGCCACGAAGGTGAGCGTCGGGGTGAACTTCGTCCCCGCCGCCGAGCCGACCGCCGACCGCAGGATGCCCTTGGCGCTCTGCAGACCGGCCGCCGCGCTGGCCCGCTCCTCGTCGTCGCCGTAGACCGTGTAGAAGACCGTGGCCTCCCGCAGGTCGCCGGTGACCCGGACGTCCGTGATCGTCACGTGGGTCCCCAGGCGCGGGTCCTTGATGCCGCGCTGCAGTTTCCCGGCGACCACCTCCTGGATGAGGTCCGCCAGCTTCTTAGCCCGCGCGTTGTCGGCCACTGGTCCGTCTCCTTCTGACTTGCTCAATCGTCTTCGTCGCTGTGCAGCCGCCGTCGTACGGACAGCAGCTCCACTTCCGGCCGGGCGGCGACGAGGCGCTCGCACCGGTCGAGTACGTCTGTGAGGTGCCGGGTGTCCCCGGAAACCACGGCCAGGCCGATCTCGGCCCTGCGATGGAGGTCCTGCCCGCCCGTCTCCGCCACGCTCACCGCGTACTTGCGCTGGAGTTCGGCGACGATCGGACGGACCACGGAGCGCTTCTCCTTCAGCGACCGTACGTCGCCGAGAAGCAGGTCGAAGGACAGTGTCCCCACATACATGTATGTCCGGATGTCCCGCCGGTTCGGGTTCGCGCCCCGCCGATGATCGGCGGGGACACAAGAACCGTACACGGAACGGCCGGGGCCGATCGACGGGAATAGGTCCCGTCGACCGGCCCCGACTGTTGAGGTACGGGTCAGCCGCGCGGCTTCTCGCGCATCTCGTACGTCGCGATGACGTCGTCGACCTTGATGTCGTTGAAGTTTCCGAGGTTGATACCGCCCTCGAAGCCTTCGCGGATCTCGGTGACGTCGTCCTTGAAGCGGCGCAGACCGGAGATGGTGAGGTTCTCCGCGACGACCTTGCCGTCGCGCAGCAGGCGCGCCTTGGTGTTGCGCTTGACCTCGCCGGACCGGACGAGCACACCGGCGATGTTGCCCAGCTTGGAGGAGCGGAAGATCTCGCGGATCTCCGCCGTACCCAGCTCGACCTCTTCGTACTCCGGCTTGAGCATGCCCTTGAGGGCCGCCTCGATCTCCTCGATCGCCTGGTAGATGACCGAGTAGTAGCGGACGTCCACACCCTCGCGGTCGGCCATCTGCTGCGCACGCCCGGCGGCGCGCACGTTGAAGCCGATCACGATGGCGTCGGAGCCGGTCGCCAGGTCGATGTCCGACTCGGTGACCGCACCCACACCGCGGTGCAGGACCCGGATGTCGACCTCTTCACCGACGTCGAGCTGGAGCAGCGAGGACTCGAGGGCCTCCACCGAACCGGACGCGTCGCCCTTGATGATGAGGTTGAGCTCCTGGACCAGACCGGCCTTGAGCGCCTCGTCCAGGTTCTCCAGGGAGAACCGGACACCCTTGCGGGCGAAGTTGGCGTTGCGCTCGCGGGCGGCACGCTTCTCGGCGATCTGGCGGGCCGTACGGTCCTCGTCCACGACGAGGAAGTTGTCGCCGGCGCCCGGGACGTTGGTGAGACCCAGCACGAGGACGGGGGTCGACGGACCCGCTTCCTCGACGTTCTCACCCTTGTCGTCGAGCATCGCGCGGACACGGCCGTAGGCGTCGCCGACGACCATCGTGTCGCCGACCCGCAGGGTGCCTCGCTGGACCAGGACGGTCGCGACGGCACCGCGGCCGCGGTCGAGGTGGGACTCGATCGCGATGCCCTGCGCGTCCTGCTCCGGGTTGGCCCGCAGGTCGAGCGAGGCGTCGGCGGTGAGGACGACGGCCTCCAGCAGCTGGTCGATGTGCAGACCCTGCTTGGCGGAGATGTCGACGAACATGGTGTCGCCGCCGTACTCCTCGGCCACCAGACCGAACTCGGTGAGCTGGCCGCGCACCTTGGTCGGGTCGGCGCCCTCGACGTCGATCTTGTTGACCGCGACCACGATCGGCACGTCGGCCGCCTTGGCGTGGTTCAGCGCCTCGATCGTCTGGGGCATCACACCGTCGTTCGCCGCCACCACGAGGATCGCGATGTCGGTGGACTTCGCACCACGGGCACGCATGGCGGTGAACGCCTCGTGACCCGGGGTGTCGATGAAGGTGATCCGACGGTCCTCGCCGTTGACGTCCGCGGAGACCTGGTAGGCACCGATGTGCTGGGTGATGCCGCCGGCCTCGCCCGCGATGACGTTCGTCTTGCGGATCGCGTCCAGGAGTCGCGTCTTACCGTGGTCGACGTGACCCATGACGGTCACGACCGGCGGACGCGGCAGCAGGGCCTCGTCGCCGCCCTCGTCCTCGCCGAACTCGATGTCGAAGGACTCGAGCAGCTCGCGGTCCTCCTCCTCCGGGCTGACGATCTCCAGGACGAAGTTCATCTCGTCCGCGAGGAGCTTCAGCGTCTCGTCGGAGACGGACTGCGTGGCGGTGACCATCTCGCCGAGGTTCATCATGACGCCGACCAGCGAAGCCGGGTTGGCGTTGATCTTCTCGGCGAAGTCGGTGAGCGAGGCACCGCGCGACAGCCGGACGGCCTGTCCGTTGCCGCGGGGCAGCATCACGCCGCCGACCGACGGGGCCTGCATGGCCTCGTACTCCTGGCGCCTCTGCCGCTTCGACTTGCGGCCACGGCGCGCGGGACCGCCGGGACGGCCGAAGGCGCCCTGCGTGCCACCGCGGCCACCGGGGCCGCCGGGACGGCCGCCGAAGCCGGGACGGCCACCGAAGCCACCGCCGCCGCCACCGGGACGGCCCGCGCCGCCACCGCCGCCACCGGGACGGCCGGCGAAGCCGCCGCCACCGCCGCCGGGACCGGCCGGACGGCCCGCGAAGCCGCCGCCGCCGGGACGGCCGGCGCCGCCCGGACGACCGCCGCCGCCGGGACCGCGGCCACCACCGGGGCCACCGCCGGGACGCGGACCCGCGGCGGGACGCTGCGGCATCATGCCCGGGTTGGGCCGGTTACCACCGGGGCCGCCGCCCGGACGGGGCGCCTGCGGCCGGGGCATGCCGCCCGGGGTCGGACGCGGCGCGCCGCCTGCCTGGCCCTGCGGGCGCGGGGCGCCACCGGGGCCGCCCTGCGGACGCGGGGCGCCGGGGCGCTCCTGGCCGCCGCCGGGGCGCGGGGCGCCGCCGGGACGGGGTGCCTGCGGACGGGACATGCCCGTCGAGCCACCGGAGGTGAAGGGGTTGTTGCCCGGACGGGGACCCGCCGGACGGGCGCCGGGGCGCGGGGCGCCCTGGCCGGCGGGACGCGCGGGGCGCTCGCCGCCGCGGCCACCGTCACGCTGGCCGCCGCCCTGCTGACCGGACGGGGCCGGACGCGCGGGACGGGGACCGGGGGTCGCGCCGGTGGGGCGCGGTGCCTGCGGCGCGGCCGGCTGGGCCGGGGCCGGGGCCGAGAACTCCGCGGCCGGCACCGGGGTGACCGGGGCCTTCGGCGCGGGCTTCGGGCCCGGACGCGGGCCGGGGGTCGGCGCCGACGGGGCGGAGGGGGTGCTGCTCGGCGCCTCGGCGGCGGCCGGCTTGGGGGCCGGGGCGCCGGGCTTCGGGGCAGCGGGACGTGCCGCGGGGGCCGGAGACGGCGCCGCGGGCTTGGCGGGGGCGGCCTTGCGGGGCGCGCCCGGCTTGGCAGCGGGCTTGCCGGCGTTGCCGCCGGGCCCCTGCAGTGCGTCAGTCAACTTGCGCACGACCGGCGCCTCGATCGTCGAGGACGCCGAACGGACGAATTCACCGAGTTCTTGGAGCTTGGCCATGACGACCTTGCTCTCCACACCGAACTCCTTGGCGAGTTCGTATACCCGGACCTTAGCCACTTCGCTCCTTTTAGGTCCGGGTTACCGCCGGACCGTCGCTACTTCATGGGCGTACTCATCGCGTACTCATCGAGTGCTCATCGCAATCTCGACCTACTTCCAACTCGCGAGGTACCTGACCGCACGGGGACCCGTGCCGTTCATTTCTTACGGTGCCACCCGCTCGACGAACCGCTGTACCGCGGTCGGGTCGAACGGCCCCTTGGCCTTGAAGGCCCGGGGGAACGCCCGGCGGCGAACCGCCAGGCCCAGACAGTCGGGGACGGGATGCACGTACGCACCCCGGCCGGGCAGCGTACCGCGAGGATCGGGAACGCAGGCGTCCCCGTCCGCGACGATGCGCAGCAACTCGTTCTTGGCCGCCCGCTCCCGGCATCCCACACAGGTTCGCTCAGGGCAAGCGCGGGCGTGCGTCCGGCCAGACACGGTTAAGTCTACCTCCCCGCACCGACCTCACCCCTTTGGGGCAAAAATCGAACGTACGTTGTCGTGATCTCAGCGACCGGCCGACGGGATCTATTCCCCGTGGGCCGCTCGGCCGCGTCAGCGCCGGTCCGAGCGCTCCCGGGCCCGCTCCGCGCGCTCGCGGTCGGCGACGTCGCGCTCGGCGTCGGTCTCGGTGTCCGGACGGATGTCGATGCGCCAGCCGGTGAGCCGGGCGGCCAGCCGGGCGTTCTGCCCCTCCTTGCCGATCGCGAGGGAGAGCTGGTAGTCCGGCACGGTCACCCGGGCGGAACGGGCGCCGAGGTCAACAACTTCAACCTCGCTCACCCGTGCGGGTGACAGCGCGTTGGCGACCATCTCCGCCGGGTCGTCGGACCAGTCAACGATGTCGATCTTCTCGCCGTGCAGCTCGGCCATCACATTGCGCACGCGTCCGCCCATGGGGCCGATGCAGGCGCCCTTGGCGTTGAGGCCGGAACGGGTCGAGCGGACCGCGATCTTGGTGCGGTGGCCGGCCTCGCGGGCGATCGCGCAGATCTCGACGGAACCGTCGGCGATCTCCGGGACCTCCAGGGCGAAGAGCTTCTTCACCAGATTGGGGTGGGTCCGCGACAGCGTGACGGAGGGGCCGCGCACGCCCTTGGCGACGCGCACCACGTAGGTGCGCAGCCGCAGGCCGTGGGTGTACTCCTCGCCGGGCACCTGCTCCTGCACCGGCAGGATGGCCTCCAGCTTGCCGATGTCGACCAGGACGTTCTTCGGATCCTTGCCCTGCTGGACGACGCCGGTGACGACATCGCCCTCGTGGCCCGCGTACTCGCCGAACGTGCGGTCGTCCTCGGCGTCGCGCAGACGCTGGAGGATGACCTGCTTGGCCGTGGTCGCGGCGATCCGGCCGAAGCCCGACGGGGTGTCGTCGAACTCCTTGGGCTCCTGCCCCTCCTCCAGGTCGGCCGGGTCCTCCTTGGCCCACACCGTCACGTGGCCGCGCTCGTCCAGCTCCACGCGCGCCCTGCGGTGGCTGCCGTCCGTGCGGTGGTACGCGATGAGGAGGGCCGACTCGATCGCCTCGACCAGGACGTCGAACGGGATCTCCTTGTCCTGCGCCAAGCCCTTCAGCAGCTTCACGTCGATGTCCACGGCTACGCCTCCTCTTCCTTCTTGTCCTTGCGGTTGAATTCCAGCTCCACGCGGGCCTTGGCGATCTCGTCGAAGGCGATCCGGCGGGCGGTGGGCCTGCGGCCCTTGACGCCCGGCACCTCCAGATCGAGACCGTCCTCGTCCACCGCGAGGATGCGGGCCACCAGCTCGCCGCCCTCGCGCAGGGTCAGCCTGGCCAGGCGCCCGGTGGCGCGTACGTAATGGCGGTGCTCCGAGAGCGGGCGGTCGGCGCCGGGCGAACTGACCTCCAGGACGTATTCGTCCTCGCCCATCACATCGGTCTCGTCCAGCTTCGCGGAGATCGCGCGGCTCAGCTCCGCGCAGGCGTCCAGCTCGACGCCCTCATCGGAATCCACGACGATCCTCAGCACCCTGCGGCGGCCTGCCCGGGAGACTTCGATCTCTTCCAGCTCCAGGTGCTCGGCGCTGACGAGCGGTTCGACCAGCCCGCGCAGCCTCTCGCTCTGGGTGGTGCTCATCCGGGTGACTCCTCGGCCGCGTGTGCTGTTGTGACGATCTCGCGTGTCTGGTCAAAGGGTATCCGGTCGCAAGGGGTGTTGCTGTCCGCCGGCCCCCCGCGCGCGGGTACGCTCACAGGCGGTGATCACTTCCGGACAGATCCAGTCAAGACAGGTCCAGCCCGAAGGAGAGCAAGTGCGGCGTACGGGGACGACGCGCAGGGGCGCGCTCGCGGCGACCGGCGCGCTGGCCGCCGGGGCGGTGCTGGCCGGCTGCGGAAGCGGCGACGACGACGGCACGGGCGGGCACGCGGGCACCAAGAACTCCGCGCAGGGGGCGTCCTCGGTGCGCGCGGAGAAGGCGCTGCGCACCAGCGCCACCCGCACCACGGCGACCCTGCTCGCCGGTTACGAGCACGCCCTCCGGGCCCACCCGGCGACGGCGGCGGCCCTCACCCCGCTGCGCGACGCGGTCCGCGCCCACCTCAAGGCGCTCTCCCCGGAGAAGGCCCCCGCTCTCGGCACGGCCCGGTCGCGCGCCACCACCCCCGCCGCCGCGGTCAAGGAGCTGGCGGCGGCCGAGCGCGCCGCGGCGGACGGCTACACCGCGCTGCTCCTGGAGGCGCCCGGGGAGCTGGCCCGGCTGCTGGCCTCGGTCGCCGCCGCCTGCGCGGCCCACGCCTACCTGCTCACCGAACTGGCCAAGGAGACCCCCGCATGAGCGACGGCAAGAGCGACGGCCCGCTGGAAGCGGCCCAGGCGGCGCTGGCCGCCGAGCACGCCGCCGTCTACGGCTACGGGGTGGCGGGCGGCCGGGTCGCGGCGGAGCGCCGGGCCGAGGCCACCGCCGCGTTCCACGCCCACCGGGCCCGCCGCGACGCCCTGGTGCGCACGGTCCGGGACCTGGGCGGTGAGCCGGTGGCCTCGGACGCCGCGTACGCTCTGCCGTTCGCGGTGCCGGACGCGGCGGCGGCCCTCCGGCTCGCCGCCGTCCTCGAGGACCGCGTCGGGTACGTCTACTCCGACCTGGTCCGGGCCGCCGACGGGTCGCTGCGGCGCAGCGCGGCGGACGCGTTGCGGGAGGCCGCGGTACGCGCGGCGCGCTGGCGGGGCAGCGGCGTACCCTTTCCCGGGCTCGCCGAGCGGGCCGGGGCGAAGGCCCGGACGGACGCGAAGGACGGAGCCGGCACCCGGCGCTGACACGGGCGCACCGCAGCAGGCTTGAAAGGGAACACAGCACGTATGGGTTTTGAACCGCCGCAGCGTCTCGTGCGAGCGCTCGGTGAGTCGTACGGGGATACGGCCGCCGGGGACTGGCTCGCGGGGCTTCCCGCACTGACCGAGCGGGCGCTGGCCGCGACCGGCCGCGCCCCGGTCGTGGAGCGGGTCGCCGCCCCCGGCGGGCGCAGCAGTCTGGTTCTGCTGGTCCGGGGGGCCGACTCCACCCCGGCCGCCCTGAAGCTGGCCCCGTCCGGTGCCGCGCCGGAGCTCGAGCAGGCGGCGCTGGCGCACTGGAACGGCTGGGGCGCGGTGCGGCTGCTCGACCCCGCGGACGGCGGGCGGCCCGTGGCGGGCGCGCTGCTCCTGGAGCGGCTGCACCCCGAGATGTCGCTGCGGTCGCTGCCGGAGGCGAAGGCGCTGCTGGAGGCGGCGGGGACGGTGCGCCGGCTGTGGGTGGACCCGCCGGCCGGACACGGCTTCGAGACGGTGGCCGAGCGGACCGGGCGGCGGGTGGACGCCATGCGGGCCGCCGCGTCCGATCCCGCGCTCGAACCGCTGGTCACCGCCGCGCTGGCGGCCCGCGACGAACTGGTCGCCGGCTCTCCCGAGACGCTGCTGCTGCACGGCAACTTCCGGCAGAGCAAGGTGCTCGCGGGCGAGCGGGCGCCCTGGCTGACGGTCGGGCCGGAGCCGTTGGTCGGTGAGCGGGCCTACGACCTGGCGCGGCTGGTCCGGGACCGGGTGGAGGACCTGATCGCGTCGCCCTCCGGGGCCGCGACGGCCCGGCGCCGGGTCAGGAAGCTGGCGGACTCGCTGGAGGTCGACCAGGAGCGGCTGCACGGCTGGACGCTGTTCCGTGCGGTGGAGTCGGGCACCCGGGCCCTGGCGGCCGGCCGCCGCCAGGAGGGCGAAGTGACGCTGGAGTTCGCCGGCTGGCTGTAGACCACGCGTGAGGACCCCGCACGGAACGTTCCGTGCGGGGTCCTCACGCGTGCGGAGCCTCAGTCCAGCTGCTCGGAGAGGCGGGCGACGGCCTCCCCGACGGTCAGCTCCTCGCGCTCGCCGGTGCGGCGGTCCTTCAGCTCCAGGACGCCTTCGGCCGCGCGGCGGCCGGCGACCAGGATCTTCGGGACGCCGATCAGCTCGGAGTCGGTGAACTTGACGCCGGGCGACACGCCGGCCCGGTCGTCCACCAGGACGCGCAGCCCGGCGGCGGCCAGCTTGTCGGAGACCTCCAGGGCCAGTTCGGTCTGGAGGGCCTTGCCGGCGGCGACGACGTGGACATCGGCCGGGGCGACCTCGCGGGGCCAGCACAGGCCCTTGTCGTCGGCGGTCTGCTCGGCGAGGGCGGCCACGGCCCGGGAGACGCCGATGCCGTACGAGCCCATCGTGACGCGGACGGGCTTGCCCTGCTGGCCGAGCACGTCGAGCGCGAAGATGTCGGCGTACTTGCGGCCGAGCTGGAAGATGTGGCCGATCTCGATGGCGCGGTCGACCTGGAGGCCGGTGCCGCACTTGGGGCAGGGGTCGCCCGCCTCGACCACGACGACGTCGAGGTAGTCGTCCACCTCGAAGTCGCGGCCCGCGACGACGTTCTTCGCGTGCTTGCCGTCCTTGTTGGCGCCGGTGATCCAGGCGGTGCCGGCGGCGACGCGGGGGTCGGCGATGTAGCGGACCTTCTCCAGGCCCTGCGGGCCGACGTAGCCGCGCACGAGGTCGGGGCGGCCCACGAAGTCCTCGGCGGTCACCAGCTCGACCACGGCCGGGGCCAGGTGCTCGCCCAGCTTGCCGAGGTCCACCTCGCGGTCGCCGGGCACGCCCACGGCGACGATCTCGCCGTCGACCTTGACCAGCAGGTTCTTCAGCGTGGCGGAGGCCGGTACGCCGAGGTGGGCGGCCAGCGTCTCGATGGTCGGGGTGTCCGGGGTGTCCAGCTCCTCGACGGGGCCGACTCCCGAGGCGTCCCCGGCGGTGGCGTTGAAGGTCACGGCCTCGGTGTTGGCCGCGTAGTCGCAGTTCGGGCAGTCCACGAAGGTGTCCTCGCCGGCGGGCGCCGGGGCCAGGAACTCCTCGGAGGCGGAGCCGCCCATGGCGCCGGAGACGGCGGAGACGATGCGGTGGTCCAGCCCGAGCCGCTCGAAGATGCGGATGTACGCCGCGCGGTGCAGCTGGTACGCCTCGGCCAGGCCCTCGTCGGTGGTGTCGAAGGAGTACGAGTCCTTCATCTGGAACTCGCGGCCGCGCAGCACACCGGCGCGGGGGCGGGCCTCGTCGCGGTACTTGGTCTGGATCTGGTACAGGATGACCGGCAGGTCCTTGTAGGACGAGCACATGTCCTTGACGACCTGGGTGAAGATCTCCTCGTGGGTGGGGCCGAGGAGGTAGTCGGAGCCCTTGCGGTCCTGGAGCCGGAACAGCAGGTCGCCGTACTCGTCGTACCGGCCGCTCGCCTCGTAGGGCTCCTTGGGCAGCAGCGCGGGGAGCAGGACCTCCTGGCCGCCGATGGCGTCCATCTCCTCGCGGACGACGCGGGTGATGTTCTCCAGGACCTTCTTGCCGAGCGGCAGCCAGGTCCAGATTCCGGCAGCGGTGCGTCGTACGTAGCCGGCTCGGACGAGGAGCTTGTGGTTGAGCGTCTCGGCGTCCGCCGGGTCGTCGCGCAGTGTCTTGATCATCAATCGGGACATGCGCTGGACCTGGGCCATGGTGAACTCCTGCTCGGAAGGGTGATGGGCCCGAGGTTAGCGGGGCGGCCCGTGCGGGCGGAAATCCATTCAGCGAGCGCGGCGCAGCGGCAGGGGCGCTCCCATGACCGCGTACGGCCTGGGGGCGCTGGGGAAGAGCACCTGGCGGGCCAGGTCCTGGTAGCCGAGGGAGCGGTAGAGGCCGCGGGCCGGGCTCTCGGTGTCGATCGCGGAGAGGATCGAGCGGGGCTCGGGGACGGCGTCGGTGAGGGTGGTGATCAGGGCGCGGCCGACGCCCCGGTTCTGGAAGTCCGGGTGGACGTGGAGCTCGGTGATGACGAAGGCGTCGTCCAGCCAGTGGGCGCTGCCGGTGGCGCGGAGGTAGGGCTCGACCACTGTGGACCACCAGTGGCCGCGGTCGTTGGGCATGCCGTAGACGAAGCCGACGAGCCGGCCCCCGGGTGTCAGGGCGCCGAGCGCGCGGGCGTGCGGGTGGTCGAGGTGCCGGAGCACGATGTGCCGGCGGACCTCGACCTCCCCGGCGCTCAGGCCGAAGGCGACGGCCTGTACGGCCAGGGCCTCGTCGACGCGGGCCGCGAGGTCGATCGGTCCGACCCGGACGCCGGTGGTGCGGGGGCCGCCCCCGGAATCTGCTGCCATGGGCCGACCCTACTGTCCGGGGCGCCCGGGGTCCTTGGTTTGGGTCAGGCGGGGGCCGGTCAGAAGAGCACGCTCATGAAGGCGCCGGTCTCCCGGAAGCCGATGCGGCGGTACGCCTTGCGCGCGGGGGTGTTGTAGTCGTTGACGTACAGGCTGACGACCGGGGCGACGTCGGCCAGCGCGTACCGCAGTACGGCGGCCATGCCGGTCTCGGAGAGGCCGCGGCCGCGGTATTCGGGGGCCACCCACACGCCCTGGATCTGGCACACCTGGGGGGTGGTGGCGCCGATCTCCGCCTTGAAGACGACCTTGCCGTCGTCGATCCGGGCGAAGGAGCGGCCGGCGCCGATGAGTTCGGCGACGCGGGCCTGGTAGAGGAGTCCGCCGTCGCCGGCGAGCGGGGAGACGCCGACCTCCTCGGTGAACATGTCCACGCAGGCGGGCATCAGGACGTCCATCTCGTCCTTGCGGACGCGGCGGACGAGCGGGTCGGGCTCCACGTCGGCGGACGGGCTCTCGGTGACCATGAGGGGCTGGTTGGCCCGGACCTCGCGGGCGGGGCCCCAGCCCGGTTCGAGCAGGCGCCACAGCTCGGCGGTGGGCTCGGCGGGGCCGACGATCGAGGAGCAGCGGCGGCCGGCCCTGCGGGCGCGGTCGGCGAAGGCGCGGACGGCTTCGGGGCCGGCGCAGATGGGGACGAGGTTGGCGCCGGAGTAGCACAGGGAGCGGAGCCGGCCGTCGGCGTACCAGCCCCACATCTCGCCGCCGAGGCGCCAGGGGTCGAGTCCGGCGATCTGGACGCGGGACGTCACGAAGGCGTTGGCCACGGGCTCGCTCTCCAGGACGGCGAGCGCGGCACCGAGGTCGCTGGGTTCGAGGACCCGGGTAGTGGTGTGCGTCAACACGAGGGGGCCTCACCATGCGGTCTGCTGATTTCCGCACTGTAACCGAAGAGTCCGGGGGACGCCGCCCCTGCCCCGGAACGGCTGCGCGCACCCGTCGTGACGCCGCTCACGGAAGCGCCCCGCCGTGGGGTTCCGCGCGGGGCGCTGCCGGGGCTGCGGGGGTCAGCTGACGGAGACCTCGGGCTCGCCGGAGGTGACGCCGTCCTTCTCCATCTGCTCGGCGATCTTCATGGCTTCCTCGATGAGGGTCTCCACGATCTTCGACTCGGGCACGGTCTTGATGACCTCGCCCTTGACGAAGATCTGGCCCTTGCCGTTGCCGGAGGCGACGCCGAGGTCGGCTTCGCGGGCTTCGCCGGGGCCGTTGACGACGCAGCCCATGACGGCGACGCGCAGCGGCACCTCCATGCCCTCCAGGCCGGCGCTGACCTGGTCGGCGAGCTTGTAGACGTCGACCTGGGCACGGCCGCAGGAGGGGCAGGAGACGATCTCCAGGCGGCGCTGGCGCAGGTTCAGCGACTCCAGGATCTGGATGCCGACCTTGACCTCCTCGGCGGGCGGCGCTGAGAGCGAGACCCGGATGGTGTCGCCGATGCCCTCGCTGAGCAGGGCGCCGAAGGCGACGGCCGACTTGATGGTGCCCTGGAAGGCGGGGCCGGCCTCGGTGACGCCGAGGTGCAGCGGGTAGTCGCACTGGGCGGCGAGCTGGCGGTAGGCGTTGACCATCACGACCGGGTCGTTGTGCTTGACCGAGATCTTGATGTCGCGGAAGTCGTGCTCCTCGAAGAGGGACGCCTCCCAGAGCGCGGACTCGACCAGTGCCTCGGGGGTGGCCTTGCCGTACTTCTTCAGCAGCCGGGCGTCCAGCGAGCCGGCGTTGACGCCGATCCGGATCGGCGTGCCGGCGTCCTTCGCGGCGCGCGCGATCTCCTTGACCTTGTCGTCGAACTGCTTGATGTTGCCCGGGTTCACCCGGACCGCCGCGCAGCCGGCGTCGATCGCGGCGAACACGTACTTCGGCTGGAAGTGGATGTCCGCGATCACCGGGATCTGCGACTTGGACGCGATGGTCTTCAGGGCGTCCGCGTCGTCCTGCGTCGGGCAGGCCACTCGCACGATCTGGCAGCCGGAGGCGGTGAGTTCGGCGATCTGCTGAAGCGTCGCGCCGACGTCCGAGGTACGGGTCGTGGTCATCGACTGCACCGACACGGGCGCGTCCCCGCCGACCGCAACCGATCCGACCTGGATCTTCCGGCTGACCCGCCGTTCGGCGAGCTTGGTCGGAACGGCGGGCATTCCGAGAGAAATCGCAGTCATGCGCTGAGCATCCCCAAGGTGTGGATCGAGGTCCCGTATCGGCGGGCTCCGGCCTTCGAGGTTACGGCACCGGGGGCGGCCGGGGGCACACCGCGTCCGGGCCCGTACGGAATGTCGGCCCGCCGGACGCACCCCGCACACCGCCGGTCACTCGCGGTGCACCGGGCGCGTCCGGCACGCCGCTGTCAGGTGATCTTGACCGGGTTGACCACGTCGGCGACGAGGACGAGCAGGGTGAAGCAGATGAAGACCCCGGCGACCACGTAGGCGACGGGCATCAGCTTGGCGACGTCGAACGGGCCGGGGTCGGGGCGCTTGAAGATCCGGGCCGTGTTCCGGCGCAGCGCCTCCCACAGGGCCCCCGCGATGTGGCCGCCGTCGAGCGGGAGCAGCGGCAGCATGTTGAAGAGGAACAACGAGAGGTTGAAGCCGGCCAGCAGGAACAGCATCATCGCGACCTGGTTCTCCGCCGGGACGTCCAGCGTCATCACCTCGCCGCCGATGCGCGCCGCGCCGACGACGCCGACCGGGGAGTCCGCCGCTCGCTCGCCGTCGCCGAAGGCGGCGTCCCACAGGGCGGGGATCTTCGACGGCAGGGCGATGATCGAGTCGACGCCGTTCTCGATCATGTCGCCCATCCGCACGACCGAGTCACCGAAGGAGAGCGGGAGGATCTTCGTCTGGGCGGCGAAGCCGAGGTAGCCGGCCGTGACGTATTCGCCGGCGACCGCCTCGCCGTGCGAGTCCTTCTTGGCGACGGCGTTCTTCAGGAGGACCGCGTGCAGGTCCTTCTCCTGCCCGTCGCGCTCCACCGTGATGGTGGCGGGGCCGATGGTGTCGCGGATGCGGTCGGAGAGGGTGTCCCAGGAGTCGACGCGGTCGCCGTCGAAGGCGACGATCACGTCGCCCTTCTTCAGCCCGGCGGCCTGGGCCGGGGAGACGGCGTCGGACTTCTTGCAGGTCGTGCGCTCCGCGCTCTGCGGGATGACGCATTTCTGGACGCCGGCGACCTCGGTGGTGTTGGTCTGGAAGCCGAAGGTCATGGAGACGCCGAGGAAGATCGCGACGGCCAGCACCAGGTTCATGAAGGGGCCGGCGAACATCACGATGACGCGCTTCCACGGCTTGCGGGTGTAGAAGAGGCGGTCCTCGTCGCCCGGCTGCAGCTCCTCGAAGGAGGCGGATCTGGCGTCCTCGATCATGCCGCGCCAGGGCGAGGTGGAGCGGGCCTCCAGCTTCCCGTCCGGGCCGGGCGGAAACATGCCGATCATCCGGATGTACCCGCCGGCCGGGATGGCCTTGATGCCGTACTCCGTGTCGCCCTTCCTGCGGGACCAGATGGTGGGGCCGAAGCCGACCATGTACTGCGGGACGCGGATGCCGAAGAGCTTGGCGGTGGAGAGGTGGCCCAGCTCGTGCCAGGCGATGGAGAAGAGCAGGCCGAAGGCGAAGACGGCGATGCCGAGAATCGTCAGCAGGATCGTCGTCATGCTCATGCGCGTGCCTCCGCAATGGCCTTGGCCGAGAGTTCCCGGGCCCGGGTCCGCGCCCAGGTCTCCGCTTCGAGTACGTCCGCGACGGTGAGAGAAGTTCCCGATTCCGGTGTGCCGTGTTCGCCCACCACCGCGGTGACCGTGTCCATGATGCCGTTGAAGGGCAGCTTGCCGGACAGGAACGCGTCGACGCACTCCTCGTTGGCCGCGTTGAACACGGCGGGCGCGGTGCCGCCCAGAGCGCCGACGTGCCGGGCGAGGCCGACGGACGGGAAGGCTTCGGTGTCCAGCGGCAGGAACTCCCAGGTGGACGCCTTCGTCCAGTCGAAGGCGGGCGCCGCGCCGGGGACGCGCAGCGGCCAGCCGAGGCCGATGGCGATCGGGCCGCGCATGTCGGGCGGGGTGGCCTGGGCGAGCGTGGAGCCGTCGGTGAACTCGACCATGGAGTGCACGTACGACTGGGGGTGGACGACGACCTCGATGCGGTCGAAGGGGATGTCGTAGAGCAGGTGCGCCTCGATGACTTCCAGGCCCTTGTTGACGAGGGTGGCCGAATTCACGGTGATGACCGGGCCCATGGCCCAGGTCGGGTGCGCCAGGGCCTGCTCGGGGGTGACGTCGGCCAGCTCGCTCCTGGTCCGGCCGCGGAAGGGGCCGCCGGACGCGGTGACGACGAGCCGGCGCACATCGGCGCGGGTGCCGGCGGCGAGCGCCTGGAAGAGCGCGGCGTGCTCCGAGTCGACGGGGATGATCTGCCCCGGGGCGGCCAGCGCCTTCACCAGGGGGCCGCCGACGATCAGGGACTCCTTGTTGGCGAGGGCCAGGGTGCGGCCCGCCTTCAGGGCGGCCAGGGTGGGGGCGAGGCCGATGGAGCCGGTGATCCCGTTGAGGACGGTGTGGCAGTCGCTCGCGGCCAGCTCCGTCGCCGCGTCGGGCCCGGCGAGGATCTCGGGGAGCGGCTCGCCGGCCCCGTACTCCTGGCGCAGCGCCTCGCGCAGGGCGGGTACGGCCTCGGGCGAGGCGACCCCGACCGTGCGCACCTTCAGCAGGCGGGCCTGCTCGGCGAGGAGGGCGACCCGGCCGCCGGCCGCGGACAGCGCGGTGACGCGGAAGCGGTCGGGGTTGCGCAGCACCAGGTCGATGGCCTGGGTGCCGATGGACCCGGTGGAGCCGAGGATGACGAGATCCCGGCGTCCTTCCACGGCGTCGAAGACGAGGTGCGGGTCGGCGAGAGGGGCAGGGCTGTCGGTCATGGGCCCCATTGTCGCCGCTCCCCCTGTGCGCGGGGACGGGGTGTCCCGGGTTGACCCGTCCGTGTCCCCGTCCCCGCGTTCCCGCTCTTCCCTCAGCCGGTGGCGGCGGCGAACGCCTCGTGGAAGCCGGGGAACGTCTTGCGTACGCAGCCCGGGTCGTCGTACGTGATGCCGGGGGTGCGCAGGCCGGCGACGGCGAACGACATGACGATGCGGTGGTCGCCGTGGGTCTCGATCTCGACGGGCGCGGGCGTGCCGGGCCGGATCTCGATCCAGTCGGGGCCCGTGGTGACCGTGATGCCCATGCGCCGCAGGTTGTCCGCGCACGCCTGCAGCCGGTCGCACTCCTTCACGCGGGTGTTGCCGACGTCCTCGATGCGTACGGGACCCGAGGCGAAGGGGGCGATCGCGGCGAGCGTGGGCATGGTGTCGGAGATGTCGCGCATGTTGACGGTGAGGCCGCTCAGGGTGCCGGCCGAGCGGACCGTGGTGGCGCCGTCCTTCATGGTGACGTCGGCGCCCATGCGGCGCAGGACGTCGGTGAACCGCAGGTCCCCCTGGAGGGCGCCCTCGCCGAGTCCGGGGACGGTGATCTCGCGGCCGGTGAGGGCGGCGGCGGCGAAGAAGTAGCTCGCGGTGGAGGCGTCGGGTTCGACGGCGTAGGTGGTGGCGCGGTAGCCGCCGGGCTCCACGGTGAAGACGGTGCCGCCGGGGCCGCTCCGGGTGACCCGGGCGCCGAAGGAGCGCATCATCGCGAGGGTGATCTCGATGTAGGGCGCCGAGACGAGGTCGGTGACGGTGATCCGCAGCCCGGTCTCCGTGAGCGGGCCGAGCATCAGCAGGGCGGTGAGGTACTGGCTGGACTGCCCGGCGTCCAGGGTGAGTTCGCCGCCCCTTACGCCGGCGGCCTCGATGCGCAGCGGGTGGTGGCCCTCGGCCGCCTCGTGGCGCAGGTCGACGCCGAGGGTGCGCAGGGCCTCGGTGAGCGGGGCGAGGGGGCGGCGGCGCATCTGCGCGGAGGCGTCGAAGCGGTAGCTGCCGCGGGCGCCGGCCGCCGCGAGGGTGGGCAGGAAGCGGGCGGTGGTGGCCCCGTCGCGGCAGTAGACGTCGGCCTCGGTGGCGGCGGGCCCGGCGGGGCGGCCGGTGATGTGCCAGGCGTCCGCCTCCTGCTCGACCTCGTAGCCGAGCGCGGTCAGCCCGGCCGCGAACCCCTCGGTGTCGTCGGAGCTCAGCGGGCGTACGAGCGTGCTGCGGCCGTTCGCGGCGGCGGCCAGGAAGAGGGCGCGCGCGGTGACGGACTTGGAGCCGGGGACATGGATGACGGTCACGGGCGTCCATCCTGCCGTGGACCGGGGCGTGCGGTGGGGCGCGTCCAGCGACTGGACGCGCCCCGCCGGTGACGGCCCGGCGGCTCAGCGGATCGGCCGGTGGACGTTCTCCTCGGTGGAGGGGCCGGGGGTGGCGTCGGCGATCCAGGGGCCCTCGCCGCTGGGGTCGACCACGCCCTCCTCCAGCCAGCCGTACGTGCCGGACAGGACGCCCTTCACGACGCGCCGGTCGAGGTCGTCGGTGTTGGACCAGAGCCGGGTGAACAGCTCCTCGACGCGGATGCGGGCCTGGCGGCAGAAAGCGTCGGCGAGCTGGTACGCCTCGCGGCCGTGCTCGTCCGTGACGCGCAGGTGCTCGGCGCGGACGCAGGCGGCGCTCATCGCGAAGAGTTCGGCGCCGATGTCCACGATCCGGCCGAGGAAGCCCTGTTTGGTCTCCATCCGGCCCTGCCAGCGGGACATCGCGTAGAAGGTGGAACGGGCCAGCTTGCGCGAGGCGCGTTCGACGTACCGCAGATGCGTGGCCAGGTCCGGGTGGCCGGCGGGGTGGAACTCGGCGTAGGCGGTGGGGAGCCGGCCCGGTCCCACGACGAGCTTGGGGAGCCACTTGGCGTAGAAGCCGGCCGCGTCGGCGCCCGCCTTGGCCTTGGCGGAGAGGGGCTTGTCGGGGTCGATGATGTCGCCGGCGACCTTGAGGTGGGCGTCGACCGCCTCGCGGGCGATCAGCAGGTGCATGATCTCCGTGGAGCCCTCGAAGATCCGGTTGATCCGCATGTCGCGGAGCATCTGCTCGGCGGGCACGGCCCGTTCGCCCCGGGCGGCGAGGGACGCGGCGGTCTCGAAACCGCGTCCGCCGCGGATCTGGACGAGTTCGTCGGCGATCAGGCAGCCCATCTCGGAGCCGTACAGCTTGGCGAGCGCGGCTTCGATGCGGATGTCGTTGCGGTCCTCGTCGGCCATCTGCGAGGCGAGGTCGACCACGGCTTCGAGGGCGAAGGTGGTCGCGGCGATGAAGGCGATCTTCGAGCCGACTGCCTCGTGCCGGGCGACCGGCCTGCCCCACTGCTCGCGGACGGCGGACCACTCGCGGGCGATCTTCAGGCACCACTTGCCGGAGCCGACGCACATCGCGGGGAGCGAGAGCCGGCCGGTGTTGAGCGTGGTGAGCGCGATCCTGAGCCCGGCACCCTCGGGCCCGATGCGGTTGGCCGCGGGCACCCGTACCCGGTGGAAGCGGGTGACGCCGTTCTCGATGCCGCGCAGGCCCATGAAGGCGTTGCGGTGCTCCACGGTGATGCCGGGGGCGTCCGCCTCGACCACGAAGGCGGTGATGCCGCCCTTGCCCCCGGAGGACTTCGGGACACGTGCCATGACGACCAGGAGGTCCGCGACGACGCCGTTGGTGGTCCACAGCTTCACTCCGTCGAGGACGTAGTCGTCCCCGTCCCGGACGGCGGTGGTGGCGAGCCGCGCGGGGTCCGAGCCCACGTCCGGCTCGGTGAGGAGGAACGCCGAGATGTCGGTACGGGCGAGCCGGGGCAGGAAGGCGTCCTTCTGCTCCTGGGTGCCGAAGGTCTTCAGCGGCTGGGGGACGCCGATCGACTGGTGGGCGGAGAGCAGGGCGCCGATCGCGGGGCTCGCGGAGCCGGCCAGGGCGAGGGCCCGGTTGTAGTAGACCTGGGTGAGGCCGAGGCCGCCGTACTTGACGTCGATCTTCATGCCGAGCGCGCCGAGTTCCTTGAGGCCGTTCACGACCTCGTCGGGAATTTTCGCCTCGCGTTCGATCAGGGCGCCGTCGACCCGGGTCTCGCAGAACTCCCGGAGCCGGGCGAGGAATTCCTCGCCGCGCCGGACGTCCTCGCCGGCGGGCTGCGGGTGCGGGTGGATCAGGTCCAGGCGGAAGCGGCCGAGGAAGAGTTCCTTGGCGAAGCTGGGTTTGCGCCAGTCCTGTTCCCGCGCGTCCTCGGCGACCTGGCGCGCTTCGCGTTCGGTGACCTTGGGCGTGGGCTGTTGTGCGGATGGAGCGGACATGAGGGCTCACCTCGCCGCGTCGTCGGGTGGGCGGACCCGGCAGGCGCACGGGCGGGGGGTCGTCCGCCCGTGCGTACCTGTCCGGTTCTACTCGTCCGTATGTACCCGGTCCGTGCCACCCCGGCCAGCCCCGGGGCGCCGATCGGGTCGGCGGCCACTCCACTGTCCGGCGCGGGGTGCGGCAGGCGTCCGCCTGTGCGTCAGAGCGCGAGGCCGGTGAGGACGAGGACGCGCTCGTAGGTGTAGTCGTCCATCGCGTAGCGGACGCCCTCGCGGCCCACGCCGGACTGCTTGGCTCCGCCGTACGGCATCTGGTCGGCGCGGTACGAGGGGACGTCGCCGATGATCACGCCGCCGACCTCCAGCGCGCGGTGGGCGCGGAAGGCGGCCTGGATGTCGTGGGTGAACACGCCCGCCTGGAGCCCGTACCGGGAGTCGTTGACGGCGGCGAACGCCTCGGCCTCGCCGTTCACCTTCCGCACGGACAGGACCGGGCCGAAGACCTCCTCGGCCGCGAGGGTGACACCGTCCGGCAGTCCGGCGAGGACGGTCGGGGCGTACGTCGACCCGTCGCGCTTGCCGCCCGCGAGGAGCTGGGCGCCCGCCGCGACGGCCTCGTCGACCCAGGACTCGACGCGCCGGGCGGCGGCCTCGTCCACGAGCGGGCCGACGTCGGTGGCCGGGTCGGACGGGTCGCCGGTGACCTGGGCCTCCACGGCGGCGACGATCCTGGGCAGCAGCCGGTCGTACACCGCGGCGTCGGCGATGACGCGCTGGACGGAGATGCAGGACTGGCCGCCCTGGTAGTTGGAGAAGGTCGCGATGCGGTTCGCGGCCCAGTCCAGGTCCGCGTCGGAGGCGTAGTCGCCGAGGACGACGGCGGCGCCGTTGCCGCCGAGCTCCAGCGTGCAGTGCTTACGGGGCACGGAGTCCATGATCGCGTAGCCGACGGGGGCCGACCCGGTGAAGGAGATCACCGGCAGCCGCTCGTCCTGGACCAGGGCGGGCATCCGGTCGTTGGGGACGGTCAGGACGGACCAGGAGCCGGCCGGGAGGTCCGTCTCGGCCAGCAGCTCGCCCAGGACCAGCGAGGAGACCGGGGTCGCCGGGGCGGGCTTGAGGATGATCGGGACGCCGACCGCGATGGCCGGGGCGACCTTGTGGGCGCTCAGGTTCAGCGGGAAGTTGAAGGGCGCGATGCCGAGGACCGGGCCGCGCGGGAAGCGCCGGGTCAGTCCGAGGCGGCCGGTGCCGCCTGCGTCGGTGTCCAGGCGCTGGGCCTCGCCGCTGTTGAACCGGCGGGCCTCCTCGGAGGCGAAGCGGAAGACGGACACGGCCCGCCCGACCTCGCCGCGCGCCCACTTGACGGGCTTGCCGTTCTCGGCGGAGATCAGCTGGGCGATCTCCTCGGCGCGCTCGGCCAGCCGGCGGGCCACGTGGTCGAGCGCGGCGGCGCGGACGTGGGCCGGGGTCGCGGCGAACTCCTCGCGCACGGCGTGCGCGGCGGCGACGGCCTCCTCGACCTGGGCCTCGGTCGGGACGGAGACCGTCCCGACGAGGCGCCCGTCCCAGGAGTTGGTGACGTCGAAGCTTTCCTCGCCGGTGGCCTGGCGGCCGGCCAGCCAGAAGACGTGGGTGGAGGTCATGGAGTTCCGGCCCTTCGATGGCGTGGGGTGTGTCGGCCCCCACGGTAGGGCCGCCGGGCCCGCCTGGCGCTTGTCCTGGGTGGAGCAGAGCGAGGCCGGGGTGCGCCTTATTGGCCAGGGCCGGCCCGGCAGACCTTCGCGGATCGCTCCGCCGCGTCCGCTGTGCTCCCGGCGAGCACCCGGATCGCCCTCGCGCTGGGCGTGCTCGGGTGGTGCGGGGGGGCGGTGAGCGGACGGGCGGCGGGCGGCGAGCGGGCGGGCGGCGCGTGGGCGGATGGACGGACGGCGGGCGGGCGGCGAGCGGGCGGGCGGCTAGCGGGCGAGCAGACGGGCGGACGGACGGGCGGCGCGGGGGCGGATGGCCGGACGGCGGGCGGGCGGCGCGCGGGCGGGCGGGCCGCTAACGGGCGGGCGGCGGGCGGCTAGCGGGCGGGCGGCGCGGGCGTGCAGCGAGCGGGCGGCGGGCAAGCGGCACGCCGGCGGCGGACAAGCAGCGAGCGGTCGGACGAGCGGCGGGCGAGCGAGCGGGGACGGGCGGGCGGACGGGCGGCGCGCGGGCGGCGGGCAAGCGGCACGCGGGCGTGCAGCGAGCGGCGCGCGGGCGGCGGACGAGCGGCGGGCGGCGGGCGGCGGACGAGCAGCGAGCGAGCGAGCAGCGGGCGGGCGGGCGGGGAAGCGGCGCGCGGGGGAGCAGCGCGCGGCGGGCGGGCGGCGCGGGCGGCGGGCAAGCGGCGCGCGGCAAGCGGACGCGCGAGCGAGCGGCGAGCGGCACGCGGGCGGCGGACGAGCAGCGCGCGGGGGAGCAGCGCGCGGGGAAGCAGCGCGCGGCGCGCGGGTGCGCCTGGCGTTGCGGAGCCGCGGGGAGCCGTTGGTCAGGTTCCGGGGGGTGTGGTGACCTTCAGGGCGAGCCCGAGTTC
>NZ_VJNO01000041.1 GCF_007096885.1 Streptomyces sp. 130 | reverse complement strand
ACCCGCACCAGTTCTCCGGCGGCCAGCGCCAGCGCATCGGCATCGCCCGCGGCCTCGCGCTCAACCCGGAGATCATCGTCGCCGACGAACCGGTCTCCGCGCTCGACGTCTCCGTCCAGGCGCAGGTCGTCAACCTGCTGGACCGGCTGCAGGCCGAGTTCAACCTGAGCTACGTCTTCATCGCGCACGACCTGTCCATCGTGCGGCACATCTCCGACCGGGTCGGCGTGATGTATCTGGGCCGGTTCGTGGAGATCGGCACCGACGCGGAGATCTACGACCACCCCACGCACCCGTACACACAGGCGCTGCTCTCCGCCGTGCCGGTGCCGGACCCCGCGGCGCGCGAGTTCCGCGAGCGGATCATCCTGCACGGCGACGTGCCCTCGCCCGCCAACCCGCCCTCCGGCTGCCGCTTCCGCACCCGCTGCTGGAAGGCGCAGAAGCGGTGCGAGCTGGAGGTGCCGCTGCTGGCGGTCCCGGCGGCCTTCCTGGACGCCGACAGCCCGGCCCGGCACGCCTCCGCCTGCCACTTCGCGGAGGAGAAGCGGGTGGTCCCGCCGGAGGGCACGCTCGATGCGGTGCCGGGGGAGGGCGGCCAGGAGGACGCGGCCGGGCGGGCGGCCGAGGCGGCGCAGGCCACTGAGCGGCCCGGACCGGCGGACCGCGACGAGGGCCCGCCCCCGCCCTCCGGGAGCAGCCGGGCCGTCTGACGCGCCGTTAACACACGGGCAACGTCCCCGATATACGGACGCGGCACCATGGACAACGTACGGCCGTGCGGGTGCCGTGGACCGGCCGGAGGGGTGTGACGCCCCCCGGCCGGTGGCCGTACCGGCGGCGGTGCGGGCCCTCTTGTCCGGAGGGCCGCGGCACGGAAGTATCGCCGGTGTGATACTCACCCGCGGAGCGAGAGCCACCGGAGCCGTCCTGTCCGCCGTGCTCGCGGTGATCGTCGCGAGCTGGCTGATACGTGACGTCGATGCGATAGGTTTCGGCCAACTGTGGCGGTACTGGGCCGGGCTGCACGAAGCCCGTACGGGGGCCATGCCCACCACCTCGGGCACGGACCTCGTCCTCTTCGTGGTGTACGTGGCCGTCACCGTGGCCGCGCTGCGTGCCGCGTCCGCCGCGTCAGCGCTCGTCGTCGCCGGGGTGGTCACCCTCGCCGTGCGGCTGCCCGGGCTCTGGACCATCGGCAGCCACCGGATGGAGGCCGCGTACTCCGGCGACCTGTGCTCCCGGGCCCTGATCTGCGCCTTCGTCGCCGTCGCCGCGGGCGCCGCGATGATCATCACGGCCGGGGCCGGCCGCCGCCCGCCCGCCGACTCCTACGAGCGGACGCCGCTCGGGCCGGGCCCCGGCGCGGGCGTCCTCGCCTTCCTGGCGCTGTGCGCCGCCGGGGCCGTGCTGATCGCCTGGGAGATCCGCCAGGTCGTCCGGGACCCGTACTTCTTCCCCGACTGGTACGTGGGCGGTGACCGGATCGCGCAGTACCTGACCGGTCCGCCGCCGGGCTGGGCCACCGTGGTGCTCGCCCTGCTCTGCGTGGCCGCCGGGATCAGCGCGGCGGCGCGGGCCCCGCACGCCCGCCCGTTCGGGCTGGTGGGCGCGGCGGTGCTGCTGCCCGGCGGGGTGTTCGGGGTGGTGCGGATCGTGCACTACGACCTGCTGGAGCACTTCGGCGACCAGTCGACCGAGCTCCGGCTCAGCCTGCTCAGCTCGTTCTTCCAGGCGCTCGCCGCCCTGGCCGCGCTCATCGCCCTCGCCGTCCCCGGCCCGGTCCGCGCCCCGGGCCAGGACCCCTGGGGCGGCGGCCCGGGCTGGGGCCCCGCACCGGTCACGCCCCCGCACCACCCCGGCTACGGCTACGGCTACCCGCAGGGCGGCAGCGGCGGCTTCGGCCCGCCCCCGCCGCCCTCGCAGCCGCCGCCCGGCTGGTGAGTCAGAGCCCCAGCGACCGCTTCAGGAAGTCCACCTGGAGCAGCAGCAGATTCTCGGCCACCTTCTCCTGCGGGGTCATATGGGTCACCCCGCTCAGCGGCAGCACCTCGTGCGGCCGGCCGGCGGCGAGCAGCGCCGAGGACAGCCGCAGGCTGTGCGCGACGACCACGTTGTCGTCCGCGAGACCGTGGATGATCATCATGGGCCGCACCTGCTCGGCCGCGTGCGACAGGCCCGCGTCGGTGACCAGCGAGTTGTACGCGTACACCTCCGGGTTCTGTGCCGGGTCTCCGAGATAGCGCTCGGTGTAATGGGTGTCGTAGAGCCGCTGGTCGGTCACCGGGGCACCGACGACCGCCGCGTGGAAGACGTCGGGCCGCCGCAGGGCGGCCAGCCCGGCCAGGAGGCCGCCGAACGACCAGCCCCGGATGGCCACCCGGCCCAGATCCAGCGGGAAGCGCTCCGCGAGCCCGTGCAGGGCGTCCACCTGGTCGTCGAGGCTGAGCGCCAGATTGTCCTTGACCGCCTTCTCCCAGGCCGGTGAACGGCCGGGCGTGCCGCGCCCGTCGGCGACGACGACCGCGAAGCCCTGGTCCGCGAACCACTGCGAGGTGAGATGCGGATTGTGGGCGGCCACGACCCGCCGGCCGTGCGGTCCGCCGTACGGGTCCATGAGGACCGGAAGCGGACCGTCCGACTCCGAGTACCCGGTGGGGAGCAACACGGCGCACGGAATTCGCCGTGCGCCCCCTTCGGTGAACACCGGCCGCGCGGTCAGCACCGGGCGCTCCGCACGGTTCTCCACGACGGCGATCTCCTTGCCGTCCCGCAGCACCCGCGCCGTCGCCCCGGGCCGCTCCGGCGTCGCCGAGACCAGCACCGTCACCCGGCCCGACCGGACCGCCGTGTGCACGCCGACGCCCTCGGAGACCCGCTCGACGCCCAGCTCGTTGACCCGGTACACATGGCTCTCGCCGGTCTCCGGCTCCGCCGCGTCCGCGCCCGCCGACGCCGACACCAGGACGTCGGATTCCCCGATGTCCAGCACCGACTGGATGTGCAGCCGGCCCCTGGTCAGCGTCCGGTCGCCGACCGCGAGCCGCCGCGCCCCGCCCTCGTCCGTGATCCGCACGAGCCGCCCGTCCGGCGCCCACGCGGGCACCCCGGGGAACAGCTCCAGCCAGACCGGGTCCTCGTCCGCGTGCACGGTCCGGGTCGCCCCGGTCTCCGGGTCCACCGCCAGGTACAGCTGGCTCCGCTGGTCCCGGGCCTGGACGAGCAGCAGCAAAGGCCCGTACGAGGACCAGTGCACCCGCGCCAGATACGGGAACCGGGCCCGGTCCCAGACCACTTCGGTGCGCTTGCCGTCCAGGTCCACGACCTGGAGCCCCACCACCGCGTTGGGCGTGCCCGCGGCGGGGTACGCGACCTCGGCCGGCTGGCGCTCGGGGTGCGCGGGGTCGGCGATCCACCACCGCCGCACGGGGCCGTCGTCCACCCGGGCCACCAGCAGCCGGTCGGACTCCGGCGACCACCAGAAGCCCCGGCCGCGGCTCATCTCCTCGGCCGCGATGAACTCCGCGAGCCCGTACGTGACATGGCCGTCCTCCGGCTCCGCGAGCGCCCGGTCCGCCGCACCGTCCACGCCGACGACGCGCAGGGCACCCTTGGACACATAGGCGACGTGTCGCCCGTCCGGGGAGGGGCGCGGATCGATCACCGGGCCGGGAACGGGCAGCGCGCGCGCCGTGCCCGCGCCCAGATCCGCCACGTACACCTTCCCCGAGAGCGCGAACGCGGCCGACTCGGCGGCCCCGTCCAGCGCGTAGCCCACGATGCCCGAGGAGCCCTCGCGGCTGCGCTCCCGCCGGGCCCGCTCCTGCGCCGACAGGCGCTCATCCGCACCGCCCAGCAGCGCCCGCGGATCGGCCACCAGGCGTTCTCGCGGCCCGGCGCCCCCGTCCAGGTCCAGCACCCACAGCTGCCCCGAGCGGTCCGTACCCGAACCCGAGCGCAGGTAGACCACGCGTCCACCGTCGGGTGACACCGTGAACGCGCGCGGTGCCCCAAGGGTGAATCTCATGGTCCGGGCCGACTGGAGCGGAAACGTGATCTCTGACGAAGTCATGGGCCGAACCTATCGGCCGCGCCCGTCCGTGCGCCCCTCGTGCTGCTGTGCCCCGAACAATGCGGCGCCACGGATAGTTATGATCCGTAGCGCTCGGTGGGTATGAACCTGCTGGCTCCACGCGTGCTGCCCAGTCCCGACCGTACAGATGGAGGTGAACCGCCGTGGCGCTCTCGATTTCGGCGGTGGTGCTGCTGGCGATCATCGTCTTCCTGCTGATCCGGAAGTCCGGACTGAAGGGAGGACACGCGGTCGTCTGCGCGCTGCTCGGTTTCTATCTCGCCAGTTCGTCCATCGCACCCACCATCTCCGAGCTGACCACGAACGTGGCGGGCATGATCGGCGGCATCAAGTTCTGACCGGGTCACCCGTGGGCGGGCGGCGGCCGTGGGGCCTCGTAGGCTGGTCCCATGACGGACCTTCCCGCCCGGCGGCTGCTCCTGGTGCACGCGCACCCGGACGACGAGTCGATCAACAACGGCGCCACGATGGCCAGGTACGCGGCCGAGGGCGCCCTGGTCACGCTGGTGACCTGCACGCTCGGCGAGGAGGGCGAGATCATCCCGCCCGCCCTCGCCCACCTCGCCGCCGACCGGGACGACGCCCTGGGCCCGTACCGCATCGATGAACTCGCGGCGGCCATGAAGGAGCTGGGCGTCACCGACCACCGCTTCCTCGGCGGCCCCGGCCGCTACCGGGACTCCGGGATGATGGGCGCCGAGCAGAACACCCGCCCCGGCGCCTTCTGGTCGGCCGACGTGGACGAGGCCGCCGGGCATCTCGTCGACGTGATCCGCGAGGTGCGCCCCCAGGTCCTGGTGACGTACGACCCCGACGGGGGCTACGGGCACCCCGACCACATCCAGGCCCACCGGGTCGCCACCCGCGCCGCGGAGCTGGCCGCCGACGCCGCGTACCGCCCCGGCTCCGGCGCTCCGCACGCCATCGCCAAGGTCTACTGGAACCGGGTGCCGCGCCGGGTCGCCGAGGAGGGGTTCGCCGCGCTGCGCGCCGAGGCGCCGGAGGCGTTCCCGGGGATCGCCGCGGTCGGCGACGTACCGGGCGTGGTGGACGACGACCGGATCACCGCCGTGATCGACGGCGCCGGACACGAGGGCGCGAAGACCGCCGCGATGCGGGCGCACGCCACCCAGATCGCCGTCCGGGGACGGTACTTCGCCCTGTCGAACGACCTGGCGCAGCCCGTGTTCACCACGGAGTACTACGAGTTGGTCAGCGGCACCCCGGGTGCTCCGGCGGGCGAACGGGAACGGGACCTCTTCGCGGGTGTGCCGGGGGCGGACCGGTGAGCGGCAGCAGCAGGGCGCGGGCCGACGGCGCACGGACGGACGCACAGAAGAAGGACATTCCGGCCAGTGGTCTGGCCGCACCCCTCAACCCCGCCCGGATCGCCGCCCTGTTCGGGCTCGCGGTCCTCGGTGCCGTCGTGGGCATCGCCGGAACGCTCGTCCAGCCCGCCTGGTTCCCCGGCGGGCTGCTCATCGCCCTGGCGGCGGCGGCCGGCCTCTTCTACGGCGGGCGCACGCTGACGGGCACCCAGCCGGGCGCGGTGGCACCGGCGGCGGGATGGCTGATTTCGATCGTCTTTCTGCTCAGCGGGCGGCCCGAAGGGGACTATGTCTTCGGTGACGCGCTCGGCCTCGGGCTCTTCATGCTGGGCGGAATGGCCATCGCTGTGATCTGTGCCACCATGCCGCGATCGTCCGGGCAGCGGACCGAAAGCGGCCGACCTGCCAAGTAATGTGCTCCGTCCGATCCCGTAATGCCCCCTGTCCGTCCGGGGGGTGCGCAGTCGTTTCCCCCGGTCGCGGGGTGTGTGCCGGCGGCGGCCAGTATGGTGGTTCGCGCGCCCGGGCTGCGGCACGGGGGAAGTACGGGCGGCGGAGCCAATCGGGAGAACCTGCTTTGAGTCGTGAAACTGACAGTTCGTCCTCCGGGCCCCAGGGTCGCGGAGGAGCCGCGTACCCCTCGGGTACGCCGCCGTACGGATCCCGCCAGTATCCGTCGACGCACCCGTCGCAGGACGCCCCGGAAGGGTCCCAGGTATCCGGAGGCGCGGACCGGCCCGATGAGCCGAAGACCGAGACGACGCTGACGACGCGCATCCGGATCAACATCCCGGGCTCGCGCCCCATCCCGCCCGTTGTCATGCGTACGCCCGTGAGTGACGCGGAGGGCGAGGGCGAGCGCACCGGCGCCACCCCGCGTCCGGGCGGCGCTCCCGCGTCCGGCAGCGCTCCGCGGACGCCCCAGGCACCGGCCGCCGAGAGCGGCGAGGACGCGGGCCCGGCGGAGTCCGAGAAGCCGCCCAAGGAGAAGAGCGGCGGCAGCGACTGGTTCGCCCCGCGCAAGCCCCCGGCCGCGAAGCCCCCGACGGGGGGCCGGCCCGGCGGCGACACGGACGGCGCGGGCCTCGCGGTGCCGGGCGTGACCGGCGGCCCGGGCACTCCGGCCGGCTCCGGCGGTGCTGGTGGTGCCGGTGGTGCCGGTGTTACGGGCGGTGCTGGTGGTGCCGGCGGTGCCGGTGGCACCGGCGCTCCGGCCGGACCCGGCGGTTCCGGTCCCGGCGGACCCGGTCTCGGCGGTCCCGGCGGCCCCGGCCGGGTCGCCCCGCCCTCCGGCCCCCGTACCGACCTGCCGTACTTCTCGGACGGGCCGCAGCGCGACTTCCCGCAGGGCCCCGGCGAGGGCCCGGGCGGCCCGCGTTCCGCCTCCGTCCCGGGCGTCCGCACCCCCGGCCCGGCCGGCCCCACCACGGGCCCGGCCGCCGGCACCTCGCCGCTCACCCCGGACCTCGACGGCCCCGGCCCCTTCCCGCCGGGCCCCGGTCCGCTGCACCCGGGCGGCCCCGGGCAGGGCGCGGTGCCGCCGCGCATGTCCGACGACACCGCCATCCTCACCCCGCAGTTCGCCCCGCCCCCGGGCGGCCCCGGCGGCAACGTCTCCGGTGACACGCTGAACAGCGGCATCCCCGTCGTGCCCGGCGACCGGAACGTCCCGGGCGGCCCGACGGGCACCGGACCCGGTGGTCCGGGCGGGCCCGGGAGCGCGGCGCCGAAGCCGGCCGAGGCCCGCCCCGCGCCGAAGCCGGCGCCCGCGGCGCCCGCCAAGAAGGGCCGCTCGAAGCTGGTCCTGCTCGGCGCCGCGGTGGTCTGCCTGCTCGGTGTCGCGTACGGCGCCGGACTCCTGATGAACCACTCCGACGTGCCCAAGGGCACCACGGTCCTCGGCGTCGACATCGGCGGCGGCACGAAGGAGGACGGCGTCGAGAAGCTGGACGCCGCGCTCGCCAAGCGTGCCGCGACCCCGCTCAAGCTGACCGTGGACGGCAAGGAGACGGAACTCGCGCCGGACAAGGCCGGGCTCTCCCTGGACAGCCAGGCCACCGTGCGCGCCGCGGCCGGCAGCGACTACAACCCGGTCTCCGTGATCGGCTCGCTCTTCGGCGGCGAGCGGACCGTCGAGCCGGTCTTCCCGGTGGACGAGGAGAAGCTGGGCGTCGCGCTCCAGGACCTGGCCGGCGCCTCGGGCAGCGTGAAGGACGGCACCATCAAGTTCGAGCCGGGCCGGGCCGTCGCGGTGCCGGGCAAGCCCGGCAAGGCGATCGACGTGAACAAGTCGATGGGCGCCGTCCGGGACGCCTACCGCGCCCAGGTCGAGACCGGCAGCGCCAGGACCGTCCAACTGCCCGTCGTCACCAGGGAACCCACCATCAGCCAGGCCGAACTGGACCGGGCGATGAAGGAGTTCGCGGAGCCCGCGATGTCCGGGCTGGTCGTCATCAGGGCCGGCGGCAAGGAGATCCCCTTCGGCCCGGCGAAGTCGCTGCCGCAGATCCTGTCGATGAAGGCGGTCGACGGGAAGCTGGTCGACGTCTACGACAAGGAGGCCATCGACCGGCTCTGCGCCGGGGTCTTCGACGGCATCATGATCACCAAGGGCGACGGCAAGAAGCACCAGCTCAGCGCGGACGACGTGGCCTACGCCATGAAGGGCGCGCTGCTGGGGAAGACCCCCGCCGAGCGCACGGTCACGATCGACCTCGACGGCAACGGCTGACCCGTTCCGCGCCCCGCGCCCCGTGCCTCCCGCCCCCGACCGGACCCCGGCCGGGGGCGGCGGCGCAAGCGGGCGGAACCGCACCCCGGCGGGGCGGCGGCTTCCCCGCACCCGGCCCCCGTACACCCGTCACCCCCGGCGGCATGACATCTGTCATCCCGGATACACGACCGCTGACCCTGCCGCGCGCACCCCGGGCAGGCCAGGCTGGACGCATGACGACGACAGCCACCGGAGCGACCGCGACGAGCACCGCGGTGGTCAGCTTCGACCGGGTCAGCAAGGTCTACGGGGACGTACGCGCCGTCGACGGGCTCACCCTGGACCTGCATCCCGGCGAGACCGTGGCGCTCCTCGGCCCCAACGGAGCCGGCAAGTCCTCCACCCTCGACCTGCTCCTCGGCCTGCGCACCGCCGACTCCGGCACGGTCAGCCTCTTCGGCACCACCCCGCAGGAGGCCATCAGGGCCGGCCGGGTCGGCGCCATGCTGCAGAGCGGCGGCCTGATGGAGGACGTGACCGTCGAGGAACTGGTCCTGCTCGCCTGCGACCTGCATCCGCGCCCCCACCCGGTCGGCGAGGTGCTGGCCCGGGCGGGCATCGCTTCGATCGCCGGCCGGATGGTCAACAAGCTCTCCGGCGGCCAGGAGCAGCGCGTGCGGTTCGCGCTGGCCACCGCCGGCGCCAACGACCTCATCGTCCTCGACGAGCCGACGACCGGCATGGACGTCACCGCCCGCCAGGCGTTCTGGGCCACCATGCGCGAACAGGCCGAGCAAGGCCGTACCGTCCTGTTCGCCACCCACTACCTCGAAGAGGCCGACGCGATCGCCGACCGGGTCCTGGTCCTGCACAAGGGCCGCCTCCTCGCCGACGGCACCGCCGCCGAGATCAAGGCGAGGGCCGGGGCCCGCCGGATCTCCTTCGAACTGGAGGGCGCGATCGACCGGGCCGCCCTGCGCGCCCTGCCGTTCCTCGCCTCGCTCGACATCACCGGCAGGCGGGTGCGCATCCAGTCGCACAACGCCGACGCGACCGTGCACGCCCTCTACGGCCTCGGTCTGTACCCGCGCGAGCTGGAAGTCGCCGGACTCGGCCTGGAGCAGGCCTTCGTCGCCATCACCGAGGCCGAGGAGGCCAAGAAGCCGTGCTGAATCTCTTTTCCGGGGCCCTCATCCGGCTCGAAGTCACCCGCACCCTGCGGAACAAGAAGTTCATGTTCTTCTCGGTCATCTACCCGTCGGTGATCTACCTGCTGATCTCCGGCACCCAGAACGACACCGCCACGATCCCGCACACCGATCTGACCCTCCAGTCCTTCTTCATGGTCTCCATGGCCTCCTTCGGCGCGCTGACCGCCGTCCTCATGGGCAACAGCGAGCGCATCGCCAAGGAACGCGAGAAGGGCTGGGTGCGCCAGCTGCGGCTGACCGCGCTGCCCGGCCGGGGCTACGTCCTGGCGAAGATCGCCGGTGCCGCCATCGTCACCCTGCCGTGCATCGTCGTGGTCTTCCTCGTCGCCGCCTCCGTCAAACACGTCCGCTTCGACCTCTGGCAGTGGTTCGCGCTGACCGCAGTCATCTGGGCCGGCTCCCTGGTCTTCGCCGCGCTCGGCGTCGCCATCGGTTACGTCACCAGCGGGGACGCGGTCCGCCCGGTCACGATGATCATCTACTTCGGGCTCTCCGTCCTCGGCGGCCTCTGGATGCCCAGCGCGACCTTCCCGCAGTGGCTCCAGAACATCTCCGAGTGGCTTCCCACCCACGCGTACGCTGCACTCGGCCAGGCCGTCGAGACGGGCGGCGCGCCGCACGCCAAGGACGTCGCCGTCCTCTGTGCCTACTTCCTGCTCTTCGCGGGCGGCGCGGCCTGGCTCTACCGGAAGGACACCTTGAAGGCGTGAACGACGACGAGACGCCGGCGGGGCCCGGGAAGCCGCCCGCGGCCGCCCGGCAGGCCGGGATCAAGCTGCTGTGGATCGGCATCTGGCTCGCCTTCATGAGCGCGCCGGTCAAGGACCTCGCCGACGGCAACCACACCCCGTGGGCGACCGCGCTCGGCGTCCTCGGGCTGCTGGTCTTCGTCGGCTCCTACCTGGTCCTGGTCTTCCGGCACACCTCGAAGGCGCCCGACCTCTTCCGGGTACGGGCGTCGATCGCCTTCCTCGGGGCCCTGGCGATGCTGCTGGCGCTGACGTTCGGCACGCCCTGGCTGGTCCTCTTCGTGTACGTGGCGGTGTCGGCCGGTGCCACGATGCCGCTGCGGACCGCGCGGTGGCTGGTACCGGTCGTCACCGCCGTCATGGTGGGCGTCGGCGCGACCCTGGAGGACGCGCGTGAGACCGTCACCGCCCTGGTCTTCCCCGCCCTGCTGGGCGGCTTCGCGATGACGGGCGTACGGCAGCTGGTCCGCACCACGATCGAGCTGCGCCAGGCCCGGGCCACCGTCGCGCAGCTCGCCGCCAACGAGGAGCGCCTGCGCCTCGCCCGCGACCTGCACGACCTGCTGGGCCACTCCCTCTCGCTGATCACCCTCAAGAGCGAGCTGGCCGGCCGGATGCTTCCCGACCGGCCCGAGCTGGCTGCCGCCCAGGTCGCGGACATCGAACAGGTCAGCCGCCAGGCCCTGGTGGACGTACGCAGTGCCGTCACCGGATACCGCCGGCCGACCCTCCCCGGCGAACTGGCCGGGGCCCGCACCGCGCTGGCCGCCGCCGGGGTCGACGCCGACGTCCCGGCCGACATCCCCGACGGGCTGCCCGAGAAGACGGAGGAGGTGCTCGCCTGGGGGCTGCGCGAGGCGATCACCAACGTCGTACGCCACAGTGGCGCGCACCGCTGCACGGTGACCCTGGCCCCCCGTCAGACCCTGGACGGGCGGGTGCTCGAACTGACCGTCGCCGACGACGGCCGGGGCACCGCCAAGACCACGCCCGGCAACGGCCTCACCGGCCTCACCGAACGCCTCGCCTCGGTGGACGGCACCCTCATCACCCGGGCCACGCAGCCCCGTTCGGGCAAAGGCTTCACCATGGTCCTCAGCGTCCCGTTCGCATCCGGCCTAGGATCCGCGGAATGAGCATGATCAGACTCCTCCTCGCGGAGGACCAGTCCATGGTGCGCGAGGCCCTGGCGGCGCTCCTCGGCCTGGAACCGGACATCGAGGTGGTCGCCCAGGTCGCGCGGGGCGACGAGGTCCTGGCGGCGGCCCGGGAGCACTCCGTCGACGTGGCCCTCCTGGACATCGAGATGCCCGGCATGACCGGCATCGAGGCGGCCGGCCGGCTCCGTGAGGCCCTGCCGGACGTGAAGGTCGTGGTCGTCACGACGTTCGGCCGGCCCGGCTATCTGCGCCGCGCCATGGAGTCGGGCGCCGACGCCTTCCTGGTCAAGGACGCCCCGGCGGCCCAGCTGGCCGAAGCGGTACGCAAGGTGCTCGCCGGCGAACGCGTCATCGACCCCGGCCTCGCCGCCGCCGCCCTCGCCGACGGCGCGAACCCGCTGACCGACCGCGAACGCGAGGTCCTGCGCACCGCCTCGGACGGCTCGACCAACGCGGAGATCGCCGCCGCCCTTCACCTCTCCCAGGGCACCGTCCGCAACTACCTCTCCATGGCGATCCAGAAGCTGGCCGCCCGCAACCGGGCCGAGGCGGTCCGCGTGGCGCGCGAGAAGGGCTGGTTGTAGGGCGGGCGGGGGCGCTCCGCCGTCCGGCCGCCCCGCCGTCACCGCCCCGGGGACACCAGCCCCGCCTCGTACGCGATGATGACCAGCTGCACCCGGTCGCGCGCCCCCAGCTTGGCGAGCAGCCGGGTCAGATAGGTCTTCGCCGTGGCCACACTGATGACCAGGCGCTCCGCGATCTCCGCGTTGGAGAGCCCGCTGCCGACCAGCACCAGCACCTCCCGCTCCCGCTCGGTGATCGCGGAGAGCGGGGCCGGGGCGGCCGGGGCGGACGCGGGACGGGCCGCGAACTCCTTGATCAGCCGCCGGGTGACGCTCGGCGCGAGCAGGGCGTCGCCGGAGGCCACCACCCGGACCGCCGCCAGGATGTCGTCCAGCGCCATGTCCTTGACCAGGAACCCGGCCGCACCGGCGCGCAGCGCCCCGTACACGTAGTCGTCGTCATCGAACGTCGTCAGGACCACGACATGCGCCTCGCCGCCCTGCGCGGCGATCCGCGAGGTGGCCTCGATGCCGTCCATGCCGGGCATCCGGATGTCCATCACGACGACGTCCGGCGCGAGTGAGGCGGTCAGCCGGACCGCCTCCTCGCCCGTCCCCGCCTCGCCGACCACCTCGATGTCCGGGGTGTCCGCCATGACCATCCGCAACGCGGTCCGCACCAGCGGCTGGTCGTCCGCGAGCAGGACGCGGACCGGGGGAGGGCCGGCCGCCTCGCCGCCCGCGTCCTGGGCGCCGTCCCCGGGCGCGCCGGGGCGCCCGCCGCCGCTCATGAGGCCGCTCCCCGCACCGGCTCCGACGTCTGCTCCGGGGGCGCGGGCGCGGGCCCCCGCGTACGGTCCGGGGGCGCGGGCGCCGGCTTCCGTGTACGGTCCGGGGGCGCGGGCGCGGGCTCCCGGGTACGTTCCTGCGTCTGTTCCGGCGGCGCGGGCACCGGCTTCCGCGTGCGGTCCGGCGCGGGCACCGGCAGACGGGCGGTGACCCGGAAGCCTCCGTCCGGAGCCGGGGCGGCGGCGAACTCGCCGTGCAGCAGCGCCACCCGCTCCCGCATCCCGGCCAGGCCGAAGCCGGGGGCCGCACCGCGCCCCGGGGCGCGCGTCCCGCCCCGGCCCCGGTCCGTGATCTCGACGGTCAGCTCCTCCTCGCCGTATTCGACGCGGACCCGGCAGGCGTCGGTCTCCGCATGGCGCACCACGTTGGTCACCGACTCCTGGACGATCCGGAACGCCGACAGCTCCAACTCCGGCGGCAGCGCACGCCGTTCCCCCCGCCACTCCACCTCGACCCGGACCCCGGCGGCGGTCGTGGCCCGGGCGAGCCGGTCGATGTCGGCGAGGCCCTCGGCGGGGCGCAGCGGCGCGTCCTCGCGCCCCGCCGGGTCCTGGCCGGGCCCGGTCTCCCGCAGTGCGCCCAGCATCCTGCGCAGCCCCGACAGCGTCTCCCGGCCGGCTGCCTCCACCGCGCTCATCGCCTCCCGGGCCGCGTCCGGCTGGGTGTGCACGACCCTGGCCGCCGCGCCCGCCTGGAGGGCGATGATGCCGACGCTGTGGGCCACCACGTCGTGCATCTCGCGGGCGATGCGCAGCCGTTCGGCGACGAGCGCCCGGTCCGTGGCCCGGGCCGTCAGGTCGGCGTCGTGCCTGCGGCTCTCGTACACCGAGCGGCCCACAAGCCAGGCGACGACCGCCGTCAGGGCGACGGCCAGCTCCGCCGACACACCGGCGCCCCATCCCGCGAGCACCCGGTAGCTCACGTAGGCGACCAGGACGACGACCGACAGGACGAGGGCGAGGACGCCCGTGCGCAGCGGGCGGGCGGCGGCCGTGAAGTACAAAGCGACATCGACGGCCAGGAACTGCGCCAGGGGGATCTCCGCCACCCCGAGCGGCATGGTGGCGAGCGCGGAGGCGGCGAGCAGCAGGGCCATGGCGCTCAGCGGGCGCCGGGTGAGCCACCGGCAGCCGGCCAGGAGCAGGGCCGTGGACAGCAGATGGGTCAGCAGGCCGTCCCAGCGGTAGAACAGGACGCCGGGCAGGACCGACGCCCGCTGCTCGCCGGGCAGCCGGACCCGCATGAGCAGCGTGAGCACCATGCCCCCGCACCAGGCCGCCGCCACCCACGCGCCCGGTGGGACGCGTCCGAGCAGGGGCAGGATCGGTGAGCTGGACATGCGCCGAGCGTACCCAGCGCCGAACCCCCTTGCATCGGACCGCGGTTGTACACCCACGGGTGCAGAGCGGCGCCCCGGGATGTCAGCGACGGTCCGACGACACAGCCCGGTCGCGGCCCGCAGGGTGGGGTCCGTGATCGAAGCCAACGGACTGACCAAGCGATACGGCGGCGCCACCGCCGTGGACGATCTGACCTTCACCGTGCGGCCGGGCGAGGTGACCGGCTTCCTCGGGCCCAACGGGGCGGGGAAGACCACCACCCTGCGCATGCTCCTGGGCCTGGTCGAGCCGACCGCCGGAACGGCCACCGTCCGGGGCCGCCCCTTCCGCGACCACCCGCGCGGACTGCGCCACGTCGGCGCCCTGCTCGACGCGGGCGACGTCCACGGCGGCCGGACCGCCCGCGCCCACCTCGCCGTGCTGGCCCGGAGCAACGGCATCCCCCGCGCACGGGTCGACGGGGTGCTCGAAGAGGTGGGCCTCGCGGCAGCGGCCCGCCGCCGCGTCGGCGGCTTCTCGCTCGGGATGCGCCAGCGCCTCGGCATCGCCACGGCCCTGCTCGGCGACCCGCCCGTCCTGCTCTTCGACGAACCCCTCAACGGCCTCGACCCGGAAGGCGTGCTGTGGGTGCGCGGGCTCTTCCGCCGGCTCGCCGCCGAAGGCCGTACCGTCTTCGTCTCCAGCCACCTGATGACCGAGATGGAGCACACCGCCGACCGGCTCGTCGTCATCGGGCGCGGCGCGCTCGTCGCGGCCGAGAGCCTGAGCGCGTTCGCCGCCCGCTCCGCCCGCCGCAGCGTCACCGTACGCACCCCGGACACGGCGGACCTGACACCGCTGCTGACCGCCGAAGGCGCCTCGGTGGCCGCGGACGGCGACCGGCTCACGGTGACCGGGCTCCCCGCCGAGCGCATCGGCGAACTCGCCCTGCGCCACCGGGTGCTGCTCCACGAACTGACCACCCTCGGCGCCTCGCTGGAGGAGGCGTTCATGGAACTCACCGCGGACAGCGTCCAGTACCCGGCAGGAGACCCCCGATGACCACGGCGACCGCCGCCCCCGTCACGCGCGTCGAGACCCGCGCGCGCTTCACCGACCTGATCGCCGCCGAGTGGCTGAAGACGTGGTCGCTGCGCTCGACACCCTGGCTGTACGCGCTGGCCGCACTGGCCGTCGTCGCGTTCAACGCCGGTGCGGCCTACGACCACTACAAGTACTGGTACCAGTACGACCAGGGCAGCCAGGAGTTCTTCGTCAGCCACCGCCTGGCACTCGTCGACGCCTTCACCGACAACTCCGCCCTGGTGCTCGTCCTGGCCCTGGCCGCGATCGGCGCCGTGTCGGTCACCGGCGAGTACGGGACCGGGCTCATCCGCACGACGTTCACGGCCGTGCCCGCCCGGCGCTCGGTGATGGCCGCCAAGGCCCTCGTGCTCGCCGCCGTCACCACGGCCTTCGGCGTGCTCGTCGGCGCGGCCTCCTACGCCTCGACCAGCGCGATACTGTCCGGACGCGGCGCCTCGGTCTCCCTCGGCGACCCGGGAACGCTCCAGGTCCTCGCCGCGTCCGCGCTGCTGGCCCCGGTCGCCGCGCTCACGGGCCTCGCGCTCGGCACGGTGATCCGGCACACGGGGGCGTCGGTCGTGGCGTGCGTGGTGGTCCTGCTCCTGCTCCCGATGGTCCTCAGCGACCGGCGCCACCTGACGGCGGTGCTCCGGCACACCCTGCCGTTCAGCGCCTGGGACCGCCTGGCGGGCGGCGCCCTCCCGCAGCCCCCGGCCGAGCTCCACCCGTGGTCGGAGGCGGGTGCGTGGACCGTCTACGTCCTGTGGGCGCTGATCGCGGGGGCCGTGGCGGTGTGCGCGGTGCACCGCCGCGACCAGTGAGGCGGCGGGGCCGCGCGCTACGCTCCCGGCGCGCGGAAGTAGTGACCCTCGTCCAGGTCCTCGACGAGCCCGGGCCCGGCCGGCTTCCAGCCGAAGCGGTCGCGGGTCAGGGCGCTGGACGCGGGCGAGTCGAGGCTCACCATGCCGGCCAGCCAGCCGAAGTGGCCGGCCGCGTCCTCGGGCGCGACGGAGGCCGTGGGGACGCCGAGGTGGCGGCCGATGGTCTCGGCGACGGGCCGCAGCGCGACGCCCTCCTCGGCCGCCGCGTGCAGCGTGGAGCCGGCGGGGGCCTGCTCCAGGGCCAGCCGGAACAGGTGGGCGGCGTCCGCGCGGTGGACGGCCGGCCAGCGCTGGGAGCCGTCGCCGACGTGGCCGGAGACGCCCTTGGCGCGGGCGATGGCGACGAGGCCGGCCACGAAGCCCTGGTCCCCGTCGCCGTGGACCGTCGGGGGCAGCCGGACGACGGACGAGCGGACGTTCCGGGAGGCGAGCGCGATCGTCGCCCGCGCGTTGTCCTGGCGGCCGCCCGGGCCCCCGGCGGGCGCGTCCGGGGCGGAGCTCTGCCCGTCGTCCTCGGTCGCGACCCGGCCCGGGGCGAGCCCGAGGAGTCCGGACGCGATGACGAAGGGCTTGCCGGAGCCGGCGAGCGCGTCCCCGAAGGCGTCGATGGCCTTCCGGTCCGCGTCGGTGGCGCCCTGGAAGTCCCCGGAGAACGCGATGTCGTGCTTGAACGCGAGGTGGAGCACCCCGTCCGCCTCGGCGGCGGCCTCGCGCAGCACGTCCAGGTCGTCCAGCGACCCGCGCCGCACCTCGGCCCCGGCGGCGGCCAGGGCCTCGGCCGAGGCGTCCGAGCGGGCCAGTCCGACGACCCGGTGACCTGCCGCGATGAGCTCGGGAACGACCGCGGAACCGATCCAGCCGGACGCGCCGGTGATGAATACACGCATGGGAAAACCTCCTGGAACAGGCCGGCGAACCGGGCAGCCCGGACATCCGGCCGACCCTTGATGTCAGCGACTGTCATCACCGTACTCCTGATGTCAGTCACTGTCATCCCATAGACTCGCCGTATGGGTCGATGGGAGCCGGACGCGCGCGGCAGGCTGGAGCGGGCCGCCATGGAGCTGTACGGCGAGCGGGGTTACGAGCAGACGACCGTCACCGAGATCGCCAAGCGGGCCGGGCTCACGGAACGCACGTTCTTCCGGCACTACGCGGACAAGCGCGAGGTGCTGTTCGCCGGCTCCGCCCTGCTCCGGGAACGCCTGGTGAGCGGCCTCGCCGGGGCTCCCCCGGCCGCGTCCCCGATGGGCGCGGTGGCGGCGGCGCTCCAGGCGGCGGCGGCCGTGTTCGACGATCGCCACGAGCAGGCCCGGCAACGGCAGCGGATCATCACGGCCAACGCGGAGCTCCGGGAGCGCGAACTGGTGAAGCTCGCCTCGCTGGCCGCGGCGATGGGGGAGGCCCTGCGGGCGCGCGGCGTCGGCGAACCGGCGGCCAGTCTCGCGGCCGAGGCGGGGATCGCCGTCTTCAAGGTCGCCTTCGAGCGCTGGATCGACACCGTCGGGGCGCGCGGCCTGGGCGCGTTCATCCTGGAGGGGCTGGCCGGACTCGAAGCCCTGATGGCGGGCGGCCGGCCCTGACCCGGCGACGCCCGCCCCGCCGGACGCGGCGGGCGTTCTCGCGGAGGGCCCCGTCCGCCGGAGCCCCGCGTCGGTCTGCCGTGCGCGACGAGCAGTGACTGCCGCGAGGCGATCGGCGGTGCCCGCCCGGCAGCGCGGGGTACCCGGCCCCGGCCGCCGCAACCGTCCCTTAGGGTCGTACGGATGACCGGACTCGACGCGACCCGCGCCTACTACGACACCGTCGCCGAGGACTACGCCGCACGCGTCCCCGGCCTCTTCGCCGAGGACGTGCCGGGGCGCGCGCTGATCGGCGCGTTCGCGGAGGAGGTCCACGCGGACGGTGCGCTCCCCGTCGCCGATCTCGGCTGCGGCCCGGGCCATGTGACGGCCCATCTGGCCGGACTCGGGCTCAGCGTCCACGGCGTGGACGTGTCGCCGCGCATGGTGGACGCCGCCCGCCGCCGCCACCCGGACCTGCGCTTCGAGACCGGATCGATGGACGCGCTCGCGCTGCCGGACGCAGGCCTCGGCGGGATCGTCGCCTGGTGGTCCGTCCTGCACACGCCGCCGGACCGGCTCCCGGTCCTCTTCGCGGAGTTCCGCCGCGTCCTGGCCCCCGGCGGCCGGCTGCTGCTGGGGTTCCACGCCGGGAACGGGGAGCCCTACGTCTCGCAGAAGCGCGCCGGCGGTCTCGCGTACGCCATCCACCTGCTGTCCCCCGACCGGGTCGCCGGACAACTGGAAGAGGCCGGATTCGCCGTCACCGCCCGGCTGACCACGCCGGGGGCGAGGTGGCCCCAGGTGTGTCTGCTGGCCCGGGCGGCCGGTGCGTGAGAGGTGACCTGGCCGGCACCTTGGTCAGGTGGGGTGCCGGCCAGGAGCTGTGGGCGCCTCAGGCGCGCGTGACGCGGGCGATCGCCTCGACGGTCAGGGCGCGGTCGTGCGGTTCGGTTTCCAGCGCGCGGTGGATGGAAAGGCCCTCGATCAGCGCGTCGAGCTGACGGGCCGTCGCCGGGTCGAAGTGCCACTCCAGGGCGACCCGGCTGCGGCGCATCCACTCGCGGGTCAGTTCGCGGTAGGCGGGCTTGCGGGCGGCGAGGGTGTACAGCTCGTGCGTGAGGACCAGTTCGCGCTGATTGCCGCCGGACAGATGATGGACCAGATCGGCGACCGCCTCGCGCGCCTCGTCCTGCGTGGCGGCGGCGCCCAGGCGCTCCTCGAAGACGGCGACGATGCCGCTGGAGAAGCGGGTGAACGCCTCCCGCAGCAGCTCGTCCATGCCGGCGAAGTGGTACGTCATCGAACCGAGCGGCACCCCGGCACGGGCGGCGACCTTGCGGTGCGAGGTCCCGGCGACCCCCTCGGCCGCGATCAGGTCGAGCGCGGCGGTGATGATGCGCTCCCGCCGCTCGGGGTCGTTCCGTCCGGTCGCCACCTGGGTCCCTGTCTCTCGTCTAGATCGAACGGATCACCCGGGCCGGATTGCCCACGGCGACCACGTTGGCGGGGACGTCCTTGGTGACGACGGCACCCGCGCCGATGACGCTGTTGTCCCCGATGGTCACCCCGGCCAGCACGATCGCCCCGCCGCCGAGCCAGACATTGTCGCCGATCGTGATGGGCCGCGCCGCCTCCAGCTTGTCCCGGCGGGGCTCCGGCTCCACCGGGTGCGTGGGCGTGAGCAGCTGGACGTTCGGCCCGATCTGGCAGTCGCGGCCGATGGTGATCGGCGCGACGTCCAGGGCGGTGAGGTTGTAGTTGATGAACGTGTCCGCGCCGACCGTGATGTACGAGCCGTAGTCGACGTACAGCGGCGGCCGGATGTGCGCCCCCGCGCCGAGCCCGCCGAGGAGTTCGGCGACGACGGGCTGCGCCGCGTCCGGGTCCTCGGTGTAGGCCGCGAGATAGCGGGCGGCCAGCCGCACGGCCCGCTTCTGGGCCTCGACGATCTGCGGGTCGTCCGCGATGTAGAGGTCTCCGGCGAGCATCCGCTCGTGGTTCGTCCGCGGATCACCCGCGAAGTAGTCCGTCATGGGTACGAGCGTACACTCCAAGGCGTACGAACGTACGCTCGTGCGTCCGCCGTTTTTCCGACCGTCTGACGAGGCCCTGCTGTATGGATGCCGCCACACGCCGCTGGCGTGCCGCCCTCTTCCTCTTCATGCTCGCCGCGGGTACGGGCATGGCCTCCTGGGTCGCGCGCACCCCGGCCGTCCGCGACGGGCTCGACGTGTCCACCGGTGCGATGGGCCTGGTGCTGTTCGGGCTCTCCACCGGTTCGATGGCCGGTGTCATGACGTCCGGTCCGATGGTGCGGCGCCGAGGGGGCCGGGGGACGATCCTGGCCGGCGTCACCCTGATCGTCGCCGGGCTGCTCGTCGTCGCGGCCGGCACCGCCCTGTCGCTCGCCGCCGTGGTCTTCGCGGGCCTGGCCCTGTTCGGCGGCGGCATGGGGATGAGCGAGGTGGCGTTCAACATCGAGGGCGCCGCCGTCGAGACCGTCATCGGCCGGCCCGTCCTGCCCGTGCTGCACGGATGTTTCAGCCTGGGAACCGTCGTCGGGGCGCTCCTCGGCATGGTGCTGACGGCCGCCGCGTTCCCCGTCGGCTGGCACCTGACACTCGTCGCGCTCCTGATAGCCGCGGCCGGCACCCGGGCGGTCCTGGCCCTCCCGCACGGCACGGGGAAGGAGGACGCACCGGCCGCCGGGCCCGAGCGGGGCGCCGGCTTCCTCGGCCAGATGCACGTCTGGCGCGACCGGCGGCTCGTCCTGATCGGCGTCATCGTGCTGGCGATGGCCTTCGCGGAGGGCGCGGCCAACGACTGGCTGCCGCTGCTCATGGTCGACGGCTACGACGTGAGCCCCACGGCGGGTTCGCTGACCTTCCTGGTCTTCGCCGCCTCGATGACCCTGGGCCGGATGGCCGGCGGCCCCTTCCTGGAGCGGTTCGGCCGGGCGCTGGTGGTCCGGGTCAGCGGCCTGACCGCCGCACTGGGCCTGGCGGTGGTGATCGTCGCCCCGAGCCCCGTGATGGCGGGCGCCGCCACGGTGCTGTGGGGGCTCGGCGCCTCGCTCGGCTTCCCGGTCACGGTCTCCGCCGCGGGCGACCACCCCACGGACGCCGCCGCCCGGGTGGCCGCGGTCTCCACGGCGGGCTACGGCGCCTTCCTGGTCGGCCCGCCCGCCCTCGGCTTCCTCGCCGACCACATCGGCCTGCGGCTCACGATGACCGTGGTCCTGGCGCTGGTGGCCGTGGCGGCGCTGCTGGCCGGGGCGCTGGGCCCCGGCCGCGCGAGCGACGCGGCCGGCACGGAGGCGGCACCGGCCGCGCCGTGAGCGCCGAAGCCGTTACGCCCCCGCCTCCTCGTCCCACAGCGCGGTGCTGTGCGCGGCGGTCAGCGCCGCGATCCGGGACAGCGCGTCGCCGGCCGGCATGGGGGCGAGCCGGCGGCCGTCGCGCAGGCGGAGTGCGACGAGCCCGTCGGCCGCCTCCGCCGCGCCGATCACCACCTGGTACGGCACCAGCCTGGCTTCCCGGACACGGGCGCCCAGGCTGCCGCGCTCACGGCCGCGGACCCCCGCGCGCAGCCCCAGCTCCGCGCACCGCCCGGCCAGCGCCTCCGCGTCCGGGAGTTCGGCGTCGGAGACCGGCAGGACGGCCAGCTGTTCCGGGGCGAGCCAGGCCGGGAAGGCGCCGCCGTGCTGCTCGATGAGGTGGGCCACGGCCCGTTCGACGCTGCCGATGATGGAGCGGTGCACCATGACGGGGCGGTGCTTGGCCCCGTCGGCCCCGGTGTAGTGGAGGTCGAAGCGCTCCGGCTGGTGGAAGTCGACCTGCACGGTGGACAGGGTGAACTCGCGGCCCGCAGCGTCCTCGACCTGGACGTCGATCTTCGGCCCGTAGAACGCGGCCTCGCCCTCCGCCGCCTCGTACGGCAGCCCCGACGCCTCCAGCACCTCGGTCAGCAGCGCGGTGGAGCGCCGCCACAGCCCGGGCGCGGCGACGTACTTGCCGCCCGGCCCCGGCAGCGACAGCCGGAAGCGGGCCGCGCGGACGCCCAGTGCCTCGTACGCCCGCAGGATCATGCCCAGCGCGCCGCGTGCCTCGTCGGCGACCTGCTCCACGGTGCAGAAGATGTGCGCGTCGTTCAGCTGGATGGAACGCACCCGGGTCAGCCCGCCGAGCACCCCGGACAGCTCCGAGCGGTACATCCCGCCCAGCTCCGCCATCCGCAGCGGCAGTTCGCGGTAGCTGTGCGCCCGGGAGCGGTAGATCACCGCGTGGTGCGGGCACAGGCTGGGCCGCAGCACCAGCTCCTGCCCCTCGCCCAGGTCCATCGGCGGGAACATGTCGTCGCTGTAGTGCGCCCAGTGCCCCGAGCGCTCGTACAGCTCCCGTTTGCCGAGCACCGGCGAGTACACATGGCGGTAGCCCGCCCGCCGCTCGGCGCCCCGGATGTACTCCTCCAGGGTGTGCCGCAGCTCCGCGCCGTCCGGCAGCCAGTAGGGGAGCCCCGCGCCGATCAGCGGGTCGGTGTCGAACAGCTCCAGCTCGCGGCCGAGTCTGCGGTGGTCGTGCATGGGGGTCTCCTCGCGTGGGAAGGGCGAGCGACCCCACGGACAAGCCCCGGGGCTCTCGCCCCGGGGCTTGTCGGCTGGTCAGCGGTCAGCGCGCCGGGACACTCTCCGGCGTCGTCGTGTTCATGGCGGCACGCTGCACGGCTCCGACGCTAACAACGCCCCGCACCCGCCCGCATCCGGTTTTCCCGCCCGTACGCGGGGGAAGGCCGCCGCTCACCCCTTCTTCACCGAGTCCAGGTGCGCGAAGACCACGACGTTGTCCTCGTAGTCCTTGGCCTTCCGGTCGTACGCGCCGCCGCAGGTGATGAGCCGCACCTGCGCGTCCGGGGTGTCGGCGTACACCTTGTCGTCGGGGAAGTCCGCCTTGCTGAACGTCTCCACGGTGTCCACGGCGAAGGTGGCCACCGAACCGTCGGCGCGGGTGATGTCGACGGTCGCCCCGGGTTTCAGGAAACGCAGCTGGAGGAAGACGGCCGGACCGGTCGTGGTGTCCACGTGGCCCGCCACGATCGACGTCCCCAGCTCGCCGGGCGTCGCACCGTCCTTGAACCAGCCGACCAGGTTCTTGTCGTTCGGCGGAGGCGCGTCGAGCCGCCCCGAAGGGCCGATGGAGAGCGGGGTGAACGGCGCGTCCACCGCGATCGCCGGAATCCGCAGCCGCGTCGGCACCGAGCGCGGCAGCGAGAGCTGCTCGCTCGGGGCCGCCTTCGCGGAGGCCCCGGCCGACGGGGACGCGGCGGCCGGGGGCGGGGCGGGCGCCTTGTCGTCGGCCGGCGAACCGATGGAGTGGTAGATCAGGGTCATGCCGAGACCGGCCGTCGCGAGGGGCCAGAACAGGGCCCGGCCGAGCGAGCCGGTGCGGGACGCGGCCCCGGGAGAGGGGGTCTCGGTGGTCTGCGGGGCGGCCATGGAGCACGTGCCTTTCGTCCGTACGGGGGCGGTACGAGGGGGAGGACCGGGGAAAACGCGGGCGCCGCGGTCGCCGGCCCCCGGAGGGACGGCGACCGCGACGACAGAGGACCCGCGGGCCGGTCAGGCCATCGCACCGCCGGACGCCTGACGGCGGCGGAGCCGGTAAGCGGCGACGCCGGCGCCACCGAGCAGCAGCAGCGAACCGGCCGCCAGACCGCTGCCGGTCATCGCCATCGCACCGCCACCCGTGTGCATGCCGCCGTGCGGCTTCTCCTCGTCCTCGTACTTGCCGCCCTCGTCGCCCGGCTGCCACTCCTTGGCGACGGTCTGCGCGAGCGCGCCGCCGCCGGTGTGGACGCCGCCGTGCGGCTTCTCCTCGTCGTCCTTGCTGTACTTGCCGCCCTCGTCACCGGGCTGCCACTCCTTGGCGACGGTCTGCGCGAGTGCGCCGCCGCCGGTGTGGACGCCGCCGTGCGGCTTCTCCTCGTCCTTGTACTTGCCGCCCTCGTCGCCCGGCTGCCACTCCTTCGTGACGGTCTTCGACAGCGCGCCGCCGCCGGTGTGCATGCCGCCGTGCGGCTTGTCCTTCTTCCATTCGCCGTCGGAGTTGTCGTGCTCGCGGTCGGAGGCGGACGAGCCGCCCTGGTGCTGGTCGGCGGCGACGGTCATCGCGTAGGCCGAGGGAGCGGTGATGGTGAGGACCGCCGTGACGGCGGCCGAAGCGAACAGCGTGCGGGCAGAGCGCATCTGTACACATTTCCTTTCGTCGCCCCTGCGAGGAGTGACGGCGTGTCGGCTCCTGGTGACGCAGCGGCTACGTGATCCACCGTCAGTCCGAACCCGGGAGCGCGCCATCGGAGAGCGCCGCATTGGGGCTACGGCCTGGGCCCATCGAGTGGCGGAGAACGGATAATCACCCGATGGACGGCATGCCGCGCCGCACGAGGTTTGGGCGCCGCGCCCCGCCTCCCGCCCCGTCAGTTCAGGAGCGCCCGCGCCGCCCGCGCACTGTTGCGCACCGCCTCCGCCACGGCAGGTTCCACGCCCTCCACGACCCGCGCGTACTCCTCCATCTCGGCCGCACCGCGCAGGAACTCGCCCGCGCGCACCAGCAGCTGGGCGTGCTCGTAGCGCAGCCTCGCCGGGTGCGACGGCAGCAGCAGCGACAGCTCGGCGGCCCACAGCGCCACGGCCGTGTGCTCCGGGCGGGCCGCGGCCCAGGCCCGGATGTTGTTCAGGACCCGCAGCACGACCTCCAGCGGCCGCGCCGGCTCCAGCGACGACGGCTCCCACCGCTCCCCGGTCGCACTCGTCACCAGCAGCTCCGCGTCCTGGTCCGTCAGCGGCCGTCCCCCGGCGAACGGATCGGCGAGCACCCGCTCGCCCGGGTCGCCGAAGCCGACCACGAAATGACCCGGCAGAGCCACCCCGTAGACCGGGGCGCCCGCCCGGCGGGCGACCTCGATCCACACCACCGACAGCAGGATCGGCAGCCCGCGCCGCCGCCGCAGCACCTCGTGCAGCAGGGACGACTCCAGGCGCTGGTAATCCGCTGCCGAGCCCTCGAACCCGCACCGCTCACCGAGCAGTTCGGCCAGCGCCGACGCCCAGGCGTGGGCCCCGCGCAGCCCGTAGGGGAGCAGCCCGGCGAGCCGGTCCAGCTCGATCTGGGCCTCGTCGACGCCGTGCGCGTCCAGCGCCGGATCCGCCTCCGCCGCCACCAGCAGGCACAGCAGCGCCAGGTCGGGCCGCTCGGCCCTGGCCTCCTCCGCGAACCGCCGGCGCCGCTCCTCGCGGTCGTTCATCCCGGGAACCACCGGTCACACCGGCCGGAAGTGGTGGTAGCGGTGGTGCGTCGCGAAGCCCATCCCGTCGTACAGCGCGCGGGCGCCCCCGTTGTCCGCCTCCACCTGGAGCCAGGCGGCGGACGCGCCCTCGTCCATCGCCTGCCGGGCCAGCGCCGTCATCACCGCGGTCGCCAGGCCCCGGCGGCGGTGCTCGGGGGCCACCTCGACGGCCATGAAGCCGGCCCACCGTCCGTCCACCACGCACCGCCCGATCGCGGCGGGCGCCTCGCCGTCCCCGCCGGGCACGGTCGCGAACCACACCGAGGGGCCGCCGTGCAGCACCGCCGTCACCTCCGGTCCCGGCTGCCCGACGCGCTGGTAGCGGGCGAGCCACGCCGCACCGGCCGTACGGTCGAGCCGGACCCGGGACACCTCGGCGGGCAGATCGCCGACCGGGGCGAGCGCCGCGATCCGCACCTCCGCCGTCACCTCGCGCCGCCAGCCGTGCTCCTCCAGCGCCGCGCACAGCTCCTCCTGCGCGCCCTCGGCACCCGTCGCGGTCTGCACGTACGCGGGCAGCCCCCGCTCCGCGTACCACTCACGGACGCGTCCGAGCGCGACGCCGAGCGGAACGCCCGGGTCGCCGAGCGGCAGCACGGAGTTGGCGCGGCGGGTGAAGCCCGCGGAGGCGCGCAGCAGCCAGTCGCCCAGCGGTTCGCTCTCCACGGGCTGCCAGGCGCGCGCGGTCACCCGGGCGAGTTCGGCGAAGGAGGCGGCGGGGCCGCGCCGCCGGGCCGGGGCGGACGGCACGACCTTGCCCGCCACGAGGCGGGACTCCGCGATGCGCACCGACTGGCCGCTCCTGGGTGTGACGCACAGCACACCGTCGTTCCATGATGTGAGAACGCCGACCGTGTCGGTGAATTTCGTCCCGTCCGGGCCGTCTCCGGTCAAACGCCGGACTGATACCCGTTTGCCCACGTCAGCCGGTGCAATTCGGACCTCCAGCCGTCCGCCGATGGTGAATTCCACAGCTCTGTCCGCCCCTCCTGTTCGGATCGTGCCCGCGAACGGAGATACTAGGTGCGGGCATCGACGACGCCGCGCTCCCGCGCGAGAGCCAACGCCCTACCGAGGAGGAACGACAGCGTGACCTACGTCATCGCGCAGCCTTGTGTCGACGTCAAGGACAAGGCCTGCATCGAAGAGTGCCCCGTCGACTGCATCTACGAGGGCCAGCGGTCCTTGTACATCCACCCGGACGAGTGCGTCGACTGTGGAGCCTGCGAGCCGGTCTGCCCGGTGGAAGCGATCTTCTACGAGGACGACACCCCGGACGAGTGGAAGGACTACTACAAGGCGAACGTCGAGTTCTTCGACGACCTCGGTTCGCCGGGTGGTGCCTCCAAGCTCGGCCTGATCGAGCGCGACCACGCGTTCATCGCCGCGCTGCCGCCGCAGAACCAGTAACCGCGCCCCGGCACGTGCGCCTCCCCGGTCCCGTACGGCTCGCCGCCGTGCGGGGCCGCGGTGTTTCCCGCGCCCGCCGGGCCGCCCGCGTGAACTCCGTACGAGAAAGCAGAGAGCCGTGTCCGCAGTCTCCTCCCGCCTCCCGGTCTTCCCCTGGGACAAGCTGGCGCCCTACAAGTCGACGGCCGAGGCCCACCCGGACGGGATCGTGGACCTGTCCGTCGGCACCCCCGTCGACCCGGTGCCCGAGCTGATCCGGGAGGCGCTCGTCGCGGCGGCGGACAGCCCCGGCTATCCGACGGTGTGGGGGACCGCCGCGCTGCGCGACGCGCTCACCGGCTGGGTGGAGCGGCGGCTCGGCGCGGTCTCGGTCGCCCACGAGAACGTGCTGCCCGTCGTCGGTTCCAAGGAGCTGGTGGCCTGGCTGCCGACCCAGCTGGGCCTGGGCCCGGGCGACAAGGTCGCCTACCCGCGCCTCGCCTACCCGACGTACGAGGTCGGCGCCCGGCTCTGCGGCGCCGAGCCGGTGGTCTACGACGACCCGGCCGAGCTCGACCCGGCCGGCCTGAAGCTCCTCTGGCTCAACTCGCCGTCCAACCCGACCGGCCGTGTTCTCGCCAAGGACGAGCTGGTCCGCATCGTCGCCTGGGCCCGCGAGCACGGCGTGCTGGTCTTCAGCGACGAGTGCTACCTGGAGCTGGGCTGGGAAGCGGAGCCGGTCTCCGTGCTGCACCCCGACGTTTGCGGCGGTACGTACGAGGGCATCGTCGCCGTCCACTCGCTGTCGAAGAGGTCCAACCTCGCGGGCTACCGCGCCGCGTTCATCGCGGGCGACGCGGCCGTGCTCGGCGAGCTGCTGCAGATCCGCAAGCACGGCGGCATGATGACGCCCGCGCCCGTCCAGGCCGCGACCGTCGCCGCGCTCGGCGACGACACGCACGTGGCCGAGCAGCGCGCCCGGTACGCGGACCGGCGCACCGCCCTGCGCACCGCCCTGGAGGCCCACGGCTTCCGCATCGAGCACAGCGAGGCGAGCCTGTACCTCTGGGCCACCCGCGACGAGCCCTGCTGGGACACCGTGGCGTACCTGGCGGAGCTGGGCATCCTCGTCGCGCCGGGCGACTTCTACGGACCGGCCGGCGACCGCTTCGTCCGCGTGGCGTTCACGGCCACCGACGAGCGCGTGGCGGCGGCGGTCAAGCGCCTCGGCTGAACCACCGGCGTACATGAGGGCCCCCGGGAACACGCGTCCCCGGGGGCCCTCACCCATGGGCGGGCGTCAGCCGATCGGCAGGCTCCGGGTGAGCGCGTCGGTGGGCAGGCCGCCCTTGGCCGCCTTGGAGACGGTGCCGGTGGCCCCGCCCTTCGCGGCGCCGGAGACCTTCTTCGCGGCGGGGGCGGCCTTGCCGCCGACATCGGTGAGCGTCTTGCCCGCCACCGGCAGCGCGGTGCCGACGAGCTTGCCGCCGGTCTCGCTCGCGGCACCCGACACCGGCTTGGCGGCGCCCGAGACGGTCTTGCCGAGACCGGAACCCTCGACGCTGGTGAGACCGCCGAGGTCCGGGGCCTGCGTGAGCTCCGCGGCACCCGCGGCACCGGCCGCACCGACCACGGGGGCCGCACCCGCCGCGATCAGCAGCGCGGTACGGGCGATCCGGCGGGTCAGGGGGAGGGACATGATGCTCCTTCGACGGGAGGGGAATTCGGGCTGTCCGTGAGCCGGACGACCTGACAACCGTCGTGGGGGCGGGTGAGGTTGCGGTGCGGTGACGTAAAGACTGAGCAATGCGTCGGATAATCCTCAGCGGAGGAACCCGGGCAAAGGGTGCGCTCCGCCGCCCCCCGGCGAACCGTCACTCCCCTTGCGCCGCAAGGCTCGAAGCGGGCGCGCGACCGGCCCCCGACCGGCCTTCGGGGGGCGCCGGGGGGCGCACGACGGTACGCCCGTACGGGCGATGGCCCGCACCCGTGCGCGGGTGCCCGTGAGCGCTCTCAGCTCACCAGGCGGAGCCGTACCTCGTCGGTGTCCGACGCCTCGCGCTTCGACGCCTCGCGTTCCGTGCGCCAGCCGGAGCCGGCCGCCCAGACCCGGCCCCCGTACGCGACCTCGTCGATGCCCAGCGCCTCGGACTGGGCCACCGCCCAGTGCGCCAGCTCCCAGCCGCGCCGCGGGACGCCGTCCCGGTCGGCGCGGCGGTCCGCCCGCACCGGGACCGTGAGCGTGCCCGGGGCCGAGGGGCCCGACGTGCCGGTGCCGGCCGGCAGGACGCCCTTGCCGAAGGCGCTCACCAGGGCCGCCCGCACCTTCGCCGCGTCGCCCGTCCCGGCGGTGGTCCGCGGCGGCTCGCAGTCCAGCGCGGCCGGGGTGCGGCCGGTCAGCGCGGCGGCCAGCAGTGTCGCGTCCGGCTCGTGCTTCGCGTAGGCCTGCGGGAAACCGCTGCGCTGGACGCGCTGCGCCGCCTCGGTCAGCGGCAGCCGCGAATAGCCCGGCACCTTCGCCAGGTGCTGGTAGAACTTCCCGGCCGAGTAGACCGGGTCCATGATCTGGCGCGCGGTGCCCCAGCCCTGCGAGGGCCGCTGCTGGAACAGCCCGAGCGAGTCCCGGTCGCCGTGGTCGAGGTTGTGCAGCGCGGACTCCTGCAACGCCGTGGCCAGCGCGATGGTCACCGCGCGCTCCGGCATCCCGCGCCGGGTGCCGACGGCGGAGATCGTCGCGGCGTTCGCGGCCTGCTCGGGCGTCAGCCGGTACGAACCGTCCGCCGACCGCACCGTGCACTGGTCCGACCCGCGCCCGCCCGAAACGTACTGAACCATCAGATAACCGGCCACCGCCGCGAGCACACCGACGGCCGCCACGACCCGCAGCCGGCGGCTGCGGCCGGGACGCCGGGGAGCAGCGGAATCGGTCCTGGTCACAAGGCAACCGTACGCGAGGGATTAGGCTCCCATCCATGGCCGAAAGCACGCTTGACCTCACCCTTGACGGGCCCGCCCTCACCGCCGCGCTGGTGGACTTCCCCTCGGTCAGCGGGGAGGAGAAGGACCTCGCCGACGCCATCGAGACGGCGCTGCGCGCGCTGCCGCACCTGACCGTCGAGCGGTACGGGAACAACGTCGTGGCCAGGACGGATCTCGGCCGTGCCGAACGCGTCATCCTGGCCGGGCACATCGACACCGTGCCGATCGCGGACAACGTGCCCTCCCGGCTCGACGCGGACGGCCTCCTCTGGGGCTGCGGCACCTCCGACATGAAGTCCGGCGTCGCCGTCCAGCTGCGCATCGCCGCCACCGTGCCCGAGCCCAACCGCGACCTCACCTTCGTCTTCTACGACCAGGAGGAGGTCGCCGCCCACCTCAACGGCCTCGGCCGCATCGCCGAGGCCCGCCCGGACTGGCTGAAGGGCGACTTCGCCATCCTGCTGGAGGGCTCGAACGGCGAGGTCGAGGGCGGCTGCCAGGGCACCCTGCGGGTCTTCCTCCACCTGGAGGGCGAGCGGGCCCACTCCGCGCGCAGCTGGATGGGGTCCAACGCCATCCACGCCGCCGCCCCGGTCCTCGCCCGCCTCGCCGCGTACGAGCCCCGGCGGCCGGTGATCGACGGCCTCGAATACCACGAGGGCCTCAACGCGGTGCGCATCGAGGGCGGCGTCGCCAACAACGTCATCCCCGACGCCTGCACGGTCGTCGTCAACTACCGCTACGCCCCCGACCTCGGCCAGGAAGAGGCCCTGGCCCACGTCCGCGAGGTCTTCGCGGACTGCGGTGTCGCGGAGTTCACGGTCGACGACCACTCCGGCGCGGCGATGCCCGGCCTCTCGCACCCGGCGGCCAAGGCGTTCATGGACGCGGTCGGCGGCGTCGCCCGGCCGAAGTTCGGCTGGACGGACGTGGCCCGCTTCGGCCCTCTCGGCGTCCCCGCGGTCAACTACGGCCCCGGCGACCCGGTCCTCGCCCACAAGCGCGACGAGCACGTCAGGACCGAGCGCATCACCCACTGCGAGGAGCGCCTGCGCTCCTGGCTCACCGCCTGACCCACGACCTGACCTCCCGGATTCCCCTGTCCGTAACCCGTGGCGATCTACGCTGGCGGGGGACGGGGGCGTCGCAGGGCGCCCCCGACGTCGGCGGAGGGAGCAGGTCATGGGCAACCGCGAGGACGCGCGCATTCCCGAGGGGGCGGAAATCCCGGAGGGCGCGGTGCGGCCCGAGGAGCAGCGCCTCGGGCCCGTACTGCGCCGCAGGGACCAGGTGCAGCCCGGCACGACCGATCAGCGGCTGCTGGACTCCGAGGACGACTCCGAGTGGGTGCACACCGACCCGTGGCGGGTGATGCGCATCCAGTCGGAGTTCGTCGAGGGCTTCGGCGCGCTCGCCGAACTGCCGAGCGCCATCAGCGTCTTCGGCTCGGCCCGCACGCCCGCCGGTGCGCCGGAGTACGAGGCGGGCGTACGGATCGGCCGGGCGCTGGTCGACGCGGGCTTCGCGGTCATCACCGGGGGCGGCCCGGGCGCCATGGAGGCGGCGAACCGGGGCGCGCGCGAGGCGAGCGGCATCTCGGTCGGGCTCGGCATCGAGCTGCCCTTCGAGTCCGGACTGAACCCGCACGTCGACATCGGCGTCAACTTCCGCTATTTCTTCGTCCGCAAGACGATGTTCGTCAAGTACGCCCAGGGCTTCGTCGTCCTGCCCGGCGGCCTGGGCACCCTGGACGAACTCTTCGAGGCCCTGACCCTGGTCCAGACGGGCAAGGTCACCCGCTTCCCCATCGTCCTCTTCGGCTCGGCCTACTGGGGCGGCCTGGTGGACTGGCTCCGGGACACGGTGGTGGCGCAGGGCAAGGCCTCGGAGACGGACCTCCTGCTGTTCCACGTCACCGACGACGTGGACGAGGCGGTGGCGTTGGTGACGAAGGAAGTGGGGCGCTGACCCGCGGGGGAGCTGGCCCGCGGGGGTGTTGCCCAACGGGGGCGCTGACCCACGGGGGTGTTGCCCCACGGGGGGCGCTGACCCACGGGCGCGCTGCCCCCGTACCCCCGCGCCCCGGTCGCCGGAGGGGCCGGCCGGAGGGGCCGGTTCCCTACGCCAGCCCCCGCCGCGCGACCGCCGGCCGCCGCCACCCGGCGATGGACGCCACCATGTCGAGGACATCCCGCGTCTCGGCCACCTCGTGCACCCGGTACACCCGCGCCCCCAGCCACGCCGACACCGCCGTCGTCGCCAGTGTCCCCAGCAACCGCTCCTTCACCGGCCGGTCCAGCGTCTCGCCCACGAAGTCCTTGTTGGAGAGCGAGACCAGCACCGGCCACCCCGTCTCCGCCATCTCGCCGAGCCGGCGCGTCGCCTCCAGCGAGTGCCGGGTGTTCTTCCCGAAGTCGTGACCGGGGTCGATCATGATCCCGTCGCGCCGGACCCCCAGGGACACCGCCCGCTCGGCCAGCCCCCCGGTCACCCGCAGGATGTCGGCCATGACGTCCTCGTACCCCACCCGGTGCGGCCGGGTCCGGGGCTCCGCCCCGCCCGCGTGGGTGCAGACCAGCCCCGCCCCGTAGCGCGCGGCGACCTCCGCGAGCTTCGGGTCCACCCCGCCCCACGCGTCGTTCAGGAGATCCGCCCCCGCCTCGCAGACCGCCTGGCCGACCTCGTGGCGCCAGGTGTCGACGCTGATGACCACGTCCGGGTGGCGCCGGCGCACCTCCGCGACGAACCCGACCGTGCGGCGGGCCTCCTCCTCGGCGGTGACCTCCTCGCCGGGGCCGGCCTTGACGCCGCCGATGTCGATGATCGCCGCGCCGTCGGCCACGGCCCGCTCGACCCGCGCGAGTGCCGGCTCGTCCTGGAAGGTGGCGCCCCGGTCGTAGAAGGAGTCCGGGGTGCGGTTCACGATCGCCATGATCACCTGCTCGTGCGGCCCGAATTCACGCCGCCCCAGCCGGAGCACACCGCTTGCCATCCGTGTCCCTTCCTGTGAATCCGCCAGGCAGGCACCTGCCGGACCGACAGCCGGCCCGGGGCGCCCCGTCGGTCAGGGCCGGGCCCGCGACGCCCGGCACTTCCCCGAGCCCGCAACCGCGTGCGAGCAGGGGAGATCCCAGCCCCCGCCGCGTTGCCGGAACACCCTAATCGCTCCGCGACGAGGGCCTTCCCCGCCTTGCCGCGCACCGCACCGGACGCCGCGGTCTTTCCGGCCCTGACCGACGGGACGCCCCCGGCCGTCAGTGCCGCATGGCACGATCGGACCCGGACGAATTCCGCTCCCGGGGAGATACGCGTGTTCTTGTTCTTGCTGCTGGCGATGGTGGTGGTGGTTGCCGCGGTCACCCTCGCGGTGGTCGGTGGAGGCAGGAGCGCCGTCCTGCAGGACGTGGCGCCCGAGCAGCTGACGGACCCGCTGCCCGCGTCGCGCCCGGTCGGCCGGGCGGACGTCGAGGCGCTGCGGCTCCCCGTGGGCCTCCGGGGCTACCGGATGGCGGATGTGGACGACGCCCTCGGCCGGCTCGACGCCGAGCTCGCCGAGCGGGACGCGCGGATCGCCGAGCTGGAGTCGGCGCTCGCCGGCGCGCAGGCGACCAGGACGGGCGGCCCCGACCTGCTCAAGGAGGGGGACGGCGCGCCGCCCCGTCCCTGGCAGGCGCCCGAGACCGCCGCCCCGGCGGACGAACGGCCGGCCCGCGACGACGAGGAGACCGGCCGATGACCGGCGGAGCCGTGGCGGCGGCGGACGGCGGACTGCGCTGCCCCTGGGGCCTGTCCACCGAGGACTACCTCTGGTACCACGACACGGAGTGGGGCCGTCCGGTCCACGGGGACGACGCGCTGTTCGAGCGGCTGTCCCTGGAGGCGTTCCAGTCGGGCCTCTCCTGGCTGACGATCCTGCGTCGCCGTGAGGGCTTCCGCAGCGCGTTCGCCGCGTTCAGCATTCCGGCGGTCGCGGAGTTCACGGACGCGGACCGCGAGCGGCTGCTGGCCGACGAGGGGATCATCCGCAACCGCGCGAAGGTCGACGCGACCATGGCCAACGCCCGGGTGCTGGCCGGCTGGGGCGCCGGCGAGCTGGACGAGCTGATCTGGTCGTACGCCCCCGATCCGCTGAGCCGCCCGGCCCCGAAGACCCTCGGGGACGTGCCTGCGGTCACCCCCGAGTCCACGGCCCTGGCCAAGGAGCTGAAGAAGCGGGGGCTGCGGTTCATCGGACCGACCACGGCCTACGCCCTGATGCAGGCGTGCGGCCTGGTGGACGACCACCTCGCCGACTGCGTCTCCCGCCCCACCCCGCCGTAGCCCCCGGGGCCTGCCGCCCTACCGCCCCAGATACTCCGGCTTCTCCTTCGCGAGGAAGGCCCGCACCGCGATCCCGTGGTCCTCGGACACCCCCGCCTTCGTCTGGAGTTCGTCCTCCTTCTCCAGGGCCTCGGCCAGGGTGTGACCGGCGCCGAAGGCGAGCGACTCCTTGATCGCCGCGTAGGCGACGGTCGGCCCGTCCGCCAGGGCGCGGGCCACGGCCGCCGCCTCGGCGGCCAATTCGGCGGCGGGCACCAGCTTGTTGACGATGCCCAGCTCGTGGGCTTCCCGCGCGGAGATCGAGCGCGGGAAGAGCAGCAGGTCGGCGGCGCGGCTCTGGCCGATGAGCCGGGGCAGCGTCCAGGAGACGCCCGAGTCGGCGGTGAGGGCGACCCCGGCGAACGAGGTGTTGAAGGAGGCGGTGTCGGCCGCCACCCGGTAGTCGCAGGCGAGCGCGAAGCCGAAGCCCGCGCCGGCCGCGGCGCCGTTGATCCCGGCCACGACCGGCTTCGGCATCTCCGTGAGCGCCCGCACGATGGGGTTGTAGTGCTCCCGCACGGTGCTGAGCGCGTTGCCCTCGCCCGCCGCCTCGGTCTCCGCCAGCTTCGACAGGTGCTCCTTGAGGTCCTGCCCGACACAGAAGGCGCGCTCGCCGGCCGCGGTGAGCAGCACCGCCCGTACACCGGTGTCGGCGGCGGCGGACCGCAGGGCGTCGCGCAGGGCGGCCTTCGCGGCGGTGTTCATGGCGTTCATCGCGTCGGGGCGGTTGATCGTGATGGTCGCGAGCCCGTCGCTGACGCCGTACCGCACCACGTCGTTGTGATCGGCCATGAGAGGGGTCCCCTTTGTGTGTCGTGCACCTGCGTGTCCAGGCAAGCATGGCCGACTTCGCCGGAGGCGGACATGTGACCTGCGTCAAACATTTCCACGCCGAGGAGAGGCCCAGGGGGCCGGAGTATCCCAGTGAGGTCCCCGAATTGGGTGGTTTTGAGCGAGCGCGTTGCCCAAGAGATGCAGAGCGATGTTGGTCATCGGGGTCAGTGATGCGGGATAATGGCGTGGAAGCACTGTGTTCGATGCCGGTGAGGCAGCGCCTGTCATGGGGCCGCCGGTTGCGATGAGCTGGTTTCAGGAAGGGGAACGAGCATGGCGGCCATGAAGCCGCGGACGGGCGACGGCCCGCTCGAGGTGACAAAGGAGGGGCGGGGCATCGTCATGCGAGTTCCGCTCGAAGGCGGCGGTCGGCTTGTCGTGGAGCTGACGCCGGACGAGGCGGATGCCCTCGGTGACGCCCTCAAGCAGGTCGTCGGCTGAGCAGACGCTCATAACTTCACCGCTGCCCCGGCATGGTTCCCGTGCCGGGGCAGCGGTGCGTCCGGAGCCGGGGCGCGTACGCCACTCAGCCGCGCCGGACAGCGCAGAGCAGGCCGTCGCCCACCGGCAGCAGCGTCGCCATCAGCTCCTGGCTCTCGCGGACCGCGCGCAGCAGCTCCCGTACGCGCAGCACCTCCGCGGGCTGGGCCGCCGAGTCGACCGTACGGCCGTCCGCGAAGACGCCCTCGAAGCAGACGAGACCGCCGGGTCGCAGCAGGCGCAACGATTCAGCGAGACAGTCCAGGCTCTCCATCCGGTCGCCGTCGCAGAACACGAGGTCGTAGCCGCCGTCCGCGAGGCGGGGGAGGACATCGAGGGCGCGCCCGGGGATGAAGCGGGACCGGTTGGCCGCGAAGCCGGCCGCGCGGAACGCCTCCCGGGCGAACTGCTGGCGCTCGGGCTCCGGGTCGACCGTGGTCAGCACCCCGTCGGGCCGCATCCCGTGCAGCAGATAGATACCGGACACGCCGGTGCCCGTACCGATTTCCGCCACGGCCTTGGCGTCCGTGGTGGCAGCGAGCAGGCGCAGGGCGGCCCCGGTGCCTGGCGAGACCGAGCGGAGCCCTGCCTCGCGGGCCCGGTCCCGGGCCCAGCGCAGTGCTTCGTCCTCGGCGACAAAGGCGTCGGCGAACGCCCAGCTCGTCTGCCGGTTGGCGGTAATGACCCTCTCCTGTCCCCTTAGTTGGCGCAACGGTGACTGTATCCGCTGGACCCGGGAACCCGCAGATGGGACCGGGCGTTGTCCAAAGGTGGGGAGAAGCCCGGGAACGAGGCCCGCCGGACGGGTCCGTGGCACGGGTGAGCTTCCGGGGACATCCCCGGCCCCAGCTGGAAAAAGGCTTATCCGGAGCTAACGGGCGAGGTGGTTATGGTAGGGGCTCCACTGGACACCACCAGAGCCGATAGGGGAGGTGCGGCTGCGCCTGTGGATCGGGGAGGAGTGCTGCGGCGCTTTCTCAGGTCGGCGGGTGAGCCGAAATCCGTGACCGACATCGCTGACCGTTCTTCCAAAGACTCCGCACCGACCGCGACCTTCGCCTCCGATGCGGAATCCCAGGCGTGGACCCCGCCCACATGGGAAGAGATCGTCAGCACGCACAGCGGCCGCGTCTACCGCCTCGCCTACCGGCTGACGGGAAACCAGCACGACGCGGAGGACCTCACGCAGGAGGTCTTCGTCCGGGTCTTCCGTTCGCTGTCGACCTACACGCCCGGCACCTTCGAGGGCTGGCTGCACCGCATCACGACCAACCTCTTCCTGGACATGGTCCGCCGCAAGCAGCGCATCCGCTTCGACTCCCTGGGGGACGACGCGGCCGAGCGGCTGCCCAGCCGTGAGCCCTCGCCCCAGCAGGTCTTCAACGACACCCACTTCGACGCCGACGTCCAGCAGGCGCTGGACACCCTCGCGCCCGAATTCCGGGCCGCCGTCGTCCTCTGCGACATCGAGGGCCTTTCGTACGAGGAGATCGCGGCGACGCTCGGCGTGAAGCTGGGCACCGTGCGCAGCCGCATCCACCGCGGGCGCTCCCACCTGCGCAAGGCGCTGCGCCACCGCTCGCCCGAGGCGCGCGCCGAGCAGCGCTCGCTGGCGGGTGCCGGCGTCCTCCTGGCAGGGGAGGGCGGCACGGCGTGAGTGGTACGGATCCGACCCCCGCGGAACAACACCTGGGGGACCGCCTCGCCGCGCTCGTCGACGGCGAGCTGAAGCATGACGCCCGTGACCGGGTGCTCGCCCATCTCGCCACCTGCGCCAAGTGCGCGGCCGAGGCGGCGGCCCAGCGCCGACTGAAGAGCGTGTTCGCGCAGGCCGCCCAGCCCTCGCCCTCCGAAGGCTTCCTCGCCCGCCTCCAAGGACTTCCGGGCGGAACGCCCAGAGGGGACGACGACCGGCAGGGAAGACCCGAGGGCGCGTCCGGGCGGTTCGGTGACGGACTCTTCCCGGGGACGCGCCCACCGGGCGGCCGGGCGGACCTCACCACCGCCCCCGGCCCCCTGGACGGCTTCGGCTACCTCCCCGCCGCGCACGGCGGGGCCGCCGCGCTGCCCTCGGCCGGAGCGGGCTTCCGCATCCACGAGGTGGGGCGCGAGGGCGACCGCTCGCCGTGGCGGGGCCGCAGGTTCGCCTTCGCCGCCGCCAGCGCCGTCTCGCTGGCCGCCATCGCGCTCGGTGGCGCCCTCCCGACCACCACCGGCGAGACCCCGGCCCGCGCCTCCGGCTCGGGCAACAGCGTGGCCCCGGTCGGCGCCGACGCCCGGACCGGCGGCTCCTTCCTGTCGGGCCGGCGCAACGGCCCGGGCCAGGGCGCGCGCACCACGTCCGGCCAGGCGGACCGCCCGTCCGCCCTCGCGGTCAACGCCGTATCGGCCGGGTTCGCCGTCCCGTCGCTGCTGGGCACCGGCCGCCTCTCCGGCAGTCCGTACGGGCTGGGCCTCGGCGCCCACAGCTCCGCGATACGCCCCGGCGGGGCCGGTTCGCCGCTGGGCCGCACCCTGGGCGGCGGGCTCGCTCCGGTCCCGCCCGCCCCCGCCCCGCAGCCCTCCCTGCCGCCCACCTCCGCCGCCGCGAAACCGGCTTCCGCCGACCACGGACTGCCCCTCTCACCCCGTCGCTGATCCCGCGCCCCGTACGGGCTGAGCGGCCCCGGCCCAAACCTGGTTGAATTCCGGCAGGATTTCGGGAGGGACGCCCCCGCGGGGGCGTGCGGAGGGCCGGTTGCGGCAGTTGCGGGGAGAACATGGACGACGGGAAGCCGACCGAGCCCAAGGCGAAGTGGTGGAGCCGGCCCACGCCGGGGCCGGCCACGGCCGGCGAGGCCACGGGACCCGCGCCTGCCCAGCCGGCCGGGCAGACCCAGGCGCCCGTGCCGGCTGAGCCGCCCACGGCGACCGCGCCCCCGGCAACACCCGGGGCGCCCGAGGCCCACGAGCCCGGCGGGACACCAAGTGCCCACGAAGCCCACGACACAGCCGTGACGCCCGGTGCCCACGAAGCCCACGGCACAGCCGTGACGCCCGGTGCCCACGAAGCCCCCGAGGCGCCCGCGGTGCCCGACGCACCGCACGACGCCCCCGCACCCCACGACGCCCCCGCACCCCGGCCCCTGCACGAGCCGGACCCGTACGGCACCCCGCCCTACGGTGGCCCCGGCCCATGGGCGCCCGCCCCTCCCGTACAGCGCCCGACGCCCGCGCACGGCACCCCCGTACCCCCGCCGTACGCGGGGACGAACGGCGCGGGGATGCCGGGCGGAGAGGATGCCGGGTTCCCGCTCCCGCAGCCGCCGGCCGCCCACCCCCCGGCTCCGCAGTGGCAGAGCTACGACCCCTGGGGCGCGCCCCGGCAGCCGCTCATCACCCAGCCGGGGCCCCCGCTCCCGGACGGCCGCCGGAGGAACCGGCGCGGCGCGACGCTGATCGGCGCGCTGCTCCTCGCCCTGGTCGCCGGCGGCATCGGCGGCGGCATAGGCGCGTACATAGAACGCAACGGCGGCCTCACCAGCGTCGAACTGCCCCAGGACGAGCGGGACGGCGGCGGCCGGGCCCCGGACAGCGTGGCCGGGATCGCGGCCAGCGCCCTGCCCAGCGTGGTCACCCTGCACGTCAGCGGCGCCACCGAGTCCGGCACCGGCACCGGCTTCGTCCTCGACGACCGGGGCCACATCCTCACCAACAACCACGTGGTCGCCCCGGCCGGTTCGTCCGGCGAGATCACCGTCACGTTCAGCGGGGGCGAGACCGCGACCGCCGAGGTCGTCGGCAAGGACAGCGGCTACGACCTGGCCGTGGTGAAGGTCAGCGGCGTCTCCGGGCTGAAGCCGCTGCCGCTGGGCAACTCCGACAACGTCCGGGTCGGCGACCCGGTCGTCGCCATCGGCGCCCCGTTCGACCTGTCCAACACCGTCACCTCCGGCATCATCAGCGCCAAGGACCGGCCGATCACCGCGGGCGGCGAGAAGGGCGACGGCAGCGACGTCAGCTACGTCAACGCCCTCCAGACCGACGCCCCGATCAACCCGGGCAACTCCGGCGGTCCGCTGGTGGACACCGACGCCCATGTCATCGGCATCAACAGCGCCATCCGCGCCGCCGACAGCGGCTCGGCCGGCGAGGGCGGCCAGGCCGGGTCCATCGGGCTCGGTTTCGCCATCCCGATCAACCAGGGCAAGCTCGTCGCCGAGCAGCTGATCAACACCGGCAGGGCGACCCACCCCGTGATCGGTGTCACGCTCGACATGAAGTACAACGGCGACGGGGCCAAGGTCGGCGGGAGCGTGCAGGGCTCCTCGCCCGTCACGGCGGGCGGCCCGGCCGACAAGGCCGGCATCGAGGCGGACGACGTCATCACCGAGGTGGACGGCAAGCGGGTGCACAGCGGTGAGGAGCTCATCGTCAAGATCCGCTCGCACCGGCCCGGCGACCGGCTGGAGCTGACCGTGTCCCGCGGTGGTAAAGACCTGTCCATAACTTTGACGCTGGGCTCGGCAACCGGCACGTGACCGCCACGGGAAGCTACCGTCCGGACAGATTCGGCGGGTACCGTGTTGGATGTCCGGACCTCATCCGAGCTGGTCGCGGAGAATACGAGGAGCCGCAAGGTGTTCAACGACATAGGTGCACTCGAGCTGCTGACGCTCGCGATTCTCGGCGTGCTCGTCTTCGGCCCGGACAAGCTCCCCAAGGTCGTCCAGGACGCCTCCCGCTTCATCCGCAAGATCCGTGAGTTCTCCGAGAGCGCCAAGGAGGACATCCGCACGGAGCTGGGCCCGGAGTTCAAGGACTTCGAGTTCGAGGACCTCAACCCCAAGACGTTCGTCCGCAAGCAGCTGATGGACGGCAACGACGACCTGGGGCTGAAGGAGATCCGCGAGAGCTTCGACCTGCGCAAGGAGATCACCGAGGTCACCGACGCGGTGAACGGGCGCTCCGCCGCGTCCGTCGAGGCGAAGTCCGGCGTGTCGGGCGGTGCATCGGTCACGGCCGCGAATGGCTCGAAGAGCGCTCCGGACCTGCTCAAGAAGAGCGAGCAGCCGCCGAAGGACACCCCGCCGCCGTTCGACGCGGACGCCACCTGAGGGCTGCCAATCCCGGGTCGTCCGGACGGTATGGCTATTCTCCATCTGTCCGGTTGTGAGGACGCCCGCGGGGGGCGGGCCGCTCCGGACCCTACGGATCGAGGAGGCGGCCGGGCTGATGGAGACGACGAGTCGGGTGGGCGCACAGGACGCGCCGGAGACGGTGGAGGCGGTCCCGGCGGCCCGGCTCGTGTTGGCCGACGGCTATCTGAAGGCCCCGTTCCCCTGGTACGCGCTGGACGAGGCGTTCACCGGTCCGCGCCGGCTGATGCCGCTGGGCACCGCCGCCGACGGCGAGGTGCAGCACGGCTCCATCGGGCACGGCGACGAGCCGCTGGTCCGGGGTGACTCGGGCGCCGAGAAGCAGCGCTTCGCGGTCGTGGTCACCGTCGCCAGCAGCCCCGTACGGCGCAGTGGTGACGGCACCGGGGTCCTGGAGGCGACGACGGTGTCCTCCGCGGCCTGGCTGGCCGGCTCCGGGCTGCTGTCCTGCACCTGGCCCCCGCAGCTCGACCACAGCCTGCGCGACGACTGGCTGGACCAGCAGACGGAGACGGCGTTCGAGCTCGCCGACGATCTGGAGGGCCCCGCCTGGTCGGCGCTGTCCCTGCCGGTCGACGGCGTCCCGGTCCCCTTCCACTACCGCGAGTCCGAATTCGGCTGGGTGCTGGCCGGTTCCGCGCCCGGCGGGGTGCACATCGGCGCCTACGGGCGCGGGATGAGCGCGTACGGGCTGGGCTTCTCGGTGGTCAAGGACATCGAGGCGTACGCGTAACGCATGCGACGAAGGGGAAGGCCGGGGCCCTCGGGCCCCGGCCTTCCCCTCGTCCCGCCCGGTGTCAGAACTTGTTGCGCGGGGTGATGCCCAGCGACATGCCGGACAGGCCGCGCTGACGGCCGCTCAGCTTGCCCGCGATGGTGCGCAGCGCCTTGCCGGCGGGGGAGTCGGGGTCGGAGAGCACGACGGGCTTGCCCTCGTCGCCGCCCTCACGCAGCCGCACGTCGATCGGGATCGCGCCCAGCACCGGCACCTCGGCGCCGATCGTCTTCGTCAGCCCCTCGGCGACCTTGGCGCCGCCGCCCGAGCCGAAGACGTCGACCATCTCGTCGCAGTGCGGGCACGGCATGCCGGACATGTTCTCGACGACGCCGACGATCTTCTGGTGGGTCTGCACGGCGATCGAACCGGCCCGCTCGGCCACCTCGGCGGCGGCCTGCTGCGGGGTCGTGACGACCAGGATCTCCGCGTTCGGCACGAGCTGTGCGACCGAGATCGCGATGTCACCGGTGCCCGGCGGCAGGTCGAGCAGCAGGACGTCCAGGTCGCCCCAGAAGACGTCGGCCAGGAACTGCTGGAGGGCGCGGTGCAGCATCGGGCCGCGCCAGACCACCGGTGCGTTGCCCGGGGTGAACATGCCGATGGAGATGACCTTCACACCGTGCGAGGACGGCGGCATGATCATGTTCTCGACCTGGGTCGGACTGCCGTCCACGCCGAGCATCCGGGGGACGCTGTGACCGTAGATGTCCGCGTCCACGACGCCGACCTTGAGCCCTTCGGCCGCCATCGCGGCGGCCAGGTTCACCGTCACCGAGGACTTTCCGACGCCGCCCTTGCCGGAGGCGACCGCGTACACCCGGGTCAGCGAGCCGGGCTTCGCGAACGGCACCTCGCGCTCCGCCGTGCCGCCGCGCAGCGAGGCTGCGAGGTCCTTGCGCTGCTCGTCGCTCATCACGTCGAGGGTGACCTCGACCCGCGAGACGCCCTCGACACCGGCCACCGCGTCGGTGACGTTACGGGTGATCGTCTCGCGCATCGGACAGCCGGAGACGGTGAGGTACACCGTGACAGCGACCACACCGTCAGCGTCGATGTCGACCGATTTCACCATGCCGAGCTCGGTGATCGGGCGGTGGATCTCGGGGTCGTTCACTGTCGCCAGTGCCTCAAGCACCGCGTCTTCCGTAGCCATACGGACGATGTTACGGCGGTGCGTACCTACACGTGAGTAACATTCTCAGCGGTCTTCGTCACTCTCGGCCGTGAGCAGCGCCCGGCGGTCGTCCAGGTCCTTCACCAGGTCCTCCAGCTCGGAGCGGATCCAGTCCCGGGTGGCGACCTCGCCGAGGCCCATCCGCAGGGCCGCGATCTCCCTGGTCAGGTACTCGGTGTCGGCGATGGAGCGCTCGTTCTGCTTGCGGTCCTGTTCGTGCGTGACCCGGTCCCGGTCGTCCTGCCGGTTCTGCGCGAGCAGGATGAGCGGAGCCGCGTACGACGCCTGGAGCGAGAGCATCAGGGTCAGGAAGATGAACGGATACTCGTCGAACCTCAGGTGCGGGGGCGCGAAGATGTTCCACGCCACCCACACGATGATGATCAGCGTCATCCAGACGATGAACCGGCCGGTCCCCAGGAAGCGTGCGATGCGCTCCGAGAACCGGCCGAACGCCTCGGGGTCGTACTCCGGCAGCAGCCGCCGGCGCGGGGCCTTCGGCTGATCGAGCCGGTTCCTCGGCGTACGGGTCAGCGCCGTCGAGCCGTTCGACGCGCGGGCGCGGTCGTCACCGGTCACGGAGCACCCCCTCACGGCCCTGGAAGTCCGTCTCCCGCCAGTCGTCGGGCAGCAGGTGGTCCAGCACGTCGTCCACGGTCACCGCGCCCAGCAGCGAACCGCTCTCGTCCACCACCGGCACCGACACCAGGTTGTACGCCGCCAGATAGCTGGTCACCACCGACAGCGGGGTGTCCGGCGGCAGCGGCACCAGGTCGCTGTCCAGGAGCGAGCTGACCAGGGTGAACGGCGGGTCGCGCAGCAGCCGCTGGAAGTGCACGGTGCCCAGGTACTTGCCCGTCGGCGTCTCGTCCGGCGACCGGCACACGTACACCTGCGCGGCGAGCGCCGGTGACAGGTCCGACTGGCGCACCCGGGCGAGCGCGTCGGCGACCGTGGCGTCCGGGCGCAGGATGACCGGCTCCGTCGTCATGAGGCCGCCCGCGGTGCGCTCCTCGTACGACATCAGCCGCCGCACGTCCGCCGCGTCGCCCGGGCGCATCAGCGTCAGCAGCCGCTCCTTGTCCTCCTCGGGCAGCTCGGAGAGCAGGTCGGCCGCGTCGTCCGGGTCCATCGCCTCCAGGACGTCCGCGGCGCGCTCCTCCTGGAGCTTCCCGATGATCTCCACCTGGTCGTCCTCGGGCAGCTCCTCCAGGACGTCGGCGAGCCGGTCGTCGTCCAGCGCGGCCGCGACCTCCGCCCGGCGCTTCGGCGTCAGGTGGTGCAGCGCGTTGGCGACGTCGGCGGGGCGCAGCCGCTCGAAGGTGGCCACCAGGGACTCGGCGCCCTGCCCGTGTTCCTCCAGCGAGAAACCTTTCACCGCCGACCACTCGACGGTCAGCGTCTCGCCCTTGCGGCGCAGCGCCCCGCCCCGGCCCTTGCGGACGAAGTACTTGTCGATCTCCCAGTCCCGGCGGGCGGGCAGCTGCTGGATGGCCACGTCCAGGATGGTGACCTCCTCGTCCGTCTCCACCAGGCGCACCCGGCGGTCGAGGAACTCACCGAGCACCAGGCGTTCGGTGGGCCGCTGTTCGAAGCGCCGCATGTTGACCACGCCCGTGGTGATCACCTGCCCCGACTCCACGCCCGTCACCCGGGTCATCGGCAGGAAGATCCGCCGCCGGCTCACCACCTCGACCACCATGCCGAGCAGCCGGGGCGGACGGCCGCCGACGCGGAGCATCGCGACCAGGTCGCGGACGCGCCCCACCTGGTCGCCGTTGGGGTCGAAGACCGGCACACCCGACAGGTGCGAGACGAACACCCGGGGCGTCACCGGTGTCATCCCCGCACCTCCTCGCTCGCCTCCGGGCCGCCCGTGGCCGCCCGCTTCCGACAGTTATCGCCCTGTTATGACGTGATCAGGCTAGCCCGTACGCTCGCGGACCGCCCCGGCTGGCCGTCCGTACGGCTCCGGGTCCGATGGCGTAGGCCACCCGGGTACGCTGCCGTCTGCCACCCCCCACCATGGATACGAGAGGCAGTGCGCCTGTGACCTCTTCCGCCCCGGCCGTACGGGCACGCCGCCGGAACGCCTCCCTCGCCGTCGCGCTCTGCGCGGGGCTGACCGCGGCGCTGACCGCGTGCGGGAGCGAGGACCCGGACGAGGGGACCAACGGCGCCGGGAAGCTCTCCGCGCCGGAGATCGAGAAGAAGGCACAGGCCGCGGCGGACTCCGCCGACGCGGTGCGGCTCGCCGGGACGCTGGTCAGCAAGGGCGGCACCTACAAGATCGACATGCGGCTCAAGAACAAGGGCGGCGCGGGCTCGGTCACCTCGAAGAACAGCACCTTCACGCTGCTGCGGATCGGTGACGAGCTCTACCTCAAGGCGGACGCCGGCTTCTGGAGCCACGACGAGAAGGGCGAGGCGGACACCGGCGAGGACGGCGCGGCGGCGGCCGGCAAGCTGGAGGGCAAGTACGTCAAGGTCCCCGAGGGCGATCCCACGTACAAGCAGCTGAGCGGCTTCACCGACAAGAAGGTGCTGCTCGACGGGATGCTCACGCTGCACGGCGAGCTCACCAAGGGCGACCGCGACGAGGTCGCCGGGGTGCGCACGGTCCGGATCATGGGCGGTGAGGGCGCGGGCGGCGCGCTCGACGTGGCGCTGGAGGGCAAGCCGTATCCGCTGCGCTTCGCCCGGGGCGGCGGCGGGGGCGTGATCACGCTCGCCGACTGGGGCAAGGACTTCGCGCTGAAGGCCCCCGCGAAGGACGAGACCGTCGACTACGGCAAGCAGCTCCCGACGACCGCGTCCTAGCAGGCGCCTACGCGCGCAGTGAGCGCTTCAGCAGGCGCGGCAGGCCCGCCGGGACCGGCCGCCGGGTCGTCGCCGTCGTCGGCAGCGGCGCCGCCGCCCCGGAGGTCTGCGGCAGCTCGGTGCGCGCGCCGAGGGGCGTGAGCCGGACGACCCGGCACTCGCGCGCCCAGCGCTCCGTCATCCGCTCCGCGTCCGGCGCGTTCAGCCGCTTGCCCTTCAGCTCGGCGACGGCGGCCTCCCACTCCTCGGAGCGCGGGGCGAGCACGGTGACCGCGGCCGGCCAGGCGACGATGCGACCGCCCTTGTCCTTGCTGCGGACGGTGACCTCGGCCGTGGCGCCCTCGGTGAGCCCGGCCGGGAGCGGCTGCTCGCCGGGGCCGTCGCCGACGAGGTGGGCGGCGCCCTCGTGCCACACGTGCCACAGCGCCCGCGCCGCGCCGGTGCCACGCACCCAGACGAGGCCCGACTTCTTCGTGGCCTCCTCGACGAGGGCCGTCCCGAGCAGCGTGTCAGCAGCAGTCATGGGCCGAAGCTTAGAACGTCGGCGTACGGGGAAGCTCAGAGCCAGCCGTTGCGCTTGAGCATGCGGTGGATGGAGAAGCAGACCACGCCGATGAAGCCCATGACCATCGGATAGCCGTACGTCCAGCCCAGCTCCGGCATGTGCTTGAAGTTCATGCCGTAGACCCCGCAGATCATCGTCGGCACGGCGACGATCGCCGCCCAGGACGTGATCTTGCGCATGTCCTCGTTCTGCGCGACGGTCGCCTGCGCCAGGTTGGCCTGGAGGATGGAGTTCAGCAGTTCGTCGAAGCCGATGACCTCTTCCTGGACCCGCACCAGGTGGTCGGCGACGTCCCGGAAGTACTTCTGGATGTCGGGGTCGATCAGCCGCATGGGCCGTTCGCTCAGCAGCTGCATCGGGCGCAGCAGCGGGGAGACGGCCCGCTTGAACTCCAGCACCTCGCGCTTGAGCTGGTAGATACGCCCGGCGTCCGAGCCGCGCGCGCTTCCCTTGTCCGGCGTGGAGAACACCTCGATCTCCACCTCGTCGATGTCGTCCTGCACCGCGCCCGCCACCGCGATGTAGCCGTCGACCACGTGGTCGGCGATGGAGTGCAGCACGGCGGAGGGGCCCTTGGCCAGCAGCTCGGGGTCGTCCTCCAGGCGGTGGCGCAGGGCGCGCAGCGAGCCGTGGCCGCCGTGCCGCACGGTGATGACGAAGTCCCGGCCGGTGAAGCACATGACCTCGCCGGTCTCCACGACCTCGCTGGTCGCGGTCAGTTCGGCGTGCTCGACGTAGTGGATGGTCTTGAAGACGGTGAACAGCGTGTCGTCGTAGCGCTCCAGCTTCGGGCGCTGGTGGGCGTGGACCGCGTCCTCCACGGCCAGCGGGTGCAGCCCGAACTCCCGGGCGATGCCCGCGAATTCCTCCTCGGTCGGCTCGTGCAGCCCGATCCAGGCGAAGCCGCCCTTCTCCCGGACCCGGAGCATCGCCTCGCGGGCGGTGCGGCAGGTGCCGTCCGCCTCGGCGAGCCGGCGGCCGTCGCGGTAGACCGCGCAGTCGACCACCGCGCTGGAGGCGGACGGGTCGCGGGTGGCGTCGTAGCTGTTGTGCAGGGGGGTGGTCTTGCGAAGGGAGGGGCGCACGACGGCGCGCAGGTCACGGATCATCGACATGGCTGGCTCCTTCACGGAGGGCCGTCGTCGGGGGGCGTGGAACAGCCCGGAATGGGGACGTGGACTCACATCCGCAAAGCGGGCGGCACCGCGGCGGCACGACGACGGCGTTCGCTACAGACAGGCAAAAAGACGTGCTCTTCCGTCGTGCGACATGCCAGGGCCCCGACCGGGTGTCAGATCACACGGAGGGGCGTCCGGCGGAAGAGCGGTTGGTACTGCACGATCGACTCGGATCCACCGCAGCCCCACCTCCTCCTGCCGGTCCCCCGTGGGGGATGACGTAGCGCCGGGACTGAGAGCGACGCTTCAGCGTGCTGTCCCGGCCGACACCCCAGGCTAGCAGCCGGTACAGGGCCAATCCCTTACTTTGCCCGTTCCATACGCGACCTATGCTCGCGGCATGGCAGAAATTCTTGCTCTGGTCGAGGCGCGTCTGCGGACGGCCCTGGGTGAACCGGACGCGCGTGCGGCAGTGACGTTTCTCGGGACGGACCGGATCGAGGTGCTCAGGTTCATCGACGGCGACATCGTGCGGTACGCCACGCTCGGCATGTCCGCCCAGCCGATGTCCGACCCGACGGCCGTCGTGGCCGATCCGCTGAAGGGCCCGCGCGCCGAGCTGGTCCTGTCGGTACGCGGCGGCCTGGCCGACACCGACCAGGTGCTGCGCAAGCTCGCGGTGCTCGCGGCCTCGCCCCAGGTGGAGGGCCTGGTCGTGGCGCCCGGAGCCTCGCTCGACGTCGGCGAACCGCTGTGGCCGGGCGCGCCGTTCACCTCGGTGCTCGTCGCGGAGAGCGGGGGGCTGGTGGCGGATCTGGAACTGGATGCCCCCTTGGAGCCGGTGCGCTTTCTGCCGCTGCTGCCGATGACCCCCAACGAGGCCGCCTGGAAGCGGGTCCGGGGTGCGCAGGAGCTCCAGGAGAAATGGCTGTCGCAGGGGACCGACCTGCGCGATCCCCTGCGACCTTCCGTGACTCTGGACTGACGGCTCAGCCGGCGAAGACCGTGACGCCGTCCTCCGTGGCGTGCTTCGGCTCCAGCTCCTCCGCCTCGTGGGTGAGCGCGGAGCGGCGTACCCAGACCACGATCGCGCCGAACACCGCGGCGACGGCGGCGACCACGAACGGAATGTGGATGTTGCTCCACTCCTCGATCTTCGGGGCCAGGTAGGGCGCGGCGGCGGCGGCGAACCAGCGGACGAAGTTGTAGCCCGCGCTGGCCACCGGGCGCGGCGCGTCCGAGACGCCGAGCGCCAGCTCGGTGTACACGGTGTTGTTCATGCCGATCAGGGCGCCGGACACGATGGTGCAGACGATGGCCGTGGTGTGGCTGCCGTAGCCGAGGACCACCAGGTCGGCGGCGAGCAGCACCAGCGAGGCGCCGAGCACCTTGAGCGAGCCGAACCGCTGCTGCAGCCGGGGCGCGACGAGCACCGAGAAGACCGCGAGCAGCAGGCCCCAGGCGAAGAAGACGGCACCGGACTTGTACGGCGTCATGTTCAGCACGAACGGGGTGAACGCCAGGATCGTGAAGAACGCGTAGTTGTAGAAGAAGGCGGACGCCGCGACGGAGGCGAGCCCGCCGTGGCCGAGCGCCTTGACCGGGTCGAGCAGTGAGGTCTTACGGGCCGGCTTGGGCTGCTCCTTCAGGAAGGCGGTGATGCAGACGAAGCCGATCGCCATCAGCGCGGCCGTCCCGAAGAACGGGTAGCGCCAGCTGGCGTCACCGAGCAGGGCGCCGAGCAGCGGCCCGCACGCCATGCCGAGGCCGAGCGCCGACTCGTACAGCAGGATCGCCGCCGAGCTGCCGCCGGCCGCGGCGCCGACGATGACGGCGAGCGCGGTCGAGACGAACAGCGCGTTGCCCAGGCCCCAGCCGGCCCGGAAGCCGACCAGCTCCCCGACCGACGTGGAGGTCCCGGAGAGCGCGGCGAAGACCACCACGAGCGCCAGCCCGGCGAGCAGCGTCTTGCGCCCGCCGATGCGGCTGGAGACGAAACCGGTCACCAGCATCGCGACGGCGGTGATCAGGAAGTAAGAGGTGAAGAGCAGGGACACCTGGCTGGGTGTCGCATCCAGCCCCTTGGCGATGGACGGCAGGATCGGGTCCACCAGGCCGATGCCCATGAAGGCGACGACGGACGCGCCCGCCGTGGCCCAGACCGCCTTGGGCTGGCGCAGGATGCTGACCGGCTCCTGGTTGAACGGATCGTCCCCCGTTACTGCCTCTGACGGCATGGGCTTCTTCCTCTCCGCTGGCTCCATTGATTCGATGTGTTATGCACAGAATAAGTTAGAGAAGCTAATGAGTGCAAGTTACATCTAAAATTCCGGGTCGCGGCCCGGTGGCCGCGGGGCGCACGGGGGTAGAGGGGCCTGGGCGCGGCGCGCAAGGGTGATCGTCCTTGACGCGGCGGCGGCCGGAGAGGACCGTGGGAAGGTATGAGGGGCGAACCAAGTTGCCCGAAGTGCGGAGGCCGGGTCAGGGCGCCCGGACTCTTCGCCGACACCTGGCAGTGCGACGTCCACGGCAGCGTGCACCCGCTCCAGCCGGTCGTCCCGCCGAGCGTCGAGGCGCTCGGCGTGGTGGTGCACCGGGCGCGGGTCCCCGTGTGGATGCCCTGGCCGCTTCCGGTCGGCTGGCTGTTCACCGGCGTCGCGTCCGCCGGCGACGACCGCACCGGCGGACGCGCCACCGCCGTCGCCTGCTCCGGACCGGGGCCGCTCGGCGGCATGGGTGAGCTGCTGCTCGTCGCCGAGGAGCTGGGCGTCGGGCTCGGCGCGCGATACGCGGGCATCGACGGACCGGACCCCGGGCCCCTGCTGCGCGTGGACGGCCCCCCGGACTGCAAGGTGCTCGCCGCCGGACGCCCCACCCCCCTCTGGCACGTCAGGCACGCTCCCGCCGACCGCGCCGTCTTCGCGGGCGAGGCGCGCGGCCTGTGGCTGTGGGCCATCGTCTGGCCCGAGCAGTCCGGACTGCTCATGTACGACGAGCTGGTGCTCACCGACCTGCGCGACGCCGGGGGAGAGGTCGACCTGGTGCCCTGCGGCGCCCTGACCCCCCGCCTGCTGACGGGCCCCTGACCGCCTTCGGCCCTTCGGCCGGACCTCCGGCCGGTTCTCCACGGCGGGCGGCCGGATCAAGCTCGCGCGCCGGTTACCCTGGAGTGTCCCCCCGTCCGGCCGAGAGCACTGGAGTCTGCGTCGTGCGCATCGATCTGCACACCCACTCCACCGCGTCGGACGGCACGGACACCCCCGCCGAGCTGGTGCGCAACGCCGCCGCCGCGGGCCTGGACGTCGTCGCCCTCACCGACCACGACACCGTGCGCGGCCACGCCGAGGCCGCCGCCGCGCTCCCCGAAGGGCTCACGCTGGTCCCGGGCGCCGAGCTGTCCTGCCGCGTCGACGGCGTGGGCCTGCACATGCTGGCGTACCTCTTCGACCCGGACGAGCCGGAGTTCGCCCGCGAGCGCGAGCTGGTGCGCGACGACCGGGTGCCGCGCGCCCGGGCCATGGTCCGCAAACTCCAGGAGCTGGGCGTCCCCGTCACCTGGGAGCAGGTCGCCCGCATCGCCGGCGACGGCTCCGTGGGCCGGCCGCACGTCGCCACCGCCCTCGTCGAGCTGGGCGTCGTCCCGACCGTGTCCGACGCCTTCACGCCCGACTGGCTCGGTGACGGCGGGCGCGCGTACGCGGAGAAGCACGAGCTGGACCCCTTCGACGCGATCCGGCTCGTCAAGGCCGCGGGGGGCGTCACCGTCTTCGCCCACCCGGCCGCCGTCAAGCGCGGGCGTACGGTGCCCGAGGCGCGGATCGCCGAGCTGGCCGCCGCCGGGCTCGACGGCATCGAGGTCGACCACATGGACCACGACGAGCCGACCCGGACCCGGCTGCGCGCACTCGCCCGCGAGCTCGGGCTGCTGACGACCGGCTCCAGCGACTACCACGGCAGCCGCAAGACCGTGGAGCTCGGCGCGTACACCACCGACCCCGAGATCTACGGCGAGATCACCCGGCGCGCCACGGGAGCCTTCCCGGTGCCGGGCGCCGGCGGACGCGCCACCGCGTAACGACGCCGCGTACCCCGCTCAACCCCTTCACCGCACCCCGCCCGCCGTCCGGCCTGCCCGGCTGCCCCGGGGCGCGTCACTTCCCCGCGGCCACCCGCCGCACACCCGCTCACTCCCCACAAGGCTCACCCGTGTTCGACGTCGCTGTCTTCGGATCCCTTTTTCTCACCCTTTTTGTGATTATGGATCCGCCCGGAATCACCCCGATCTTCCTCGCCCTGACCGCCGGCCGCCCCGCCAAGACGCAGCGCCGGATGGCGCTCCAGGCGGTCGCCGTCGCCTTCGGCGTCATCGCCGTCTTCGGCGTGCTCGGCCAGCAGATCCTGGACTACCTGCACGTCTCCGTGCCGGCGCTGATGATCGCCGGCGGGCTGCTCCTGCTGCTCATCGCGCTCGATCTGCTCACCGGCAAGACCGACGAGCCGACACAGACCAAGGACGTCAACGTCGCCCTCGTACCGCTCGGCATGCCGCTGCTCGCCGGTCCGGGCGCGATCGTCTCGGTGATCCTCGCCGTGCAGCACGCCGACAGCGTCGCGAGCCAGATCTCCGTCTGGTCGGCGATCCTCGTCATGCACGTCGTGCTCTGGCTGACCATGCGCTACTCGCTGCTGATCATCCGCGTCATCAAGGACGGCGGCGTCGTGCTCGTCACCAGGCTGGCCGGCATGATGCTGTCGGCCATCGCCGTGCAGCAGATCATCAACGGCGTCACCCAGGTCATCCAGGGCGCCTGACCCGGACCCGGACGCAACAGCGCCCCCGCACGGTCGTTCCGTGCGGGGGCGCTTCGTCTTCGTTACGACGGCAACTCACATCGGCAAGGTGTTACGAAGCCGGACTTTCGGCCGGGCGGATGTAGATGCGCTGGCCCGTGGCCGCGGCCTGCTGCACGATCCGCTTGACGGAGGCGGCGTCCACGACGGTGCTGTCCACGGCGGTACCGTCGACATCGTCGAGTCGCATGATCTCGAAGCGCATAGGGCTTCCCTTCGTCTGATCCTCCTGCTGGAGAACTACTGGGAGGACGGTGTCCCGTCCGCAAGGATGAGGAGCGCCAGGCATGTCTGTCGAGCGCCCCACACCGGGTACAACGACTTGCCCCCTGCAATCATTCCCTACGCTAAGGAAATTTTTCGGATGTCTAAATACCGGTTGGTAATCAGGCGTACGGGCGCGACGGGACGCGCATGAACGACGCGGAGATCGGCGAGCGGCTGGACCGCACCAACGCCCTGCTCGAACGCGTACTCGCCGAGGTTTCGAAGACACCGTCGACCCACGCGATCTTCGTGGACGCGGGATACGTGTACGCCGCCGCCGGGCTGCTCGTCACCGGTACCGAGGACCGGCGCTCCTTCGACCTCGACGCCGAGGGGCTGATCGAGGCGTTCATCGACAAGGCCCGCACCATCTTCGCGGACAGCCGGCTGCTGCGCGTGTACTGGTACGACGGGGCCAGGCGCCGCATCCACACCACCGAGCAGCAGACCATCGCCGAACTGCCGGACGTCAAGGTCAGACTCGGCAACCTCAACGCCAACAACCAGCAGAAGGGCGTCGACTCCCTCATCCGCACCGACCTGGAGTCGCTCGCCCGCCACCGGGCCATCAGCGACGCCGCGCTCGTCGGCGGCGACGAGGACCTGGTCTCGGCCGTCGAGGCCGCGCAGGGCTACGGCGCCCGGGTCCACCTGTGGGGCATCGAGGCGGGCGAGGGGCGCAACCAGGCGGAGCCGCTGCTCTGGGAGGTGGACAGCCAGCGCACCTTCGACCTGGACTTCTGCCGCCCGTACGTGACCAGACGCCCCGTCACCACGTACGACGAGGACGCCCCCGCACCCTCGCGCGAGGACGTCCACTTCGTCGGCGCGCAGATCGCGGCGGCCTGGCTCGCCGCGCGCGGCCGTGAATCCCTGGCCGACCTGCTGCCCGGCCACCCCTTCCTGCCGGGCTCGGTCGACCAGGACCTGCTGCACGAGGCCGAACGCCTCCTCCAGCGCTCGCTGCGCGGCCACCCCCCGCTGCGGCGGGCGCTGCGCGACGGCTTCTGGCAGCACCTCCAGTCCCAGTACTGAGACCCGCCGGTACGGCGACGAGCTACAGGCCGTCCCAGAAGGAGGCGAGCGCGGCGGCGGTCGCCTCCGGCCGGGCCGTGTTGGGGGAGTGCTCGGCGCCCTCGATCCGGGTCCGGCGCGCCCCCAGGCGTACCGCCATCTCGTCCAGCACCGGCACCGGCCAGACGTCGTCCACCTCACCGGAGATGACGTGGACGGGCAGCCCGGTCGCGGCGAGTTCGGCCACCCGGTCCGGCTCGGCGGCCAGCTGACGGCCCGTCGCGATCAGCTGGGCCGGACGGTGGAGCAGCCAGCGCCGCCGCAGGTCCTCGCCGCCCGTCTCCGCCTCGGCCGGCGGGTCGAAGGCGCGCATCGCGTCCCAGACGTCGCTCATGGTCATGGTGGCCAGCGCGTCACCGAGGATCTTCAGCTTGACCTGTTGCGCCTCGACCACCTCGGCGGGCCCCGAGGACATCAGGGTCAGCGAGCGGAACGGCGACGCGTCCAGCAGGACCGCGGCCCGGCAGAGCTGCCCGCCGAGCGAGTGCCCCAGCAGGTGCACCTCGCCCTCGCCGGCGCCGAGCGCGGCCGTCTGCGCGAGCACGTCACGGGCCAGCTCCTCCTGCGCGTACTCCTGGAGGCCGTCCGTCCCCGGGCTCTCGAACTGCCCGCGCCCGTCGATGGCGACGGCACGGTATCCGGCCTCCGCGAGCGGTTCGAGGAGCGCGATGAAGTCCTCCTTGCTGCCGGTGTACCCGGGCACCAGCAGGGCGGTGCCGCGCGGGGCCCCGGCGGGGGCCGCGTCCAGCACGGCGAAGTCGCCGCGCGCGGTGGGCAGCGCACGGGCACGGGCACAGGAGGGCGGGGTGAACGTGGGTGGCCTGCTCATGGGACGAGGTTAAAACGTCCCGCCCGCCCGCGTACGACAGGTGGCCCTGTCTCGTCCGCGTAGGAGGGGCGGTCCTATCTCGTCCGCGTAGGAGGGGCGGCCCGGTCCTGTCCGCGTACGAGGGGCGGCCCCGTCCTGTCCGTGTACGAGGGGTGGCCCTGTCTCGTCCGCGTAGGAGGGGCGGTCCTGTCTCGTCCGCGTAGGAGGGGCGGCCTGATCTCGTCCGCGTAAGACGGCGGCCCGGTCCTGTCCGTGTACGAGGGGTGGCCCTGTCTCGTCCGCGTAGGAGGGGCGGCCTGATCTCGTCCGCGTAAGACGGCGGCCCGGTCCTGTCCGCGTACGACGGGTGGCCCTGTCTCGTCCGCGTACGACGGGCGACCTGTCCACTCCGTGTACGACGGGCGGCCTGATCTCGTCCGTGTAAGACGGCGGCCCGGTCCCGTCCGCGTACGGCGGGCGGCCCCGGGGGAAAATCCCCCGGGGCCGCCCGTCAGGTGATGCGTGGTCCGCTCAGCCCTCGGCCTTCGCGGTGGCGCGCGGCGCCCGGCGCCGGCGCGGCTTGGCCTCGCCCTCGGCGGTCGTGGCCTCCGCCACGGCCTCCGTCTTCGGCTTGGACGCCGTGCGCGTACGACGACGCACCGGCTCGGGCTCCGAGATCGGGGCGATCTGGAAGTCGACCTCGTCCTCGACCGGCTTGATCACCCGACGGCGGCGCGGCCGGGTGACGGCGGGCGCCTCCGGCTCGGCCACCGGCGCGCTCTGGACCGTGGCCTCCTCGGTCGCCGGCTTGGCCACCCGGGCCCGGCGGCGACGCGGTGCGGCCTCGCCCTCGGTGGCCGCGGTCTCCGCGACGACCTCGGCGGCGACCGCCTCCGTCTTCGGCTTCGCGGCCCGGGTCCGGGTGCGCTTCTTCGGCGCGGCCGGGGCCTCCGGCTCGGCCACCACGGCCGCGGGCACCTCGGCTGCGGGCGCCTCGGCCACGGCGACCGCGGCCTCGGCGGCGACGGCCTCCGCCGCGTTGACACGGGTACGCCGGCGGCGGCGCGGGGTGCGCGGGGCGTCGGCCGGCGCCTCGGCCTCGGCGGCCGGCGCGGGCACGGTCGCGGCGCCCTCGGCGACCGACGCGCCACCACGGGTGCGACGGCGCTGACGCGGGGTGCGCGGGGCCCGCTCCTCGCGGGCGGCCGGCGCGGCGGACCTGCGGCCCCGGCCGCCGGTCTCGCCCAGGTCCTCGATCTCCTCGGCCCCGAGACCGGCGCGGGTGCGCTCGGCGCGCGGCAGGACACCCTTGGTGCCGGCCGGGATGTCCAGGTCCTCGTAGAGGTGCGGGGAGGTGGAGTACGTCTCGACCGGGTCCGGGAAGCTGAGGTCCAGGGTCTTGTTGATCAGCTGCCAGCGCGGGATGTCGTCCCAGTCGACCAGCGTGATCGCGATGCCCTTGGCGCCGGCGCGGCCGGTGCGGCCGATGCGGTGCAGGTAGGTCTTCTCGTCCTCGGGGGACTGGTAGTTGATGACGTGCGTCACGCCCTCGACGTCGATACCGCGGGCGGCGACGTCGGTGCAGACCAGCACGTCGACCTTGCCGTTGCGGAAGGCGCGCAGGGCCTGCTCGCGGGCGCCCTGGCCGAGGTCGCCGTGGACCGCGCCGGAGGCGAAGCCGCGCCGCTCCAGCTGCTCGGCGATGTCCGCCGCGGTGCGCTTGGTGCGGCAGAAGATCATCGCGAGCCCGCGGCCCTCGGCCTGCAGGATGCGCGCGACCATCTCGGGCTTGTCCATCGAGTGGGCGCGGTAGACGTACTGCGCCGTGTTCTTGACGGTCGTGCCCTCGTCATCGGGCGAGGTGGCGTTGATGTGCGTCGGCTGGGACATGTAGCGGCGGGCGAGCGAGATCACCGCGCCCGGCATGGTGGCCGAGAACAGCATGGTCTGGCGCTTCGCCGGCAGCATCGTGATGATGCGCTCGACGTCGGGCAGGAAGCCCAGGTCCAGCATCTCGTCGGCCTCGTCGAGGACGAGCGCGCGGACCTTCGACAGGTCCAGCTTGCGCTGGCCCGCGAGGTCGAGCAGCCGGCCGGGGGTGCCGACGATCACGTCGACGCCCTTCTTCAGGGCCTCGACCTGGGGCTCGTAGGCCCGGCCGCCGTAGATCGCGAGGACCCGCACGTTGCGCACCTTGCCGGCGGTGAGCAGGTCGTTGGTGACCTGCTGGCACAGCTCGCGGGTGGGCACGACGATGAGGGCCTGCGGGGAGTCGGTCAGCTCCTCCGGCTTCGCGCGGCCCGCCTCGACGTCGGCGAGGACGGTGACGCGCTCGAGGAGCGGGAGGCCGAAGCCGAGCGTCTTGCCGGTGCCGGTCTTGGCCTGGCCGATGACGTCGGAGCCGGAGAGGGCGACCGGGAGCGTCAGCTCCTGGATGGGAAAGGGGGACGTGATGCCGACGGCCTCAAGGGCCTCGGCGGTCTCGGAGAGAATCCCGAGGTCTCGGAACGTAGTCAGGGTGCTGCCTCTTCTGTGAGACGCGGTCCGAGGCGAACGAAGGGGGTCGTACCGTGCCGGGGTTGGTCATCCGGCGGATGGGCCGGGTGGCGCGGGACCACTGCCGTCGCTCGAGCGCTCGTGCCGCTGAGGGGGCCCCTCATCTGCGGTCGTACGTGTGCACACACCGCGTGGAGGGCTGTCGGGTCGGAGCCGATCGGGCCACCGACCGGGCATCCTCATTCAATTTCGCGCCACGAGCAGATGCAAAGTGCTCAGTAAGCGCATTACCACTGTACCCCGGATCGGCGCATCTGTGTTGGGCGAATTCGTCGGAACGGTGTGACGTCGGTCGTCGGGCGGGCCCTTCCGCCGCCGCTCGGGCGGGCTATTCTGCGCTGCATGGAGACGCCTGACAACGCCAACGAAGCCCCCGCGACGACCAGAATCGCCGACCAGGACTGGGCCACCGCGTCCGCGCAGCCGCAGTACCGGGCCGCCGTCGTGGACCTGCTGGGGGCCCTCGCCTACGGGGAGCTCGCGGCCTTCGAGCGGCTGGCCGAGGACGCCAAGCTGGCGCCGACGCTGGCCGACAAGGCGGAGCTGGCGAAGATGGCGTCCGCCGAGTTCCACCACTTCGAGCGGCTGACGGAGCGGCTGACCGCCATCGAGGTCGAGCCGACCGCCGCCATGGAGCCCTTCGCCCGGGCGCTGGACGACTTCCACCGCCAGACCGCCCCCTCGGACTGGCTGGAGGGCCTGGTCAAGGCGTACGTCGGCGACTCGATCGCCAGCGACTTCTACCGGGAGGTCGCGGTCCGGCTGGACTCCGACACCCGGTCGCTCGTGCTGGCCGTGCTGGACGACACGGGCCACGGCAACTTCGCCGTCGAGAAGGTGCGCGCGGCGATCGAGGCGGACCCGAGGGTCGGCGGCCGGCTGGCGCTGTGGGCGCGGCGGCTGATGGGCGAGGCGCTGTCGCAGGCGCAGCGCGTGGTCGCGGACCGCGACGCGCTGTCGACCATGCTGGTCGGCGGGGTCGCGGACGGCTTCGACCTGGCGGAGGTGGGCCGGATGTTCTCCCGGATCACCGAGGCGCACACCAAGCGCATGGCCGCCCTGGGCCTGGCCGCGTAAGAGGCCGGAGGGTCAGGCGGCGGCCGACCGGCGCAGCCGGCGGCTGCGGGGCCGGATCAGCAGGGACACCGTCACCGCGGCGATCAGCACGGCGCCCACCACGACGGCCGCCGCGTGGCCCGGGCCGAGCACCGAGTGCATCAGGGACGCGCCGAACAGGCCGCCGAGGGCCCCCGTGCCGAACACGGCCCGACGGGCCGGGAGCCGGCCGGGGAGTGAGCGCAGCGCCGCCCAGGAGAGGGCCACTCCGAGCACGACGGCGCTGAAGGTCTCCAGGATCACGGACGATCACCTCGCAGATATTCGGAACGGGCGCTCCGGTCCTGCTCGTACTACCCGTGAGCGACCGTTCACAACCCTCCCGCGCACAGGCTTCGCCCAGCCGCCGCACAGCGGACGCCGCGGACGGGCGCCGAATGAGGAGCGGCCCGGCGGGATGTCCCGCCGGGCCGCTCCTCGCGTTCGTACGCCTTACAGCGCGCCGAACCCCACCCGTCGGGTGCTGGGCTCGCCGATCTCCACGTAGGCGATCCGGTCGGCCGGCACCAGGACCTTGCGGCCCTTCTCGTCCGTGAGGCTGAGCAGCTGCGCCTTGCCGGCGAGAGCCTCGGACACCGTGCTCTCGACCTCTTCGGCGGAAAGCCCGCTCTCCAGAACGATCTCCCGGGGCGTGTGCTGCACCCCGATCTTGACCTCCACGGCTATGTCCCTCCGACGGTCAGTCCCTGCGCGGCGAACCGCGCCGTACGCAGCACACATTAGCCCGCTGAAGGGATTCGTCAGGCGCCCCCGGCCACGCCCGCAGCGAACACGGGGGCCGCCGGCCGGTCAGTGCTGATCGATGCCGTGCAGGGGGAAGCCGGCGATGCCGCGCCAGGCCAGCGAGGTGAGCAGCTGGACCGCGGTGTCGCGCGGAATGCCCGACCGGCTCGACAGCCAGTAGCGGGCGACCACCTGGGACACCCCGCCGAGGCCCACCGCGAGGAGCATGGACTCGTCCTTGGACAGGCCCGTGTCGCCCGCGATCACGTCGGAGATCGCCTCGGCGCACTGGAGCGAGACCCGGTCCACGCGCTCGCGCACGGCGGGCTCGTTGGTCAGGTCGGACTCGAAGACCAGCCGGAAGGCGCCGCCCTCGTCCTCCACGTACGCGAAGTACGCGTCCATCGTCGCGGCCACGCGCAGCTTGTTGTCCGTGGTCGACGCCAGCGCCGTACGCACGGACTGGAGCAGCGACTCGCAGTGCTGGTCGAGGAGGGCCAGGTAGAGCTCCAGCTTGCCGGGGAAGTGCTGGTAGAGCACCGGCTTGCTGACCCCGGCGCGCTCCGCGATGTCGTCCATCGCCGCGGAGTGGTAGCCCTGCGCGACGAAGACCTCCTGCGCGGCTCCCAGCAGCTGATTGCGTCGGGCGCGGCGGGGCAGGCGAGTGCCCCGCGGGCGCGCCGCCTCGGTCTGCTCGATGGCTGTCACGCCGCCTCCCAAATTCGTGGTCCGACACAGCCGTTCCGTACGTGCCGCGCCATACCGACATCGTACTTTTGGGTAACCCCGGTATGCGCGGCGCGGACGCAGAATTTCACGGACCGGACGGCTGCGGAACCCGCGGAGTGTCCGCCCGGGTGGGCAGAGCGGGACGTATCAGCGGTAATCGTCCTCATCCTGTGGCACCACGCGGGCCTGGTCCGCCGCGTCCGCTTCGCTGGCGCCGTCGCGGTCGAGGCCGGTGAGCGGTTCGTCGCTCTCCGGGCGGAGGTCGGCGTGCTGCTCGGCGGCGTCCGCCTCGGGCGTCTCCTGGTCGGGCTCGTCCGGCTGGACGCCCTCGAAGGTCTCCGGGTCCCTCGGGTCGGCCGTCATGGTGGACTCCCTTCCTCGGTTCGAGCCTATGAGGTACCCCGGGAAGCCGCTATGTGATCGTGTGACGGCGAACACATGAACCCCGGTGTGATCATCTCGTAACATTGCCGCATGTCTTCGACCGAGCTGCCGGGAGTCCGCGCCGCCGCCGCAGCGGTGTCACCCACGGTGAGCGCCGTCAGGGTCGCGGAGGGGGAGCGGCTTCGCTCCGTCGAGCTGCCCGGGCTGACGCTCACCGTCCGTTCCCGGCCGTCCCGGGGGCCCGGGCTGCCGCCCGCCCTCTTCGTGCACGGCCTCGGCGGCTCCTCGCAGAACTGGTCGGCCCTGATGCCGCTGCTGGAGGACCTGGCCGACTGCGAGGCGGTCGACCTGCCCGGCTTCGGCGACTCGCCGCCCCCGGACGACGGGAACTACTCGGTCACCGGACACGCCCGGGCGGTCATCCGTCTGCTGGACGCCCAGGAGCGCGGCCCCGTCCACCTGTTCGGCAACTCGATGGGCGGCGCGATCGCCACCCGGGTCGCCGCGGTCCGCCCCGACCTGGTGCGTACGCTCACGCTGATCTCGCCCGCGCTCCCGGAGATCCGGGTCCAGCGCACGGCCGCCCCGACCGCGCTGCTCGCACTGCCGGGCGTCGCCTCCCTGTTCGCCCGGCTCTCCCGGGACTGGACCGCGGAGGACCGCACCCGCGGAGTCATGGCACTCTGTTACGGCGATCCGGCACGGGTCTCCGAGGCCGGCTTCCGCGACGCGGTGGCCGAAATGGAGCGCCGGCTGGAGCTGCCGTACTTCTGGGACGCCATGGCGCGTTCCGCCCGTGGCATCGTCGACGCGTACACGCTGGGCGGACAGCACGGGCTGTGGCGCCAGGCCGAGCGGGTGCTCGCGCCGACCCAGCTGGTGTACGGCGGACGGGACCGGCTCGTCTCGTTCCGGATGGCCCGCAGGGCGTCCGCGGCCTTCCGCGACGCGCGCCTGCTGACACTGCCCGATGCCGGGCACGTGGCGATGATGGAGTACCCGGAGGCGGTCGCCCAGGCGTTCCGGGAATTGCTCGACGAATGCGGCGGGAGCTGATCCAGGGCGTGGGACGACACAGCCGGAGGGGCCCTGCGCCCAGCGCGCCCGGGACCGGGCAGGCGGAGCCGGACGAAGCGGGGCGCGAGGCGGCCCGGCCCGTCGCGGGCACCGGACGGCGCAGACGGCAGGAGGGGCCCACGCCCTTCGCGGGGGCGCCCGAGGTGCGCGGCGGCCACCCCGAGCAGCGCGAACCGGGCGGCGGCTGGGGCGCGGGCCCCATGCGCGCCCCGGTCGGCTCCGGCGTCAAGGCGCCCGCGTCCGGCGCGCGCCCCGGCGCCCCGCGCCCCCCGCACCACCAGCAGCAGGCCACGGGCGCCCGGCCGCTGATACCGGGCCCGCGGCGCGAGTTCGTCGAAGCCTTCGACGGCCCGCCGGCACCGCCCGCCCCGCCCCGGCCCGAACCGGTGGCCGACGACCCGTACCGCTCCGTCACCGACCGGGACCCCCGTGAGCCGGAGTCCCGGCGCGACGAGGAGGCGGCCCCGGCCAGGGGCGGCAAGGGCCGCACCCTGACCGGGATCGCGGCGGCCGCGGTGACCGCCGTGCTCGCGGTCGCCGTGGCCGGGCAGGTCGCCCACGACAGCGCCTCGGGGACCGGCGCCGCGCGGGCCGCGGGGGTCGACCGGGACGACGCGGACGACGCCTCCCGCTCGGACAGCCGTACGACCCCCTCGCCCGGGGCGGCGGCCGTCAAGCCCCTTACGTATGAACAGAAAATGGCCAAGCCCTATCCGCTGTCGCCGGCGCTGACCGGCTCGGGGGAGTTCGAGACCGTGCCCGGCTCGGCCAGGGCGCCCGGCAAGGGAACGCTCCACCGCTACCGGATCGACGTGGAGAAGGGCCTCGGGCTCGACGCCCAGTTGTTCGCCCAGGCCGTCCAGAAGACCCTCAACGACGACCGGAGCTGGGCGCACGACGGCGACATGACCTTCGAACGGATCTCCGAGGGAGACCCGGACTTCGTCATCACGCTGGCCAGCCCCGGCACCACCGGCAAGTGGTGCGCCAAGTCCGGCCTGGACACCATGGAGGACAACGTCTCCTGCGACTCGGCCGCCACCGAGCGCGTGATGATCAACGCCTACCGCTGGGCGCAGGGTTCGGCCACCTTCGGACCGGACAAGCTGTTCTCGTACCGGCAGATGCTCATCAACCACGAGGTCGGCCACCGGCTCGGCCACAACCACGAGAGCTGCCGCACGGAGGGCACGCTCGCGCCGGTCATGCAGCAGCAGACGAAGACGCTGGACCTCGACGGCATCAAATGCCGCCCGAACCCCTGGGTCCACCCCGTCGCCGAGTAACCCTCGGTCTCCCCGGCGCGACAGAACGCTGTTCCGCCGGGAAAGTTACGCCGGTTCACCCCTTTCGGTGGCGGGGCCGGGGGCCCCGCCCACCGCG
>NZ_VJNO01000040.1 GCF_007096885.1 Streptomyces sp. 130 | reverse complement strand
GCCTCGCGCACCTCGTCCGGGGTGTAGGGCTGGTGGCCGTCGAAGCCGTTGAGGGCGATGACGAACGGCAGCCCGCTGTTCTCGAAGTAGTCGACGGCCGGGAAGCAGTCGGCGAGCCGGCGGGTGTCGACCAGGACGACGGCGCCGATCGCGCCGCGCACCAGGTCGTCCCACATGAACCAGAACCGGTCCTGGCCCGGCGTACCGAAGAGGTACAGGATCAGGTCCTGGTCCAGGGTGATGCGGCCGAAGTCCATCGCCACCGTCGTGGTGGTCTTGTCCCCCGTGTGCGTCAGGTCGTCGATGCCCGCCGAGGCGGACGTCATCACGGCTTCGGTGCGCAGCGGATTGATCTCCGACACGGCACCGACAAACGTGGTCTTACCCACGCCGAAGCCCCCTGCCACCACGATCTTCGCCGAGGTAGTGGAGCGGGCCGCTCCGCCGCTAGAGCTTGCGAAGTCCACTGAGCACCCTTTCGAGCAGTGTCACATCTGGCTGGCCGCCGGCGGACTCGTCGCCGGCGGGCTGGTGGATAGCGACGAGTCCCGCCTCGGCCAGGTCGGCTACGAGGATCCGGGCCACGCCGAGGGGGATCGAGAGGAGGGCCGAAATCTCGGCCACCGACTTGATCTCGAAGCACAGCCGGCAGATCCGCTGGTGCTCGGGCAACTGCCCTTGCAGCCGGGACGGATCAGCCGTGGTACTGACCAACGCCTCAATGGCCAGTTGGTAGCGCGGTCGGGTCCGGCCACCTGTCATGGCGTACGGACGGACCAGCGGATTGTGCGCGGCCGGAGCCGCCGGCTCGGCAGCCTGCCGCGGCTGCACCGGCTGGATGCGGGGCTGCTGCTGAGGCGCGTCGAAGCGGTGCGGCCGGCGCGGCTGCGGCTGCGGCTGCTGGGGCTCCTGCTGCGGCCAGCCGGGCTGCGCCTGGCCGTACGGGGCCTGGCCGTACTGACCCTGCCCGTACTGGTCCTGCCCGTACTGGTCCTGCCTGTACTGGTCCTGCCCGTACTGGTCCTGGCCGTACTGGCCCTGCTCGTACGGCCGGTAGGGCTGCTGAGGCTGCTGAGCGCCCTGTCCGCCGGGTGCGGAGGGGAAGTTGAAACGTTCGTCCCCGTGCTCACCCGGCACGTGCCGGTCACCGTCGTACTGGTGCCCGCCTGGGGGTGTACCCACGATTCCTCCTCCGCCTGCCGGTCCTGATCCCAGTGGACCGCGCCACCGCACCCTATGGCGCGGTGACGCGAAACGCACTGTCTGGTTACTGGATAAGACTAGTTAAGAAGACTTCCCTGGAGTTCGGCACGGAGGTCCGGCGTCAGAACGCTGCCCGCGCGGTCGACGAGAAGGGCCATTTCGTACCCGATGAGGCCGATGTCGGCGTCCGGGTGTGCGAGAACTGCCAAGGAGGACCCGTCGGAAACGGACATGATGAAGAGGAATCCTCGCTCCATCTCCACACCCGTCTGATTCACCGCGCCGCCCTCGAAGATCCGCGAGGCGCCGGCGGTCAGCGAGGTGAGGCCGGAGGCGACCGCCGCCAGCTGGTCCGCGCGGTCGCGCGGGAACCCCTCGGACATCGCCAGCAGGAGTCCGTCGGCGGAGACCACCACCGTGTGCGACACCCCGGGGGTGCTGTCCACGAAGTTGGTGATCAACCAGTTGAGATTCTGCGCCGCCTGGCTCATCGGGCTCACACTAACGCTCCTGGTTGTAGGTAGTACTTGTGTCCGTACCCGCGTTGCGTCCCCGGAGGACACCGCGCCGCAGGTTGCTCAGCCTGCCACGCACGTCTTCCGGAGCGCGGGAGACCTGGGGGCCGCCCTGCTGGGACTGTTCGGCGGTGCCCTCGACCAGGTTGGCCTTGGGCACGCGCCGGGGAAGGCCGGACGGGGTTATCCCGCCCGCCTTCGGCTCCCGGAGCTTCTCGGCCCGCTCCCAGCGCTCGTCGTTGGCCGAACGCCAGTCGTCGGAACCGTCGTTTCCGGCGTTCCCGTCGGCGGCCTGCTGCGCCGAGGCCGGCCGCTGCGGCAGTTCGTGCCGCTGCGGACGCTCCTGCGCTCCGGCGGACCGGCCGTTCGCGCGGCCCGTGGGCTGCCAGTGCTGCTGGCCGCCCCGGCGCGGCAGACCGGCTTCGGTCAGCTCGTGGCCGGTGTTCGGGACGGGGCCCGAACGCTCGAAGCCTACGCGCTCACGCGGCTCGGCGGGAGCGCTCACCTCAGATTCCGGTTCCGCCTCGGCGACTGGCTCGAACCCGCCCTGGTACGTGCCCTGATCTGCCCACTCTTCCTGCGCAGGCTGGGCGGCGTACTGCTCGTCATAGCCCTGCACGGGTGCCTCGGGGGCCGCGTAGGCCGCCTCCGGATAGCCGCTCTGGGGGGTGTCGTAGGCGGGCTGGGCGTCGTAGCCGGGCGCACCGGCGTACGGGTCGTAGCCGCCCTCGTAGCGCTGCGCGGCGTAGGCGTCCTGGCCGTTTCCGGCGTAGGCGTCCTGGCCGTACGCGCCCTCGGCGTAGACCTGTTCGGGCCGCGCCTGCTGAGCGGGCTGCTGCTCCGGCCGCTCCGGGAACGGCCGGCGCTCGCCGCCGGCCGCCTGGGCCTCCAGCGCCGCCCGGCGCTCCTCGCGCATCAGCGAGCGGCCCACCGGGTCGAGCTGGGCGGGGTCCGCGGAGCCCTCGTCGTAACGCGAGTCGTCGAAGCCGAGTTCGGCGGCCGTACGCAGCTGCTGCTGGTGCGCCACGGCGTCGAACGCCTGCTGCTGCGGGATGATCGAGGAGACGGTGAAGTCGTCCGGCTCCGGGGCGTCGCCGCCGCCACCGTGGGTGATCGCGTCCGGCAGCATGACCAGCGAGGTCGTGCCGGCCTGCTCGCCCGAGGGGCGCAGCTGGACGCGGATGCCGTGCCGGTCGGCGAGCCGGCCGACCACGAACAGGCCCATGCGCTGCGAGACCGCGGCGTCCACCGTCGGCGGGTTGGCCAGCTTGTGGTTGATGTCGGCGAAGTCCTCGGCGGTGAGGCCGATGCCCTTGTCGTGGATCTCGATCATCACGCGGCCGTCGGGCAGCCGGGTCGCGGTGACCCGCACCTTGGTCTGCGGCGAGGAGAACGTCGTGGCGTTCTCCAGCAGCTCGGCGAGCAGGTGCACGAGGTCGGTGACGGACTGGCCGTGGATCTCGGTCTCCGGGACGCCGGAGAGCTCGATGCGCTCGTACGACTCCACCTCGGAGGAGGCGGCGCGCAACACGTCCACCAGCGGCACCGGCTGGTTCCAGCGGCGGCCGGGCTCCTCGCCGGCGAGGACGAGGAGGTTCTCGCCGTTGCGGCGCATGCGGGTCGCCAGGTGGTCGAGCCGGAACAGGCTCTCCAGCTGGTCCGGGTCGGCCTCGTTGTTCTCCAGATCGGTGATCAGGGTCAGCTGGCCCTCGATGAGCGACTGGTTGCGGCGCGAGAGGTTGGTGAAGATCGCGTTGACGTTGCCCCGGAGCATGGCCTGCTCGGCCGCGAGCCGGACCGCCTCCTGGTGCACCTGGTCGAAGGCGCGGGCGACCTCGCCGATCTCGTCGTGCGAGGTGATCGGGATCGGCTGGACGCGGGTGTCGACCCGGCCCGGGTCGGTGCGCGAGAGCTGGTCGACCAGCGAGGGCAGCCGCTGCTCGGCGATCCCGAAGGCGGCGGTGCGCAGCCGGCGCATCGACCGGCTCATCTGGCGGGCCATGAGCCCGGCCAGGAGGAACGCGGCCAGCAGGGCGACGACGACGATCGAGGCGTTGACGATGGCGTCGGTCCGGGCGTCGGAGGAGATCTCCGCCGCCTCGGTCACGGCCCTGTCGACCAGCTCGTCCTCGACCGTGGTGTAGCCGTCGAACTTGGCGGTGGCGGCGGCCATCCAGGTCTCGGCGGTGATCCCCTTCGCCTTCAGCTGGTCCGGGTCCCGGCCGAGGCCGATCTCCTTGGCCATGCCGTCGTAGACCGAGCCGTCGACGGAGGGCGGCGCCACGAACGGCACACCGGCCGCCTCCGCCTTCTCCTTGGCCTCCTTCAGCTGCGCCGCGCCCTCGGCCGCCTTGGCGGTCATGACCTTGCGCAGCCGGGCCGCGTCGGCCTCCGTACCGCCGGAGGTGAACTCGCCGAGGGCGATCTGCTCCAGGTAGTTGTACGAGCCGAACGCCTTGACCTGGTCGTCGAACTTGCCGTCCTCCTTGCTGGGACGGACCAGGAGGTGCATGCCGATGGAGCGCTGAAGCGATTCTGCGGCCTTGGCCAGCTCGATCGCGTAGACGGTCCGGCCGTAGCTGGTGATGTTGCCGGTGCCGAGGCCCAGTTCGTTGCAGAACTCCATCAGGGAGTGCTGGACCTGGACGTAGCCCTCCTCGGTCTTCACCGGGTCCATGGCCGCGGTGTAGGCCGCCTTGCGCAGCTGCGGGAGCTTCGGTTCCTCCAGCTTGAACAGCTTGAGGCGGCGCTGCAGCCCCTCCTTGGCCGGCATGTCCTCGACGGCCTCGGCGAACTTGGCGGCGGCCGCGTCGGTGATGGCGCGGGTCCGTGTGACGACCTCGTCCTCGCGCTTGTTCGACAGCAGCGGCTGGGCGGTGAGGTCGCGCTCGTTGAGCAGGGCCTGTCCGTACTCGGCGGCGGCCCGCACGATCAGCGCGGTCTTCTCCGCGTCCTGGGCCTCCTGCCAGGTGTTGACCGAGCCCTTCACCTGGAAGCCGCCCATGACCAGGCCGACCAGCACCGGGATCAGGAGGATCGCGTTCAGCCGGGTGGGCACCCGCCAGTTGCGCGGCGACAGCCGGCTGGTGCTGCCACCGGGCGGAGCCCCCTCGGACACGTCGGCGGACGGCGCCGCGGCACGCGACGGCGGGGTGAAGTTGCCCCGCTCCGCCTGCGCCGTGGAGCCCTCGTTGTTACGCCTCACTCGACCAACAACCTCTCGGCGTCGGCACCTACGCTGTGCCGGGTTTTGTTCAGGGCCGTACTACTCGGGAGTTGGAATTGCAGCACGGCCGGTGGCCGCGTTCCAAACAGTCGGAATGGGCGATTCCGAGTGGCTCACGCCTCAGATAAATCGGGCATAAAGAGCGAGCCCCGCCAAAAGGCGAGGCTCATGTGAGCGCAGCGAGACCGCTCGTGCGCATCCGGTGTCGATCACCGGGCAATTCTCTTTCGAAACGTTATGAAGGCGGGGGCGGATCGTGTCAAAAGACACAGCCCGCCCCCGGGTGGCTACGGTAACTGCCGTATGCCACTTCCGACTTGCGACTACTTCAGCCGGGCCATCAGAGCGTGCTCGACCAGCGTGATCAGGCCGCTCTTCGCGTCCGCGCGATGCCGCGCGTCCGTGGTGATGATCGGCGTGTCGGGGCCGATCTGCAGGGCCTCGCGCACCTCGTCCGGGGTGTAGGGCTGGTGGCCGTCGAAGCCGTTGAGGGCGATGACGAACGGCAGCCCGCTGTTCTCGAAGTAGTCGACGGCCGGGAAGCAGTCGGCGAGCCGGCGGGTGTCGACCAGGACGACGGCGCCGATCGCGCCGCGCACCAGGTCGTCCCACATGAACCAGAACCGGTCCTGGCCCGGCGTACCGAAGAGGTACAGGATCAGGTCCTGGTCCAGGGTGATGCGGCCGAAGTCCATCGCCACCGTCGTGGTGGTCTTCCCGCCGGTGTGCGTGAGGTCGTCGATGCCCGCCGAGGCGGACGTCATCACGGCTTCGGTGCGCAGCGGATTGATCTCCGAGACGGCACCGACGAACGTGGTCTTGCCCACGCCGAACCCACCGGCCACGACGATCTTCGCCGAGGTGGTGGCCCGGGTCGCCGCGCCGCCGTTAGAGCTTGCGAAGTCCACTGAGCACCCTTTCGAGCAGTGTCACATCCGGCGCGCCGCCGGCCTCTCCATTGCCCGGCTGGTGGATGGCCACCATGCCGGCTTCCGCCAGGTCCGCGACGAGAATCCGCGCCACACCGAGGGGCATCGACAGCAGGGCCGAGACCTCGGCCACCGACTTGACCTCGCGGCACAGATGGCAGATCCGCTGGTGCTCGGGGAGCAGGGTCCCCAGATGCGCGGGATCGGCCGTGGTGCTGACCAGTGCTTCTATCGCTAGCTGATAGCGCGGCCGGGTGCGTCCGCCGGTCATGGCGTACGGACGGACCAGCGGCTGGTCGCCCTCACCTTCGTACGACGCGTGACTCGACGCGCCGTACGGATCGGGTGAGGCGGGTGGCGGGGTCATGAATCCTCCGGGCGTGACAGCAGGGTGTCGGCTTGCCGTCTGAAGGGGCCGGTGGGGGGCTGTAAGCGGCCGGACGGTCGAGGGTGGGTGGTCGGGTTGATCGTCTGTGTCACTGGTTCACGGCCGCCTAGTGGAGCAGGCTGCCCTGGAGCTCCGCGCGGAGGTCCGGGGTCAGGACGGTGCCCGCCCGGTCCACCAGCAGGGCCATCTCGTAGCCGACCAGACCGATGTCGGCGTCCGGGTGGGCCAGCACGGCCAGCGAGGAACCGTCCGAGATGGACATCAGGAACAGGAAGCCCCGCTCCATCTCCACCACGGTCTGGCTGACGGCGCCGCCCTCGAAGATCCGGGAGGCGCCGGCCGTCAGCGAGGTCAGCCCGGACGCGACGGCCGCCAGCTGGTCGGCGCGGTCGCGCGGGAAACCTTCGGACATCGCCAGCAGCAGCCCGTCCGCCGAGACCACCACCGTGTGCGACACCCCTGGGGTGTTGTCCACGAAGCTGGTGATCAGCCAGTTCAGATTCTGTGCGGCCTGACTCATCGGGCTCAACTAACGCTCCTGCTGGTGAGTGGGGCCGAGGGGGAAGCTACCGGTCTGACCGCTGCCCGCCTGACGCCCCTGCTGGATGCCCCGGCGGAGATTGGTCAGACGGCCGCGCACGTCATCGGGCGCGCGCGAGACCTGCGGACCGGACTGGTTGTTCTGCTGCTGGGCGGCGCCCGGCACCAGGTTGGCGCGCGGGACCCGGCGCGGCAGACCGGAGGTGGTGATACCGCCCGCCGCGGGCTTCTTCACCCGCTCCGCCTGCCGGACGATCTCATCGTTCGGCGACGCCCGCCAGGCGCTCGCCGCGCCGCTGTCGCCGAGGGTCCGCTGCGGCGCGGGAGCCGCGGGCTCCTGGGCCGGCTGCTGCGCGAAGTCCGGCGCCGGGGCGGCGGGAGGCTGCTGCGCACCCGGCTGCGCACCGCGGAACCAGTTGGTCTCCAGCGTGTCGTACAGCGGGGTGCGGCCGTCGCCGGGGCCGGCCGGCGGCAGCGCCTCGGGCTGCTGCGGCTGCTGCGGCAGGACCGGGCGGTACGGGGCCTCGGGGGCCTGACCCGCCATCGGCGGACGCGGCGCGCCGAAGTCCTGGTCGTCGCGCTGCCGGGGCGCGGGCTGCCGCGGGGCACCGAAGTCCGGGCGGGCGAACTGCGAGGTGCTCGCCGCGTCCGGGTCCTGCGGTCCGTCGCCGTACCCGCCGTTGTACTGGGGGGCGTTCGGCTGCGGTACGCCGTGCTGCGGGAGACCGGCCTGCGGTCCGTCGTGCTGCGGTCCGCTGCCCTGCGGCAGGCTCTGCTGCGGGGCGTTCGGCGCGCCGGGGGCGGGCGCCGAGAAGTCGGGCCGGGCGAACTCCGCCGTGGAGCCGGGCCCCTGGTGGTCGTCGGCCGGAAGGCGCGGCGCCCGCGGCTGCGGGAAGCGGCCCGTGGTCTCCGACTCCTCGTGACCGCGCGGCGCGTCGAGCGGGTCGCGCCGGGGCGCGGACGGCGCGTCGGCGCCCCAGCTCGTCGTCTGCGGGCGCTGCGGGGCGGGGAAGCCGCCACCCGGAGCGAGCTGGGCCGGGTTCTGGCCGGCGTTCGGGGCCGGCGAGCCACCGGGGAGCTCGGCGCGCGGACCGTCGGCCGGGGGCAGCCGGCGCTCGCCGAGCCCCGGACCGCGCGGCGGCTCGAAGGCGTCGCGCCCGTCCTGACCGCTCCGGCCCGCCTGGTCGAACCGGGCCTGCTGGGGCTGCGGGGCCTGCGGGGCGGCGGGGCCGTTCTGCTCGGGGCGCCGCTGGTCGAAGAGGCTGGGGCGGTTCGCGTCCGCTCCGCCGTCGCCCTGGCCGCGGGCGCCGAGCCGGGCACCGCCGAACGCGCCGGCCAGGCCGCCGCCCTGCCGGGGGCCGCCCTGCCGGGGGCCTTCCTGGGCGGCCGGGCGGCCCTGCGGCTTCTGGAACGCCGAGTCCGGCGCGCCGCCGGGTCCGCCCTGCGGGTTCTGCGGCCGGTTGCCGTCCCGGGCGGGCAGCGCGGCACGGGGGCCGGAGCCGGCGCCGACCTGGTCGCGCTGCGGACCGGGGCCCGCGGCGGGGCGCCCGCCCTGGGCCTGGGCGTCGTTGCCGCCGGCGAGCAGGCCACCGGGGGACTGCTGACCGGGCGTCTGCTTCGGGGCCGGCTGCCGGCCGCCGTGGGCGATGTCCACCGGGAGCATGACCAGCGCGGTGGTGCCCCCGGAGTCCGAGGGGCGCAGCTGGATGCGGATGCCGTGGCGCAGGGAGAGCCGGCCGACCACGAACAGGCCCATGCGGCGGGAGACCGAGACGTCCACGGTGGGCGGCGAGGCCAGCCGCTCGTTGATCGCGGCCAGGTCCTCCGGGGAGAGCCCGATGCCGGTGTCGTGGATCTCGACCAGCACCCGGCCGTCGGGCAGGGCGTGACCGGTGACCCGGACCTTCGTCTGCGGCGAGGAGAACGACGTGGCGTTCTCCAGCAGCTCGGCGAGCAGGTGCACGAGGTCGTTGACGACCCGGCCCGCGACCTCGGTGGCGGGCACCGCGGCCAGCTCGATGCGCTCGTACTGCTCCACCTCGGACGCGGCGGCGCGGAGCACGTCGACCAGCGGGACGGGGCGGGTCCACCGGCGGCCCGGCTCCTCACCGGCGAGGACGAGGAGGTTCTCGCCGTTCCGGCGCATACGGGTCGCGAGGTGGTCGAGCTTGAAGAGCGAGGAGAGCTGGTCCGGGTCGGCCTCGCGCGACTCCAGCTCGGAGATGAGCGAGAGCTGGCGCTGGATGAGGCCCTGCGAGCGGCGCGAGAGGTTGGTGAACATCGCGTTGACGTTGCCCCGCAGCAGGGCCTGCTCGGCGGCGAGACGGACCGCCTCGCGGTGCACGTCGTCGAAGGCCGCGGCCACCTTGCCGATCTCGTCGCGGGAGTGCACACCGACGGACTCGACCGAGGTGTCGACGTCCTGCGGGTCGGACTCGGAGAGCTGCTTGACGAGTTCGGGCAGCCGGTCCTGGGCGACGCGGGTCGCGGTGTCCTGGAGCCGGCGCAGCGAGCGGATCATGGACCGGGCGACGACGAAGGCGCCGACCAGCGAGACACCGAGCACGAGCAGGATCAGCGCACCGGAGATGATCGCCTCGCGCTGGGACTCCTCGCGCAGCTCGCGCGCCTTGCCCTCCATGTCGCTGAGGAGGGTCTCCTCGATCCGCTTCATGGCGGTGATCTTGATGGTGTCCTGGTCGTACCAGTTCATGTACGACCGGCGGGCCTTGGAACCGCCCATGGAGAGCGGGTTCTCCAGCATCTTCTGCGCGTACGTGTCCGCGGCCTTGATGTCCGGATTGCCCTCGTCCAGCGTCGAGGTCAGCTCGGCGGCGTCGTTGCCGGTGGAGGTGTAGATCGCCTCGAACGAGGTGCGGGCCGCCTGCTCCTTGCTCTTGGCGGCCAGGCCGAACTGCTGGTCGTTGCGGTCGAGGTCGGGCTTCTTGTCGTCGCTGGTGGGCAGCGAGGCGGCGATGATCGCGCGCTGGATCGAGGCGTACTCCTTGGCGGAGGAGAAGGCCGCCAGCGCACGGGTCCGCTTGATCATCTCGGGGCTGCTGGTCGCCTGCGCCATGTCCTGGGACAGGCTCAGCAGCGAGGTGATCAGCTGGCTGTAGGCGTCGACCGTCTGGAGGGCCGGACTGCCCTTCTCGTACGCGTGCTTGCGGGTGTCGCGGATGGAGCTGAGCCGCGTGGCGATCTGCTGGATGCTGGTGTGGATGCTCTCCAGCGTGTCGTCACCGGTGGTGTCGCCGATCTCGTTCGTGCTGTTGAGGAACGCCAGCTGCGCGCGGTCGGTCTTCTGCCGGGGCGTGGTGATCTTGAAGTCGGTGGCGGGCACGTTGTTCGACAGCGGACCGGCCGTCTGGTCGCGCTCCTCCTGGAGCGCCTGCGCCAGCGAGGTCGCCTGCTTCGTCATCTCGGTCAGCAGCTGCATGTGTTCCAGCTGCTGGATGTCGTTCAGGGAGTCGTTGATGCGCAGACCACCCAGCGTGGTCGCGGCGACCACGGGGAGGGCGAGCAGGGAGACCAGGCGGGTGCTGATGCGCCAGTTGCGCAGAGCCACGCGCGAGCCCGTGCCGACGGGGCCCCGGGGCTGCGGAGCGGCGGCCTGCTCGGGTTCGCCGCCGGCCGGAGCGGCGCCGGGGCGCCGGTCGCGGTCACCTTGGTCACCGGCCGCGGCCGATCCGGGGTTCTGGGCGTGCTGGGGTGAGGAGCCGCGGTCGGTCCCGCCGCGCGGCTCCTGTTCCGCCGCAGCGCTGCCATCCCTCTTGAAACGTCCCTGCACTAGCGTCGCAACCTCTGGACCAGGCGTTCCTCCGTCGTGAACGGAGAAAACGGTGTCGGCGTGGTGGGGCGTTGTCCCGCCCCCATGGTGGTCGTGAGTGACCGGCGCTCTTCCCCTTCCCGCCGCCACTCGGCGCTGCGTTGCGCCCCTGCGCGCCGGTTTGAAACCCGCGGCGGTGCGTGGAATTTCAGCACAGTGCTGGATCTCCAACAAGGGCCAGGTACCGGGCTGTGACCTGCGTGACACCGTGTGATGAAGGTGTAACAAGCGGTGGAGGCAGTTCGCGGACAATCCGGACCATTGGGGGCGAGTCCGATCGGGGCGCAGGGTGTCCCAGTCGCCATGATCAGGAGCGGAATAGACGGTTCGGGGGTGACATGTCCGTTTCGAAGGTCCAGACCCCGTGTCCGTATTGAGGCGATTGTCGGGGTGTTGGTGAGCAAACTCACATGAAGATCGTCGACTTTTCCGGGTCGGCGGAGGGAATTGCATGTTTAGCCTGACGCTTTACTGGGATGGCAGAACCGACAACCGGCGCCCCCTCTCGGACGGGCGGTGCCCCGACGACAGGGCCGTACGGCAGATGAACACGACGACGCTCCGCAACCTCGCCAACCCCCGCCGCACCACGCTGGCGCACCTCGAGGACGCCGAGGCGCTGAAGACGGCGGTACTCCCGGAGCACGCGGTCAAGCTGCCGGCGCAGACCGCCAACCCGCGCCGCACGATCCTCATGACGGCCCCCGCCGCCGCCCCCGCCGCCGCGGAGTGATCCCGCACGGAAGCGCCCCTCACCCGCGCTAGCCTGGAGCGTCAGTCTTTTCCAGGCACCCAGCAAGCAGTGAGGGGCGACAGCAACCCGTGCGCATCGCCAGGTTCTCCATCGACGGCAATGTCGCCTTCGGCGCGGTCGAGGGCGACGGGCCCGACGGTCTCGTCCTCGACATCATCAAGGGCATTCCGTACTCCGAGTTCGAGCTCTCCGGGACCAAGGTCCCGCTGAACAAGGTGCGGCTGCTGCCGCCCGTGCTCCCCAACAAGGTCGTGGCCATCGGCCGCAACTACGCCGAGCACGCCGCCGAACTCGGCAACGAGGTCCCCGACGTCCCCGTCGCCTTCTTCAAGCCCACCACCTCGGTGATCGGCTCCGGCGACGCCATCGAGTACCCCTCCTTCTCCGACGAGGTCCACCACGAGGCCGAGCTGGCCGTGGTCATCGGCCGGATGTGCCGCGAAGTGCCGCGCGAGCGGGTCAAGGACGTCATCTTCGGCTACACCTGCGCCAACGACGTCACCGCCCGCGACGCCCAGAAGCGGGAGAAGCAGTGGGCCCGGGCCAAGGGCTTCGACACCTCCTGCCCCCTCGGCCCCTGGGTGGAGACCGACCTCGACCCCGCCGACCTCGCCATCCAGGCCACGGTCAACGGCGAACAGCGCCAGCTCGGCCGGACGAGCGACATGATCCGGTCCATCGAGGACCTGGTCGTCCACATCACGGAGGCCATGACGCTGCTTCCGGGCGATGTGATCCTCACCGGCACTCCCGCGGGGGTCGGACCCCTCCATGTCGGCGACGAGGTCGCCGTCACCATCGAAGGCATCGGCACTCTCACCAACAAGGTGATCAAGCGTGGCTAACGCACCCGTACGCGTACGTTTCTGTCCCTCCCCGACCGGCAACCCGCACGTCGGCCTGGTCCGGACAGCCCTCTTCAACTGGGCCTTCGCCCGGCACCACCAGGGCACCCTGGTCTTCCGCATCGAGGACACCGACGCGGCGCGCGACTCCGAGGAGTCCTACGAGCAGCTCCTCGACGCGATGCGCTGGCTCGGCCTCGACTGGGACGAGGGCCCCGAGGTGGGCGGCCCGCACGCCCCGTACCGCCAGTCGCAGCGGATGGACATCTACCAGGACGTCGCTCAGAAGCTGCTCGACGGCGGTTACGCGTACCACTGCTACTGCACCACGGAGGAGCTGGACACCCGCCGCGACGCCGCCCGCGCCGCCGGCCGCCCCTCCGGCTACGACGGCCACTGCCGCGAGCTGAGCGAGGAGCGGAAGGCCGCGTACGAGGCGGAGGGCCGTACGTCGATCGTCCGCTTCCGGATGCCCGACGAGGCGATCACCTTCACGGACCTGGTCCGCGGCGACATCACCGTCCAGCCGGAGAACGTCCCGGACTACGGCATCGTCCGCGCCAACGGCGCCCCGCTCTACACGCTGGTCAACCCGGTGGACGACGCGCTGATGGAGATCACCCACGTGCTGCGCGGCGAGGACCTGCTCTCCTCCACCCCGCGCCAGATCGCCCTCTACCGGGCGCTCATCGAGCTCGGCATCGCCAAGGACACCCCCGCCTTCGGGCACCTGCCGTACGTCATGGGCGAGGGCAACAAGAAGCTGTCCAAGCGCGACCCGCAGGCTTCGCTCAACCTCTACCGCGAGCGCGGCTTCGTCCGCGAGGGGCTGCTCAACTACCTCTCGCTGCTGGGCTGGTCGATCGCCGAGGACCGCGACATCTTCGACATCGACGAGATGGTCGCCGCCTTCGACATCAAGGACGTCAACGCCAACCCGGCCCGCTTCGACCTCAAGAAGTGCGAGCACATCAACGCGGAGCACATCCGCCGCCTCGATGTGAAGACCTTCACCGAGGCGTGCGGCCCGTGGCTCCGGGCGCCGTTCGCCCCCTGGGCCCCGGAGTCCTTCGACGCGGCGGTCTTCGCCGAGATCGCCCCGCACGCACAGACCCGGGTCACGGTGCTCTCCGAGATCACCGCCAACGTGGACTTCCTGTTCCTCGACGAGCCGGTGCGCGACGAGGCGTCCTGGGCCAAGGCGATGAAGGAGGGCTCCGACGCCCTCCTCGTCACCGCCCGCGCCGCGCTCATCGCCGCCGACTGGAACGCGGACGCCCTGAAGGCCGCCGTCCTGGCCGCCGGCGAGCAGCACGGCCTGAAGCTCGGCAAGGCCCAGGCCCCGGTCCGGGTGGCCGTCACCGGCCGCACGATCGGCCTCCCCCTCTTCGAGTCCCTGGAGATCCTGGGCCGCGAGAGGACGATCGCCCGCATCGACGCGGCCCTGGCCAGGCTGGCCGCGTAACGCCTCATCCACGTACGGGACGGGCCCGGCAGCCGCGCAGCGCGGTCGCCGGGCCCGTCCCGCTGTGCGCGCTCGCGCGTAGAGTCGGGCCATGCCCATCAGAGCCGTCCTCTGGGACATCGACGACACGCTGTTCGATCACACGGCGGCCGCCGCCACCGGGATGGCCCGGCACATCGCGGCGGAGGGGCTGCCTCCGGGGTACGCCTCGGCCGAGGAGGCCGTCGAGGCGTGGCAGCGGCTCACGCGGCGCCACTGGGCGCGCTTCTCCGCCGGGGAGACCGACTGGCCCGGGCAGCGGCGGGACCGGGCCAGGGAGTTCCTGGGGCGGGCGCTGGACGACGACGAGGCCGATGCCTGGTTCGCCCGCCATGTCTCCCACTACGAGTCCGCCTGGGCGCTCTTCCCGGACGCCGTCCCGGCGCTCGACGCCCTGGCGGGGACGTACCGGCACGCCGTGCTGTCCAACTCGGCCCAGGGGCCGCAGCACCAGAAGCTGACGGTGCTCGGGGTGCGCGACCGGTTCGAGTCCCTGCTGTGCGCGGCGGAGCTCGGCGTCTCCAAGCCGGACCCGGGGGCGTTCCTGGCCTCCTGCGAGGCGCTGGGGCTCGATCCGCACGAGGTGCTGTACGTCGGGGACGAGCCCGACATCGACGCCGCCGGGGCCACCGCCGCCGGCCTCGCGGGCGTCTGGCTGGACCGGCGCGGCAGGGGCGGGCGGCCCGAGCTGGTCCGGATCACGGGGCTCGGCCAGCTGCCGGCGCTGCTCGCGGGCGATACCCGTTTTGGAGCGTCGGACACCTTCGGGTAATGTTCTTTCTGCGCCGCCCGAGCGGGCCGAAAGATCCGGCCGGGAAGCGCAGACAGAAACAAGACCCCCAGGGGTTGCGTTTCAGTGGGCTATGGTGTAATTGGCAACACTACGGTTTCTGGTACCGTCATTCTAGGTTCGAGTCCTGGTAGCCCAGCGCAGTACAGAGCACATCGCAAGACAAGCCCCCGTTGTGTAGCGGCCTAGCACGCTGCCCTCTCACGGCAGTAGCGCCGGTTCGAATCCGGTCGGGGGTACAACAGGCAAAAGGCGAAGGCCCTTCACTCCGGTGAGGGGCCTTCCGCTTGTACGCGACACCGGGCCGCCCCGCTCCATACCCGTACCGCCGGGCCGACTCCCTCTTCGTACGGGAGCGTTGAGAAGGGCCGCCACGACGCTGGGGCGGCCTCGGGGGATAGGGGTGCGGGGGGCTCAGCCGCTGCGGCGCAGCGCCTCGCTCAGCCGGGCGGCCGAGTCGATGACCGCCTGGGCGTGCATCCGGCCCGGGTGGCGGGTCAGCCGCTCGATCGGTCCGGAGACCGAGACCGCGGCGACCACGCGGTTCGACGGGCCGCGCACCGGGGCGGAGACCGAGGCCACGCCCGGCTCGCGCTCACCGATCGACTGGGCCCAGCCGCGCCGCCGTACGCCGGAGAGCGCCGTCGCCGTGAAGCGGGCGCCCTGGAGGCCGCGGTGCAGTCGCTCCGGCTCCTCCCAGGCCATCAGGATCTGCGCGGACGAACCGGCCTTCATGGTCAGCGTGGAGCCGACCGGCACGGTGTCCCGCAGTCCGGACAGCCGTTCCGCCGCCGCCACGCAGATGCGCATGTCGCCCTGGCGCCGGTAGAGCTGGGCGCTCTCGCCGGTGATGTCGCGCAGATGCGTGAGCACCGGCCCGGCCGTGGCCAGCAGGCGGTCCTCACCGGCCGCCGCCGCCAGCTCGGAGAGCCGGGGGCCGAGAATGAACCGGCCCTGCATGTCCCTCGCCACCATCCGGTGGTGTTCCAGTGCCACGGCCAGCCGGTGGGCCGTGGGTCGTGCGAGCCCGGTCGCCGCGACCAGCCCGGCGAGAGTGGCCGGCCCGGACTCCAGGGCGCTCAATACCAGAGCCGCCTTGTCGAGAACGCCGACGCCGCTAGAGTTGTCCATACGACGATACTTGCGTCTCACTCTGTGAAACGCAAGTTCAATTTTCCCGGGAAGTTGCGAACCTGTACCGGCGGCCCCACAACGGCCCGTAGCCACCGCCCCGCACGGGGGTCCGGACGGGGGCGCACCGAATCTCTAGTTGGGCCGGCGATGACGCCGGCCGGAGGGAAAGCGATGGGTAGGACACTCGCGGAGAAGGTCTGGGACGACCACGTCGTCCGGCGCGCCGAGGGCGAGCCCGACCTCCTCTTCATCGATCTGCACCTGCTGCACGAGGTGACCAGTCCGCAGGCGTTCGACGGCCTTCGGCAGGCCGGGCGCCGGGTGCGGCGGCTCGACCTCACCATCGCCACCGAGGATCACAACACCCCGACCCTCGACATCGACAAGCCGATCGCCGACCCGGTCTCCCGCGCCCAGCTGGAGACCCTGCGGAAGAACTGCGCGGAGTTCGGCGTCCGGCTGCACCCGCTGGGCGACGTCGAGCAGGGCGTCGTGCACGTGGTCGGCCCGCAGCTGGGCCTGACCCAGCCCGGCACCACCGTGGTCTGCGGCGACTCCCACACCTCCACGCACGGCGCGTTCGGCGCCCTCGCGTTCGGCATCGGCACCAGCCAGGTCGAGCACGTGCTGGCCACCCAGACGCTGCCGATGGCCCGCCCGAAGACGATGGCGATCACCGTCGACGGCGAGCTGCCCGAGGGCGTCACCGCCAAGGACCTGATCCTCGCGATCATCGCCCGGATCGGCACCGGCGGCGGCCAGGGCTACATCCTCGAATACCGCGGCTCCGCCATCGAGAAGCTCTCGATGGAGGCCCGGATGACCATCTGCAACATGTCGATCGAGGCCGGTGCGCGGGCGGGCATGATCGCCCCCGACCAGACCACCTTCGACTACCTGAAGGGCCGCGACCACGCCCCGCAGGGCGAGGACTGGGACGCCGCCGTCGCGTACTGGAAGACGCTGCGCACCGACGACGACGCGGTCTTCGACGCCGAGGTGGTCATCGAGGCCGCCGAACTGGCGCCGTTCGTCACCTGGGGCACCAACCCCGGCCAGGGCGCGCCGCTGTCGGCCAACGTCCCCGACCCGGCTTCGTACGAGGACGCCTCGGAGCGCAACGCCGCCGAAAAGGCCCTGGAATACATGGGGTTGACCGCGGGCCAGCCGCTGCGCGAGATCAGCGTGGACACCGTCTTCGTAGGCTCCTGCACCAACGGCCGCATCGAGGACCTGCGCAACGCCGCCGCGGTCCTGGACGGCCGCAAAGTCGCCGACGGCGTACGGATGCTGGTCGTCCCGGGCTCCGTCCGGGTCGCCCTCCAGGCGGTCGACGAGGGCCTGGACAAGGTCTTCACCGCCGCCGGAGCCGAATGGCGGCACGCGGGCTGCTCGATGTGCCTCGGCATGAACCCCGACCAGCTGGCCCCCGGCGAGCGCTCCGCCTCCACCTCGAACCGCAACTTCGAGGGGCGGCAGGGCAAGGGCGGCCGTACGCACCTGGTCTCCCCGCAGGTGGCCGCCGCCACCGCGGTGCTGGGCCACCTGGCCTCGCCCGCCGACCTGTCCGACACCCGTACGCCCGCCGGAGTCCGATAACCATGGAAGCCTTCACCACGCACACCGGCCGGGCCGTTCCGCTGCGCCGCAGCAACGTCGACACCGACCAGATCATCCCCGCCCACTGGCTCAAGAAGGTCACCCGGGACGGCTTCGAGGACGGCCTCTTCGAGGCGTGGCGCAAGGACGGGAACTTCGTCCTCAACCGCCCCGAGCGCCAGGGCGCGTCGGTCCTGGTGGCCGGCCCCGACTTCGGCACCGGCTCCTCCCGCGAGCACGCCGTCTGGGCGCTCCAGAACTACGGCTTCAAGGCCGTCATCTCCTCCCGGTTCGCCGACATCTTCCGCGGCAACTCGCTGAAGAACGGTCTGCTGACCGTGGTCCTGGACCAGAAGACCGTCGACGCCCTCTGGGAGCTGACGGAGGCCGACCCGACGGCCGAGGTGACGGTCGACCTGGAGGCCCGGCAGGTCCGCGCCGAGGGCGTCACCGCCGACTTCGAGCTGGACGAGAACGCCCGCTGGCGGCTGCTGAACGGCCTGGACGACATCAGCCTCACCCTCCAGAACGAAGCCGACATCGCGGCGTACGAGGCGGCCCGGCCGGCCTACAAGCCCCGCACAATTCCGGCCTGATCAGCGCGTTTTCAGGACTGCGCCCCCTGCCTTCTGGTAGGGGGCGCAGTCGTTTGTTGGGACCCCGTCGGGCGACAACTCGCCCCAGATGGCACAATCGGTGCATGGAACGCGACAGCCAACTCAAGATTTACGGCCAAGTCGCCGACCGATTGAAGGAAGCGCACTCCCGGGTGCGCGCACTGCAAGTCCCGGACGGCGTGAGGATGGCGTTGAACCGGAAGCTGTTGGTCGTCACGGCCGCGGCGAAGCACGATCTCCCGGGCGCGGCAAGGCGCCTGGACCGGTTGATGAAGGACCTCGACGAGGGCCGATTCCCCGAAGGTGACTGACTCCGCAGAACTGCGCAGCGGTCGACTTCGTTGCGGCACTAGGGTGATTAGCCCGTTTCGTGTTTGATTTGCGGTATATATCTGCCTAACGTGCGAAAAAGCCGGACAGATTCGTTCCGGCGATGTCTCCGAAGGGGAAGACGTGAACAAGGCGCAGCTCGTAGAAGCGATTGCCGACAAGGTCGGCGGCCGGCAGCAGGCCGCGGACGCAGTCGACGTGGTGCTCGACGCGATCGTCCGTGCGGTTGTCGCGGGGGACCGGGTCTCGGTCACCGGCTTCGGCTCGTTCGAGAAGGTCGACCGCCCCGCCCGCTACGCCCGCAACCCGCAGACGGGTGAGCGCGTGCGGGTCAAGAAGACCTCGGTGCCCCGCTTCCGCGCGGGCCAGGGCTTCAAGGACCTGGTCAGCGGCTCCAAGAAGCTCCCCAAGAACGACGTGGCCGTGAAGAAGGCCCCCAAGGGCAGCCTCTCCGGCGGCTCTTCCGCCCGTACGACGGCCAAGGCCGCCGCCAAGAAGGCCACCGCGAAGAAGGCCACCGCCAAGAAGGCCACCCCGGCGAAGAAGACCACCGCCGCGGCCAAGAAGACCACCGCGACGAAGACGTCGCCGGCGAAGAAGACCACGACGACGGCGGCGGCGAAGAAGGCCACCCCGGCGGCGGCGAAGTCCACGGCGGCCAAGAAGACCACCGCCGCCAAGACCGCGCCCGCCAAGAAGACCACGGCGAAGAAGGCGCCCGCGAAGAAGACCACCGCGCGCAAGACCACGGCCAAGAAGGCCGCCGCGCGCAAGAAGTGAGACCGGGCCGCACGGGCCCCCACACGCGCCGGGCCGGGCTCCCCTGGGGGAGCCCGGCCCGCGGGCTGTCCGGGACGGCCCCCGCGAGGCCCGGAAGGCTCAGAACGTCTGCAGCGTCACCAGGCTGATCCGCAGCCCGGCCCCCTCGCCCTCGCCCTCGATCCGCACCCGCTGCCCCGGCCGCAGCAGCCGCAGGCCGCCCGCGTCGAAGGCCGCCGCGTCGAAGTCCACCGGGGTCCCGTCGTCGAGCAGCACACTGCCGCTCCGCGTCTCGGGGTCGTACGTGTAGGAGGTCGCCTGCATGCCAGCAGACTAGGCCCTGCCGGCCGCCCCCGCCGCCCAGCGGACCGCCGTGAAAGGGCCGACACCCAGATCCAGCGCCACCCGCAGGTCCTCGCCGGTGTCCACGTCCCGGCGCACCGAATCGATCCCCGGCAGCGTGATTTCCACCGCGCCCGACGCCAGATGGCGCATCCGCGACGCACCGCCGAAAGCGGGCCGCAATTCCACCCCCGGAGCAGCCGACAGAAATGTCGTCCCGATTCCCGCCGCATCGGGAACAAATGCGCGGGGAAAAGCGGCGGAGAATTCGAGGACCCGGGACAATTCCGCCGGGCGCAGTGCGGGCAGATCCGCGTTGAGCGCGGCCAGCGGCGCCCCCGGCCTGCCCGCCCTGACCGCCCGCTCACCGTGCGCGAGGGCCGCGTTGAGCCCCGACCCCGGGGCATCGGGCACGACCAGGGCGCCGAGCGCGCCCAGCGCCGCCCCCGCCACCGCGTCGTCCGTGACGACCACCACATCCGCCACGTCCGGGCAGGACAGCGCGGCGGCCACCGTGTCGCGGGCGAAGGCGAGCGCGAGCCGGGGGCGCAGCAGCGCGCCGAAGGCGGGCGCCAGCCTGCTCTTGGCCCGCGCCAACGGCTTCAACGGGACGACCAGGGACCAGCGGCCGGCCGGGTCGGTGTTCGTGGCGGTCCCTCCCTCGATACGCATCGCCGCCTATTCTCGCCTGCCGGTGCGCCGACCCGGAGGGTCGCTCCCCGGGCCGAGGCGTACGGTGTTCTCGACAGAGCAGGGGCCTGGGGCGAGACTTGACCCTCGGTAGTCAGGCAGCAGACAGCTCCACGGTCTTGTTCACAGAGGAAAGGTGTCCGAGTGTCCCGCCGCAGAATCGGCTTCTGGTACCGCCTGGCGGCGGTCATCGCCAAACCGCCGCTGGTGGTTCTGTTCAAGCGCGACTGGCAGGGAACGGAACACATTCCGGCCGACGGCGGATTCATCACCGCGGTCAACCACAACTCGTATCTGGACCCGCTCTCCTACGGGCACTTCCAGTACAACACCGGCCGTGTGCCGCGCTTTCTGGCCAAGGCGGGGCTCTTCAAGGGCGCCTTCGTCGGCGCGATGCTGCGCGGCACCGGCCAGATCCCCGTCTACCGCGAGACCACCAACGCGATGGACGCCTTCCGGGCCGCCGTCGGCGCCATCGAGCGCGGCGAGTGCGTCTGCTTCTACCCCGAGGGCACCCTCACCCGTGACCCCGACATGTGGCCGATGGCCGGCAAGACGGGCGCCGCACGCGTCGCGTTGATGACCCGGGCCCCCGTCATCCCGGTCGCGCAGTGGGGCGCCAACGAGGTCATGCCGCCCTACGCCAAGGAGAAGAAGGTGCGCCTGCTGCCCCGCAAGACCCTCCGGGTCAAGGCCGGGCCGCCCGTCGACCTGACCCGCTTCTACGGCCAGGAGCCGACGCCCGAGGTGCTGCGCGAGGCCACCGAGGTGATCATGCGCGCGGTCACCGCGCAGCTGGAGGAGATCCGCGGGCAGCAGGCACCCGCCGAGCCCTACGATCACCGCAAGGCCCGGGCCGAACAGCGGCGCAGGGCCGAAGGAGAGGGACTCACGTGACGCACCCCGCGAAGGCCGCCGTCTTCGGAACCGGCTCCTGGGGTACCGCCTTCGCCGTCGTCCTCGCGGACGCGGGCTGCGAAGTGACCCTCTGGGGCCGCCGGGCCGAGGTCGCGGAGGCCGTCAACACCACCCGTACCAACCCCGAGTACCTGCCGGGCATCGAGCTGCCCGCCTCGGTCCGGGCCACCACGGACGCGGCCGAGGCGCTGCGCGGCGCCGACTACGCGGTGCTCGTCGTGCCCTCCCAGACGCTGCGTGCCAACCTCGCCGACTGGGCCCCGCACCTGGAGCCGCAGACGGTGCTCGTCTCCCTGATGAAGGGCGTCGAACTCGGCACCGCCAAGCGGATGAGCGAGGTCATCGAGGACGTCACCGGCGTTTCCGACGACCGCGTCGCCGTCATCACCGGGCCCAACCTCGCCAAGGAGATCGCCGAACGCCGCCCCGCCGCGGCCGTCGTCGCCTGCCGGGACGAGTCCGTCGCCCAGCGCCTCCAGGCTGCCTGCCACACCCCGTACTTCCGCCCGTACACCAGCACCGACGTGGTCGGCTGCGAACTCGGCGGCGCGGTCAAGAACGTCATCGGCCTCGCCGTCGGCATCGCGGACGGCATGGGGCTCGGCGACAACGCCAAGGGCTCGCTCATCACCCGGGGCCTCGCCGAGACGATCCGGCTGGGCGCGGCCATGGGAGCCGACCCGCTGACGTTCTCCGGACTCGCCGGGCTCGGCGACCTGGTGGCGACCTGCTCCTCGCCGCTCTCGCGCAACCACACCTTCGGCACCAACCTCGGCCGCGGCATGACGCTCCAGGAGACCATCGCCGCCACCAAGCAGACCGCCGAGGGCGTCAAGTCCTGCGAATCGGTGCTCGACCTGGCCCGCAGGCACGGCGTCGAGATGCCGCTGACCGAGACCATCGTCGGCATCGTCCACGAGGGCAAGCCGCCGAAGGTCGCGGTCAAGGAGCTCATGTCGCGCAGCGCCAAGGCCGAACGGCACTGAGGCCACCCGGGTCCCACCCGCCCCGGGCGGCCCGTGCCGCGCTGACGCGACCGGTACCAGCAGGTACGCTCATCGCGATATGAGCAGCGAGAACCTCCCCCAGAGCCCGGAGCAGCAGCTCCGCAAGCCGCGCGTGGCCGTCGTGTTCGGCGGCCGCAGCTCCGAACACGGCATTTCGGTGGTCACGGCCGGTGCCGTCCTGAACGCCATCGACCGGACCAAGTACGACGTCCTGCCGATCGGCATCACGACGGACGGCCGCTGGGCGCTCACCGCCGACGAACCCGAACGCATGGCCATCGCGAACCGGACCATGCCGGACGTGGCGCAGCTGGCCGAGTCCGAGGAGGGCGGGGTCGTGCTCTCCGTCGACCCCGGCAGCCGTGAAGTGGTCTACACCGAGCCCGGCGCGGTGCCCAAGGCACTCGGCGAGGTCGACGTCGTCTTCCCCGTCCTGCACGGCCCGTACGGCGAGGACGGCACCCTCCAGGGGCTCCTGGAGCTGTCCGGTGTGCCGTACGTGGGTGCCGGGGTCCTCGCCTCGGCCGTCGGCCAGGACAAGGAGTACATGAAGCGGGTCTTCACCTCCTTCGGCCTCCCGGTCGGCCCGTACCTGGTGGTCCGCCCCCGCGAGTGGGAGAACGACCCGGCCGCCGCCCGCGAGCGCATCACCGGCTTCGCCGCCGAGCACGGCTGGCCGCTCTTCATCAAGCCCGCCCGGGCCGGCTCGTCCATCGGCATCACCAAGGTCGAGGACGCCTCCGGACTCGACGCGGCCATCGAGGAGGCCCGCCGCCACGACCCGAAGTTCCTGGTCGAGTCGCTGCTGAGGGGCCGCGAGATCGAGTGCGGCGTCCTGGAGTTCGAGGACGGACCGCGCGCCAGCGTGCCGGCCGAGATCCCGCCGGTCACCGCGCACGACTTCTACGACTTCGAGGCCAAGTACATCGACGCCGCCTCCGGGATCGTGCCGGCGCCGCTCACCGAGGAGCAGACCGCCGAGGTCCAGCGGCTCGCCGTCGAAGCCTTCGACGCGTGCTCCTGCGAGGGCCTGGTGCGCGCCGACTTCTTCCTCACCGAGGACGGCGGCTTCGTCATCAACGAGATCAACACCCTGCCCGGCTTCACCCCGATCTCCATGTACCCGCGCATGTGGGAGGAGAGCGGCGTCAGCTACCCGCAGCTGGTGGACCGGCTCATCCAGGCCGCGCTGACCCGGCCGACCGGCCTGCGCTGACCCGGCGGAACACGGCGAAGGGTGTGCGCTCGCTCGGAGCGCACACCCTAGAACCGGTTCGGGATCGTCTTCTTCACCGCCGGGGCGAACGCCGCGAGCGGGGTCGTGTCGTGCGCGTACGCCTCCGAGAGCGACACCTCGACGTAGGTCTCGCGGAGGGTCGTCGTCAGCCGGGGGCCGTCGCCCTCCCGCTGCTCCAGCATCCAGTTGACCCCGCTCGCGGTGATGCCCTTCGACTGGTCGTCGTCCATCTTCGCGGGGCGCGCCACACCGCAGCGCAGTACGATCGCCCCGTCCCCCCACCCGGCGGTCAGCGGCGAGGCCGGCTCGGGGTCACTCCGCTCCAGACCGCCGACGGTGTCCGGCAGTTCCCCGTCGAGCGCGCGGCAGTAGGCTGCGGCTTCCGGGGACGGGGAGGGCACCGAGACCGACGCCGCCGCGTCGCCCCCGGAACAGCCCGCCGTCAGCAGCACCAGGACGGCGGACGGAGCGAGGAGCACGGGACGGAGGAGCCGGCGGCGGGAGTACGTCACCGGCCCAGCGTAGACGGGGGCTACAGGTGAACGACCGGGCAGGTCAGGGTTCGGGTGATGCCCTCCACTTGCTGGACCCGGGCCACCACCATGCGCCCGAGCTCGTCCACCGTGTCGGCCCGGGCGCGCACGATCACGTCGTAGGGACCGGTGACGTCTTCTGCCTGGATGACTCCCGGAAGCTCGGAGACGGTCTCGGCGACGGTCGACGCCTTGCCCACCTCGGTCTGAATGAGGATGTACGCCTGTACCACGGAACCTCCAGGGCGGCCACGAGGATCATGTGGGGGAAAGGGACGCCACGTTATCGCGTCGCCGCGCGGAGCGGGGAGACCCGCGGGCCGGATGACGTCCTCAGCGTGGCGTACGGAACGCGCAAGTTGACGTAGTTCTTGACAGTACCGACAGCCAAGACGGCACGCGACCGCGAGTGGGGCGGCGCGCACGGGGGACAGGCCGGAGGGTCCGGCCCGACAGATGAGAGGTGACACTCGGTGAAGGCAACCGTGGGCGAGTTGGGCGAGTTCGGGCTCATCAGGGAGCTCACGTCCCGGCTCACCACCACTCCGGCGGTCCGGCTCGGCCCGGGCGACGACGCGGCGGTCGTGACAGCCCCCGACCGCAGGGTCGTGGCCAGCACGGACATCCTGCTGGAGGGACGGCACTTCCGGCGCGACTGGTCGACGGCGTACGACGTGGGCCGCAAGGCCGCCGCGCAGAACCTCGCCGACATCGCCGCCATGGGCGCCGTGCCCACCGCGATCCTTCTCGGCCTCGTCGTCCCCGCCGAACTCCCGGTCACCTGGGCCGGCGAGCTGATGGACGGACTGCGCGACGAGTGCCAGGTCGCGGGGGCGGCCGTGGTCGGCGGGGACGTCGTGCGCGGCGACCTGATCACCGTCTCCATCACCGCGCTCGGCGACCTGCGCAACCACGAACCCGTCACCCGGGCCGGCGCCCAGCCCGGGGACGTCGTCGCCGTCACCGGCTGGCTCGGCTGGTCCGCCGCCGGATACGCCGTGCTCTCCCGGGGCTTCCGCTCACCGCGCGCCTTCGTCGAGGCCCACCGCCGCCCCGAGCCCCCCTACCACGCGGGGCCCGCGGCCGCCGGGCTCGGAGCCACCGCCATGACCGACGTCAGCGACGGGCTCGTCGCCGACCTCGGGCACATCGCCGAGGCCAGCAAGGTCCGCATCGACCTGCGGTCCGGGCTCATCGACGTGCCGTCCCAGATGTCGGACATCGGCCAGGCGGTCGGCGTCGACCCGATGCAGTGGGTGCTGACCGGCGGCGAGGACCACGCGATCGTCGCGACCTTCCCGCCCGACGTGAAGCTCCCGGCCCGCTGGAAGGTGATCGGCGAGGTCCTCAACCCCTCGGCGCTGCCCCAGGTGACGGTCGACGGCGCGCCCTGGACCAGCAAGAACGGCTGGGACCACTTCGGCGACATCGAGGACTCCCAGTAGATTGCGGCCCATGCCGATACCTCCCTCCGCACCTCCCCGCGTGCTCACCGTCGCCGGATCCGACTCCGGCGGCGGTGCGGGCATCCAGGCCGACCTCAAGACGATGCTCGCCCTGGGCACCCACGGGATGAGCGTGCTCACCGCCGTCACCGCGCAGAACTCCCTCGGCGTCCAGGGCGCCTGGGAACTGCCCGCCGAGGCGGTCCGCGCCCAGTACCGCGGCGTCGTCGACGACATCGGCGTCGACGCCGTCAAGACCGGGATGCTGGCCTCCGCCCCGCTCGTGGAGACCGTCGCCGAACTCCTCGCGGGCACCTCGGCGCCCGTCGTCGTGGACCCGGTCGGCGTCTCCAAGCACGGCGACCCGCTCCTCGCCGCCGACGCCCTCGCATCCGTCGTCACCAAGCTGCTCCCCGTCGCGACCGTGGCCACGCCCAACCTGGACGAGGTGGCGCAGCTCACGGGCATCACCGTCACCGACGAGGCCGGGATGCGCCGGGCCGCCGGCGCGCTGCTCGCCTTCGGGCCCCGCTGGGTCGTGATCAAGGGCGGCCACCTGCCCGGTGAGCCCGTCGACCTGCTCACCGACGGCAGCGAGGAGCACTGGCTGCGCGCCCCCCGCCACGACAACCGGCACACCCACGGCACCGGCTGCACCCTCGCCTCGGCCATCGCGAGCCATCTGGCGCGGGGCGCCGGGGTGCCGGAGGCGGTCCGGGCCGCGAAGGCCTACGTCACCGGGGCGATCGAGGCGGGCTTCCCGCTGGGCGCGGGCATCGGCCCGGTCCGCCACGGCTGGCAGTTGCGCGACGCGGGCTGACGTACGGGCACAGCAAAAAGCCGGTCCACCGAGGTGGACCGGCTTTTCGGGCAACCGGTAGGGCTGCGCTACGACGGGAACGTCAGCGCGCGACCTTGCCGGCCTTGATGCACGAGGTGCAGACGTTGAGCCGCTTCGGCGTCCGACCGACCACGGCACGCACGCGCTGGATGTTGGGGTTCCAGCGACGGGACGTACGGCGGTGCGAGTGCGAAATGTTGTTGCCGAAGCTCGGCCCCTTGCCGCAAACGTCGCAGTTGGCAGCCACGGGTCACTCCAAAGACTTCAGATGCACTTACAGTGAATTCCGGTACGCCGGATTCAAGGACTGAAGTGGCGGTACCGGGGGAATGGCCCGACTTTCATCGGGCAACCGAAGCAGCATACAACGCCTGCTCCGGAGATACGAAACTACCATGTCTTCCGCCCCCGCCCTCCCCGCCCCCGGACCGCCCGCACCCCCCGACCGGGACTAACCTGCGGTGCAGCCAGCCGCCCCGCCCCCGTCACGAGTCCCCGTTCCGAGCCCCGTCCGAGGAGGACCCGAGGTGCCGCAGACCGCCGACGAACCGGATGCCGTCGCGGTACGGAACTGGTGCTCGCTGGCCCTCGAAGCGCTCGGCCGGGAGCGGGCGGCGATCGACGCGATCAACGTCTACCCCGTCGCCGACGGGGACACCGGCACCAACCTCTACCTGACCGTGGAATCCGCGGCGGCCGCCGTCGAAGCGGTCTTCGCCGCCCACGAGACCGGCACCTCGGCCCCCTCCGCGGCGGACGCGGTACGGGCCATGGCCCACGGAGCCCTCATCGGCGCCCGCGGCAACTCCGGCACGATCCTGGCCCAGCTCCTGCGCGGCATGGCCGGCGTCCTCGCGGAGGGCACCGGCGGCGACCGGATGCGCCTCGCCCTCGGCCGGGCCGCCGCCTGGGCCCGCGAGGCGGTCGCCCACCCCGTCGAGGGCACCGTCCTCACCGTCGCGGACCGGGCCGCCGCCGCCGCCGGACGGGCCGCGCCCGGCGCGGACACGGCCGAGGTGGCCCGGGCCGCCTACGAGGGCGCCCGCACCGCGCTGGACGCGACGCCCGGACAGCTCCCCGCCCTCGCCAGGGCCGGGGTGGTCGACGCCGGGGGCCGCGGCCTGGTCACCCTCCTCGGCGCCCTGGTCGAAGCCGTCTCGGGACGGGCTCCGGAGCGGCCGTACCGGGCCCCCGCCCCGTCCGCCCCGGTGGGCGGCGGGGACACGGAGTGCCCGGCGGGCGACGAGGGGGACGGGGGCGGCCCCGCCTTCGAGGTCATCTACCTCCTCGAAGCGGGCGACGAGGCCGTCGAGCGGCTGCGCGCCCGGCTGGACGCCCTCGGCGACTCCCTGGTGGTGGTCGGCGGCGACGGCCTGTGGAACGTCCACGTCCATGTGGACGACGCCGGCGCCGCGGTCGAGGCGGGCGTCGAGGCCGGCCGCCCGTACCGCATCCGCATCACCCACTTCGCCGCCGACCGCGCCCGCGCCCGCCCCGAGCCCGCCCGGCGCGCGGTCGTCGTGGTCGTCCCGGGGGACGGTCTCGCCGCCCTCTGCCGGGAGGCCGGCGCGACGACCGTGCTCGCGCGGCCCGGCGAACCGCTCGCCAGCGGCGAACTGGCCGACGCCGTCCGGCGCGCCCACGCCCGCGAGGTGGTGCTCCTCCCAAACGACGCGGACCTGCGCCACACCGCTGCCGCCGCCGCCGAACAGGCCAGGGCCCAGGGCATCCGGGTCGCCGTCATCCCGACCCGGGCCGCCGTCCAGGGCATCGCGGCCCTCGCCGTCCACGAGCCGGACCGCAGCTTCGACGAGGACGTGGTCGCGATGACCTCGGCGGCCGGCGCCACCCGCTACGCCGAACTGGCCGTCGCCGAACGGCAGTCCTGGACCACGGCGGGCATCTGCCAGGCCGGGGACGTGCTGGGCCTCATCGACGGCGACGTGGCGGTCATCGGCCAGGACGTCCCCGGCACGGCCCGCAAGGTGCTGGACCGGATGCTCGCGGCCGGCGGCGAGCTGGTCACCCTGGTCCTGGCCGAGGACACCCCGCCCGCGCTGGCCGAAGCCCTGGAGCAGCACGTCCGCGACGGCCACCTGGCGGTGGACACCACCACCTACCGGGGCGGCCACCAGGGCGCGCCGCTGCTGATCGGCGTCGAATAGCACCCGGCGCGGCGACGGGCCCGGGCGGCGCCCGGCGGACGACTGTCACTGCCGTGGTGTGCAATGGATCGCGTGTCTGCGTTTGAAGAACCCCTCAGGAAGCTGCTCGGCGGACCCACCGCGAAGGTGATGGCCGAGCACCTCGACCTGCACACGGTCGGTGATCTCCTCCATCACTACCCGCGCCGGTACGAGGAGCGCGGCCGGCTCACGGCGCTGACCGACCTCCCGCTCGACGAGCACGTCACGGTCGTCGCCCAGGTCGCGGACGCCCGCGTGCTCACCTTCAACGGCGGACGCGGCAAGCGCCTCGAAGTGACCCTCACCGACGGCCACGGCCGCCTCCAGCTGGTCTTCTTCGGCCACGGCGTCCACAAGCCGCACAAGGACCTGCTGCCCGGCCGGCGCGCGATGTTCGCCGGCAAGGTCTCCGTCTTCAACCGGAAGACGCAGCTCGCCCACCCCACGTACCAGCTGCTCGACGCCGCCTCCGCGGACGACGCCGAGGCGGCCGAGGCGGTGGACGCCTTCGCCGGCAAGCTGCTGCCGATCTACCCGGCCTGCAAGCAGATCGACTCCTGGCGGATCGCCAAGGCGGTCGACGCGGTGCTGCCCAGCGCCCGCGAGGCAGTCGACCCGCTCCCCGGAGCCCTGCGCGAGGGCCGAGGCTTCATCCCGCTGCCCGAGGCCCTGCTGAAGATCCACCGCCCGGCCGCCAAGGCCGACGTGGCGGCGGCCCGGGACCGGCTCAAGTGGGACGAGGCGTTCGTCCTCCAGGTCGCCCTGGCCCGCCGCAGGTACGCCGACACCCAGCTCCCCGCCGTCGCCCGCAGGCCCGTCGCCGGCGGCCTCCTCGACGCCTTCGACGCGAAGCTCCCGTTCACCCTCACCGACGGCCAGCGGAAGGTCTCCGGCGAGATCTTCGACGACCTCGCCACCGAGCACCCCATGCACCGCCTCCTCCAGGGCGAGGTCGGTTCCGGGAAGACCATGGTGGCCCTGCGCGCCATGCTCGCCGTGGTCGACGCGGGCGGCCAGGCCGCCATGCTCGCGCCCACCGAGGTCCTGGCCCAGCAGCACCACCGGTCGATCACCGAGATGATGGGGGAGCTGGCCGAGCATTGGGGCCTGTGGCGCGAAGCGCCTCTCGATGAGGGGCGGTGGTCGGGCGACGGGCGGGCGCTCGGCGGGGCGGACCAGGGCACCAAGGTCGTCCTGCTCACCGGGTCCATGGGCACCGCCGCCCGCCGGCAGGCCCTGCTCGACCTGGTCACCGGTGAGGCCGGCATCGTCATCGGGACGCACGCCCTCATCGAGGACAAGGTCAAGTTCCACGACCTGGGCCTGGTCGTCGTGGACGAACAGCACCGCTTCGGGGTCGAACAGCGCGACGCCCTGCGCTCCAAGGGCAAGCAACCGCCCCACCTCCTCGTCATGACCGCGACGCCCATCCCCCGTACCGTCGCCATGACCGTCTTCGGGGACCTGGAGACCTCCGTCCTCGACCAGCTCCCGGCCGGCCGCTCGCCCATCTCCAGCCACGTCGTCCCCGCCAAGGACAAGCCGCACTTCCTCAGCCGCGCCTGGGAACGGGTCCGCGAGGAGGTGGAGAACGGCCACCAGGCGTACGTCGTCTGCCCCCGCATCGGGGACGACGAGGACGACCCCGCCAAGAAGAAGGGGAAGAAGGAGGCCGGGGAGGAGGGCGACAAGCGGCCCCCGCTCGCCGTCCTGGAGATCGCCGAACAGCTCGCCAAGGGCCCCCTGACCGGACTGCGCGTCGAGGTGCTGCACGGCAGGATGCAGCCCGACGACAAGGACGACGTGATGCGCCGCTTCGCCGCGGGCGACGTCGACGTCCTGGTCGCCACCACGGTCATCGAGGTCGGCGTCAACGTCCCCAACGCCACCGCCATGGTCATCATGGACGCCGACCGCTTCGGCGTCTCCCAGCTGCACCAGCTGCGCGGCCGGGTCGGCCGAGGCTCCGCCCCCGGGCTCTGCCTGCTGGTCACCGAGGCCCACGAGGCGAGCCCCGCCCGCGCCCGGCTCTCCGCCGTCGCCGCCACCCTGGACGGCTTCGAGCTCTCCCGCATCGACCTCGAACAGCGCCGCGAGGGCGATGTGCTCGGCCAGGCCCAGTCCGGGGTGCGCTCCTCGCTGCGCGTCCTCAGCGTCATCGACGACGAGGAGGTCATCGCCGCCGCCCGCCAGGAGGCCGTCGCCGTCGTCGCCGCCGACCCCGGCCTGGAGCACCTGCCCGCGCTGCGCACCGCCCTGGACGCCCTCCTCGACAAGGAGCGCGAGGAGTATCTGGACAAGGGATGAGCCCGCCCGCCCCGGGAAGCCCCGGGCGCCCCGTCCGCCCCGACGCCATATCGTGGGAGGTACGGCGCCCACGGCTCCCCGCGCGCCGCCCCGACCCGAGGACCAGACACCCATGACCCGCGTGATCGCAGGCGTGGCCGGCGGACGCCGCCTGGCCGTCCCGCCCGGCACCGGCACCCGGCCCACATCCGACCGCGCGCGCGAGGGGCTGTTCTCCACCTGGCAGGCGCTCCTGGGCACCCTGGACTCCGTCCGGGTCGCCGACCTCTACGCCGGCTCCGGCGCCGTCGGCCTCGAAGCGCTCTCCCGGGGCGCCGCCCACGCCCTGCTCGTGGAGGCCGACGCCAAGGCCCTGCGCACCGTCAAGGAGAACGCCCGCACCCTCGGCCTGCCCGGCGCAGAGGTCCGCGGCGGCAAAGCGGAACAGATCGTGACGGGCCCGGCCCCCGCGGAACCGTACGACGTGGTCTTCCTGGACCCGCCGTACGCCGTCACCGACGACGATCTGCGCGAGATCCTCCTCACACTCCGTACGCAGGGGTGGCTCACGAGCGACGCACTCGTCACCGTGGAACGCAGCACCAGAGGCGGAGAATTCAGCTGGCCCAAGGGTTTCGAGCCGTTGCGGGCCCGTCGCTACGGCGAGGGAACGTTTTGGTACGGTCGCGCCGCCGCCACGTGCGAAGACGCACGATGACCGGACCGGAGAGCGAGGGAACCAAGTTGCGCCGCGCCGTATGCCCGGGGTCGTTCGACCCCATCACCAACGGACATCTCGACATCATCGGCCGAGCCTCGAAGCTGTACGACGTCGTGCACGTCGCGGTGATGATCAACCAGTCCAAGAAGGGCCTGTTCACGGTCGAGGAGCGGATCGGGCTCATCCGCGAGGTCACCGCCGAGTTCGGCAACGTCGAGGTCGAGTCCTTCCACGGCCTGCTCGTGGACTTCTGCAAGCAGCGCGACATCCCGGCGATCGTGAAGGGCCTGCGCGCCGTCAGCGACTTCGACTACGAACTCCAGATGGCCCAGATGAACAACGGCCTCTCCGGCGTCGAGACGCTCTTCGTGCCGACCAACCCCACCTACAGCTTCCTGTCGTCCTCCCTGGTCAAGGAGGTCGCGGCGTGGGGCGGCGACGTCTCCCACCTGCTGCCGCCGGTCGTCCAGCGGGCCCTGACCGAACGCCTCGCCCAGCGCTGAACCACTGACGGCGCGTCAGCGTCACGCACCGCAGGTGTCGGGCGGGCGCCGACTGGCCGTACAGTCGTCCCGTCCGTCTCCAACCGGCAGTAGAGAGTGGCGAGCACACGGTGGACGTGCAGAAGAAGCTGGACGAGATCGTCGCGACGGTCGGGAGCGCCCGGTCCATGCCCATGTCGGCGTCCTGCGTGGTCAACCGCGCCGAACTGCTCGCGATGCTCGAAGAGGTGCGCGAGGCCCTGCCCGGCTCGCTCGCCCAGGCCGCGGAGGTCATCGGCGGCCACGAGCAGCTGGTGGAGCAGGCCCGCCAGGAGGCCGGCCGCATCATCGACAGCGCCCGCGCCGAGCGCACCGCCCTGATCGCCGACACCGAGATCGCCCGGCGCTCCCAGGCCGAGGCGGACCGCATCCTCGCCGAGGCCCGCAAGGAGGCCGACGAGGTCCGCGCCGAGGCCGACGAGTACGTCGACAGCAAGCTCGCCAACTTCGAGGTCGTCCTCACCAAGACCATCGGCTCCGTCGACCGGGGCCGCGAGAAGCTCCTCGGCCGCGGCCAGGGCTACGACGAGCAGGGATACGAGGACCCGGACTTCGCCGAGGCGCCCGAGCGCAGCACCGACCCGGACACGCTCCGCGAGCGCGCCGACGCGTACGTGGACACCAAGCTGGGCGCCTTCGAGGCGGTGCTCGCCAAGACCCTGGAAGCCGTCGGCCGGGGCCGGCAGAAGCTGCACGGCCGGGTCGCCACCGACGAGCTCGGCGCGCACATCGCCGCCCAGGACGCGGCCGGTGACCGGGTCCACACCAGCGACGAGGACCACTGGGCCGGACTGGCCGAGGCCGCCGCCCCGCAGCCGCTCCCGATCCCGCACCAGACCGAGCCGCAGTACGGCGGCCCGGAAGCGCAGTACGCCCAGGGCTACGGCTACCAGGACCAGCAGCAGGACGCGTACCAGGCGCCCCAGCCCCAGCAGGACGTCTACGGCTACCAGCAGCAGCCCGACCCCTACGCGGGCTACCAGCAGCAGGGCTACGACGCCTGGCAGCAGCCCCAGCAGCCCCTCCCGCAGCAGCACGGCGACGCCGCCCTGGACGAGACCAGCCTCTTCGACACCAGCATGATCGACCTGGACCAGCTGCGCCGCTACGAACAGGGGCGCTGACCGCCGCACGGCCCGGATTGGGAGCTGGGCGGTGTGTCCAGTATCCTGGCTCTTCGGTCGCGCGTATGTCCGCGATCCCGGCTGCCCGCTTCGACTCCGGACGGGCCGGCCCCCTCCCACCAGCGCGTGACGCGTTCGATCCGAAAGCAGGAGAAGCCCTGAACGGCCACCTCGACCACCGAAACCCCCTCGTGTTCGACACGCACGAGCTGGGCCGGCGTCCCGGTGCCATGAAGCGGCTGACCCGCACGGCGGACGCCCCCGCCGACCTCGGTGTCGGCGGCGTCATCGGAGTGCCGGAAGGCGCACCGGTGGAGCTGGACCTCCGTCTCGAATCCGTCATGGAGGGCGTGCTCGTCACCGGGACCGCCCGTGCGACGGTCGAGGGGGAGTGCGTAAGGTGTCTGGAGCCGCTGAGCCGCGAGGTCGAGGCGGACTTCCAGGAGATGTTCTCGTACCCTGACGCCGATGACCGGAACCACGGCAAGCCCGCGGACCCGGCCGACGACGCCGAGGACGACGAGGACAGGCTTTTCCTCGAGGACGGCCTGTTCGACCTCGAGCCGGTGCTGCGTGATGCGGTGGTGCTCGCACTGCCGATGCAGCCGGTGTGCAAGGAATCCTGTGCCGGTCTGTGCTCCGAGTGCGGAGTCAGGCTGGACGAGAATCCCGGCCACCACCACGATGCCGTCGACGCTCGTTGGGCGGCACTGCAAGGACTCGCCGAGACCATTCAGGACGGCGAGAAGGACAACATGGGCGGCGCCGCACCCGGCGTCGACAAGAAGCAGGAGAAGTAGCCGTGGCTGTTCCGAAGCGGAAGATGTCGCGCAGCAACACGCGCCACCGCCGGTCGCAGTGGAAGGCTGCGGTCCCCACCCTGGTTTCGTGCGAGCGCTGCCAGGAGCCGAAGCTGCAGCACATCGCGTGCCCCAGCTGCGGCACGTACAACAAGCGCCAGGTCCTCGAGGTCTGAGCGGCTGGTGAGAGGCCCGATGTCTGAGTTGTCCCACGCCAAGAAGCAGGCAGACAACGTCAACACAGCCTCGTCCCACACGCTTCTGGAAGGGCGGCTCGGGTACCAACTCGAGTCCGCCCTTCTGGTGCGTGCGCTGACCCACCGTTCGTACGCGTACGAGAACGGCGGCCTGCCCACCAACGAGCGGCTGGAGTTCCTCGGGGACTCCGTGCTCGGTCTGGTGGTCACGGACACGCTGTACCGCACCCACCCCGATCTGCCCGAAGGCCAGCTGGCCAAGCTGCGGGCCGCGGTGGTCAACTCGCGTGCGCTTGCTGAGGTGGGCCGCGGCCTCGAACTCGGCTCCTTCATCCGGCTCGGCCGCGGTGAAGAGGGCACGGGGGGCCGGGACAAGGCGTCCATCCTCGCCGACACCCTGGAAGCGGTGATCGGCGCGGTCTATCTCGATCAGGGCCTCGACGCGGCGTCCGAGCTGGTCCACCGGCTCTTCGACCCGCTGATCGACAGGTCCTCGAACCTCGGCGCCGGCCTGGACTGGAAGACCAGCCTCCAGGAACTCACCGCGAGCGAGAGCCTCGGAGTCCCCGAGTACCTCGTCACGGAGACCGGCCCGGACCACGAGAAGACCTTTACTGCTGCTGCTCGCGTCGGTGGTGTCTCGTACGGCACCGGCACCGGCCGTAGCAAGAAGGAAGCGGAGCAGCAGGCGGCCGAGTCCGCCTGGCGCGAGATCACCGCCGCCGCCGAGGCGCGGGAGGCAGCGGCGAAGGCCGCCGCCGACGGAGGGGCCGCCGACACCCCTGCCGACCCCGCGCCGTCCACGGACGTCGCTCCCGCCTGACCTGCCGAGAACCCCCCGGCGCCGCCGTGCGCCGGGGGGTTCTCTCTTTCTCTGTACGCTCTCTCCTCCCAGGAGCCTGTCCGTGCCCGAACTGCCCGAGGTCGAAGTCGTCCGCCGAGGTCTGGAACGCTGGGTCGCCGGGCGGACGGCCGGTGAGGTCGAGGTCCTGCACCCGCGCGCGGTCCGCCGCCATCTCGCGGGCGGCGCGGACTTCGCGGCCCGGCTCACGGGGACGCGGTTCGGGACGGCGATGCGGCGGGGCAAGTACCTGTGGGTGCCGCTGGACGAGGCGGCCGGTTCGCTCCTCGGCCACCTGGGCATGAGCGGTCAGCTGCTCGTCCAGCCCGAGGGGGCGCCGGACGAGAAGCATCTGCGGGTCAGGATCAGGTTCGCCGACGCGGTCGGCACCGAACTGCGCTTCGTGGACCAGCGCACCTTCGGCGGCCTCTCGCTCCACGAGAACACCCCGGACGGGCTGCCCGACATCATCGGGCACATCGCCCGCGACCCCCTGGACCCGGCGTTCGACGGCGCCGCTTTCCACACGGCGCTGCGGCTGCGCCGTACGACGATCAAGCGCGCGCTGCTCGACCAGTCGCTGATCAGCGGGGTCGGCAACATCTACGCGGACGAGGCGCTGTGGCGCGCCCGGCTGCACTATGACCGGCCGACCGCGACGCTCACCCGCCCCAGGTCCGCCGAACTCCTCGGCCACGTCCGCGACGTGATGAACGCCGCGCTGGCCCAGGGCGGCACCAGCTTCGACAGCCTCTATGTCAACGTCAACGGCGAGTCGGGCTACTTCGACCGCTCGCTCGACGCCTACGGGCGCGAGGGCGAGCCCTGCCACCGCTGCGGTACGCCGATGGCGCGGCGCCCCTGGATGAACCGGTCCAGCTACTACTGCCCCCGCTGCCAGCGCCCGCCGCGCGTGCGCCCCTAGTCTTCCCGCGCGTCGTAGCGCGCCCGGGCCGCCAGGACCTCGGGCATCCGGCCCTCCACGAAGTGGATCAGGCCGAGCAGCCGCTCCGCGACCTCGCGGCCGAGCGGGGTGAGCTCGTAGTCCACCCGGGGCGGGTTGGTGAGCTGGGCCTCACGGTGCACGAGGCCGTCCCGCTCCAGCGCGTGCAGCGTCTGGGACAGCATCTTCTCGCTCACCCCGCCGACCTTGCGGCGCAGCGCGTTGAACCGCAGGCTCTCCTCGTACAGGGCACCGAGCGTGAGGGCGCCCCAGCGGCCGGTGGCGTGTTCGAGCAGGCCGCGCGAGGGGCACTGCTTCGAGAACACGTCGAAGGCCAGGTCGTCCGTCTCCGACGTCTCCGGTGCGGTGCTCAGGTCCATGAAACCAGCGTACGCCCGCACAGCGCTTTCCCTCAGTCAGTGTGACCCGGGGGAGGCGAGCGGGGCGTACGAGGTGGCACGTGCGGCGGTGGTACGGGTCAGAAGCCGAAGTCCTGGGTCCACCAGGGGCCGCCGGCTCCGTAGTGGACGCCGACGCCGAGCGTCTTGTAATCGCAGTTGAGAATGTTTGCCCGGTGGCCGTCGCTGTTCATCCAGGCGTCCATCACGGCCTGCGCGTCGGCCTGTCCGCGGGCTATGTTCTCGCCGCCGAGGCCCGAGACGCCGGCCGCGTCCGCCCGGTCCCAGGGGGTCTTGCCGTCGGGGTCGGTGTGGTCGAAGAAGCCGCGTGCCGCCATGTCGTCGCTGAAGTCCTGGGCGAGCGAGGCGAGCGAGGCGCTCGCGGTGACCGGGCTGCATCCGACCTTGCCGCGCTCCTCGTTGACGAGGGCCAGGATCGCGGCCTGGGCCGAGGCGGCGGTGGTCTTCGGCGCGCTGCTGCTGGACGGGGCCGGCGCGGAGGACTTCGGGGCGGCCGGCGCCGAGCGCTTCGCGGCCGGGGCCTTCGATGTCGAGGAGGAGGGCCGGGCCGGCTCCTTCTTCTTGGCCGGTGCCTTCTCGCCGGACGCGGTCTTCGACGGCGACGCGGATGTGGAGGACGCGGCGGACTTCGAGGGCGACGCGGAAGCGGAGTGCGAAGCGGAGGGCGAGTGGGAGGCGCTGGGGGAGGCCGACTCGGAGGGCTTCGACGTCGCGGAAGGCGACTTCTTGGGCGCGGCGGGGCGGTCCGTCCCCCGGCTCGCCGGGGTGGAAGCGGAGGAGCGTTCGGAGGGCGATGCGGTAGCTCCCCCCTGGGTGAGCAGGTCCGGGGCGGCCTGGGAGCGGACCTGTTCGGCGGCCGGACCGCCGCTCACGGTGCGGCTGTCCCCGCCGGGCAGCAGACCCGACGCCACGGCGACGGCGCCGACGGCCACGGCCGCCGAGACGCCTATGAGTCCGGTGCGCACGGGGATCGCGGACCGCTTCCGGCGGCCCGTCCCGCGGTGCCCGGCCGAGACCCCGTCCGCGTGTTCCTCGGCGGCGGGGGCTGCGGCGCTGCGTCGATGGCGTCCCATCTGCTGTGCCCTTCTGACGACCTGGACGCCGTTTTCGGCGCCCGTGCTCACCCGAACGAGTGAAGCTTTTGCGAGGGGACTGTACGCCATGGCGATTCGCCGGGACGTGCTCCGAACGCAAGGGGACCGATAGCGTTCGGGCATGAACGAAGATGTCCGGCTCACCGCTTGGGTACGCGGCCGAGTACAGCAAGTAGGGTTTCGCTGGTTCACCAGGGCAAACGCTTTGGAGATCGGTGGCCTCACCGGTTTCGCCCTCAATCTGGACGATGGCCGGGTGCAGGTCGTGGCGGAGGGCCGGCGTGAGAATTGCCACCGTCTTCTCGACTGGCTCCGCTCCGACGACACACCCGGCCGTGTCGACGGCGTCACTGAGATATGGGACACGCCGCGCGGCGGATACGAGGGATTCGCGATCCGCTGAGACCGCTCCCGAAAGGCCCTCGCAAGGGCCCGCGTCCGGCCCGTGTCCGATGCGCGGCGGGCGGTGACCGGATGCGCTCCCGTCGCGCATACACATGAAATGACCTGCGGAATGTCCTGATGGTTGCCAAGAATCGGTTGGCGTGCCAGGCTGCCGCCCTAAGGATGATCTCCGTACCCCTGAGGGCCCCGTCGGAGAGCCGCGCCGCATGATCGTCCCGCCGCGCGCCCCCGGGACGCCCGCCTCTGTGGGGTGTGATCGTGTTGACCGTCAAACTTTTTGGTGAGACTCTGAAATCCCCGCGCACCTCAGCTGTTCGGCAGAGCTGGTAGGCAGCAGGACAGCAGTGACAGTGAGCACTGCCGAACACCGCGGGTGCGATCCCTCACGACCCACACCGCATCGGTCGGTCACTCATTGTGGAGGACCATCCATCATGGCAAAGGCGCTTCTCGGTTACGTCGGCGGTTCCGACCCGCGACTCCTCGCCGAGATGCGACGGCTCCAGCAGCGCGTCCAGGACCTCGAATCCGAGCTCGTACGGATTCAGGAGGAGAACGACGCGCTCAACGCCGCCGCCCAGCACCAGTCGCTGCTCGACAGCATCGACATCGACGTACCCCAGGCGGAGCCGGCACTCACCTGATCCGCACGGCGACCTGACCCGCACGGCACACCCGCATTCTCCGTCAGGCCGCGGGTACGTGTGCGACACCGCCTGATCCGCAGAATCACAGGGACGCTTCGGCGTCCCTTCTTTCTTTTTCCCGCCCCGCGCAGGCCCTGCCCCGGACGTACACCCCTTCCCTTACCGTCTGATGTGCCCTGCACCTTCATCAGCGAAACCGAGAGCGAAAGGTAGAGTCCGGCGGCGTGCACCTCAAGGCCCTGACCCTGCGCGGTTTCAAGTCGTTCGCCTCCGCCACGACGCTGCGATTCGAACCCGGCATCACCTGCGTCGTCGGGCCCAACGGGTCGGGCAAATCCAATGTGGTGGACGCGCTCTCCTGGGTCATGGGCGAACAGGGCGCGAAATCCCTGCGCGGCGGCAAGATGGAAGACGTGATCTTCGCCGGGACCACCGGCCGGCCGCCGCTCGGCCGGGCCGAGGTCTCGCTGACCATCGACAATTCCGACGGCGCCCTGCCCATCGAGTACGCCGAAGTCACCATTACGCGGATCATGTTCCGCAACGGCGGCAGCGAATACCAGATCAACGGCGACACCTGCCGGCTGCTGGACATCCAGGAACTCCTCTCCGACTCCGGCATCGGCCGCGAAATGCACGTCATCGTCGGCCAGGGCCAGCTGGACTCCGTCCTGCACGCCGACCCCATGGGCCGCCGCGCCTTCATCGAGGAGGCGGCTGGCGTCCTCAAGCACCGCAAGCGCAAGGAGAAGGCGCTGCGGAAGCTGGACGCGATGGGGGCGAACCTCGCCAGGGTCCAGGACCTCACCGACGAACTGCGCAGACAGCTGAAGCCCCTCGGCCGGCAGGCGGCCGTGGCCCGCCGCGCCGCCGTCATCCAGGCCGACCTGCGCGACGCCCGGCTGCGCCTGCTCGCGGACGACCTCGTGACGCTGCGCACCGCCCTGCGCAGCGAGATCGCCGACGAGGCCGCGCTCAGACAGCGCCGGGAGGCCGCCGAGGCGGAGCTCAAGGCCGCCCTCGCCCGGGAGGCCGAACTGGAGGACCAGGTCCGGCGCCTGACCCCCCGGCTCCAGCGCGCCCAGCAGACCTGGCACGAGCTGTCGCAGCTCGCCGAGCGGGTACGCGGCACGATCTCGCTGGCCGACGCCCGGGTGAAGAGCGCCACCGCACCGCCCGAGGAGGAGCGCCGGGGCCGCGACCCCGAGGACATGGAGCGCGAGGCCGCCCGCATCCGCGAGCAGGAGGCCGAGCTGACCGCCGCCCTGGAAGCGGCGGAACACGCGCTGGACGACACCGCCTCCCACCGCGCCGGACTCGAACGCGCCTTGGCCGCCGAGGAGCGCCGCCTCAAGGACGCCGCCCGGGCCCTGGCCGACCGCCGCGAAGGGCTCGCCCGGCTGCACGGCCAGGTCAACGCCGCCCGCAGCCGCGCCGGTTCGGCCCAGGCGGAGATCGACCGGCTCTCCGCCGCGCGCGACGAGGCCCGGGAGCGGGCCGTCGCCGCCCAGGCGGAGTACGAGGAGCTGAAGGCCGAGGTCGACGGCCTGGACGCCGGGGACACCGAGCTCGGCGAGCAGCACGAGGCCGCCCGTCGCGCGCTGAAGGAGGCCGAGGCGGCGCACTCCCGGGCCCGCGAGGAGGCCACCGCCGCCGAACGCCAGCGCGCCGCCGTGGCGGCCCGGCACGACGCGCTCGCCCTCGGGCTGCGCCGCAAGGACGGCACGGGAGCACTGCTCACGGCCCGCGACCGGCTCACCGGCCTGCTCGGGCCCGCCGCCGAACTGCTGACGGTGGCCCCGGGCCACGAGGTCGCGGTGGCGGCGGCCCTGGGCGCGGCGGCGGACGCCGTCGCGGTCACCGACCCGGCCACGGCGGCCGAGGCGATCCGGCTGCTGCGCAAGCAGGACGCGGGCCGCGCGGCCCTGCTCCTGGGCGGGGTGCGGCGGGCCGACGACCGGGCACCGGAGCCCGTGGCGCCGGGCGGCACCCCCGCCGTCGCCGATCTCGTCGACGGACCCGCCGGACTGGTGGCCGCCGTGCGCAGGCTGGTGCGGGACATGGTGGTCGTCGCGACGCTGGAGGACGCCGAGGACCTGGTCGCCGCCCACCCGGAGCTGACCGCGGTGACCGGCGAGGGCGACCTGCTCTCCGCCCACTTCGCGCACGGCGGCTCCGCCGGGGCACCCAGCCTCCTCGAAGTGCAGGCGTCCGTGGACGAGGCCGCGGCCGAGCTGGCCGGGCTCGCCGTCCGGTGCACCGAACTGGCCGAGGCCCAGCGGCTCGCGGCCGGCCGGCGGAACGGGGCGGCGGCCCTGGTCGAGGAGCTGGGGGAGCGGCGCCGGGCCGCCGAGCGGGAGCGCTCCGGGGTCGCCCAGCAGCTCGGACGGCTGGCCGGACAGGCGCGGGGCGCCGCCGGTGAGGCCGAGCGCATGGACGCCTCCGCCGCGCGGGCCCAGGAGGCGCTGGAGCGGGCCACCGAGGAGGCGGAGGAGCTGGCCGAGCGGCTGCTCGTCGCCGAGGAGGCGGCCGGGGACGGCGCCGACGACGAACCGGACACCGGCGTGCGCGACCGGCTCGCGGCCGACGGCGCCAACGCCCGCCAGACCGAGATGGAGGCCCGTCTCCAGGTCCGTACGCACGAGGAACGCGTCAAGGCCCTCGCCGGGCGCGCCGACTCGCTGGACCGGGCCGCGCGCGCCGAGCGCGAGGCGCGGGCCCGGGCCGAGCGGCGGCGCGCCCGGCTGCGCCACGAGGCGGAGGTGGCGGCGGCCGTGGCGTCGGGGGCCCGGCAGCTCCTGGCGCACGTCGAGGTGTCCGTCGTACGGGCGGAGCGGGAGCGGGCGGCGGCCGAGGCGTCCAAGGGGGAGCGGGAGCGCGAGCTGGCGGCGGAGCGGCTGCGGGGCCGGGACCTCAAGGGGGAGCTGGACAAGCTGACGGACTCGGTGCACCGGGGCGAGGTGCTGGGGGCCGAGAAGCGGCTGCGGATGGAGCAGCTGGAGACCAGGGCGCTGGAGGAGCTGGGCGTCGAGCCGGCCGGTCTGGTGGCGGAGTACGGGCCCGACCAGCCGGTCCCGCCCTCGCCGCCCGCCGAGGGCGAGGAGCTGCCGGAGGACCCGGAGCATCCGCGTAACCGGCCGAGGCCGTTCGTCAGGGCCGAGCAGGAGAAGCGGCTCCGGTCGGCCGAACGGGCGTATCAGCAACTCGGGAAGGTGAATCCGCTCGCCCTCGAGGAGTTCTCGGCGCTGGAGGAGCGGCACAAGTTCCTGTCCGAGCAGCTGGAGGACCTGAAGAAGACCCGGGCCGATCTGCTCCAGGTCGTCAAGGAGGTCGACGAGCGGGTCGAGCAGGTGTTCACCGAGGCGTACCGGGACACGGCGCGCGAGTTCGAGGGCGTCTTCTCGCGCCTCTTCCCGGGCGGTGAGGGACGGCTGATCCTGACCGATCCCGACCACATGCTCACCACCGGGGTGGATGTCGAGGCCCGGCCGCCGGGCAAGAAGGTCAAGCGGCTCTCCCTGCTGTCCGGCGGCGAAAGGTCCCTGACGGCGGTGGCGTTGCTGGTCTCGATCTTCAAGGCGAGGCCCAGCCCGTTCTACGTCATGGACGAGGTCGAGGCGGCGCTGGACGACACCAACCTCCAGCGGCTGATCCGGATCATGGAGGAGCTCCAGGAGAGCTCCCAGCTCATCGTCATCACGCACCAGAAGCGGACGATGGAGGTCGCCGACGCCCTGTACGGGGTGTCGATGCAGGGCGACGGCGTCTCGAAGGTGATCAGCCAGCGTCTTCGCTGAGCGCGGGGGTACCCGAGTGGTGGCGGGGCCGAAGTTGTGCGCCACTTGAGATCAGCTCACCCCATGTCCGATGCCGCGGCCCCGCCCCAGGGAGGCCTTACGTGACCAGTACATCGCCAGGATCCGGACCGGAGTCCGGGGCCCGTTCGGCCCACCCGGACCACCTCGGCCATGTCATCTTCATCACCGCCGCGGCCGCGATGGGCGGTTTCCTGTTCGGCTACGACAGCTCCGTGATCAACGGCGCCGTCGAGGCGATCCGCCACCGTTACGACATCGGTTCGGGAACGCTCGCCCAGGTCATCGCCATCGCGCTCATCGGCTGCGCGATCGGCGCCGCCACGGCCGGCCGGATCGCCGACCGGATCGGGCGCATCCGCTGCATGCAGATCGCCGCCGTCCTGTTCACCATCAGCGCCGTGGGCTCCGCGCTCCCCTTCGCGCTCTGGGACCTGGCGATCTGGCGCATCATCGGCGGCTTCGCGATCGGCATGGCCTCGGTGATCGGCCCCGCCTACATCGCCGAGGTCTCACCGCCCGCCTACCGGGGCCGCCTCGGCTCCTTCCAGCAGGCCGCGATCGTCATCGGCATCGCCATCTCCCAGCTCGTCAACTACGGCATCCTGCAGATCGCCGACGGCGACCAGCGCGGCAAGATCGGCGGACTCGAAGCCTGGCAGTGGATGCTCGGCGTGATGGTCGTCCCCGCCGTCCTCTACGGGCTGCTCTCCTTCGCGATCCCCGAGTCGCCGCGCTTCCTGCTCTCCGTCGGCAAGCGGGAGCGGGCCCGGGAGATCCTCGAAGAGGTCGAGGGCAAGGGCGTCGACCTGGACGCCCGGGTCGAGGAGATCGAGACGGCGATGCGCCGTGAGCACAAGTCGACCTTCAAGGACCTGCTCGGCAGCCGCTTCGGCTTCCTGCCGATCGTCTGGGTCGGCATCGGCCTGTCGGTGTTCCAGCAGCTCGTCGGCATCAACGTGGCGTTCTACTACTCCGCGACGCTGTGGCAGTCCGTCGGCATCGACCCGACCGACTCCTTCTTCTGGTCGTTCACCACGTCGATCATCAACATCATCGGCACCGTCATCGCGATGATCCTGGTGGACCGCGTCGGCCGCCGCCCGCTCGCCCTCGTCGGCTCCTGCGGCATGGCGGTCGCCCTCGCCTTCGAGGCGTGGGCCTTCTCCGCCGCCCTGGTCGACGGGAAGCTGCCGACCGCCCAGGGCGCGGTCGCCCTCGTCGCCGCGCACGTCTTCGTGCTCTTCTTCGCCCTGTCGTGGGGTGTGGTGGTCTGGGTCTTCCTCGGCGAGATGTTCCCCAACCGCATCCGCGCCGCCGCGCTCGGCGTCGCCGCCTCCGCGCAGTGGATCGCCAACTGGGCGATCACCGCCAGCTTCCCGAGCCTCGCGGACTGGAACCTCTCGGGCACGTACATCATCTACGCCTGCTTCGCGACGCTCTCGATCCCCTTCGTCCTCAAGTTCGTGAAGGAGACCAAGGGCAAGGCGCTGGAGGAGATGGGCTAGGACCCTTCGTCGGGGCGGCCCGGGCGCGGCAGCAGCGCGTACAGGCCGCCCGAGACGAGGGCCGTGGCCGCCCAGCCCAGGCCGCTGCGGCCCGGCCAGGTATCGGCCAGCGGACCGGTGAACCACTGCACGCCGGTGAACAGCAGCCCCACCGCGAGCCCCGCGCCCCACGCGGCGAGGGCGGGCCAGGCCACGCCTCCCGTGTACCAGTACGCGTCCCCCCGGCCGGTGTCCATGAGCCCCACCGGGTCGTAGGCACGGCCGCGCAGCATGTCCGCGGCGAAGACCCCGATCCACGCCGAGAACGTCACCGCGAGCAGGCGCAGGAACGACACGAAGGCGTCGATGAAGCTGCTGGCCACCATCATCAGGAGCGCGCCCAGGAACAGACTGATCGCCGCGTTCACCCCGACGGCCCAGGCGCGCGGCACGGTGAAGCCGAGGGTCTGCGCGGTGAAGCCGGCCGAGTACATCGACAGCGCGTTGATCAGCACCATGCCCGTGACCGCGACGGCCAGATACGGGACGGAGAGCCAGGTCGGCAGCAGGGCGCCGATGAAGGAGACCGGATCACGGGTCAGCGCGAGCTCCGGCGTCCGCACCGCCATCACCGCCCCCATCACCACCAGCGGCACCAGCACCACCAGCGCCCCGCCCACCGTCGCCGCGACCATCGCCCGGCCCGAGGAGGCGCGCGGCAGATAGCGGGTGAAGTCCGGACCGGACGGCGCCCAGCTGATCCCCCCGGCCGTCAGCGTGCCGATGCCCGCGACCACCATCGACACCGGCCCCGCCGGCCGGTCCAGCACGGCGCGCCAGGGCACCGCCACGACGAGATGCGCCAGCACCAGGACGCTGAAGGCGCCGAAGAGGTACGCCGACCAGGTGCAGCACACCCGCAGCGCCCGCAGCCCGAGCCCCGACAGCAGAAAGCTGCCCGCCACGAAAGCGACCAGGGTCGCCATGATCAGCGTCGGCGTGCTCCGGACCCCGAACAGCACATCGCCCACGGTCAGCAGGGCGTACGCGCCGGTGACCGCGTTCATCGTCTCCCAGCCCCACCGCGCCACCCAGATCAGCGCCCCCGGCGCCAGATTGCCCCGCACGCCGAAGACCGCCCGCGACAGCGCCAGGCCGGGGGCACCGCCGCGCTTTCCGGCCAGCGAGACGAAGCCCACCAGGCCGAACGAGATCAGCGGCGCCACCACCGAGGCCACCAGCACCTGCCAGAAGCTCAGCCCGTTCAGCACGACGAGCCCCGCGCCCACCGTGAGGAGCAGCACGGTCATGTTGGCCGTGGCCCAGGTGGGGAAGAGGGCGCGGACCCGGCCGGTGCGCTCCTCGTCGGGCACGGGGTCCAGGCCACGGGTTTCCACGGCCAGGATCGTACCTTTCCGGCATACCGGGCCTCACGACCGCGAGACGGCGCGAGCCCGCGAGTCCGTGCCGCACCCGTCCCTTCCCCGATTGCCGGTCCGGGTGACTGATACTGGGTGGGTTATGGAATTCGTCATCCTTGCTGTAGTCATCGCCCTGGTCGCGGTCGGCGTGATCAGCGGGCTCGTGGTCAGCAGCCGCAAGAAGAAGCAGCTGCCCCCGGCACCGTCGAGCACGCCGACCATCACACCTCCCGCCGAGCCCCGTGTCGGCGAGGAGGCCGAAGAGCCGCGCGAGGAGTCGCGCCGCACCATCGAGGACGTCGCGGCCCCGCCCGCCGAGGCCGAGCCGGAGACCGTGGCGCCCGAGGCGCCCGCCGCCCCCGCGCTCGACGTGCCCGAGCCCACCGCCGGCCGGCTCGTCCGGCTGCGCGCCCGCCTCGCCCGCTCGCAGAACACCCTCGGCAAGGGGCTCCTCGCGCTCCTGTCCCGGGACAATCTGGACGAGGACACCTGGGAGGAGATCGAGGACACCCTCCTCACCGCCGACGTCGGCGTCGCCCCCACCCAGGAACTGGTCGAGCGCCTCCGCGAGCGCGTCCGCGTGCTCGGCACCCGCACGCCCGAGGAGCTGCGCGGCCTGCTCCGCGAGGAGCTGCTCGCCCAGCTCGGCACCGACTTCGACCGTGCCGTGAAGACGGAGGGCGGCCTGGAGACCCCCGGCGTCGTGATGGTCGTCGGCGTCAACGGCACCGGCAAGACCACCACCACCGGCAAGCTGGCCCGGGTGCTCGTCGCCGACGGCCGCAGCGTCGTGCTCGGCGCGGCCGACACCTTCCGGGCCGCCGCCGCCGACCAGCTCCAGACCTGGGGCGAGCGCGTCGGCGCGCGTACCGTGCGCGGTCCCGAGGGCGGCGACCCGGCGTCCATCGCCTTCGACGCCGTCAAGGAGGGCATCGCCGAGGGCGCCGACGTGGTGCTCATCGACACCGCCGGCCGGCTGCACACCAAGACCGGCCTCATGGACGAGCTGGGCAAGGTCAAGCGGGTCGTGGAGAAGCACGGCCCGCTGGACGAGGTGCTGCTCGTCCTGGACGCCACCACCGGACAGAACGGCCTGGTGCAGGCGCGGGTCTTCGCCGAGGTGGTCGACATCACCGGCATCGTCCTCACCAAGCTGGACGGCACCGCCAAGGGCGGCATCGTCATCGCCGTCCAGCGCGAGCTGGGCGTCCCGGTCAAGCTCGTCGGGCTCGGCGAGGGTCCGGACGACCTCGCCCCGTTCGAGCCGGAGGCGTTCGTGGACGCGCTGATCGGGGACTGAGCCCCACCGGACAGCTCCGAAGCCCGGCCGTTTCGCGCGGCCGGGCTTCTCGCTGTCCGGACGGTACGCGGCGTACGCGGCTCAGCCGCAGGGCGCCGCCCACCGATGGCAGAGGTACGCCAGCGTGCCCAGCAGCAGCCGGGCCTCCGGAGGCGTCGCGCTGTCGGGCCCGGGCGCCCGCAGCCAGCGGACCGGTCCGAGCCCGCCCCGGTCCGAGGGCGGCGCCGTGATGTGGCTGCCCGGGCCGAGCCCCCGCAGATCGAGCCCCGCGTCGTCCCAGCCCATCCGGTACAGCAGCCGGGGCAACTGGTCGGCGGCCCCCGGCGCGACGAAGAACTGCGCCCGGCCCTGCGGGGTCACCGAGACCGGGCCCAGCGGCAGGCCCATCCGCTCCATCCGCACCAGGGCCCGGCGCCCGGCCCCCTCCGCCACGTCCAGCACGTCGAAGCTCCGGCCCACGGGGAGCATCAGCGGGGCGCCCGGCACCTCGGCCCAGGCGCGTGCCGCCGCGTCGAGCGTCGCCCCGGCGGGCACCTCCCGGGCGGACTCCAGCGGATGCGCGCCCGGGGCGGCGCAGCTGGGGGCCCCGCAGGAGCAGAGGCCGCCCGCCGCGCGGGCACCGGGCACCACGGCCCAGCCCCACAGTCCGGTGTACTCCGCCACCTCCGTACCGCCGGCGGCGGCCGAGCGGGCGCGGCGCCGCGCGCCGGTGCGCATCTCGCGGATTCCGATCGTGAAGCCCATGCCCCCTCCAACGGGTCCGGTTCGCCGGTGGTTACGAAGAGGAGCGTGCAACCGCCCGCGCGCCCCCGGGCGCTTCCTCGCGCCCGTGCGAATCGTCCTGTCAAGTGAATCGCGGCCCACCGGGGTGGCGTTCAATCGAAGGGGTGGCGAATGGTGGCGATTTCGCGCAGGGCCTCGCGGGGCCGGTGATCGCGGGATTACCGTCGGTACACGAACCGTGGAAGTATGTGCGCCCGTGGGTATGCCGCAGGCAACCCGGCTTTCTGTTCGAGCGGGCCCAACGCCCGTGCGGGCACCATGAGTTCGGAGCATTCTGATAGTGCTTCGCGCGACACGTATTCGGCGGGATGGGGGCTTATCCGTGAGTGGCAGCGGCGCAGGCGAGACGAATGCCGGCAAGCGCCCGAACGGGCAATTGGGATCGTGGTTCGTGCGCAGCGGCTGGTCGAAGGGCGAGCTGGCGCGGCAGGTGAACCGCCGGGCGCGCCAGATGGGCGCGCACCACATCAGCACCGACACCTCCCGGGTGCGGCGCTGGCTCGACGGCGAGCAGCCGCGCGAGCCGATCCCGCGCATCCTGTCCGAGCTGTTCTCGGAGCGCTTCGGCAGCGTCGTCGCCGTGGAGGACCTGGGGCTGCGCACCCCGCACCAGGCACCCTCCGTGGCCGGTGTGGACCTGCCGTGGGCGGGCCCGCAGACCGTGGCCCTGCTCAGCGAGTTCTCGCGGAGCGACCTGATGCTCGCCCGCCGGGGCTTCCTCGGCAGCTCCCTCGCACTCGCCGCCGGCCCCGCGCTCATCGAGCCCATGCAGCGCTGGCTGGTTCCGGTCGCGGCCGCCCCCGCCGCCGAGCCGGAAGCCGATGTCGCCCGCCGCCCGTCCCGGCTCTCCGACCCCGAGCTGGACCTGCTGGAGTCGACCACCGCGATGTTCCGCCAGTGGGACGCGCAGTGCGGCGGCGGCCTGCGCCGCAAGGCCGTCGTCGGCCAGCTCCACGAGGTCACCGACCTGCTCCAGGAGCCCCAGCCCGCCGCCACCTCCAAGCGCCTGTTCCGCTGCGCCGCCGAACTGGCCGAGCTGGCGGGCTGGATGAGCTACGACGTCGGCCTCCAGCCCACCGCCCAGAAGTACTTCGTGCTCGCCCTGCACGCCGCCAAGGAGGCCGGCGACAAGCCGCTCGGCTCGTACGTCCTGTCCAGCATGAGCCGGCAGATGATCCACCTCGGCCGCCCCGACGACGCCCTGGAGCTGATCCACCTCGCCCAGTACGGCAGCCGTGACTGCGCGACCCCGCGCACGCAGGCCATGCTGTACGCGATGGAGGCCCGCGCCTACGCGAACATGGGCCAGCCCAGCAAGTGCAAGCGGGCGGTCCGCATGGCCGAGGACACCTTCCTGGACGCCGGCGTCGACGGCGAGCCCGAGCCCGACTGGATCCGCTTCTTCTCCGAGGCCGAGCTCAACGGCGAGAACTCCCACTCGTACCGGGACCTCGCCTATGTGGCCGGCCGCAGCCCCACGTACGCCTCGCTGGCCGAGCCCGTCATGCGGAAGGCCGTCCAGCTCTTCGGCGAGGACGACGAGCACCAGCGCTCCTACGCGCTCAATCTGATCGGCCTCGCCAGCGTCCACCTCCTCAAGGGCGAGCCCGAGGCGTCGACGGTGCCGGCCGAGCAGGCACTGCGCGTCGCCAAGAAGGTGCGCTCCGAGCGGGTCAACACCCGGCTCCGCAAGACCGTCGACACCGCCGCCAGGGACTTCGGGGACGTGCCCGAGGTCGCCCGGCTCACCGAACTCCTCATCGAACAGCTGCCCGAGACCGTGGAAACCGTCTAGCGACGGCCACCGGGCCCTTCGACCCCGGCCACGACGATCACCCAGCACAGACCGACTTCGGCTCCCCCCATTGCCAGGTCAACGGGTGATCGCCGTGGCCGGTTCGTGTGGTCGTTCCCCTGCCGGAGCGTCGTAACCGCACCGTATGCGGCCCAGGCCGCACAGTGGGCGCGAGCGCGGGTACGGCCTGCGCGGTTCATGGGGACGTAACACGTCGCTTCCCTTCGTCACTGCCGCGAAACATCGCGGCGCACCGGCCGAAACGGCGCTGGGCGAACCTCATGGCCCATAACAGGCCCGCACGTTCCCCAGTGGTCCCGCAGTGGTTGTGCCCCCACCGCCCGCACGCGGCCGCACCGACGACGAGGAGACGCCGATGCCCCCAGGCATCACGACGCTTGCCGCAGACACCCCGACGCTGTCTGCCGCCAACACCGGCTTCATGCTCATCTGCTCGGCCCTGGTGATGCTCATGACCCCGGCCCTCGCCTTCTTCTACGGAGGCATGGTCCGCGTCAAGAGCACCCTCAACATGCTGATGATGAGCTTCATCAGCCTCGGGATCGTCACGGTCCTGTGGGTGCTGTACGGCTTCAGCCTCGCCTTCGGGACCGACGCCGGATCGGTCATCGGCTGGAGCCAGGACTTCGTCGGCCTCAGCGGGATCGGCGTCACGGAGCTCTGGGACGGCTACACCATCCCGGTCTACGTCTTCGCCGTGTTCCAGCTGATGTTCGCCGTCCTCACGCCGGCCCTGATAAGCGGTGCCCTCGCCGACCGGGTCAAGTTCACCTCCTGGGCCCTGTTCATCACGCTGTGGGTCACCGTCGTCTACTTCCCGGTCGCGCACTGGGTGTGGGGCGCGGGCGGCTGGCTGTTCGAGCTCGGCGTCATCGACTTCGCCGGCGGCACCGCCGTCCACATCAACGCGGGCGCCGCCGCCCTCGGCGTGATCCTGGTGATCGGCAAGCGCGTCGGCTTCAAGAAGGACCCGATGCGTCCGCACAGCCTGCCGCTGGTCATGCTCGGCGCCGGTCTCCTCTGGTTCGGCTGGTTCGGCTTCAACGCCGGCTCCTGGCTCGGCAACGACGACGGCGTGGGCGCGGTCATGTTCGTCAACACGCAGGTCGCCACCGGTGCGGCGATGCTCGCCTGGCTCGCGTACGAGAAGATCCGCCACGGCGCCTTCACCACCCTGGGCGCCGCCTCCGGCGCGGTCGCCGGACTCGTCGCCATCACCCCGGCCGGCGGCGCGGTCAGCCCGCTCGGCGCCATCGCGGTCGGCGCGATCGCCGGTGTGCTGTGCGCCATGGCCGTCGGCCTCAAGTACACCTTCGGCTACGACGACTCCCTCGACGTCGTCGGCGTCCACCTCGTCGGCGGCATCGTCGGCTCCCTGCTCGTCGGCCTCTTCGCCACCGGCGGCGTCCAGTCCGACGCCAAGGGCCTCTTCTACGGCGGCGGGCTCGACCAGCTCGGCAAGCAGGCCGCCGGCGTCTTCGCGGTCCTCGCGTACTCTCTCGTCGTCTCCGCGCTGCTCGCCTTCCTGGTCGACAAGATCCTCGGGATGCGCGTGGACGAGGACGCCGAGGTCTCCGGCATCGACCAGGTCGAACACGCCGAGACCGCGTACGACTTCAGCGGCGCCGGCGGCGGCACGGCCTCCCGCACCGCGGCCCCCGCCCCCGGCCCGGCCGCCCCGACGAACAAGAAGGTGGACGCATGAAGCTCATCACCGCGGTCGTGAAGCCCCACCGCCTCGACGAGATCAAGGAAGCCCTCCAGGCGTTCGGCGTCCAGGGCCTCACCGTCACCGAGGCCAGCGGCTACGGACGCCAGCGCGGCCACACCGAGGTCTACCGGGGCGCCGAGTACACCGTCGACCTCGTTCCCAAGATCCGCATCGAGGTCCTGGTCGAGGACGAGGACGCCGAACAGCTCCTCGACGTCGTCGTCAAGGCCGCCCGCACCGGCAAGATCGGCGACGGCAAGGTCTGGACCGTCCCCGTCGAGACGGCCGTCAGGGTCCGTACGGGCGAACGCGGCCCGGACGCCCTCTGACCGGCCCCGCCGGCTGTTTCGCACGGCTCCGCACACGGAAAGGGCAGCTTGGTGACGAGCACCGAAGCGACCACCGAATCCGAGGACTCGCGCCCCAGCGGCTACGCGGCGGCCCGGCTGCTCCTTCTCCAGGAGAAGGAACGGCCCGGGCCGCCGCGCCGTGCGGCCCTCGCCGCCCTCACCGACGACTGGCTCACCGCCCTCTTCACCGGCGCCGCCCGGCACGCCGGGGTCCGGGGCGCCGCCCTCGTCGCCGTCGGCGGCTACGGCCGCGGCGAACTCTCCCCGCGCAGCGACCTCGACCTCCTCCTGCTGCACGACGGCACCGCCGACGCCACGGCCGTCGCCGCCCTGGCCGACCGGATCTGGTACCCCGTCTGGGACCTGGGCCTCGCCCTCGACCACTCCGTACGCACCCCCGCCGAGGCCCGGAAGGCCGCCGCCGACGACCTCAAGGTCCAGCTCGGCCTGCTGGACGCCCGCCCCGTCGCCGGCGACCTCGGCCTCGTCGCCTCCCTGCGCACCGCGATCCTCGCCGACTGGCGCAACCAGGCCCCCAAGCGCCTGCCCGGCCTCCGGGAGCTCTGCCGCGAACGCGCCGCACGCCACGGTGAGCTGCGGTTCCTCCTGGAACCCGACCTCAAGGAGGCCCGCGGCGGCCTGCGCGACGTCACCGCCCTGCGCGCCGTCGCCGCCTCCTGGGTCGCCGACGCCCCCCGCGAAGGACTCGCCGACGCCCGCCGCGTCCTCCTCGACGCCCGCGACGCCCTCCACCTCACCACCGGCCGCGCCACCGACCGCCTCGCCCTCCAGGAACAGGACCAGGTCGCCCAGGCCCTCGGCCTCCTCGACGCCGACGCCCTGCTCCGCCAGGTCTACGAGGCCGCCCGCACCGTCTCGTACGCCGCCGACGTCACCTGGCGCGAGGTCGACCGGGTCCTGCGCGCCCGCTCCGCCCGGCCCCGGCTGCGCGCCCTGCTCGGTGGCGGCCGGACCCCCGCCCCCGACCGGACCCCGCTCGCCGACGGCGTCGTGGAGGCCGACGGCGAGGCCGTGCTCGCCCGCACCGCCCGGCCGGAACGCGACCCGGTGCTCGTCCTGCGCGCCGCCGCCGCGGCCGCCCAGTCCGGACTGCCCCTCTCCCGCCACGTCGTACGCCACCTCGCCACCACCGCCCAGCCGCTCCCGGTGCCCTGGCCGGCCGAGGCCCGCGAGGAGCTGGTCACCCTGCTCGGCGCCGGCGAGGCCACGATCCCCGTCTGGGAGGCCCTGGAGGCCGAAGGGCTGATCACCCGCCTGCTGCCCGACTGGGAACGCGTCCACTGCCGCCCCCAGCGCAACCCGGTCCACACCTGGACCGTCGACCGCCACCTGGTCGAGACGGCCGTCCGCGCCGCCTCGCTCACCCGCCGCGTCGGCCGCCCCGACCTGCTGCTGGTCGCCGCCCTGCTGCACGACATCGGCAAGGGCTGGCCCGGCGACCACTCCGTGGCCGGTGAGGTCATCGCCCGCGACATGGCCGCCCGCATCGGCTTCGACCCGCACGACGTGGGCGTCATCGCCGCCCTCGTACGCCATCACCTCCTGCTCATCGAGACCGCCACCCGGCGCGACCTGGACGACCCCGCCACCGTCCGCGCCGTCGCCGACGCCCTCGGCAGCACGGCCACCCTGGAGCTGCTGCACGCCCTCACCGAGGCCGACGCCCTGGCCACCGGGCCCGCCGCCTGGTCCGCCTGGCGCGCCTCCCTCGTCACCGAACTCGTCGCACGCGTCGCCCAGGTGCTGGCCGGAGAGGCCCCCGAGGAGCCCGAGCCCGCCGCCCCGAGCGCCGAGCAGGAACGCCTCGCGATCGAGGCGTTGCGCACCGACGCCCCCGTCCTCGCCCTGCACACCCGGCCCGAGACCCCGCACGACGAGGACGGCCCGGCCCCGGTCGGCGTGGAACTCCTCATCGCGCTCCGCGACCGGCCCGGCGTGCTGCCCGCCGCCGCCGGGGTCCTCGCCCTGCACCGCCTCACCGTCCGCGCCGCCGACCTGCGCGCCGTGGAGCCGCCCGCGGAGCTCGGCGACTCCGCGGACCTGCTGCTGCTCAGCTGGCGGGTGGCCGCCGAGTACGGCTCGCTGCCCTCGGCGGACCGGCTGCGCGCCGACCTCGTACGCGCCCTGGACGGCACCCTGGACATCCCCGCCCGCCTCGCCGAGCGGGAGGCGGCCTACCCCCGGCGACGCGGGGTGAAGGCCCCGCCGCCCCGGGTGACGGTGGCCCCGGCGGGCTCCCGGCTCGCCACGGTGATCGAGGTCCGCGCGCAGGACGCCCCGGGGCTGCTGCACCGCATCGGGCACGCGCTGGAGCAAAGCGCCGTACGGGTGCGGAGCGCGCACGTGTCGACGCTGGGGGCGAACGCGGTGGACACGGTCTACGTCACGGACGCGGAAGGGGAGCCGCTGTCGGCGCAGCGGGCGGCGGAGCTGGCCCGGGAGCTGGAGAAGGCCCTCGGGTGAGGCAGGTCCCGGGCGAGGTCTTGGCGTTCTCCGGCGTCCGGATACCCTGGGAACCTACTGACCCGACCCGCCCCCGACCCTGAGGACCGACGAGCGCCGTGTTCGATACTCTCTCCGACCGCCTTGCCGCGACTTTCAAGAACCTCCGGGGCAAGGGCCGCTTGTCCGAGGCGGACATCGACGCCACGGCTCGCGAGATCCGTATCGCCCTGCTCGAAGCCGACGTGGCGCTGCCCGTCGTCCGGTCCTTCATCGCCAATGTCAAGGAGCGGGCGCGCGGGGCCGAGGTCTCCCAGGCCCTCAACCCCGCCCAGCAGGTCGTCAAGATCGTCAACGAGGAGCTCATCTCCATCCTCGGCGGCGAGACCCGGCGGCTGCGGTTCGCCAAGAACCCGCCCACCGTGATCATGCTCGCCGGCCTCCAGGGTGCCGGTAAGACGACCCTCGCCGGAAAGCTCGGCCTCTGGCTCAAGGGCCAGGGCCACTCCCCGCTGCTCGTCGCCTGCGACCTCCAGCGCCCCAACGCCGTGAACCAGCTGAGCGTCGTCGCCGACCGCGCCGGTGTCGCGGTGTACGCCCCCGAGCCGGGCAACGGCGTCGGCGACCCGGTCCAGGTCGCCAAGGACTCCATCGAGTACGCGAAGACCAAGGTCCACGACATCGTGATCGTGGACACCGCCGGCCGCCTCGGCATCGACCAGGAGCTGATGCGGCAGGCCGCGGACATCCGCGACGCCGTCAGCCCGGACGAGATCCTGTTCGTGGTCGACGCGATGATCGGTCAGGACGCGGTCAACACCGCCGAGGCGTTCCGCGACGGCGTCGGCTTCGACGGCGTGGTGCTCTCCAAGCTCGACGGCGACGCCCGCGGTGGTGCCGCCCTGTCGATCGCCCACGTCACGGGCAAGCAGATCATGTTCGCGTCGAACGGCGAGAAGCTGGACGACTTCGACGCGTTCCACCCGGACCGCATGGCGTCCCGGATTCTCGACATGGGTGACCTGCTCACCCTGATCGAGCAGGCGGAGAAGACCTTCAGCCAGGAAGAGGCCGCCAAGATGGCCTCCAAGCTGGCATCCAGCAAGGGCAAGGACTTCACCTTCGACGACTTCCTGGCCCAGATGGAGCAGGTCAGGAAGATGGGCTCCATCTCCAAGCTGCTCGGCATGCTGCCCGGCATGGGTCAGATCAAGGACCAGATCAACAACATCGACGAGCGCGACATCGACCGCATGGCCGCGATCATCAAGTCGATGACCCCGAAGGAGCGCGCCGACCCGACGATCATCAACGGCTCGCGCCGGGCCCGTATCGCCAAGGGTTCCGGTTCCGAGGTCTCCGCCGTCAAGGGGCTGGTCGAGCGGTTCTTCGAGGCCCGCAAGATGATGTCGAAGATGGCGCAGGGCGGCGGCATGCCGGGGATGCCCGGGATGCCGGGCATGGGCGGCGGCCCGGGCCGGCAGAAGAAGCAGGTCAAGCAGGCCAAGGGCAAGCGCAAGAGCGGCAACCCGATGAAGCGCAAGGCCGAGGAGCAGGCCGCGGCGGCCCGCCGCGAGGCCGCGCAGAACGGCGGCGCTCCCGGTCTGCCCGCCGGCCAGAGCGGTCAGAACTTCGAGCTGCCGGACGAGTTCAAGAAGTTCATGGGCTGACGACCGCGTCGCTCGTGCCGGAGGGGCGCCCGCCCCGTGTCGTGTGGTGGGCGCCCCTCCGGCGTACGGTCACGTCGTGCAGACCAGGTACCGGAACACGTTGGACATCCACACCGTGCCGTCCGGGCGCCGGTGCGGGTGCAGGGCCTCGGCGAGCTCCTTCTCCACCTGCCACCGGTCCGTCGCCCGGACCGCCGCCTCGAACAGCCGGGTCGACAGCAGGCCGCGGACCGCGCTGTCCATGTCCGCGTAGCCGAACGGGCAGGCCACCCGGCCGGAGCCGTCCGGCCGCAGCCCGGACCGGAAGGCCACGTCCTCCAGATCGTCGCGGCGCGGTCCGCGCCAGCCGCCGCCCGGTCCGCGCCCGTCGTCGGCGAGCCGCCCGGCCACCCGGAGCACCGCCTCCGTGGCGCACCGCTCCGGCGGGCCCCAGCCGGTCAGGACGACCGTGGCGCGCCGGTCCGCCGACGGCACGGCGGTCTCCAGCGCCCGCACCAGATCCTCGCCGTCGCCCGCCTCGCAGCCGATCGGGGTGAACGCGGTGATCAGGTCGTGCGGCCCGGCGTCCGCCGCGGCGGCGACGCTGTCCGTGAGCAGCGGGGCGGCGGCGGGCGCGCCGCGGTCCTCCGGTGCGGGGAGCAGCCGGGTCCGGGCGAGGGCGAGCCGGTCGGGGTCGGTGTCCACGCCGGTGACCCCGGCGCCCCGGCCCACGGCCATCAGCAGCGCCAGGCCGGAGCCGCAGCCGAGCGAGAGCATCCGCGTGGCGGGCCCCACCTCAAGGCGTGTGTACACCGCTTCGTACAGCGGTGCCAGCATCCGTTCCTGGATCTCCGCCCAGTCGCGGGCGCGGGAGGCGCCGTCCGCGGGGGCGGACGACTCCGTGTGCCGGTGGTGCCGAACGAGCGTTGGTGTCATGGAATGCGCCCCAATCCGCCGAGGTTGCCGGTTCTGCCGATCGGTCGTGCCCGAGTGGACGGCCGTCCCGTCCAGTGACGCGCGCTTCCCCCGTATGCCAGAGAACTGCGCATCCGCCGCCGCGTCCAGAGGTCTGCGGAACGTGGTTGTCCGCGCTGCCGTCCGGCGCACGACGGCACCGGCGCACCCGGACGGCGGGGACGCCCCGGGGGGCCGTCCCGTCCTCTGCCGGTCCAGTCTCACCCGACACGCCGGTGGGGGCACGTCGAGCACGTCAGGGCGGTGCGGGTATCCTCGCCCCCTGCCGGCCGCGCCCGCAGGGGGCGCGTACCGCGTCTACGCGCGCAGGCGTACGCGCCGCTACGTACCGGCTTGGTGCGAGCTGTGCGGCTTCTCCGCAGATCAGCGCACCCGCCCTCGTCGCGACGCATGAAGGTCAACCGACTGGTACGTGCAAATTATTTGGGATGGCCCGGAATCGGAACACCGAGGGCCCCGCGCTCGTTGGTCACGACGTGAGCACGACACCACCTGTACTTGCCGCAGAGCTGGCGCAGGCGTGGGCCGACATTCAGCGGTACCACCCCGAGCTGCCCGATCTCGCCGCACCCGAGTCCCTGATCGGAGAGTCCTCGTCCGCCTGTGGCGCCGAGCTCTCCTTCGAGCGACTGCTCCACGAGGCAGTCCACGGCATCGCCGCCGCCCGAGGTGTCCGCGACACCTCGCGCGCCGGCCGCTATCACAACCGACGATTCCTGGCGATCGCCGAGGAGCTGGGCCTCGACCATGCCGAGGAGCCCCATCCCAGCAGCGGCTTCTCGCTGGTCACGCTCAATCCCGAGGCCAAGCGCCGCTACCGGCCGACGACGGAACGGCTGCAGCGCGCCCTCAAGGCGCACACCGTGGCCACCGCCGCCGACACCAAGCGCTCCTTCCGCGGCCCGGCCGCCCGGCACGGCTCCTCCGGAGGGGGCGTGCGGGTCAAGGCCGTCTGCGACTGCGGGCGCAACGTGCGCGTGGTCCCCTCGGTCCTCGCCCAGGCGCCGATCGTCTGCGGCGGCTGCGGCAAACCGTTCAGAATCCCGGAGACCGCGGTCGCGGTGGGGTGAGCCGATGGGGTGTGGCACAATGGCTAGCTGTACTCGACAGTCGCACAGGACCCCTCTCTCCTCCGGCTGACGCGTCCATCGGGCACCCGAGTACCGCAACCCCACGTGGCATTTTCGTTGTGCCCAACCACGTCATAGACCAGGAGACACCACTTCCGTGGCAGTCAAGATCAAGCTGAAGCGTCTGGGCAAGATCCGTTCGCCTCACTACCGCATCGTCGTCGCCGACTCCCGCACCCGCCGTGACGGCCGGGCCATCGAGGAGATCGGTCTGTACCACCCGGTGCAGAACCCGTCGCGCATCGAGGTCAACTCGGAGCGTGCGCAGTACTGGCTGTCCGTCGGCGCCCAGCCGACCGAGCCGGTTCTCGCGATCCTGAAGCTCACCGGCGACTGGCAGGCGCACAAGGGCCTCCCGGCCCCCGCGCCGCTGCTGCAGCCGGAGCCCAAGGCCGACAAGCGCGCCCTGTTCGACGCCCTCTCCGGCGACGGTGAGGAGTCGAAGGGCGAGGCCATCACGCCGAAGGCGAAGAAGGCCGACAAGAAGGCGGACGAGGCTGCTGCCGCCTCCGCCGAGTCGACCGAGGCCTGAGCATGCTCGAGGAGGCTCTCGAGCACCTCGTGAAAGGCATCGTCGACAACCCCGACGATGTGCAGGTCGCCTCGCGCAACCTGCGCCGTGGCCGCGTGCTGGAGGTCCGGGTCCACCCCGACGACCTCGGCAAGGTGATCGGCCGCAACGGCCGCACCGCACGCGCGCTGCGTACCGTCGTGGGCGCCATCGGCGGCCGTGGCATCCGTGTCGACCTCGTCGATGTGGACCAGGTTCGCTGACAGAGTTGAACACCGGCACGGGCCGGGGAGGGCCAAGCGCCCGCCCCGGCCCGTCGTCGTACGACAGGAGAGAAATCAGGTGCAGTTGGTAGTCGCGCGGATCGGTCGCGCCCACGGCGTCAAGGGCGAGGTCACCGTCGAGGTGCGCACGGACGAACCGGAGCTGCGGCTCGCGCCCGGCGCCGTCCTGGCCACCGATCCCGCCACGGCGGGCCCGCTGACGATCGAGACCGGCCGGGTGCACAGCGGCAGGCTGCTGCTGCGCTTCGCGGGCGTCAAGGACCGTACGGCCGCCGAGGCGCTGCGCAACACCCTGCTGATCGCCGACGTGGACCCGGCGGAGCTCCCGGAGGACCCCGAGGAGTTCTACGACCACCAGCTGATGGACCTCGACGTGGTCCTCGCGGACGGCACCGCGATCGGGCGGATCACCGAGATCACGCACCTGCCCTCGCAGGACCTCTTCATCGTGGAGCGGCCGGACGGCAGCGAGGTGATGATCCCGTTCGTGGAGGAGATCGTCACCGAGATCGACCTGGAGGAGCAGCGCGCGGTGATCACCCCGCCGCCCGGCCTGATCGACGCGAGCGAGGCGGTCGTCGCCTCCGCGCGCGAGGAGTCGGCGTCCGGGTCCGAGGCCCCCGGGGCGAAGGCCGAGGACGCCTGATGCGGCTCGACGTCGTCACGATCTTCCCCGAGTACCTGGAACCGCTGAACGTCTCCCTGGTCGGCAAGGCCCGCGCGTCCGGCCGCCTCGACGTCCAGGTGCACGACCTGCGCGACTGGACGTACGACCGGCACAACACCGTGGACGACACCCCGTACGGCGGCGGCCCCGGCATGGTCATGAAGACCGAGCCGTGGGGCGAGGCGCTGGACGAGGTCCTGGCCGACGGCTACGAGGCCGGCGCGCACTCCCCGGTCCTGGTGGTGCCCACACCGAGCGGCCGGCCGTTCACGCAGGAGCTCGCCGTCGAGCTCTCCGAGTGCCCCTGGCTGGTCTTCACCCCGGCCCGCTACGAGGGCATCGACCGGCGCGTCACCGAGGAGTACGCCACCCGGATGCGGGTGGTCGAGGTGTCCATCGGCGATTACGTGCTGGCGGGCGGGGAAGCCGCGGTGCTGGTGATCACCGAGGCGGTGGCCCGGCTGCTGCCCGGCGTCCTCGGCAACGCGGCCTCCCACCAGGACGACTCCTTCGCCCCCGGCGCGATGGCCAATCTGCTGGAGGGCCCGGTCTACACCAAGCCGCCCGAGTGGCGCGGCCGGGGCATCCCCGACGTGCTGCTCAGCGGCCACCACGGGCGCATCGCCCGCTGGCGGCGGGACGAGGCGCTGCGGCGTACGGCCGCCAGCCGGCCCGATCTGATCGAGCGGTGCGAGGCGTCCGCCTTCGACAAGAAGGACCGGGAGATGCTCTCCATCCTCGGCTGGTCCCCGGAGCCGGGCGGCCGATTTTGGCGCAGGCCCGAGGCCGTGGAAGAATAGGCTGCTGCTGTCCGTCCGGCGTGCGCCCCTGCCACAGGGGGACACGACGCCCGTCCGACGCGATCGGCCCCTAGCATTCATCACTCTCCCGTCGATGACCTGTGGCATCGGCGAAGAAAGCAGACAACATGGCTTCCCTGCTCGACGACGTCAATGCCGCGTCGCTGCGTACCGACATCCCGGCCTTCCGCCCGGGTGACACGGTCAACGTCCACGTCCGCGTGATCGAGGGCAACCGCTCCCGTGTCCAGCAGTTCAAGGGCATCGTCATCCGCCGCCAGGGCGCGGGCGTCAGCGAGACCTTCACGGTCCGCAAGGTCTCCTTCAGCGTCGGCGTCGAGCGCACCTTCCCGGTGCACAGCCCGATCTTCGAGAAGATCGAGCTCGTGACCCGCGGTGACGTCCGTCGCGCCAAGCTGTACTTCCTCCGTGAGCTGCGCGGCAAGGCCGCGAAGATCAAGGAGAAGCGCGACCGCTGAGCTGACTGCCTGGTCCACAGGGTGTCCGGTTAAGCTCTGGCCCCGATGGACACGCAAGCAGAACTCCAGGAGCGCGATCCCTCCTCCGCACCCGATACGGGGCCGGGGGAGGGGTCGCGCTCCTCGCGTGTCCGGGACCGGCTCAGCGGGCTGCCGTCGTGGCGGCTGTCCTGGCGGGGCACGCTCGGGCTCGGCGCCGTCTGCGCGGTGTTCGCGCTCCTCTTCAGCACCTTCGTGGTGCAGCCCTTCCTGATCCCCAGCGGTTCGATGGAGCGGACGCTCCGGGTGGGCGACCGGGTGCTCGTCAACAAACTCGCGTACCGTTTCGGCGCCGTCCCGCGCCGCGGTGACGTGGTGGTCTTCGACGGCACCGGCTCGTTCGTACGCGAGGGGGCGGAGCGGAACCCCGTCTCCGCGCTGCTGCACGGGGCCGCCGCGTCCCTCGGGCTCGCCGAGCCCGCCGAGACCGACTTCGTGAAGCGGGTGGTGGGCGTGGGGGGCGACCGGGTGGTCTGCTGCGACGCACGGGGCCGGATCGAGGTGAACGGCCGGCCGCTGGACGAGGACTACCTCTTCCCCGGGGACGCGCCCTCGAAGGTCCCCTTCGACATCGTGGTGCCGGAGGACACCCTGTGGATGATGGGCGACCACCGTGCCCGCTCCCGGGACTCCCGCGACCACCTGGGAGAGCCGGGCGGCGGCATGGTGCCGGTGGACCGGGTGATCGGGCGGGTCGACTGGTTCGGCTGGCCGCTCGGCCGGGCGGGCTCGCTGCCGGGGACCGACGCCTTCGACTCCGTACCGGCGCCCGGCCCGTCCCATGGGTAGCCACGGGCGCCACGGTGTCCCGGCGGCGGACAAAGGCCCGCGCTCCCTGCCCACCCGGGCCGAGCGGCGCAAGCTGGCCCGCAAGGTCAAGCGCAAGCGGCGCGGATCGGCCGTACGGGAGATCCCGCTGCTGATCACGGTGGCACTGCTGATCGCCCTCGTCCTCAAGACCTTCCTCGTACAGGCGTTCGTGATCCCGTCCGGGTCGATGGAACAGACCATCCGGATCGGCGACCGGGTGCTCGTGGACAAGCTGACGCCCTGGTTCGGATCGAAGCCGCGGCGCGGCGACGTCGTGGTGTTCCGCAACCCCTCGGACTGGCCGCCGCCGAACCCGGAGAGCTCCGAAGAGCCACCCGTCGTCGTCAAGCAGGTGAAGCAGGTGCTCACCTTCGTCGGGCTGCTGCCGTCGGACGACGAGCAGGACCTGATCAAGCGGGTCGTGGCCGTCGGCGGCGACACCGTGAAGTGCTGCGGGACGGACGGGAGGCTCCTCGTCAACGGCGTGGCGGTCGAGGAACCGTACATCTATCCCGGGGACGCACCCTCCACCGTCAAATTCGAGGTAAAGGTTCCGGAGGGCCGCCTCTTCGTCATGGGGGACCACCGCTCCAATTCCGCCGATTCGCGCTTCCACATGGACAAGACGGCGCACGGCACGATCTCCGAGGACGCGGTCGTGGGACGGGCCAAATGGATCGTCTGGCCCTTCGGACACTGGGCCGGCCTCGAAAAGCGCTCGGCCTTCGCCTCGGTCCCGGACGCGCGCGCCGGTACGGGGGCCGCCTCGGGGCCGTCGAATAGTGTGTCCAGTGATCCAGGCGGATTGACGCGGCTCCCGACCCCTGCGGAACTCCCGCTCGTTATGGGAGTGGTGGGCCTGCGTCGGCTAGGACGCGGGCGGTGGCACGGAATAAGGAGTGGATGTGGGGGATTTGGCGGTCGGCGCACGATCCGGACACGACGAACCCGAGGACCGGCCGGGCCGTTCGGCACATTCCGAGTCCGCCGGTGCGGCGGAGGACGGGACGACGGTGAGCGGGACGGACAGTGACGGCGGCGCGTCCGGGGGCGGCACGGCCCGGAAGAAGAATCCCCGCCCGTTCTGGAAGGAGCTGCCGCTCCTCATCGGTGTCGCCCTGGTGCTGGCGCTGCTGATCAAGACGTTTCTGGTGCAGGCGTTCTCGATTCCCTCGGATTCGATGCAGAACACGTTGCAGCGGGGTGACCGGGTCCTGGTGGACAAGCTGACGCCGTGGTTCGGTTCGGAGCCGGAGCGCGGCGAGGTCGTCGTCTTCCACGACCCGGGCGGCTGGCTGGAGGACAGCCAGGCCCCCGAGCCGAACGCGGTGCAGAAGTTCCTCAGCTTCATCGGCCTCATGCCCTCGGCCGAGGAGAAGGACCTGATCAAGCGGGTCATCGCGATCGGCGGTGACACCGTGGAGTGCAAGAAGGGCGGCCCGGTCCAGGTCAACGGCAAGGCGCTGGACGACAAGTCCTTCATCTTCGAGGGCAACAGCGCCTGCGACGACGAGCCGTTCGGGCCGATCAAGGTGCCCAAGGGCCGGATCTGGGTCATGGGCGACCACCGGCAGAACTCCCTGGACTCCCGTTACCACCAGAACCTGCCGGGCGGCGGCACCGTCTCCAACGACGAGGTGGTCGGCCGGGCCATCGTGATCGCCTGGCCGGTCAGCCGCTGGGCGACCCTCCCGGTCCCGAAGACCTTCGACCAGCCCGGCATCAACGCCGCCGCCGCGGCGGCCCCCGGGGTGATCGGCCTCGCGGGCGCGGTGCCCCTGGTGCTCTGGCGCAGGCGGCGCCGGGCCACGACCGCCGGCACAGTGAGGAACGACGCGTGAGCGATCTGGCAGACGGACGGTCCGAGCGGGAACAGTCCACGCGTGAAGCGGAGCCTGCCGCCGTCCCGGCCCCGGCTTCCGCCCCCGACGACAGCACCGGTGGCACCGACAGCACCGACGCCGCCGCGGACAAGAAGAAGAACAACCGGCCGTTCTGGAAGGAACTGCCGCTCCTCATCGGCATCGCGCTGGTCCTGGCCCTGTTCATCAAGACGTTCCTGGTGCAGGCGTTCTCGATCCCCTCGGATTCGATGCAGAACACGTTGCAGCGGGGCGACCGGGTCCTGGTGGACAAGCTGACGCCGTGGTTCGGTTCGGAGCCGGAGCGCGGCGAGGTCGTCGTCTTCCACGACCCGG
>NZ_VJNO01000003.1 GCF_007096885.1 Streptomyces sp. 130 | reverse complement strand
GGGGGGGGCGCCGCGGGGCGCCCCCCCGGGGCGGCCCCCCCCGCCCGGGCCCCACCCCCCCCGGGGGGGCCCGCCGCCCCCCCCCCCCCCCCCCCCCCCCACTTTTCCGTGCCGCTGCGACGTATCGCGCGGTCCGATCTACCAGCGGTACCAGCGGCCTCGCTTTCCACCGCCGCCCGCAGGGCGGACGACGAATCCGAGCAGCCACACCACGAGTACGGCTATGGCTATCCACCACAGGGCCTTCAGGGCGAAACCCGCCCCGAAGAGAATGAGCGCGAGCAGAAGAACCAGAATCACGGGAACCATGGGTATCAACCTCCGAAGCATCGGATGCCCCGGCCCTCCTGCTGTATTCCTGGAAAATCGCCGACTTCATCGGGGAGGAACGGGAAAGAGATTCCGGACCCGATGGCGCCGGGCGCGCTCCGCGTGGACCTCCCATAGTGGGAAGGGCGCCGGAACCCCCGGCCGAACGACCGCACATCTCGAGGAGCCCCCGATGACCCGAGCACTCGCGCTCGTCTGCACCCTCTCCCCGTCGCCCAAGCCGTCCAGCAGTCAGCTGCTGGCGGACCAGATCATGGCCGAACTCACCGGCCTCGGAGTGAAGGGGGAGACGGTGCGGGTCGCCGACCACGACGTACGGCCCGGGGTCGCCCAGGACATGGGCGACGGGGACGAGTGGCCCCGGCTGCGCGAGAAGGTGATGGCGGCGGACATCCTGCTCCTGGCCACCCCGATCTGGCTCGGGCACCCGGCGAGCCACTGCCAGCGCGTACTGGAACGGCTGAACGCGGACATTTCCGAAACGGACGACGAGGGGCGGCAGCTGCCCTACGGCAAGGTGGGCATGGTGGCCGTCGTCGGCAACGAGGACGGCGCCCACAAGGTGAGCGCCGACCTCTTCCAGGGACTCAACGACCTGGGCTTCACCCTCGCACCCGGCGCGGTCAGCTACTGGGTCGGCGAGGCCATGCACGGCACCGACTACCGGGACCTGGAGGAGACGCCCGACGCGGTCAGGTCCACCACCCGCCAGATGGCCCTCAACGCCGCACACCTCGCCCGGGTCCTGGCCGACTCGCCCTACCCCCCGCGCTGACCCCCTCCCTGCCCGGGGGCGCGCCACCGCCCCCGCGTCAGGTGGCACATCTGTTACGGCTTTTGCCGCACACGTGTGTGGAACGCATGGCTCCGGGTAGTCGCAGCTTCGCGTATGCGTAAGCAGCCGCTGTCCGACGGAAGGAATGATCGCCATGCCGACATCCGTATCTGCCCAGGTACCGGGGACCACGACAGGTGCGCCGGCCGAACTCCCGGAGATCGCCGACCCGCTGAAGGTCGCGCCCAAGGACGCCCGGGCACTCAGCAAGCTGTTCTTCGACCGCTTGCAGACCCTCGAAGAGGGCACGCCGGAATACCAGTACGCCCGGAACACGCTCATCGAGATGAACCTCACCCTGGTGCACTTCGCCGCCGCGCGGTACCGCAATCGCGGCAACGGCCAGATGGAGGACATCATTCAGGTGGGCACCATCGGCCTCATCAAGGCCATCGATCGTTTCGAACTCAGCCGGGAAGTCGAATTCACCTCGTTCGCCATTCCCTACATCGTCGGCGAGATCAAGCGCTTCTTCCGGGACACCACCTGGTCCGTCCATGTGCCCCGGCGCCTCCAGGAGCTCCGGGTCACCCTCGCCAAGGCCAAGGAGGAACTGGCCACCTCGCTCGGCCGGGAGGCCACCGTCGCCGAACTCGCCGAACGCCTGGGCATCAGTGAGGAGGACGTCATCGAAGGGCTGGTCGCCTCGAACGGCTACACCGCGCACTCGCTGGACGTGCCCCTCGACGGGGCGGAGTCCGACAGCCCCAGCGGAGTGAGCCGCACCCACGCGGACATCACCGGCGAATGCGACCCGGGGATCGAACTGGTCGAGAACCTGCACGCCCTCGCGCCCCTGCTGGAGACACTCGACGAACGGGAACGCGCCATCGTCCAGATGCGCTTCGGCCAGGAGATGACGCAGTCCCAGATAGGTGAACGTCTCGGGCTCTCCCAGATGCACGTCTCACGGCTGATCGCCCGCATACTGGGCAAACTCCGGGAAGGCATCCTCACCGAGGACTGAGACCGGACCGGTCCACCGGGGCATCGTCACCGAACGCGCGAGGTACGCGTGGACGTCTCGTCCTCGTCCTCCTCGTCGTCGTCCTCACCCGGCACATGGACATCGGTGACGTTGATGTTGATCTCGACCACTTCGAGACCGGTCATCGTCTGCACGGCGTCCGTGACGTTGGCGCGGAGGCCGCGCGCGGTCTCCACGATGGGGGCGCCGTACTCCACGACGATGTCGACGTCGACGGCGGTCTGCTTCTCGCCGACCTCCACCTTGACGCCCCGCCCCGGGTCACTGGAGCGGGAGACCTTGTCCTTGACGGCTCCGAGCGCTCGCGAAGGGCCGCTGCCGACTTTGTGGACACCGTCCGTCTCCCGTACCGCGATACCGGCGATGGTCGAGACCACGTTGTCGGCGATGGTCGTCGTCCCCCGGGTGCCGCCCGCCGCGCCGCCTTCCAGCCTGGTGCCGCCGACGTTTTCGTTGGTCGCCATGAGTTCCTCGCACGAGATGAGCTGGGGTGGGATGAAGGGGCTCCCCGGCGAAAGCCGTTCCGCCCCTCATCCCACTCTCCTCCGGCTCCCCCGCCCCCGCCATTCGGGTGATCACGGCGCCCGGGGAGGCCCGGCCGGCTCAGTCGCGCGGCAGCAGCGTGCCCAGCGGCCCGAGGTCCAGATTCAGGTCCTCGGGCCGCACCCCGTGCTGCGCGCACAGTTCCGTCATCCGCTGCTCCAGGAGCATCAGCGTCGTACCGATCTCCTCGGTCTGCTCCTCGGTGAGGTCACCCTCGTCGATGCGCCGGATCGCCTGGCGCTCCATCAGCTGGCGCAGCAGCTCCACCACGGTGAGCACCAGCGTGACGAGGTCCTGCCCCACCTTCTCGGAGTCCAGATCGACCCGTGCGTCCGTCACAGCGGCCCCCCGTCGGCCCAGGGCGCCGGCACCCGCTCGCTGACCGACGACAGCAGCGCGTGCAGCGACAGGCGTACGAGAGGCACATCGGCGATCGCGATCACCAGGTCACCGCTGATGACCACCCCGGTCGCCAGCACCCGGTCCAGCAGATCGACCAGGGGCACCCCGATCGGCCCGCTCAGCGGCTCCGGCCCGTCCCACGGCACGATGGCGCGCTCCACCTCTACACCTCGCCGACGAAGGAGTACGGGACCCAGGGCCCCGACAGCTCGACCTGCGCCCCGGTCCGGTCGCGGAGGCTCTGCGCCAGCCGCGCCAGCTCGGCCGCCCGGTCCTCGGCCACCAGATACGTGGCGTTGAGCACCTGGGTGCGCCGCTCGTCGGGCACCCGGGGGCCGTGGGAGGGCAGCCGGCGGGACGCGGTGGCGAGGCCGCTGACGTCCGCGTCCACCACCTCGGCGATCCGCAGCCCGTCCGTCCGGTGCCGTTCGCGCCGGTCCCGCAGGTTCCGCTTCCGGTCGAGATAGGCCCGGCCGGCCCCGGCCCCTGGCCCGGACCGCTGCGCGGCGGTTTCGGGCGCCTCCCGGGCCGGTGCGTCGGTCACGTAGACCTTCACACCCCACTCGGCGTGGTGCGCCGTACGCTCCAGCGCGGCGTGGAAGCGCCGCGCCTCCCCGGCCAGCGCCGCGGCGGCCCGCTCGTCGTCGTGGTAGAGCGTGGCCAGCGGGAGGGGCACCGTCGGGTGTTGGGCGGCCAGCGCGCACACGACCTCGTGATGGGCCCGTGCGTACCGTTCGAGTTCGGGTTCGTCGGCCAGCCGGGCCTGCCACGCCTCGTCGGTGAAGTCCGAGGCCCGCACGGTCTGGACGACCGCGGTGAGTCCCGGGCCGAGGCCCAGGGCGCGCAACGGGCTGTCGCCCGTGACGCCGGCCGGGCCGGTGGGACGAACCGGCTGCTCCTCGGGGCGGCACACGGCGTAGACGTACACGGCACGGGCATCCGCGGACGAGCGGGTGTCCTCGGTCATGTGCGGGGGTCTCCTCTGTTCAGTTGCGCGACTGCGACGACTGCTTCGGTCCGGACGCCCGCGATTCGTCGGGCGCCTGCGACTCGTCGGGCGCCTGCGACTCAAGGGCCTCCAGGCGGGCCCGCAGCTCCCGGTTCTCGTCCAGCAGCGCGTTGCGCGCCGCGTGCGAACTGAGCGCGGGGTCGGTTTCCCACCAGTCGATCCCGGCCTTCTTCGCCGTGTCGACGGAGGCGACGAACAGGCGCAGCCGGATGGTGAGCAGCTCGATGTCCAGCAGGTCGATCTTGATGTCGCCGGCGATGACGATGCCCTTGTCCAGGACGCGTTCGAGGATGTCGGCGAGGTTGGTCGTGTGCGGGCCGGCGGGCGCGTAGACGGTGTCCTGCCGGAAGTCGAGATCAGTCACGACGCGACCTCCGCGCGCGCCGCCCGCTGGGAGCGGGCTCCTCCTCCTCGTCCTCCTCGTCCTCCTCGTCGTCCTCTTCTTCCTCCGGTTCCTCTTCCGGTTCCTCGTCGTCCTCCCACTCGTCCTCGTAGTCCTCGTCCTGGTCCTCGCCTTCGCCCTCGTCCTCGTCCTCGGGCTGTTCCCCGTCCTCGTCCTCGTCCTGGTCCTCGTAGTCTTCGTCGTCGGGCTGTTCCTCGTCGTCGCCCCCGGAGTCCTCCTCCTCGGCCATGGCGTCCTCGTGGGAGACGACGACCTCGCCGTCGCGGATCTCGCCGCGCCAGCCGTCGGGCTCCTCGTCGGTGAGGGTGACGTACCGCTGGAAGTGCTTGAAGTCCAGTCGGATGCGGCGCCCCTGGGCCCGCCAGAGGTTGCCCGTCTTCTCGAAGAAGCCGGACGGGTAGTACTCGACCACCAGCACGATGCGGGTCAGGTTCGGCGTCAGCTCGTGAAAGCTGACCGCGCCGCGCGTCGTGCCCTTGGAGCCCTCCGAGGTCCAGACGATGCGTTCGTCGGGGATCTGTTCCTGAACGGTCGCCTTGAAGCTGCGCGAGGACGGGCCGATCTTGACCTTCCAGTCGCTCGTGGCCTCGTCCTCCGTCGAGACGTCCTGGACGCCCTTCGCGAAGCTGCTGAAGCGGTCGTACTGGGTCCAGTAGTCGTACGCCGTACGCAGGGGCACGCCGACGTCGAGGACCTCCACGATGTTCATCGACTTGCCGCCGCCGCTCGACTTGCTCTTCCCCTTGCCGCCGCCGAACGCCTCCTTGGCCTTGTCCGTGACGTTGTCCTTCACGCCCTTGGCCTTCTCCGAGACGAACGACTTCAGCGGCGACTCGCCCTGGAGGACCCGGGAGGCCACGGCGGGCAGCGAGCCGCCGTTCTCCGCGGAGTCGGTGAGCTGCTGCGCGACATCCGTCAGCTTGCCGCTCGCCTTTCCGGCAAGGTCCTCCATCTTCGCGCTGAGGAAGCCCGACAGCTCCTCGCGGAGCCGGTCGAGACCCGATTCCCCCGCCCCGGACTCGTCCTTTTCTGTCCTGCCCATGACTCGCTACCTCCGACGGTCGGTGCGCTTGGAAGCGGTCCGCTTGGACGACGACTTGGACGACGACGTCTTCTTCGCCGCGCTCTTCTTCGCCGGGGCGGTCTTCTTGGCCGCGGACTTCTTGGCCGCGGACTTCTTCGAGGGGGCCGACTTCTTCGGCGCCGCCTTCGCGGCCCCGGCCGCCTTCTTCGCGGGTGCGGCCTTCTTCGCGGCGGGCTTCTTCGCCGCGCTCTTCTTGGCGGGAGCCGCCTTCTTGGCCGGGGCCGCCTTCTTCGTGGCCTGCTTCTTCGCTGCCTGCTTCTTCGCGGGGGCCTTCTTGGCGGCTGCCTTCTTCGGCGGTGCCTTCTTGGCCGGCGGTTCGGGGGCCTCGTCCTCGCCCTCGTCCTGGTCCTCGCCCTCGTCCTCGGAATCGTCTTCCTCGTCCTCGGAATCCTCGCCCTCGGAATCCTCGTCCTCGTCCCAGGGCTCGTCCTCCTCCGGTTCCTCTTCGTCCTCCGGTTCCTCTTCGTACGGCTCGTCGTCGTACTCGTCCTCGTCCTCGTACGGCTCGTCGTCGTACTCGTCCCGGTCCTCGTCCCGGTCCTCGTCCCGGTCCTCGTCCTCCTCGCGCCGGCCCTCGGTGAGCCGGGCGGTGCGGTCGCCGATCGCGTCGGCCAGTGAGGACATGCTGCGGTTCGCCGCCGCCGTCACGGCCTTGCGGCCCGCGTCCATGACCTCGCCCCGCAGCTGTTCCTGGAGTTCGGCGACCTGGGGGACACCGCCGAGTCGGCGCACGCCCTCGGCGGCGAGCTGGCGGGGTTCGAGCCCGAACCTCCGGCCCGCCAGATACGTCGCGACGGTCAGGGCCATCCGGCCCTTCTTGGTCCGGCCCAGCACGTAGCCGCCGACCACCGCGGCCGCGAGCGCTACCTTTGCCTCGTCATCCATGAGCACGTCACCTTCGATCGCTTGGCACGCGGCCCGCCCGAACGGCGTGCAGCCGGTCGAGCAGCCGCTCCTCTTCCCGTTCGAATTCCTCGATCGTGATGTCTCCGGCCTCCAACTCGTGATTGAGTACGGCCAGTTGCGCACGCAGCACGCCGGGATCACGCAGTTCCCGCTCGGCGGCGTCGTCCAGCTTCTCCGCCACCCACACCACGCCCCGCACGGGCGCGAGGGGCAGGGTCAGCAGACCGGTGATGAGGCCCACCTCAGCCACCGCCCGCGGGGACCGGCCGGGTCTCGGCGGAGACGAAGCTGTAGCACGGCAGCGGCCCGGCGAGGCGGAGCTCCACATGGCCGCGATGGTCGGCCGCGAACCGGCGCGCCCGGGCCAGGAACGCGTCGCCGGCCTCGCGCTCCACCAGGAACGACACATTGAGCGCGCACCCCTGGACCTCCGGGCCCGCCGCCACCGCCCGGGCCCTCGGCGTCAGCTCCCGCAGCACCCGCCGCCCGGCTTCGGCGGCCCGGCGCGCGAGGGAGGCCGCCACCGCCTCGCCCAGCCGCAGACTGGTCTCGTAGCCCGGGCGCCGGCGCGCGGCCTCCCGCAGCTTGCGTACGGTGGCGTCCTCGGCGACCACCTCGGCGAGCGCGTCCTCGGCGGCGAGGGCCTTCACATTGATCTCGTGGCAGCCGGCGAGCCGCTCCAGGGCCGCCACATGGCCGTCCTCACCGGCGGCCAGCTGCCGCTCCACGGCGTCCTGGCCGGGGGCCACCATGCCGAACCGCATGGGCAGTACGGGCCCCTCGTCCATCAGCCGCAGCAGCAGATCCTGGTGGGCGAGCAGATCGCGGCGGCGCGCCCGGAGGTCCGGGGGAGCATCGCTGACGACCGCGGCGAGCCGGCCCCGCCGGACGGTCCGCAGACGGGCCGGCGGGCCGCCCACACCGCCCAGCCCGTCCGGGAGCGGGGTCTCCGCCCGGGTGATCGCGTACACGTACACACCGTCGGCCGTCACGGCTCACGCCTCCACACGTCGGCGCCGGCTCTCGCTGCCGCGTGCCGGGGCGCGCCGCTTCCTCGGCCGCTCCTCCGGCTCCTCGTCGTCGCCGCCGACCGCCTTGCGCACGGTGTCGCCCACGGACTCGGCGGCCCTGCGCACCTTCCGCTTGCCGATGGACTTGACCGCGCCGCCGCCGATCAGCTCGGGCACCGTGGTGCTGCCCGAATCGCGTTCGAGGTCCAGCCGGTTGCACGCCTCGGCGAACCGCAGATAGGTGTCGACGCTCGCGACGACGATGCGCGCGTCTATCTTCAGGATCTCGATGCCGACCAGGGAGACCCTGATGAAGACATCGATCACCATGCCCCGGTCGAGGATCAGCTCCAGGACGTCGTACAGGGTGCCGGCCCGCGGCGGGCAGGCGACGACTTCGTCGGAGTAGGTGGTCGCGGTCATGGAATGTCCTTCCGGCAGGGGAGTGGACGCCGCTCACTCGTCGGCGGCGCCCCGGCGGTACCGGCGGACCCTGCGGTACTCCAGGAGCTCGCCGGACCGGTCGAGCTGCACCTCGTAGGAGGCGAGGAGGCTCGTGGTGTCCGGAATCCGGGGCAGTTCGAGGACGTCCACGACAACGCACCAGCCGTCGTCGGTGCGCCGCACGGCGGACACACCCTCCGCGTGGTGGTCGATGAGACCCTCCAGGCTCTGCATGGCAGCGCGCGCCGCGTGTTCGGGACCCCGTGCGGACGGGGCGCGTCGCGTGGACGCCGTCTTCGTGGTTCCGCTCTGGGAACGCCGCTGATCTGCCATGGGACCCAGTCTGCTCACTCCCGCCGCGCCCGCATCTTGGGCGCCCGCATCGCGGGGTGTGCCCCGCGCCAGCGCCGCGCACGGAGCGTAGACAGTGTCTGCGGTCACCTGGTAGACAGTGTCTATGGATCAAGCGAATCAAGCGAATTCCGTGCGGGAACGCCTGGTCGACGCAGGTGTCGAACTCGTCAGGACCGAGGGCTCCGCCTCCCTCGGCCTCCGTGAGATCGCCCGCCGCGCCGGGGTCTCGCACGGGGCCCCGCGCCGCTATTTCCCGACCCACCACACCCTGCTCTCCGCGATCGCCCGGCGCGGCTTCACCGAGCTCGCGGCCCGGCTCGCGGCGGCGGCCGAAGGGGCCGTAACACCGCGCGAACAGCTGCGCGGCCTCGCCGACGCCTTCCTGGGCTACGCGGGGGAGCACGGCGGCATGTTCGAGCTGATGTTCCGCCACGACCTGCTCGACAGCGACGCCCATGCGAGTGACGCGGGCGCGCCGGACCGGCCGCGCCTGCGCGATTCGACGCTCCCGTTGTTCGCGCACCTCGTCGAACTCGTCACCCTGGACCGCGCCGGCCGCACGGACAGCGGCACCGGACCCTCGTGCGACTCGGCCCCGCCGCCGGCCCTGACCGCGGCCGCCCTGTGGACCAATCTGCACGGCATCGCGGTGCTCCGGGCGAGCGGCAGTCTCCAACTGGCCCTCCCCGGCGCGAGTGAGGGACCGGACCCGCTCGTCACGGCGGTCCTCGACGCCCACCTCGGCCGGGTGGGCGCGTGACCCGCACCGCCGTACGGCCCCGCGCCGCGCTCCTCGCCTCGGTGGCCGGCGCGATGATCGTCGCCCTGGACGGCACCGTGCTGCTCGTCGCCCAGCCGGACCTGCGCGACGACCTCGGGGCGACCGTCACCGAGGTCCAGTGGACGAGCACCGCCTACCTCCTCGCCGTCGCCGCCCTCCTCGTGATCGCCGGCCGGCTCGGGGACCGCTACGGGCACCGGCGGCTGCTGTGCGTCGGGGTGCTCGGCTTCGGCGCCGCGTCGGCCGGCGTCGCGCTCGCCCAGGGCATCGGCCTCGTGATCGCCCTGCGTGCCGCACAAGGGGTCTTCGGGGCGCTCCTGCAGCCCGCGACCCTCGCCCTGCTCAGGCTCGTCTACCCCGCCGACCGGCTCGGCCGGGCCGTCGCCCTCCGCACCAGCGCGATCGGGGCGGCCGCGGCGGCCGGTCCGGTGCTCGGGGGAGTCCTCGTCACGCACTGGGGCTGGCGCGCCGTCTTCCTGATCAACATCCCGGCCGCCCTGGCGATCGCCGCGCTCACCCTCGCCGTGCGGACCCCCGAAGTGCCGCGCGCCGGCCACCAGCGGTTCGACCTCACGGCCGGCGTCCTCCTCGCCGCCGCGCTCGCCGCCCTCGTCCACACCCTGGCGGGCATCCCCGACCAGGGATGGACCGGCCACCGGACGGGGCTCGGGCTGCTGCTGAGCATGCTCCTCGGGGCGGGGCTCGTCGGATACGAACGCCGCAGCGCCCAGCCGGTCGTGCCGTCGGCCGTCACGCGTTCCGTGCCGGTGACGGCCTCGATGGCGCTGCTCCTCACCACCTCCGGCGGCCTGTTCGGCGCGCTGTTCGTCGTCACGTTCTTCCTGCAGCAGGGGCTCGGCCTCGATCCGCTCGCCACCGGGCTGCGCTGCCTGCCGCTGACCCTGCTCATGATCGCCGGGGCGCCCGCGGCCTCGGCCGCGCTCGGCCGGTTCGGGCCGCGCCGCACCGCGATCACCGGCCAGCTGTGCGTCGTCGTGGCCGTGCTGGGCCTCTCCCGCCCCGGCCCCTCGTGGGAGACCGGCCTCGTCCTCGCGGTGCTGGGCGCGGGCTTCACCGCCGTCATGGTCACCGCCACCGGGACCGTCGTCGGGGACGCCCCGCCCGGGTACGCCGGGGTGGCCGGCGGCCTCAAGCAGACCGCCATGAACGTGGGCACCGCCCTCGGGATCGCCGTCGCCGCCGGACTGATGCCGCGCACCCCGCCGGCCGTCGCCGGACCGGGGCACCGGCTCCTTCCCGTAGCGGAGTTCGCGCCGGGCCAGGCGCTGCCCGCGGTGGCGGTGCTCGCCGCGCTCGGGCTGATCCCGGCGTCGCTGCTGCCCCGCGGGGCTCTCGCTCGAACGCCCGCTCGCCTCGTGGGCCCCGGCGACCGCCAGTAGGCTGCCGAAGGATCACGACCCGTGGACGAGGAGCACACCGATGGACCTCAGCCTGAGGACGATCAGCCGGGACGAGCACCTTGCGTACGTGGACGGTCTGCCGTCCGCGAGCCACATGCAGGTCCCGTCCTGGGGTGAGGTGAAGCCCGACTGGCGGGCCGAGAGCCTCGGCTGGTTCGACGGCGCGGGCCGGATCGCCGGCACCGCCCTCGTCCTGTACCGGCCGCTGCCGAAGATCGGGCGCCACCTCGCCTACCTCCCCGAGGGCCCCGTCATCGACTGGTACGACGACGACCTCGACCGGTGGCTGGACCCGCTCCTGGAGCACCTCAAGGGGCGGGGCGCGTTCACCGTGAAGATGGGCCCGCCCGTCGTCGCCCGCCGCTGGGACGCGGCCACCGTCAAGGAGGCCATCGCCGACCCCGGGGCCCACCGCCTCGGCGAGGTCGCACCCACCGAAGAGGACCCCCGCGCCCTGGCGCTGACGGCCCGTCTGCGGGCGGCGGGCTGGCAGCGGTCCGGTGGCGGCAGCGAGGACGGATTCGCCGCCGGACAGCCCCGTTACGTCTTCCAGCTCCCCCTCGCCGGCCGCTCGCCCGACGACATCCTGGCCGGGTTCAACCAGCTGTGGCGGCGCAACGTCAAGAAGGCGGAGAAGGCCGGCGTCAAGGTCGTCCAGGGCGACTACGCCGACCTGGACACCTTCTACACCCTCTACACCGAGACCGCCGAGCGCGACCGGTTCATCCCCCGCCCCCTCGCGTACTTCCAGCGCATGTGGAAGGCGCTCACCGCCGAGCACCCCGACCGGATGCGGCTCTACCTCGCCGCGCACGACGGCGAGGTGCTGGCCGCCGCCACCATGCTCACCGTCGGCGGGCACGTCTGGTACTCGTACGGGGCGTCCACCAGCCGCAGGCGCGAGGTCCAGCCCAACAACGCGATCCAGTGGCAGATGATCCGGGACGCCCACGCCATGGGCGCCCACGTCTACGACTTCCGGGGCACCACCGACACCCTGGACGAGAGCAACCACCTGCTGGGGCTGCTCCGCTTCAAGGTGGGCACCGGCGGACAGGCCGCCGAGTACGTCGGTGAGTGGGACTACCCGCTCAACAAGGTCCTGCACAAGGCGTTCAGCCTGTACATGGCGCGGCGGTAGCCCTCACTCCTCGTCGCCCGCCTCCAGCGCCTCCAGCGGGCGCACCGCCGGGCCCTGGAGCACCGAGCCGTCGACCCCGAAGCGCGAACCGTGGCACGGGCACTCCCACGCCGTCTCCGCCTCGTTGAACGCCACCAGGCACCCCAGATGCGTGCACCGCGCGGACACCACCCGCACCGTGCCGTCCGGCTCCCGGTACACGGCGCAGCGGCGGCCCTTCACCCGGACCACCGCCCCCGTGCCCGGAGCCACCTGGCTCACCGAGTCCAGGTGGCTGACGCGCAGCCGGTCGCCGACGAAGTGCTTCGCCACCTCCGCCTGCGCGCCCAGCAGCGACCCCGCCTCGCGCACCGCGCTCCCCAGCCGCCGGGGGTCGTACAGCTCAGCCCACGGCAGCGGCGGGACACCGTCCGAGATGAGCGAGGTCAGCAGCCGGCCGGCGAGCACCCCGCCGGTCATCCCCCAGCCGCCGAACCCGGTCGCCACATAGGTGTGCCGGGCCCCGATGTGGAACGGCCCGATCAGCGGGACCGTGTCGCTGGGGTCGTTGTCCTGCGCCGCCCACCGGTACGCGGTCGGGCCGGCCGCCGGGAACCGCTCGTGCAGCCACGCGTCCAGCCGCCGGAACCGCTCGCCGGGGTCGCCGGTGCCCGGGGTGAAGCTCTCCCCGGTCACGATCAGCAGGCGCCGGCCGTCGTCGAGCGGGGTGGAGCGCACCGAGCGCTTCCCCTCGTCCTCGGTGATGTGCATGCCCTTCGGCGCCAGGTCCGCGGCGATGGGCGCGGCGACCACCAGCTCCCGCCGGGGCGAGAGCCGGGCGAACAGCATCGCGCGGTCGAAGACCGGGTAGTGCGTCGCGACGACCACGTCCCGGGCCGTCACACTCCGCCCCGACTCGGCGGTCACCCGGCACGGGGTCCCCTCGGACAGCCCGGTCACCCGGCTGCGCTCGAAGACGCGGCCGCCCCGCGCGACCAGGTCCCGGGCCAGCGCCAGCAGGTACTTGCGCGGGTGGAACTGGGCCTGGCCGTCCGCCCGGACCGCCCCGCCGATCGCGAACGGCAGTTCCGTCCCGGAGACGTACCGGACGTCCAGACCGGCGTCCGCGGCGGCGCGCGCCTCCGCCTCGACCAGTTCCCGGGACTCCTCGCCCGCCGCGTAGCTGTACGCGCTCACCCGCTCCAGGTCGCACGCGATCCCCAGCTCCTCCACGATGCCGGCCACCCGGTCCACCGCGTCCAGCTGCGAGGCCGCGAACAGCCGGGTGGCGTCCGCGCCCCGGGTCCGCCGCAGCCGGTCGTAGACCAGCGACTGGAGGGCGGACACCTTGGCCGTCGTGTAGCCGGTCACCCCGGCGGCGATGCGGTCCGCCTCCAGGACCACGACGTCGCGGCCGGCCCGGCTGAGCTCCCACGCCGTGCTCAGGCCCGCGATGCCGCCGCCGATCACGACGACGTCCGCATCGGTGTCCGACGCCAGGGGCGGGTACTCGGGCGCTTCGGTGCTGTCCATCCAGAAGGACTCGTCCAGCCCCGGAAGTGGGCGGGGGTGGTTCATCGTGTGCTCTCCAATCGTTCAGGGCCGGGGCGTCTCGCCGGTCATGACGTACACCACGGCCGGAAGGTGCTCCGCGTCATACGGCGGCCGGGGACGGGCGCAGTACGCTGCACGGCGATCCAGACCCGAGGGGACGCCCCGATGCCCGCAGACCTTGCCCCGCTCATCGCCGCCACCACCCAGTGGCTGACGCGCGCGTTCCCGGCCGGCGGGGGCCCGCTCACCGCCGCTCTCGCCGAGGCGCAGGCCCGCCAGGCCGTCACGGTCGCCGCCTGGCTCCGCTACCCGACCGACCTGGACGCCGCCCTCGTGGTCCTGACCGGCCCCGGCGGATCAGCCCGCCTGGACGAGGTCACCGGCGGCCACGGGCAGCCGGCGGATGGTCCGGCGGAGGCGGCCTGGCGCAGCTGGGTGGACGAGGTCGTCGCCAGCTGGGCCGCCCATCTGCTCACCGCGCCCGAAGCGGCGAGGGAAGCGGTGAAGGCGCTCGACGCGACCGAACACGGGATGACCGGACCCGCCGAGTTCCGCCGCCTGACCGAGCCCGGCGGGCACGATCTGGCCGCCACCGCGCTGCTGCGCCACCCCGATCTGCTGGAGCCGATAGCCCGCCTCCACCACGCGGGCCTGCTCGACCGCCTGCGCCTCGGCCCGGCCCGCGCCTGCTGACGTCCCCGGCGGCGCCGAGGTGCTTCAGCCCCTGCCGCGCCCGCTCAGCAGGTCGCGGGCCCGGTCGACCAGGCCGGCGCCCGGGCCGAGCACCTTGAGCCCCGCGGGGCTGTCGGGCGCGGAGGGGTGCGGACGCGTCGGAGCGGTCTTCTTCGCGGTGCGCACCTTCTCGCCCAGCTCGTCCAGGGCCTCGGGGGAGCACGCCGCCGCCAGCAGCGGGAACAGCCGGTTCTCCTCGTCGCGCACGTGCTCGCTCACCTCGAGCTTCAGCTTCGCCACCAGGTGGTCGAACTGCGGGTCGTCCGCCGGCAGCCCCTCCAGCTCCTTGAGGTGCTGCTCCACCTTCGCGTGGTCCTCCAGCTCCTTGTCGGCCATGTCGTCGCCGTCGTCCACGAACCGCCGCACCGCCGGGTAGAGGTGCATCTCCTCCGCCACGGAGTGCCGGACCAGCTCGATGGTCAGCTCGTCCGCGAGCTTCCTGCGCCGCTCGTCACCGACCGGCTGGGCCTCGATCTTCGCGAACAGTTCGTCGACCTCGCGGTGGTCCGTGGTGAGCTCCGCGATCACGTTTCCGCCGTGTCCCATCAGTGCAACCCTCTCCGCTGTGTGGTGCGAGCCGAAGTCAGCTCACCGTTCCACAGGGGTACCCCCGAACCTCACCAACACACGGAGCCGCGCCCCACTCCGGTCAGGCTGGCGTAACGGCCGGCCGAGCCCGCCTCAGGGATGTGCGGGGGCCCCGGCGGCACCGGACGCCGTGCCGAGCGGCCACGCCTCGATGTCGCGGTAGCGGATGTGCCCGGGGCCGTCTCCCGCGTTGCCGCCGACCAGATGCAGACGCTCGGCGGGCCACGGGCGGCCCCGGAAGCGCGTGAGCCGCGCGGCGATCTCCCCGGCCGAGGTGTGGTCGCCCCGGCGCACCCGGGCGAGGGTCAGATGGGGGCGCAGCGGCCGGTCCTCCAGGGCGATCCCGCGGTCACGGACCACGGCCCGGACGCCGTCCGCGAGCCGGTGCAGTCCGTCGAGGTCGCCGGCGATCCCGCTCCACGCCACCCGCTCGTCGAACGTGCCGCCGCCGTGCAGCGCCAGGCGGGGAGCGGGGTGGGAGGCGGCGAGAGCGGCGAGCGGCGGACGCAGCAGCGGCACGGTGTCCGCCGGGAGCGCGCCGAGGAAGGCCAGGGTGATGTGCCAGTCCTCCACCCGGTTCCACCGCACCTGCGGGTGGGTGCGGTAGACGGGGCCCAGCTCCCGGGCCAGCTCGTCCTTCGCCGGGTCGGGCGGAGCCAGGGCGATGAACACGCGCACGGTCGCGGGCGGGGTCTCTTCGGTCACCCGGCATTCGTACCGCATCAGCCGCCGGCCGCCGCCGGCGGGTGGCCGCCCGCACCGGGGCCGGACAATAACGCGGAGTGACGGGAATGGCCATTGATTTCGAATGGGGCGCGCACCCGGCGCACGGGAGCGCGGAATGTTCGGCGCGTGCCCGTGGGTGAGGGGGTGTACGCCGGCGGTTATCCGGAAGTGCGCGGGTCGTATTTAGTGAAATGCGCACAATCAGGACATCGGGTGGCTGAAAATTCCCGGGGGAGCGGGCGTGGCATATGTCTCCGGCCGGCCTTCGCGCACGTCGCGGCCCTGCGGGCGGATAAGTAATGGTCCGAATTCGTCTCTTGAGCTGTCGGTGGTCCTCTATGGTGATTGGCGTGAACGGGCGAAGCCGGATGACCGGCCGGCCATCGGCGTCACGCCGGTATCCCGAGGCGTAACGTATCTCCGCCCCGCGCGGCCGGGCTTGCGCGGTAGGGGTGGGCGGTCCGGTGGTGGGGGAACGGTGAATCCGCGCGACGAGCCTGCATATATCTGAAGAACATGCGATGGCATGTGGGAAAACAAGTGGGGGGACGGTCGTGGCCAATCCTTTCGACGACGAGTCGGGTCGGTTCGTGACGCTGGTGAACGGCGAGGGTCAGTATTCGCTGTGGCCGGCGCACATCGACGTTCCGGGCGGCTGGAGCGTCGGCGGCCCGGAGGGTTCGCGACAGGAGTGTCTCGACGCCATCGAGGCCGCGTGGACGGACATGCGGCCCGCCGGACTGGTGCGGGCGATGGAGGCGGACGCCGGGTAGGCGGCGCGCGAGCCTGCCGGCCGGCCGGTCCGGCCCGGTCCGCAGGCTCGCGCTCTCGCCCCATCCGGTCGGTGTCGTTCCCGTCCGGACAAAATCGATCAGTGCGTAGTGGTGATCGGTCACGTTCCGGCGAGAAATGTTCATGCCGCTGCCGCGCGGCTTTATCTCCTCATTGATGGACTGCGCATCGGCCTGTCCCCGATAAGCGGAGAGAACCGAGGCCGTCCCGGCTTTCTCGGCGGGAAGCCGCTCCCGTGGTGCTCGACGGCATGGGAGCGATGGCATTCTCCTCGCTTTTACCCGTCCGTTGTCGGCCATGGACGGCACACCGGCACGTCCGGCTTCGTCCTGCCCTCTTCGTCCCCCCGAAAAATCTCCCCGAAGGTGTGTCCCGGCATGCGCGAAAACGGCTCCGTGCCCCCGCAATCCGCTCCCGAAGAGTTCTTCGGTACGACCGCAGCCCAGCAGGGCGTCTGGTACGGGCAACTCGTCGACCCCGACAGCCCGAAATACAACATCGGTGAATGCTTCGAGATCCGGGGCCACCTGGACGAGGCGCTATTCGCCGCCGCCGTCGACCGGGCCTGCGAGCTGTGCGACAGCCTCAACCTCGAGTTCGTCACGGAGGGCGACGTCCTCCTCCAGCGCGTCGTCCGCGAACCCGGCGCCCGCCGGCTGCGGATCGTGGACGTGTCCGGGGCCGACGACCCCGCCGCCGAGGTCGAGCGCTACCTGGCGGCGGACATGGCCACACCCGACACCCTGCGCCGCCCCCGCCACCACTTCGCCCTGCTCCGCGCCGGTGACGGGCTGTCCTACTGGTACGTCCGCTTCCATCACATAGCCGTCGACGGCCTGGGCGGCGCCGTCTTCACCCGCACCGTGGCCGATCTCTACGGCCGCGCGGTGCGGGGCGAGGACCTGGCCGAGGTCACGCTGCCCGCCGCACCCCTGCGCGAACTCGTCGCCGACGAGGCGGCCCACCGGGCATCCGGCCGCTACGAAGCCGACCGCGCCTACTGGACCGCCAGATTCGCCGACCCGGCCCCCGACGCCACCGAGGACGACACCACGCACAGCGGCAGAACGCTCATCCGCCGCCGCACCGACCTCCCCGCACCGGCCGGCCCCGGCGCACCGACCGCCTCCGCCATCCGGCTGCACAACGGCGAGTCGCTGTCCGCCGAAGTCTTCGAGGACCTGCGCCGGCTCGCCGCCGCCCACCGCACCACGTGGAGCGCCGTCCTCGTCGCCGCGGTCGCCGCGTACACCGCCCGGGTCACCGGCACCCACGAGGTCACCGTGGGCCTCGCCTCCAACGGCCGGCACGGCGGGCTGCGGCACATCGTCGGCATGACCGCCAACATCCTGCCGCTGCGCCTGACGCTCACCGACACCATGTCCGTCGGCGGCCTCGTCCGCGAGGCCGCGGCCGAGATGCGCGGCGCCCTGCGCCACCGCCGCTTCTCGCGCGAAGAGCTCGCCCGCGAGCTGAACAACACGGGCGACGACGCGGCCCGCCTGACCGGCATCGTCGTCAACATCATGGGCTACGACTACGACCGGGACTTCGCCGGAATCCCCGCGCCCTCCCGGGTGCTGTCGGTCGGCCAGGTGGACGACGTTTCGCTCTTCGTCTCCGAACGGGCCGAGGGCAAGGGGCCGTTGATCGGATTCGACGCCAGGCCCGACCTCTACCACCCCGAGGACGTGCGCCTGCACGAGCAGGCCGTCGTGTCCTTCGTCTCCGCCCTGGCCGCCGCCGGCCCCGGTCTGCGCCTCGGCGACCTGCCACTCGTGGACGAAACCACCGCCCCCGCCCTGCGCGCCCAGGGGCTCGGCACCGCCCTGCCCGGGAACACCGTCGCGCGGACCCTCCCGGAGGCGTTCCGGGACCAGGCGCGCCGGACCCCGGACGCCCCGGCCGTCGTGGACGGGGCGCACACCCTCTCGTACCGGCGACTGGACCAGGCGGCCGACGAGCTCGCCGGCGCGCTGACCGGCTGGGGCATCGGCGCCGAGGACGGCGTCGGGGTGCTCCTGGGGCGCTCGGCCGCCGTGCCGGCCGCCACCCTCGCGACCGTCGCGGCGGGCGCCGCCTACGTCCCGATGGACGCGGCCTGGCCCGCCGAACGGCTCGGCCGCGTCGCCGAGGCCTCCCGCGTCCGCGCCCTGATCGCCGACGAGAGGACCGCCCGCGAACCCTGGGTCCGGGAGGCCGCCGCCCAACTGCCGCTCCTCGTCGTGGACACGCGCGGCGGGCTCCTGCGCGGTGCGCCGGAACGGCCCGGACCGCTGCCCCGGGTCAGCAGACCCGACCGGCTCGCCTACACCATGTTCACCTCCGGCTCCACCGGACTGCCCAAGGGCGTCGGAGTCACCCACGCCGACGTCCTGGCGCTCGCCGCCGACAGCGCCTGGACCGGCGGGGTGTCCGACGCGGTCATCATGCACTCCGCGTACGTCTTCGACGCCTCCACCTTCGAGATCTGGGTGCCGCTCCTCAACGGCGGCCGGGTGGTCGTCGCCCCCGGTGGCGTCCTGGAGGCGCGCGCCGTCCGCGAGGCGGTGGAACGGCACGGCGCCACCGCGCTGTTCCTCACCACGGCCCTGTTCAACGCGATGGCCGAATCGGACCCTGCGGTCTTCGCCGGGCTGCGCACGGTCGCCGCCGGCGGGGAGGCCGCCACCCCCGGCCTCATGCAGCGGGTGGCCGCCGCCTCGCCCGGCACGCTCGTCCTGCACGTGTACGGCCCCACCGAGACCACCACCTTCGCCACCCGCCACCCCGTCACCGCCGCCACCACCGGTGTGCCGCCCATCGGCCGCCCACTGGACGGCATGGGCCTGTACGTCCTCGACGGCACCCTGGACCTGGTGCCGCCCGGCGTGGTGGGGGAGCTGTACGTGAGCGGGCACGGCGTCGCCCGCGGCTACCAGGGCCGCGCCGCGCTCACCGCCGCCCGCTTCGTCGCCGACCCGTACGGAGCGCCCGGCAGCCGGATGTACCGCACCGGCGACCTCGTGCGCTGGACCGCGGCCGGCGACATCGAGTACGTCGGGCGCGCCGACGGCCAGGTCAAACTGCGCGGCTTCCGCATCGAACCGGCCGAGACCGAGCACGCCCTGCTCGCCGACCCCGACGTACGCGGCGCCTGTGTCGTCGTCCGAGAGGACACCCCCGGCGACCGCAGGCTCGTCGGCTACGTCGTGCCCGCGCCCGGAGCCCGCACGGACACCGCCGCGCTGGCCCGTCGCGTCGCGCGCACACTGCCCGCGTACATGGTGCCGTCCGCCTTCGTCGTCCTCGACGCCCTGCCCCTCAACCCCAACGGCAAGGTCGACCGCCGCGCCCTGCCCGCGCCCCGGACCACCACCGGCACCGGCCGCGCGCCGCGCACCGCGTACGAGGAAGTGCTCGCCGGGCTGTTCGCCGACGTCCTGGGCGTGAGCGCCGTCGGGGCGGACGACAGCTTCTTCGCCCTCGGCGGTCACTCGCTGCTCGCCACCCGCCTCACCGGCCGGGTCAGGGCCGCCCTCGGCGTCGAACTCCCCCTCGCCACGCTCTTCGAGCACCCCACGGTGGCCTCCCTGGCCGCCGCCCTCGACGCGGCGGGGGCCGCCCGGCCCGTCCTCGCGGCGCAGCCCCGGCCCGAGGTGCTGCCGCTGTCCTTCGCCCAGCAGCGCCTCTGGTTCCTCAACCGGTCCGAGGCCCCCGGCGACTCCTACAACGTCCCGCTCGTCCTCGAACTCGACGGCCCCCTGGACACCGAGGCGCTGCGCGGCGCCCTGGCCGACGTGGCCGTCCGGCACGAGAGCCTGCGCACCGTCTTCGCCGAGCACGACGGCGTCGCCCGGCAGCGGATCATCGAAGCCGACGCCGCCGCGTCGCTCCTCCCCCTCACCGTCGAACGGCCTCCGGCGGACCGGGACGCGGACGCCTGGGAGACGGAGACGGTACGCCGGCTGAGCACCGCCCCCTTCGACCTGGGCCGGGACCCCGCCGTCCGCGCCCACCTGCTCCGGCACGGGCCCGCCCGGCACGTCCTGGTCCTCGTCCTGCACCACATCGTCGCCGACGGCTGGTCCCTCGCCCCGCTCTGCCGCGACCTCTCCGCCGCCTACCTGGCCCGGACGCGGGGCACCGGCACCCCCGACTGGGCGCCGCTGCGCGTGCAGTACGCCGACTACACCCTCTGGCAGCACCGGCTGCTCGGCGACGACGGCGATCCGGACAGCCTCGCCGCCCGCCAGACCGCCTTCTGGCAGGAGGCGCTGCGCGGCGCACCCGGCCTGCTCGCGCTGCCCCTCGACCGGCCGCGCCCCGCCGTGCCCAGCCACCGGGGCGCGTCCGTCCCCTTCGACCTGCCCGCCCCGGCGCACGCCGCGCTCGTCCGGCTCGCCCGCACGGCGGGGTGCACGCCGTTCATGGTGCTCCAGGCGGCCCTCGCCGTGACGCTCGGCGCCCACGGCGCCGGCAGCGACATCCCGCTGGGCACGGCGGTGGCCGGGCGCACCGACGAGGTGCTGGACGATCTGGTGGGCTTCTTCGTCAACACCGTCGTCCTGCGGACCGACCTCTCCGGCGAGCCGACGTTCCGCGAACTCCTCGACCGGGTCAAGCAGTCGGACATCGCCGCCTTCGGCCACAGCGACCTGCCCTTCGAACGGATCGTGGAGGCCGTCAACCCGGAGCGGTCCGGCGACCACCACCCCCTCTTCCAGACGATGCTGGTCCTCCAGAACCAGGACCGGGCCGAACCGGAACTGCCCGGCATCACCGTCCGCGACCGGTCCCGGCACCACGGGGGCAGCAAGTTCGACCTCACGTTCTCCCTGACCGAAACCGCCGCGCCCGCGCAGACCGAGGAGGCCGCCGGGGGCATCGGCGGCTACCTGGAATACGCCACCGACCTCTTCGACGCCACCACCGCCCGCGCCCTCTGCGACCGCTTCGCCCGCGTCCTCACCCTGGCCGTCACCGACCCCGGCCGCCCCATCGGCGACCTGGACCCCCTCACCCCCGCCGAGCGGGACGGCCTCCTGGCCCGAGGACAGGGCGCCCCCCGGCCCCTGCCGGTGCTCACCGCCCCCGAAGCGGTCCGGGAACAGGCCCTGCGTACGCCCGAAGCCGTCGCCGTGCGCGACGCGCACACCCACCTCACCTACGCCGAGCTCGACGCCCGGGCCGACGCGCTCGCCCGCGCGCTGCGCGAACGCGGTGCGGGCCGGGAGACCAGGGTCGCCGTCGCCGCGCCGCCCTCCGCGCACACCGTCGTCGCGATGCTGGCCGTGCTGCGGTCCGGCGCCGCGTACCTGCCGGTCGACCCGGCCTACCCGCACGCCCGCATCCGCCACATGCTGGACGACGCCCGGCCCGTCCTGGTCCTCACCACTCAGGATCTGCCCACCGGCGACATCCCGCGGCTCGCCCTCGAGGCCCCGCTCCAGCCTCCCGCGGACCCCGCCGCCCGGGTCCCGTGCACACCTCACCCGGAGGACCCGGCATACATCACCTACACCTCCGGGTCGACCGGCCGCCCCAAGGGCGTGGTCGTCACCCACGGCGCCCTGGCCAACCACATGGCCTGGATGGCGGATCACCTGGCGGTCACCGCGCGGGACCGGGTCCTCGCACGGACGTCCACCAGCTTCGACGCCTCCGTGTGGGAGGTGTGGCTGCCCCTGATGTACGGCGCCGAGGTGTGCGTGCTGCCGCCCGGAGCCAACACCGAGCCCGACACGCTGGTGTCCTGGATGAGCCGGTTCGGCGTCACCATCGCCCAGTTCGTGCCCTCCCACCTCGCCCTCGTCCTGTCCGAGGCGGCCGACGCCGCGCCCCTGCCCGGCCTGCGGGCCGTCCTGTGCGGCGGGGAACCCCTGCCGCGCGCCCTCGCCGAGGAGACGGCCGCGCGGTGGCGGACGCAGGTGCACAACCTGTACGGCCCGACCGAGGCCACCATCGACGCGACCGCCCACCTGGTCCCCGCCACGCCGGACACCCCGTACGAGACCGTGCCGATCGGCCGGCCCGTCGACACCATGCGCGCCTACGTCCTGGACCACCGGCTGCGGCCCGTCCCGCCCGGGGTCACCGGCGAGCTCCACCTCTCGGGACCCAACCTCGCCCGCGGCTACCTGGACCGGCCCGGCCTCACCGCCGCCCGCTTCGTCGCCGACCCCTTCGACGGCACCGGCGCCCGCATGTACCGGACCGGCGACTTGGTCCGGTGGAACGCGGCCGGGACGCTCGACTACGTCTCCCGCGCCGACGACCAGATCAAGCTCCGGGGCTTCCGCATCGAACCCGGCGAGATCGAGGCCGCCCTGCTCACCGACCCCGGGGTCACCGCCGCCTGCGCGGTGATCCGGGAGGACGTGCCGGGGGAGCGCCGGCTCGTCGCCTACGCCGTCACCAGGGACCCGGGGCCCCGCCCGGCCGCCCTGCGCGACGCCCTCGCACAGGCGCTTCCGCACTACATGGTCCCGGCCGCGGTCGTCGTCCTGGACGACCTGCCGCTCCTGCCCAACGGCAAGACGGACCGGCGCGCCCTGCCCCGGCCGGACGACGAGGCCGCGCACACCACCGGGGGCACCGGCGCGCTCGGCCCGAGCGAGGAACTGCTCGCCGGGATCTTCGCCGATGTGCTGGGCCGCCCCGGCGTCGGCCCGCACGACAGCTTCTTCGACCTGGGCGGGCACTCGCTCCTCGCGATGCGCGTCGTCAGCCGGGTCCGCACGGTCCTCGGTGCCGACCTCGCCGTACGCACGCTGTTCGAGCACCCCACCGTCGCCGGGCTCGCCCGGGCCCTGGACACCGAAAGGCGCTCCCGCCCGCCGGTCCTGCCCGTGGCCGAGCGGCCCGACCCGCTGCCCCTGTCGTACGCGCAGCAGCGGCTCTGGTTCCTGAACCGGCTCGACGGGCCCAGCTCCTCGTACAACATCCCGCTGGTGCTCGCCATCGACGGGCCGCTGGACACCGACGCCCTGCGCGCCGCCCTGCGGGACGTCGTGGAGCGGCACGAGGCGCTGCGCACCGTCTTCCCCGAACGGGACGGCGTGCCACAGCAGTCGGTGCTGCCCGCCGATGCCGTCGTTCCCCCGCTGCCCGTCGAGAGCACCGCCCCGGCCCGGCTAGAGGCGGCCGTCGCGGATGCCGTGGGCGAGCCGTTCGACGTGGCCGGCGATCCGCCGCTGCGGGCCAGGCTGCTGCGCACCGCGCCCGGCCACCACGTCCTGGTGCTGGTCCTGCACCACATCGCGGGCGACGGCTGGTCCCTCGCCCCGCTCGCCCGCCACCTGGGCGACGCCTACCGGGCCCGCCTCGCCGGACGGGAGCCCGAGCTCCGCGGAGGGCTCCAGTACGCGGACTACACCCTGTGGCAGCACACCGTCCTCGGCGACCCGGACACCCCCGGCAGTGTGCTGCGCGAGCAGCTGGACCACTGGCACGCCGCGCTCGCCGGCCTGCCCGGGCTCATCGACCTGCCGCTGGACCGCCCGCGCCCGGCCGGCACCGACCCCTCGGGGGCCGTGCACCCCTTCGACGTACCGGCCGCACTCCACGCCGAACTCCTGCGCCTGGCACGGGAATCGGGCGCCACCCTGTTCATGGTGCTCCAGGCGGCCGTGGCCACGCTGCTGCACCGGCACGGCGCGGGCGACGACATCCCGCTCGGTACGCCCGTCGCCGGCCGCACCGACGAGGCGCTGGAGGACCTGGTCGGGTTCTTCGTCAACACCCTCGTCCTGCGCACGGACCTGTCCGGCGCCCCCACCTTCAGCGAACTCCTGGCACGCGTGCGGGAGTTCGACCTCGGCGCATACGCCAACCAGGACGTGCCGTTCGAGCGGCTGGTCGAGAGCGTCAACCCGGCCCGGGCGCGCAACCACCACCCCCTGTTCCAGACCATGCTCGTCCTGCAGAACCAGGACGCCGTACGCCCCGAGCTGCCGGGGCTCGTCGTCGAGGACCGGCTCGTCCACAACGGCCTCAGCAAGTTCGACCTCACGTTCGCCTTCGGTGAGGAGCGGGACGGGGGCGGACTCACCGCCGGGATCGAGTACGCCACCGCCCTCTTCGACCGCGTCACCGCCGAGGCCCTGGCGGAGCGCCTGCTGCTGCTCCTGCACCAGGTGGCCGCCGACCCCGGCCGGCCCCTCGCGGACTACGACCTGCTGACGCCGGACGAGCACACCCGCACCGCCCACTGGGGCACCGGCCGCGAACTGCCCGCTCCCGCACCGGAGACCACCCTGCCCGCGCTCTTCACCGCACAGGCCCGGCGCACCCCGGACGCCGTGGCCGTGCGCGGTGACGGCGCCCCCCTCACGTACACCGCGCTCGACACCCTCACCGCGGACCTCGCCCGAGCCCTCGCCGGCCTCGGAGCGGGCCCGGAGACCGGCGTCGGCGTGCTGCTCTCCCGGTCGCCGGCCGTCGTCTCCGCCTCCCTCGGCGCGGTGCGCGCCGCCGCCGCGTACGTCCCGATGGACGCGCGCTGGCCCCGGGAACGGCTCGACCAGGTCGCCGAAGTCGCGGACGTCCGGGTCCTCGTCGTGGACGAACCGGCGGCCGGGACCCCCTGGGTGACCGAGACCGCCCGCCGCATCCCGGTCCTCGTCGTGGACCGCGCCGGCCGCATCCTGCGCGGCGCGCCCGCGGCACCGGGCCGGGCCGTCGCCGTACCGGGCCCGGACTCGCTCGCGTACGTCATGTTCACCTCCGGTTCGACCGGCCTGCCCAAGGGCGTCGGAGTCAGCCACGCCGACGTGGCGGCGCTGGCCGAGGACTCCGCCTGGAACGGCGGCGCGGCCGACGCGGTCCTGATGCACTCGGCGTACGTCTTCGACGCGTCCACCTTCGAGATGTGGGCGCCGCTCCTGCGCGGCGGCACGGTCGTCGTCGCGCCGGAAGGCGTCCTGGAGCCCGGGACGCTCCGCGCGGCCGTACGCGAACACGGCGTCACCGCGGTCTTCCTGACGACCGCTCTGCTCAACGTGATCGCGGACACCGACCCCGGCGCCTTCGCCGGACTCCGCCTCGTCTGCGCGGGCGGCGAACTCGCCTCGCCCGACGCCATGCAGCGGGTCGCCGGCGCCGCACCCGGTGTCCGCGTCCTGCACGTGTACGGCCCCACCGAGACGACCACCTTCGCCACCCGCTACGACGTGGCCGCCGACCTGCCGGCGGGCCCACCGCCCATCGGCCGGCCCCTGGACGGCATGCGGCTCCACGTGCTCGACGGCTCGCTGGGCCCGGTCCCGGCGGGGGTCACGGGCGAGCTGTATCTCGCCGGGCGCGGCGTCGCCCGGGGCTACACCGGCCTGCCCGCCCTGACCGCCACCCGGTTCGTCGCCGACCCCTTCGACCCGGACGGCGGGCGCATGTACCGCACCGGCGACCTCGTGAAGTGGACCCCGGACGGGCAGATCGCCTACGTCTCCCGCGCCGACAGCCAGGTCAAACTGCGCGGCTACCGCATCGAACCCGGCGAGATCGAGTCCGTCCTCGCCTGCTGCGAAGGCGTCGCCGACTCCTACACCCTCGTACGCGAGGACGTCCCGGGCGACCGCCGTCTCGTCGCGTACGTGGTGCCCGCCGGGACCGTCCGCCCCGACCCCGCCGACCTCGCCGAAGCCGTCGGCCGGTCCCTGCCCGCCTACATGGTGCCCTCCGCGTTCGTCCTGATCGACGCGCTGCCGCTGACCGTCAACGGCAAGGTGGACCGGCGCGCCCTGCCCGCGCCCGGGCAGCACGCCGCGCCCCGCGGGCGCGCCGCCCGCACCGCGCGCGAGGAGATCGTCTGCGGGCTCGTCGCCGATGTCCTCGGCCTCCCGGCCGTGGGCGCCGACGACGACTTCTTCGCCCTGGGCGGCCACTCCCTGCTCGCCACCCGGCTCGTCGCCCGCATCCGGACCGCGCTCGACGTGGAACTCCAGGTCAAGGCGGTCTTCGAGCATCCCACACCGGCCGGGCTCGCCGCCGCCCTCGACGGCGCCGCAGCCGCCGCCCCGCCACTGGTGCGCACCCCGCACCGGCCGGACCCGCTGCCGCTGTCCTTCGCGCAGCAGCGCATGTGGTTCCTCAACCGGTTCGAGGGACCGAGCCCCACCTACAACGTGCCGCTGGTGCTGCGCCTGGAAGGACCGCTCGACGCCCCGGCCCTGGAACGCGCCCTCGCGGACGTCGTGGACCGGCACGAGAGCCTGCGCACCGTCTTCCCCGAGACGGGCGGTGTGCCGCGTCAGCTCGTCCTCGCCGCCGACCACGCCGACCTGGACCTGACCCCCCGGCCCGTGCCGCCGGACGGCCTGGACGAGGCGCTGGCCGCCGAGGTGGCGCACGCCTTCGACGTCACCGCGGACCTGCCGGTGCGGGCCCGGCTGCTCGGCCTGGGCGCCGAGTCCCACGTGCTGGTCCTCCTGGTCCACCACATCGCGGGCGACGGCTGGTCGCTCGCCCCGCTGGCCCGCGACCTCGGCGAGGCCTACCGCCACCGCAGCCGGGGCGAGGCACCCGGCCTGCCCGGACTCCGCGTCCAGTACGCCGACTACACCCTCTGGCAGCGCGCCCTCCTCGGCGACGAGGACGACGCCGGCAGCCGGGCCGCCCGGCAGCTGGACCACTGGCGCACCGCCCTGGCCGGAGCCCCCGGCCTGCTCGACCTCCCCCTGGACCGGCCGCGCCCCGCCGTCCTCACCTACCGGGGCGACGCCTTCACCTTCCCCGTGGACGCCGACACGCACCGGGCGCTGGCCGAGCTGGCCCGCGCCCGGGGATGCAGCCTCTTCATGGTGCTCCAGGCGGCCCTGTCCGTCCTGCTCTCCCGGCACGGCGCGGGCGAGGACATCCCGCTCGGCACCCCCGTCGCCGGACGCACCGACGAGGCCCTGGACGACCTGGTGGGCTTCTTCGTCAACACCCTCGTCCTGCGCACCGACCTGAGCGGCGACCCCACCTTCGCCGAAGTCCTCGACCGGGTGCGGGCGTTCGACCTGGCCGCCTACGCCCACCAGGACCTGCCGTTCGAACGCCTGGTGGACGCCCTCGCCCCGGACCGGGCGCAGGACCACCACCCGCTCTTCCAGACCATGATCGTCCTGCAGAACCAGGCGGACACCGCGCTCGGCCTCGACGGCCTCACCGTGACCGAGCAGCCCGTGCGGACCGGCATCAGCAAGTTCGACCTCACCTTCACCTTCACGGAGACCCGCGACGAGGCCGGCCGGCCGTCCGGGCTCGACGGGAATCTGGAGTTCTCCACCGACCTGTTCGACCCCGCCACCGCGCACGCCCTGGCCGCACGCCTGACCCGCCTGCTCGCCTCGCTCGCCGCCGACCCCGACGGGCGGGTCCGCACCGCCGCGTTCCTGGACGCGGCCGAGCGCGCCGAGCTGGACCGGGCCGCTGCGGGGCCCGTCCGCCCGGTCCACGCCCGGACCGCGCCCGAGGCGTTCCGCGCCCAGGCGGCCCGGACCCCCGGGCGGACCGCGGTCCGGGCCGGTGCCCGGCGGCTCACCTTCGCCGAGCTGGACGCCCGATCCGACGACCTGGCCCACCACCTCCACGACCGGGGCGTCGGCCGCGGGGACCTCGTCGCCCTCGCCGCCGACGGCACCGCCGACCGGGTCGTCGCGATGCTGGCCGTCGCCAAGGCCGGGGCCGCCTGCCTGCCCGTCGACCTGGACTACCCCGAGGCCCGCGTCGCCCACATGCTGGAGGACGCCCGCCCGGCCCTGTTCCTGGCCCACGACGTGGCGCGCGCCGCCCGGTTCACGGCCGTGCCCCGCCTCGCGCTCGGCGACGGGGCCGCCTGGCCGGCCGGACGCGGGGCGCCACCGGCCGCCGCCGCCCCGGGCCCGGACGACGCCGCGTACGTCATCTACACCTCCGGCTCCACCGGCCGGCCCAAGGGCGTCGTCGTCACCCACGCCGCGCTCACCAACCACATGGCCTGGATGGCCGGCCACTTCGGCCTCACCGACGACGACCGCGTCCTCGCCCGGACCTCGCCCAGCTTCGACGCGTCGGTGTGGGAGACCTGGCTGCCCCTGCTGCACGGCGGCGCCACCTGCCCCGTACCGGCCGCGCTCAACCACGACCCGGCCGGGCTGCTGGCCCGGATGCGCGACGAGGGCGTCACCCTCGCCCAGTTCGTGCCCTCCCACCTCGCGCTCCTGCTCACCGAGACGGGGCCCGAGGCGGCGCCGGCGGCACTGCGGGCCGTCGCCTGCGGCGGCGAGCCCCTGACCCGCGCCCTGGCGGCCCGGGCCGGGCGGGCCTGGGCCACCGCTGTGCACAACCTCTACGGCCCGACCGAGACCACCATCGACGCCACCGCCCACCACGTCACCGCCCAGGCGGAAGAAGGGGGCGTTCCGCTCGGCCGCCCGATCGACAACACCCGCGCCCACGTCCTGGACGCCGCGCTCCAGCCCGTACCGGCGGGTGTGACCGGCGAGCTGTACCTCGCCGGTGACGGCCTCGCCCGCGGCTACCTAGGCCGCCCCGGGCTCACCGCCACCCGCTTCGTCGCCGACCCCTCCGGCCCGGCCGGCAGCCGCATGTACCGCACCGGCGACCTGGTCCGCCGGGACGCCGACGGGCTCCTCCACTACGTCTCCCGCGCCGACGACCAGGTCAAGCTCAACGGCTTCCGCGTCGAGCCCGGCGAGATCGAGGCCGCCCTCACCGCGGTCGACGGCATCACCGCCGCCTGCGCCCTCGTCCGCGAGGACCGCCCCGGCGAACAGCGCCTCGTCGCGTACACCGCGGGCGCCCGCCTCACCGACGGCGAACTGCGCGCCCGGCTCACCACGAGCCTGCCGCCGTACATGGTGCCCGCCGCCTTCGTGGCCCTGGACGCGCTGCCGCTCCTGCCGAACGGCAAGACGGACCGCGCGGCCCTCCCCGCACCGGAGCGCCCGGACACCGCCCGGCCGGGCCGGGCGCCGCGCACCGCGCCCGAACGCGTCCTGTGCGAGGCGTTCGCCTCCGTCCTGCGCGCGCCCGCCGTCCGTACCGACGACGACTTCTTCGCGCTCGGCGGCGACAGCATCCTCTCCATCCAGCTCGTCAGCCGCGTCCGGGAAGCCGGGCTCGCCGTCACCCCCAGGGACGTCTTCGTCCACCGCACCCCCGAGGCCATCGCGGCCGTCGCCGCACCGCTGGACGGCACCGCCGGCGAACCGGACGGCCACGGCACCGGCACGATGGAGCCGACCCCCATCGCCGCCTGGTTCCTGGACCGCCCCGGCACCACCGACGGCTACAACCAGTCCGGTGTGCTGAGCACCCCCGCCGGTGCCCGCGAGGACACCCTGGCCGCCGCGCTCCAGCTCCTCGCCGACCACCACGACATGCTCCGTCTGCGCGTCTCCCGCACCGCCGGGGGCGAGCCCGTACTCGAAACGCTGCCGCCCGGCGCCGTCACGGCCCGGCGCCGGCTCACCCGTATCGACATCGCCGGGCTCGACACCGCCGCCGCCCGGGCCGCGCTCACCGAAGCGGGCGAACGGGCCCGCCGACGACTGCGGCCCTCCGCCGGCGCGGTCTTCGAGGCCGTCTGGGGCGACGCGGGACCCGGAGCACGCGGGCGGCTGCTCCTGGTCGTGCACCACCTCTGCGTCGACTCCGTCTCCTGGCGCATCCTCGCCGACGACCTCGCGCACGCCTGGCGGGTGGCCACCGGCACCGCGTCCGCGCTGCCCGCCGCCACCACCTCCTACCGGCGCTGGTCCCAGCTCCTCGCCGAACAGGCCCGCACACCGGCCCGCACCGGCGAACTGCCCCTGTGGGAGGAGGCGCTGAGGACACCGGACCCCCAGCTCGGCTACCGGCCGCTCGACCCCTTCCTGGACACCGCGGACGGCACCCGCACCCTCACCACCCAGCTGCCCGCCACCTGGACGAAGCCCCTCCTCACCACCGTCCCCGGCGCCTTCCACGCCGGAGTCGACGACATCCTGCTCACCGCGCTCGCCCTCGCCGTCAACACCTGGCGGGGCCGCCCGGACACCGCCGTGCTGCTCGACCTGGAGAGCCACGGCCGGGAACAGATCGCCGACCACATCGACCTGTCCCGCACGGTCGGCTGGTTCACCAGCCTCTACCCCGTCCGGCTGGACCCGGGCCCCCTGGACGTCCGCGACCCGGCACGCTTCGGTCCCTCGCTCGTTGAACGCGCAGTGAAGCGCGTCAAGGAACAGCTGCGCGCCGTCCCCGACCACGGCGTCGGCCACGGCATGCTGCGCCACCTCAACCCCGCCACCGCCCCCCGCCTGGCCGCCCCCGCGCCCCAGATCGGCTTCAACTACCTGGGACGGTACGCGGCCCCCGGCCAGGCGGCGGCCGGCGACTGGGAGGTCCTGACCGACGCCGGCGGGCCCCGCGCCCAGGACCCCGACATGCCCGTCCACCACGTCCTCGACATCAACGCGCACACCGAGGACCTGCCGGAAGGTCCCCGCCTCGTGGCCCGCTGGACCTGGCCCAGCGACCTGCTGAAGGAGGAGGACGTGGGCGCACTCGCCGAGGCGTTCAACCGCGCCCTGCGCGCCGTCGCGGAACACGCCGAACAGCCCGGAGCCGGCGGCTACACGCCGTCCGACCTTCCCCTGGTCTCGCTCAACCAGGCCCAGATCGACCGACTGCAGAACAAGTGGGGTGGACGCAAGTGAACGGGTTCCAGCTGGAGGACGTGCTCCCCCTGACGCCGCTGCAGGCCGGGATGTACTTCCACGCCCTGTACGACTCGCACGCCGTGGACGTCTACACCGCGCAGTTCGTCTTCGACCTCGAAGGCCCCGTCCACGTCCCCACCCTGCGCGCCGCCGTCGCGGGCCTGCTCCGCCGCCACGCCAATCTGCGCGTCGGCTTCCTCCACGAGGACCTGGACGAACCCGTGCAGGCGGTGGCGGCCGAGGTCCCCGTCCCCCTGGAGGAGCTGGACCTGTCCGGCGACGACGCGGGCACGGTCCCGGACCGCCTGACCGCCTTCCTCACCACCGACCGCACCCGCCGCTTCGACCTGGCGACCCCGCCCCTGATGCGGTTCACCCTGGTGCGCACCGCTCCGGACCGGCACCGCCTGGTCATGACGAGCCATCACATCCTGTTCGACGGCTGGTCCCTGCCGCTGCTCGTACGGGAGCTCTTCGAGCTGTACGCGGCCGGCGGCGACGAGAGCGCACTGCCGCGCGTCACCCCGTACCGCGCCTATCTGGTCTGGCTCTCCCAGCAGGACCGCGCCGCCGCCCTCGACACCTGGTCCGCCGCCCTCGCCGGCATCGAGGCACCGACCCTCCTCGCGGAGCGGGACGGCCCGGACGGCGCCGCCGAACTGCCCGAGACGCTCGTCCTCGACCTGGACGCCGCCGTGACGGCCCGGCTGCGCGAGACGGCCCGCGCCCACCGGCTCACCCTCAACACCCTGGTCCAGGGCGCCTGGGGCCTGCTCCTCGGCCACCTCACCGGGCGCTCCGACGTGGTGTTCGGCACCACCGTGTCCGGGCGTCCGCCGGAGCTCCCCGGCGTCGAGTCCATGATCGGCCTGTTCATCAACACCGTGCCCGTGCGCACCGGGCCCGCGACCGGCGAGACCCTGGCGGAGTTCCTGACCCGGCTCCAGGCCGAGCAGGGCCGGCTCCTCGGCAGCCAGCACGTGGGCCTCAGCGACATCCGGGGCGCCACCGGCCTGGACGAACTCTTCGACACCCTCGTCGTCTTCGAGAACTACCCGATGGACGCCGAGGCCCTGCGCACCGCCCAGCGGGGACTGCCCGGCCTGGCCGTCACCGGCTTCAGCGGCACCGACGCCGCCCACTACCCGCTCACCCTCACCGTCGCCCCCGGCGACACCCTGAGGATCACCTTCGGCTACCGGGCCGCCGTGCTCGACCGCCAGGAGGTGGCCGAAACCGTCTCGCGCATGCGGCAGCTGCTGACCGCCATGGCCCAGGACCTCGGCCGGCGCGCCGACACCGCGCCCTTCCTGCTCGACGGCGAACGCGACCGGCTCGTCGCCCGGGGGACGGGCGCCGCCCTGCCCGACGGCACCACGGCCCTGAGCATCCCGCGGGCCGTCGCCGGCCGGGCCGCCCGCCACCCGGACGCGGTGGCCGTCTGCGGCGCCGGCGAGCAGCTGACGTACGCACAGCTCACCGGTCTCGCGGACCGGCTCGCCGCCGCCCTGACCGGCCTCGGGACCGGGGCCGAGGACGGCGTCGGCATCCTCGTCGCCCGCTCGGCCGCCACCGTCACCGCCTCGCTGGCCGCCCTGCGCGCGGGCGCGGCCTATGTGCCGCTCGACGCCCGCTGGCCCACCGAACGGCTCAACCGGGTCACCGAAGTCGTCCCCCTGCGCGTCCTCGTCGTGGACGAGACGACCGCCACGCTGCCCTGGGTCCGCCGGCTCGGCCCCGAAACCGCACTCCTGACCGTCGACCGGGCCGGCCGCGTCCTCACCGGCGGCCCCGCCGCCCCGGGCCCGCTCCCCGCCGCACCGGGCGGCGACCGGCTCGCCTACGTGATGTTCACCTCCGGGTCCACCGGACTGCCCAAGGGCGTCGGCGTCAGCCACGGCGACATCGCGGCCCTGGCCGCCCACCAAGGCTGGGACGGCGGAGCCGCCGACGCCGTCCTGCTGCACTCCGCGTACGTCTTCGACGCCTCGACCTTCGAGCTCTGGACCCCGCTGCTGCGCGGCGGACGCGTCGTCGTCGCCCCGGAGGGCCCGCTCCAGCCCGACACCCTGCGGGAGCTGGTGACCCGGCACGGCGTCACGGCCGCCTTCCTCACGACGGCCCTCTTCAACGTGCTGGCCGAGACCGACCCCGGCTCCCTCGGGCAGCTGCGCCTGGTCGCCGCCGGAGGTGAGGCCGCCGCGCCCGGGGTCATGCAGCGCGTCGCCGCCGCCCACCCCGCGACGACCGTCCTGCACGTGTACGGCCCCACCGAGACCACCACCTTCGCCACCGCCCACCACGTCGGCCCCGGCCACACCCCCGCCGGTGCCCCGCCCATCGGCCACCCGCTCGACGGCATGCGCGCCTACGTCCTGGACGCCGCGCTGAGCCCCGTACCGCCCGGCGCCGAGGGCGAGCTCTACCTCGCGGGCCCCGGCGTCGCCCGCGGCTACCTCGGCCGGGCGGCCCTCACCGCGACCCGATTCGTCGCCGACCCCTTCGCGGGCGACGGGGCGCGCATGTACCGCACCGGCGACCTGGTGCGCCAGGACGCCGACGGCACCGTGCGCTACGTCGCCCGGGCCGACCAGCAGATCAAACTGCGCGGCCACCGCATCGAACCCGCCGAGATCGAAACGGTCCTGCGCGACCACCCGGCGGTGCGCGCCGCCTGCGTCCTCGTACGCGAGGACCTGCCCGGCGACCGCACCCTCACCGCCTACGTCGTCCCGGCGCCCGGCGAGAGACCCGACCCCGGACTGCTCGCCGCCCACGTCGGCCGGCTGCTGCCCGCGTACATGGTCCCGGCCGTCATCCAGCCGCTGGACGCCCTGCCCCTGACCCCCAACGGCAAGATCGACCGGGCCGCCCTGCCCGCGCCCACCGCACCCCGCACGGCTGCGGGGCGGGCACCGCGCAGCGCCATGGAGGAGATCCTGGCCGGGCTGTTCGCCGATGTGCTCGGCGTGGACCGGGTCGGCACCGACGACAGCTTCTTCGCCCTGGGCGGCCACTCCCTGCTCGCCACCCGCCTCGTCGGCCGCATCCGCACCGCCCTGCACACCGAGACCGACATCCGCACCCTGTTCGAACACCCCACCGTCGCCGCGCTCGCCGGCGCCCTGGAGGGCGCGGCAGGCGGCACCCGCCCCGCCCTGGTCCCGCAGCCCCGCCCCGCCGAACTCCCGCTGTCCTACGCCCAGCAGCGGCTGTGGTTCCTGCACCGGCTCGACGGGCCCTCCGCCACGTACAACATCCCGCTCGCCGTGCGCGTCGACGGACCGCTCGACGCCGACGCCCTGTGCACCGCCGTGGCCGACGTCATCGCCCGGCACACCGCCCTGCGCACCGTCTTCCCGGAGGGCGAGGGCGGACCGTGCCAGCACATCACCGCACCCGGCGACGTCGTCATCCCGTTCGCCATGGAGAGCGTCGAGGAGGCGAAGCTGCGCCACCGCGTCGCCGCCGCCACCGCCGAGCCCATCGACATCGAGCACAGCCTGCCCCTGCGCGCGACCCTGCTCCGCCTGGCCCCCGACGCCCACGTGCTGGTGCTCGTCGTCCACCACATCGCGGCCGACGGCACCTCGCTCGCACCCCTCGCCCACGACCTCGGCCTCGCCTACCGTGCCCGCGCCCGGGGCGAGGCACCCGCCTGGGCACCGCTGCCCGTCGACTACGCGGACCACACCCTCTGGCAGCGCGCCCTGCTCGGCGACGAGAAGGACCCCGACAGCCTCGTCCGCCGGCAGCTCTCCCACTGGCGGCACGCGCTGGACGGGCTGCCCGAGGCGATCGAACTGCCCTGGGACCGGCCGCGCCCCGCCACCTCCCGGCACACCGGTGCCACCCTCGGCTTCTCCGTGGACCGGGCCACCGCCCGCCAGGTCACGGAGCTCGCCCGCACCTGCGGCTCCAGCGTCTTCATGGTCCTCCAGGCCGCCCTGGCCACCGTCCTGTCCCGGCACGGCGGCGGCGAGGACATCCCCCTGGGCACGGCCGTCGCCGGACGCACCGACGAGGCGGCGAACGGTCTCGTCGGCTTCTTCGTCAACACCCTCGTCCTGCGCACCGATCTGAGCGGCGACCCCACCTTCCGCGAACTCCTCGGCCGCGTCCGGGAATTCGACCTCGCCGCCTACGCCCACCAGGACGTGCCCTTCGAGCGGCTGGTCGAACTCCTCAACCCGGCGCGCGCCCAGAGCCACCACCCGCTCTTCCAGACCATGCTGGTCCTCCAGAACCAGGCCCCCGCCGCCATCGACCTGCCCGGCCTCACCGTCACCGGGGTGCCCGCCGAGGCGGAAGTCAGCAAGTTCGACCTGTCGTTCGCGCTCACCGAGACCTACGACGACACCGGCGCCCTCGACGGCATGCGGGGCACCGTCGACTACGCCACCGAACTCTTCGACGCGCCCACCGTCCAGAGCCTCGCCGACCGGCTCGTCCTGCTGCTGGGCGCCGTCACCGCCGACCCCGACCGCCCCCTGCACAGCTACGACCTGCTGACCGCCGCCGAGCACGACCGCCTCACCGCCCTCGGCACCGGGCCCGCCGACGGCCTGCCCGCCACGACGGTCCCCGCGCTCTTCGAGGAGTGGGCCCGGCGCACCCCGGCGGCCCCGGCCGTCCGCGACGCGCGCACCACCCTCACCTACGGCGAACTCGACGCCCGCGCCGACGCGCTGGCACGCCACCTCACCGAACGGGGCGTGGGCCCCGAGGACCGGGTGGCCGTCGCCCTGCCCCGGACGTCCGAGCTCGTCGTGGCCCTGCTCGGCGTCCTGAAGGCGGGCGCCGCCTATGTGCCGCTGGACCCGGACTACCCGGCCCAGCGCCTGTCCTACATGCTGGACGACGCGTGCCCCCGCCTGCTCCTCACCACCCCGGAGCTCCACCGCGGCCTGCCCGGCCACCCGGTGCCGCACCTGTACACCGACGACCTCGCCGCGAGCGGCGCGACGACGGAACCCGTGCGCATCGACCCGGCCCACCCGGCGTACGTCATCTACACCTCGGGCTCCACCGGCCGCCCCAAGGGCGTGGTCGTCACGCACCGGGGCGTGCGGGCGATGGCCGCGACGCAGAGCGAGCGGCTGCGCGTCGGACCGGGCAGCCGGGTGCTGCACATGGCGTCGGTCAGCTTCGACGCCGCGTTCTGGGAGCTGTGCATGGGGCTGCTCACCGGCGCCTGCCTGGAGATCGACACCCGCGACGCCCTGCTGCCGGGACCGGCCCTCGCCGGCCTGGTCCGCGACCGGGGCGTCACCCACCTCACCATCCCGCCCGCCGCCCTCGCCGTGATGCCCCCGGACTCCCTGCCCACCGGCCTCACCATGGTCCTCGCCGGAGAGGCGTGCCCGCCCGCCCTCGTGCACGCCTGGGCCCGGGACCGCTTCCTCGTCAACGCCTACGGCCCGACCGAGACCACCGTCTGCGCCACCATGAGCGCCTTCCAGCACGCGGAAGGCCCCCTCGCCCCGGACCGCACCGTCCCCATCGGCGCCCCCGTCGACGGCACCCGCGTGTACGTCCTCGACGACCGGCTGACGCCCGTACCGCCCGGTGTCACGGGCGAGCTGTACGTGGCCGGCGAGGGCCTCGCACGCGGTTACCACGGCCGGGCCGGTCTCACCGCCACCCGCTTCGTCGCCGACCCCTTCGACCGCGCGGGCGGCCGGATGTACCGCACCGGGGACCTGGTGCGGTGGACGGCGGACGGGCGCCTCCTCTACGTCTCCCGGGCGGACGACCAGGTCAAGCTCCGCGGCTTCCGCATCGAGCTCGGCGAGATCGAGGCGGCGCTCACCTCACACCCCGGGGTCGCCGCCGCCTGCGTCACCGTCCGCGAGGACCGCCCCGGCGACCGGCGCCTCGTCGCCTACACCGTGCCCGCCGCCGGCGAACCCGCCCCCGGCTGGGCCGGACTGCGCGCCCACCTCGCCGCCACCCTGCCCGAACACATGGTGCCCGCCGCCCACGTCCGGCTCGACGCCCTCCCCGTGACGCCCAACGGCAAGACCGACCGGCGCGCGCTGCCCGCCCCGGAGAGTGCGGCCCCGGCCGGCGGGCGGGCCCCGCGCACCGCCCGTGAACGCGCCCTGTGCGAGGTGTTCGCGCAGACCCTCGGCGTGCCGGAGGTCGGCGTCACCGACGACTTCTTCGCGCTGGGCGGCCACTCGCTGCTCGCCGTGACCCTGGCCCGCCGGATCGGGGAACGCTGCGGGGTGCGGCCCTCCCTGCGCGCCCTCTTCGCGACGCCCACCGTCGAGGGCGTCGACCGCCTGCTCGGCCGGGGACCGGGGGAGGAGGAGCGGCAGGAGGCGGTCGCACCGGACTTCGCCGCCGAGGTGCGGCTCGCGCCGGACATCACCGGCGGGCGCCGGGACCGCCGGCCCGCCCGCCCCTCCGCGCGGCCCCTGCTCACCGGGGCCTCCGGCTTCCTCGGCGCGTTCCTCCTGCGCGACCTCATCGAGGCCACGGGCGGCCCCGTCGACTGCCTGGTCCGGGCCGCGAGCCCCGACAGCGCGGCCCAGCGGCTCCGCGCCAACCTGGAGCACTACGGCCTGTGGCAGTCCCGGTACGCCGGCCTGATCCACCCGGTCCCCGGCGATCTCGCCGCCCCCGGCCTCGGCCTCGACCCCGCCGAGAGGACCGCCCTCGCCCGGCGCCTGGGCCCCGTGCTGCACAACGGCGCCCGCGTCAACTTCGCCGCCCCGTACGGTGATCTGCGCGCGCCCAACGTGGCCGGCACCGAGGAGCTGCTCCGCCTCCTCGCGGACTCCGGATCGCCCGGCCTGCACTACGTCTCCACCACCGGGGTGTACGCCCCGTCGCGCGGGACGGACCCCGCGCCGCTCACCGAGTCGTCCCCGACCGGCCCGGCGGCCGGCCTGCCCGACGGGTACGCGCAGAGCAAATGGGTCGCCGAGCAACTGGTCGGCATCGCCCGCGAGCGCGGCCTCCCGGTGACCGTCCACCGCCCGGGCCGCATCAGCGGCGACACCGCCACCGGTGCCTGCCAGGACCGGGACCTGCTCTGGCAGCTCATCAAGGGGTGCCTCCAGGCCGGAGCGGTGCCCGATCTGGCGCACGGGACGACCGACTGGGTTCCCGTGGACTACGTCAGCGCCGCCGTCGCGGCCCTCAGCACCTCCGGCGGGCCGGGGGCGGAGGCGTACCACTACACCAACCCGGACGCGCCGGGCCTGGACCGCGTCTTCGAGGCGGCGGCCCGCCTCGGGTACGCACTGCGCCCGGTGACGCCCGAGGAGTGGCGGGCCTGCGTGGCCGAACACCCGGACAACGCCGCACAGTTGTTCCTCGGCGACGACGGGCCGGCCGGTCACGACGAGGCGGACCACCGCCGCTTCGACTCCGGCCGCACGGCCCGGGCGGCGGCGGAGGCGGGCGTGCGTCAACCGCCGCTCACCGACGAGGTCCTGACGCGCTACCTGACGTATTTCCAGGTCACGGGCTTCCTCCCGGCCCCCGGAGCACTGCCGGGTGCGTGAAAGATCACCAACCGGCAAGTACCCGGCAATCCGTATACAACCATCCGCGCCCCTCGGAGGTCCCAACAAGTGGGAGCAAAACCACTCCCGGAGCTACAAGGGGGAAATATGCGAAACATCCGTACTCTCGCCACCGCCGGGGCCCTGACCAGCCTCGTGCTGGGCGCGACGGCCGCCTTCGGCCCGACCGCGTCCGCCGCGCCCAACACCACCCCGCAGAAGGTCTGCGGGAGCTCGTACAAGACCGTCAACTCGGCCGCCGTGGGCTCCCTCGGCACGGTCTACCTGACGTACAACGCGACGAACGGCAAGAACTGCGTGGTGACCATCCGGTCCACCCCCGGCGCCGCCAAGGACATGTCGGCGTACATCTACGTCCCCGACACCGACGCCTCGGCGAACGACTACGGCAGCTACACGTCGTACGCCGGCCCGGTCTACGCCTACGGCAAGGGCCACTGCGTCAGCTGGGGCGGCCACATCGCCAATGTGTACGTGTCCGTGGAGAACTCCAACTGCGCCGCGTTCAAGGAGCAGCGGGCCCTCGAAGTCCGCTGATCCGCGCCGCCCACCGGCCCGCCCCCGGCTCCCCCCGGGGGCGGGCCCCTCTCACCAGTACGTGACGGTCACCGGAGCGTGGACGTTGCGCTTTGGCAGGGTGATGGTCAGCGTCTTCGACGCGGCGTCCCACTCGTACGCCCGCGCGGACAGGTGTGTCCCGGTCGCGGTGACCCCCTCCGGCGCGTGGTCGGCCCTGACCGACAGGGTCCACACGCGGCTCTTCGGCAGGCCCGGGAAGGACCCCTTCGCCCCAGCGACCGACACCGTGTGGCGCCCGCCTGACTCCTCGTAGGAGACCTCCGTCGTGGCGCTCCGCACACTGCCGGGGGCGCCCCCGTCGTCCTCGTAGAGACGGAACGAACCGGAACCGCCCGGGGTGATCGTCAGCGTGAGGTCGTCCGCGCCGGCCGCGCCGTCGTGGGCGACGTCCTGCGTGCGGCTCGGGACGATCCCGCCCGCCCTGACGAACACCGGCATGGTGTCCAGCGTCGTCGTGACCTCCCGGGTGGTGCCGCCCTCGTACGTCTTGCCGGTGAAGTAGTCCGTCCACTGCCCCGGCGGGAACCACACCGGTGTCCTCGCGGACGCGCCGGGCGTGGTGACCGGGGCGACCAGCAGGTCGGGACCGTAGAAGTACTCGCTGCCGGCCGTCTCGTACGCCTGCCGCTCCTCCGGATACTCCAGGTACATCGGCCGGACGATCGGCACACCGGTCCGGTTGGCCTCCGCCGCGAGCGTGTACGTGTAAGGCAGCAGCTTCTCGCGGAGGTTGAGGAACTTCTTCGCGGAGGCCGCCGCCTCGGGGCCGTACTGCCAGGGCAGCCGGTCGCTGTGGTTGCTGTGCAGCCGGTCGACGGGCTGGAAGGTGCCGAACTGGACCCAGCGCGCGTAGAGGTCGTCGGGCAGCTTCGTCGTGGTGTGCGTGCCGCCGCCGTCCGTGTACGTCTCCGAGCCCTTCAGGCCCGTCGTGTCGTTGTGCCCGCCGATGTCGTGCGTGATGGCGGCCATCCCGGTCGCCGCCGACTCGGCGGGGGTGTATCCCACCTCGAACTTCAGCGTGCCCCAGGTGGACGACGTGTCGCCGGAGAAGTGGACCGTGGTGCGCTTGTCCGCCCAGGGGCCGGTGGGCACCGCCTGCTGGCCGCTGTACCCGGCCGCCTGGAGCGAACCGAAGGCGCGTGACAGGACGAACCCGCGCTCCTGGTGCCCGGCGGTGGCGTCCGCGTACTGCTGGTTGATCCACGCGTCCGGGGTCACCCCCGGCATCGACGACTGCGAGGAGTCGCAGCACCAGTCCAGCCACCAGAAGTCGTTGCCCTGCTCGTCCATGGTCCGGTGCAGATCCATGTACGCCTGCAACTGATCGGGGTCGCCGAAGTCGAAGACGTAGCAGTCCGGCCCCGCGCCACCGCCGCAACTCCCCTTCTTCAGCTTGCCCTTGGCGGTCCTCTGCGCCTGGGCGAACTGGGGGTCGGTGGAGAGGATGCTGGGGTGCACGTTGAGGGTGTTGTGCAGGCCCTGGGACTCGGACCAGTCGAAGAACCCCTTCGGATCGGGGAACTTGGCCGGATCGATCTCCCAGCCGCTCCACGGGTGCACCGCCTTGTAGTCGGTGTCCGTCACCAGCACGTCCAACGGCACGCCCTCCGACCGGAACTTCGGCAGGATCGTGTTCCGGTAGTCCGCGTCCGTGCGGTCGATGTACTCCGAGTACCAGACGCCGTACGCCCAGGAGGGCAGCAGCGCGGGCGGACCGGTGAGGGTCGCCAGGTCGCCGAGGCCCCGCTTGTAGTCGTGCCCGTAGCCGAAGAGGTAGCCGTCCTGGTACGGGGCGCCGCCGTGCGCGGAGCGCTGGGTCACCTTCCGGGACGCGGAGTCGTAGAGCGCGGACGGGGTGTCGTCCAGGAGGTACCAGCCGTCCTGGTTGAGGAGGCCGGGCGTGGTGACGGGCGGTGCGCCCTCACCGGTGACGCCGTCGAGACCGCGCCGGTATCCGCCGAGTGCCAGGTGCGGCTGCGGAGCCGGCTCGCCGGTCGCGGCGACGGACACGGTGTCCGCGTTGACATGGCAGCTTGCCGGGTCCGGGCAGGCGAGCGTGACGTCGTTGGCGCCCGCGTCGAGGCGGACGGGCAGGGTGGCCGTCGACCACGTGTCCCAGTCGTCCGTCGCGGGGAACGACAGGGTGCCGGTGGCGCCGCCCGCGGACACGGTGGCGGTGCGCGTCTCGTGCCGGCCGTCGCCGCCCGGACCGTTGGCGTAGCGGACGCGCAGGGTGTACGTGCCGGCCGAGGGGACCTCCACCACACGCGTGGTCAGCGAGGAACCCCGGTTGAGCTCCGCGACGAAGCCCGTCCCGGCGAAGCCCTGGTGATCGGTGGCGGCGGCCGTCGCGCCGACGACACGTCCGGCCTCCGCCTCGCAGCTCACCCCGAACCGGCAGTCGGCGACCGCCGTGCGGGACGCGGGCGGGAAGGCCTCGCCCTCGCCCAGCAGCGCGACGCTGTCCACGTTCACACTGCCGGAGTCCTCGGCGCCCCGGGCCAGGCCGAGCGTGTGGTGCCCGGCGTCCAGCCGGACATCGGCGAACGCGGTGTCCCAGGTGTCCCAGTCCGCCGTCGGCGGCAGCGTCACCCGCTGCCCGTCGCCGCCGTCCACCGACAGGGTGAGGGTGCGCGGCTCGCTCTTGCCGTCGCCGCCGCGCGCATTGGCGTACCGCACGGCGAACCGGTAGGAGCCCGCCGCCTTGACATCGATGTCAGAGGACAGGGAGGCGCCGGTGCTCTCGAAGCCCGCGGCGAATCCGGACCCGGTGTAGCCGTCGTGGTCGGATGCCGGAGAGACCCCCTCGGCCCGGAGGTTCTCCGCCTCGCAGAGCGCGCCGGGTGCGCAGGTGACGCGGTGCCAGGGGGTGGCGGTCACGGGGGAGTCGCCGGCGTTGAGCCGGACCGACAGGTTGCCCGCGTCGAAGGGCCCGGAACCGACCTTGTACCGCAGCGTCACGGCGCTCGTCCTGAGGGTGAGCCAGCCGTCCGCCGTCGTCGTGGTGTACGCGGCCGGGGCGAAGGAGCCGCGGCCGATGGCGTTGAACGTCGCCTCGTCGGTGAACGCGCCGTCTCCCGCGTACTCGGTCCGGATCAGCGTCGGCGACAGGACCTGGAACCGGGCGTCGCCCGAGGTGACCGTCGGGATGCGGTGGCCGTGCGGACCGCCGGCCGACGCCGGACCCGCCGTGCCCGTCACCGTCATGGCCGCGGTGGTCCCGAGGACGGCGGCTGCGCCGGCCCACCGTCGCAGCCCTCTGCGCCGCCTCGCGGGTGGAGGTTTCACATGCGGCTCCGTTCTCACACCGACCGGCAGGCACGTGCGCGCCGCACCGCTCGTTGTGCATCGTTGGAAAAGTGCAAGGGGAATGAGAGCACGCCCATGGCGCGGTGTCCATATGGCCGACAGCGGACCCGAGTTCACGCCACGACAGGGGTGGCGGCACACTGGGCGGACGAGGCCGCGCAGGACTGGGGGACGGAATGCTGACCGGTGTCGTGATCGACGCCTGCGACGTGAGGGGCATGGCCCGCTTCTGGGCCGACGCGACCCGGGGGCGCACCGGCGGGCTCCGACTGCGCTGCGAGCAGGCCGACCGGCCGAAGCCGGCGCACAAGAACCGCCTGCACCTCGACCTGGCCGGCGGACCGCGCTGGGAGGCGGAGGCCGCGCGCCTGCTCGCACTCGGAGCGACCCGGGCCGACATCGGCCAGGGCGACGTGCCGTGGGACGTGCTGGCCGATCCGGAAGGCAACGAGTTCTGTCTCCTGCGCCCCGGGCACCCGGGCGTGCGCGCCGGCTCCGGGATCGTCGCGGTCTGCCTCGACGTCACCGAGGAGGAACGCGCGGTGCAGCGGGACTTCTGGGCGACCTGGTCCGGCTGGCCCGTGGAGGAGGACCGCGACCGGTGCGTGCGCCTGCGCCGGGCCCCCGCCGCCCCGGTCTCGCTCGTGATGGGTCCACCCGCCGCGCCGGGGGCCGGGCGGGACCGGATGCGCCTCCTCGTCAGCCGGCCCGGCGTCGAACCGGGCACCCACCGCGATCCCGGCGGGAACACCTTCCACGTCGGCGGCTGACACAGGCGAGGCACCCCGCCGCCGGCGAGCGTCCCGCACCGGGACCGGCCGGCGGCCGACACCGGTGAATTAGCCGATGGCGCGGGCCCCTTGTGCCCGGCACCTTGTGCGGGCAGGCAACCACATCCCCGCGTTTCCCACAGGAGTGCCTCATGCCTCGTCGTTCACCGCGCCGGCTCCTCGGCGTCCTCGCGGCCGTCACGGTCGCGTTCTCCCTGTTCTCCTCGGCGTCCACGGCCGGTGCCGCCGAGACGCCCGCCCCGGCCCGCACGGCCGCGGTGCAGCCGCTGTCGACCAGCACCCCGGTCGTCTTCGTGCACGGCTACACCGGCAGCGCCTCCAACTGGGTCACCGCCATGAGCGTCTTCCGCCTCAACGGCTGGTCGAGCTCCAACCTGTTCGCGTACGAGTACGACTCCTACGGCGACAACATCACCAACGCCCAGGGCCTCGCCGCCTTCGTCAACAACGTGAAGTCCCGGACCGGGGCGAGCAAGGTCGCGATCGTCAACCACTCCATGGGCGGTCTCGTCAGCCAGTACTACCTGAAGGTGCTCGGCGGACACACCAGCGTCAGCCACCTCGCGTCCATCGCCGGCGCCAACCACGGCACCACGTTCGCCGGGGCCTGCCTGATCTACACCACCTGCCGGCAGATGTACCCGGGCTCGTCGTTCATCTCGCAGATCAGCTCCGGTGACGAGACCCCCGGCGACACCGAGTACGCCACCTGGTACTCGGCGTGCGACGGCATCATCCTCCCGTACACCAGCACCCGCCTGAGCGGCGCGACGAACAACAACGTGCTCTGCCAGACCCACATCGGGTACCTGGCCGACACGGTCGTCCTCGGGCAGATAGCGCGGTTCATCGCCTCCTGACCCCGCGTGACCCGGACGGGTGCCGGGCCCCCCCCCCCCCCCCCCGGCCCGCCCCCCCCCCCCCCCCCCGCCCCCCCCCCCCCCCCCCCCCCCCCCCCCCCCCCCCCCCGCCCCCCGCCGCGCCCCCCCCCCCCCCCCCCCCCGCCCCCGCCCCCCCCCCCCCCCCCCCGGCGGCTCAGGCCCGGCCGCGCCGGCGGCGCACCGCGGTGAAGCCCACGGCGCCCGCCCCGGCGGCGACGAGTCCCGCCGCGCCCACCGCCGTCGCCGACAGGCCGCTGCCGCCGGTCTCCGCGAGCTGCGCGGTCATGCCGGACGACGCCGCGCCGGTACCGGTGCCCGTCGCGGCGGGGGAGGGCGACGCCGTGGCGGAGGCGGAGGGGGACGGGGCCCCGGAGGCGGCCGCGGCCTTCTCCACGGTGATCGTGGCTCCGTCGCCGCAGCTGGTGATGCCCCTGAACGGGGTCGAACCCTCGTTGACGATCGCGCACGGGGAGACCTCGGTCTTCCCCAGCGGAGCGTCCTTGCGGTAGGTCACGCGGATCTCGACCGAGGCGCTGCCGTGCGCCGCGAGGGAGGCGTCCTTGCCGATCACGTAGTACCCGTACACGTCCGGCTCGGCGTTCGACGTGATCGGCTTCAGCGTCGTCCAAATGCCCGAGCGCCGCACCTGGACGGTGGTGTACCGGTTGGTGAACAGCACATCCGTGACGTTCTCGTACGCGGACGGCGTCGGGTTGTCGACGGTGGCCTCGAAGGTGACCGCGGGGCCGCCGGCCGTGGCGGTCGCGGGCACGCCGGACAGGTGGGTGCTCAGCCCCTTGACCGCCACGTCGTCCACATCGGTGTCGTTGGCGGCGCCCGCGGCACCGTAGGAGATCATCGTCGTCAGCTTGAGGTGGTCGGTGCCCCCGTTGGTGGAGCCGTTGTGCGGGGTGCCCATGGGAAGCCCGAGCCGCAGCTCCACGGTCCGCGACTTCCCGGCGGCCAGCGGGAACTGCTCGGGCAGCTCGCCGCCGTACACGGAGCCCTCGACGACCTCCAGCGGTACGGCCTTCCAGGTCGTCCCGTCGAGCCGGTACTCCAGGCTCAGGGGGTTCTGGGGCAGACCGGGGCCGCCGTCGATGCGGTAGATGAGGCGCGCCGACGACGTGTCCTTCGAACCGGTGTTGGAGGCCGTGGTGGTGAAGGCGACGGGCAGGCCGCCGCCCCCGATCATCGCGGGCGCGTCGGTGGCCACGGTCAGCTCGGGCATGCCGGTGTCGGCCAGGGCGGCCGGCGCCAGGGCGGCGCCGGTGACGGTCAGCACGAGCCCCGCGGCCGAGGCGATGAAGGCCGAACGCAGGGTACGGGCGGTGGTGTTCAAGGTTGTCCCCCCAAGGCGTGTGGGCGCGCGGCCGGTTGCCGCGTCCCGTCGGCGACGGGTGGATCAGCCCGTCGTCCCACCCAGTTGGACAGGCCACCCGGGCCCCGGGTTGTGACCCCGTGTGTCATGGTTCTGTGACAGCGCCCCGGGGCACCTCATTCCCGCAGCCCGTAGAAGCGGATGGCCGAATTCGGGGTGAAGCCGATCCGGGGGTACACCGGAGCACCCGCCGCCGTCGCGTGCAGGGTGGCGCGGGTCAGCCCGGTCGCGCGGGCGCCCTCGTACAGCGCCTTGCGCGTCACCGCCTCGCCGTACCCCCGGCGCTCCCACGCCGGATCGGTGGCCACCAGCACGACGAAGAGCCGGCCCGCCGTCTCCACCGTCGCGGCACACGTCACCGGCACACCCTGCCGCAGCCCCAGATACGCGTGCACCCCGCTCTTCCACAGCGAGGACCCCGCCAGCCCGTCGCGGCCCGCTTCCAGGGGGAAGCCGTAGGCGCGCGAGTTCAGATCCGCGTACGCCAGCAGCTGGTCGTCCTCGCGGACCCGGACGAACTCCAGCTCCGGGTGGACCGGTTCGGGCAGCGGGAACAGGTCGCCCGCCATGCCCGTCCCGGGGAAGGCGTACGCGAGACCGGCGCGCTCGGCCGCCGCGTCCAGAGAGGAGACCGCCTCCGCGTCGAGCAGCCCCTCGAAGACCCAGAGGAAGCCGGGACGCGTCTTCGCCCGCATGATGCCGGCCGCCTCACGCATGCGCCGGGCGGCGAGCGCCGCGTCCGCGCCGGCGTCGGTCAGGGTGACGCAGTTCCAGAACGCGAAGCCGCAGTCGGCCCAGCGCACGGCGATCCCGGGCAGGTCCCGTACGTCCGCGCCGGGGTCCCGGTCGAGCACCATGGTCCGCCAGCCCACGGCGAGTTGTTCCACCGACTCGACCGATTCCGCGAGATCCGCCACCACGCCTCCTGAGGGTTTCGAACAACGGGCTTGACCTGAAGCGCACTTCAACGCCGAGCATGGCGGACATGAACAACACCGACAACACGAACCGCCGGATCGTCCTCGGCACCATGGGCTTCGGCACGCAGGTCGACCCCGGCACGTCCTTCGCCGTCCTCGACGCCTTCGTCGCCGGTGGCGGCGAATGGCTCGACACCGCCAACTGCTACTCGTTCTGGGCCGACCCCAGCGGCACCGGCGGCGCCAGCGAGCGCGTCATAGGCGCCTGGCTCGCGGCCCGCCCCGGCGCCCGCGACGCCGTGCGCATCGCGACCAAGGTGCGGCAGAACCCGCTCGTCCCGCACTCCTGGCCGCAGAGCGCCGAGGGCCTGTCCGCCCGCGCCGTCCACGCGGGCGTGGCGCAGAGCCTGGAACGTCTCGGCGTCGACCACGTCGACCTGCTGTGGGCCCACGCGGAGGACCGCGGCGTGCCCCTGGCGGAGACGGTCGGGGCCTTCGGCGAACTGGTCACCAAGGGCGTGGCGCTGCGGGTCGGCGCCGCGAACCACACCGCCTGGCGCGTCGAGCGGGCCCGGTCGCTGGCCCGCGAGCAGGGCGCGGAGCCGTGGTCCGCCCTGCAACTGCGCCACTCCCTCGTCCAGCCGCGCCCCCTCACCCCGCTCGCCGAGGGCGGCCACCGCTTGCTCACCGCCGAGGACCTGGACCTGGCCGAGGCGGAAGGGCTGGAGGTGTGGGCGTACAGCTCCCTGCTCTGGGGCTCCTACACGCGCCCGGACAAGCCGTTCCCGGACACGTACGACCACCCCGGCACCGCCAGGGTGCTCGCCGTCCTGGACGAGGTGGCCCGCGAGGTCTCCGCGACGAAGAACCAGGTCGTCCTGGCGTGGCTGCTGCACCAGGGCATCGCCCCGATCGTCGGCGTGAGCCGCGTGCGACACGTGGAGGAAGCCCTCGCGGCCCGGGACATCCGGCTCAGCGACGACCACCTGGCGCGCTTCGAGGCGGCGCGCTAGCGGGGTCCTCCTCGCGGGCGCGGGGCCGGCCGGGTGCCTCGCCGGCCTCCGCGTCGGCGCCCAGCCCGGCCAGCAGCCGCAGCCCGTCCTCCGCCGGACTGCCGGGCGCCGCCGACAGCACGATCAGCTCCCGGTCCGGCGCGTCCGGCAGGGAGAAATTCTCCTGGTGCAGCTCCAGCACGCCGACGAGCGGATGCCGGTACACCTTGCGGCCGTGCGTGCGGCAGCGCACGTCCGCACGGGCCCACAGCCGGCGGAACCGGTCGCTGCCCATCGAGAGCTCCCCGATGAGCGAGGCCAGACGCGCGTCGTCGGGGAACTTGCCGGCGGCCAGCCGCAGGTGGCCGACCGCGTCCAGGGTGCACTGCTCCCACTCCGCGTACAGACCCCGTTCGGCCTCCTCCAGGAAGAGATGCCGGGCGGTGTTCATGCCCGGCAGCGGCCGGCCGTACAGCAGCCGGGCCAGGCGGTTGCCCGCCAGGACGTCCATGCGGTGGTCCATGAGCAGCGCGGGTGCGTCGGTGACCAGACCGAGCACGCGCAGCAGCTCCGGCCGCACCCGCCCCCCGGGCGTCTTCGCGCGCCGGCGCCGCTGCCGGGCGAGCCGGTCGAGGTGGTCGCGCTCGGTCTCGTCCAGGCCGAGGACCCGGGCGAGCGCGTCCAGCACCTGCTCGGAGGGCTGGGTCGCACGCCCCTGCTCCAGGCGTACGTAGTAGTCGACACTCACCCCGGACAGGTGTGCGACCTCCTCCCGGCGCAGTCCGGCGACCCGGCGCCGGCCGCCGGCGGAGATGCCGGCCGAGGCCGGGTCGACCCGGGCGCGCCGGGTCCGCAGGAATCCCGCGAGATCGTCCATGCCCCCAGTATGACCACGCCCGCCTCGCGCGAGGGTGGCCCTGCCGGTACCAGGAAGCCCGGTCCGACGGAAGCGGCGCCCCTGAACACCGGGCGCCCGGGCGTCCAGGATCGAGACCATCCGATCCGAAGGAGTGCGTTTCCCATGAAGACGCTCATCGTCCACGCCCACCCCGAGCCGAAGTCGCTCAACGGCTCGCTCAAGGACCTCGCGGTCTCGACCCTGGAGGCGGCCGGGCACGAGGTGCGGGTGAGCGACCTGTACGCGATGGACTGGAAGGCGACCGTCGACGCGGCGGACTACGGGCCCCACGCCTCGGACCCGCTCAAGCCGGCCCGCGACTCCGGCCGGGCCTTCGACGCCGGCGCACTCACCCCGGACGTGCGCGCCGAACAGGAGAAGCTGCTGTGGGCGGACACCGTCATCTTCCAGTTCCCCCTGTGGTGGTACACGATGCCGGCGATCCTCAAGGGCTGGGTGGACCGCGTCTTCACGTACCACTTCGCGTACGGCGTCGGCGAGCACAGCGACACCAAGTACGGCGAGCGCTACGGCGAGGGCACCCTCGCGGGCCGTCGCGCCCTCCTCTCGGTGACCGTCGGGGGACTGGAATCCCACTACTCGCCCCGGGGCATCAACGGCCCCATCGACGACCTGCTGTTCCCGATCCAGCACGGCATCCTCCACTACCCCGGCCTGGAGGTGCTGCCGCCGTTCGTCCTGTACGGCAGCGACCGGATGGCCGCCACGGACTACCGGGAAGCGGCCAAGGCGTGGCAGGAGCGCCTGCTCACGCTGGAATCGACCGCCCCGATCCCGTACCGCCGCCAGAACTTCGGCGACTACGAGATCCCCTCGCTGCACCTCAAGGAGGGCCTGGAAGCGGTGGGCCGCTCGGGCTTCGCACTGCATCTGGCAGGGTGACCGACGCGGGAAGTCATCGGTTGCATTAATAGGCGTGTGCAAGTATTGTCGATGCAAGTAAGGCGCGCCTGCATGCATATGCGGCGAGCCGGCCCGGCCCGGTTCGCCGCACGGCGTACGACGAACACATAAAGGACCACCCCCGTGACTTCCGTTCCCCACATCACGCTCAACAACGGCGTCCGCATGCCCCAGCTCGGCTTCGGTGTCTTCCAGGTGCCCGACGACGAGACCGCCACCGCGGTCGGGCACGCCCTGGACGCCGGCTACCGCAGCATCGACACCGCCGCGGTCTACGGCAACGAACGGGGTGTCGGCCGGGCCGTCGCCGACTCCGGCCTGCCGCGCGAGGAGCTCTTCGTCACCACCAAGCTGTGGAACGCCGACCAGGGTCACGACCGGACCCTTGCCGCCTTCGACGCCTCCCTGGACAAGCTCGGCCTGGACCACGTGGACCTCTACCTCATCCACTGGCCCACCCCCGCCCGGGAGCTGTACGTCGAGACGTACAGGGCGCTGGAGAAGATCCTCGCCGACGGCCGCGCCCGCGCCATCGGTGTCTCCAACTTCCAGGTCCCCCATCTGCGGCGGCTCATGGAGCACACCGGCACCGTCCCCGCCGTCAACCAGGTCGAGCTGCACCCCGGCCTCCAGCAGCGGGAACTGCGCGCCTTCCACGCCGAGCACGGCATCGCGACCGAGGCGTGGAGCCCGCTGGCCCAGGGCGCGGTGCTGGACGACGAGGCGGTCGTGCGCATCGCTCAGGCCAACGGCGTAACGCCCGCGCAGGTCGTGCTGCGCTGGCACCTGGCCACGGGCAACATCGTGATCCCCAAGTCCGTCACCCCCGCCCGCATCCGGCAGAACCTCGACGTCTTCGGGTTCGACCTGACCGACGCCGACCTGGCCGCCCTCGCCGACCTCGACCGGGGACTGCGCACGGGACCGGACCCCGACACCCTCAACTGAACCCAGCGCGGCGTCCGTCCGGCCGGCCGGACGCTCCCGCCGACCACCCGCCCGGGCGGGCAGCGCCCCGGGCGTGAGGAGGACCGCCATGCACATCGATCTCTCCGGCCGCACCGCCCTGGTCACCGGCTCCACCCAGGGCATCGGCGAGGCCATCGCCGTCGGGCTGGCCCGCGCCGGGGCCCACGTCGTCGTGAACGGACGCGGCCAGGAACGCGTCGCCGAGGCCGTGCACGCCGTGCGGACCGCCTCCGGCAACGACGAGGTCACCGGTGCGGCGGGCGACCTCGCGACCGAGCACGGCACCGCGGCCGTCCTGCAGGCCGCGCCGACGGTCGACATCCTGGTCAACAGCCTCGGCGTCTTCGGGGCCGCCGCCCCGCTGGAGATCGAGGACGCGGAGTGGCGCCGCTACTTCGAGGTCAACGTCCTCTCCGCGGTGCGCCTCATCCGCGCCTACCTGCCGCGCATGAAGGACAACGGCTGGGGCCGCGTCCTCAACATCGCCAGCGACTCGGCCGTAGTCATCCCCGCCGAGATGATCCACTACGGCATGACCAAGACCTCGCTGCTCGCGGTCTCCCGGGGCTTCGCCAAGGAGGCCGCGGGCACCGGAGTCACGGTCAACTCCGTCATCGCCGGCCCCACCCACACCGGCGGCGTCGAGGACTTCGTCCGCGAACTCGTGGGCGACGACCTGCCCTGGGACGAAGCCCAGCACGAGTTCATGGTGAAGCACCGCCCCCAGTCCCTGCTGCAACGCCTCATCGAGCCCGAGGAGATCGCCCACATGGTCGTCTACCTCGCCTCGCCGTACGCCTCCGCCACCACGGGCGGCGCCCTCCGCGCCGACGGCGGCTACGTCGACTCGATCCTGCCCTGAGCGCGCCGGCCGCTACCGCTCGTGGCCGCCGGCGTACGCGGCCGGCCCCGCACCGGCCTGACAGGACCCGGGCCCGGGGGAAAACGCCAGGGCCCGGCAGCATGTTCATGAGAGGCTGCCATCCCGCAGAGCCGAGGGGGAGGGGCATCGCTCATGGGGCTGACCTACAGCTACGACATCTACCTGCGCCCGCGGAACGTCGCCGGGGCGCTGACCGCGCTGGCGGATCTGGCCGCGCCGGACCCCGGTGGGCCCCCGCTCCACGTCACGTTGCCCGGAGGTGACCGGATCGCCCTTCCGTTCACCTCGAACTTCGAAAGCGCCCCGGTCGACTGCTCCGGAGGCGGCACGCTCGACCTCGACACCTCCCTCGTGTTCGGCCTGGACGACGCGGTACGCGCGTACGCCGACCGGCCCGGTTACGCACCCCCGGCCGACGGGCGGCTGCGGGTCGGCTACATCTACGCCACGGTCCGCTTCAGGTCCGGCCATCACCCGGACTACGCGTCCATGGAGTTCTGGGCCGCGACCTCGGCGATGAGCCGTCTCTTCGAACACTCCGCCACGGTCCGGGAGGCGTTCACCGGCCTCACGGCGGACGCCGGGGGAGTGTGCTGCCTGTTCGACATCGGCGACGGCAGCCCCGGCGAGGTGTGCTGGCTCAACGGCGAAACGCTCCGGGAGCCGATCGGCGGCCCCCGCTTCCCGGACGTGGACACCCTGGTCGCGGCCTGGCCGGACCCCGGCACCGGGTGAGGGGCAGGGACGCGGCCCGTCGCCGCGTCACAGAGAGTTCCCCCGCACCGGCGGAAGGCACGTGGCCGTACGGCAGAGTAGGGGCATGCCGACCTACGCGACCATGCCGTACCACCTGGAGACCGAGCGGCTGATTCTGCGCCCCTGGGCCGAATCCGACGCCGGCGACTTCAGCGAACTCCTTTCCGAACGCGGCGAGGAGACCTACACGGTGGAGCGGGCCCGCAAGGGCATCGCCGGTCTCCTCGCCGGTACGGAGAACACCGGCATCGCGCTCCTTCCCATCCAGCGCCGCGACGAGGGCGACTTCATCGGCTACTGCGGACTGATCATCGGCCGCTCCACCCTGGAGGAGCCGGAGATCGCCTACGAGCTGTTCCGGCGTGCGCACAACCGGGGTTACGCCACCGAGGCCGCCCGCGCCGTGGTCGCAGCCGCCGCCGCGACCGGGCGGCGGCTGCTCTGGTCGACCGTGGGCACGTGGAACGCGCCCTCGCTCCGCGTCCTGGAGAAGCTCGACTTCGTACGGGACCACCTCTCCACCGAGGAGAACGGCGAAGTCGTCTGGCTCACCCGCGAGTTGCCGTAGACGCTAAGGGCTGTCCCGTAATCCCTGGTGGATCAGCGTGCGGCGTCAGACGCGGTGCATCGCAAGGCGGAGGGACGCCCGAATACTGGGTGTATTCGGGCGTTCCGACAACGCGGCGAGGTGCCGTGGCTGTCGTCGCACGCCCGCCAGGGATTACGGGACAGCCCTTAGGTGCGGCGCCGGTACGCGAAGATCCACCGGTTGCCCTCCAGCGCGTCGTTCGCCTCCGGCAGCGGGCCGCGTCCGTGGCGGCGGGTGAACTCGAAAGGCGTGTGCGTCGAGGCGGACCAGCCCCGCGCGGCGAGACGGCCCGCGGAGTCGGGACGCGGGCCCTTGTCGAACAGGTCGAGCAGGTCGATGCCGATCTGCTCGCGTGTCGCCGTGTAGGTCGCGCTGTCCCGGTACGCCAGAAGGTCAGCCTCCAGCTTCGCCTCGAAGGCCAGGGCGCTGCCCTCGGCGGCCAGCAAGTCCACGGTGTCCACGAGATACGTTTCTGCCGGGCCCGGCAGATAGAACAGCAAGCCCTCCGCCAGCCAGACGCTCGGTGCCCCGGGGTCGAAGCCCGAGGCGGTCAGCGCGCTGACCCAGTCGTCGCGCAGATCGGCCGGAACCAGCACGCGTTTGACCCGCGGCGCCGCCGACAGGTCCGTCAGCACCTGGTGCTTGAAGGCCAGCACGCCCGCCCGGTCGATCTCGAAGAACACGCAGTCCGACGGCCAGTCCAGCCGGAACGCCCGGGTGTCCAGCCCGGCCCCCAGGAGCACCACCTGGCGGGCGCCCGTGAGCACCGACCGCACGACGAAGTCGTCCAGGACCCGGGTCCGCAGCCCGAAGTAGCGGGCGAACCGGCCCCACAGCGCGTTGTCGTCCCCGTCGGGCACCTCCTCGATGCGCACGGGCCACCCGGCGCACGCCGGCGCGGCCCGCACGAAGTGCTCGGCGTAGACGTCACGGGCCAGGCTGTCATGGCGACGGGTCTCGATCGCGCGGGCGGCGGCGACCAGCAGGGCGGTCAGCCCCACACCGCCGTCCACACCCTCCGCCGCCCCCAGGTCCTGGGGTGTTGTACCGCATGCCTCGTTCATCGGCTTCTTCCCTCCGGGATCAGGACGGGTTTGACCACCCGGCCCGCGTCGCAGTCGCGTTCGGCCTCGTTGACGCCGGCCAGGGGATAGGTACGGATCAGCTGGTCGAAGGGGAACCGCCCGGCCCGCCACAGCTCCGTCAGTACCGGGATCAGCAGCCCGGGCACCGCGTCCCCCTCGCAGATGTGGCGCACGCTGCGGCCCCGGTCCAGGGTGCCCGGCTCCAGCGGCAGGGCGCTGTGCAGCCGCGCCACCAGGCCCAGCGTCCCGGTCGGGCGGAGCGCCCGGAGCGCGTCGTTGATCAGTGCGGGCGACGCCGTCGTGTCCAGCGCGTACCGCGCGCCGCCGTCCGTCAGCCGGCGGATGCGCTCCGGCAGCCCGGCCGGGCCGGCGCTCAGCGCGACGGCACCGTACCGCTCGGCGAGCTCCAGCCGCCGGGGGTACCGGTCCACCGCCACGACCGGCACCCCGGCCGCCCCCGCCGCCATCACCGCCGCCAGCCCCACCGCCCCGGCTCCGAGGACCACCAGCGGGTCGGCCGGACCGGCGCGGAAGGTGTTCAGCACCGCCCCGGCCCCGGTGAGGAAGCCGCAGCCGAGCGGCCCGAGCAGCTCGACGGGGAGCGCGGGGTCGACGCGGACGGCGTTGCGGGCGGACACGAGCGCGTACTCGGCGAACGAGGACTGGCCGAACCACCGGGGCGCCAGCGCCTTCCCGTCCGCGTCGCCGAGCCGGGGCGGCTCCTGCGCACGCCCTCCGAAGAGGTTGAGCGAGGCGAAGGAGTCGCAGTACGCGGGGGCCGCGCCCCGGCAGTTGCGGCACAGCCCGCAGGAGTCGAAGCTCAGCACCACGTGGTCGCCGACGCCGATCCCCGTACCGGGCCCGCCGCCCGTTTCCACGACGACCCCGGCCCCCTCGTGGCCGAGGACCGCCGGCAGCGGGCTGCGGCCGGCCGACCGGCGCACCGCGAGGTCGGTCCGGCACATCCCGGCGCCCGCGATCTCCACCAGCAGCTCACCGGCGGCGGGTGCCGTCCGCAGGACGACGTCCTCGACCGCGAACGGCTCCTCGTACGAGCGCAGCACCGCCGCCCTGAATCTCCTGGTCACGGTCCCTCCGGGCGGTGGACGACGAACGGCCGCAGGTTTCCGTACAGCCCCCAGGGGCCGCCCGCGACGCCGACCCCGCTGTCCTTGATCCCGGCGAACGGCTGGGCGAGCGACAGTTCGGCGTGATGGTTGATCCAGGCCGTCCCGCACTCCAGCCGGTCCGCCACCGCCTCCGCCCGGTCCAGGTCGGTGCCCCAGACCGAGCCGCCGAGCCCGAAGCCGGTGCCGTTGGCCGCGTCGACCGCCTCGTCGACGCTTCCGTACGGCAGCACCGGCAGGACCGGCCCGAACTGCTCCTCCGTCACCACCGCGCTCCCGGGCGGCACGCCGGTGAGGACCGTCGGGGCGAAGAAGTGGCCCGGGCCGTCCAGCCGGTGCCCGCCGGCCGCGGCCCGGGCACCGTCGGCCAGGGCCCGCTCGGTGAGCTCCGCCACCCGGGCCAGCTGCGGGGCGTTGTTGACCGGGCCGATCCGGGTGTCCGGGTCGAGACCGCTGCCCACCGCGACGGACTTCGCGCGCTGGGCCAGCGCCTCGACCACCTCCGCGTGCAGCCGCGCGGGCGCGTAGACCCGCTTGACGGCCATGCAGACCTGCCCGCAGTTGCGGAAGGCGGCCCAGAACAACCGGTCCGCGACCGCCTCCACATCGACGTCGTCCAGCAGGACGGCCGCGTCGTTGCCGCCCAGTTCCAGGGTGACCCGGGCGAGGGATGCCGCCGCCCCCTCGGCGACCGCCCGTCCGGTGGGTACCGAACCGGTGAAGGTGACGTGCCGGATGCCCGGGTGCGACGCGAGCCGCGCCCCGAGGGGTTCGCGCCCGGTTACCACGGTCAGCACGTCCTCGGGCAGGGCGGCCGCCAGGACGGACCCCAGCAGCCGGGTGGCCAGCGGGGTGTACGGCGACGGCTTGAGGACCATGGTGTTGCCCGCCGCGAGCGCGGGCGCGAACTTCGCCGCCGCCAGTTGCAGCGGGAAGTTCCACGGCACGATCGCGGCCACCGGCCCGACCGGGCGCCAGCGGACCTCGCTGCGCACCGGCCGCCCGTCGCTGATCCGCCGCGTCCTCGGGGCGAGGTCCGCGAAGTAGCGCAGCCGGGCCGCCGTGCGGGCGACCTCCGCGTACGACTCGGCCAGCGGCTTGCCCTGCTCCCGGGTGAGCAGGGGCGCCAGGTCGTCACCGGCCGCTTCCACGGCGTCGGCCGCGCCGAGCAGCGCCCGGGTCCGGGCGGCGGCGTCGGCCCGCCACCCGGGCCAGGCCCGGTGGGCCCGGCCGATCACCGCGTCCAGCTCGTCCGGCCGCATGTCGGGGGCCTCGCCGCAGATCTCCCCGGTGGCCGGGTCGGCCACGGAGAACGACGCGCCCCGGGCGCCGCGCCCCGCCTCGTCCGATGTCCGCATCCCGGCGGTCAGCCCGCGAGGGTGACGCCGGCCGCGAACTCCCGGGCATGCCGGTCCATCTCCGCCCGGAACGCGGCCACCAGGTGCGGCTGAATCCTTCCTGCGTTGCGGTCACCGCCCTCGCAGACCGCCCCGCGCACCCCCACGATGTCCGTGCCGATCCGGGTCAGCGTGGCGAGGTCGTCCTGCTTCACGCTGCCCGCGAGGGCCGCGAGCAGTCCGGAGGCGTGGGCGAGACCGACGAACTCGGCGCAGACGTCCGGCGGTACGTGGTCGAACAGCCGGGAACCGTCCTTGATGGCCGTGTCGAGCATGGCCGCGTCGGCACCGGACCGGGCCGCGATGTCGGGCAGTGCGAGTGGGTTGACACACCCGACGCGATGCGCGTCGGCGTAACCGGAGGCGACGACCAGGGCCTCCGGACGGTAGTCCTTCACCGCCCGGACGACCGCCCGCATGACGTCGATCCCCTGGTCGGGCGTCGTGCACCCGTAGAGCCCGACCTTGATGTACGTGGCACCCGAGACGACGGCCCCCAGCGCCGCCTGGGCCACCGTGCCGGGCTTGTACGGGACGTCGCCCACGGTCGCGGACACCGGCTTGCCGGCCGGGACCGCCTCCCGGATCTCCCGGATGACCCAGGGGAAGTTGGCGCCGAGCGACCCCTCGTCGGGCTTCTTCACGTCGACGATGTCGAGGTACTCCGCCGCCTTCGCGCAGTCGACGGCTTCCTCGACGCTGTCCGGGGAGATGAGAAGCAACACCTTGGGCTCCTTCCGCCGCAGGGGTGCGGATCACCAGGTTGACCTGCGGTGTGCTCATCATTTCCGCCGCCCCCGGGCCCCGGTAGAGCGCGCGGGGCCCCCTGGGAGCACGGCGCCCCACGGCAACGCGCCGCACACCCCGGCGCATGGGAGCACCGTGGGATCATGCGTGGATGAGCAGTGACCTGGAAGTGAGCGCGCTGGCGGTCAACATCACGATCCCGGCGGAGCTCCGCTGGACCGACACCCGGCGCGGGACGGAGTTCCAGCTGACCACCCTCAACATCCGGCTCCTCCCCGACGGCCGCCTCGCCGCGAAGGCGTACGGCCGGCCGGTGGAGGGCGGACGGGGCGCGTACGTCTCGTTCCCGGTGCCCGACCGGCCCGAACTGGCGGCCCTGATCGCCGAAGGGGCGAGCCGCGCCGGGACGCTGTGGGCCGCCCATCGCGGCCTCGGCTGAGCCCGGTGGCGTAGGCCTGCCGCCCCCGCGAGCGGACCGCTCGCGGGGGCACCGGCCCGGGGTGCTCAGCTCTCCAGCGAGAACGCCTGCGCCGCCGATCCGTCGCACGGCTGCTGCGAGAGGTGCGCGCCGTTGGCGGTGGACGCCCCGTCCACGGCCAGGCACTTGCCGCTGTTGCGGGCGACGAAGCGGTAGCGGCCGGCCGCGCCCAGGGGCTCCGCCCGCCACTGCTGGTTGGTGCCGCCCACGTAGGACCACAGGTGCACGCGGGTGCCGGAGGCGGTCGCGCCGGGCCCGCCGTCGACGTCCCACACCTTGCCGTTGTGCCGGCTGACGACCTGGTAGGCGCCGTCACCCGCGGGCCGGAACTGCCAGCTCTGGTTGGCGCCGGTGGTGCAGCTCCACTGCTGGAGCGCGGTCCCGTCGGCGGTGCCCCAGTCGGCGGCGTCCAGACAGGCACCGCTGCCGGCGTTCTTCACCCGGTACCAGACGGACGGGTCGACGGAGCCGGCGGGCGGCTCCGTGGTGCCGCCGTCGGTGCCGTTCCACACGAAGGTGGCGACCGCGCCCGCGGGCAGCGTGTAGACCAGCGACCTGCCGTCGTCGGTCAGCGAGAACCGCTGCGCGCTCGCGGCCGAGTTGACGACGTACGCGGCCCGGGAGCCGTCCGGATTCTGGAAGGCGACGTTCTCCACCCCTCCGCCGCCCTGGCTGGTCGAGCCGATGCGGGTGGCGCCGGGCACGACGAACTTGGCGAGCTGCCCCAGTACGTAATACTCGGCGTTGCGCGTCACAGTGCCGTTCGCGATCTCCACGACTCCGTTGCAGCGGTCCGCGCAACCGCCCTGGTGCGGGCCGCCGTTCTGGTCCAGGGCCAGGTTCCAGTCGATGACCGTCTCGCCGCCGTTGCGCATGTTGCGCACGACGAGGTTCGCGGCGTGCCACTTGAGGGTGTCGGCGAAGGTGGCGGACCGGTCGGCGCTCTCCGTACCGGAGCACTCGGTGAAGAACACCCGCTTCCCGGCGTCGACGACCTGCTGCTGGGCGGAGGGGTCACCGCCGTAGCAGTGGAACGCGGCGCCGATCACCCGGCTCGTGCCCGGGGTCCCGGCGAACACCTCCAACGGATAGTCCGGGTGGTCCCAGTTGTGGTCGAAGGCCAGCAGGTTCGTCGGCAGGCCCGCCGCCGTCAGCGTACGGTCGAGCACCTTGAAGAAGTCCGCCTGCTGGGACGCGGTCATGGTCATCGACGGGTAACTCGCCGCGAACTGCGGCTCGTTCTGCACGGTGAGGTCGGTCAGCACGATGCCCTGCTGCCCGTACGCCTTGATCGCCTTGACCAGGTAGTCGGCGTACGACTGGTAGCTCTCCGGCTTGAGGCTGCCGCCGTTCAGCGCGTTGTTGGTCTTCATCCAGGCGGGCGGGGACCAGGGGGTGCCCATGAAGCGGATGGCCGGGTTGACCGAGGTGGCCTGCTTCAGGACCGGGATGATCTCGGCCTTGTCCCGGTCGATGGAGAAGGAGCCGGGCGTGTCCTCGTACGTGTAGAGGCTGCCGTCGGCGTTGAAGTCGCTGCTGCCGAGCGGCTGGCGCAGATAGCTGAGCCCGATCCCGTCGCCGGAGGCCGAGAACAGCGAGGTCATCAACGCGCTCCGCCTGTCCTGCGGCAGGCCCTGGATGAGGTGGGCCGAGGCCCCGGTCACCGAGGCGCCCGCCCCGGTGAACCTCTGGCCCCTGCTGCCGGCGTCCACGCGGATGTCGATGCTCTGCGGCGAGCCCGTGAAGGCGACGGTGCCCTCGGCGGACAGCCTCTTCGCGCCGTCGGGAGTGGTGACCCATACCTGAGCCGTGGGGTCGGCGGCCCGCGCGGCCGTACCGCTGCCGGCCAGACCGACGGCCGCGACGGCCATCGCCAGGGCCGCGACCGCGGCGCGCGCCCGTGGGCGCGGGGGAGTGTCGTGGGACATGTGCGGCTCTCCTTCGGTCATGCCTGGGGGAGGACATGGCGCGTCCCCTCGGACGCCGTGGCGGGGCGCGGCTCCGTGGACGACGGCGATATGAAAGCACACCCACTAAGTGGTTAGTAAGTAGTCGGGCGTGCTTTGGTGCGGGCGGTCCCCGCACGCCCGCCGCCCCCAGGTCAGCGGCCCGGACACACCCGCCGGCCCGCGTTCCGGCCGGTCTAAGCTGTGCCGGTGACCCACCACTCAGCAGGCGGGCCCGGCCGGCCGGCCAGGCCCCGCACGCCCAGGAGCGCCGAAGCCCGGCAGCGGCAGCGGGACATCCTGCACATCGCGATGGACACCTTCGCCGCCCGTGGCTACAACAACGCCTCGCTCGCCGAGATCGCCGACCGGGTCGGCCTCACCCAGGCCGGCGTCCTGCACTACTTCCGGTCCAAGGCGCTCCTGCTCACCAGCGTCCTCGAACTGCGCGACCAGTCGGACATCGAGCAGCTGGGCCCGGACCGCCCGCGGGGTCTGGCGTTCCTGCGCCACCTGGTCGACACCGCGATTCGCAACGCCGAACGCGAGGGCATCGTCCGCCTGTACGCCGTCCTGTCGGCGGAGTCCGTCACGGACGACCACCCGGCGCAGGACTACTTCCGGGACCGCTACGACGGACTGCGGGGCTTCGTCGCCGACGCCCTCCGCGAGGCGTGCGGCCTCCCCGACGACGGCACGGAGAAGGTCGAGCACGCGGCCAACGCGGTCATCGCCGTGATGGACGGCCTCCAGGTCCAGTGGCTGCTGGCCCCCGGCGCCGTGGACATGGCCGCTTCGACGGACCTGGTGGTAGACGCCCTGCTCAGGACGCTGGCCCCGGACCGCTTCGGCGCCGGCGGCTGAACAGCGCCACGGGTCACGCCTCGCGCCCGAGGTAGCGCCTGAACCCTTGGGCCCGCGGTTCAAAACCGCACGACTCGTAGAAGGTGTGCACATACGCGTCATCGGCGGCGAGCAGCTGCACCTTGTAGCAGCCGGCCTCCTCGGCGACGCCCACCACCGCCTCCAGCAGACGCCGTCCGACGCCCCGCCGGCGGCCGGCCCCGGCGACCACGACGTTCTCCACGAAGAGGATGCCCCGGCCGCCCCGGGTCAGGTTCGGCATGACGACGCAGTCGGCCGTCCCGACGACGGCCCCACCGCCCTCGGCGACGAGAACGGTCCGCCCCTGCTGCGCCGCGATGCGCTCCCACACACCCCGGGCCGCCTCCTGCGACAGGGCCGCGTCGTCGGGGTTCAGCTCGCGGTAGAGGGCGAGCAGCGAGGAAAGGTCCCGCTCGACGGCGGTGCGTACGGTGATCTCCATACGCTCAACCCTGGCACGGGCGCCCCTCGGTGACTCCGTCGCCCTGCCAGGAGGCGCCGGGCAGCCCGGGCGGCGCTCACGGCTCCAGCGCGTCGTAACCGCCGTCCCGGAACGTGAAGACCGTCGGCCGCAGCTCGTCCTCCTCGCGGAAGAAGCCGCCGGGGCCGGGGCGCGCTACGTGCGGGGCCAGCAGGTCCAGGACCGTGACCAGTTCGCCCAGGTCGTCGTCCAGCCAGTAGTTGCGGCTGTACAGCCCCCACCCCGCGTCCTGGAGCCGCAAGGACGCGAAGTCCCCGCCCGGCAGGCGGCTGTGCGGGTCCGGGCTGAGCAGCGGATACGCGTACTCGTCCGCGCCGTACCCCTGCGGCGGCTCCCCGGGCAGGCCGAGGTGCCACCGCAGGGCGTCGAGCACCGGGGCGGGGGTGTCCTCGCGGAGGAAGCAGGTGAAGACGACTTCGTAGTGCAGGCTCATGGGCCGCATTGTGCCCGGCGGCGTCCGTCAGGCCTCGCGCACCGTCGCGAGCACCTCGTCCCGGACCCGCCGCATCGACTCCTCGGTGCGGGCCTCCACGTTGAGCCGCAGCAGCGGTTCCGTGTTCGACGGGCGGAGGTTGAACCACCAGTCCGCGCCGCTGACGGTGAGCCCGTCCAGGGTGTCGGCCGACACGCCGGGACGGGACTCCCACGCCGCCCGGACCGCCGCCGTGCGGGCGGCCTGGTCGGTGACCGCGGAGTTGATCTCGCCCGACGCGGCGTACCGCTCGAAGCGGCGGGTCAGCGCGGACAGCGGGCCGTCCTGGCCGCCGAGTGCGGCGAGCACGTGCAGCGCGGCCAGCATGCCCGTGTCCGCGTTCCAGAAGTCGCGGAAGTAGTAGTGCGCGGAGTGCTCGCCGCCGAACACGGCACCGGTACGGGCCATCTCCGCCTTGATGAACGAGTGGCCGACCCGGGTACGGACCGGTGTGCCGCCCGCCTCACGGATCACCTCGGGCACGGCGCGCGAGGTGATCAGGTTGTGGATGACGGTCGCGCCCGGGTGCCGCGCCAGCTCGCGCGAGGCGACCAGGGCCGTGATCGCCGACGGCGAGACCGGGTCGCCGTTCTCGTCCACGACGAAGCAGCGGTCCGCGTCGCCGTCGAAGGCGAGCCCGAGATCGGCACCCTCGGCACGCACCCGCGCCTGGAGGTCCACGATGTTGGCCGGCTCCAGCGGATTGGCCTCGTGGTTCGGGAACGTACCGTCCAGCTCGAAGTACATCGGCACCACCGTCAGCGGCAGACCCGCGAGCACCGTCGGGACCGTGTGACCGCCCATGCCGTTGCCCGCGTCCACCACCACCTTCAGCGGGCGGATCGCGGACAGGTCCACCAGGGAGCGCAGATACGCGGCGTACCCGTCCAGGGTGTCCCGCCCGGTGACGGCGCCCGGGCGGGCGGCCGGGGCCGGCGCCCCGTGGTCCGTCCACCGCTCGACCAGGGCGCGGATCTCGGCGAGACCGGTGTCCTGGCCCACCGGCTCCGCACCGGCCCGGCACAGCTTGATGCCGTTGTAGCGGGCCGGGTTGTGAGACGCGGTGAACATCGCACCGGCGAGGCCCAGCGAGCCCGACGCGTAGTACAGCTGGTCCGTCGAGCAGAGCCCGATCTCCGTGACGTCCGCGCCCCGCGCCGCGGCTCCGCGGGCGAACGCCCGGGCGAGACCGGGGGAGGAGGGCCGCATGTCGTGCCCCGTCACGATCGCGCCCGCACCGGTGACGTGCACGAACGCGGCGCCGAACAGCTCCGCCGTCGTCTCGTCCCACTGGTCCGGCACCACACCGCGTACGTCGTAAGCCTTGACGAGCCCCGACAGGTCGGTGCGGGGCGTCGGGTCAGTCACGGGTGTCGTCACAGGTGTCTCCATGGGCGGTACGGGAAGAGGGCGGGGCGAGGAACCAGACGGCCGTGTCGGGCGGCAGCGCGTCCCCGTCGAGCGGTCCGCTGCTGAGCAGCGGGCGGCCGGGCGTACGCACGGGCTCGTCGCCCAGATTGACGGCGCACACCAACTCCCCGCGCCGGAACGCGAGAACGGGCGCGCCCGGCTCCGAGAGCCAGACGGGCGGCGCCGCCGGGTCCGGGGCCGGATGGGCGCGGCGCAGCCGAAGCGCCGCCCGGTACAGGGCGAGGGTGGAGCCGGGGTCCGCCTCCTGCGCGGTGACGGTGAGACCGGCCCAGTCCGCGGGCTGCGGCAGCCAGGTGGCCCCGGCGTCCGCCGTGGTGAAGCCGTACGGCGCCCGGGCGCCGGACCACGGCAACGGCACCCGCGCCCCGTCGCGCCCGCGCTCGGTGCGGCCCGAACGCTCCCACAGCGGGTCGAGGATGCGGTCGACGGGCACCTCGGCCTGGGGCAGGCCCAGCTCCTCCCCCTGGTACAGATACGCGGACCCCGGCAGGGCCAGCATCAGCAGCGCGGCGGCGCGGGCCCGCTCCGGGGAGCCGTACCGGGTGACCGGACGCACCGCGTCATGGCTGGAGAGCAGCCAGGTGACGGCCGCGCCCGGCACGCCGAACGAGTCGTCGATGACGCGGCGCAGCTCCGCCGGGTCCCACGCCGCCTCCAGGAAGGCGAAGTTGAACGCCTGGTGCATTTCGTCGGGCCGGATGTAGCGGGCCAGCCGGGCCGGGTCGAAGACGGCCGACTCCGCGACCATCACCCGGTCGTGCGGCGCCACCGCCCCCGGCGGCGCCGGATGGGTGTCGAGCAGCGCCCGCCACTCGCGGTACAGCGGGTGCAGCTCCTCCTGGTCGTAGTACGGCATCAGGTGGTTGCGCAGCGGGTCGGCGTGCTGCCCGGGCCCCGCGTCCGGCAGGCCCTCCGCCTTGAAGAGGGCGTGCGCCACGTCCACCCGGAAGCCGTCCACACCCCGGTCCAGCCAGTGGCGCAGGACGTCCGCGAACGCGTCGCGCACCTTCGGGTTGCGCCAGTTCAGGTCGGGCTGCTCGGGGGCGTGCAGATGGCAGTACCACTCGCCGTCCGCGACGCGCGTCCAGGCCGGACCGCCGAACGCCGACTGCCAGTCGTTCGGGGGCAGTTCGCCGGCCTCGCCCCGGCCCGCCCGGAACAGGTACCTCTCCCGCTCCGCCGATCCCGGGCCCGCCGCGAGCGCGTCCAGGAACCACGGGTGGCGGTCCGACGTGTGGTTCGGGACGAGGTCCACGATGAGCTTGAGGCCCAGCTCGTGGGCGCGGGCGGTCAGCCGTCCGGCGTCCGCGTCCGTCCCCAGGTCCTCGGCGACACCCGTGTAGTCGGAGATGTCGTAGCCGCCGTCGGCGAGCGGGGACGGATAGAACGGGGTGCACCACACCGCGTCCGCGCCCAGGTCCCGGATGTGCTCCAGGCGCGCGGTCAGGCCCGCGAGGTCGCCGGTCCCGTCCCCGTCCGAGTCGGCGAAGGCCCGGGGGTACACCTCGTAGCAGACCATGTCCTGCCACCAGCTCATGCGGAGACTCCTTCGGTAAGGGCCCGGCCGGGGGACAGGACGTGCTGCTCGGTGCCGGTCGCGGCGGCGACCGTGGCCGCCTCGGCGACCGCGACCGCCGCGAAACCGCTGACCGGGCCGGCCACCGGCGGTTCGCCCGTACGGGCCGAGCGCACCAGGTCGGCCATCGCCGCGCGCACGCTCTGCGCGTACACATACGGCTTGCGCGGTTCGCCGCCGAGGTCCAGCACCGCGGTCACCCGGTGCGGCACGGTCCGCTCCTCGCCCCGGCCGCGGGCCGGCGCGGCCGGGGCGGCGCCCCGCTCCACGCGCACGGTGATCCGCTCGCCGCCGCCGGGCCGGAACCCCTCGACGGCCAGCAGCTCGTCCCGCAGCTCCGGCAGCTCCTCCCAGGCGCGGGCGCCCGCCTCGTCCGTCCACGCCGTGATCTCCGCGTGTACGGGTATCCAGCCGCTGATCCGCGACTCCGCGAACCCGTGGTCCAGGCGCATCAGCTGCCGCTCGGCGCGGTGGGCGTGGGTGAAGGAGTGGAGGTGCGAGGCGAGCGCGCCCCCGGGGTGCACCACATCGGCGCTGACCATGTCGACCGGGCCGCCGGGCCGGGCGACCGCGGTGGCCCGCACGCTGACCGGGTCGGAGCCGAGCAGCGCGCGGGCGGCGTCGAAGAAGTGGACGCCGTGCTCGATGAAGATGCCGCCGCTGTGCGCCGGGTCCCAGAACCAGTGCCCGGGGCCCAGGTCCTCGTCGGACGCGTCGTTCTCGAACAGGAACCGGCGCGGCGGCGCGAGCAGCCCCCGCCCGGTCAGCCGCTCCACCGCCCGCAGCAGCGGGTTGTAGCGCAGCACATGGTCCACCACCAGGGCACGCCCGGCGCGCCGCGCCTCGTCGACGACCGCCGACGCGTCCTCGGTCGTGGTGGCGAGAGGCTTCTCGCAGAAGACGTGGCGCCCCGCGCGCAGCGCGGCCGTGGCCATCGCGGCGTGGCCGGCGGGCGGCGTGGCGATCAGCACGGCCTCCACGTCGTCCCGCTGAAGGAGCTCGTCCAGCGAGCCCAGCGCCGGGACGCCGTGCCGCTCGCCGAGCAGCCGGGCCCGCTCGCGCGAGGGGTCGGCGACCGCCGCGAGCCGCAGACCGGGCAGACCGGCGATCGCGTCCAGGACGAACTCCGCGAACCCGCCGCAGCCGGCCAGGCCGATACCCAGGGCGCCGTCCGTCATGCCGTGCGCTCCAGGAGGGCCACGCCGATGTGCGCGTCGGCCATGCCGTAGAACACGTACAGCTCGCCGTCGATCTCCTCGATCGCCGTCGGGAAGACGACGTTCGGGACGGTGCCCGAGCGCTCCTCCTCGGTCTCCGGCGCCATCAGCGGCTGGTCCGACCGGGCGATGACACGGGACGGGTCGGCCGGGTCGAGGATCATCGCGCCGGCCGCGTACGAGACGTCCTGGTTCTGCGCCCACGGGTCCTCGATGGTGCCGGACACGCCGTGGTGGATGAGCAGCCAGCCCTCGGGGACCCGGATCGGGGCGGGGCCGCCGCCGATCTTCAACGACTCCCACGGGAACTCGGACAGGGCCAGCAGCTTGTGGCAGCGGGGCCGGGCAAGCGCGGTGATGTCGGCCTCGACCTCGGCGGCCGGGACGTAGCTGATCCAGATGCCGGGCCGCTCGTCGGTGACACCGGCGGGCAGGTGGACGCCCTCGCCGGGGCGGAACCAGCCGAGGTCCCACATCGGGCGGTGCAGCATCGCGTACGCCGGCTCGCCGTCCGGGCCCGGGACCGGCTCGGGGAAGTGGACGACGTCCTTGTTCGGGAAGAGGTTGAGGTCGGTGTCCAGGTCCGGCTGGTAGGCGAACTGGATCGGACCGAGACGGGTCCAGTCGGTGAGGTTCTCGGACACGGCGAGCGCCGGCTTCGGGCCGAGCGGGCCGTAGGCCACGTAGCTCATGACGTGCTTGCCGAGCGACGGTATCCAGGTGATGCGCGGGTCCTCGACCCCGGCGTTGTTCTTGCCGCGCTCCCAGCCCTCGTCGGGGGCGAGCACGGTGCCGCGGCGCTCGACGCCGTTCGGCACGCCCGCCTCGTCGAAGGTGACCTCGGCGAGGCCGACGCGGGAGACGTTGCCCTCGGCGACCAGGCGCGGCAGCAGGTGCAGCGTGCCGTCCGGGGTGCGGCCGGAGGCGGGGTTCAGGACGCCCTCGACCTCGTTCGCCTCACCGGCCAGCGGGGACATGACCACACCCTTGCGCACCATGCGGTAGGGGATGTGGGTGGCGGTGGTGGTGTTGCTCATGGCGTTTAGCCCTTTACTCCGGAATCGATGTCGGTTGAGGTGAAGTGGCGCTGGAACAGGAGGAACAGGACCACCGCGGGGACGGCCAGCACACAGGCGCCGGCCAGCAGGGCTCCGGCCGGGTTGGCCACCGTGCCCTGGAGGTTGGAGAGGAAGCTCGCGAGCGAGACGGCCAGCGGCTGCATGTCCGCGTTCTTGGTGACGAGGAAGGGCCACAGGAACTCGTTCCACGGACCGATGAACGTCAGCAGCAGCGCGCTCAGCACGGCCGGCCGGGCCATCGGCAGCGCGATCCGCCACAGGATGCGCAGCTCGCTCGCGCCGTCGATGCGGGCCGCCTCGAAGAGGGACTGCGGCATCTGCGCGAAGAACTGGCGGAACAGGAACACGGCCGTCGAGTTGATCGCGAAGGGCAGGATCATGCCCAGGTAGTTGTCGCCGAGCCCGTAGTCGCGGACGACCAGGACGTACAGCGGCAGCGTCAGCAGCTGGAACGGGACCATCTGCACGAGCAGGAGGGCCGCGAAGACCGCCCCCTTGCCCCGGAAGCGCAGCTGTGCCAGCGCGTACCCGGCGAGGACCCCGAACACCAGCGTGCAGATCAGCACCCCGATGGTCATGATCCCCGAGTTGAGCAGGGACCGGCCCAGCGAGATCGCGCTGTTGACCGCCGCGTAGTTGTCACCGGTCAGCCCGGACGGGACCGCCGCCGACAGGTCGCCGACCGTCTGCCCGCGCAGCGAGCCGACGATCATGTAGTAGAAGGGGAACAGGAAGGCGACGGCGCCCAGTGACAGCAGCACGTAGCGGACGGCGCTGCCCGCGGAGAAGCGGCGGGCGGGCCCGGGGTTGGTGGCGCTCATGTCAGTCGCCCCTCTCGGTGAGCTTGCGGGCGGCGATCGACACGACCATCACGAAGGCGACGAGAACGACGCCCAGGGCCGCCGCGAAGTCGGGATGCCCCTGCTCGATGCCCTTCTGGTACATCAGCAGGACGGGCGAGGTGGAGGCGTGGTCGGGGCCGCCGCCCCCGGTGAGCAGATACGGCTCGCTGAACAGGTTGGCGCCGGTGATGATCGCGTAGATCACGACGAGCGTCGTCGCCGGCCGTACGCCGGGCACGGTCACCGAGAAGAACTGCCGCACCTTGCCCGCGCCGTCCATGGCGGACGCCTCGTACAGCTCCTTGCCGACGTTCTGCAGCGACGCCAGGTACAGCATCACGAAGAAGCCGAGCTGCTTCCAGGTCACGAACACGGCGATCATCGGCATCGCGAGATGCGAGTTGACCAGCCACGACGGGTCCGGGGCGTGCGAGCCGAGCAGGTGGTTGACGAAGCCGTCCGAGCCGAAGAGGAACTGCCATACGGCGACCAGGGCCACGCTCGCCGTCACATACGGCACGTAGAACGCGGCGCGGAAGAACGCACGCCCCCGGATCTTCGCGTTCAGCGCGCTCGCCAGCACCAGCGAGAGGCCCACCGTCAGCGGCACGTTGATGACGAGGAAGATCAGGATGTTGAGGAACGCCTGCCCGACGACCGGGTCCGTGAAGACGTCCCGGTAGTTCGACAGACCCACCCACGGCGAGTCGATGTGTGTGCCCGGCGCGGTGAAGTAGAAGCGGTGGAAGGAGATCCACACCGTGTAGACCAGCGGGACCGCGAAGACCACCACGACGAACAGCACGTACGGCGAGACGAACAGCGCGCCGGCCCGTGACAGACCGCGCCGCGCCTTGCCGTGCGGGGCGGGGCCGCTGGTGCGCACGGCGCCGGGCGCCGCATCCGTGTTCACGCTCATGACGGGTCCCCGTACTCGTTCAGCAGGTCGGTGATCTCGGAGGACGCGTTGCGCAGCCCCGCGTCCGTGGACTCGCGGCCGAACACGACCGACTTCGTCCACTCGTCGCGGAACGCCTGCCAGATGTCGATGGAGCCCGGCACGTTCGGCACCTCGACCACGCGTTCCGCCTGGTCGGCGAAGGCCTTGTAGGTCGGGTTCTTCGCGAAGTAGGCGGGATACTTCGCCGTCAGGTCCTCACGCATCGGCATCTGGCCGGTGGTCTCCAGGAACTTTCCGTCCTGCGCGGCGGAGCTCGCGAACTTCAGCACGTCCCAGGCGGTGGCCCGGTTCTCGCAGGCACTGAACATCGCCGCGGACTTCTCGTCGCTGAACGAGTGCTTGCCGCTGCCGCCGTCGGCGGTCGGCACCGGCACCACACCGATGTCCACACTGTCCTTGTAAGCGGCCACCGCCCACGCGCCGACGGTCGCCATGGCGGCCTTGCCGTCGTTGAGCGAGTCGCCCGGATACTGCTCCTGGGGCGCCAGCTTCTCCGCGTACAGCGTGCGCCAGAACGCCGCGACCTGACGGCCCGCCGCCGAGTCGAACTGCGGTTTGCCGTCCTCGATCAGCTGCTTGCCGCCGCTCTGCGCGGCGAACGCCGGATAGAAGTCGTACCAGGGCTGGAAGAAGTCACTGCTCGGCGACGGCCATATCGCCGCCTTCGCGGCACCGCTGCGCACGAGCGTCCGGGAGGTCTCGAGGAATTCCTTGTACGTGGCCAGCTTCGGGTGCTCGGGATCGAGACCGGCCTTCGCGAACAGCTTCTTGTTGTAGAGGATCATCACCGGGTTGCTCTTCCACGGCAGCTGGTAGAACTCGCCGTCGGCGGAGCGGTACTGGTCGGTGAGGGAGCCGCCGCGACCGGTGATGTACTTCTCGCCGTCCGGGAAGTCACTGAGGGAGACGAGTCCGTTCTGCTTCTGGAACGTCGGCACCGCCGCCGGTGAGGTGTTGAAGGCGAGACAGGCCGTCGTCCCCGCGATGATCGAGGCGCTGATGGCCTCCTCCGAGGTCTTGCCGGCCGGAATCTGCTGCGCGGTGACGTGCTGGTCGGGATGGGCCTTGTTCCAGGCGGCGACCATCGCCTTGCCCCACTGCACCTCCTGCGCGTTGTTGGAAAGCCAGACCGTGATCGGGCCGCGCGCCGTTGCGGCGGTGGCCGGATCGGGAGCCGACCGGCCGCAGGCCGTCGCCGTGCCCGCGAGAGCGAGCACGAGCAGCGCGTACGCCGTTCTCCTCAGCATGATTGATCTCCGAACTGTTCACGCGCGGCCTCGTCGCCGCACGGAATTCCCGGTCGGTGCGAGCACGACCGGTCGATTGCCCCCGTTACGTCACCGGCGGGGCGCGGGCCCCATCGACGCGCGGGGCACGAACTGGGCCGGTGCCAGCCGAACATGGTCGGCGGCGCCCTCGGCGATGACCGCGTCGAGAGCGCGGGCCGCCGCCTCGCCCCAGCCCCGCGCATCGGCACGGGCGGAGGCGAGCGGCGGGTAGCTGTACCGCGTCAGGGGCGCGTCGTCGTAACCGACCAGCGACAACTGGTCGGGCACCCGGACACCCAGCTCCTGGGCGACCGAGAGCCCGGCCATCGCGGCCAGGTCGTTGCCGTAGACGATCGCGGTCGGCGGCTCGGCCGAGGCTAGCAGCCGCCTGGTCGCCAGCGCGCCGCCCTCGGGCGTGAACCCGCCGGGCAGCACGGGGGCTTCGGGTAGCCCGAGCGCGCGCAGCGTCTGCTCCCACGCGGTCCGGCGCCGATGGGCGTGCAGCAGCTCCTGCGGCCCCTCGACGTGGGCGATGCGCCGGTGGCCCAGCTCCGCGAGGTGGCGGACGGCGGCCGTGTACGCCGGCTCGTCGTCCAGGCTCACCGCCGTCAGGCCGTCGCCCCACTCGGGCTGTCCGACCACGACGGCCGGCAGACCGAGTTCCCGCAGCAGCGCGGGACGCGGGTCGTCGCGGCGCAGGTCGGTGAGGAGGACCCCGTCCACCTGCTGCTCGGAGGCGAGGCGCCGGTAGACGCCCTGCTCGTTCTCCGGCGAGGTCACATGGATCATCAGCCCGTCGCCGCGCTGCCCGATCACCGCCTCCACCCCGGCGATGAACGCCGGGAAGAAGGGGTCGGCCCCGACCTGCTCCGCGTCGCGGGCGAGGACGAGCCCGAAGGCACCGGCCTTGCCGAGCGAGAGGGCCCGGGCCTGACGGCTCGGGGTCCAGCCGAGCTCCCGGCTCGCCTGGAGGACCCGCAGCTTCGTCTCCTCGGCGACACCGGGCCGGTCGTTCAGAGCGAAGGAGACCGTGGCACGTGAGACACCGGCCCGCCGGGCGACATCCGCGATGGTGGGCTTGCGTGCCATGTGCCTGGACCTTCTTGCCGACGGCCGAAGGCGCGTGCCTTCAAACCGGTTTGACTGCTCGAACGAGGACAACCAAACCGGTTTGAAAGGGGGGCGTCAAGAGGTCGGCGCCTGTGATGCCCGTCACCGCGACGCGGTCGGAACACCCGCCCGCCCGGCCCGCGAGGCGTCCGCCTGGGTGGGGATGCGGGCGCGGGCCCGGGCGAGCAGGGCCGCCGGATCGGGGTCCGCCTGGAGCGAGACGAGGGCCATCCGCCACCACTGCTCCAGCCGTTGCGTCCAGCCCCGCTTGCCCGGCATCTCGTCGGTCAGGGTGCAGTGCCCGTAGAACCCGCACACCAGCGCCACGGCGGCTGCCGACGGCTCGACCCCGTCGGCGAGTTCGCCCCGGGTCCGGGCCTGGGCGAGGAGCCGGGCGCAGGCCGCCGCCCAGGCGCCGAACGGTGTCGGCACCGGCGCCCCGATGGCGCGGCGCTCCGCCCACAGCCGCGCACCGGCCCGCGCGACGACGTCCTCGCGGAGGGACTGGGCGACGCGGAAGCTGAGCGCGACCAGCTTCTCCAGTGGCGGGACGCCGGGCGCGGCGTACGCGGCGGCGAGCTGCGGCCAGGTGGCGAACTCCGCCCGGACGACGGCCAGCGCGAGCTTCTCCTTGCTGGAGTAATGGAAGTAGATCGCCCCGCTGGTCTTTCCCGAGTGGTCACTTATGTCATTGACACTCGTGCCCGTATATCCCCGTTCTACGAATAGATGTGCCGCCGATTCCAGCAGCACTTTGCGGGTTTCGCGCGCCCTGTCCTGCACCTGTTCCACCTTCGCTCAAACGTGCTAGCGGTGCGACGTGAAAGGCCGCCGCGCCCCTTCGTAAGGGGTGCAGTCGCATCGCGCGACGATCCTATTATTCATCGCCCGGTACGCGCGGCCGGTGCTTCTTCACACATTCCAGTGCACTCGAATCGGTGATTGCGGAATTCGGGGCCGCCGAAATAACGTAATCACCATGATGTTTCGGACGGGCTGACCCTCGGGGTCTCAAGTCCGTTGCGGCGCCGGCGGAATCGACCTGGCCGCCGCGATCACGGAGCGACGCCCGCGTCCGATTCCCCCCTTCCACAGGTGTGCCTTCCGGCACATGTCTGCGCCCTCGTTCCTCACCGGTCGGCGCAGCCTCTCAGAACGGCGGTTACATGACAGCTCATCGCATTCTTTCCTGGTCCCCGTCCGCCATCGTCTTCGACTGCGACGGCACCCTGATGGATACGGAAAGGCACTGGCAGGAAGCCCGCAACATCACCTTCCGCTTCTTCGGCCTCACCCCGCCCGCCGGGTTCGCCGACCGGGCGAAAGGCGTGCACTACATCGAATGCGGCGCCCTGATGGCTCAGGAGACCGGGAAGCCCGATCTGGCCGAGGACTTCGCCGACACCCTGCTGAGCACCTTCACCGCGCTGGTCGAGGAGGACCCGGTCACCATGCCCGGCGCCGCCTCACTGGTCCGGCTGGCCGCCCGCCACCGCCCCCTCGCGGTGGCCAGCAACTGCCCCCGGTCCACGGTGGAGTCGTGCCGTCGGCGCGCCGGGCGCCTCGGCTGCTTCCAGCACGTCGTGGTCGCCGGTGAGGAGGTACGGCCGAAGCCCGAGCCGGACGTCTACCGGGCGGCCGCCCGCCTCTGCGGCGTACCTCCCGAGGAGGCCATGGCCGTGGAGGACTCGCTGACCGGCATGGAGTCGGCGCGCCGGGCGGGCCTCCGCGTGGTCGGCCTCGGGACGCGTCCGCCGGACCCGGACGGCGAGCAGGCCGACCTGTGGGTGACGAGCCTGGCCGACCCGGAACTCCTCAGCTGGGCCCGCAGCCGCCTCGGCCCCTGACCGGCGGGGCGGATCAGTCTCCGGCGAGGTGCGGCGCCAGCGTCCGCACCGTGCCGGCCGCCGACGCGAAGAACAGCGCCATGCCCACGGCCCCCGGGTCCGGGACGCCGGTGGCCCGCTCGCCCAGATAGCTGGCCCGCCCCATGCGGGCCGCCTGGGAGGCGGTCTCCCGTACCCCCCGCCACGCCTCGTCCGCAGCGGCGGCCAGGGCGTCGGCGGGGGGCGCGTCCCCGGCCGCCCGCAGTGCGGCGGCGGCCGGGGACAGCGCGTCGACCAGCGTCTTGTCGCCGGGCGCCGCGTCCCCGACGCGGCGGATGGCGGCCAGGCCCTCGGCGGCGCCCTCGGCGAGCGCGCCCGTCGTCAGCTCCGGTCCGGACCCGGCGGCCCGGCCCAACGCCTGGAACAGCAGGCCGAACAGCGGGCCGCTCGTCCCGCCGACCTCGTCCAGGAAGGCGGTGGCCAGAGCGCCGAGGTACTCACCGGGTCCGGCCGGCCGCGCCACCCGGTCGAGGAGCGGACCGGCGGCCCGGACCCCGGCGGTCAGGTTGGCGCCGAAGTCGCCGTCGCCCGCCTGCTGGTCGAGCTCCGTCAGCTCGGCCTCCGTCGCGTGGACGGACTGCGCGAAGCACTCCGCCCACTCGCGGGTGCGCGTGCCGTCCAGGGCGTCGCTCGTCATGGGCCCTCCTCGTACGTTCGTCCCGCAGGGGGCTGACCGGTCACCACCGCAGTGCCGGGGTGTGCACGGGTGCGTCGTAGAAGTCCAGGGCGGCCCGGTCGGCGACCATCAGCGTGAGGGAGAACCCCCGCATGTCCAGCGCCGTCACATAGTCGCCCACCAGATGGCGCGCGAGCCGCACCCCGCGGGCGTCGAGCACCCGCCCCAGCTCCCCGAAGACCGCATAGAGTTCCAGCGAGGTGACCGAGCCCAGCCCGTTGACCAGGGCGACGGCGGACTCCTCGGCCCCCGGCCGCAGCGCGTCCAGCAGGGCCCCCGTCATCTCCTCCACCAACGCGCCCAGGGGCGCCTGTTCCCGGGTCCGGGCGGCGCGCTCCCCGTGGATTCCGACGCCGTACTCCAGCTCGCCGGGCGGCAGTTCGAACGCGGGCTCGCCGGTGGCCGGCGCGTGGTGCGCGGCCGAGGCGACGGCGAGCGTGCGGCACCGGGCCGCGAGGCCCGTGCCCAGCTCCACCAGCTCGTCGAGCCCCATCCCGGTGTCGGCGGCGGCGCCCAGGACCTTCTCCAGCAGCACGGTGGCGCCGGTGCCACGCCGTCCCGCGGCGATGTCCTCCGAGTCGGTCGCCAGGTCGTCGTCCACGAGGACCCGCGCACAGGCGATCCCCGCGTCGGCGAGGCGCTCGGCCGCGATGCCGAAGTTGATCCGGTCGCCCGTGTAGTTCTTCACGATGTGCAGGACGCCCCCGGGCCCCGCCACCGCGCGTGATGCCCGGAAGATCTGCCGGTTGTGCGGCGAGGCGAACACCCTGCCCGGGCACGCGGCATCGAGCATCCCCGCACCGACGAACCCCGCGTGCAGCGGCTCGTGCCCGGACCCGCCCCCCGACAGCAGCCCCACCCGCCGCGTCGGCGCGGTGTGCCGGGCGGTGACGAAACCGTCCGCCGCGTCGTACCGCACCAGATCCGCGTGCGCGCGGGCGAAGCCGGACAGCGCGTCGGACACGAGTTCCCCGGCACCGTTCTCGAAGTACCTGGCCATAAGCCGTACCCATCCCGTCCCTGGCGGTGAGGCCGTACGAGCCGACCCGGACGATAATCCCATGGTGTGGGTAACGGTACGCGCGTGGCAACTCGCGGAGCGTGTTTTCGGGGGCGGGCGATCGATTTCCGCGCCGACGAGCTGGGCGCCGCGGAGTCGGTGAGCGGGGAGGCGGCGGGCCGGGACGCGTGATCCGAATGTCCCGCGCGGCACCCCGGGAACACCCTTGCACGCAACTCCGTAATTACGTAACCTCGTCGTATGGATCTGGAGGCGCGTGTCACCGCGCTCGAACGACGCCTGGCCGAGCTGGTGGAGGCGGCCCCCGCCGCGCCCTCCGTCGCGGAGGGCGACTTCTGGGCGCTCGACGCGCTGAAGGCGCGGCACCCGGTGACGGAGGAGACGGATGGGGCCGTGCTGTTCACCGGCGCGGTGCGCGTGCCGACCGGGCACCGCTACGAGTGGCAGTACGGGCTGCTGACCGAGACGGTGCTGGACGACGACTGGTCGGAGGCCGCCACGTCGTTCGCCGCGCTCGGCCATCCCGTGCGGCTCACACTGCTGCGCGAGGTCCTGGGCGGCCTGCGCACCGCCGCCGAACTGGCCGCGCTCGACGGAGTCGGGACGACCGGCCAGGTCTACCACCATCTGCGTCAGCTGACGGGCGCCGGCTGGCTGCACTCACCGGAGCGCGGCCGCTACGAGATACCACCGGGGCGGGTCGTGCCGCTCCTCGTGGTGCTCACCGCCGCACGCCCCGTGACCTGACCGCTTGCGTGCACCGCTGGCGTGCAAGCGTGCACCGCTTACGTACAAGGGGGAGAGCATGTCCGTGGACCGCCGGAAGATCGCCGCGAAGTCCCAGTACGCGCTGTGGGTGATCTTCTTCGCCCAGATCGTCGTCGGGTCGTTCGTGGAGCTGCCGTACAACTACTGGCTGAGCTGGCTTCCGGCGCTCGGTGCGCTGGGGATCGGCCTGGTGACGGCCCGCTCCGCCCGCCACCGGATCAAGAGCCGCCCCCCGGCGCCCGTCGCGGTGGCGCCCCCGGTCACCGGCCGCTGGTCCGCGGTCAACAGCCCGGCCGACAAGGTCCCGAGCCACGGAACGCACGGCCTGGCGCAGACCTACGCCATCGATGTCGTGGCCGAGCCCGCCGGCGGGCCCGCCCGCCCCACACCCGTCTGGTTCTGGCCCGTCGCCCGGCGCAACCGGGACTATCCCGCCTTCGGCGCGCCCCTGTACGCGGTCGCCGACGCGACCGTCGTGCACGCGGAGGACGGCCAGCGCGACCACCTGAGCCGCAGCTCGCTCGCGGGGGTCCTGTACTTCTGGGTGGTCGAGGGGGTGGGCCGGACCATCGGCGGCAGCCGCCGCGTCGTGGGCAACCACATAGTCCTCGACCTGGGCGACGGAAAGTACGCCATGTACGCCCACGTCCAGCGCGGCTCCCTGTGCGTCCGGCCGGGGGACAGGGTCGAGTCGGGCCGCCTGCTCGGCCGCTGCGGCAATTCGGGCAACTCGACCGAGCCCCATGTGCACTTCCAGCTGATGGACGGGCCCGACCCGGAGACGGCGCGCGGCATTCCGTTCACATGGCACGGAGTCGGCGTGCCGGCCGGCGGTGAGACGTTCACCGTCGACGCGGACGCCACCGCCCCGGCGCGCCCCCAGGACGCCTGACCCGGACCACCGGCGTCCCACCCGCCGGCCCGGCGCCGCCGCCGGTCACGCCGGCGGCCCGTCGGGGATGGGTGCGACGTACTCCAGCCTGGAGCAGCGCGTCGAAGGTACGGCTCTCGACCGGATTGAGGCGGACGCCGGGGTACGCGTCGGACTGTCCGCACACGATCGGTGTGTCCCGGTGACGACCGCCGCCGTTCCGCCAACTCATCGCGGGGCCGACCCGACGCCGTCCGCCTGGGCGAACAGCAGCCGTCTCCGCGGCAGGTCGATGTCCAGAACGGCGATGGTGATGTCCGCACCGGCCTCGAAGTCGTCCGACCGGGCGGACGAGGGGAGACCGGGCACCTCCGCGAGACCGTAATTCTCCCTGAACGGCACCAGTCCGACGACCCCGTCCCCGACATCGACGAACACGCCGATGGACCGCACCGCGGTCACCGTTCCGCGCAGGATGTGGCCGACTTCGGTGCGGTAGGCGAGCGCCGCGAACGGATCGGCTTGCAGGGCCCGCAAGGACAGCCTGGCCTCCGCGTTGTGGGTGTCGAAGCCGAGGAACTCGCATGTGACCCGTTGCCCGACCCGCACGATGTCCTCCGGATCGCGGAGCGGCCGCCACGACAACTCGGGCGCCGTGAGGAACCCGACGCCGGGGAAGACGGGGTGCGCGGGGCCCTCGTCCAGTGCGACGAAGACGCCGAACCTCTCGATCGAGGCGACGGTGCCGGTAAGGATCTCGCCGCGGTGCAATGAGCCCAGAAACGTCCACAATTCCGGGCTCTCGGCCTGCCAGTTCATGCCGCATACCCTGGCACGGCCACGGCCTGCGATGTCAGTCCCTGTTCGTAGGATCACGCCATGTCCGAAGCCTTCACGGTCCTGTGGACCCACGACGTCTGCCGGGCGCTGCGCAAGGCGGGCCGGGCGGGCGAGCGACCGCCCGTCGCCTTCAGCGGCGCGCACTCCTCCCTGCCCCGCTGGGCGGGCGCCAACACCGGGGACACGGTCTACGCGCTGCACGTCAACCAACGCCAGGTCTACGTGGTGAGCCGGCTGCGCGTGGTCGACAGGGAACGAGGCACCTGCTGCGGCACGCCTCCCGTCACGTGGCAGGACCCCGCCTTTCCGGGCCACGACGACTGGGCGATGCTCGGTGCGGGTGGCTGCGGCGCGGAGGCGGTGCACGTGGCGGCGACCCCCGTACGCTTCGACGTGCCGGTCCCCGGTGACCTGCTTCCCCGACTGACCTGGCAGAACCGCCGAGGCCGGACACGTGTCCTGAAGTACGTGGTGGACGGCCGCCTCGAGAACTCGGTCAGCCTTCAGGGCTTCTACCGTCTGACGCCGGAGTCCGCCGACGCGTTGACCGGGGTGGTCGAGGGCGCGGCCGGTTGATGCCGGGGGGCCGGTGCGGGGCCGGGACTGTTCCCGGTGGTCACCACCGGTGCGGGCGTCGGGTGGCGGCGAGGAGTGCCGCTACCACCGCGACCACGGCCAGGGCGATCGCGAAGTGGGCTATTCAGGCGCCCGCCGGAGTGGGGCCGCCCCAGGCGTGGGACGTGTCCTCACCTGCCGTTGCCAGCGGATGGAGCAGGCCGCGGGTGAGGAGAAGGAGCACGGAGGGGGCGGCCGGGGCCGAGGCGAGGGCGTTTGCCGGGAGGCCGCGGAGGGCACGACCGACGACGGTCCGGAAGCGGTCCGGCTCGGGCGGAAGAGGCGCGGCCGACGGGGACCCGGTCGGCCCGCCGAAGGACGTGAGGCGCCGTTGCAGCCGGCCGGCGGCCGACGCGTTGCCGGTCAGGGCCGGCAGCAGAGCGAGGACGGTGGCGGGCAGCGCCGGCAGCGCATGGACCAGGAGCGGGCCCGCCCGCAGCGGCAGCGGTCGGCGGCGTGCGGGGAGGACGTCGGGTGCGAGCGCCATGGGGAGCCCCTTCTCGGGTTCGGCGCGATGACCGGACGGTAGGGGCAAGGCCGTGCCGGCGGCGTCATGCCGTGGAGCCGACCCGGCCGTGAGACTTCAGTGGCACACCCACGGGCAGCGCTCTCTCCGGTGGCCGGCTCGGGCATTCCAGGGCGCGCCAACTCCGCGTAAAATCATGGGACTTGCTGGCGCGAGAGAATCAGGAGCCCGAGTGGAACCCCTTCTCCTGCTGCTGTGCGTCGCGGCCGTGTACTGGCTGTTCCTGAGGCTCCGGACCGTCGTCCACAGGCGGAAGCTGCCCGCCCTGTCCATCAGCATGGACAGGCTGGACATCTACCAGAAGCAGGCGTTCCAGGAGATCTGCCGCAGGTCCCCCAGCCTGGGCGCGCGGGTCCACCTGGGGCCCTACTTCGCCGAGCGGAACTGGAACCGCGCCGACGCCCTGCTCGTCCTCGCGGAACCCGTCAAGCACAGACTCCTGCGCGTCGAAGGCTGGAGGTTCGGCTCCTACGCCCTCACCCGCAAGGGGTGGCGCGAATACCGGAAGCACTTCATGTGGACAGGGAGCAGTGACGAGTCGATGCACATAACGGCCTCGGAGGGCGGCTTCGCGGCAGTCAACGTCAACAGCCCGCACGGCGTGGCCCAGAGCAGCGGGCGGGACAGCAGCGCCGACCTGTCCGGCATCTCGTACCACCAGCTGGCGACCGCCCTCCGGGCGGACTCGGAGGGCGCCACGCCCGAGGAGGCGGTCAGGGCTCGCGAATACGCGGAGGACCTGTCGGACGCGGCCGGCGCACAGGACACCGACCGCGCCAACCGGGTGCTCGGCCGGGTCAACGCCCTCCTCGCCACCGCGACGTCCGCCTTCGACCTGACCAGGAATCTGCTGCCGCCCGGCAACTGAGCCCGGGACCGACGGGCCCGGCTGCCGGTGCGCGCGTCAGGCGGGCTCCTCGACGGGGTGTTCCTCGACGCTGCGGGAGTCGGTGAGGCTCAGCGCGCCACCGGCCGCGATCAGCCCGACGACGACGGCGAGCAGCGCGTAGGTGATCCGTTCGCCGTGGAAGAACGACGCGACGAGGTCGCCGCTCCACACCCCGGCGGGCAGCGACGTGGTGACCAGCGCGGCGATCAGGGTGCCGACCACCGCCGTGCCGACGCTGGAGCCGACCTCCTGGGCGGTGTCGTTCAGGGCGGCGGCGATCGAGGTGCGGTTGCCGGGCATCGCGTCCACGAGGGCCACCGCGCAGATCGTCATGACCGTGCGCAGCCCCACGGTCATGAGCACCATGCACACCGCGATCACGGCGTACCCGTGCTCGACGCCCCAGGCGAGACCGGCCAGCGCCCCCGCCAGACAGGCCGCGCCCACCAGACAGGCGACGCGGTGCCCGAAGCGGCGGGCCAGCCATTCGGACAGCGGGGTGGCCATGAGCATCGTCACGATGATGGGCAGGTTGGCCAGGCCGGCCCGGACCGGGCTCCACCCGTACGCGTACTGGAAGTGCAGGATCAGCCCGAACATCACACTGGCCATCGCGATGGACGTTCCGATCTGCGCGAGGGCGGCCCCCCGCACCGTGCCGTTCGAGAAGACCCGGAGGTCCAGCATGGGCGACGCGCTGCGCCGCTCGTGCCGGACGAAGGCGTACGCGGCGGCGACCGCGCCCACGATCGACGCGAGGGTGATCCCGGACAGCCAGCCGTGCTCGACCCCGCTGGTCAGCGAGTAGCAGGCGAGCCCGATGGCGACGACGCTCAGCAGCGCCCCCGGCACGTCGAGCGCGTCCTCGGTCAGATCCTCCGGGCGGTCCGCCGGTACGCCGAGCCGGACGCCGACGCAGGCGATCAGCGCGATCGGGGCGTTGACGAGCAGCAGCCATTCCCACCGCACGTGCGCCAGCGCGGTACCGCCGAGCAGCGGGCCGAGAACGAAGCCGGACATGCCCACGGTGATCATGACGGTCATCGCGCGCATCCGCAGGGCCTTGTCGTCGAACAGGCGGAAGACCAGGGAGTTCGTGATCGGGGCCATCGCGGCGGCCGCCACGCCGAGCGCGGCCCGCAGGGCGATCAGCTCGCCCGCGGTGGAGACGAGGGCGACGCACAGACTCAGCGCCCCGAACACGGTGAGCCCGATGAGCAGCACCCGGCGGCGGCCGAGCCGGTCCGCCATCGATCCGGCGGTCAGCAGAAGGCCGCCGAACGTCAGCGAGTACGCGCCGGTGACCCACTGCAACGCGGTCGTGCCGCTGCCCAGGTCGCGGCCGATCGTGGGCAGGGCGATGGACAGCAGGGTGTTGTCGACCATCTCGACGAAGAAGGCCAGGCACAGGGCGGCCAGCGGCATCCACGCCGCGCGCAGCGAGGGATAGGAGCGGGTCCCGTTTCCGGGTGGGGCGGTAGTCATGGCGCGGTCCCTTCGATCGAACATCGTTCGGCTATCGAACGCCGTACGATGCGCTACGATAGAACAACGTTCGATGAGGTGCAAAGAGCGGGAGGAAGCAGGCATGGCACAGCAGCGGCGCCGGTCCGACGGAGGACGTCGCCGGGCTTCGCACTCGATGGAGTCCGTGCTGACCGAGGCGGTGGCCCTGCTGGACGAGGCCGGCGCGCCCGCGCTGACGTTCCGCGCGCTCGCGCAGCGCCTCGGCGGCGGCGTCGCCAGCATCTACTGGTATGTCGCGAGCAAGGACGAACTGCTCGACCGCGCCACCGACCACGTGATGGGCACCGTCCTCGCCGAGATCGAGAAGCTTCCGGAGAGCGACGACCCCGTCGACGACCTGCGCGCGATGGCCGTGACGCTGTTCGACGCGGTCGTGGAGAGGCCCTGGCTCGGCGCGTACTTCATGCGCAACACCGATGTGCAGAGCAACTCCCTGCGCGTGTACGAGAAGCTGGGCCGGCAGACCCTTCGCCTCGAGCTCGACGCGCGTCAGCGGTTCCACGCCGTCTCCGCGGTCGTCGGTGTCGTGGTCGGCTCCGCCGTCGACATGGGGCAGGAACCGCCGGAGGAGGTCCTTGACGGGGCCGTGGACCGCGAGGAATACCTCGGCCGGTTCGCCACGGCCTGGCGGGGGCTCGATCCGGAGGACTACCCCTTCGTCCACGAGATCGTCGACGAGTTCGACGGCCACGACGACGTGGACCAGTTCCGCTCCGCGCTGGACCTGACCCTGGCGGGCCTGCGGCTGCAGGCCGGAGCGTAGAGCGGCCGGCTCAGTGGCCCTGACGGCGCCGCGCGTCGAACCGGCGCAGCACGCGCACCGTGCGCCACACCCCGGCCGCGGCTGCGAGCAGCGCGCCCGCGGTCAGCGTGTTCTCACGCGCCGGGCCGGTGACGTCGAGCGCCAGGGTGAGCGCGAAGCACGCGGCGAAGACGACCGCCCCCAGCGCGGTGGCCGTCACCAGGGCGAAGACGATCTCCACCGTCATCGCGTCCTTCTCCCACCGCGACTCACGCCCCATGTCCATGGCGCAAGTCTCACATCGCCGTCAACCCCTGCCGCCGGACCGGGAACGGTCCGGCGGCAGGGGCGGGCCGCGGGGGAGTGCGGAAGACTCAGCCCACCGCCTTCCGGACGAGCGCGGTGATCTGCTCCTCGGCGGCGGCGGTCAGCTCGGTCAGGGCGTACGCGGCCGGCCACATGACGCCGTCGTCCAGCGCCGCCTGATCGCTGAAGCCCAGTGTCGCGTACCTCGACTTGAACTTCTCCGCGCTCTGGAAGTGGCAGACGACCTTGCCGTCCCTGGCGTAGGCGGGCATGCCGTACCAGAGCTTCGGGGCGAGTTCCGGAGCGGCCGCTCTGATGATCTTGTGGATGCGCTCGGCGAGGGTGCGGTCGGTGTCCTGCATCTCGGCGATCTTCTCGAGGACGTCCCGCTCCGCCGCCGCCTCCTTCTCGGCCCGGGACGCGCCGCGCCGCGAAGCCGCCTTCTTCTCCTCTCGCGCGTGCTCCTTCATCGCGGCCCGCTCCTCGGCGGTGAATCCGCTGTAGTTCTCGGTGGACTTCGACATCGGCATGGCAGGGGTTCCTTTCGTACGGGGCAGAGCGCGGCGGGCGTGCGGGCTCAGGCGTGGGCGGCGGAGGCGGCGGGCTCCCGGACGAAGCCGTCCGGGTCGGTGAAGGCCCCGGCGGTGCCGCCGAGGACGATTCGGTGGGAGCCGGCCGCTTCGTCCGGGACGCCGAGGTCCTTGGCGAGGGCGCGGCGCTCGTACAGGGCCGGCTTGACGGCGCCGGGCCCGCCGGGCAGGAATTCGGCGTACTTCCCGCCGAAGCTCTTGCCCACGGCCAGGCCCCGGTCCACGTAGAACTGTTTGGCGGCCTTCACGTCCCGCACGCCGATCAGCAGGACGAACTCGTCGATCTCACGGGTGGCGGGCCCGGTGTCCTTCTTGGAGGAGGTCGCGATCTTCCAGATCGTGCCGTCCGGGGCCTGCACCACGCCCCCGTACCCCCACAGCGACTTGGCGGCCGGCTTAAGCACGGTGGCACCGGCGCCGACCGCGGCGGCGACGAAGCCGTCGACGGCGGCAGGCCCGGACACGGTCAGCGCCAGGGTGAAGCCACAGAATCCGGTGCCCTGGGCCGCGCGGGCCCGCAGCCGGATGCGCGTGTCCACACCGAGGGCGGCGTAGAAGCGGCGGGCCTCCTCGACGTCGGCCACCTCGAGGGTGACGCGGGAGAGGGCGACGGCCGGCTCGGTGTCTGTCGTGGTGTCCATGGACTTCACGTTAGGGGCCGGGCCGGAGCCGGGGCTTCTTGATTCCTGACCGCTCTCGCGACCCGTTGCGCCAGGCAGGCCGGCAGCCCCTCGACGCCGGGCGCCACCGCCGCGCCGGCGGCCGGGTCCGCGGTGCTCGCCGCGTCCTGTGCCGCCCGGCGGAACCGCTCCGGCGTCAGGCCGACCAGCTCGGTGAAACGGGCGGCGAATATCCCCGGCGTCGCGCAGCCGACCGCCGCGCACACGGCGTCGACGCCGAGGTCGCCCCGCAGCAGCAGCGTCGCGCGGTCCACGCGACGTGCCGTCAGATAGGCGTACGGGGACTGCCCGTAGACGTCCCGGAACTGCCGGCTGAGACGGCCGGGGGCCATGTCCGCCCCGCGCGCGAGCGCCGCCACGTCCAGCGGTGCGGCGTAGGTCCGGTCGATCAGGTCGCGGACGCGGCGCAGCCGCACCACGTCGGCCGGGTGCCGCGACTCGGCGTGCGCACGCTTCCCGGAAGTGTCTCGTGTGGGTGAGATGTCCATGTCGAGCAGGCTAGGTACGACCGGGCGGCCCCTGCTTCTCGATTCCTGACGAGCCGGCCGGGACGCGCCGTCGGACGGCCCGCCGCTTCCGCCCGCGATGACCAGCCCTTTCCATGCGACGGCAAGGGGCGGCCAGGGGCCGGCGCCCCGGGACAGGGCCAGGGCGGCGGCCAGTGCGGCCCGGCGGTGACCAGCACGGGGTGCGCGGCGAGCAGCGTGAGGCCGGGGGTGTCGCTGAACCGGCCGCGCGCACGCGGGTCGCCCAGCGCCGCGATCCGGTGCCGGCACCGGGCGGCGTACGGGCGAGGCCCGTCGCTGCCGGCCGTCCGGCCCTGCCACCCGCGGTCATCGAGGAGTCGCCCGCCGCCGACGACGGCCGTGCGGTGGAGGCGGCGCCCGCCCTCCCTTCGCTGCCGCCGGCCGTGATGCGTGCGTAAGCCCCCCTGTACGGTGCGGTGTCATGACGCGCGACGTATCCCGCCCAGCGGCACCGCCCGACCCGGCGAGATGGGACGAACTCGTCACCAGGTACGCCTGGGCCGACGCCGACGAGCCGATCGCGTTCACGTTCTCCGTCATCGCCGGAAAGACGGAGGACGAGGTCATACGGGCCTTCGGCGGCGACCCCGGGGCCTCGCGGCCGATGACCTTCGACGAGGCCGCGGCCGAGCAGGCGGCCCACCTGTACCAGGACCACACGCTGCTCGGCGTGGTGACGGCCGGCCGGAACGTCGTGGCCATCGAATCGGGCTACTACGGCGGCATCCCGGAGATCGCCCGTCGGGCCTCGGCCGACGGCGGCGAGTTCTTCAGCCTCTACACGAGCGTCAACGCCGGCTACCAGGTGATGCACGCCCTGGACGGCAGTGTGGACGGCATGTTCGACCCCTCCGAGCTCGAGGACGCGGCCTGGACGGACCCGGAACCGGAGGCCCCCGTCTGGGCGGAAGGAGTCGACTTCCACGGAGAGACCCTGGGCGCCGAGTCCTTGGCGCTCGCGGAACACATCATGGGGGTGGCCATCGACCCAGCCTGGCTGACCGCCCCTCTCCGCACCGTGCTGCTCACCCCGGACTCCGAGCTCTTCGGCCGGTCCGAGGCGGCCTGGCTGCCGTAACACGTGCCGAGCGCGACGGGCGGCCGGGCTTCGAGCGCGGAGGGCACGCCGAGCCGGAGCGACCCGGAGTGCCGCGCGGACCATCCCGGGCGTCAGGGCGCCGGAACGCGGATGACCGGGTGGAACGGTCGCTTGTGGAACCCGCTGCGGACGTTGCGGCACGTCGGCGCCTCGCACATGAAGAACTCGTCCACCTTCGTCCGCCCCGTCTCGCCCTTCAGCCAGGTCTTCTCGTCGTCGGTCAGGGGCCGGTGCATCTCGTCGGAATCGCACGTATAACAGAACAAGGTCTGAGGCTTCACATGATCTCCCAGCAGTTCCGGATGAGCCGGTCATCGACAGTAGGGAAGGCCGCCGCCGCTCCGGAAGACTCCATTCGGCCGATCAGGGCGGATGCGCCGCAGAAGAGGTGGAGAAGTGATCGCGCGGGTGCGTGCCGCGCCGTTGACACCGGGTCGCCCCCCTCCCATTATGGGAGCGCTCCCACGAGCAACACCCCCTAGCCGCAACGGACTTCGCGCGTCCGGCGGCACGCACCGCCCCACCCGCCCGTGCCGCCGAGATCCCAGGGAGGATCCCCCCATGGCGCCATCCCACAGACCCCCGCGCGGCTTGCGCCCCCTCGCGCGCGCCACCGCCGTCCTGGCCGCCTCGCTGGCCGTGGTGGCCTCGCTGACCGGTGCGGCCCCCGCCGCGCCGCGGGCCGCCGCCGACGCGGACGTCGACGTGCAGGTGAACGCCCAGGCGGCGCTGGGCACGCTGACCAGCGCCGCCCGCGGGGTCAACACCGCCATCTGGGACTCGCACATGAACGATCCCGAAGTGGCGGACCTGATGGCGGCGGCCGATGTCGGGGCGATGCGCTACCCGGGAGGTTCGTACGCGGACATCTACCACTGGGAGACGCACACGGCACCCGGCGGCTACGTCGCCCCCGGCACCGGCTTCGACGCCTTCATGGGCACCGTCCGCGCCGCCGGGGCGCAGCCGATCCTCATCGCCAACTACGGTTCCGGCACCCCGGAGGAGGCGGCCGGCTGGGTCAGGTACGCGAACGTCACCAAGAAGTACGGCGCGAAGTACTGGGAGATCGGCAACGAGATCTACGGCAACGGCCACTACGGCAGCGGCTGGGAGAACGACGAGCACGAGGACAAGAGCCCGCAGCAGTACGCGCGTGAGGTGCGCGCCTACGCGGCGGCGATGAAGGCCGTCGACCCCACGGTCAAGATCGGCGCGGTCCTCACCAGCCCGGGGGAGTGGCCTGACGGAGTCGTCGGAGACGGCGATTCCGGCGACTGGAACCACACCGTTCTCCCGGCGGTGGCCGACGTCATCGACTTCGTCAGCGTCCACTGGTACGCGGGCGGATCGGACACCACCGCCGACGCCGCCATGTCCAGGCTGGCCAAACTGCCCGGGGAACTCCGTGAGGTCCGCAACCAGATCGACCGGGTCGCGGGCACGCACTCACCGGACATCGAGATCGCGCTCACCGAGATCAACACCAACACCGGCGGCGCACGGCTCACCGCCCGCCCCAACGGGCTGTTCGCCGCCGACGCGTTCATGACGGCGCTGGAGAACGGCGTGTTCAACGTCGACTGGTGGAACACCCACAACGGCGCGGGGGAGATCACCACCGTCGACGGTGAGACCGACTACGGCGACATGGGCATGCTGTCCAGCGGCGCCTGCACCGGTGACGTCTGCGAACCGGCGCCGAACACCCCGTTCCACCCGTACTACGGGATGAAGATGACCGCCGAACTGGGCACCGCGGGCGACACGATGGTCGCCGCCCAGTCCTCCGCGCAGGACGTCTCGGCGCACGCCGTGCTCCGCGACGACGGGCGGCTGAGCGTCATGCTCGTCAACAAGGACCCGGACGCCGCGCGGACCGTCTCCCTCGACTACGCGGGCTTCACCCCGTCCGCCACCGCGCCGAAGGTCAGCCGCTACGCACGCGGCGACAGCGACATCACCCAGGTCACCGACGGCGGCGCGTCCGCGTCCCGGGTCACCGTGCCCCCGTACGCACTGCTCACCGTGACCCTCGAACCGAAGACCGGGACCGGCCCGGCCGCTTCGGCCGCGAGCACCCCGGGCACCCCGCGCCTGGACGCGGTCACCGACACCACCGCGCGCCTGACCTGGGACGGTGCGACGGGCGCGACCCGCTATCTGGTCCAGGAGCGCGACGGCGCCCACACCCGCCTGGTCGGCGAGACCACCGGCACCTCCGTCACCCTGCGGAACCTGCCGCCGGGCAGCAGCCACACGGTCAACGTGCTGGCGGCGGACTCGGCGGGGCGGCTCTCCGGCGCGTCCTCGCCCCTGACCTTCACCACCGGCACCCCGGCGGACGCCGTCTGCTCGGTGACGTACCACCGTGACACCAGCTGGGGCAACGGCTTCGTGACCACCGTGACCGTGCGGAACCTGGCGGGCACGCCGATCACGGGCTGGACGGTGGACTGGGACTGGCCGACCACGGGCCAGTCCGTGGACTCCGGCTGGAACGCCACGTTCCACCAGACCGGTTCCCATGTGCGGGTGACCGCGCCCGACGGCGCCGGCGCGCTGGCGCCGGACGGCGGTTCGACCGCCTCCTTCGGGTTCGTCGGCGCCAACGACGGCCCCAACCCCGACCCGGCCGTCTTCCGCCTGAACGGCGCGGTCTGCTCGGGCGGCTGACGCCCACGCAAGGGGAGCCCCCTCCGGCCCGGGGGCTCCCCGCACGTCACCCGGTCCGCCCATGCGTGGCTCCTCGCATCGGCCCGCGGAACATGGTCCGCTGGACCGAACGACCGCGCCGGGGCGAGGAGCAGCATGACCGACGAGCACCGCCGGCCCACGGACGCCGTCGTCGTCGGAGCGGGCCTGGCCGGACTGGCCTGCGCCCTGGATCTGTGCCGCTCCGGCCTCAAGGTGGCCCTCCTGGAGGCGTCCGACTCGGTGGGCGGCCGGATGCGCACGGACCGCCGGGACGGATTCCTGCTCGACCGCGGTTTCCAGGTGTTCAACACCGCGTATCCGCAGGTGAAGCGGCGCCTGGACCTGCGAAGCCTGCGCCTGCGGCCGTTCACCGCGGGCATCATCGCCCACACCCGGACGGGCCCCGTCCGCCTCGCCGACCCGACGCGCGAACAGGGCGCGGTCGGGGCCCTGCTGCCGGGCCGGGTCCTCACCGCCCGCGATCTGGGCATCCTCGCGGCGCTCACGGCACGCGACGCGATGCTCCCCGCCTCCTCGGTCAGGCGCCGCCGCGACGAAACCACCTCGGCGGCGCTGTTCCGGGCCGGGCTGTCGGACGAGGTGATCACCGACGTACTGCGGCCGTTCCTGGCGGGGGTGTTCCTGGAGGACGGTCTGGAGACCTCCGCCCGCTTCTTCCACCTCGTCTGGCGGAGCATGGTGCGCGGGACGCTGTGCCTGCCCGCCCAGGGCATCGGCGCCGTACCCCACCAGCTCGCCCAGAACCTCCCCGACGGCGTCCTGCGGCTCGGCGCCCCCGTCGCGGAGATCACCGACACGGGGGCCGCCCTGGCGGACGGGAGCGAAGTACCCGCGAGCGTCGTCGTGGTGGCGACGGACCCCGAGGCCGCCGCCCGCCTGCTGCCGGGCCTGACCGTGCCGGACACCCGCACCGTCACGACGTACCACCACGCCACCGACCGCACCCCGCTCGCCGAGCCGACCCTGCTCGTGGACAGCACCGGACCGGTCCTGAACACCTGCGTGCTCAGCGAGGTCGCCCCCACGTACGCGCCGCCCGGCGCCGCGCTGATCTCGACCTCCGTGCTGGGCGCCGACCTGCCGGGCCGGGAGGGGGCGGTGCTGCGACGCCTGGCCGACCTGTACGCCACCGGCACCGGCGGCTGGACGCGGATCGCCGCCCGCACCGTCGAAGGCGCCCTTCCGGCCATGCGCCCGCCCTGGCCGCTGAGCCGCACCACCCGCGTGCGCCCCGGCCGGTACGTGTGCGGGGACCACCGGGCCACCGGCTCCGTCCAGGGCGCCCTCGCCTCGGGCACCCGGGCCGCCCGGGAGGTGGCCGCGGACCTGGCGCGCCGGACATGAACCGCTGCGACGTGGCCGTCGTCGGGGGCGGCGCGGCCGGGCTCAGCCTCGCGCACCGCCTGACGGAGACCCGTGCCGCGGCCGTGACCGTGATCGAGCCGCCGGACGGCCCGCCGCGCCCGGCGGAACGGACCTGGTGCTACTGGCACGCGGAGGCTGACGGCCTCGCCGACGCCGTCAGCGCCTCCTGGTCCGTGCTGCGCGTGCACGGCGCCGACGGGCGCCCGGTCACCGTCGAACCGGCCCCCTTCACCTACCGCATGGTGCGCTCGGCCGACTTCGAACGCCTGGTCCACCGCCGCCTGGCCCGAGCGGACGGCGCACACGTCCTGCGGGCCACGGCGCACGCGGTCCGCGAGGTGCCAGGCGGCGCCGAGGTCCGCTGCACGCTGCCCGACGGGTCCACGGCCGACGTGCGCGCCCGCCGGGTGTTCGACTCCCGCCCCCTGCCCGCCCTGCCGCCCGCGCGCACCCAGCTGCTCCAGCACTTCCGGGGCTGGTTCGTCCGCACCGCCGCCGGCCGGTTCGATCCCGGGGTCGCCGATCTGATGGACTTCCGCGTCCCCCAGCCGGCCCACGGACTCGCGTTCGGCTACGTGCTGCCCCTGGCCCCGGACCGGGCGCTCGTGGAGTACACCGAGTTCTCCCGCCGCCCGCTGACGACCCAGGCCTACGAGTCGGCGCTCGGCCACTACTGCCGCGACGTCCTCGGACTCGGCGCCTTCACCGTGGAGCGTACGGAGCAGGGCGTCATCCCCATGACCGACGCCCGCTTCCCGCACCGGGCCGGGCGGTCGGTGTTCCGCATCGGCACCGCGGGCGGCGCCACCCGCCCGGCCACCGGCTACACCTTCGCCGCCGTACAACGGCAGAGCCGGGCCATCGCCGCCGCCCTGCGCGAGGGGCGGGTGGCCGTTCCCGCGCCGCACGGCCGGCGGGCGCTCGCCATGGACGCCATCGTGCTCCGCGCGCTGGACACCGGCCGGATCGACGGTCCGGACTTCTTCACCGGCCTGTTCCGCCGGGTCCCCGCCGAACGGCTGCTGAGGTTCCTCGACGGCACGGCCTCGCTCCGCGAGGAGTGGGGCATCGGACTGCGCACCCCCGTCCGGCCGATGCTCGCCACCGCCGCCGAACTGCCCTTCATCCCGCGCCGGACCCGGTCCGCCGCCAGAGACGGAGAGACCCACCGATGACCCTTCTGCGGGACCACGACCTGGCCCGCGCCTTCGACCACGCCTCCCGCACCTACGACGGCCTGACCTCCCTCAACCCCGGCTACCGCACCGACCTCCTGCGCTCGGCCCGCCGCCTGCGCCTCCCCGGCGGCGGCGCCGGACTGCACCTCCTCGACCTCGGCTGCGGCACCGGCGCCTCCACCCGCGCCCTGCTCACCGCCGCGCCCCTGGCCAGGATCACCGCCGTGGACGCGTCGGCGGGCATGCTGCGCCGGGCCCTGGCCAAGCCGTGGCCGGCCGGCGTGCGCTTCCTCCACCTCACCGCGGAGGAGCTGACCACGGCCGGCGAGGGGCCCTTCGACGCGGTGTTCGCCGCCTACCTGTTCCGCAACGTCACCGATCCGGACGCGGTCCTCGGGTCCGTCCGGGCCCTGCTGGCGCCGGGCGGACGCTTCGCCGCCCACGAGTACAGCCTCAGCGGCTCCCGGGCGCACCGGGCGCTGTGGACCGCCGTCTGCCACGGGGTGATCATCCCCGCGGGCACGCTCACCGGCGACCGCGCCCTCTACCGCCACCTCTGGCGCAGCGTCACCTCCTTCGACACCGCGCCCGCCTTCGCCGGCCGGCTCGCCCTGGCCGGTCTGACCTCGGTGCGGATCGCCCCCGTCGCCGGATGGCAGACCGGCATCGTGCACACCTTCCTCGCCCGCAACGGCCGTCCGGCCACGACACCGGAGCACACCCCGTGAGCGCCCGACCCCCCGCCGCCCGACGAGGCCGCGACCGCAAGGCCGAAGTCCTCCTGCCCGCGCCCGGAGCGGCACGCTTCCGACGGGGCGACGCGCCGTCCGTCGCCGTCGTCGGGGGCGGCATCGCCGGCCTGGCCGCGGCGACCCTGCTGGCCGAGCGCGGGGCCCGGGTGACGCTGTACGAGAAGGACGACGCGCTCGGCGGCCGGCTCTCCGGCCACCGCACCGTGCTGGCCGACGGCTCACGGGTGACGATGAGCCGCGGCTTCCACGCGTTCTTCCGCCAGTACTACAACCTGCGCGGTCTGCTCCGGCGTACCGACCCCGCCCTCACACGGCTCGTCCCGCTGCCCGACTACCCCCTGCGGCACGGCGGCGGCCTGACCGACAGTTTCGCCCGGGTGCCGAGGACGCCGCCGCTGAGCGCGCTCGGCTTCGTCGCGCTCAGCCCCACCTTCGGATGGCGGGACCTGGCCGCCATGGACCCCCGGGCCGCGCTCCCCCTCCTCGACGTCCGGGTCCCCGAGGTGTACGAGCGCTTCGACGGCGTCGGCGCGACCGCCTTCCTGGAGAGCGTCCGCTTCCCGCGGGCCGCCCACCATCTCGCGTTCGAGGTGTTCTCCCGCAGCTTCTTCGCCGACCCGCGCCGGCTGTCCGCCGCCGAACTGCTGCTGATGTTCCACATCTATTTCCTCGGCTCGTCCGAGGGCCTGCTCTTCGACGTACCGGCCGAGCCCTTCCCCCAGGCGCTCTGGGAACCGCTCGCCGGGTACGTGGAGGGCCTCGGCGCGGACCTGCGCACCGGGACGCCCGTGCACCGGATCGCCCCTCGGGACAGCGGCGGAGCCCACGTACACACCGGGACCGGCGCCCACCCGCACGACGCCGTGCTGCTCGCCCTCGACACCGACGGCCTGCGGCACACCGTCGCCGCGTCCCCCCGCCTCGGCACCGCGCGCTGGCGCGCCCGGATCGCCGCCCTGCGCACGGCACCGCCCTTCCTCGTCTCCCGGCTCTGGCTCGACCGGCCCGTCCGCACGGACCGGCCCGGCTTCCTCGGCACCAGCGGCTACGACGGCCTCGACAACATCAGCGTCCTGGAACGCTACGAGGGCGAGGCCGCCCGGTGGGCCGCGCGGACCGGCGGCTCCGTCGTGGAACTGCACGCGTACGCCGTCGATCCCGGCGCCGAGCACAAGGAGGTGCAGGAACGGCTCGTCGACCGGCTGCACCGGGTGTACCCGGAGACCCGGGACGCGGGCGTGGTCGACTCGCGGCACGAGTGGCGCTCGGACTGCCCGCTCTTCGAGGCCGGCACCCACCACCTGCGCCCCACCGTGCGCACCCCGCACTCCTGGCTGGCCCTCGCGGGGGACGCGGTCCGCTGCGACCTGCCCGTCGCCCTCATGGAACGGGCCGCGACCACCGGCTTCCTGGCGGCGAACACCCTCCTCGCCGACCGGGGTGTCCGGGGCCAGGTGCTGTGGACGGTGCCACGGCGGGGGCGCTCCCGCGCACTGCGGGCGCTCGCCGCCGCGGGGCGGGCCTGAAGCGCGTCAGCCCGGGAAGCGCCCCGTGCTGCGCAGCGCCCAGCGCCGCTCCGCGTACGCCAGGTCGTCCACCCACAACCGCCCGGCCGTGTGCCGCATCAGCGGCCTCAGCACCGGGGCGGCGGCCCGCGCGACCGCGAAGCCCGGCCGGTCCGAGGTGGCGAGCGTCGCCTCGACGACGGCGGTGCGCGGGTGCCCGTGGTCCGGGCGGGTCAAGGGCGTCGCGTGCGTCTCCACGACGGAGGACACGCCCTCGCCGTCCGTGATGCGCATGACGACGGTACGCGGCCCCGGCGCCGTGAACTCGGCCCGCACCGGGACCACCAGGCGCCCGCCCACCCGGAAGGAGACGTCGACCACGAAGGCGTCTTCCTCGTCGCCCCCCGGCTCACGCACGACCGACAGATCGAGGAACGAGTACGGGTGGAACCAGGAGCCGTGCCACGGGTCGAGCCGGTTGGCCACCACATCCTGCGGTTCGCACCGCCCGACCGCCGTGAACACCGCGTCCACCGCCCCACCGCGTGCGGGCCGTACCGGCACCAGGGGCCGCTCGGTGGGCTCCTCGCCGCCCACCTCGTCCAGCCGCACCCACACGAGTACGCCGTCGTCGTGCACCGGGAAGGGCTGCCAGCCGGCGAACGGGGCCCCGTCCAGGGCGAGTCCGTGCCAGTGGCACACCAGTGTGCCGCAGACCACCCGGCTGTCCCGCAGCGGTGCGCCCAGGTGCGGGCAGATCCCGGACCCGGCCCGCAGCTCACCGCCCTCCGTGCGCCAGAGCACGACCTCCGTGCCGCCGACCGTCCGGCCGTACGGGCGGTCGCCGACGCGCACTTCGCGGGAGGCGCCCACCACGTACCAGTTGCCGGACGGGCGCGCCGTCGCCCGCTTCAGCGCCGCGGCGACGAGCGCCGGCCGCGCATCCCGCCACGTGGGCTCCTGCGCCGCCCAGCCGGGGCCGGAACCCCGCCACCGCAGCGGCGGCGACCACCGCCTCCCGTTCCGCCGGCTCATCGCACCGGCTCCTTCCGCCCGGCTTCCGGTCCGTGGGCCACCGCCCCGCCACGGCCGCGCGCACTCCACCGGGCCCCGGCCACGCGCAGCACCCCGACGGCGGCCGTGGCGGCCCGCCGTCGCCGGGAGACGACGGCACGGCGGTGCAGGACGCGGTAGTCCTGCCCGGCGACCGCGTCGAGGATTCCGCCGTAGAGGGTGAACGCCGCGCGGATGCACGGGCGCACCCGTGGATCGAGCATGCCGATGCCCGGCTCCGCCGTCCGGTACACCCCCCGCGTCAGCTCCGTCGCGGCCACCAGGGCGGCCCTGATGCGCGGGTCGCCGCGCCCGGTGCGCCGGCTCCACTCCAGCAGCGTCCGGTCCACGCCGTGGGCGGACAGCAGGTCGCCGGGCAGGTAGACGCGGCCCCGGTCGAGGTCCTCGCCCACGTCACGTACGAAGTTGGTGAGCTGGAACGCCACCCCGAGCGCGGCGGCGTGCGGCTCCGCCTCCTGGCGGGGCACGACCGTACCGAGTACCGGCAGCATCTGCAGACCGATCACCGCGGCCGAACCGTGCACATACCTCTGCAGGTCGGCATAGGTGGGGTAGTGGGTGACGGTCAGGTCGGCCCGTATCGAGGACAGGAAGTCGGCGAAGAGGCCGTGGCCGATCTCGTACCGCGCGGCGGTGTCGGCCACGGCCCGGACCACCGGTTCGTCGCCCGTGCCGGTCCTCAGGCCGTGCGCCAGGTCGCGTTCGAGGCGCAGCAGCAGCCGGTCGCGTTCGGCGGGCGTCCGGTGCCGGTCCAGGTCGTCGACGATGTCGTCGGCCCAGCGGGCGAAGCCGTAGAGGGCGTGCACCGCGGACCGCCGCTCGGGCGGCAGCAGGCGGGTGGCCAGGAAGTACGTACGGCCGTGGCGGGCGTTGAGCTCCCGGCACCGGGCGTACGCGGTGCGCAGGCCCGGGTCGGTGATGCCGGCCGCGTCCAGTTCACGACGGGTCATCGGCACCTGCCCTGGCCAGCGGGGTGGTGCGTGCCGGGCGCGGCCGGAGCCCGGCGGCGCCGGTGATCCGGGCGGCGGCCAGCTTGCCGCTGATGAGCACCGTCGGCACGCCGACACCGGGAGTCGTGCCGCACCCCGCGAGCACCGCGTTCTCCGTCCCCCGCACCAGGTTGCGCGGACGGAACGGACCGGTCTGGGCGAAGGTGTGCGACAGGGAGAACGGGCTGCCGGCGGCGTGGCCCCGGGCCGTCCAGTCGAGCGGGGTCACCAGGAGCTCCTCCTCGATGCTGTCCGCGAACCCGTCCAGGCCCCGGCGTTCGAGTTCGCGGACCAGGGTGTCGCGGTAGCGCGGGCCGAGTTCCGCCCACGCGGTGGCCGGGGGGCCGGCCGTGGTGTTGGGACACGGGGCGAGGACGTAGTGCAGATGGCGGCCCGGGGGCGCCAGGGACGGGTCGTGCGCCGTGGGGCGGGTGATCAGCAGCGAGGGGTCGCTCATCAGCTTGCCCGTACGGGTCAGCTCCTCGAACGTCCGCTCCCAGGCGGCGCCGAAGGAGAGGGTGTGGTGCGCGAGGTGCGGCCAGGTGCGGCCGGTCCCGGCGTGCAGGACCACGGCGGACGGCGAGTGGCGCGGCCGGACCGGACGCAGCGGGCGGCGCCCCAGCAGCCGGTAGGCGGCGGCCGGTTCGCAGGTCAGCACCACCGCGTCGCAGGGCACGCGCTCGCCGGAGGCCAGGCGCACGGCCCTTACCCGTCCGGCCGAACGCTCCAGTGCGCTCACCTCGGCCGCCCACCGCAGATCGGCGCCCGCCTCGGCCGCCGCGTCGGCCATGGCCCGGGGCAGTGCGTGCATCCCGCCCTTCGGGAACCAGACGCCGGCCACGGTGTCCATGTAGGCGATCACGGCATAGGCGGCGAGCGCCCTGGCCGGGGCCACACCCGCGTACAGCGCCTGGAAGGAGAAGACGCGCCGCAGCCGTTCGTCGGAGAGGAAGCGGCCGATCCGGCCGTCGAGGCGTCCGAACCCGCCCAGCGCCGCGAGCCGGGCCAGGTCCGGGTGCAGCAGCCCGAACGGCGAGTCGAAGTTCGTGTCGATGAAACGGCTCATCTGCGCCCGGTACAGGCGTTCCAGCCACCGCCGCAGGTCGCGGTAGCCCGCCGCCTCCGCCGGTCCGGCGAAGCGCCGCACCTCCGCTTCCATCGCCTCGCCGTCGGTGTGCACGTCCAGCGAGGACCCGTCCGCGAAGCAGGCCCGGTACGCCGGACGCAGGGCGGTCAGTTCGACCCGGCGGTACAGGCTGTCACCCACGGCGGCGAACGCCTCGTCCGCCAGGTGCGGCATCGTCAGGACCGTGGGGCCGGTGTCGATCTCGAACCCGCCCAGCCGCACCCGCCCCGCCCGGCCCCCGGGACCCGCGTCCCGTTCGACCACGGTGACCCGGCGGCCGGCCCCCAGCAGATGCAGGGCGCAGGCCAGTCCGGACAGGCCCGCGCCCACCACGACGACATGGCCCGTGGGCCCCGGCACGGCCTTCACACGGCCTCCCGTCCGGCGGGCCGGGCATGCGCGGCCCCCCTCTTCGCTCTCGCACGCCCACCGGCCTCCTGCCGGAACGCGTATCGGGCGATCTCACCCCGGCCGCCCGCGAATGCGGGGCCCGGGGCGCCGTGTCGCCCCACGCGTCCTCCGGTCGGCGTACGTCCAGGGAGCGGGGGAGCCGGGCACGGGCTCTTCGCGTACCGGAAGGCCCTACGCCACCGCCGGGCTGCCGAGTGCGGCACGGAGCGCGGCCTGCCGGGGCCGGGTGGGGCCGGCCCGCGGCGGCCTCGACCGCATCGGCTGCGCCGAACGCCTGCGCACCGCCTACGGCCTGCCGGTGTGCCTCCGCGCCGACGACGTGCGCCGCGCCCGGTCGGGGGGCTGGGCGCTGATCACTCGCCCGGAGGCGTGCCTCGGCCGGCTGGGTGGGTGAATTCACCCAAGTGAGATGCGTATAAGGTGTGCCTTACCTAACGGTTCAACGCTGAACAAGCGACGCTCTTGGAGTACTCATGCTCTTCCGAAGGCACGGTCTGGCCGCGGCTTCCGTCGTCCTGGTGGCCCTGGCCTCCCTGTCGGCCTGCGGCAGCGACAGCGGCCCGGCGAGCGGATCCACCGCCTCCGGGGCGGCCAAGGACTCGAAGTCGGTGGCCCAGGGCGGCAAGGACTTCGGCGACGCGGCGGCGGAGACCGCCGCGATGGGCACGGACGCCAAGCCCGGTCAGTGGCCGCGGACGATCCGCCACGCCATGGGCAGCACGGTCGTCGAGCACCGCCCCGAACGCGTGGTCGTCCTGGACGTCGGTGAGCTCGATAACGTTGTCTCGCTCGGCGTGAAGCCGGTCGGCCTCGCCCCGAGCGAGGGCTCCCCCGAACTGCCCGCCTATCTCAAGGACGACGCGGGCAAGCCGGCGAACGTCGGCACCATCAACAGCCTCAATCTGGAGGCCATCGCCGCGCTCAAGCCCGACCTCATCCTGGGCAGCCAGCTGCGCGCCGCCAAGTCCTACGACGAGCTGTCGCAGATCGCGCCGACCGTCTTCTCCATCCGCCCCGGCTTCACGTGGAAGGAGAACTACCTCCTCAACGCCGCCGCCCTCGACAAGACGGCCGCGGCCGAGAAGAACCTCGCCGCGTACGAGGCGAAGACGAAGGACCTCGCGGCCCGCCTCGGCGCCGACAAGCCGACCGTGTCCATGGTGCGCTTCATGGCCGAGGGACGCATCCGCCTCTACGCCAACGACTCCTTCATCGGCACCATCCTCAAGGACGTCGGCATTCCGCGGCCCGAGAACCAGGACATCGCCGACCTCGCGGCCGAGATCAGCGCCGAGAACATCGACCAGGCCGACGCCGACTACATCTTCACCGGCGTGTACGGAAACCCCAAGGCCACGCAGAAGAGCGAGGTCCAGCGCAACCCGCTCTGGAAGAACCTGAACGCCGTCAAGAAGGGCCACGCCTTCGACGTGCCGGACGAGACCTGGTACCTCGGGCTCGGTGTCACCGCGGCCGACACCGTCCTGGACGACCTGGAGAAGTACCTCACCAGCTGAGACGTCGCGGCGCCCGCCCGGGCGCCGCGCTCTCCCGTCCGCAGAAGCACCCGCGAGGAAGGAAAGTGAGTGCGGCACATGGCGCGAACCGATCGGCGCCGCCTCGTCCACCTGACGCTGTGTCTGGCACTGCTGCTCGTCGCCGCGCTGCTGAGCCTCGCGGTGGGCAGCCGGGCGGTCCCGCCCGGCGAGGCCGTCTCGGCACTCCTGCACGGCGGCACCAGTGACAACGCCCAAGTGGTCAGGGCCATGAGGGTCCCGCGCACCGTCATCGGGGTGCTCGCGGGCACCGCGCTCGCGGTGGCGGGAACGGTGATGCAGGGCATCACCCGCAACCCGATCGCCGAACCCGGCATCCTCGGCGTCAGCCAGGGAGCCTCGGTCGGCGTGGTGTGCGCCATCACCTTCTGCGGGGTGCACACCCTGACGGGGTACATCTGGTTCGCGTTCGCCGGTGCCGCCCTGGCCGCCGTCGCGGTCTACGCCGTCGCGGCCGGCGGCTACCGCGGCGCCTCGCCCGTGAAGCTCGCGCTCTCCGGCGCCGCGATGAACGCCCTGCTGGGCGCGGTGGTCTCCGCCGTCGTCACCACGGACGCCCGCGCCCTGGACGAGTTCCGGTTCTGGCAGGTCGGCTCCATCGACGGCCGGGGCCCCGACGTCATCGCCCAGATCTGGCCGTTCGTCCTGGCCGGGCTGGTGCTGAGCGCGGTGCTGGCCCGCGGCCTGGACGCGCTCGCCCTCGGCGACGAGGCCGCCAAGGGCCTCGGGCACAACGTGGGCCTGCTGCGCGTGGGCGGCGCTGCCGCGGCGACCGTGCTGACCGGCGCCGCGGTCGCCGCCGCCGGACCGATCGCCTTCACCGGACTGGCCGTCCCGCACATCGCGAGGGCCCTGGTGGGCACGGCGCACCGGTGGGTGCTGCCGGTCGCGGCCGTGCTCGGACCGGTGATGATCCTGCTCTCCGACGTGCTCGGCCGCATCGTGTTCCCGCCCTCGGAGGTGCCGGTCGCCGTGATGACCGCGCTGCTCGGTGTCCCGTTCCTCATCGCCCTCGTACGGCGCAGGGCGGTGGTCGCCGCATGAACCGCACCGCAGTGGCCCCGCCCCGGGTCAGGCCGGCCGGGCACGCCGTGCTGCGCCCGGGACGCGCCAGCTTCCTCGTGCACCGCAGGGCGGCGCTCGTGGCCGTCGCGCTCGCCGCCGCGCTGCTGGCCGCCGTGGTCGCCTACCTGTGCGTCGGCGAGTCCTTCGTGCCGCCCGGCTCGGTGGTGGACGTCCTGCTCGGCAGGCCGAGCCCGGACACGTTCGTCGTCGGCACGCTGCGGCTGCCGCGCCTGACGGTCGGACTGCTGGCCGGACTCGCCTTCGGGGTGGCCGGCGCCCTCATCCAGACCGTGGCCCGCAACCCCCTGGCCAGCCCCGACATCATCGGGGTGACCCACGGGGCGGGAGCCGCGACGGTCGCGGCGATGAGTTTCGGCCTGGCCGGCTACACCGCACTGCCCTACGTGTCCGTCGCCGGCGGCCTGGCGGCGGCGCTGCTGGTGTACGCCTTCGCCTGGCGCCGGGGCATGCACGCCTCGCGCTTCGTGCTCATCGGCATCGGGGTCTCCGTCGCGCTCGGCTCGCTCACCCAGCTGTTCCTCACCAAGGGCGACTTCCTCGTCGCCCAGCAGGCGAAGGTCTGGCTCACCGGTTCGCTCAACAGCCGGGGCTACGAGGACGCCGCACCGCTCGCGACGGTCCTGCTCCTCGCGATTCCCGCAGCGCTGTGGGCCGCCAGGGCCCAGCGGGGGGCGTCCCTGGACGACGACACGGCGGCGTCGCTGGGCATCCGGCTCGACCGGGTGCGGCTCGGGCTGACCGCCCTCGGCGTCGTGCTGGCCTCCGTGGCCACCGGGGCGTGCGGGCCCGTCGACTTCGTCGCCCTGCTCGCACCGCAGATCGCCCGCCGCCTCTCCCGTACGCCGCAGACCCCGCTGCTGTCCTCGGCGCTCACCGGCGCCCTGGTGGTCGTGGTCGCGGACCTGCTGGCCCGGCGCCTGTTCTCCCCCGTCGAACTCCCCGTCGGCGTCCTGACCGCAGCGGTGGGCGCCCCTTACCTGATGTGGCTGATCGCCCGCGGCCGCAGCCGTTCCGGAGGCACCTCATGACCCGCAGCCGACTCGCCGCCCGGTCCCTGACGCTGGCGTACGAGGACCGCACCGTCGTCGACGGGCTGGACCTGGACATCCCCGACGGGCAGGTCACGGTCATCGTCGGCCCGAACGCCTGCGGCAAGTCCACGCTGCTGCGCGCCCTGGGCAGGCTGCTCAAGCCGAGCGGCGGGTCCGTACTGCTCGACGGCGCGGAGCTCGCCGGGCTGCCCGGGCGCCGGATCGCCCGGACGGTGGGTGTGCTTCCGCAGAGCCCCGTCCCACCCGACGGCATCACGGTCGCGGACCTCGTGGCGCGTGGCCGCCAGCCGTACCAGAAGTGGTGGCAGCAGTGGTCCGAGGCCGATGAACGCGCCGTCACGCAGGCCCTGGAGCACACCGGCACCGCCGCGCTCGCCGACCGGTCGGTGGACGAGCTCTCGGGAGGCCAGCGGCAGCGGGTGTGGATCGCGATGGCCCTGGCGCAGGAGACCGAGATACTCCTGCTGGACGAGCCGACCACGTACCTCGACATCGCCCATCAGGTGGAGGTGCTCGACCTGGTGCGCCGCCTCAACCACGAGCGCGGTCGCACCGTCGTCGCCGTGCTCCACGACCTCAACCAGGCCGCGCGCTACGCCGACCACCTCATCGCCATGCGCGAGGGGCGGGTCATCGCCCAGGGGCCGCCGTCCGGCATCGTCACCGCCGGCCTGGTCCGAGAGGTCTTCGGCCTGGACGCGACCGTCGTCCCCGACCCGGTCACCGGCAGCCCCCTCGTGGTGCCCGGCGCGCCCTGGCGGCCCGCCGGCGACGGCCGGGTGACGGGGGCGCCCGGGCCGGCCGGCCCGGTGCCGCCCGCCCCCCGGCTGTCCGAGACCGTGGCGGGGCAGTCCGACGAGGCGTAGCCGGTGACCTCAGGGGCGAGCCGGCCCCGGCCCGCGGAGCGGGGCCGAGGGAGCGGCGGCGTACCCGATCGCGATCATGGCCGCGTCGTCGTCCAGGGACCCGCCGGCAAAGCGCAGCAGATCGTCGCGGAAGCGCTCGATGAAGGAGTCCGGGTCGCCCTCGGCCCAGCCGGTGACGCGCTCCGCGAGCGGGTAGAAGGCGCGGGAGGCGTCGCGGGCCTCGGTGACACCGTCGGTGTACAGCAGCAGAAGGTCGCCGGGGACGAACCGGAAGCTGTCGATGTGGTAGCGCGGACGCGACAGGCCGCCCAGCCCCAGCGGGGGAGCGGGTGAGGCGGCGTCCATCGTCAGCGGCCGGCCGTCGCGCAGCACGACCGGCGGGGGATGCCCGCAGGAGACCATGTGCACCCGGTCGTGCCGGTCGGGGATCTCCAGGACGGTGGCCGTGATGAACGACTCGCCGGGGCCGGCCCCGTCCGACTCGGGCAGCCCCCAGGACACGCTCTCGTCCAGATGGGCGACCAGCTCGCCGAGGCTCGCCCCGTCCCGGGCCGCGGCGTGGAACGCGCCGAGCAGCAGCGCCGCGTCGCTGACCGCGCTCATCCCCTTGCCCCGTACGTCACCGATGATCAGCCGCGTCCCCGTGCCGGTGCGCGCCGCCGCGTACAGGTCCCCGCCGATCTGCGCCTCCGCCTCCGCCGCGAGGTAGAGCGAGGCCGTGCGCAACGGCCCGAGACGCCGGGGGAGCGGGGGCAGGACGACCCGCTGGACCGCCTCGGAGACGTACCGCACCTGCTCCAGCTCCCGGGCGCGGCGCTCCCGTACCACGCAGAAGACCACGAGGCAGATCCCGACCAGCGCCAGAGCCGCGATCTGCGCCTCGTGGTTGGCCGAGAGCAGTTCGTCCGGATCGCGCAGCACCCCGACCGCCGTCTGCGCGATCACCGCCAGCGCGGCCACCAGCCCGACCGCCCGGGGGCCGCCGATCGAGGGGGTGATCGCCGGGGCGGCCACGAGCAGCGGGCCCAGATGGATGTCGGGCGGCGCGAGGACGTCGACCAGGAAGACCGCGACGATCCAGGCGATGGGGACAGCGAGCAGTGCCCGGCCTGCTCGCAGCGGCCGGCGGCGTCTTTCGGCGTGCTGCGGCATGACTCCTCTCTACACCGCACCCGCCCGGCCCGCACCGGCAGACGCGCGGGCCCGGGCCGGCGGGCGGGGCACGTCCCTCAGAGAAGGGTGACGGTGAGCAGCCCGGTCTGCTGGGTGATGGTGGAGTTGAGGCAGTCCAGAAGCCCGAGGCTCGGGTAGACGGCGATGCGTTCGGAGACCGAGCCCACGCCGTAGCCGGCGGTGACGGTGCCCGTGGAGGTGACGATCTCCTGGTTCGCCGCGTGGACCACGGTGGTGACGGGGTAGGTGATGGTGCTCGTCTGCCCGTCGGACCAGTGGTAGGTCACGACGTTCTGCACGAGCGTGTCACCGAGCCCCTGGGCGAGGCAGCTGACTTGCTGGTCGAAGACGGTGTGGGCGGTGCCGGAGGTGAAGGGACCGGCGCAGCTGCCGCCGCCGGCCGTGCCCAGCTTCTCGGTGACGCTCTGCGAGGTGGCTCGGGGGAGCGGGCCGAGCGGCGGGGAGTAGTCGACCGTGACGGAGCCCGTGCACGACAGCAGGCTCGTGTCGTCGGCCGAGGCCGGGGCGGCGGTGACGAGGGCACCGGCGAGGGCGAGGGCGCCCGCCAGGGACGCGGCGATGGTGCGCATGGTGTTCTCCTCGGGGATCGGCCCCCGGAACGTCCGCGGTGCGGCCGGGTGACGTAACCGTCCCCGTGCCCAGCTGATCGTCATGCACACGACGCGCCGGATTCACCCGTGGCGACGGCCGCCCGTCCGCGCGGTGCCCTCAAGGCCTCGCCACGCGCGAGGGGCTGTGCCCGTGACACCCGGGCACAGCCCCTCGCCTGCTGGGTCAGGAGAACATGACGGACCTCAGGAGCAGCCGGTCGGAGGCGCCCCTGCCCGGCGGCAGGACGTAGTAGGTGTCGCCCTCGCAGTCCGCGTCCAGGAAGACGACGGCGGTCGCGTCCGTGAGGTTCCTGGGCGCCCGCGAGGGGGCACCGGGCACGGACGCGGGGGCGTCCAGATTGACGCACCGGCCGCTTGCGGGGTTGTTGAGGAAGCCGACGGCCTCGTACCCGTCCGCCGTGGTGTACGAGTACCGGAACTGGCCGGTCGCGGCCGAAGCGGAGCCGGGCACGGCCACGAGAAGCACGGCCGCGCCGGCCGCCGCGCCGAGAGCCTTGGTGAGAGAGCGGAGGGACACCGGGAATCGACCTCTTTCTTGTTGTCCTTCGGGTCGGTGCCAGGGATGCCCCCGCCGCCGGGAAGCCAACACGGATTCCCCCGATCGGGGGCCGTCGAATCGATTCTCCCCGGGCGAATGGCCCACCCCTCCAGGGATGTTGCCCCCCGCCGTCCGCCGGTCCGGGGTGTGATGCGAGCGTAGGACCATGACCGCCGACGCGCCGCCGGCCCGGGTCACCCGGGCATGGGCCCGGATCCTGGAATGGCTCGCCGATTACACCCCGCCGTCGTACGCGGCCCTCCGGCCCGGCGCGTCCGACGACGAGACGGCCGAGCTGGAAGTGCTCCTGGGCGCGGACGTCCCGGAAGAGCTGAAGGCGTTGTGGCGGCTCGCGGCCGGCGAGGACGGTGTGAACGGCTCGGGACTCATGCTGGGCGACTGGGCCCTGATGCCGCTCGACGCCGTGGCCGAGGTCCACCGGCGGCAGATGGCGCTCCGGGAGGAGCTAGGCGCGGACGGGCCGGCGCCCTGGGAGCCCTCGTGGATCCCGTTCTGCTCCCGCGACCCCGCCGACACCGTCTCCGGCCTCTACCTCGACGGCCGCACCGGCGAGGTGTACCGCTGGAGCGGAAACGGGGAACGCGACCGGCGGTACGAGTCGCTGCCCGCCTACCTCGAACTCATGGCCGTCAGCCTGGAAGCCCCCCTGACGGCGGCGGGCCCGGAGAAGCCCGGCACCCTGCACGGCGCCCTGGTCTGGGGACCGCCGGACGGCGAGAGCGGCGAGCGGTGGACACGCCACCTCGGCCAGGCCCCGCCGCGCCATCCCGCCAAGACCCTCGGCGCGATCCGCGAAGCCCTGCCCCGCGACGAGCGCGACGGGTTCGACGAGCGGCGCGACGCGCTCGACCTGGCCGATCCGGACGCCGTCGCCGCCTTCCTGGACCACTGGTGGGGGCACGCCGTGGCGGCCCAGGAGAAGCTGGAGGACGACGTCGCCTCCGCCCTGCGCGGGAACGTCATGGCCCAGCCCGGCCGCGATCTGGCTCCGCAGCACGAGGCCGCGCTGCCGCCCGCGCTGCGCCACAGGCCGCCGGCCTTCGACGACATCCGGGACGCCCTGCGCCACGAGAGCGTCCGCGCGCGCTTCGACCAGGACCTGCTGAACGCGATCCCGCCGCACTTTCCCGCGCTGCTGCTGCGCTGGTGGGACATCGCCCGCCTGATGGCCGACCCCCGCGGCGACCGGGCCGTGCGCGCCGTGGTGAGCGGCCGCCACGACGCCCGGAAGGCTCGGTAGCCCCGGGGCGAGACGGCCCGGCCCCGGGGTTCCGGCCGCTCACGGCACATCCCTGGCCAGTTACGCCCTCACGCCGCGACTCCGGTGGCCGATACATTGACCGGTCCGGACCCGTACACCTGAGGGGGAGAACGCAACGATGCGACCCATGCGCTTACGCTCCGGCAGCCGCTTGGCCGGATTACTCGTCGCGGTGACCGCCACGGCGACGGCCCTGGCGGCCACCGCGATCGGCCCCGCCGCCGCACCGGCTTCCGCGGCACCCGCCGAAGCGACCTCGCCGCAGCCCGGAGACGCCTGCACGAGGGCCGATCTCGGCACCCGCCACCCGTACATCACGAGCACCGAAGTGTCCCCGGCGATCACCCACTTCAAGGGCTGGTACGTCACCGAGGGCACCACCGGCGAACAAGCCGTCACGACCACCACCGAGACGACCATCACGGTCTCCGTCGGCCTCGACGACACGATCGAGGCGAGCTTCGCCGTCGACACCCTCAACAAGGCCGGCGTGACCGTGGGCCTGAGCGTGAAGCTGGAGTCCTCCACCACGAGCACCGAGTCGAACGCGGTGACCTGGAACTTCAACCAGCCCGGCTACTACGGTGTCTACAAGGGCACCAAGAAGGTCACCGGCACCTACGGAAGCCTCAACTGCAACCGCGCCCAGCAGTCCGACGGCAGCTGGGCACTGCGGTGGACCGAGGGCCCCGGCAGCGGCGGCTTCACCACGTACACCACCCTCGAGGAGGGCGCCGTCCGCTGCCAGGACCAGGTTCCCGCCGGGAGCGTCATGGCCAAGGCGCAGTCCCTCCTCGACTGCGGCTCGCCCACCGCGAAGGCCGCACACCCGGCGGGCGCGGTGGAACCGGCGGCGAAGCAGGCCGCAGAGCGCCTCGCGGCGCACGCGGCTCCCGCGGACGGCCCGTCCGCCGAGCGGCCCGGGGCCGTCGCGCGTGCCGCACTGAACTGCCAGCCCACCGTGTACAAGATCGAGGTACCCGGCAAGCCCCTGTCCTGGGGCGCACCGCTCCTCGCGAACGACGGCGTCCGCCTGCGGCCCTCCACGATCTTCAGCGCCCACCTGGACAACTGGCGGCTGTGCGACGTGACGGAGAGCAACGGCGTCCTCGAAGCGACCCTGTGGAACTGGGGCAACGGCGGCTGCGCGACCGTCGCCGCACCGGACGCCTCCACCGAACGCGCGATCCTGACGACGGCCTCCTGCGCGGAGGACGACCTCCAGCGGTTCTACATCTACCGCGACGTACCCGGCAGCACGTCGATCGGCGTGCAGAACAAGTACACCGGCTCCATGATGGGCCACGACCGCTACGCGGACGGCGAGTTCGTCCGCCAGTACTCCAGCGGCAGGCAGGACGGAACGGGCACGTACAACCTGACCGGAGTCTGAGGACCCGGCCACCCCGCGGCCCCGCAACCGAACCTCCGGCTCGGGTGCGGGGCCGCGGTGACACCGGGCGGTTCAGCTCACGGCCGCGCCGCTCACCCGGCCGGGCCCGAAGTACCGGGCGGCCACGGAGACCGGCGCGGGCAGGGGCCCGCCCGCCACGCGCCCGGGGTCAGCGCGCGGGCGTCGCGTCCGTCCGCAGCGGCTCCGCGTCCGCGCTCCCGCAGATCCCGGCCCCGCCGCCGCAGGGCCCCGCCCCGCGCGGCCCCGCGGAGACGGCCAGCGGGACCCCGTTGGCCCGCAGCGCCTCGCGTACGTCCAGGATCAGCGAGAACACCTCGTGGTTGCGGTCCTCGCCCTGCTCGTCCCACGCCCGCTGTTCCGCCTCGACCGCCATGCGGTCCTGCGCGAAGATGCGCTCGGTGAAGCGCCTGATGAGGGGCGCGGCCACAGTGAGCACGGCCGGCACCCGGGGCTTCTTGATCATGAGCAGCCCGTAGACGTGGCAGGCGCGCTGGTCGGCGCCCACCGGCACGTACACCGCCCAGAGGCTGAAGACCGGCTCGTCGGCCCCCTCCGGCACCAGATCGAGGGTCTGGTACGGGTACTCCGTGCGAATGGTCATCACGTCGCGCGAGCCGCCCGCGATCCCCTCGGCCGCCAGCACGCTCGCGCCGGCGTTGCGTTTGCCTCCGGCATGCGTGAACAGATACCTGGCCTCCACCGACCGTGCGTCGCTGTGGTGACCGATGAGCTCGGGGCGGAGCCGGCCGACGACCCCCTGGTGCAGGAACTGGTGGTTCATGTCCAGCAGGTTCTCGTGCATGAACGAGTAGTGGCAGCGCACGGTCCGCGAGTACGTCAGCGTCTTGTACTGCCGCGAGCTGAAGGCGGGCAGATCCGGCAGCGCCGTCGCCCGTGCCTTGTCCGGATCGCCGGGGAAGACGAACACCAGGCCGTACGCCTCGCGCACGGGGAAGCTGCGCACACCCCGGGGCGGCCTGCGGTCGTCCTTCGTCAGATACGGGATCTGCGAGATGCGCCCGTCACCGCGGTAGGCCCACGCGTGGTACCGGCACCGCAGCACGTCACCCTCCACGACGCCCATGCTCAGCGGCACCTGCCGGTGCGCACACCGGTCCTCCAGCGCGTGGACCGCCCCGCTCCTGCCCCGGTAGAGCGCGAGACGCTCACCGGCGAACACGGCGGCGACCACCTTCCCGAGCCGTACGTCCCGGGTCAGCGCCACCGGGTACCAGTGATCCGGATCAGCGCCGACGCACCGCAGATCCACAGCCCCGGACAGCCCTGCCCGCACCACGTCCGCGTCGGTCTCCTTCATGCCTCTCCCTCACAGCTGGGTCACACCGCCCTCCTCATGATGGCCGCGCCGGCCCCGGCCGCCCCGTCGAGCGCGTCCGGACCAGTGACGGCACGGAGGTATATGGCCGCCCGAGCCCCACCGCCACCCTGGTCGGGCGGGGCGGGGTCCAGTCGCTCATCGGCTCATGACCTCATGCCGTCATCCGTCGGCCGCCTCCAGGTCCCGGGCCGCCTCAGGGGCTCGCCGTACGCCCGCGACCGCCAGGAGCATGCCGATGACGGCCAGTACGGCGGAGACGAGCGCGGCGGCGTGCACGCCGTTCATGAACGCTTGGTGGCTGCCCTCGGCCACCGCGTCCCTGAGCTGGTCCGGCATGTGCGCCGAGACCGGGGCGACGCCCATGGAGACCGCGTCCTTGGCCTCGGCGAAGCCCTCGGCCCCGGCCGCGGGTACGCCGGCCGCGGTGAGTTCGCCGGTGAGGGTGGAACCGACGCGGCTGCTGATGAGCGACACCAGGACCGACGTGCCCAGGGCGCCGCCGATCTGCAGGGCGGTGGCCTGCAGGCCGCCCGCGACGCCGCCGTCTTCCACCGGCGCGTTGCCGACGATGGCGTCCGAGGAGGAGGCCATGACCATGCCGACGCCCAGACCCAGCGCGACGAACGGAGGCCACAGCGCGGAGTACGAGGACGTGGCGCTCCAGCCGAGCATCACGAAGCAGGCGGCGGCCTGCAACGCCATGCCGAGCGGCATCGTCAGGCGCGGGCCGAACCGCTGGGTGAGCACGGCGCCCAGGGGAGAGGCGACGACGGAGGCGAGGCTGAGCGGCAGGGTCCGTACGCCGGCCTCGACCGGCGTGAAGCCGCGCACGTTCTGCAGGTACAGCATGACGAAGAAGATCACGCCGAGCAGGATGAAGAAGTTCAGCGCGGTGATGACGGTCCCGATGGACAGCGCCGGGTTGCGGAACAGACGCATCGGCAGCAGCGGTTGCGCCGCCCGCGTCTCGTACCAGCCGAACAGCAGCAGCACCGCGACCCCGGCTCCGATGGCCCCGAGCGTGCTGCCCGACGCCCAGCCCCACGTCTCGCCCTTGACGACACCGAACACCATGGCGAGCAGGCCGATGGCCAGCAGCACCACGCCCGGCAGGTCGAACTTCTCGCGCGCCGCGGCGGCGTTGCGGGTCTGCGGCAGGACGGCGACGCTGAAGACCAGGGCCAGCACGCCGATCGGGGCGTTGATGTAGAAGACCGACTCCCAGTTCACATGCTCGACCAGCAAGCCGCCCACGATCGGCCCGAGCGCCGTGGAGACGGAGGAGACCATGGCCCAGATGCCGACCGCGATGCCGAACTTCCGCGGCGGGAAGACGGCGCGCAGCATCCCGAGCGTGTTGGGCATCAGCAGCGCGCCGAAGAACCCCTGCACGGCGCGGAAGGCGATGACCCCCTCGATGGAGCCCGCGAGGCCGATGGCGACGGACGCGGCGGTGAAGCCGGCGACGCCGATCAGGTAGAAGGTACGGCGTCCGAACCGGTCGCCCAGCTTGCCGCCGAGGATCAGCGCGGCGGCCAGGGCCAGCAGATAGGAATTGGTCACCCACTGCAGATCGGCGGTGGTGGCGCCGAGGTCCCGGCCGATCTCGGGATTGGCGATGGAGACGACCGAGCCGTCGAGACCGACCATGAACAGCCCGAAGGCGACAGCGATCAAGGTCAGCCACGGGTTGGCGCGCACACCGCCCGGACGTGACCCGGCGGGGGAGCCGGCCAGGGGCGCGGGGGAGCTCAGAACTTCGGAGGGCAAGGCGGTTCAGTCCTTCGGAGGGACGTGTGCCGACACACACGCGCGGAGAGAGGTGACGGCCGCCGTCATGAGCGACGGCGGCGCGAAAGAGGAGGTGCGAACGAGGCAGCGCACCCCTGGGACCGGGGCCGTACGGACGGCCTACTGGTCGGAGTGCAGCCGCTCGGCGAGTGAGTTCAGCGTTCCGAGCGCCGCGCCGAGAGCCTTCAGATCGCCGTCGGTCATGGTCCGCAGCGCGCCCGCGATGTGCGCGCCCATCAGCCGGTGCACCTCGGCCAGCTCACGCCGCGCCTTCGCGGTGAGATGCAGATGCGCGACCCGCTTGTCGGCGGGGTCCTGACGCCGCTCCAGAAGCCCTTGCTCGGTGAGCTGCGTGACGAGCGCACTGACGTTGTTGGGCTTCATGAGCAACGACTCGGCGGCCTTGCGCACCGTGACACCCTCGTGCGCCTCGACGTGCCGCAACAGGGCGAGCTGGGCCTCCGGCGGCTTGGGGGCCGCGAATTCCTGCCCCACGCGCCGTTCCAGGGCGCGCGACAGCGCGGGCAGGCACGCCACGAGGCCGGAGGCCACCTGGTTGATGCTCTGCGCGGACGCGCTGTTCTGACTCACGCCGGCGAGCGTAGGTATCCAGAGATACCTATGTCAAGGTAGGTAAGTGGGTGATGGTCCCCTCCGGGGCCGCCGTGGGGGCCGGTGCTGTCCGTGCTCCGCGGCGGCTTCCGGGCCCCGGCTCACCCCCGTAGCTCCCGAAGGCGTTCGAGGTCGTCGCGCGCCGTCTCGCGCTCCTGTGCGCTGAGCGGGACGGCGGCGGCCCGGGCGAGCGCGGACGCCGCGGTCGCGTCGTCACCGAGGCGCCCGGCGGCATCCGCACGCAGCACCAGAAGGCGCAGCAGCTGCACGGGCGTGGGCGATTCGTCCCCCAGGCCCAGCACCCGGTCGATGATCTTCGCGGCACTCGCGGGATCGTTCTTCGAGTCCGCGAAGAGCGACGCGTGATGCAGGGCCCGGGCGAAGGTCTCCTCGGGAGCGGGCCGGTGGTGCTGGTCCCGGCTGGTCTGCCGGCCTATGCGCAGGCAGTTGCCGGCCGGATCGGTGACGAGGAACTGCCTCGCGCCGTACGAGGTGTCCTTCAGCGGCCCCACGCGGGGCAGCCCCCGCGTCGGAATTTTGCCGTACGCGGCTTTGAGGCCGCTCCGGAAGGACGCGTACAACCCGTCGACGTCATCGGTCCGGATGTAGCACGTGCTGTACGACGCGGCAGGGTCGTACCGCTTCAGGCCGAAGAAGTGCAACTGGATGTCGCCGCGCTCCACCACCGCGTACGGGTTGGGGCTCACCTGCTGGAAGGTCGTCTCAAAACCCAGTGCGGCGTAGAAGTCGAGCACGGGCCGGATGGTCCGGCACGGCAGGATCGGGATCGTCTTTTCGCTCATGCCTCCAGACTAGCCAAATTTGAATAGTGGGGTGGGGTCTTTGCCGGGGAAGGGGGTGAGGGCCTCTTGTGCCGCACGGTCGGCGTGTAGTGGGGTGTCCGCCATGAAGATGAGAAGCATGGCGGCCCTGACCGCGATCCTGGTCGTGGCCCCGTTAGTCGCGGTGGCGCCCGGTCCGCGGGCCGCCGCTCAGTCCCGCCCCGGCGGCTCGGCGCCATCCGCCGAATCCACGCTGGTCGGCGGCATCGACCTCGACACGGTCACCATCCCCGAACTGCAGGCCCGCATGGCCCGCGGATCGCTGTCCTCGGTCCGGCTCACCCTCGCCTACCTGCGGCGGATCGAGGCCGTCGACCCGAGGATCAACGCGGTCCTGCACACCAGTCCCACCGCCCTGGGGCAGGCGGCGGCCAGCGACATCAGGCACCGCCTCGGCCGGACGCGCGGTCCGCTGGACGGCATCCCCGTCCTGCTCAAGGACAACGTGAACACCCGCGACATGCCGACGACCGCCGGCTCCCTCGCCCTGGCCGGGAAGCCGCCGGCGGCCGACGCGGACCTGGTCGCGAAGCTGCGGGCGGGCGGCGCGGTGATCCTGGGCAAGGCCAATCTCTCCGAGTGGGCCAACTTCCGTGCGGCGAAGCCCACGTCGGGCTGGTCGGCGGTGGGCGGCCAGACCCACAACCCGTACGTCCTGGACCGCAACCCCTGCGGCTCGTCCGCCGGATCGGCCGCCGCGCTCGCCGCGTCGCTGGCACAGGTGGCGATCGGCACCGAGACGGACGGCTCCATCGTCTGCCCCGCCGGGATGAACGCCGTCGTCGGCCTCAAGCCGAGCCTCGGCGTGGTCAGCCAGTCGGGCGTCGTCCCGATCTCCGCCGAACAGGACACCGCCGGCCCCATGGCCCGGAACGTGACCGACACCGCGCTCACCCTGTCGGTCCTCAGCGGCGGCGACCCCGCCCCCGGCCTCGGGGACGCGGCGGCCCGCCCCGGTGCGCTGCGCGGCAAGCGGATCGGCCTGTGGCGGCTGCCGGTGCTCGGACCCGAGGTCGACGCCCTCATGACCCGCACCGCCGAGCGGCTGCGGGCCGCGGGCGCCGAGGTCGTGGAGGTGGACCTGCCGTACCAGGAACGCCTGGCCGAACTCGAATTCCCGGCCCTGCTCAGCGAGTTCCACCGGGACATCGACGCCTACCTCGCGACCAGGAAGGGGCCGCGCGACCTGGCCGAGCTCATCGCGTTCAACCGGGCCCACCCGCGGGAGCAGACCTGCTTCGCCGGACAGGAGCTCTTCGAGCAGGCCCTCACCGCACCGCCCACCACCCATCCCGAATACCTGGCGATGCGCGCCGAGTTGACGGATCTGTCCCGCCGGTCCATCGACGAGGTCATGGCCGGACACCGCCTGGACGCGATCGCCTCACCGGCGAACCCGCCCGCGTGGACCACCGACTGCGGCCGGGGCGACAACGACGTGATCCCGTCGTCGACGCCCGCCGCAGTCGCCGGCTATCCCTCGCTGTCGGTGCCCGCCGGCTTCGTGGGCGAACTGCCGGTCGGGCTGCTGCTCATGGCGGGCAGGAACCAGGACGCCGGCCTGCTGTCCCTGGGCGCGGCGGTGGAACACCGGCTGGACGGCCGGCGCGCGCCCCGATACCTGCCGACGCTGCCGACCGGCTGAACGGGGACGCGGCGCGGGACGCGGCTGAGTGCGTCGACGTGTGGGGCTCAGCAGCGAGGCCCATGAGGGGCCCGGCGGCCACGGCAGGCCATCGCCTCATGGCGGCTCGGGCCCAGGCCGGGCCCGCACTCGCCCTTCGTGCCGCCGGTGCGTCGCCAGGCTCCGCCCGGCGTGCGCTGTCGCTGTGCGCGGTGGCGTGCCCCCGTTCCGCCGACGCCGGCCGGCGCCGCCTGGCCGGCCGCCGGCTGACCCTTCGGCGGACGGGGCGGACCGGTGACTCACCGCCCGCTAGGGGGAGTCCGCCGTGTGCGGGCTCCCCAGGGCGAAGCCCAGGCCGTTGCCGGCCCCGCCACAGACCGCGGTAGCGGCCCCGAAGCACCCGCGGGGCCCCGTAGCGTGGGGCGGCATGACAGTGCTGATCATCGGCGGCAGCGGCCTGCTGGGCTCCGAGCTGGTGCGCCGGGCCGGCTCCTCGGACGGGCCCCCGGCTGCCACCTACCATTCCCGCCCCGGCGACCCGGCCCGGGCGCTCTGGCACCACCTCGACCTCCGGGCCCCGCGTCGCCTGGAAGAGCTCCTCGACACCGTGGCCCCGGCCGCGGTGATCAACGCGACGAGCGGCGGGGCGGACTGGGCGGTCACCGCCGAAGGCGCCGCCCGGCTCGCCCTGGCCGCCGCCGAGCGCGGCATCCGCCTGGTGCACGTCTCCAGCGACGCGGTGTTCTCCGGCGCGTCCCGCGACCCGTACGACGAGTCCTGCCTCCCGGACCCGCTCACCCCGTACGGGGCCGCCAAGGCCGCCGCCGAGACGGCCGTACGCGTCATCGCCCCCGACGCGGCCGTCGCCCGAACCTCGCTGATCATCGGCAACGGCCGCTCGGCGCACGAGGAGTTGGTGCACGCCCTGGCCGACGGCACCCGGGAGGGCGCCCTGTTCACCGACGACGTCCGCTGTCCGGTACACGTGTCGGACCTGGCCGCCGCCCTGTGGGAGATCACCCGCTCCGACGCCGCCGGGGTCTTCCACCTCGCCGGCCCGGACGCCGTCAGCCGCCACCGGCTGGGCGAGCTCATCGCGCGCCGCGACGGCCTCGACCCCGCGCGGCTGCCGTCCGCCCGCCGGTGCGATACGGGACTGCCCGGCGGGATCGACGTACGACTGGACTGCCGTGCCACGCAGCGGAGGCTCGAAACCAGGCTCCGGGGCGCCCGCGCATTCCTGAGCGGAGCGGACCGGGCATGACCAGGACCACGCCGGCCAGACCGGTGTCCGTGGAAGCCGTGTTCCCGGAGCTGGCGCCGTACCGGGCCCGGACGACCCGGTTGCACCCCCGGCCGGGGCGCCCCGGCGTACGCGACAGTCACATCGGCGGGCCGATGCTGTGGCCGGCGGACGAACCGTGGCCGCTGTGCCACGAGCCGCACCCGGCCGAGATCCAGGGGTACGACCCGGAGGAGATCCGCGGCGCCCGGGCCGCCGGGGTGGGGCCGCCGGGCCGGCCGCGGTCCCGCGCGCGATCCGCCGCGGACCACGGCCCGGCACCCCTCGTGGGGCTGGCCCAGTTCTTCCGCCGCGACATCCCGGGCCTCGGCTGCGGGCCCGGCGGCACGGACCTGGTGCAGCTCTTCCGCTGCCCGTTCACCCACGGCCCGTACCTGGAACGCCGCTACCATCTGCGCCGACGACGGGCCGCTCGGACCGAGCGGGCGGAACGCCTCCTCGCCGTACCGCCCCGGGCGCCCCTGCTGCGGTGGGAGGACGAACTCCCCGAACCATGCGTCCTGCACCCGGAAGAGGTGGACACCTACCCCTGGGCGGAGGGCGACACGCTGCCCGCCTCCTTGATCGCACGCATCGACGCATGGGACGACGCACAAGTGGCGGAACACGGACCGGATGCCCCGAGCTACCAGTACGACCTGTCGATCCCTCCCGGCTGGCGTGTCGGCGGGTACCCCAGCTGGGCGTCGACGGGCCCGATGGCCATCGGCTGCGCGTCCTGCGACACGCCCATGCGGCTGCTGCTGACGGCTGACAGCTGCGAGATGGACGGCGGCTCGCACAGCTGGACGCCACTGGAGGACCGGGACCCTCTGCTGAAGGGCAGGGCATCGATCCGGGGCGGCGTCTCAGTCGTGCGGCCCACGCGGCTCCGCTTCGGCCGGGACCGCGATCTGCACGTCTTCGTCTGCCCGGTGGAGTCCGGACACGCGCCCCGGTGGGTCCTCGCGTAGTCCGTCGCCCCGGGACTGACACAGACGCTCGGTGGATCCTTGCGCGTGCGAAGAAAGGCATCTGCACCACTTAGTGGTGAACCTTGCTGCTATGTCCCTTGAAGCGGGGCCCAGTTGGAAAGGCTCGCCGTGCGCCTCAAAGAGGCGCACGGCCAACCCGAGGAGAAGACCTTGAAGCGAGTCCCGTTCCGCCGTTCCGCCGGACTGATGGCCGCCGCCGCGGCCCTGATCGCCGGCCCCGCCCTGTCCGCTCACGCCACGACCCCCGCCGCCCCGGGCGGGCAGCAGACCTACGCCGCGCAGGCGCGGGCCGCCGGCCTCACCGACCAGCAGGCCGGGGAACTCCAGCAGCGGGTCGACGCGGTCCGCGCCCAGGAGCCCCGGGCCCGCCAGACCTCCGCGAACACCCTCGCCGTCCCCGCCGGCACCGTCACGATCCCGGCCCCCGGACAGGCCGAAACCCGCAACCTGGCCTCGCCCGGTACGGCCCTGGCCTGCGCCAACGGGCACCTGTGCATCACGGACGGGCGCGGCTACACCTACGACTACTACTACTGCGGCTACTACGAGTTCGACGGCGTCGGCGACGGCACCTTCAACAACAACCAGACCTCGGGCACCCGCGCCCGCTTCTACAACAGCGACGGCAGCGAACGCTGGTCCCACGTGGCCAAGGGCACCGGCACCGCCTCCTGGACCCCCGTCTTCTACGTCCGCCCCTGCTGAACCCGGCACCTCCCCCGCCCCGGCGCCCGGGGCGGGGGAGGCCGTCCCCGCCGAAGCCGACCCTCAAGTCGGGCCGGGAGGCGGGCGTTACTCATTTCTGCGAGCACGCAGGGCGGCCCAGTGGCGCAGGCGCTCGGTGATCTGGGCTTCGTAGCCGTTGCGGGTGGGCTGGTAGTACGTCTCGCGGTCCATGCCGTCGGGGAAGTAGTCGGCGCCGGAGAAGCCGTCGGCGGTGTCCGGGTCGTACTGGTACTCCTTGCCGTAGCCGAGGTCCTTCATCAGCCGGGTCGGGGCGTTGAGGATGTGGGCCGGTGGCATGAGGGAGCCGGTGCGGCGGGCGGCACGGTGCGCGGCGTTGAAGGCGCGGTGGACCGCGATGGACTTGGGAGCGGTGGCGAGGTAGACCACGGCCTGGGCGATCGCCAGCTCGCCCTCGGGGGAGCCGAGCCGCTCGTAGACGTCCCAGGCGGCGAGGGTCTGCTGGAGGGCCTGAGGGTCGGCGATGCCGACGTCCTCGCTGGCGAAGCGGACCAGGCGGCGGGCGACGAACAGGGGGTCCTCGCCGCCGTCGAGCATGCGGGCGAGCCAGTACAGGGCGGCGTCCGGGTCGGAGCCGCGCATCGACTTGTGGAGTGCGGAGATCAGGTTGTAGTGGCCCTCCTGTGCCTTGTCGTAGAGCGGGGCGCGCTGCTGGACGTGGTGGGCGAGCGCGGCGGTGTCCACATTCTCCCCGGTGCCGGGGAGGGTCTGGAGCTGCTCGGCCATGTTGAGGAGGTAGCGGCCGTCGCCGTCGGCCATGGCGATCAGGGCTCGGCGGGCGTCGGCGTCGATACGGAGCGGGTGGCCGGTGAGCTGTTCGGCGCGGTCGAGGAGGGTGGACAGGGCGGCTTCGTCGAGGCGTTTGAGGACGAGGACCTGGGTGCGGGAGAGGAGGGCGCCGTTGAGTTCGAAGCTGGGGTTCTCCGTGGTGGCGCCGATCAGGATGATCGTGCCGTCCTCGACGTAGGGGAGGAAGCTGTCCTGCTGGGCGCGGTTGAAGCGGTGGATCTCGTCGACGAACAGCAGGGTGCCCTGGCCGATGCCGCGCCGGTGTTGCGCGGCGGCGAAGACTTTGCGCAGGTCGGCCACGCCGGAGAAGGTGGCCGAGACCGGTTCGAAGGCCAGGCCGCCGGCGTGGGCGAGGAGCCGGGCGATGGTCGTCTTCCCCACGCCGGGCGGCCCCCACAGGATGGCGGAGCTGAGGCGCTGCCGGGCGACCATGCGGCCCAGCGGGGCGTCTCGGGTGAGGAGGTGGTCCTGCCCGACCACCTCGTCCAGTCGGGTGGGGCGCAGACGGTCGGCGAGCGGACGCGCGGGCTCCTCGTCGAAGAGCGGCAGGGTCGGTTCCATGGATCTCTCGGTCGGCTGCGAGCGGGTACGGAGCGCCGGCAGGTGTCGGTTCAGCCGTTGGCGGGCGCGCTGAGGGTGCTCATCGTGGGCGGGGGCGATCGCGTCGCGGCAGTCGCTCGACGACCAGGTCGTAGGAGTCCTCGACCACCTCGGTGACGAGACGCTCGGTGATGCCGGGTCCCGGCCCGAGCGTGATCCAGTGGCGTCTGTCGAGGTAGCGGCCCGGCGTGATCGAGGCGTGGGCGTGCATGTGGGCGGAAGCGTGTTCGGGTTCGCATTTGACGGTGATGATCTGCTCGTCCGGGTCGTCGGTGACGATGAGGAACACCTTGCCCCCGACCTTGTACACGTCGAGCAGGGGGGTGAAGGGCCGTGAGTGGCCGACGCCGGGCAGGGCGAGTGCCGCCTCGCGAGCGGTGTCCTGGAGCCGGTCGCCGGGCGCGCTCACCGGGACGCCCGCGTGCCGCCGGCGTAGGTGTGCGGGTCGACGGGCTGCTCGGCCCGGGGCAGGTGGGCGACGACGAGCCGGTAGGACTCGGTGACGAGCTCCCGGACCAGCCTCTCGTCGATGCCCTCCCCGTCCTCCAGCGTGATCCAGTGCTTCTTGTTCATGTGGTAGCCGGGGGTGATGTGGCTGTTGTGTTCCCGCAGGGCGAGCGCCTCGCCGGGCTCCGACTTGAGGATCACGACGGGCCGCCCGGGCACCTCGGTCATCAGCATGAACACCTTGCCGCGCACCTTGAAGACCTCCCAGTCGTCCCCGAAGGGATGCCCCAGCTCGGCTCCGGGAAGCTCCTGCGCGAAGCCGGCGGCGGTCCTGTGCAGAGTCATGGGGCGTTGTCCTCCTTGACGTGACGGCGGGTCGCGGCGCTGAAGACCGCCGAGTACGTCCCCCGCAGTCGCGGCGGCGCATCTCCATCCTTGCCCGGAAACCACCGAAAACGGGCAGTAGACTGCGGACACATGATGGTCGGCAAGCGACACCCAGCCCCGGGGGGCCAGGCCGGAGCGGCGGAGGTCCCGCTGTACGGCTTCCAGCCACCGGTCGGCACGCCCTTCGGGCTGGAGGTGAGCACCGTCGAGGACTTCTTCGCCGAGCACGACGACTGGCCGTGGAACCCGCCGCGCCCGGGGCGCGCCACCTTCCACTACCTCATCGCGGTCACCGAGGGCGAGCTGCTCCACGACGTCGACCACCTCACACGGACCGTCGCTCCCGGCCAGTGGCTGTGGGTGCGGCCCGGGCACACGCAGTGCTGGCACCCGCCCGACACCGCCCGCGGCCCGTTCATCCTGTTCGAACCGGACGTACTGACTCCCGCCACCGCCCGCCTCCTGGCCCCGCTCACCGCGCACGACGCCCCCGCCGTGCTGAGCCCGCACCCCGACGACGCCCCCTGGCTCCACCGGACGGCACTGCAGCTCCTCGCCGAACACCGGGCGCTCGGACGCCGCCCCCTCGATGTCCACCACGCCCTGCGGCGCAGCCTGCTCGAAGCACTGCTGCTGCGCCTGGCCGACGCCCCCGGCGTCACCCCCAAGGGCCCGGCGCCGGCCGGAGCGGGACGGGGTGACGCCTACGGCCGGTTCGTGGACGCCCTGGAGCTGCACTTCCGTGAACTGCATCGAGCCGCGGACTACGCCGAGCTGCTCGGCTGCTCGGTGCGCACCCTCAGCCGCGCCGCGCGGGACGCCACCGGCAAAGGGGTGCGTGACCTCATCGACGAGCGGCGCCTGCTCGAAGCCCGGCGCTTGCTGGGAAACGCCCAGTGGCCGGCCCGGGCTGTGGCCGCCCACCTCGGCTTCTCCGATCCCGCGAACTTCGGCCGCTTCTTCCGCGACCGCACCGGTCTCACGCCGGCCGCGTTCGCGGCCGGCGCCGCCACCACTGGTCCGTGAGCGGAGTGCGCCCCCGGGCACTCGCCTCTCAGTCCTCCAGGACGACGACGTGCCGGCCCTGAGCGGCGCCGGGCTCCCGGAAGTGCACGCCCAGGTGTGCGCCGGGCCGGGACGAAGGCCCGCGTCGACGGTGAACAGCCGTCGCGCGGCTGTGCCGTCCCTGGGACGAGTCTGTGTCATTCCTGGACCAGTGTGAGTGGCGCGTCGCGGCGCGCCCCCTGGACGCACTGCCGTCGCCGATGTCGCCGGGCAGGCCCGGCCGCATGGTCCAGTTGTCGAACGTTCCGGCTGTCGTACAGCGCAGCCCTTACCGCGAGTTAGGTCAAAATGATACGCAAGGGACGCATCGTCTTCGCAGTCGCCCTCACCACCCTGGGCCTCGGGCTCACGGCCTGCAACGACGGCGAGGACGAGGCAGTCGGGCAGGAATCGCCCTCGGCCTCGGCCTCCGCCCCGGCCTCGCCCGCCCCGAGCAGCGACAGCCCGTCCGCGGAGCCGAGCGACGACGCCTCCACCGCGCCCAGCGGTGACGTCGCCGCACCGGGCACGAAGTTCAAGGTCGGTGACCGGGCGGTCCTGCCGTTCACGTACGGGACTTCAAAGAAGGGCACGGTCGCCGTGACCGTCACGGCGATCGAGAAGGGCACCGAGGCCGACATGGCCCCCTTCGGTGACAAGGCGAAGGGCATGACGCCTTACTACATCCGCATGAAGGTGGAGAACGTCGGCGGCACCGACCTCTCCTACTCGTCGCTGCGGCTGCGCGGCAAGCTGGCGGGCGGCGCCCCCACGGGCATCATTCTCATCGGTGACCTCCCGGGCAAGTGCGACAGCGAGACGGCGCCCCGCGAGTTCACCACCAAGGGCGCCTCCTACGAGACCTGCTCGCTCAGCGCCACGAAGACCGATCCCATCGCGGTCGCCTCGTTCGAGGAGGGGGACGCGTACAGCGACAGCCCGGTCCTCTGGACCAGCTGACCACCCGTTGCCGAGCTCGCGGGCCGGGTGCTCGTCCCTGACGGAACGCCCGGCCCGCGACCTGCGCGCCAGGAACTGTCAGTGCCGGTTGGCAAGATGGCGGTCATGAGTCACAACATCGCCTATTCCACTGCCGACAAGGCCGACGTCCTCGCCTTTCTCGGCGCCGGCGACGATCTGAACGCAGACCGGCGCCGCCGCCTCGACGCGATACGCAAGGCCGCGCGGGCCCACCAGGACGACCTCGACGACCAAGGCGTCGACTGGGGCTTGTCCGTCGTCCACGCCCTCGATCACCTCATCGCCGGACGCGCCGACTCGGACGCCGCGTACGCGGGCAACGCCTACACCAGCGCGTTGCAGCACATCATCGACCACAACGCGTCCGACTCGATGCACCTGGGCACCTACTCAAAACCCTCGACGTTCTTCGGGCTGGTCGACGACCGCATGCGGCGCCTCGGCGTCCCCGCCGACCTGCTGCCCCACGGCTTCCTCTACGGCGGGCTGCCCGACGGCTTCCCGCTTCTTCCGCACTCGGTCGACGGCTGTCCCGCCATCGGTCATCTGCCGCTCGCCAAGGCCAAGCCCGCGGCCGAGGCGTATCGCGCCGTCCTCGACGAGATACCCGCCGACTTCCGGTACGACGTGCAGGAGCTGATCGAGAAGCTCGATACGGAGCACGAAGAGTGGGAGTACGCCACGAAGAAGATCGACTGGTACACCCAGGACACCCTCTTCTTCAAGCTCACCTAGCCGAGTGCGCCGGTCGCCGCTGGAGCGTGCCGGCTCGCCACGGCCGGTGGCCGTCTCGGGGCGGGCGGGCTGCCCCCGCGCCCGGAAGGCCGCCCGCCCGAGGGTCAGCCGTCGAGCATGGCCGCCCCGTATCCCACCGGCGCGGAGAGGAGCAGAAAGAGCCAGTCGCGGTCCTGGGCCTCCGCTTTGAACACGTGCGCCGCCCGGTCGATGTCACCGGCGAAGAGGTCCCAGGCGTCGCTGAAATCGCCTCCGTAGGGGGCGACGGCGATGAGACAGAGGCCCAGGAGCGTGCCCAGGTAGGTGCCCAGCGGCGTCGCGACGGCGCAGGTGACGGCCACCGACTGGCTGTTGTTGCTATGGCTGCCGGCGACGAGGCCGGTAACTCCGCCCATCACCAGGGCGCCCCAAGTCATCAGCTCCGTCTGGTCCTTGATGATGAACGCCCAGACCAGGGACAGGCCGACCGTCATGCCGAGTACGATCAGGATGCCTGTGCTGTCGTCGTTGCCCGACTCGTTCACGCCGGCCTCCCCCGTGAGTTGAGGCGGCCTCCGCGACCAGCACGCCCCCGTGGTCCTCATCCACGATAGACAAGGACACGGAGCTGGGGCAGGGGTATAACCGGCCTCGACGCCGACGGTCGACAGCGCGTCTCACCTCCGGCGTCCGCCTAGGACAGGGACAGCAGGCGGTCCAGCACCCCGGCGTCGGCCTTCACGCCGTCGTGCAGATGGGTCTCGGAGACCCACGGGCGCAGACCGCGGACCAGGGACGCCGTGTTCAGGGCGTGATCGTGGTCGACGTACATGTCCTGCCGGTACACCGCCGCGGCGACCGGCACCGTGTTGGCCGCGAGACGGCCGAGGTCGTAGAGGGCGGGCCAGTCGGTGCGGTGGGCGAGCGCGTCCGCCGTCGCCTTCAGGGGGACGAGGGCCGGGTCCTCGTCGAACATCCAGGGGTACATCATCTCGCCCGTGAAATGCAGCGGACCGCCCGAGGAGGCGTCGAACTCCGGGAACTCCGCCCGCACCCGGTCGGCGGACCACGCCGTGGGACGGCCGCCCTGCGCGTATATCGCCTCGTGCAGGACCGCGTACAGCGGACGCGGCGCGAGGGAGACGACGGAGTCGACGCCGCGCAGGAACGTGTCGGAGAGGACCGGACCGCCCCGCCCGGGCACGAAGGCGCACTCCAGCAGGTAGTGCAGGGAGTCGAAGGCCGACGCCGTGCCGAAGGTGATCCCCAGCGTCTGGAACCGCCGTACCGACAGGCGCTCGCCCGTCGGCATACGGACGTTGTGGTCGGCCAGATGGGCGGCGACACGTTCGGCCAGGGCACGGTCATGGGGGTATCGCTCGAAGTACCGGGTGTTGGCGGCGAGCGTACGCCGGTACGCCGCGCGGTAGACGTCGTCGGCGTGACCGGTGAGGGTGGGCAGGCCACCGGTGATCAGGGCCCGGTCCAGGCCCTCGGGGGCGAGGCCGAGATAGGTGAGGGTGGCGAAGCCGCCGAAGCTCTGGCCCAGGACCGTCCAGGGCCGGTCGCCCTGCAGCCGGCGGCGCACCAGCTCCGCGTCGCGGACGATCGAATCGGCCCGGAAGTGGGTGAGGTACTGCGCGGCATCGGCACGGCCGGCCAGTGTGGTGCGGTCCGCCGGGGTGGACCGGCCGGTGCCGCGCTGGTCGAGGAGGACGACGCGGAACTCCTTCAGGGCGCGGCGCAGCCAGGCGCCCGCCGCGTTCGGACGTTCCGCCCGCCCGCCCGGCCCGCCCTGGAGCCAGAGCAGCCGCGGCAGCTCACGGCCCTCCATCCCCTCGGCGACGACCTCGCGCGCGAAGACGGAGATGCCCGGCCCGTCCGGGCGGGCGTGGTCGAGCGGTACGTCGAGGGTGTGGTCGGTGCAGACGAGGCCGCTGTGTCGGTACGTGATCTGGTCGTCGGTCAAGTCCGGCTCCTGGGACGGGGTGAACGAGGGCGGGCGGGCGCGCGGTCGGCGGTCAGTAGCCGGCGACGCCCAGTTCGCGGCAGATCTCGACCAGCTCGGGGTGCACGTACACGCCGTCCTTCTCGATGCACTCGCCGTCGAGGTAGATCGAGGGGCCGAGGATCGAGCCGTCGGTGTGCGCGGCGGACACCCACGGTTCGCCACCGATCCAGGCGCCCTTGGTGCCGATGCCGAGCTCCACGCAGCCGAAGACGCGCTCGTCCTCGACGATGCGGCCGGTCGGCGCGGGCACACCCGGGTTGAACCCCAGGGACCAGTGGGCGACGCGGAACATGTTCGGGTCGTCCCAGGACTCCATCCAGCGGCGGAAGATCTCCGCGTCCTGGCCCTCGCCGTCGATCTTCGTGACGACGCCCTTCTCGACGGTGCAGCGGACCGGGGTGCGCAGCAGACCGAGCTGGTCCGGCGGCCACAGGGCGCCGTCGAAGACGAGGACGCCGTCCTGGGTCTCCTCCAGCGGGTTCCAGGAGATCTGGCCGGAGAGCATGACGGTCTCGCCGGGATTCTCGGCGGGCTTGCCCCGCAGGTTGATCGGGCGGTCACCGTTGCGGCCGGTGATGTCGGTGCCGTTGGCGGAGGTGATGCGCACCTCGTCCGCCTGCTCCAGGAGACGGACCAGCGCCTTGCCGAGCTTGATCACACCCTCGAAGTCGGGGCGGCCGACCGTGGCGACGAGCATGTGCACGTCCATGGCCGTGAGGTTGGTGTAACGGCAGCCGTTCGCCATCGCGCGGCGGAACGCGTCGGAGTGCATCACGTACGAGACCGCGAACTCGATCCACACGTCGGCGTCGGCTATGGCGCCGGCGACGGGGCGCGGCGGCTCCATGGACGAGCTCGGCAGCGTCTCGTACCAGACGACGACGGGGTGCGCCCCGGCCGCCGCGACGGCCTGGGCGGTGGCGTCCACGACCCGGCGGTCGCTGCTGGTGTCGCCGGTGAGGACGACGTGCTCGCCGGGCTTGACGAGCATGACCTGCTCGACGAGCTTGCGAGCGGCGAGGGCGAGTTCGTAGCTCAGGTACTCGGACCGGGGTTCGAGCCGGCTGAACATCTCCATGGATCTTCTCCTTGCGGTGGTGCGTGTGAGTGAAGGTGGTATGGGGGGGCGGGGTCAGCTGGCCTTGATGATCTGGGCGGAGTCGCCCAGGGAGCTGCCCGCGATGAGCCCGGCGCCGACCAGGTTGAGTTCCTCGTCGGCGGCGGGACCGCGCCACTTGCGGTAGCCGACGCGCACGGCGAGCGCGGCGAGGACCATCCAGCAGGCGTTCGGGGTGAGGATCAGCAGGCCGGTGGCGAGCATGACGCCCATCTGCCGCTTGGTGCCGCCGACCAGCTGGATCACGGCGCCGGGGATGGCCCACAGCAGCAGGGTGCGCAGGACACCGGGCTCGCCCAGACCGTTCTTGACGGTGTCGGCGTAGACCTTGGCGACGGGCGGGATCAGCCCCTGCCTGAAGTACGACTGCCACAGGACGGCCACCACGGCGAGGGCCGCGGCGAAGCCGATGAGGGCGGCACGGAACTGCTCGCGGCGCCCCTCACGCTCGTACGGGTCCCAGGGGCGGTGCTCGCGGCGCAGCAGCCAGCCGGCCTTGAGGTCGTAGCCCATGTCGGCGAAGGCGGGACCGGTGGCCGAGACGTAACCGACCAGCAGCGCGAGCGGTACCGACGGGATGCCGATGAGCAGCCCCAGGACCAGGAAGATCAGAGTGACGGCGAACGACGGGAACCAGCCGGACTGCATCGCCGCGAGCCCGACGATCAGCTCGTGCACGAGCGCGGCGAACGCGGCGAACAGCACCCAGCCGAGCAGGCCCAGCGGACTCATGTCACCGATCAGGCCACCGAGGACGGCGAGCAGCACGGCTCCGGCGACGAAGAGGGCGTAGCCGCGTACGAGCGAGCGGCGCAGCGCCTGCTCGTCCACGGTGTACGAGGTCGTCTCGTCGTGTCCGGCGAGGGTCGCCGCGGCAGCGGGCTGCCGCTCCGAGCGACGGCGGACCAGCAGCACGACCGCCTGGCCCAGGGCGACGACGCCCGCGCCGACCATGACGCCGTGCGGGACGTAACCGGCGCCGAGGTCGGTGTGGAACAGATCGGGGCTGAACTCGCGCAGCCCGAGCCCCACGCCGAACATGAGCAGCGCCCAGACGTTTCCGAGGAAGGCGACACCGGCGGCGGACAGCGGCAGGCTGAACAGGGTGCCGCCGAGCCCGACGAGCGTACCCGCGCCGAGCACCAGGGCCCGCTTGCCGCCCTTGTCACCGGCCTTGATCGTCTCGGCGGCGGCCTGCCCGGGCGGCCAGGCCGCGTCGGCGGGCAGCAGCCGGGAGCCGAAGGAGCGGTAGAGCACCCAGGTGTCGATGAGCAGGCCCGCGAAGGAACCGGCCAGCATCGGCCACACCAGGTCCTCGCGTCCGAAGACGTACGGCACCGCGATCGAGGTGAGCAGCGCGTTGGCAGAGGCGAAGGTGGCGGCGGAGATGGCGCTCTGGGCGAGGTTCTGCCGGTGCACGGAGCGCATCGAGCGCAGTCCGGCGAGCGGGATGCGGCCGATGAGCATGGCGATCAGCGCGCCGACGACCGAGGTGTTGGCGGAGATCCCCAGCTTGGCGACGAGGTCCGCGCCGATGACGGCGCCGACGACGGACAGCACGGCGAGGACGACGAACACGACGGGTTCGCGTACGCGGGGGTGGCCGGCGCCGGACGACGCGGGGCCGGGGTCGGAGGGCGGCGGCGCGGTGGCCGACGGCGAGGTGTGATGCGACACGGAACACCCCTTGGTGGGTGGGCCCTGCCCCGGGACAGGGAGGGACTTTTCGGGCAGGCGGTGGTGATCCGCGTACTCCGGCACGATGAGTCGTACGGGGTGCGGCCCCGGCGGACGGCGCCGCCGGGGCCGGGCGGGTCAGGAGCCGAAGGCGGCCGTGGCCTCCTCGGCTCCGGCCAGAACGAGCTCGGTGATGCGGTCGACGGCGCGCGTCACGCGGTGCGCGGGCCCGATGACGGTGAGCGAGGCGGCGATGCTGCCGGCCTGGAACACGGGGGCGGCCACGGCCGCGACGGCTTCGTCGTACTCCCCGTGACTCACGCTGTACCCCCGGGAGCGCACGTCCGCGTACCGGGCCAGAAGGGTGTCCAGGCCGGTGACCGTGTGGTCGTTGAAGCGCTGGAGCGGGGTGGCCCCGAACAGGCGCCGGATCTCCGCCTCGGAGTAGTGCGCGAAGATGGCGTGACCGGAGGCGCCGGCGTGCCCGGGCATCACGGCACCGACGATCGCCGTGTAGCGGACCGGCCCGGTGCCGTCGACGGCGGCGGCGCACCGGTATCCGGCGCCCTGCGGCACATTCAGTACCACGCTCTCGCCGGTCTCCCGCAGCAGCCCAGCGAGGACCGGCCGGATCAGCGACGGCAGCACACCGCTGTGCTCCCCGGCGCGCGCCAGCCGGGACACGGCGGGGCCCAGCCGGTAGCGGCGGGTGGTGGTGTCGCAGGTCAGGAAGGAGCGGGAGGCGAGCGTCGTGAGGATGCGCTGGGCCACGGCCTTGTCCCAGCCGTGCCTGCGCGCCATCTCGCTCACCCCCCACTCGGGGCGCCGCTCGGTGAACGACAGCAGGGCGAGCAAGGCGCGGTCCGCGCCCTGCAGAACGCCGGGCTGAGCCGGGGGCAGGGCCTCCGCGTCGTCGGGCCGGCCGGTCTCGTGCGCGGCGCCGTCGGCGGACGCGCCGTTCACCTCGTTCATGGCCTCGTCCCCTTCCTCACTGTTCCTGGTGCGCTGAGCGCAACGGCGTTGCGCTCAGCGGTGAGAACTATGTGATCAGCGGCGCGTGGTGTCAAGGGTGTTCCGCGGCACGGCGGCCTGCCCGCCCGCGGCCGGCCACGACGTAGCGGATCACGTCGGCCGATGGCAAGATCACATGCGGACGCAACGGAGAACGGGGGAGGCCGATGCGTTTTCGTATCCTCGGCCCGCTCGAGATATTCGACGGAGCCGACTGGCGGGGGATCTCCGCCGCCAAGCCGCGCGCGCTGCTCGCCGCCTTACTGGTGCGGCGCGACACACCCGTACCGACGGACCGGCTGGTCACGGAGCTGTGGGGCGAGCGCGAACCCAGGGCGGCCGCCAATCTCATCCAGCAGTACGTGCTGCGGCTGCGCCGTGAACTCGACGACCGGCAGGGCCGGCTGATCGTCACCCGGCCACCGGGCTACCAGGTGGTGCCCGACGGCGAGGACGGGCTGGACGCCACCGCCTTCGTCCGGCTCGGCGAATCCGGCCGGGCCGCGCTGGCGGCCGGCGAGGCGGAGCACGCGGCGAGACTGCTCGCCCAGGCGCTCGCGCTCTGGCGCGGCCCCGCACTCGCCGACGTACCGGCCGGGCCCGTGGTGGAGGCGGAGGCTGCACGGCTGGACGAGCAGCGGCTCGACGTCCTCCAGGCACGTGTCGAGGCGGACCTCGCCTGCGGGCGCCACGCCGAACTGGTGCCGGAGCTGAGGCAGTCCGTGCGCGAGCACCCGCTGCGGGAAGGGCTGTGGCAGCAGCTGATGCTGGCGCTGTACCGGTCGGGGCGGCAGGCGGAGGCGCTCGACTCCTACCGGGAGGTGCGCCGGCTGCTGGCCGACGAGCTGAGCGTCGAACCGTCCGCCCCGCTGCGCGAGTTGCAACTGCGCATGCTGCGCGGCGACCCGCGGCTCGCCACCGCCGGACCCGGCCCACGGCCGCCCAAGGGACCGGCCCGCCCCGGACGCGCCGAGGCGCCGCCGCGCCAACTCCCGGCGGCCGTAGGTGGGTTCGCCGGCCGCCGGGCCGAACTGCGGTTGCTGGACGGACCGCCCGGTGACGCGGCCACCGGCACCGGCCCGGTCGTACGCGCCGTCACCGGCACGGCGGGCGCCGGGAAGACGGCGCTCGCGCTGCACTGGGCCCACCGCGCGGCACCGGACTTTCCGGACGGCCAGCTGTACGTCAATCTGCGCGGCTTCGACTCCGCGGCCGGGCCCGTCCCGCCGGGCGAGGCCATCCGCGGCTTCCTGGAGGCCCTGTCGGTGCCGCCGGAGCGCATCCCGGATTCGCTGGAGGCGCGAGCGGCGCTGCTGCGCACCGAGACCGCCGGCCGCCGTCTCCTGTTCGTCCTCGACAACGCCACCGACGCCGCCCAGGTACGGCCCCTGCTGCCGGGCGGTCCCGGTTGCGCCGTGGTCGTCACCGGTCGCGGCCGGCTGGCCGGTCTCGCCGTCACCGATGGCGCCCGGCTGGTCTCCCTCGACGTGCTGTCGCGGGAGGAGGCGCACGAACTGCTCGCCGCCCGGCTCGGCGCCGACCGGGTCGCCGCGGAGCCGGAGGCGGTGGCCGAGCTGATCGAGCTGTGCGCCCGGCTGCCGCTGGCACTCGCCGTGACCGCCGCCCGCGCCGTCGGCCGCCCAGGCTTCGCACTGAGCGCGGTCGCCGCCGAACTGCGCGACACGATAGGGAGGCTGGACGCCCTGGACGCGGGCGAGGGAGTGAGCAGCGTACGGACGGTGTTCTCCTGGTCGTACCTCCGGCTCGACGCCGCCACGGCCAAGGTCTTCCGGCTGCTCGGGCTGTACCCCGGCCGGGACGCCGCCGCGCCCGCCGTGGCGGCGCTGGCCGGGCTGACCGTCCGGCAGGCCGCGGCGGCGCTGACCGCCCTGGCCCGGGTCCACCTGATCGACGAGCACCGCCCCGGCCGGTACTCCTTCCACGACCTGCTGCGCACCTACGCCGCGGAACTGGCGGCGACCGAGGACTCCGAGGCGGAACGCACCCGGGCACTGCACCGCCTGTTCGACCACTTCCTGCACACCGCGCACGCGGCGGGCCGGCGGCTCGCCCCGGTCCGCGCCGAACTGCCGCTCTCGCCGCCGGTGCCCGGCTCCGTGCCCCACCACCCGGAGGGGTACGAGGAGGCGTTGGCGTGGTTCGAGACGGAGCACACCGCGCTGCTCGCCGTCACGGAAGCGGCGGGCCCGGCCGGCTTCGACGACCACGCCTGGCAACTGCCGCTCGCCATGGGGGACTTCCTCCACCTCAGCGGTCGTTGGCACGACTGGGCGGCCACCCAGCGCACGGCCATCGCCGCGGCCCGGCGGCAGGAGGACCGGGCCGGGACGGCACTGTGCCACTGCGAGTCGGGCCGGGCCGCCATCCGGCTGGGACGTTACGAGCAGGCCCGGGACGAGCTGTCGCGGGCCCTGGAGCTGCAACGCGAGCTGCACGACCTGCCGGCGCAGGCCCACACGTTGCGGGCGATCGGCTGGTCCTACGAGCAGCAGGGCGACTACCGTGCCACGCTCCGCTGCGTCGAGCAGGTGCTGGAACTGGAGCGCGCGGCCGGCAACCGGGCCGGCTGGGGCGGCGCGCTGAACAACATCGGCTGGTGCCACACCCATCTGGGCGACCACGAGAAGGCGCTCGCCTGCTGCGAGGAGGCGCTGCGACTGCACCGGGAGGAGGGCAGTCCGCTCGGTGAGGCGTACACCTGGGAGACCTTCGCCGTCATCCGCCGCGCCATGGGCCAGTACACCGAAGCGCTCGACTGCTACCGCCGGTGCCAGGAGGGCTTCCACCGGCTCGGCAACCGGTACGGCGAGGCGGTCGCACTGCGCGGCCTCGGCGAGGTCATGCGCACCGTCGGCGACCTTCCGGGGGCGCGCGAGGCGTGGCGGTCCTCCCTCGCCCTGTTCGAGGAACTCGAGCACCCGGACGCGGACGCCGTGCGCGAGCTGCTCCGGGCGACGGACTGAGCCACCGGCACCGGGCCGTACGGGCCTGCCTCCGGCATGCCCCAAAGCGCCGTCAAAGCGGAAGTTCAGCCGCGGACAGTTAAGTTGCGGCCATGCCCTGGGGGGTCCGGGGTCCGCTGAGGCCGAAAGCGAGTGGGTTGATGCGTGTCGCGCTCAAGGAGTGCTCCTGGCAAACGGTGGGGGAGGACCTGATCGTCGTCTTCGACCCCCGTGAGTCGATCACTCTGGAGGACCCCGAGGGAAAGGTCGAGGCACTTCTCTCCGTCCTGCGCGAGGGGCCCCGCGACGTCGGCGCGCTGCGCGCGGCGCTCGGCGCCCGGGGCGTCGAGGTGACCGGCCAGGAACTCGACGGGGGACTGAAGGGGCTCGCGGCGCTGGGGCTGGTCGAACGGGCCGAGGGCCGGTTCACCGGCGATCCGGCGGTGGACGAACGGCACTTCTCCAACCTGACGTTCTTCGGCACCTTCTCGGACCTCGACCGGCACCGCACCGACTATCTGCGCCGGGTCCGCGAGGCGCACGTCCTGGTGCTCGGCGTGGGCGGCGGCGGTTCCTCGCTGGTGCAGTGCCTGGCGGGTCTCGGCGTCGGCCGGCTGACCCTGCTGGACCACGACCGCGTCGAGACCCGCAACTTCGCCCGGCAGTTCCTGTACAAGCACGAGGACATCGGCCGCTCGAAGGTCGAGCGGGCCGCCGCCTGGGTGCGGGCGTACGACCCGGACATCGAGGTGCGCACCGTCGACCGCTGGGTCGCGGGCCCCGACGACCTCGCCGATCTCACCGACGGGACCGATCTGATCGTGGGCGGCCTGGACGGCCATCCCGACGCCGGCCTGTGGGTGAACGAGGCCGCCGTCCGGGCCGGTGTGCCCCTGGTCGTCGGCGGCGCGACCCGCACACTGCTCTCGTACATGTCCGTCGATCCGGGGGAGAGCGCCTGCCTGGCGTGCGAGTTCGCGCGGCAACCGGAGGAGGGCACCGGCGCGGCGGCCGCCGAGGACCTCGTGCACGGCATGCGGACGACGAACCCGCTCATCGGCCCGGTGGCCATGCAGATCGGCTCGCTGATCGCTCTGGAGGGCCTGCGCTATCTCACCGGCTTCCAGGAGCCGCTGGCCGCCGGCGCCCGGGTCCGGCTCGATCTGCGGGAGGGCCTGGCGGCGAGCCGGGTGCCGTTCCCCGACGTGCCGGACTGCCCGGTGTGCGCGCTGGCCCCGGCACGGGTGGCCGCCATATGACCGGGGTGGACGGATCGCCGCGGACGACCGTGCGGCTGCGACCGCTGAGCCTGGTGCCCGAGGGGGAGGACGAGGTCCTGGTGGGCGACCCGGGCACGGGACAGTTCGTCGCCATTCCGAAGGTCGGCGGTGTGGTCATCGAGGCGCTGCTGCGCGGGGCCACGATCGCCGAGGCCGCTGCCGAGGCCGAGGAGTTCGCCGGTCAGCCGGTCGACGTGCCGTCCTTCGTGGAAACCCTGCGCGAGCTCGGCTTCCTCGACGAGGGACAGCAGGGCACACCGGTCCGCTCGGCGCCGGTCCAGGGCGGGCGGTGGCTGGACGGCGTCCGCCAGGAGATCGCGCGGCCCTTCTTCGGCCGGGTGGCGTGGAGCTGCTACGCCGCGTGCGCGGTGCTGGCCCTGGTCGTGTTCGCGTCCCGGCCCGGCCTCTTCCCCGATCCGGCCACCGACGCGTTCGTCGTGGACGACATCGGCCTCGGCAGCCTGATCCTCATCCCGCTGGCCACGGCCGCGACGGCGATCCACGAGCTCGGGCACTGGTTCGCCGCCCGCGCCCTCGGCCTGGGGGCCAGGTTCGGCATGGACCGGCGCATGGGGTTCCTGCTGGTCTTCGAGACCGACCTGACCCAGCTGTGGACCGTGCCGAAACGCAAGCGGTACGGGCCGCTGCTGGCCGGTCTCGCCCTTGACACGGTGCTGCTCGCCGTGCCGCTGACGGCGCGCCTGCTCATCGACACCGGAGCGTGGGCGGCGCCGGATCAGCTCGACGCGGTCCTCGCCACCTGGATCTACGTGAAGCTCACCGCGATGCTCTGGCAGTGCATGGTGTTCCTGCGCACCGACCTGTACGCGGTGCTGGTCAACGCACTGGGCTGCCGCAACCTGTGGCGGGTGTCGACCCTGATGCTCCGAAGAGCCGTCGGCCGCCTGGACGCCGCGGGGGCGGCCGAGCTGGCCGACGCGCATCCGGCCGACGTCCGGGCGGGGCGCTGGTTCCGCTGGGTGCGGTTCTTCGGGGCCGCGCTGACCCTGGTCTGGGCGGGGCTGTTCCTGGCGCCCTCCGCCTGGGAGGTGCTGCGCTGGGCCGCCGACCGGCTCACCGCGGGACCGGCCACCGGACAGTTCTGGTGGGCGCTGCTGTGCACCGCCGTCTGTCTGGCCCCCTTTGTTCTTCCCGCGGTCCTCTCGGTCCGTGAGCGCGCACGGCGCCTCACGACGAGGAGCTGAGACCCCGCGGGTACCGGTCCACCCCGGCGCGGCGCACCGCCGGCCCGGGGGACGTCATCCAGCCACGAGGAGGTGAATCGCATGGAGATCAAGGTCCGCAAGGTCGAGGACGTGAAGGCCACGGGGTTCCAGGTCTGATCGGCCGGCGGCGGCCCGACCGCCGCACGCGCCCGCTCCGCCGAACCGCGGATCGGTTGCGCAACAGCCGCTGGGGAGGGGAAGGAACTCCGGTTCCGCCCCTCCCCAGCGGGCATGCGCCCCCGCGCCCTTTTCCGAGAGCTGATCTCTTCAGGGGAGCGGCGGTTACGGAAGGACGACGTCGCGGCCGTCCCCGCCGTCGAGGACGTCCTTCCCGGTGCCGCCCCAGACGAAGTCGTCGCCGCCTTCACCGTGCACCGTGTCGTCGCCGGAGCCGCCGAGGAGGGTGTCCCGGCCGTCCCCGCCCATGACATGGTCGTCGCCGGGGCCGGCGTACACGGTGTCGTCACCGCCGTAGCCCTCGATCATGTCGTCGCCCCGGCCGCCCCACATCCGCTGGTTCCCGGCGTCACCCATCAGGTGGTCCATGCCGTCGCCGCCGAGCAGCGTGCCGGGCCCCATGACCATGTCGTCCCCGGTGCCGCCCAGGACCGTGCGGGCGGTGTGGGCGTGCAGTTCGTCGTCGCCCGCGCCGCCGCTGACGATGTTCATTCCGGGCGTGAAGGCGGCGATCGTGTCGTCGCCGTCGCCGAGGAAGACGTCGATCCTGTCGGGCCGCGCGCTGTCGGCGGGCAGTTCGCAGACGACGGCGGTGGTGTCCTCGGCGCCGGCGTGCGCGCAGTGTTCGCCGGGTTCCAGCGGGACCACGTCCCTGAAGCCGATCCGGCGGATTCCGTCGCTCGTGTACATCGGGTAGATGCTGAGGTCGTTGGTCTGCCCCGCAGCGGCCGTGAAGACGATCGACTGCGTCTCCCAGTCGGCCCCGACGCGCGCCTTCGCCTCGACGGCGGGGGCGGCGGCGGAAGCGGCGGCCACAGGGCCGGCGACGAGACCGGCGGATAAAGCGATCGTGGCGACGGCGCGGACGGCGGCTCGGTTCCGGTTCATGAGACCTCATCTCGGGGGAGTGACGGTGGACCGATCTGATACGGCCCGCACCGACCGGTCCGGCGTGGTGCTACCGGGGCCCGGACGGCTGGGCAGTGAAGGCAGTCTCCCGTGCTGCTCCGGATTCGCAAGAGCGCGAACCGACGCGGTGCCGAGTGATCGACTTGATTGTTTCATTGACATGTCCGGCGAAAGTCGTACCGTTGGGAGCGCTCCCATCACAGCCTTGCCACTGGAAGGAGTTCCCCCCACATGTCCAACAAGTTTCGGTTAACCGGGCGTTCGAGGTCGTACCTTCGCCGCCCTCTCCAGACGCTCGCCATGCTGTTCGCCGTCGTCGCCGGCGCGCTGACCTGGTCGGCCCCCGCCCAGGCGCACGGCACGATCGTCGACCCCGCCAGCCGCGCGTACCAGTGCTGGCAGACCTGGGGCAGCCACCACATGGACCCGGCCATGCAGACGCAGGACCCCATGTGCTGGCAGGCGTGGCAGGCCAACAGTGACACCATGTGGAACTGGATGAGCGCTCTGCGCGACGGCCTCGGCGGCCAGTTCCAGGCCAAGACCCCCGACGGCACGCTCTGCAGCAACAACCTGTCCCGGAACGCCAGCCTGGACAAGCCGGGGGCGTGGAAGACCACCACGGTCGGCGACAACTTCTCGGTCCACCTGCGCGATCAGGCGTCCCACGGTGCCGACTACTTCAAGGTCTACGTGAGCAAGCAGGGCTTCGACCCCAAGACCCAGACCCTGGGCTGGGGCAACCTCGACTTCATCACGCAGACCGGCAGCTACGCGCCGGCGCAGGACATCACGTTCCCCGTTCAGACCTCCGGATACTCCGGACATCACATCATGTTCGTGATCTGGCAGGCATCCCACCTCGACCAGGCGTACATGTGGTGCAGCGACGTGAACTTCGCCTGATCCCCAAGGCGTTGCGCACGGCACCGGTCCCGGCCGAGCGCCGCTGAGGCACGGCCCGGACGGCCGGACCCCGCCGGAGCAGGGAACACCCTGCTCCGGCGGGGCTTTCGGCGCGCGGCATACTTCCGAGTCGCGTCAGTACACGGTGTCCCACTGGTCCGGTACGACACCGCCGTCGCCGCGCCGCACGGGGCCGGGGGTGCCGTCGGGCTCGGTGTAGGCGGCCGTCGCACAGGGATAGGCCGTGGTCCTTCGGGGCAGCGGCTCGATGAACATGGGGTTCACGACCCAGCGGCCGTCGGCGTTGTCGTAGGCGCGGCACATCACCTCGCCCTTGTTGCGGTTGAGCACCAGATGCGCTCCCGTGGCATCGCCGACGAATGTCACATCGGTGTCGGCGTCACCCCCGCCGAGCGCGATCCGCCGAGGGGGAGCCTGCCGGTCCCAGGCAGCCCGGCCCTTGATTCCGTAGATCTCCTGGTTGATCCAGCACCGCTTGCCGTCGATGTACGGGATCACCTCGCCCCGGGTGGCGCCCACGCCGCCGCAGCCCGCGTTGCTGGTCGTGATGCGGCCCTCGCCGTCGAGTACGGACCGGATGGCGACGGTGTGCGCGCGGTCGATTCCGATGCCGCGCGACCACACCTCGGTCACCGGCTCGGAACCCGCCGAGACGATCCACACGTCGAACCCGGCCTTCTGGAGCGTACGGACCAGGTCGCGCTGCTGTTCGTAGTACCGCACGTAGGCGGGCAGCACATGGGTGCCGACGGTTCGGGTCGCACCGACGGGCGCGGCGAGGGCCTCCGCGCGGGCGGCCTCGGTGTAGGCGCGGAGTTCCGGGACGGTGTGTCCGGCGAACAGCTGTGGCACCCACGCGTACTGGGGCACGGTACGCCGGTGGTCCCACTGTCCGGCGAAGGCGGCCTCGCCGCTCATCGTCCTGCCGTCTTCACGGATCTGCAGGATCTCGTCGGCGCAGCGGGCGTTGGTGGACGTGGGCAGGGGTGCTCCCACCGCCACCCCGGTGCCGCAGGCATCGGTGAGAGCCTTGTCCGCGGTGCCGGTCAGCCACTTGCTGGTGTCCTTCCAGCTGGCGGGCCGAAGGATCTTGTCGTGCCGCAGGGACCAGCTGATGGTGGCATCGGTGACGTCGTTCTTGGTGATGGTGTTGTCCCAGTCGAACGCCGCGACCGGACGCGGACCGCCCCTGCCGTGGCAGGTGCCGCGCTCGTCGATCACGCGCTGCAGCCGGGCCCGGTTGTCGCCGTACCAGGGAAGTCCGCCGGAGAGCCGCGGGCAGCGGGCCGTCGGCGCCAGGGACGCGCGACCGGCCGGCGCAGCTGCCACGGGGCCGGCCGCGACCGCGGCCGAGAAGGCGGCCGTCACGGCTGAGGCCCACGCGAGAACAAGTCGGGTGCGCATGTGAGTGGACGGTACATCAATGTTTCGGTGATGTAGAGGGGGCGCGCTCCCACCGTCGCGGCGCGGACGCGGCCTTCGTGGGCGGGCCGAAGGATGGACAAGCGCACAAGGCCCCCGGCTGAGAGCTCTTAGGTTCAACTGACTTGTCAACCAGCGGAGTTGTCTTCGAAACACTGATTACGCCCGATCGATGGGTTTGCCTGGGAGATCCCAGCCGTGGTGGAGCGAATGACGACGTCATATGCAAGCCTCGTGCCGAGGCCGTTGCCGTGGCCCTCGGCGGATCAGCGAGCGGCGTCGGGTGCGGTCCATCGCGAATCGCAGGATGGCTCCCCCGTATGGCGAGATACGCGACTGGCGGGATGTGCCACCGGGCTGTTCGGCCCGAAATCGGGGTGAGGTCACCCCCAGACACGACAAGGGATATCGATGACGTCTTTCGACGACAGGGGCCCGGTGGTATTTCCAGCGGGTGCGGCGACGGAGACCAGCGCCGCAGAGGCCGCGAGAGGTGAGTGGGACGCCGTGATCGTCGGCGGCGGTATGGCAGGCTCCATCGTTGCCGAGCAGCTGAGCCAGGCGGGCTACCAGGTGCTGATCGTCGAAGCCGGCCCGGGCAAGGACCTGGACCTCGCCGAGTACGAGTCGTACCTGTCGCGGTTCTACGGCGCGGTGATCAAAGACAATCAGTCACCGTATCCGTTCAACCCGAATGCCCGGATGCCCAGGAGCACCGACACCATGCCGGTGCAGCCGGACACCCCCCGGGACGACTTCTACCTCGTGCAACAGGACAAGTACTGCACGGACACCACCTTTACCCGAGTCCTCGGCGGCACCTCCATGCATTGGGAGGGAAAAGCGCTGCGCATGCTTCCTGAGGACTTCGATCTCCGGACCAAGTACGGCCAGGGGCTGAACTGGCCGCTCGGCTACGACGATCTGGAACCGTACTACCGACAGGCCGAGGCCGAACTGGGTGTCGCGGCCGAAGTCGAGGACCAGGCATATCTGGGAATGCATTTCCCCGAGGGATACGTGTTCCCGATGCACCGCATGCCGCCGTCCTACCTCGACCAGACGGTCGCCCAGGGCGTAAACGGCATGCGGGTCAACCTGGCGGACGACGATTACACCCTCCAGGTGCGGAGCTTCCCTCAGGCCCGCAACGGCGTGCCGAACGCCGCGTACGACGGTGGCAAGGGGTTCGTCCCGGTCGGCGCGGTGAGCACGAACCAGGTGGAAGAGGGCGAGCGCTGCCAGGGCAACACCAACTGCGTCCCGATCTGCCCCGTGCAGGCCAAGTACCACGCGGGCAAGACGCTGACCAAGGCGCTGCGGAGGGGCAACGTCAAGATCGTGACGCAAGCGGTCGCGTCCAAGGTCGAGGTCAACGAGTCGAACCAACGGGTGACCGGGATCACCATCAAGAACTACCAGTCACTCGACTCGGACAGTTACGAGACGTACACGGTGAAGGGCGCCGTCTACGTCCTCTGCGCGCACGCCATCGAGAACGCCCGTCTCATGCTGGCTTCCGACATGCAGCGGATGAGCCGCAGCAAGCTCATCGGCCGCAACCTGATGGACCACGCGTACCTGCTGACGTGGGGTCTGCTGCCCGAGCCCGCCGGCACGATGCGCGGCACGTCCTGCACCAGCGGAATCACCGACCTGCGCGGCGGACGGTTCCGCAGCACCCAGGCGGGATTCGGTGTGGACATCCACAACGACGGCTGGGGATGGGCGACCGGCTCCCCGTACACGGACCTGGTCGAACTCGTCGACAAGCGCGGCCTCAGCGGGGCCAACCTGCGACGGACGCTCGGCAACGAGGTCTCGCGGCAGCTTCTGCTGGCCTTCATGATCGACCTGCTGCCCGACACGAGCAACGCGGTGACCGTGGACGACCGTTACAGGGATGCCATCGGCAACCTGAAGCCGGTCGTGTCGCTCAAGATCCCGCCCTACACCATGCGGGGTGCCGCGTTCGCCCGGAAGCTCGCGACCGACATCTTCGAAAGGCTCGGAGCCGAAGACCGGACCGCGTACGACAAGAACCGCTACAGCGCCGTCGAACATGACGGCCAGTGGTACAACATCGTGGGCGGCAACCACCTCGCGGGCACCCACATCATGGGCACCGACCCGGCGAACTCGGTGGTGGACCACACCCAGCAGTCGTGGGACCACGACAACCTCTACCTCGTCGGGCCGGGCAGCCTGCCCTCGATCGGCACGTCCAACATCAGCTTGACCATGGCGGCGCTCGCCTTTCGCAGCTCGACCCACATCGCCAGGTACCTCCGCGCCGCCAAGGCGCCGGCCACCATCCGGAGCTAGCCGGCCGACGGCCCGAACGCGCCACCTTCTCCACCCGCCACCGCCCACGATTGGGGGAACATGTCCGTTTCAGTACCGGAACAGTCCCAGACATCCAAGATCCAGACCATTGAAGAGCTGCGCGAATACCTCTACAAGGGGCTTCAGTTGGAGCACGCGACGCTCCCGCCCTACCTGACCGCCCTCTACTCGTTGCAGCCGGGGAAGAACTCGGACGCCTGGCACGTCATCAGGGTCGTGGCCGTCGAGGAGATGCTGCACCTCACCCTGGTCGCCAACGTTCTGAACGCGGTGGGCGGCACCCCGGACCTCACCAAGTCCGGCTTCGTGCCGAACTATCCGACGCGGCTCCCATGCGGTCCCAACTACTTCGAGGTGCATCTGCTGCCGTTCTCACCCGATGCTCTCGACACGTTTCTGAACATCGAGAGGCCCGCCCAGGCGGCCAGGGAGGACGAGAGGTTCGTCCCGATGGACTGGGCCGCCCTCGGACTCGCCCCCAACGGCGCGCCGCCGTCGTCGGAAAGGCTGGCGGAGCTCGAGGAGTCCGGCACGGTCCTCGGCCTCGTCCCCGGAGAACCCACCCAGCGCTTCCTGAGCATCGGTGAGTTCTACGAGGAGATCATCCGGGGCATCAACCACCTGGAGGACCAGGCCCGTCAGGCGGGGAGCACCATTTTCACCGGCGATCCCGCGCGTCAGGTGACCCCCGAGTACTTCTACTCGGGTGGCGGGGACGTGGTCGTGGTGACGGGGCGAGACAGTGCGGTCGCGGCGCTCACCCTCGTCGCGGAGCAGGGCGAAGGGCTGCACGGCGGCATCTACGACAGTCAGGACGAAATCGCCCACTACTACAGGTTCCAGCAACTGAAGAAAGGGCGGTATTACCAGAAGGGCGACGAGCCGGACGAGCCCACCGGCCCGGAACTGAACGTCGACTGGAGTGCCGTCTATCCGGTGAAGCCGGACGTCAAGCTGGCGGATCTCGCAGGCGACCCGGAAATCCGGGCGGCGGCCGAGGAATTCAACCACTCCTACGGCAACTTCCTGACCAGTATCAACCTGGCGTACAACGGTCAGCCCGACCTGCTGCTCAAGGCGGTCTGGGAGATGTTCCGTATTCGCGACAGCATGAACCGGCTCATCCGCAACCCACTCACCGGCGATCCGGGCGTGCACGCCGGCCCGACATTCGAGATCTAGACCGCCGAAGGAGGAAACATCATGACGCAAACAGCGACCGAAGAAGAGGAACTGCGCGCATTCGTGAAGTTCTCTGCCGCTGTCACCGGATTCAGCGAGTTCGACCTGTGGGGGACAGGTCAGGCGGAGGCGTACTACGAAACGGTCGTGGATCAAGAAGGGCTGGAGGCGCTCCGGAAAGCGATCTCGTCCGATCCCTCCGCCCCCACCGATCCGGTGGTGAAGAGCATCATCAAACTCTGGTACGTCGGCGTCTGGTACGGCCCGGAACTGACGGGACGCGTGGACGTGGCGGCGTGGACGGCGCCGGGACGGAGCGGAGCGAAGCCCGCCGTTCCGGACGACAGCCAGCCGGAGGACAGCCTGCCCCGGCAGGGCGCGAACGGACCGCGGAACGCCGGGGGAGTCCGCGCGGGGGACAGCGACGACCGCACACCCCTGTTCGTCGTCTCCCCCGACGCCTACACCGAGGGCCTGCTGTGGCGGGCGATCGGCGCCCATCCGGCCGGCGCGAAGGCGCCGGGCTACGGGTCCTGGGCCAATCCGCCCACGTTCGAAAACCACTGAGCGAAGGAAATGCAATGACCAGCACCGTCCCGAACCTGGGCCCCGACAAGGTTTCACTCGGCGTGACGCCGACCCTGTGGTGGAACGACGACTTTCCGCTGATCGACATCGGAGTCCCGTTCGAGCAATGCGTGAGTGAGATGGCGCTCGCGGGCTTCCAGGGCTGCAGCATCGGGCACAAGTACCCGAAGAGTGCCGTAGCCCTGAAGGAAGCGCTCGACCTGCGCGGCCTGAAGGTGTCCGAGCCCTGGGTGAGCACCTATTTCTCCATCGGTGAGAAAGACCGCACCATTGCGAATTTCAAGGAGCGGCTGGAGTTCCTCAAGGAGGTGGGCGGCCAGGACATCGTGGTCGCGGAGTTCGGGAAGTCCTCCCATCTGCAGCCCATCCCCGTCTTCAAGCACCGCCCCCACTTCACCGAGGCCGAATGGGATCTCCTGACCAGCGGGCTCAACGAAATCGGGAAGCTCGCCGCGGAGGGTGGGATGCGGCTCTGCTACCACCATCACATGGGCACCGGTGTGCAGTCGGCCCAGGACATCGACAGGTTGATGACGGGTACCAACGAGGAGCACGTGCATCTGCTGTTCGACACCGGTCATCTCCAGCTCGCGGGCGATGATCCGCTCGAGACCGCGGAGAGGCACAAGGGGCGAATCAAGCACGTCCACCTCAAGAACGTCCGCCAGTCGGTGGCCGAGAAGGTGAAGAGCGGCAACCTGTCCTTCGAGGAGGGCATCCGGGAGGGCGTCTTCACCGTGCCCGGAGACCCGCAAGGGATGATCGACTTCAGGCCCATCCTCACCACGCTGGGGAACGCCGGCTTCGAGGGATGGCTGGTCGTCGAGGCCGAGCAGGACCCGGCGCAGGCATGCCCGCTGAAGCACGCCAAGATGGCCCGCGCCTACCTCACCGAAACCCTGGGGTGGTAGCGATGAGCGCGCGCGACATCTACCTCAGCTTCTTCATGTTCACCGTCAACCTGCACCCGGACGACCCCGAGTACACCAAGGTCGTCGTCCGGCACATGAAGAAGCTGCAGAGCTTCGGATACGCGGGCTTCGACATGCCCGTCTTCCCGAACGACGCGGGCGATCCCCAAGCGGACGTGCCCCGCTACAAGAAGCTCAGGGAGGCCCTCGACGCGGCCGGCCTGGCAGACGTGGGCCTGACCACCAACGTCGCCACCACGCCGGCCTACGACCCCACCTCGCTGATCGCCGAAGAACGCGAGGCAGCCCTCGTCTACCTCAAGTCACGGGTGGACATCACCGCGGCCCTGCGCGGCAGGATCATGGCGGGCCCCGTCCTGTTCCCGTACAACGTCTTCCCCACCCTCAACGGCAAGCCGTTGTGGAGTGACGCGCTGCAGGACTGGCTGCGGCCCCGGTACGAGGTCGCGCAGCCGCTTTTCGAGCAGCTCGGCGCATACGCGGCGGAGCGGGGCGTCCAGGTCGCCATCGAACCCGTCGACCACTGGGAGACCCCGGCGCCGAACATGGTGCGCGACGTACTGGACTTCCTCGCCGGCGTCAGCAGCCCGCACATCGGCGTGTGCGTGGACAGCTCACACGTAGTCCTCGGCAGCAGCGGCCCGAATGCGTACCGGCGCGACATCAAGGATGCCGTCGACCAGCGGCGCCTGCACTACGTGCAGGTGTCCCCGCCCGATCGCGGCGAGGTCGCGGACAGCTGGATTCCCTGGCGGGAGTTCCTCGAACCGGTCCTGCCCGCGTACGAGGGTCCGCTGCTCATCGAGGTCTTCAACGCCATCCCGGCGTTTCTCGATTCGCTGCGGCTGACGAGGCGGAAATTCTGGATTCCCGAGGAGGATCAGCCGGTTCCCGGTGTGCCGAGCGCCTACGAGGTTGCCGAGGAGGGAATCAAGAAGCTGCGTGCGGAGCTGGCCGCACTCGAAGGGAGATGACTCGGGCGCAGCCGTGAACGGCTCGAAGGAGTCCTCACCCCGCTGCTCGGGGGAGCCCGGGCCTCTGGGCCCGGGCTCCGGCCCGTGTGGCGCCTCTCGTCCACACGGCCTACGCGACGTGACTCCGGCCGGCAACGCGCGCCCTAGCCGGGCTCACGAGCCGGGCCGAGAGATCACCGCGCTGACCGCTGCGACCCGGGCGGCGAGGTCGCCGGCAGGGATGTCGATGAGTTCGAAGCCGAAGGCGCGGTAGCTCTGCTCGTGCGTCTTCTCGAATTCCAGCGACTCCCGGAAGCTGATCCGACGAGCACCGGTGGGCTCACAGAACCCCAGATTGCGGACGAACAGCACCTGCCGCTCGTAGATCCCCTCGGCGGTGATCCGCTGGATCTCTGCCTTCAGCGCATCGGAAACCGGCCGTCCCAGGTAGGTCGCGAGCGCGTGTGTGCAGATCGGGGAACGGTCGAACACCTGGACAGAGGCGGTGGTGGCGGCACCCAACTGCCGTTGCCTCTGCAGATCGACGACCTCATCGATGAAGGACGCCCGTGCCCACGGCTCGTCCTCGCCCTGAGCCTGCGCTCGTGTGATGACCGCGGTGGCGGCTTCCTCGACAACCTCGTAGTCCTGCTCCGCCAGGCACCGCAGAATCGATGTCTTGCCCGCGCCTGGTGTGCCGGTGAGAACGTACCGTCGCATGCTCGGATGCCCTTCGTGCGTGGTGGGACAGGCCGCTGGGGCCGCGACGGCATTGCGGGCCGCGGGCCGATGCTCGCTCGGCCGCCGCCGCCGCGCGATTCGTCATCGGCCGGCAGTGCCGCCCGTCACGGCAGTTGGCTGTAGGCGTGGTCGGCATCGGCCACGGCTTCGGGGTGGACGTCATGGGCGGTGCGACCGTCGGCGATCTTCTGCCAGTTGGCCCGGGCGAGTACCCGTTGGACCGCGAGTACCTGGGCGGCCAGCAGGTGTGCCCGGATGCCCGCGCCGAGGGCGTCCGCCAGCGCCTCCTCATCCTCGACCTGATACCGCGTGAGCCGTCCCGCCAGGCTGGGTGTGGTGAACACCAGCCGATGGAACGCCACCACCTCGGGGTGGTCGTTGAGGCCGGTGACGGGGTCGTACCGATCGAGGCCGGTCCGGAAGTGCCGGTGCAGCGCCGTCACCGGTTCGATGCCGGGCCCACGGCCGCGTACGACGCGCGCTGCCTCGCCCTGGTGGTCCGCGAACCGGTGCAGCACCAGGTCTTCCTTGGTGGGGAAATACCGGAAGAGGGTCGGCTTGGAGATCTCGGCTGCCGCGGCGATGTCGTTGACGGAAACCCGGTCGAAGCCGTGTTCCAGGAACAGGGAGACGGCCGTGGCTCCGATGGCGTCGCGCGTCCGCTCCTTCTTACGGGCCCGCAGTCCCGTCGGCTCGCTCATCCGGCCAGCGTAACATTCGTGACCGGGTTGCATTTGTAACCCGGTCACGTTTTGATGGGTGCCATGCAGCAGACCAACATTCCTCCCGTGCTCGTCACCGGGGCGACGGGCCGCATAGGCCGCCTCGTCATCGACCAGCTTCTCGACGCCGACGTGCCGGTGCGGGCCCTCGTGCGTCGTTCCGAAGCGGCGGCGACACTGCCGTCGAAGGTCGAGATCTTCACCGGTGACCTCACGGTGCCCGAGTCGCTCGATCCCGCGCTGAAGGGCGCCGGTGCGGTATTCCTCGTGTGGACCGCCCCGCCCCGGGCCGCCGCGGCAGCCGTCGAGCGGCTGGCAGCCCACGTGCGGCGGGTCGTGTTCCTCTCCTCCCCGCACCGGACACCGCACCCCTTCTTCCAGCAGCCCAATCCCATGGCCGGGCTGCACGCCGATATCGAGCGACTCATCACGGCCGCCGGACTCGAGTCGACGATCATCCGGCCGGGGATGCTCGCGTCGAACTCGCTGGCCTGGTGGGCGCCCGCGATCCGAGCCGCCGAAGCCGTCCGGTGGCCGTACGGCGCCGCCGAGACCGCGCCGGTCGACGACCGGGACGTCGCGGCCGTCGCGGCGCGGACGCTCCACCAGGACGGATACGCCTCATCCGACTACGTCCTCACCGGTCCCGAGTCCCTGACCCAAGCCGCCCAGGTGGAGATCATCGGTGACGTCCTGGGGGGCCGGCGCCGGGTCACATTCGAGGAGACGACGCCGGGCGAGTTCCGAAGGCTGTCGGAGGGCACCGCACCCGGCTCGGTTGTCGACATGCTGCTCGCCGCGTGGAGCGCGGCGGTCGGACAGCCCGCGTACGTCACCACGGCGGTGGCCGACATCCTCGGAAGGGCGCCGCGAACGTTCCGTCAGTGGGCCGCCGACCACGCCACCGCGTTCACAGAGGGGGCGTAACCGCGTCCGCGACGGCCTGCGGCCCCGGACCGAGGCTCTCCGCCCGCCGCCCGGCCCCTGCCCCGGTGCGTGCCGAGCGCGCGGAGCGGGAGGCAGACCCGCGGAGGCGGCCAGGGCAAGCAGCCGGTCGTCCCCGGGGCGCCCCCGGCAGGCCTTGCTCTCCACCGAGTCAGGCGCCGGCCGGACTGGAGCGCGGTAAGCCGCGGTCGCCCGGGCCGCATGCCCGGTCGTGCTGCCGCCGGCACGTCACCCCCCACCCGTACGCGCCGCCCGGAGAACGGCCCGGACGAGACGGGTGGGGGGCGGAGGAACCAGCGGCCGTAGGGCGGCGGTTCACGTACCGAGGGCCGGCGCTATGGTGCGTGACCGTGGACGCTGCTGATCTTGACCATCGGGCCCGGACGCGGTCCGGCTGCATCCCGCCGGAGCTGGCCGCTCGACTGCTCGAACGAGGCCATGCCGACGTCGTGGAGCACCAGGCCGCGCGCGGCGAGTGGTTCTGCGCACACGCATGGGCACGCGCACTCGGTGACCAGGGACGTCAGGCCGACGCGCTGCAGGTGCTCGCACCGTACGCGGCGACGGGCTGGTGGACGGCTGCTGCCGCCACGGCCGAATTGCTGGAGGGCTGGGGTCGCCCCGACGAGGCAATCGAAATCACCCGGACCCGCGTGGAAGCCGGACACCCGAGCGCTTTGGAGGGCTACGCACGGCTGCTCGCCCGGCACGGCCGCGCCGACGAGGCGTTCGACCTGCTCGTGCCACACGTGGACGACTGGCTGCTCGCCACTGCCGTGGTGGACATCGCCTCTGTCGCCGGCCGCGACGAGGAGACAGCCGCGCTGCTCGCCGGCCGAGTCCGGGCCGGCCACCGCTGCGACGGCCCGTGGTGCTGCCGCGGTCTCGACTCCGATACGGCGCTGGGCCTGCTCGCTGAGATCCGCGAGCGCCAGGGCCGCACCGACGAGGCCATCGCTCTCCTCCGCCGCCGACAGATCACCTCGGTCAACAACCGTGACCAGCTCGCCGACCTGCTGGCCCGGCACGACCGGGTCGGGGAACTGCGCGCCTACGCCGCGCTGGACGGACACGAAGAGGCCGTGCGGCGGCTGGCGGAGCTGCTGGAGGAGGGTGGTGAGCTGGAGGGCGCGATCGCGGTCTACGGGCAGGCCGACGGCCCCGCGGCCCACGACCCGAACTCCGCTTACGAGCTCGCGCGGCTCTTGGCCCGGCACGGACGGGGCACGGAGGCGATCGCCGTGATGCGCGGCCAGGCGGATGCCCACCCCGGCGACGACTGGATCCTCCACGCCCTCTCCGAGCTGTACCTCGACCAGGGCCGCCCCGCCGACGGGCTGGCCCATCTCGACGCTCTCGACGCCCGGCGCGGGGGCGAGAGGGATTGGGACGTGTACTGGATGCGTCTGCCGCTGATCGCCGCCTGCGACGGCGTCGATGAGGCCGTTCGACAGGCGCTGGCCCACCCGGAAGGCGACACCTGGTACGCGGCGGAGCACATCGCCCGCCTCCTCGCCGATTCCGGGCGCACAGAGGAAGCCGTTGCCGTCCTCCAGCGACACGCTCGCAGGAACAGCCACGTACTCGCCGGCCACCTCATCGACCTCGGCCGCGTCGACGAGGCCGTGGCCCTCCTCCTGCACACAAACCCCCCGCCACCGCCCGCGCCGACGGCCCGTCCGGGGGCCGACGGTCCATCTTTCTGAGGGCGCCGCCGACCGGTACCCGCGGCGCGGAGCCGTATGCGCCCCTCAGCGAGGCCTGGCCTGGCACGCTGCTTCCATGGGTGAAATGGTTGAGCATGTCGACGAGTACGACCGCGTGTTGGGAGTCGTCGACCGGGATGACGCCGTGCGTGAGAACCGGCCGCATCGCATTGCCACGACGATTTGCCGTGATCGTGAGGGGCGGATCCTGGTGCTGCGACGGGCCGAGACGATGTCCCGGTTTCCCGGCTACTACGACGTGATGGTCGGTGGCGCCGTAAACGTGGGTGAGTCGTATGAGCAGGCAGCGGTCCGCGAACTGACGGAAGAGCTGGGCGTTCGTGTGCCGGTGCGGTTCCTGTTCAAGTTCCTCTGCCGGGCGGGGATCGGTCCCGTCTGGTTCGGCGTGCACGAGGCCGTTCTGCCACAGGATCTGGTGCCGGACCCGGGTGAGATCGGGTGGCTCGACTGGATGGCGGTGGACGCACTGCTTCAGGTCGCTGATGCATGGCCCTTCGTTCCGGGAGGGCGGGAGGCTCTGCGCCGATATCGGCCTTGGGCAACAGGCACAGCGGTTGACGCCCTGCCGGTCCCGTCTTCATGAACCAGCAGGGCGGTTCGTTGCCGGTCAGTCCCGGCGGGCACCCCGGACGATCCGGTCGATGACGGCTGCGGCCCGCTCCGGGTCCTCCTTCAGCCACCTGCCGAGGTGATCCCGGACGGCTCGCTCGACACGGTCGCGCACTTCGGAGTTGCCCAGCACGCCGCGCGTGGCGCCCTCGAACTCGGGGCGGTCCAGTTTCACCGACACGACCGCCGTCAGGCCCGCGCCGATCCGATCGGCGCCGATGTCGGGGTCCGTAGGCGTCAGCAGCCCCTGCGCCCGCGCGTACGCGGTGACCGCGGCCGCCGTCCCGTTGCGGAAACCCGCCATGTGCGTACCGCCGATGGTGGGCCGGCTGTTGGCGAAGCTCCGAACCCGCTCGTCAGGGCAGCTGCACCAGCGGAAGGCGATGTCCATCTCCCCCGCCATCCGAGGGTCGTCTCGTTCGAAGGCGATGGTCTCCACGGGTGCGCGCGCCGCTGTGTGACCGTCGAGGAAGTCGACGAAGTCCCGCGTCCCGCCCGGGGAGTGGAGCCGCACGGAATGGGACTCGTCCGGGCGGCGCAGGTCGGTCAGCGTGATTTCCAGGCCCCGGTTCAGGTAGGCCAGTTCTCTGAAGCGCTCCTCCAGTCCATGGAACGAGATCTCCTGGACCCATCGGACTCCCTCGCGCCGCACCTCGGCCGTCATCCGGCGCGACAGGGCATTGACGACGGCGAGCCCCACGCTACAGAAGCCGATCGTGACTTCGTGGCGGCTTCTGGTGCTCACTCCGGCCTGCACGTGGGTGAGCAGGGCTTCGAGCCCGGGACCGTCGGCGCCCTCCGTCTCGTAGACGGGAACGCCCGTCCCGCCGTCGGCGACGCACACGCCGCCGTCGGGTGTCAGGGTGATGTCGACGGAGGCGGCAGGGCCGGCCAGAACCTCGTCCACCGCCCGGCCCACGGCCTCGAACACCATCTGCCGCAGGCCGAGTTCACTGGTCGAGCCGATGTACATCCCCGGCCGCTGCCGGACAGCTTCCCACCCCTGCAACACCTGGATGTGGCTGGCGTCGTACCCGGTGTCTTCCTCACTCACGACGTCCCCTCCGATGAGGTCGGTCAGAACCTCCCAGGCTAGATGGATCTCAGGAAAACACCAGGTCAGCACCGCTTCTCAGATGCCGCAGACGGGCGCGTGAGCGACTGTCCGGATGCAGTCGACTCACAGCCGCGAACCGGCGCAGGAGTGCCGCCGCGGCCCCATCGAGGGCTTGGACGGCACCCTTACCAGCAGCTCCCGACCCCGGATGTTCCCGTTGCCGCCGCACCGCGCAGCCCGGGTAGGAGGGCGGCTCACCCCACCGCCGGAGAAAGCCACCGAATCTCAGAGCCTTCTGATTTCGCAGCACTACCGTCCGGCCCATGGTGCGCGACTATCTCATCATCGGGGCCGGACCGGCCGGACTTCAGCTCGCCGCTCTGCTCGAACGCGACGGGCGCGACTACCTCGTCCTGGAGCGGGGGAGCGGACCGGGGACCTTCTTCACCCGGTACCCCCGCCATCGCCAGCTGATATCCACCAACAAGGTGAACACGGGCTTCACCGACCCGGAGCTCAACCTGCGCATGGACTGGAACTCGCTGCTCAGCGACGACCCGGAGCTGCGCTTCACCCGGTACAGCGAGCGCTACTTCCCGCCGGCGGACGACCTGGTGCGCTACCTGGCCGACTTCGCGGCCCGTACCGGCGTGCGCGTCGAGTACGGGGCGGAAGCCGTCCGGGTCACCCGGGCGGAGGGCGTCTTCACCGTGCGCGGCGGTGACGGACGGACCTGGCAGGCCAAGAGGCTCGTCATGGCGACGGGCATCTCCCGGCTCTACGAGCCGCCCATCCCGGGAGCCGAACTCGCCGAGCGTTACGACACCTTCGACCCGGACCCGGCCTCCTTCACCAACCAGCGCGTGCTGATCATCGGCAAGGGGAACTCCGCGTTCGAAACCGCCGACGGCCTCATCGAGAAGGCGGCGGTCATCCATGTCGCCGGTCCGCACTCGGTCAAGCTCGCCTGGAAGACCCACTACCTCGGGCACCTGCGCGCGGTGAACAACAACTTCCTGGACACCTACCAGCTCAAGTCGCAGAACGCGGTGCTCGACGGCACCGTCGAGAGCATCGAGAAGACGGAGAGCGGTGGCTATCGGGTCATGCTGCGCTACGCACGGACCGTCGAGCCGTTGCGCGAGCTCCATTACGACCGGATCATCCTCTGCACCGGCTTCCGCTTCGACGCGTCCGTCTTCGACGAGACCTGCCGCCCGGCGCTCGTCATCAACGGCCGGTTCCCCGAGCAGACCTCGTCATTCGAGTCGGTCAACGTGCCGGACCTCTACTTCGCTGGCACGCTGATGCAGCAGCGGGACTTCAAGAAGTCCACCAACGGCTTCATCCACGGTTTCCGCTACGCGGTGAGAGCACTGCACCGCATTCTCCGTGCCCGCCACCTCGACACCCCCTGGCCGGCCCGGACGCTCGCCGCGACGCCGGACGCGATCGCGGACGCCGTCATCGACCGCGTCAACCGCTCGTCCGCGCTCTGGCAGCAGTTCGGCTTCCTCGGCGATGTGGTCGGTGTGGACGGCGACCGGGCGGTGTACCAGGCGGAGGTCCCGCTGGACTACGTCACCGACGGAGGTCTGGGACCCGCCCCGCACCGGTTCGTCGTCGACCTCGAGTACGGAGCCGAACACGACCTGACCGACCCGTTCGACGTGGGCGTGCCGCGCGTCGTCGAGAACGACGTGGACCACGCGATGGACTCCACGTACCTCCATCCCGTCGTCCGCCACTACCGGGACGGTCAGCTCGCCGGTACCCACCACCTGGCGGAGAACCTGGAGAACGACTGGAACCTGCCGGAGGTCCACCGCCGGCCGCTCACCGAATTCGTGAAGGAGTGCCTTGACTGAGCAGTTTCCCGGCGCCGTGCTGGACATCCTCGACGCGGCGGGCGACCGGCCGGTGTTCGAGCATGCCGGCGCGGAGATCTCCGGTACCCGGCTCCTGGGCACCGTGCGGCGCGCGGTGAACGGCCTGCGCGGCCACGGCATCGGACCCGGCGACGGCGTGGCCATGCTCCTGGGCGTCGGCCCCGACGCGTTCGCCGCGATCATCGCCGCCCACGTCGTCGGCGCACGGGTCGTCGGCGTGCGGCCCGGCCTGACCGAGGAGCAGCGCAAACACCTCGTGCGGGACGTCGAAGTGACCGTCACCGACCGGCCCCACGGAGCCGGTGACCACGGCAACGGCCTGGTCCTCGCGCTCGACGACCTGCTGGCGGCGACGGACGACGGCGTCCGGCCGCGAGTCCTGGCCCGGCCCGGCGACACCGCCCGGCTCCTGCACACCAGCGGCAGCACCGGCCTCCCCAAGGCGTGCGCCCAGACGTACGCGGCGATGACCGCGGGCTGGGCGCACCGGCCCGAAGCCTGGCCGCCGGCCGTTCGTGAACTCGCCGGGCGCCTCGGCCGGTTCCTGGTGTTCGGCACCCTGGCCAGCCAAGTGATGATGGAGTACGGGCTGCTGGCGCTCGCGGCCGGCGGCACCCTCGTCACCGCCGACCCTCCGGACTTCCCGGACGCCCTGGTGCGTCACCGGGCGACCGCCAGCGTGATCACGGTCGCCCGGCTGACGAGGCTCGTGGCGGCGCAGCGTGCGGCGCCGGTGGACCTCGGTGCGCTGCGCGCCCTGATGGTTTCGGGGTCGCCGCTGGAACCGGGGCGCATGCGGGAGGCCGCCGAAGTGCTCGGCCCGGTCGTCTTCCACGGTTACGGCCAGACCGAGACCGGCATGATCTCGATGGCCACGCCGCAGGAGCCGCCGGGCTCTGTCGGGACGCCGCCCGTGGAACTGGAGATCCGCGACGCCTCGGGCCACCCGGTCCGCCCCGGCACCGACGGCGAGATCTTCGCGCGTACCCCGGCCCAGAGCCATGGCTACTGGCAGGAACCCGCCCTGACCGCCGAGGTGTTCTCGGACGGATGGGTGCGCACCCGCGACCTCGGCCACCTCGACGCGTCAGGCCGGCTGTGGCTCACGGGACGTACCCGGGACGTGATCATCGTCAACGCCAACGTGTACTACGCCGGGCCCGTCGAGCGGCTGCTCTCCAGCCACCCCTCGGTGGCCGAGGCATACGTCGTGGCCGTACCGGACGACCGTACGGGCGAGGCCGTCCACGCGTTCGTCGTGCCCGCGTCCGGCCACACCCCGGACCCCGCCGAACTGCGGGCGCTGGTGGCGGCGGGGGTGGGCGGGGAATGCGCTCCGGCCCGGTTCACCGTCATCGAAGAGGTACCGCTCACGGCCGCCGGCAAGCCGGACAAACGGCGGCTCGCGCAAGGGAGATGACGGACCGGGCCCCGCCCTCGCCACGAGGACGGGGCCCGGCGCCGCCATCATCACTCAGGGGGACGCGCCCCCGTGCCGGCCCCTTGGGGCCCCGTCGGATCACCCCGCTCGACGGCCGCGGCCTCATCGCGCACCAACGCGTCGAGTTCGGCCTCCAGCCGAGCGCCCTCTTCCGGCGAGCCCTCATCCGTACGCGGGTTGCTGCCGCGCAGCGCCACGGCACCGCCCGCCACGGCCGTCGGCAGCGCGACGAGCAGCGCGGCGGTGCGCATGCCCCCCGGCGCCGACAGCACCAGAGCGATCAGCGGGGGCCCGAAGGCGCCGCCGGACTTGCCGACGGCCGCCGCCCAACCGCCGGCGGTTCCCCGGATGGCCAGCGGAAAGATCTCCGCCGTGTAGGGGCCGATGAGCGCGATGACCCCGGCGGTGCCGGCGAAGAGCAATATCACGGCGGTCAGGAGAACCGGCTCGCTGCCGTCCATCCCCACTGCCGCGAGGACCAGCAGCGCCGCGACGGTGAGGGCCGCGTAGATGACCATGGTGCCCTTCGCCGACCAGCGCCTGTAGAGCCATGCCGCCACCACACAGGTCGGGACGGACAGCAGCGAGGACAGGAACAGCAAGGTGGCGGCGGACATCCCTCCCTCGCTCGACGCCTCCAGCTGACTGGGCAGGAACGTGATGAAGCCCCAGTAGACGAGGCCCCAGGCGAGGGCGTAACCGCTGACGACCAGTGTGCTGGTCGTGTGAGGGTGTTTGAACAGGGCGGAAGCGCGGACCTGCTCGCGCCGGGCCCGCTGGGTGGTGAAGGCCGCCGACTCGGGAATCCAGCGGTTCAGCGCGATGAGGATCAGCACCAGCGGGAGCTGCGCGAACCACAGGACGCGCCACCCCGTCAACGGGATCAGCAACGAGGCCAGTCCGGCGGCGGCCATGTAACCGCCGGTGGTCGTGAGCCCGGCCTGCAGCACCATGACGGCGGCGCGCCGTCCGGGCGGCAGACTCTCGGTCATCAGGGCGTACACGACGGGCAGCATGCCTCCGGCCGCCATCCCCATCAGCGCGCACATCACCAGGATGCCGCCGAAGGTCGGCATCGCCCCGCACACCGTGGTCCCGAGGAAGAGCAGGGACGCGATGAGGATGGTGGCCCTGCGCCCGATCCGGTCGGCCGAGCGGCCCCCGAGGAGTGAGCCCACTACGGTGCCGCTCAGCGCTACGGTCGGCAGCCAGGAGATCTCGGCGGCGCTGAGCTGGAACTCCTCGCGCATGCCCGGCTGGATGAAGGCCAGAGTGGCGGGCTTCATCTGGTCCACCAGCAGCGCGAAGCTCAGTACGCCGATGAGACGGCGCCGGTGTGCCCGCGGTGTCCCGTCCGCAGCGGAGGTCCCGGCCGGAGCCGGACCGGGGCTCTGCACGACCGCGCATCCGGAGATCACCACGCCCGCGACGATGGCGGCCATCGCGGCCCACATCACGCCGGACATCCCCATCATCGCCATGTGAAAGCCCATCGACCGGGAGTCCACGAACATCCACACGTGCTGGCCGACGCCCGCACAGGTGAGGGCCACCCCCGCCCAGAACATCAGCGGCCGGGCGATCAGCGAGGGTGGCCGGCCGGGCGAGGACCGGCACGGTTCACGGTGCGTCATCCGTTTCCTCCCTCCACCTGGGCGACAGGGCACCCTCCGGCCCGCCGCTCTTCGAAATACCGGGTGGCCAGGCGCTGCCTGCGGGCGTGCAGGACCATGACCGTCCCGAGGACCAGCTGGCGGACCCCCCGAGTGACGTCCTCCACCCCGTCCCGCAGCCGGACGAACCCGCGGAGCACCCCCAGACGGCGCGGTCGCGGCGGCAGCCCGTGCGGGATCAGCAGACACGGTGCCCGGTGCGGGATGGAGCGCGTGTGGGAGGCCGTCGAGTCCAGCCGGAACCGGTGCAGGACCTCCCGTACCGCGGCACGAAGCGCGAGCGGCGACAGCCGCCAGGCCGGGCAGGGGCGGTTGGCCGCCACGCCGTACGGGATGTGGTGGGCATCCTTGACGGCCAGGTCCGCCCAGCGGTCCGGATCGAACTCGTCGGGCCGTTCGTAACCGGTGGCGTGGTAGCCGGGATAGCTGAAGCACACCACCGAACCGGTCGGCAGCACCGTCTCCGCGTCCAGGGCTATGTCGCCGGTGGTGATGCGGTGGGCGATGCCGAACAGCGGATACAGGCGCATCGTCTCGTCGAGCACCCGCGTCAGATACCCGTCGTCCTCCGGATCGGCGCGCAGCCGCCGCTGCACCTCCGGGTGGCGGGCGACGGCGAGCAGGACGTGCGCGGTCGCCTCGGACAGCTGCACGACCGCCGTGTTGAAGAAGGTCCCCTGCAGGTAGTGCACCTGCTCCGGCACCGACAAGGAGGGCGGCAGCCGGTGCGGTACGTGGCCGGCCGCGACCCGGTCCCGCAGGTAGCCGGTGAGCCGGGCCCGGCGGCGCGGATGGCGCAGACCGGTACATTTCAGCGCGGATATCACGTCATCGGCGTGCGCGGTGATCAGTTTCCGCGCCAGTGGCGGGCACGGCTCCCGGAAGACCAGCTCGTAGCAGAACGCGGCCCAGGCGGGCATCACCAGATCCCGCAGCCGTACGAGACTGATCCGCGTGTCCGGCACCGCGTCCAGCGCCTCCGCGACGGCGCGGGCCGCGGCCGCCGTGAGATCCGCCGAGTTGCCGGCGACGATGCGCCGCGTCGTCGCGGCCACGTCCTGGTAGCGCGCACCGGGCTCCAGGTGCTCCTGGTGCACCTCGGGCCCCGGCGCCAGCCAGTACCAGAACAGGTCGGAGAGACCCGCACCCTCACTCCGGCCGTTCGCGTGCGGGTGGGCGTAGACCCGCTCGAACACCTCCGGACCGTGCATGGCGTTCGGGAGGGTCACCGCCCCGTCCCCGTTGACCTTCTCGAAGATGCGGACACGCAGCGCCACCACGGCGCGCGGCAGCCACCACGGGTCCGTTCCCGTCCGGGCCCTCACCACGTCCCGCCCTTCCGGACCACCATGCCGGGCCCCAGATCGGTGTTCCGGCGTCCACCGCACAGGGCGAGGGTGTGGTCGTACTCGTCGCGAAGTGTCGCGAGGACCCGCCGCACGCCCGCCTCCCCGTCGGCGGCCAGGCCCCACACCACGGGACGCCCGACGCCGACGGCCCTCGCACCGAGCGCGAGGGCCACCGCGACGTCGCTGCCGCGGCGCACCCCGCCGTCCAGGAGGACCGGGACCCGGCCCGCGACCGCCTCGACGGCCGCCGGCAGGCAGTCCACGGCCGCCGGGACCGCGTCGCACTGGCGGCCGCCGTGGTTGGAGACGATCACCCCGGCCGCGCCGTGCTCGACGGCGAGGCGCGCGTCGTCCGGATGGAGGACCCCCTTGACCAGTACGGGGAGCGAGGTGCCGCGCACGGCCTCGGCGAAGTCGGGCCAGCGGAGCGCGGCGGACATCGGGATGGCGGTGAGCTCGCCGGGTCCGGCTCCGGGCAGGTCCCGCATGTTCTCCGCGGCGTAGCCGGGCGGCAGGTCGGTGAACCCGTTGCGCAGATCCCGGGTGTGCCGGCCGAACACCGGCGAGTCGACGGTCACCACGAGGGCCGCGCAGCCGGCGTCCTCGGCACGCCGGACGAGCGCCCCGGTCACCTCCGGGCGGGGATGCAGATAGAGCTGGAACCACACGGCCGGGTCCGGGGCCGCTTCGCGCGCCGCCGCGACGACATCGGACACCGCGACGGTGGCCGCCGTTCCCGTCACCAGCACGGCGCCCTCGGCCGCGGCGGCCCGCGCCGTCGCCCGCTCGCCGGCCCGGTGCGCCAGCCGGTGGAAGGCCGTCGGCGCCACGACCACCGGGGACGCCTGCGGTGCGCCCGGCAGATCGACGCCGGTCTCCCGCGCCTCGCCACCGCTGAGCACCCGAGGCAGCAGCGCGTACCGGTCGAACGCCCGCTCGTTCTCGACCAGGGCACGCTCCTCGCCCGCGCCGCCCGCGACGTAGTCGTAGACGACCGGGTCCAGTAGCTTCCGGGCCCTGTCGTGCAGCTCGCGGAGCGTCACGGCGCCACCGGGGCGGCCGGGTTGCGCCGCGCGGTGAGGAAGGCGTCCAGCGGGGCGCGGTGGAACTCCTCGCTGTCCCACTCGTTCTCCAGGTTCTCGGTGAGGTGGTGGTCGGCCACGAACTCGCCGTCCCGGTACCAGCGGACGACCGGATGCAGATAGCGGCCGTCCAGCCCCGACACGTCCTGCTGCGACTTGCGGCCGGCGCCGACGTCGAAGGGGTCCACCCGGTCGTGGTCCTCCCCGTACTCCAGGGTGATCACCGCGTACGCCGCCACCTCGCCGAAGTCCCCGGCCCGCACCGCCCCCGGCACATGGTCGACGGGCACCTCCTCGGCGTAGCGGAACGTGCCGTCCGGGGCGAGCAGCAGCAGGTCACCGAGGACGGCGAACTGCTGCCACAGCGCCGAGGAACGGTTCACCCGGCCGATCACCGCGTCGACGGCCCGCCCGGTGGAATCCCCGATCACCGTCGTGGGCCAGGGCACGCCCGCGTGACGCTGCCGCAGTCCCCGGTACAGCGCGCGCACCGCGTAACGGAAGCCGTGGATGAAGCCGGTCGTCGCCTTCCCGAACGACCGCCCCTGCATCAGCGTCCCCGCGAAATACAGACCGGGTACGTTGACCGACTCGCCGAGCGGCGTCAGCTCGGGGAAGCGGCCGTCGACGATCACGTCCGGCGCGCACGTGTCGTCGAAGACCGAGGCGTCGAACCGGAAGCCGGTCGCGACGATCACCCGGTCGTAACGGATCTCCTTGACCACCTCGTCGACCCGCTCGAAGGCGACCGGGACGTGGAATCCGTCCCGGTCACGCCGGATGGCCAGGACCCGCCCGTCGAGAAGGGCGTTCTGCGACTTCAACTGGTAGCTGTCCAGGAAGTTGTTGTAGACGGCGCGCAGATGTCCCACATAGTGGGTCCGCCACGCCATCTTCAGCGAGCCCGAGCCGACGACATGGATGACCGCCGCCGTCTCCATCAGGTTCTCGGCCGTCTCGAAGGCGGAGTTGCCCCGGCCGATGATGAGCACCCGCTGGTCGGTGAACGACCGTGGATCGGTGTCGATGGTGTCGTAGCGCTCGGCCAGCTCGACCCCCGGGATCGCGGGCAGGTTCGGGACGGGCATCCCGGTGGCCACCACCACGTGCCGGGCCCGCCACACCTCGCCGGTGTGGGCGGTGACGACGAAGCCCTCCGCGTGCCTGGACACCTTCGTCACCTCGGTGTCGTACCGCACGCGCACCCCGGTCCGGGAGGCGAAGTCCGACAGGTAGCGCACCAGGTCGTCCGCGGGCGGGAAGTACCGGGGGCTGTACCGGGTGAACAGCAGCTCCGGATCGTCGCTCAGCAGGGAGTTCCAGTCCATCCGCAGCCTCAGCTCCGGATCGTCGTACCCCGTGTGCACCTTGTTGTTCGAGATGAGGTAGCGGTGCCGGGGGAACCGGGTGAAGAACGTACCCGGACCGCTGCCGCGCTCCAGGACGACGTAGTCCCCGCCGTCCCGTTCCAGCAGGGAGGCGAGCTGAAGTCCGGCGGGCCCCGCACCGATGATCAGGTAGTCATGGGTCATGCCCCGGGAAGCTAGTCACCCGATTTCAGAGCACTCTGAGATTCCCCGCCTACCGTTCTGGACGTGCCCACCACCACGGACTCCCTGTCCCTCACCGGCCCTCTGGACTCCGCCGCCCTGCGCCGCGCCGCGACACCGCTCACCGTCACCGTGGACGCCCCGGCCCGAGCCCGTGTGGAGCGCGCACGCCGCTTCTTCCACGGGCTGCGACACGGCGACGGGACCCGCCCCGTCTACGGCGCCACCACGGGCTTCGGCGCGCTCGTCGGGTACGCCGGCCGCCCCGACGAGGCGGACCAGTGCGACAACACCCTCGCCCACCTCGGGGCGGGGCAGGGGCCGGACCTGCCTCAGGAGATCTGCCGTGCCGCCCTCCTGCTGCGCACCCGGTCCCTCGCCCAGGGCCTCTCCGGCGTCTCCTCCGACGTGATCGACCGCCTCGCCGCCATGTTCGCCACGACGTTCTCGCCCGCCGTCCCCCGTTACGGATCGGTCGGCGCGAGCGGCGACCTCATCCCGCTCGCCTACGCGACCCAGGCACTCCGCGGTCGCGGACACGCCTATCTGGACGGCCGCCGCATGGCGGCCGACGAGGCGCTCACCGCCGCCGGGCTGCGCCCACTGGCCCTGGACGGCCGCGACGCGCTCGCCCTCGTCAACGGAACCTCCGTCACCACCGCGGCCCTGGCGCTGGCCCGCGACCGCGTCCGCGAAGCGCACCGCTCACTCACGGCCCTCACCTGCCTCCTGGCCGACCTGCTGGGCTGCGACCCCGGCTTCCTGGACGACGACCTGCTCCGGGCGTACGGGCACCCCGGGGCGGTTTACGCCGGCGCCCGCATGCGGCGGACCCTCACCGGCCTCAGCCCCTCCGGAAGCCGGCCGCTCCAGGAGCCGTACAGCATCCGCTGCAGCCCGCAGCTGCTCGGTGCCGCGGAGGACGCGCTGGGCTACGTCGACGCAGTGGTCGCCGCCGACCTCGGCGGCGTCAGCGACAACCCGCTGTTCTTTCCCGGCGACGACGAGCGGGAGGGGAAGGTGGTGCACGGCGGCAACTTCTTCGGCCAGCCCGCCGCGTTCGCGGCCGACCTCCTGGCGTCCGTGACGGCCCAGCTGGGCAATCTCGCCGAACGCCAGCTCGACCTGCTGACCGATCCCGCGCGCAACGGGGGGCTGCCGCCGATGCTCGCCACCGAGCCCGGCCGCCAGCACGGGCTCCAAGGCGTGCAGCTGGCCGCCACCGCGTTCGTCGCGGAGATCCGCCGCAACGCCACACCGGCCGGCATGCAGAGCCTGCCGACGAACCTGCACAACCAGGACGTCGTCCCCTTCGGCACCCAGGCAGCCCTGCGCTCCTACGACATGGCGGACCTGCTCGGCCTGCTCACCGGCTCGCTCGCGCTCGGGCTGCGCCAGGCGGTCCACGTCGGCGCCCGCCGCCCCACCGCGCCCCGGTGCGCGGCACTCCTCGACGCCCTCAGCGAGGCGATCCCCCCGGTCGACCCGGACCGCCCGCTGGACCGGGACGTACGCGCCGCGGCCCGCCTGGTCGCCGCTCACGAGTCGCCGTGACCGGTCGCGCCTCGGCCGGCCGCGCCTCGGCCGGGACGCCGGGCGGGGCCGCGCACTCCGGCAGGCGGATGGTGAACCGGGCGCCCCGGCCGGGGCGCCCGTCGGCCGCGACCGTGCCCCCGTGATGTTCGACGACCTCCTGGAGCAGCGCCAGCCCCAGCCCGTACCGCCCGCCGTCACCGCTGCCGCGGTGGAACCTGCGGAACAGCTGCTCGACGGCGGCGGGTTCGAACCCGGGCCCGGTGTCCGCGACGACCAGGAGCACCGTACCTCCGGAGCGCGAGAGGACCATCTCGATCCGCCCCCCGGCCGGGGTGTGACGGATCGCGTTGGACAGCAACTCGCCGATGGCGCGGCGCAGCGCGGACTGGACACCGTCCACGAAGAGAGGGTGCGGGGGACCGTCCACCACGACGGTGAGACCACGCGCCCCCACCCGGTCCGACTCCTCGGCCGCCACGGACCGGGCCAGCGCGACCAGTTCGACCGGCCGGTGTTCCGACCGCCGTGCCGGGCCGGCCGCGAGGCTCGCGGACAGCAGCAGGTCGTCGAGCACCTCGCCGAGCCGCCCCGTCGAAGCGACCAGCCGGGCCAGCGTGTCGCGGTGGGGGCCCGGCAGACCCTGGTCGGCCGCCTGGCGCGCCAGCATCTGCGCCCGCGTGTGCACCTGGGTGACCGGGGTGCGCAGCTCGTGACTGGCATCCGTGACGAAGTGGTGCTGGCGGGTCAGCGCCTCCGCCAGCGGGGCCACGGCACGACGCCCGAGGACCGCCCCCGTGACGGCCGCGGCCAGCAGCCCCACGACTTCGGCCACCGCCAGCGCGAACCACAGATGGCTGCGGTCGGCCAGCTGGAAGCGCATGTCGAACACGGCCTGCACGACGTCTCCGTCGGCCCGGGGCTGGGTGCGCACCAGATAGACCGTGTCGTCACGTTCCACGGTGCGCTCCACGGCCTGTCGGGTGCCGCGGACCTCCTCGATGTCGGCGCGCAACGGGAAGCCGAGCGGAGCGTTGGACAGGGGCTCCACGCCGGGTGCGTACAGCCAGGTGCATACGGGAGGCTTGACCGGGTCGCCGTACATCGCGCCGTAGCGCAGCTCGCGCCACACCTGGCCGTTCTGCGCGTCGACCATCACCGTGTGCGCCACGCCTCCGACGACCGTGACCAGCAGCGTGATGATCGCCCCGGTGATCACGGCGATCCGCAGGCGCGCGCGCCGCACCGCCGCCCACTCGGCCGACGGCGACCGGCTCACAGTGCCCCCAGCCGGTAGCCGAGACCGCGGACCGTGCGCACGACACGCCTGCCCAGTTTGCGGCGCAGGTAGTAGACGTAGGTGTCGACGATGGACGACGCGGGCGCCTCCTGGAACACCAGCCGGCGCAACTCCGCCCGCGAGTGCACCGTTTCGGGGCGCGAAGCGAGCGCCCACAGCAGTGCGAACTCGCGCGGCGCGAGGGCGACCTGTTCGCCGTTCGCCAGCTCGACCTCCCTGCGGCCGACGTACAGGTGCCCCGTGCCTATCCTGAGCACATCGCTGACATCGAGGGCCCGTCGGCACAACGCGCGCAGACGGGCGCTGAGTTCGTCGAGGTCGAAGGGCTTCACGAGGTAGTCGTCGGCACCGGCGTCCAGCCCGTCGACCCGGTCGTGCACCGTGCCCATCGCGGTGAGGAGCAGCACGGGTGTCCGCACGCCGCGGGACCGTAACCGGCCCATGAGGTCGACGCCGTCGAGCCCGGGCAGGCGTCGGTCGACGGCGAGTACGTCGTACTGCCGGGAGAGGCCGAGATGGAGACCCTGCTGGCCGTCGGTCGCCAGATCGACCGCGTATCCCTCGGCCCGCAGTACGTCGGAGAGCATGTCGGCCAGCTCCCGGTCGTCCTCCACCAGCAGCAGCCGCCACGGCCCCCGCGCGTGCTTGTGCGCCACGGTGCAACTCCCCTCGTCCTCCCCGCAACCCGTGACAACGCCCCCACGGGGGAGGGGGTTCCCACGTGCGCGAGAACGCGGCGCGGTGGTGCCCGGTCGTCAGCAGCGGCTGTTCATCGCCGCCCGCACCTCGGCGAGGGTGGCATCGGCGACGGCTCGTGCCCGCTCATTGCCCTCGTGCAGTGTCCGGCGCAGGTGGGCGCGGTCTCGGGCGTACTCGACGCGACGGGCCCGGATCGGGGCCAGGTACTCGTTGACCGCTTCTGTCACCGTCCGTTTGAGAGCGGCGGCTCCGCCGGCTCCGATGTCGTCGGCCATCCGCTGGGGGGTGCGGTTCTGGCAGAGAGCCGCGAGGAGCACCAGGGAGGACACCTCCGGGCGACCGGCGGGATCGTAGGTGATGCGGCGTTCGGAGTCGGTCTTGGCCCCCTTGATCAGCCGGGCCGTCTCGTCGGCGTCCGCGGCCAGGGCGATCGCATTGCCACGGCTCTTGCTCATCTTGGTTCCGTCGGTCCCCAGGAGCAGCGGAGCGGGAGACAACAGGGCGTCGGGCTGGGGGAAGACGGCGTCACCGCGGCCGTAGCGGTCGTTGAAGCGGCGGGCGACGGTGCGGGCGACTTCCAGGTGGGGAAGCTGGTCCCGGCCGACCGGCACCAGGTTGGCCTTGCAGAAGAGGATGTCGGCGGCCTGATGGGCGGGGTAGGTGAACATCAGGCCGCTGACCGAGGACTGCTGCGAGTGCGCGATCTCGTCCTTCACCGTGGGATTGCGGCTCAGTTCGGCGACGGAGACCAGGCTGAGGAACGGCAGCAGCAGTTGGTTGAGGGCGGGAACGGCGCTGTGCGTGAAGATCGTGCTGCGCTCGGGGTCCACTCCGACGGCGAGGTAGTCCAGGACCAGCTCCTCGACATACCCGGTCAGGCCGTCCGCCGCGTCGCGGTCGGTCAGCACCTGGTAGTCGGCGATGAGCACGAACGTCTCCACACCCGAGTTCTGCAGACGGACCCGGTTGTGGAGGGTGCCGAAGTAGTGCCCCAGATGCAGACGTCCGGTCGGGCGGTCCCCGGTCAGTACGCGAAACCGCCCCGGGTCCACGAGGATCATTTCTTCCAGCGCCGCGCTGCGCGCCTGCGCGGCGCTCACGCCGAGGGCGTCGGTGGACGAATGGGCGGCGTCGGCCTGAGGGCCCGGGGCCGCCGGCTGCGAGGTGATGTGCATGTGGTCTCCTGGTGGTCGTGTCGCCGTTCGGACGACACGTCCCTGGCGCAGGGACCACGAGCGGGCCGTCCATTCGAACGGCCCGGTCATGAATGAGAGGCAGCCGCTCCTACGAGGAGCGCCACCAGCTCAGACAAGACGAAAGATGCATGGCCGCATCATAGGCGACCGGCGTGTCCGAGGTGCTGCCGTCACGAGACCCGGGCTCCTCGTGCCGCCTAGACTCCGCCACATGAGCGCGTGCGGGGGGAGACCTCGCAGGTGAGTGTGTGGATCTACGGCGAGGAGCCGAGAGTGGCCGGAAGAGGCGCGCGGTGGCTTGCGGGGACACTGGTCGTGGCCTGCCTGCTGCTCGCCGGACCGAGCGTGTCGAACATCGCCTACACGGCCGGACCGCTGCCGGCCGACGCCCCCGAGGCGGCCGTGCCGGGCCGCGTCATGACCTGGAACATCTGCAACCCCTGCGAGGCGAGCGGGCGCAACGGCGGCAGGGCGGCGGAGATCGCCGCGTACGCCCCCCAGGTCATCGGCCTGCAAGAAGCGTGCGTGGGTGATGTCGAGAGGATCCGGGACCATCTGCGGTACCGGTACGGGCTGGTCTACCACGTCGAGTACGGGCCGGTTCTGCCCAGTTGGAGCCGGTGCGGGGGAGTGCCCTGGAGCCCGGGCGGCTTCGGCCAGGCAATCCTGTCGGCCGCCCCGATGACCGACCCGGTGACAGTGGAATACCCCCACGGCGGTTCCGAGGACCGCGGGTACATGGCGGTCACGACCCTCGTGGACGGCCTGCGGGTCCGGGTGTTCAACACGCACCTGGCCCAGCGGAGGCAGGAGTCGGTCCGGGCGGAGCAGACCGGCGTGCTGGCCGAGGCGGTCGCCCGGTACGACCGCGCGATCGTTCTCGGTGACTTCAACGCGGTGCCGGAAGCACCCGAACTCGCCGTGATGTGGGACATGGCCAGGGACGCGGACCGCCCGTGCGGTCCGTCCGGTACGGGGGTGTGCGAGCCGACCACCGACTGGCGGAGCAAGTTCGACTACATCTTTCTCCGCGGCTTCGACCCGGTGGACCACCGGGTGCGCCTGACCCCGTGGTCGGACCACGACCTGGTGCAGGCCGATCTGAGACGGACGTGACGGGGCGGGCGCGGCCCGTGGCCCGGAGCGTAAAAGGTCTTCCACGGCGAGCACGTGGCTGTAACGTCGGCCGCGCGCCCCTCGCGGGAGGGGCCACCGACGTAGGGGGAGGACTGTGCCAGACATTTCCCGGCGAACGATCCTGGGCGCCGCCGGCGTGGCGACCGCATCGACACTTCTCACGACGACCGCGACAGCACAGGCCGCCGATACCACGGGTGGCATGGACGGGAACACACACCACATCGCCCCGAAGGAGACCGAGGCACTCATGGCCGGCGGCAGTCAGACCCTCAAGTACGTGGCATACATCTCCAGCCCCGACATGGAGGTGCTGAACGACGCGACGTTCGGCGTCGGCGCGGACCCCGCCGACATGTGGGCGTATCTCGACGATGCCACGGCTCGTCTCCAGGCGGGACATCCCTCGTACACCTTCACCCCCCGTCTCGTCCGGTACGACCAGGTCACCACCGAGATACCGCGCCCGTGACACACACCGTGCCGGCCCCGTGGCCAGAGGGGCCGGCACAGTGGCGGAGCCGCCGAGCCGCGTTGCGTGCGGCCCGGGCGCCCCGGGCCGCACGTCACAGCCGCAGCAGCACCGCACACGTGCCCAGCACGGGTACGTCGACGGTCGAGGCGCCCTCGTCGTCCTGCGTCAGGAGGTCACCGGCGGACCCGAGGTAGTCCGCCATGCGGGCCTCCGTGACGGGGAAGCCGGGGGCGATCCGGCAGGCGACCGGTTCCTCGGCGAAGGACTGGAGCCTGACGAGCACCTGACCGGGGGCCGGAACGGTGAGCCCCACGACGCGCACCCGCCGGTCGCCTACCGTCAGCAACGCGTACGAGGCATCCGGGGCCGTGCTCTCCTCGCCCAGGGCGCGGACGGCGAGCAGCGGACGGCTGCCCGCGGCAGCGGTGCGCATGCCCAGCACGGGCCCACTGGTCCGCGCGGCCTGTCCGAAGGCCACGCTGTAGCGGAACACGTGGTCGAACGCCTGCTCGGAGGGGAAGTTGGTGTCCCAGATGTTGTTGTGCACCCAGGAGAAGAGCGTGCCGGGCTCGTCCTGGGCCAGCGACTGCGGATACGGCGCGTAGGGGACGGCGATCTGGCCCACCTGGACGAGCGGCGCGTCCTGCGTGGCGACGGCCGCCACCATCGCGTCCTCCTCGAAGCTCACCCAGCGCCGTACCGCCCGCATGTGCTGAGCGGACCCCGGCACGACCGGCAGTCCGGTGCCCGTCATACCCCCGGTCGCCTCCATACGGACGGCAGGCCGGCTCATCGCGAAGGGGAACGCGAAGAACGCGCTCTCCTTGGTGAGCGTCGCGGGCTTCACGATCCGGTTCTCCAGATCGATCCGGGCCTGCCCGTGCGGCAGGTGGACCCGCACCCGCAGCCGCTCGGTGCCGGCCGGGGCGCACTCGTAGACCAGCGTCTGCCCTGTCGCATCGCGGAAGCGGTCCACCAGGGCGGCCGGCGGCGCCGCCGTGCGGGAGGCGAGGAGATGCATCGACCCGTTCGCCGTGGTCTTGCTCGACTGGTGGTTGAAGCCGCCCGCCGTGGCGTACTCGTCGTACAGGTAGGCGTTGAGCCCCACGGTCGCGTCCTGCCGCACGAGCTCCCGACCGGTGCGCTTGTCGACCACCGAGCCGATCCACGCCGACCGCAGGTCCACGCTCACGCGCAGGAACTCGTTCTCCAGGACCGTCGGATCGTCGGCGAGCCCCCCGTCGACGGGCGGGAACGCCTCCCCCTCGACGATGTCCACCCGTACCGCACCGTGCGCGGGCACGTCCGCGAGCCGGAACAGCAGGAAGCGGCCCGCGGCCCGGTGCAACTCGTTGGACTGCGCCTCCTCGGTGTGCTCCAGCACCGCACCGTCGCGCGCGTCGAGCACCCGGACCGGCTCCTCCAGCGCGACCGTGCTCTCGGGGAGGAACAGCCGCACCGTCTCCGACCTCGGCCAGCTGCACGTATTGGTCACATAGAAACCGGCGAGCGTCCCCTCGCGCGGCGAGAGCCGGCCGCCGAGCGCCGCACCCGCGCCGTCCAGGAGCGTCTTGGCGTCGTCGTGGGCGCGCAGCGCCTGGGCGTACTTCCAGTGCCACTGGCGCTCACCGGACGCGTGCCCGTGGTCGCCGTGCGTCCAGGGATCGCCACCGCCCCAGGTGTGCTCGTTGAACAGGGAGGCCGCCCGGTACACGTCGGGGGCCGACGCCGTGGTGCCCGAACCCGCCGCACCGAGGATCTCCGCGTGCCCGGCGACCGTCTGGGCGTCGGCCAGTGCCGCCTGGCCGTCACGGGTGGCGGCCAGCGGGACGGCGCCGGCGCCGACCCCGTCCACCCACCAGTCGCTCCAGTCGCCCTCGAAGGTTTCGAGGCGGTCCCCGTAACGGGCTTCCGCGTCAACGAAGAAGTCCTCGTTGCGTGAAGTACGCAGCACGGGGAACGCCCACTCCTCGTTCCACCGGCGCACGGTGTCGGCGATGATCCGGCGCGGCGGCCCGTTGTCCGCGAACTTGCCCAGCACCCGCAGGTGCAGGACGTCCCACGGGTACGGATCGCCCTTGAACTCCTCGTCCAGGACCGGGAAGCCGGGGATGCCGCGCCCCTCGTGCGGATACTGCCGGGTGGCCAGCGCCGACAGGTAGTGCGGCAGCAGGTCGTCCACCCGGTCGTAGGACTCGTCGAACCCGAGGATCGAGCCCTCCATGTACGCCAGCCCGTGCGGGGTGTCGGTGCGCCACACCAGGACACTGCGTCCGCCCGGCGCACGCCACCGGAACAGCCGGGGCAGCGCCCCGCCGCCGGTGTGGTGCGGCACCGCCCGGCCCGCCCAGTTGTGGGCGACCGAGAGATAGCGGATGCCGCTGTCCGCGAGCACGTCGGGCAGGCCCACGACCTGTCCGGGGACGTCCGTCTGCATGGCCGTGGTGACGTCGATGCCGTACCGGGCGCGCAGTTCGCGTACCGGGCGCAGCAACTCGTGCAGTTCGTCCGTCGAGCAGGTTTCCGTGTGCAGGTTGAAGGGCATCGCGGTCAGCTCGATGCGCCCCTCGCGCACCCGGTCCAGGAACTGCGCGACCTGCTGCGGCGGGCGGTTCGCCGACCAGTTCTCGAAGCTGAAGAACCCCTCGACCGCCCAGCGGAACTTCGACGCGTCGGGCCGGTCGTCCGTCGTACGGCACAGTTCGAGCAGGGAATCGAGGTACTTGCGGCCCTCGGCGAGCACCGTGCCCTGGGGATCGGTGTAGCCGATGTCGAGATGGGCGTGCTGCACCAGATGCAGAGTCCAGTGCCGCTGCGGGGTCAGCAGCACTTCGACGTGCTCGCCCGGAGCCAGGTCGGGCAGCTCGACCAGCACCGGCAGCGGAGCGCTCACCTCCGGTACGAGCATCCGGGTTTCGCCGGCCGGACCGGGTATCAGCTCGCTGCGGACGGAGGCGCCGGACAGGGTGGTGACCACGGCCCGGTCGAGGGGGCGGCCGGCCTGGATGCGCACGGACTGCAGCAGCCCGCCGTCACCGTCGTGGCGCAGCAGCGGTTCGCAGGAGAGCCGGACGGGATGGCCGCCGAGGACTCCGGTCGAGCTGACGCCGCGGTCGCGCAGGATCTCGCGGGCGATGTCGGAGTCCCACCAGGAGGGGCGGGACAGATCGGGGCGGGGCATGGAGAGAGTTCTCCGCTCTGGCGTGGTGCCGGTTCGGTGCGTGAGGCGGACGGGAAGGTGCGGTGCGTGGGGCGGACGTGAAAGCAGTGGGGCGGGGGGAAAGGCGCGGGGTCAGGAGGCGTCGGTGGCGAGGCCCGCGAAGATCTGGACCATCGCGGACTGCTCCAGGGTCTCGGCGGAGGCGGACGGTTCGTAGTCGCCGCCGCCCGAGGGCTGGAAGCGGAAGAGCCCGGTGGACGGATCGCGATTCTCCTTCCACACGCGCTCCGCGTAGGCGCTCTCGGTCTGCCGGTAGGCGGGATCGTGGCGGATTCCGTCCAGAATCCGGAGGTTGTCGAAGTAGATCGCGTTGAAGATCGCCGGCTGGTCGTGCAGGCGTTCGCCCTGCTTCCAGTAGGCGAGCGACCCCTCGGCGTCCTCCACGGCGCGCCGGAGATACGAGGGGTCCCCGGTGGTCTTGTAGAGCGTGGCCGCGGTACCGATCATGGCTCCGGAGTTGTACGTCCACAGGGTGGAGTTGACGGAACCGTCGTCGCCGAGGCTGTTGCGGTACAGCCCGGGGGACTGGCGCAGGCACGACCAGTTCCACTCGTACCACCGCTGGGCGCTCGTCAGGTAGCGGCTCTCCCGCGTCTCCAGGTGGAGCCGGGCGGCCAGTTCCGCCGCCAGGCCCGTTACGTTGGCGGCGCGCATGTCGTTGGCCGGCGAGTCGACCCAGTGCATCCCGCCCGGGCACTCCTTGGCCGGGTCGTCGTCCCAGCCGCGGCTGACGACGTCGAAGGCCAGCTCGGCCCGGTGCAGGTAGACGGGGTCGCCCGTCGCCTCGTACTGGTCCAGCAGGGTCAGCCCGACGACGGAGTTGTCGTCGTAGAAGACGTCACCGCCCTGCCCGAGCGGAGCCGGCAGGTAGGAGTCGTAGCCGGGCCGGCCGTCCCGGGGGTCGAAGTAGAGCTCCAGGGTGGTGAAACGTTCCGCAGCGTCCGCCGTGTAGCGCCTGCCCGGTCCGGGAAGGCCGGCCATGTCCACCGTCGCGGCGGCCGCCTCCCGCATCGGCCAGAGGTAGGAGTGGGCGTTGTCGGCACTGCGGTGCGGAGTCGCCTCCTGGTAGAGGCCGTGGTCGTCCGCGCCCTGATACAGGTGCTCCTGGAGCGCGTCGTACGTCTGCACGGCCCGGCCCTTCCAGGGGCCCGTCGCCGGGTGTGAGGCCGCGAGGGCGGGGGAAGGGCTCAGGGCGGCGCAGAGCAGGGGCGCCGCGGCCAGGGCGAGAGCGGTACGGGCAGAGAGTTTCACCGGGATGCCTTTCGGGAATCGGCTCGGGGCTTTGTGCGGGACGCCCGCACGCGGTGGGACCCGGCTCAGCCGAGCTTGAGGCTGCTGACGAAGAACCGCTGCGCCGCGAAGAAGAGCACGACGGTCGGCAGCGAGACCAGCAGGGCTCCGCCGAGGACGACCGGAGGGCCCACGTTGGAGTAGTTGCCCTGGAGTTCGGCGAGCGCGGCCATCACCGGCCGGATGTTGCGGCTCGTGGCCAGGGTGATGCCGAAGAGCAGGTCGTTCCAGACGGCGACGAACTGGAAGACGAACGCGGCGATCATCGCGGACCGGGACAGCGGTACGTGGATCTGCCAGAACACCCGCCACCAGGAGGCGCCGTCCAGCCGCGCCGCCTCGATCACCTCGGCGGGCAGTGTCTGGGCGAAGTTGCGCATGATGAAGTAGGCGAACGGGATCGCCACCGCCGCGTAGATGAGGAACAGCCCGATCTGCGCGTCGTAGAGGCCGGTGTTCGCGTACGCGAGGAAGAGCGGTCGCAGAAAGACCTGGAGGGGCAGCAGCGTGCCCGAGTAGATCAGCCAGAACCACAGGGCCTTGCGCTTGACCGGCATGATCACCGTCGCGAACGCGGCGGTCGTGGCCACCACGATGGCCGCGGCCGAGCTGGTCACCGCGTACAGCAGGCTGTTGCCCATCGCGGGACCGAGCCGGGCCCGGGACCACGCCTCGGACATGTTGTCGAAGAGACCGAACCCTCCGTGCGGCAGCCAGTGCGGAGCGCCGCCGTATTCGGAGGCCGGCACCAGCGCGTTGACCAGCAGCAGCCAGGTCGGCACGGCCCACAGGAGCGAGACGAGCACCAGAACGGTGTTACGGACGGCGGTGCCGGCGGAGACGCGGCGTATGAACATGCTCAGGCGCCTTTCGGAGTGAGCTGGCGCCGCAGGTACAGCCACGAGGCCAGCAGCACGATGACGGTGAGGACGACGGCGACGGCCGCTCCGGCGCCGGGGCGCAGCGCGAGGAAGGTCTCCTGGTACATCGAGACGGCGAGCGTCTCGGAGCTGCGGCCCGGGCCGCCCTGGGTGAGGACCCAGATCAGGTCGAACGACTTCAGCCCGTTCACCAGGCTGCTGCCGACCACGATCACGGACACGGTCCGCAGCTGCGGCAGGACCACGTACCAGAACTTGCGCAGCCCGTCGGCTCCGTCGAGCGACGCGGCCTCCAGGGTCTCCGGAGGGATGGTCTGCAGGCCGACCAGGAAGAGGATCACGGCCACCCCGGTGGCCTGCCAGGTGTTGGCGACGATCATGACGAGGGTGTTCCCCGGCCACTCCAGCAGCCAGCCCTGGGCGAACGACCCCAGCCCCAGCGCGTCGAGCGCCTGGTTGGCCGCCCCGTCCGTGGTCAGGAGGAAGTTCCAGACGACGGCCACGGCCGAGCCGGAGATCGCGTACGGCAGGACCACCAGCAGCCGGGGGATCCGGGACCACCCGGAGCCGTTCGTCATCACCGCGATGCCGAGCCCCAGGACGAGCGGCAGGGCCACCGTGCCGACCACCCACATCAGGGTGTTCTCCACGGACTTCGCGAGGACCGGGTCGCTGAAGAACAGCCCGTAGTTGGTGAACCAGGTGAAGCCGGAGACCCGGCTGTCGCTGAAGAAGCCGCGGTACAGCGTCATCAGGAACGGGGTGAGCAGCAGCCCGGCGACGAGCAGGACGGCCGGGGCGAGGAAGCCCGCCGAGGCGAACCGGTCCCCGAGCCGGCGCGGGGGCCTGCGGGCCGGGGGAGCGGGCGGGACCGCCGGGGAGGTGGAGGTGCCGGAGCGGCTGCGGCGCGCGTCGAGGGCGGCTGTCATGACTCGTCCTTGTTCCACGCCGCCCACTCCTTGGTGGCACGGCTCGCCATGCTGCGCAGAGTCGCCTCGGGCGACATCGCGTGCGTCATGAAGGCTCCCAGGTCATCGGTGTTCCCCTGCATGAGGTTGGGCGGTCCCGACTGGCCGTAGCGGGGCAGCTCGGTCCAGTGCTCGTCCAGCGCCCGCTTCCTGAGCCGGGCGAGCACCGGATTGGAGGTGGCCGCCTTCGGGTTGGCCGAGCCGTCCTGGAGGAAGTCGGTCCACACCCGCTGGACCGAGGGGTGCAGCCAGTGGCCCGCGTTGGCCATGGCGGCGTCGTGCGAGACGGCCTTCTCCGGGACCGCGAGCACGCCCGCCTCGGTGATCACGGACCGCTTGACGGAGGTGTCGACGGGAGGCAGGACGAAGGCGTCGAAGTCCTCGCCCGGCTTCATGCCCGCCGCCGCCAGGCCCTGCGACTGCCAGGAGCCGTGCAGGAACATGCCGACCTTGCCCGTCTTCAGCGCGGCCGGACCGTTGTTCTGGTCGAAGTCGGCCGGGGTCATCCAGCCCTTCTTCATGAAGTCCTGCCAGATCTGCATGGCCTTGTGCGCCTGCGGATCGGTGTACCGCGCACGGCCCGCGATCAGATCGGCGTAGAACACCGGGTCGACCTTGCTGATCAGCTCCTCGAACCACTCGTAGGCGGGCCAGTTGCCGCTCTGCGTGGCCACGAACGGGACGACACCGGACTTCTTGAGCACCTCCGCGGTGTGCAGCAGCTCGTCCCAGGTCTCCGGCGCCCGCAGGCCGTGCTTGTCGAACACGTGCGTGTTGTAGAAGAGCACGTAGTACGACTGGTAGAGGGGCATGCCGTACACCGCGCCCCGGTAGGACATCGAGTCGCGCAGGGACTTGGTCACCCAGCCCTTGCGCTCGTACGCCTCCCAGAGCTTCGTCAGGTCACTGAGGCTGCCGGTGCGGGCGAGCTGCTTGAGGTTGTAGCCCGACTGCCACTTGATCAGGTCGGTGGCCTTGGTCGTCTGCAGGGAGATCTGGGTGACCTGGGTGTACGCGGTCGGGTTCGGGTTGGACAGCGGGCGCAGGGCGTAGCCGGTGAGCTTCTTCAGCTCGCGTCCGGCGGCCACGTAGCCGTCGTCCCAGGTGGCGTTGTCGTTGGCCAGGGACGTGGTCCCCGCTTGCGCGGCGGTGCTGTCGCCCCGTGCGCAGCCGCCGGCCAGCACGCCGGCCGCGCCGGCCCCGCGGCCGGCCCGCACGGTGCGCCGGCGGAGCGGGTGAGACGACCGCTCCGTCGTCTCGCCGGTTGATCTCATGGGCTCACTTCCCTCTGGATCCGGATTGCGAGGATGTTAACGACACCATGCGGCTGAAACAAGAGTTTCTGTCGGGCATCCGAGAAACCCCCTGTTGAATCCAAGGTTCGTCAGTCGGTTCCTGACGCGCCTTGTCCGATCAGCGGTGTTATCGATACCATGCAGGCGCTTGCCGGTCCCTTCCCCAGGAGCTTCTGTGCACCAGCCCCGTCCCTATGAACGCAACCCGCGCTACGCCGTCACCGGCGGCGCCGTCGTCACCGGCTGGGCCGCCGCGGTCGCCGACGTGCCCACCACGCCCACCGTCCTCGCCCTGGACGGCCCCGCCGCACTCGACTGGGAGGAGGCCGCCGGCTCCCTCGCCGCCGCCCTGCGCGCACGGGGTACGCGGGTCGCGCTGTGCGACGTGCGCACCCTCTGGTCACCCGAGGCGGTCCAGCGGCTCTGCGTTCCCGACGCGGACGCCGACGCGTTCTTCCTGCCGCTCGCCGAGTTCTCCATGGAGGACCTGTTCGAGACACCGCCCGTCCGGCCTCGCCCGGACACCGGCGTCCTGCTGGTCTTCGGGCCGGGCGCGGGGCTCGGCGAGCCCGACCTGCTGTGGTGGGCCGACCTGCCCAAGCGGTACGCGGAAAGGGCCGTCACCCGCGCCGAACTGCCCCTCGGCGTCAACCTGGGCCGGCCCGGCGCCCCCGGTGAGCTGCGCAGCCTCTTCTACACCGACTGGCCCGTCGGCGACCGCCACCGCGACCGCATGGCTCCCCGCATCGACCGCTGGATCGACCTCCAGGGCGAGACGGGCCCGGCCTCCCTGGACGGCGAGTCCGTCCGGGCCACCCTGGCCGCCCTGGCGACGGGGCCCGTCCGCAGTCGCCCCTTCTTCAACTCCACCGCGTGGGGCGGTCAGTGGGCCGCCCGGGAACTCGGCTTCGAGCCCCGCGACGGCAACACGGCACTCGGCTACGAGCTGATCGCCCCCGAGGCCGGAATCCTGGTCGGCCAGGACGAGACGGCCCAGGTGGAACTGCCCTTCCAGCTGCTCTGCGAGCTCCACCCCGAGACGTTCCTCGGCCCCGACGTGCACCGCCGCTTCGGCACGTCCTTCCCGATCCGCTTCGACTACCTCGACACCGTCGGCGGCGGCAACCTCTCCCTGCACCTGCACCCCCAGGAGCAGTACATGCGGGAAACCTTCGGGTGGCCCTACACCCAGCACGAGACGTACTACATCACCGCGAGCGACCCCGGCGCGCTGGTCTACCTCGGGCTGCGGGACAGTACGGACGTGACGGCCATGCGCGCAGAGGTCGAGGAGGCCGCGGCGGAGGGAACCCCGCTGCGCGTCGAGGACCACGTGATGACGCACCCGGCGGACCCCGGGCAGCTCTACATGATCCCGGCCGGCACCCCGCACGCCTCCGGCGAGGGCAACCTGGTCCTGGAGATCAGCGCCACCCCGTACCTCTACTCCCTGCGCTTCTACGACTGGCTGCGCAAGGGCGTCTCCGGCGCACCGAGGCCCCTGTCCTTCGCCCACGGCTTCGCCAACCTCGACACCGCGCGGCGCGGCGACGACGTCCTGAAGGAACTCGTGCAGGAGCCCAGGACCCTGCGCCGGGGCCGGGGCTGGCGCGAGGAGGTCATCGGCGCACTGCCCGAGATGTTCTACGCGGTGCACCGCTTCGTGATCGAGGGGCCCGAGCCCGCCGAGGACGACACGGACGGCCGCTTCCACATCCTCAACGTCTCCTCGGGCGGCGGCGTCGTCGTGGAGACCGACCGGGGCGACCGGCACGACCTGGCCTTCGCCGAGACCCTCACCGTCCCCGCGGGCGTGGGCGGTTACCGCCTGCACCCGGTGGGAAGCGGCCCGGTGCACGTGGTGAAGTCCCTGGTGGCCCCGGAATGAGCCGCGTCCCCGTGCTGGAGATCGGCGGCACCCACGTGACGGCCGCCGTCCTCGACACCGCGTCCGCGCGGCCCGCCGCCCAGGCCGTCGTGCGCCGGCCGGTCCCCGCCGACGCGCCGGCCGGTGAACTCCTCGACGCGATCGCCGCCGTCGGTGCCCAGGTCGACGCCCCGGCGGGCGCCCACTGGGGCGTCGCGATACCCGGCCCCTTCGACTACGAAACCGGTGTCGGCCGATTCCGCGGCATCGGCAAGTTCGAGTCGCTGCACGGCGTCGACGTGGGGGCCGGACTGCTCGTCCGGCTCCCCGGAGCCCCCCGCCGCATCAGCTTCGTCAACGACGCCGACGCGTTCGCCCTGGGCGAGTACCGGGCGGGTGCGGCGGCAGGGCGGCGCCGGGTCCTTTGCGTCACGCTCGGAACCGGGGTCGGCACCTCGTTCCTGGACGACGGGCGGCCCGTGCTGGGCGGCCCCGACGTACCGCCCGGCGGACGCGCCCACCGGCTCACCATCGACGGACTCCCGCTGGAGGAGGTGGTCTCGCGCCGGGCGATCCGCAGGCTCTACGCCAGCACCGCGGCCCTGCCCGGTGACGGGGACCTCCCCGACGTGCACGAGATCGCCGCAGCGGCCCGGGGCGGCGACGGTCCGGCCCTGCACACGCTCCGGTACTGCTTCGGCGCCCTGGGACGGGCCCTCGCGCCCTGGTGCGAGCGGTTCCGGCCGGACCTGATGGTCGTCGGCGGATCCATGACCGGCTCCTGGGACCTTCTCGGCCCCGCGGTCCGCGAAGGCATCGCGTCAGGGGGCCCCGGGACCGCGCCCCCGGCCGTCACGGCGCAGCGCCCGGCCGACGCGCCCCTCATCGGCGCCGCGCACTGGACCCTGCGCGCACCCGCCGTCGCCCTCCGGGAACGGACCTAGAATGACCGCGTCACCGACCCACCGGCCAGTCCACCGATCCGCAGGAGAACCGCACATGGCACAGCACCGCGCGGGCGACAACGGCGCCCCCACGATGCGCGACGTGGCCGCGAGCGCCGGCGTCAGTGCCATGACCGTCTCCCGGGTGCTCAAGGACGACGCCCGGGTCAGCGGCACCACCCGGGAACGCGTACTCGCCGCCGTCGAGGCACTGGGCTACCGGCGCAACGAGACGGCGCGCAGCCTGCGCCTGGGCGGCAGCGGAATGATCGGACTGGTCGTCACCAACCTCGCCAACCCGTTCTACTCCCGCCTGGCGCTCGGCGTGCAGGAGGTGGCATCCGAACACGGCCTGCGGGTCCTGCTCAGCAACACCGCCGAACAGGTCGACCGGGAGCGCGGTCTCGTCGAGGACCTGGCCGCCCGTCAGGTCGACGGCATGATCGTCGTCCCGGCCGGCAGCAGCCACCGGCACCTCGCCCCGACGGCGCTGCGCGGAATGCCGATCGTCCTGGCTTCCAGGCCGCCGGCCGGCATGGACGCCGACTGCGTCCTGGTCGACGACTTCGGCGGTGCCGAACAGGCGGTCGGGCAGCTGATCGCGGACGGCCACCGCCGCATCGGCTTCCTCGGCAACCCGCCCGCCCTGTACACCGGCGCGGAACGCTTCCGCGGCTACTGGGCAGCCCACGAAGCGGCCGGGATCGAGCCCGCCGAGACCCACGTACGGCGCGGCCTCGCCGACGTACCCGCCGCCGAGGCCGCCGCGAGCGCGCTGCTCGACGCCCCCGACGCGCCCACGGCCCTCTTCTGCACCAACAACCGGCTGACCCAGGGCGCCATCCGCGCCGTGCACGGCCTCGGCCGCCCGGTCGCGCTCGCCGGTTTCGACGACTTCGAGCTGGCCGACGTCCTCGGTCTGCCCCTGACGATCGTCTCGTACGACGCCGACGAGATCGGCCGACGAGCCGGCCAGATGCTCATCGACCGCATCAACGGCTCGTCCGCCGAGCCGATCCCGGCCCGCCGCACCGTCGTACCCACCCGCGTCATCCGCTACGGGACGCGCTGACCCGGACCCCACGGCCGCCTCCACGGCACCGGTCCGCCCTCTCGCCCCGCCATCCCCCGGAGCACCCCATGCACCACGACCGAACCGTCACCGAACGCCGCCTCGCCCGCGTCCTCGATCTGCGCCTGAGGCCGGCCGTGTACCGCGAGAGCCTTCCTCTCGACATCGCCGTCCGTCCGGTCACGGGCGAGCCCGTGCCCGTGTCCGAAGGAATCGGCGCACATTACGAGCCCGTGCGCACGGGCGCCCCGTGGGGGCCGGCCTGGTCCACCACCTGGTTCCGGATCAGCGGCACGGTCCCCGCCGGATGGGCCGGGCAGCGGGTCGAAGCGGTCCTCGACCTCGGCTTCGGCGCCACCCAGCCCGGCTTCTCCGCCGAGGGCCTCGTGTACCGCCCCGACGGAAGCCCGGTCAAGGCGCTCAACCCCCGCAACACATGGCTGCCGATCGCCGAACGCGCCCATGGCGGAGAGGAGTTCGTCTACTACATCGAGGCGGCGGCCAACCCGGTCATCTTCGACTCCGCGAGCGGCGGCGACCCCTTCGTCCCCACCAGGTCCGGCGGACTTCCCCCGTGGCTGAGCGGCGAAGCCGCACCCGGCCATCCGCTCTACCGCCTCAACCGGATGGACCTCGCCGTCTTCGACCCCACCGTCTGGGAACTCGTACAGGACCTGGACGTCCTGTCCGGGCTGATGCACCAGCTGCCCGAGGACTCCACCCGTCGCTGGCAGTTGACGCACACCGCGGACCGCGCACTGGACGCGATCGATCTCCAGGACATCGGCGGAACCGCCGCACGCGCACGTGAGGTACTCGCCCCGGCACTCGCCTCACCCGCGCACGCGGGGGCGCACCGCGTCTCCGCCGTGGGCCACGCGCACATCGACACCGCCTGGCTCTGGCCCGTACGCGAGACCGTCCGCAAGGCGGCCAGGACCGTGTCCAACGTCACCGCACTCATGGACGACCACCCCGGATTCCGCTTCGTCATGTCCCAGGCACAGCAGCTCGCCTGGCTCAAGGAGCAGCGGCCCGAGGTGTTCGCCCGCGTCGTGGAGAAGGTGCGCACCGGGCAGTTCATCCCCACGGGCAGCCTCTGGATCGAACCCGACACCAATCTCTCCGGGGGCGAGTCCCTGGTACGCCAGTTCGTCCACGGCAAGCGCTTCTACCTGGAGGAGTTCGGGGTCGAGACCGAGGACATGTGGCTGCCCGACACCTTCGGGTACAACGCGGCCCTGCCCCAGCTCATGAAGCTGGCCGGCATCAAGTGGTTCCTCACCCAGAAGATCTCCTGGAACGCGACCAACTCCTTCCCGCACCACACCTTCTGGTGGGAGGGCATCGACGGAACCCGCGTCTTCAGCCACTTCCCGCCCGTCGACTCCTACAACGGAGACCTGTCGGGCGCGGACATCGCACACACCGAGCGCAACTTCCGGGACAAGGGTGCCGCCAACCGCTCGCTCGTCCCCTTCGGTTACGGGGACGGGGGCGGCGGCCCCACCCGCGAGATGCTGGCCCGCGCCCGCAGGCTGGCGGATCTGGAGGGCTCGGCCCGGGTCGAGATGGAGGGCCCGGCGGAGTTCTTCACCAAGGCACAGGCGGAATACCCCGACGCCCCCGTGTGGTCCGGCGAGCTCTACCTGGAACTCCACCGCGGCACACTCACCAGCCAGCTCGCCACCAAGCAGGGCAACCGCCGCAGCGAACACCTGCTCAGGGAAGCCGAGTTGTGGTCGGCGACGGCCGCACTGCGGACCGGCCTGCCCTACCCGTACGAACTGCTCGACCGGGTGTGGAAGACGGTACTGCTCCACCAGTTCCACGACATCCTGCCCGGCACCTCGATCGCCTGGGTGCACCGGGAAGCCGAGATGGTCTACGCCGAAACCGCCCGGGAGCTCGGCGAGGTCATCGACGCGGCGCAACGCGCCCTCGCGGCATCCGGCGCGGAGGAGACGGCGGGCGAAACCGTGTTCAACGCCGCACCCCACACCCGCGACGGAGTCCCCGCGCTCGGCGCGGTCCCCCGCGAGCGGGCCGCGCGCCCGGTCGAACCCAGCCCCGCCCGGGACGGTGAACTCGTCCTGGACAACGGCCTCGTACGCGTCACGGTGGACACCCGCGGCCTGATCACCTCCGCGTACGACCTGACCGCGGGCCGCGAAGCGCTCGCTCCCGGCACGGTCGGAAACCTCCTCCAGCTGCACCAGGACTTCCCGAACCAGTGGGACGCCTGGGACGTCGACACCTTCTACCGCAACACCGTCCGAGACCTGACCGAGGCGGACGAGGTCGTCGCCGTCCCCGGAGGCATCCGGGTGGTACGCGGCTTCAACGCCTCCCGCATCACCCAAGTACTCCGCCTGACGGAGGGCAGCCGCCGCCTGGACGTGGAGACCGACGTCGACTGGCAGGAGTGCGAGAAGATCCTCAAGGCGGCCTTCCCGCTCGACCTGCGGGCCGCGGAGTCCAGCGCGGAGATCCCCTTCGGTCACGTCCGGCGCCCCACCCACACCAACACCTCATGGGACAGCGCCCGCTTCGAGATCTGCGCCCACCGCTATCTGCACGTCGAGGAACCGGGCTGGGGGGCCGCCCTCGTCAACGACTCCAGCTACGGCCACGACGTCACGAGGGACGTGCGTCCCGACGGCGGAACCACCACGACCGTACGGCTCTCGCTCCTGCGCGCCCCGCTCTTCCCGGACCCCGACTGCGACCGCGGCCGACACCACCTGCGCTACGGACTGGTCATCGGTGCCGAACTGCGGGACGCGGTCCGCGAGGGCTACCACTTCAACCTGCCCGAGCGCGCCGTACCCGGCGGAGCCCCCGTCGAACCCCTGGTCCGGCTGGCCGGCGAGACCGCGGCCGATGTCGTCATCGAGACGGTCAAGCTCGCCGACGACCGCACCGGGCGGGTCGTCGTCCGCCTCTACGAATCGGCGGGCGGCCGCGCCCGGGCCACGCTCAGGAGCGGCTTCCCGCTGGCCTCGGCGCACATCACGGATCTGCTCGAACGGGAACTGACCGACGAGCCCGCGCCCACCGTCGAAGGCCGCGACATCCACCTGACCCTGCGTCCGTTCCAGATCCTCACCCTCTGCCTCACACCGGGCGAATGACGGGTGCGCCGGGCCGCGGGCCCCGTCGTTAGGATCACTTCATGGAGACCGAAGCCGGGACAGCGGCCCTCATCGACGACCTGGACAGCGCGGACGCGGACCGAGTGGCCGCGGCGGCCGAGCGGTTGGCCGCACACGGCGAGCGCGCGCTGCCCGGTCTGCTGGCACGAGTGGGCACGCTCCGCCAGTCCCGGCCTCTCCAGCCCTTCGGAGAGGTGCTGAACCGCATCGGTCCGCCCGCCTTCGACGCCGTACTCGCGGCGTCGAAGGCCGGCTCCCTGGGCGCGCCGCTCAGGGGACGGCTGCTCCGCTTCTTCGACGAGCGTTGCGCCGGACGGTTCGCGGCGCTGGCGCTCGACCCCGACCAGTGGCTGTCGGACGGCGGCTTCGCGGGGCTGCTCAGGCTGCGCGTGGACTCCGAGGCCGGATTGCGCGCACTGGTGGAGCGGGTCGGCAGAGGCGGCGACTTCTACGGCCCGGCCGGCGACTACGCACGCGCCATGCAGGACGCCTTCGCGCCGCGCCTGCGGGAACTGCGCCGGGACCCGACGGCTTCCCGGTCGGTCCGGCGCGGCGCCCTCGGACTCCTGATCGAGGGCGGCGGACTCGACGCGCTCGACGCGCACGACCGCACGCTGGTGGAGCGCCTGGTGCGGGTGAAGCTCCCGGGCAATGTCCGCGCCACGCCGGACACCCAGCTCAGCGCCTGGTGGCTGGCCGTGCCCGGGACGGCCTACGAGGGCGTCTTCGAAGCGCTCGGCCTGCACGACCCGCGCCCGGTGCCGGTCCAGACGGGGGTGGCGGCCGCCATGTGCGCGGCGATACCCGCTCCGAGCGAGGAGGACCCCTCCCGGTTCGTCAGCCGGACCTTCGTGACACCCGAACTCGACGGCTGGCGCCTGGTGTTCGGCCAGTTCCCGCAGTTCTTCGGCCGCGACGCCTGGAGGGGCATGACCGAGACGGTCGAGCGGGTCAGCGTCGCATGCGGCCAGGCCCAGCTGTTCTTCGTGGACGACGCCGGCGGCGCGGACTTCTGGTTCGTCGCCAAGGACGGCCGGCTGGTCGACCTGTACACCGGCGAGGACGACCTGGACGAGGAGGACGAGGAGGAAGAGGACGACGAGGAGGACTGCGAGGCCCCGGACGACGTCACGGGCGGTGTCCGCGAGGCGTGCGGGGACCTGTCGGTCGACCTGGACCTGGTGGGCGTCTTCGACACGGTCGTACGCGGCCACGGCTGGCTGGCGGTCACCGCGCCGGACGTGGGCCACGGCCGGTTCCCGGGCCTGCTGCCGGTCTGACCCGCACCGATCCCGCACCAGGTCCTCCCGGCTTCCTCACCACCGGCCGGGCGACACCCCTGCGTGCCGCGTCAGCGCCCGCGTCCGGGGTAGGCGCGAGACGTAGGCGCGGAACCGAGGGAAGGAACGCCATGGGGGAGTCACTGCGCGCGGTGGGCTGGGCGCGGTCGTTGCCCCTGCACAGCGAAGTCAAGGCGGCGCGGGAGTGGGCACGCGACCACCTGGAGACGCTGCCGTGGGCGGACGATGCCGCGGACGTGGTCGATGACGTGTTGCTGACGGTCTCGGAGCTGGTCACCAACGCCCACGTCCACGCGGGCAGCGGCGCGCAGCTGGTGATGACCTGGGACGAGCGCTGCCTGCACGTCGCCGTCCACGACTCCTCGTCGACGCTGCCGACACCGCGACCGCCGAGCTCCGAGAGGCCGGGCGGACGCGGCATGTTCCTCGTCGACGCCCTGGCCGACGACTGGGAGGCCCATCCCTGCAATGACGGCAAGATGGTGATCGCCTGCTTCCGCCCGCCCCGGACCCGCCGGGGCAGCGGATGACGCCGCGCGCCGAGCCCGTGACCGGCCGCACCCGGACCGGTGGCGCGCAGGTCAGGCGGACAAACGCGGTGGTTTCGCGCCCGGCCCGCATGGCACGATGCAGCCATGCCCCATGCTGCGGTGTCCCCCGAGGTGTCCCTTGCGTACGAGACCTTCGGCGACCCGGGGGACCCGCCCGTCCTGCTGGTGATGGGTTTCGGTGCGCAGATGCTCGCCTGGCACGAGGACTTCTGCCGGGAGCTGGCAAGCCGCGGCCGTTACGTGATCCGGTACGACAACCGCGACTGCGGCCTGTCCACCAAGTTCGACGCGCACCCCGTCGATCTGGGCGCATTCATCGCCGCCGTCAGCTCGGGTGACGTGTCCGCCGCCCTCGCGATGGTGCCCTACCGCCTTGAGGACATGGCCGGCGACGGACTCGGCCTGCTCACCGCGCTGGGCATCGAACGGGCCCATGTGGTCGGCGCCTCGATGGGCGGGATGATCGCCCAGACGATGGCCCTCGCCTCGCCGGACCGGGTGCTGACCCTCACGTCGATGATGTCCTCGACCGGCGAGGCCGAATACGGCCAGGCCGCCCCGGAGGCGCAAGCGGCACTCTTCGCCCCGAAGCCCGCGGACCGCGAGGGGTACGTGAAGGCTGCGGAGAGGGAGCTGGTGTGGGCCTCCAAGCGTTACGCAGACCCCGCGGCGCTGCGGGAGCTGGCCGCCGCGAGCCATGACCGCTCGTACTACCCCGCAGGGATCGGACGGCAACTCGGGGCGATGATCCTCAGCGGTTCACGTGCCGACGCCCTCCGTCGGCTGCGCGTGCCGACGCTGGTGATCCACGGTCTGGACGACACGCTGATCGCTCCCAGCGGCGGAAGGCGCACCGCGGAGCTCGTGCCCGGCGCGGAACTCCTGCTGATCCCCGACATGGGCCACGACCGCCCCCGGGAGCTCTGGCCGCGGCTCATCGACGCCCTGGTCTCCCACACCGGCTGACGGCCGGCCGGACGGGATCCGGTGACCGTCAGTACGCCCCCGCGTCGCTCCGTCAGCCGCTCGTGCCATGGCCGGCGCAGGCCGTCCCCCGTGAGGTCGCCCGCGGCGCAGTGCGACGTGGTCTTCGGGCGTACGGTGACGGCACCGGCGGCCTTGCCGCAACAGCGCCGGAGCGCACCGGGCTCGCCGACCGCGAGCGCGGGTCACCCCTGCCGGCGCCGCCCCGGTGCCGACTCGCCCTCCTGCTAACGTCATGCGGTGATTTCTCTGGGGGAACCCGCCTTCTTCACTCGCCTGCACGACGCGCGACGGGTGCTCGTCGCCGGCGCGGGCGGCGGCTTCGACGTGTACGCCGGGCTGCCGCTCGCATTCGCGCTGCGGACAGCGGGCAAGGAGGTGCACCTCGCCAACCTGTCCTTCGCCGATCTGTACGGCCTGGACGCCGATGTGTGGGTGGGCCAGGACGTCGCGGCCATCGGGCCCGACACCGCCTGCCGCGGCGATTACTTCCCTGAGCGCACGCTCGCGCGGTGGCTCGTGACGCAGGATCTGCCGCCGACCGTGTACGCCTTCCCGGGCACCGGGGTCGGGCCGCTGCGGACGGCCTACCGGACGCTGATCGAGCATCTCGGCGGCGTTGACGCGATCGTGCTGGTGGACGGCGGTACCGACATCCTGATGCGCGGCGACGAGCACGGTCTCGGCACCCCGGAGGAGGACATGGCGAGCCTCGGCGCCGTGAGCGGACTCGACGAGGTCGCGCACCGGCTGGTGGCCTGCCTCGGCTTCGGGGTGGACGCTTATCACGGGGTGAACCACTCGCTCGTGCTGGAGAACTTGGCCGCACTGGACCGGGACGGCTCCTACCTCGGCGCGTTCTCGCTGCTCGGGTCGGGGCGGGAGGGGGCGCTGTATCTCGACGCGGTGGCGCACGCCCAGCGCCACACCGCGAGCCACCCGAGCATCGTGAACGGATCCGTGGCCGCCGCGGTGCGCGGTGACTTCGGCAACGTCCGGTTCACGGAACGGACCAAGGACAGTGAGTTGTTCATCAACCCGCTGATGGCGATGTACTTCTGTGTGGACCTGCCCGGACTCGCCCGCCGCAATCTCTACCTCAGTCTGCTGGAGCGGACTGTGCTGATGCGGCAGGTGAGTTCAGTGATCGAGGAGTTCCGCACCACACTGCCCCGTCAGCGTCCGCCGAGGGCCTTCCCGCACTGAACCAGCCGCTTGCGGGCGTTCCGGGGCGACGCGGATGGTAACGGACCCGTCCTCGTTGCGGCCGGGCCCTTGCGGATGCCCGGGGCGGCCAGGGCACCGTGCATGCCGGGTCGGATCGTTCGCCGGGTGTCCGACGCGTGCGCGAAGCGCATGGGAGCCGCCTCCCCGCGCAGGGGGTGCAGCCGGATGCCCTCGATCGACTCGACGCCGGCTCCGAGGGCTCAAGGGTGCGCGGCTTCAGCCGCTTCTCGAACGCCGACATCACATGGTGGCGCGCCCGCACGCCTCTGGGGCCGGACGGGGAACGCGTCGTCCGGGAAAAGCGGGGGAGGGCGGTTCGGGCGTTCCAGCGCCCCCCTACGGGTGGGGGACCCGGCGGCCCGTCGCGGAGGCGAAGCCCAGCCAGGTGTGGCGGTTCCCCTCCCAGCACCAACCGATTTTGGGGGCGTCGCGGCGCTCCCGGCCGTCGCGCCCGGTGCCGTTGCTGATCCACAGTGCCGGCGTGCGGGCGTCCAGGGCGCCGCCGGCTCTGCGCAGCCGGGAACCGATGGTCATGAAGCAGTGATTGCGCTCCAGGACGGCGGGCTGCTGCAAGACCCAGTGGATGCCCTCGGCGAGCAGCAACGGAGTCCGAGTCTCCGCGGTGAGAGCGGGCAAAGCCTCCTTCGGGCTCCAGTTGGCCATCCGGTCACCGCGGTCGGGTCCGGTGACGAGGTAGAGCGGCGCGTCGGGCGGCGCGTCCGTGTCGAGCGGGGCGAAGAGATCGACGTCCGGCATGTCCGTGACGACGAAGCCCTCCTTGTCGCCACGGCGGAGCAGTGGCGCCAGGACGGAGGCGGGGGCCCTGTCGGGGTGCACGACGAGCAGGGCGCCATCGTCGCCGGCAGCGGTGGCGGCGGCGGCGAAGGCGCGTATCTCGGCGGCGGGCAGTCCTGCCTGCTCGTGGACCCCCAGCTCGATGAGTCGGTCGGCCTGTGCGCTCAGAGCCGGGAGCGCGGGTCGAACGTCGGAGGCGACGTGCGGGGTTTTCGGCACGATACTCCCCAGGTCGGGAACGTGGACGGGCTCAGAGAACGAAGCCCCCCGCCGGAACGTTCCCCGCCGCTGCCCTTCCTGGCAGGGCGGCCCGGTGTCACCTGCTCGCTCCGGTCCTCGCAGGCCGTCAGAGGTGCTCGGGGCGTACGCCCGGGCGCGACGGACCATGAGGGGCGCGCATGTCGCCTGCGGGTGCACAGCGCACCGCACGGGGCGCGAAGGCAAGCTTCCGCCGACCGGTTCGCAACTCTTCGTGTTCATGCAAATGCATAGCGTCACTCACCTGGGGCAACCTGACTGTGCCGGAAGCAGCCGCGGGGCAACGCCTCAGCCCCGCAGCCCCGGGCCTTCCCGGCTCCGCCGGCCCACCCGCGGCATCACCCCGATCCGGGGATACGGGGTGCTCCTCGCGCCGGCAGGCGCCCCCGTACCCCGGACGGTGCCCCCACCTGAGAGGACCTTCTTCCCATGACCGCGATCTCCCAGATCGTCGCGCATATCGTGACAGCGGACGTCGATCACGCATCGACCGGCTCGTGGATCTATCTCGGCCTGGCAGGCCGCGAGTTCAGCCTCGACACGCACGGTGTCGACTTCTCGCGCGGGGCGGATGCGAACTTCCGTCTCGGCGAGGACAGCAACGTCAAGTACCCGGAGTACAACGACCCCCGCACCCCGCCGCTGAGCACGCAGGACCTGGACCACTTCCCCGTCTACCTGCGCGTGGAATCGGCGGGCGACAGGGCCGCCTGGTGCCTCGAATGGGCATCGGTGACGGTCGACCCGGGCACCGGGCGCTCCCGTCGCTACACACATCCCGCCCTGTCCGGAACCGTTGGCGGACACCGCATCTGGCTGGACACCGGCTACGGCAAAGCCCTCTACCTCCGCCCCGTCGAGGAGGACGAGCCGCGTCGCTGAACCAGAGCCCCAAGACCCGCGCCCGGCGGTCGGACCGCCGGACAGTGTTCTCGCCCCTGACCTCGGAGGTCTGCTGTGTCCCGTCGCCATTCCCGTACGTCCTTCAGCCACGCCCTGCGCCGCATGGTGCACGCGACGGAGGACCTGGTCGATGACGCCCTCGACCGCGCCGGAGATTTCGAGCGCGGCGTCCGGCATTCCCTGAGCGACGCCCTGGACGACGACAGGCGCCGTCACGACCGGGACCACGACGATCACCATGATCACGATCACGACCACGACCATGACCACGACGGAGACGACCGGTGCCGCCGGGGTCCGCGCCGTCGCCATGACGGCCCGCCGGAGCGTGACGATGACGACCTGCGGGCCCTCACCGAGCAGATCTCCCACCTGGCCGACCAGTTGGAGAGGCACCGGAACAGCACCCGGGACGTCCGCGCCACGGGCACGGTCCCCCCGCCCCGGGACGCCGAGGACCTCGACGCCGTCCGGGCCGACCTGGCGACGCTGGCCGCCCGCCTCGACCGGATCAGCGACCTTGCGCGCTGAGCGCGTCGATGGGCGACGGCCCGGCGACGGCCCGGCCACCGGCACGGGCGGGGAAGACAGCAGGCTAGACAGAGGTGGTGTCCATGGGTGAGCACCGCGCGCGACTGCTCGCACGGGTCCTGGCGCAACTCGCCGGGGCGGAGGCAGCACACACCCTGCTGCCGCGTGGCCGCCGCCCACCCCAGGGCGAGAGCGCGAGGCTGCGCCGGGCCCGTCGCACCCGCGAGGCGCTGGAGAGCCTCGGGCCGTTCTACATCAAGGCCGGTCAGATGCTGGCGACCCGCCCGGACTTCGTACCGCCCGAGATGATCGCCGAGTTCGAGAAGCTGCACGACAACGTGTCCCCCGCGCCGTTCACCGACTTCGAGCCCGTACTCAAGGAGGAACTCGGCCCGCTGTGGCACAAGCGGTTCACGGACATCGACACCGCACGTCCACTGGGCACGGCTTCCCTGGCCCAGGTGTACCGGGCCGAACTGCCGGACGGACGCCAGGTCGCCGTCAAGATCCAACGCCCCGGCGTACGGGAGTCGGTGCAGGCGGACATGAAGCTCATCCGCTCCCTGGCCCGGTTCGGGGCGAAGCGGGCGACGCGGTTCAACGACGTGATCGACATCGAAGCCATGCTCGGCGTCGTCTTCGACGCCATGCGTCCCGAACTCGACTTCGTGAAGGAGGCACGCAACATGTCCGAGGCCGCCGAGGCGGCACTCGGCTTCGATCACATCGCCGTACCCGAAGTCATCCAGGCCACCGGCCGCGTGCTCGTCCAGAGCCTCGCCCCCGGCGTCTCCATCCGTGACGCGGACCGGGACGCGTTCACCGTGGAGGAGCGCACGGCCATCGGTCACGACCTCCTCGCCTTCATGTACCGGGGCTACTTCGTCGACCGCGTCTTCCACGGCGATCCGCACCCCGGGAACGTGTTCGTAGAGCCCGGCCGGCCGGCCACGCTCATCGACTGGGGCATGGTGGGCCGCATCGACCGGCCCATGAGCACCAGCATCCTGCTCCTGCTCCTGAACCTGGCCATGAACGACGGCGCGGGAACCGCACGCGCGTGGATCGACATGGGCAGCACCACCTCCTGGACCCGGGCGGCCGCATTCGCCGGCGACATGTCCGCGCTGGTACCGCAGATCGCCACGGCGTCCCTCGAAGAACTCGACTTCGGCGTCACCCTGACCGCCGTCCTGCAGCACTCCACCCGCCGAGGCATCCGCACCAGCCCGATGGTCGCCATCCTCGGCAAGTCATTCGCCAACATCGAGGGCTCCATCCGCCATCTGTGCCCGGAGCTCTCTCTCATCGACGTCTTCTCCGAAGAGCTGATCGGCATCGTCACCGACCTGGTCAAGGAGGCCCTGTCACCGCAACAGGCGGTGCGTACGGCACTGGAGCTGATCACAGCGGGCGCGGCGGCCCCCCAGCAGTTGCGCGGCGTCACCAAGGACCTGTCCAACCGCGACCTCAGTATGCGCATGACCCTCAACGGCACCCAACCGCCGTCCCGGACCATACGCGGCCTCGGCGTACCCGAACTCGGCCTCTCCATGGCGGCCGCCATGTTCTGGCAGCACTGCGCCAGAGCCCGGTGAACTCTGCGTTCCCCCCCCCGCTCCTACCCCCCACACCAAGGAGCCCCGTCTCATGCACCCACAGGCCCTCGGGGCCGACGACCTCGATCTCGCCGACCTGCGCGAGCGCATCGACACCGCGCTCGCCGGCTTCCTCCGCGGCCCTTCGTCCCGTGTCCCCGCCCAGAGCCGGCACCCGGGCCAGCAACACGATCTCGACCGTACGCTCGTCCAGTACGCTCTGGCCCCGGGCAAGCGCATCCGGCCCCTGCTCTGTCTCATCGGCTGGTACGCGGCGGGCGGCACAAGCAGCGGAGCCGGCGAGGAGGCGGCGCTTCGGCTCGCCGCGTCACTGGAACTGTTCCACGCCTTCGCGCTCATCCACGACGACGTCATGGACGAGAGCGACAGCCGTCGGGGAGCGCCCAGCGCCCACCGGGCCTTCGCCGCCCGGCACCGTGACCGCGCGGACGCGGACGCGTTCGGCAGAAACCTCGCGGTGCTCCTGGGCGATCTCGCGCTCGTACGGTGCGACGAGATGCTGCACTCCGCCGGGTTCACCGAGGCGCAGTACCGAGCGGTCCTGCCACTTGTCGACACCATGCGCAACGAAGTCGTACTCGGCCAGTACCTGGATCTGCGGACCGCGGGGCCGCCCGGCGGCGACGCCGGCCTCGCCCTCAGGGTGATCCGCCTCAAGACGGCCCGGTACACCGTCGAACGCCCGCTCCATCTGGGAGCGGTGCTCGCCGACGCGGGCGCGAGGACACTCGAAGCCTGCTCGGCGTACGCGCTCCCGCTGGGTGAAGCCTTCCAGCTCCGCGACGACCTGCTGGGCACCTTCGGCGACTCCGGCGTCACCGGAAAGCCGGTCGCCGAAGACCTGCGGTCGGGCAAGGCCACGGTGCTCATGGCGCTGGCCGTCCGCAGAGCCACGCGGCCGCAGGCGCGGCTTCTGCGCATGTACGTCGGAAATCCCGGGCTCGACGAGGAAGGGGCGGCGGCGGTGCGCCGCGTCCTGGAGGCCACGGGCGCCCGCGAAACCGTCGAGCAGATGATCAACGCCCGCTACGAGGCAGCCGTCACCGCCCTCGAACAGGCCCCGTTCGCCCCCGGTGCGGCGCTGGCGCTCCGCCGCATCGCCGCCCGGGCGGTCATCCGCAGGGCATGAGGCCGCCCGCGCACCTCGCCCGAAGTCCCTGAGAGAGGCACCCCCTGAGCAGCGACACCGCAACCACCGACGCCCTGGCCCTGCCGTTCTTCTGCCCCATCGAGCCGGCCGTCCACCCGCGGGCCGACGAGGCCGAACGCCGCGCCGCCGACTGGATCGGCGCCATGGGGTTCACCCGGAGCCCTGACGAGTACGCCCGCGTACTGGGGACCAGGAGCGCCGACTTCTACGCGCGATTCGCGCCGCACGCCGACCCCGAACGCCTGTGGCTCGCCGCCTGCTGGGTCTACTGGGGGTTCGCCTTCGACGACGCCCGCTGCGACGAAGGCCCCCTGGCCGCGGAACCGGCCGGCTTCGCCCGCACGGCCGCACACACCCAGCGGGCCCTGGAGACCCCCGGGCCGCTGCGCACCGATGACGGCTTCGCCGCCGCCGTCCACGACCTCGGCGAACGGTTCCGCGCCTGCGCCACCCCCGTACAGAACCGGCGCTTCCACCACGCCCACCAGGCATGGCTCACCGGCGTCCAGTGGCAGGTGTGCAACCGTGCCACCGGGGTCATGCCCACCCTCGACGAGTACCTCACCATGCGGCTGCACTCCGCGGGAGGCGAACCCACCTACGCCATGCTGGAGATCGTCAACGGCGAGGAGGTCCCCGCCCGCGACATGGACGCGCCGGCGGTCCGGGCCCTCACCGAGATGGCCATCTGCGTCGACGCCCTGGACAACGACCGCCACTCCTTCGCCCGCGAATCCACGCGCCGTCAGACCGACCAGAACCTGCTCACCGTTCTGATGGCTCACGAGGGCGGCACGCCGGAACAGGCACTCCACCGGGCCGTCGGTCTGCGCGACACCATCCTGTGCCGCTTCCTCGAACTCCACGCGAGCGTGCGGGCGCGTGCGGGCGAGCCGCTCGGACGCTATGTCGACGACCTCGCGCACGGCATCCGCGGCAACATCGAGTGGGCCGCGCGCACAGCGCGCTACGCCGCCGACGGCATCCCGCGCGCCGTGCCCCCGGCCCGCTCCCACTGGACGGACACGCCGCTTCCGTGCGGGCCCGACCCCCGCGGCCTGCCCTCCATCGCCTGGTGGTGGCAGGTCCACGGCTAGGGCGTGCCCGGGCCGGCGGCCACCGGCTCCCCCCACGACTGAAGGACGGAACCCGCTCATGGACGCACAACTCCTCGACAGCGCACCGGAAGCAGACCGGGACGGCCCGATCGCGGTCGTGGGGGCGGCCTGCCGGTTTCCCGGTGAGGTCAGATCGCTGACGTCCCTGTGGCAGCTGCTGCTGGAGCGCCGGGACACCCATCGCCAGGTACCGGAGGAACGGTGGCACCAGTCGGAACTGGCCGGGCTGCCCTCGCAGGTCGCCGACCGGCTGCGCTACGGCTGCTTCCTCGACGACGACGTCTACGCCTACGAGCCGGAGTTCTTCGGCATCAACGCGCAGGAGGCACCCTGGGTCGATCCGGAGCACCGGCTGCTCTCCGAGGTCGCCTGGGAGGCCGTCGAGCACGCGGGAATCCCCGCCCGCCGGCTCTCCGGCACCCCGACCGGAATGTTCTTCGGGATCTACCAGAAGGACTACATGGTGCGGGTGCAGCGGCCCCTGGAAGAGGTCGACGCCTACGCGATGTACACCGGCTTCGACAGCATCGGCCCCGGCCGCATCGGGTTCATGCTGAACCTCAGGGGGCCCCAGGTCGTCCTGGAGAGCGCGTGCGCGTCCGGCCTCTACGCCGTGCACGCCGCCTGCCAGAGCCTGCGCACGGGCGAGTCGGAGCTGGCGCTGGCCGGGGCCTCGATGCTCACCCTGGGGCCGGAAGGCGTCATCGCACCGGCGCTGTGGGGCGTCTTCTCGCCGACCGGACGCTGCCACGCCTTCGACGCCGCCGCCGACGGGTACGTCCGGGGGGAGGGCTGCGGCGTCCTCGTGCTCAAACGGCTGGCCGACGCGACGCGGGCCGGGGACCGGGTGCTGGCGGTGGTGCGCGGCACGGCGGTCAACCAGAACGGACGGGGCACCCGGCTGAGCGCGCCGTCGAAGACCGCGCAGATCGATCTCTACCGCCTGGCGCTGCAGCGCGCGGGCGTGGAGCCCGGAGACATCGGAATGGTGGAGGCGCACGGGCCCGGCACCGCGGTGGGCGACCCGATCGAGTTCGCGGCCGTGGCCGAGGTCTACGGCAAGGGCCGGGACCGCTGTGCGCTGGGCTCGGTCAAGACGAACATCGGCCACACCGAACCGGTGTCCGGCGTGGCCGGGCTGCTGAAGGCCATCGCGTCCCTGCGCCACGGCCAGGTGCCCGCCAGCCTGCACTTCGACCGCTGGAACCCGCAGATCGATGCCGACGGCACCCGCCTGTTCGTGCCCACCGACACCACCCCCTGGCCCGTCGGGAGCGGAGCCCGGCTCGCGGCGGTGTCCTCCTTCGGCATCAGCGGCACCAATGTGCACGTCGTGCTGGAGCAGCCCCCCGCCCTGCCGCGCGCCCGCCCGACGCGGGGCGCCGCCGCCGGGGGCAGCGCCCCGCCGCTCGTGGTCCCGCTGTCCGCCGGAACACCCACCGCCCTCCGGTCGGCGGCCGGCCGGCTGGCGCGGTGGCTGAAAGGCGACGGCGCCCGGGTCCCCCTCGCGGACGTGGTGCACACGCTGGCCGTGCGCCGCTCGCCCGCCCGGGAACGGGGCGCGGTCGTCGCCGCCGACCGGACGCAGCTGGCGGCCCGCCTCCAGGAACTCGCCGACGGCGCCCCCGCACCCGCGGGAGTCGCGACCGGCACGGCGCTGCCGGACCTCGGCGGGCAGGACGTGGTGTGGGTCTTCTCCGGACACGGCTCCCAGTGGGCCGGCATGTGCCAGGGACTCCTGGACCGTGATCCCGAGTTCACCCGGGTCATCGACGCGCTCGAACCTCTGGTGGCCGAGGAGTCCGGATTCTCCCTGCGGCGGACCCTGCTGAGCCCCGAGGTGGTGACGGGAATCGACCGGGTGCAGCCGGTGATCTTCGCCATCCAGCTGGGCCTCGCGGCGATGTGGCGCTCCCACGGGGTCCGGCCGGCGGCCGTGATCGGTCATTCGATGGGCGAGGTCGCCGCCGCGGTGGCCTGCGGGGCCCTGAGCGTCCGGGACGGCGTACGGGTCATCTGCCGGCGCTCACGCCTCATCCTGAGGGCCGCCGGGCAGGGGCTGATGGCCTCGGTCGCCCTGGACCGCGAGGAGGTCGAGCGGCGGTTGTCGCAGGAGGACGTGCGGGGGGTCACCGTCGCGGTCGTCGCCGCGCCGGGGAACACCGTCGTCGGCGGGGACGCGGACCGCATCCGCCGGCTCGCCGAGGAGTGGGACGCCCGGGGGGTGGGTATCCGCGTCGTCGAGGTGGACGTGGCGTCCCACACCGCCCACATGGACCCCGTCCTGCCCGACCTCGCGCAGGCACTCGCCGGTGTGGCCGGTACGGCTCCGGAAGCGACGTTCTACAGCACCGTCACCGAAGATCCCCGCGCCCCCGTCGCTTTCGACGCCGCCTACTGGTCGGACAACCTCCGCCGGGTGGTGCGCTTCGCCGACGCGGTGCGGGCCGCCGCGGAGGACGGGCACCGGCTGTTCATCGAGATCGGCCCCCATCCCGTGCTGGCACAGCCGCTCCAGGCCACGCTCGCGGCGGACGGCCGCACCGGCACGGCCGTCGTAGCGTCCCTGTCGCGCGACACCGACGACGTGCTCGCGTTCCACACCGGCGTCGCCGCCCTGCACTGCGCCGGCCACCCGCTGGACTGGGCCGAGCGCCACCGGAACGGCACCCTGGCCGACGTACCGCCGACGACCTGGGAACGCACCCGGTACGTCGTCGACGCGTCCCCCCTGCGGCAGTCGTCGGCACCCCGCAGCGGTGCTTCCTGGCACCCGCTCACCGGTCCGCACACCACCGACCCGGACGCCGAGGGGCGTCACCTGTGGCAGACCCGCATCACGCACACGACACTTCCCTGGCTCGATGCCCACCGCGTCGACGGCGTCGCCGTCGTCCCCGGAGCCGCGTTGTGCGAGATGGCGGCGGCGGCAGCCGGTGACGTCCACGGTGCCGGCACCGGCAGGCTCACCGTCACCGACATCGAACTGCGGCGCCTCCTGCTGGTCTCCGACGCCGCGACGCTCACCGCGACCGCCGAAGCCACCGGCCCGGACACCGCACGCTGGCGCGTCGTCAGCACCGCGGCCGACGGTGCGCCGGTCGAACACGCCCGAGCCCGCCTGCGCCTCTCTCCCGAGAACGAACCGGCCCCGCAGGCAGAAGACCTCCAGCGCCTGCGCGCCGAGTTCCCCCATCCGGTGGACGCCGGGGAGATCTACCGCCAGATGCGCGAGGAGCGCGGCGTGCACCACGGCCCGCCCTTCCGCGGCCTCCAGGCCCTGCATACGGACGGCGCACCGGCGGACCGTGAGGGCGCGCGTCTGCTGGCCCGTCTCCGGGTCCCCGACGAAGGCCGGGCCGGCGCCCAGGCGCTGCACTGCCATCCCGTCGCGCTGGACACCTGCCTCCAGGCCGTCGCCGGCCTCGTCCTGCGCACCGGGACCGTGCCCGGCGGAGGCATCCTGCCCCAGCGCGTCGGGGCACTGCGGCTGTACGGGACGCTGCCGCTCAGCGGGTACTGCCTGGTGACCCTCCGCCGGATGGAGGACGACCGCTACACCGCGGATCTCCGGCTGTGGGCCGACGACGGCTCCGTCGCCGCCGACGCCACAGGGGTGGAGTTCCGTCATGTCCCCGCTGAGAGCCCGCAGGAGCGCTTCGCGCAGCGGCTCCTGCGCACGGCCTGGGAGCACTCAGAGCGCCCGGCGCCCCGATCGGAGCCCGGACACTGGGAACTCCTGGCGGAACCCGCACGCGCGGCCTACGCGGCGGCCCTGGGCGACGCGCTCCGACGGCAGGGCGCCACGGTGGCCGTCCGGACCTGCGCCCGGGGCGGTGGCTCCGGCCCGTCGCTGCCTCCCGCGGCCGACGATCCGGCTCCGCGCGCCGTGGTGTACCTGCCCGCGCCGAGCGGGGCGGCCGACGGGCGCGACCCGGACGCCCTGGCGCTGGAGCAGGTCGCGCGGCTCGTGGAGATCGCCCGTGACACGGCGCGATCGGCGGACCGCGGGGCGCCCGCACGCCTCTGGGCCCTCACCCACGGCGCCCAGCACGTGGCCCCCGGAGACCGCCCGGACCTGGGACAGGCGGGCCTGCGCGGACTCGTACGGGTGCTGGGCTACGAGCATCACGAACTGCGCCCGAGCGTCCTCGACCTGGGCCCGGGCACGCCGGTGGCGGACGTGGCGGCGGAGCTCCTGTCCTGCCCCGAAGAGCACGACGAGGTCGCCTACCGCGAGGGCGTCCGGCACCTGGCACGCCTGCGCAACGTTCCCCTGGACGAGCGGGAGCGCCGGCGCACCACGGTCGACCGCGCACGGGACCGGGTGGCGCTGCGCCTCGCCCGCCCCGGTGACCTGGACTCCTTCGAATCGGTCGCACAGCCCCGCCGCTCACCCGGACGCGGTGAGGTGGAGGTCCGGGTCGACGCCACCAGCGTCAACTTCATCAACGTCCTCCAGGCCATGGGCGTCTACCAGCGCTTCAGCGTCGAGGAGCCGGAGGAGGTGTGCGCGTTCGACGGCGCGGGCGTCGTCACCGCCGTGGGGGAGGGGGTGAGAGGTGTACGGGAGGGGGACCGGGTGGCCGCCATGTTCGTGGACGGGTCACGGGCGGCCGTCATGTCCTCCTTCGCGCTGGTCCGCGCCGACTGCCTGCTGCCGGTGCCCGGCAAAGTGAGCGGGCCGGACGCCGCCGCCCTGCCGTGCGCCTATCTCACCGCCTGGTACGCCCTGCGGCATCTCGCGCGGCTCCGGTCCGGCGAGACGGTCCTCATCCACTCGGCGAGCGGCGGCACGGGCCTGGCGGCGCTGAACCTCGCCCGCGCGTGCGGCGCGGAGGTGATCGCCACCGCGGGCAGCGTGGCCAAACGTGCGTACCTGCGCGGGCTCGGAGTGCAGCACGTGATGGATTCCCGTACGACGGACTTCGCCGGCCAGGCACGCGTGCTGACCGGTGGCCGGGGCGTCGATGTCGTACTCAACTCGCTCACCGGGCCCGCGCAGTCCGCCGGGCTCGGTGCGCTGGCTCACCGCGGCCGCTTCATCGAGCTCGGGAAGCGGGACATCTACGCCGACGCCCGCCTCCGGCTCCTCCCGTTCCGGCACAACGTCACCTTCGCCGGCGTGGACATCCTGATGATGATGCGCCGCCACCCCGAGCTGCTCGCCGAGGGCTTCAGCGAGCTGGCCGACATGCTCGCGCACGGCAGACTGCCGCTGCTGCCCGTCACCGAACGGCCCGTGACGGAGGCGTCGTCGGCCTTCCACACCATGGCCCGCGCCCAGCACACGGGCAAACTCGTCCTCACCTGGCCGGCCGAGGGCACCGGCATCCTTCCGGTGCGGCCCGAGGACGTCTCCGTCGTGCGGCCCGACGCGAGTTACCTGGTCACGGGCGGGCTGGGCGGGCTCGGTCTGCTGGTGACCCGGTGGCTGGCCCAGCGAGGTGCCCCGGCCGTGGTGCTCACCTCGCGCAGGGCCCCCACGCCGGCCGCCCAGGCCGCTCTGGCCGCCCTCACGGCGGAGTTCGGCACCCGCGTCGAAGTCGTGAACGGGGACCTGGCCGAGCCGGGAGCCGCCGACACCGCCGTCCGGACCGCCGTGGACACCGGTCACCCGCTGCGTGGCGTCGTCCACGCGGCAGCCGTCGTCGAGGACGCGACCGCGGACAACATCTCCCCGGCGCTCCTGGAACGGGTCTGGCGCCCGAAGGCGACCGGTGCCCGGCGCCTCCACGCCGCCACGCGGGGACACCACCTGGACTGGTGGGTCACCTTCTCCTCGGCCGCCTCCCTGCTCGGCAACCCCGGGCAGGGCGCCTACGCGGCCGCCAACGCCTGGCTGGACGAGTTCACCTCCTGGCGCCGGGCACAGGGCCTGCCGGCCACCAGCGTCAACTGGGGCCCCTGGGCGGAGGTCGGACGCGGCGTCGCCATGGAGGAGCGGGGCTACGCCATGATCTCCCCGGCCGAGGGCATCGAAGCGCTCGAACGCATCCTCGCCCACGACCGCGACCGCACGGCGTACACACCCGTCGACATGGGCCGCTGGCTGGAGTCCTACCCAGGGACGGGACGTGCCGCGTTCTTCGCCGGCCTGGCCGCTCCAGCCGGAGGCGGCGGCTCCGCCGGCCCGCCCGACTCACTGCCGGAGCGATTGCGGCAGGCCGGGAGCGCCCAACAGCGCCGCCAGTTGCTGGAGTCCCACGTCATCGAGCACATCGCCACGGTTCTGCGCCTGGACACCAGCCGCTTCGACGCCGAGACGTCCCTGGTCTCCCTCGGCCTGGACTCGCTCATGGCCATCGCCCTGCGCAACCGCCTCCAGCTCGCGTCGGGACTGGACATCCCCACCACCGTCATGTGGACCCATCCGACGGCCTCAGCCCTGACCGGATACCTCATGGGCCGCCTCCACCCCGAAGCGGACCCGCCGGGGACGGCGTCGCCCTCGGCGGTGGACATGCCCGCTCAGCCCTCACCGCTCGACGCCGGCCTCACCGCACCCGCTCAGGAAAACCGCTAGGTGGCTCCCATGGCTGCTCCTCACACTTCCGCCCACACACCCGTCGTCTGGGACGTGATCGTCGTCGGCGCCGGACCGGCCGGCGCGACGGCCGCCCGCGTCGCCGCCCGCAGCGGCCGCTCGACGCTCCTCCTGGAACGTGCCTCGATCCCTCGCTACAAGACCTGCGGCGGTGGCCTCATCGGAGCCTCGCTCGCCGCCCTGCCACCGGATCTGCCCCTGAACATCCGGGACACCGCCGACCGGTTCGCCTTCACCCTCGGCGGACGCGCCGCACGCACCCTCAGCTGCCTGACCCCGACCTGCGCCATGGTCTACCGCAGCGAGCTCGACGCGGCATTGACCGATGCCGCGGCGGCGGCGGGAGCACAGGTGAACGACTGCACCGTCGTGACCACCCTGGAACAGGAAGGCGACACGGTGACCGTACGGACCGGGCGCGGCGACACCCTGCGCGCGCGTGCCGTCGTCGGTGCGGACGGCAGTGCCGGCAGGGTCGCCCGGTACGTCGGCGTGCGCTGCGCGCAGGTCGATCTGGCACTCGAGGCCGAAGTACCGGTCGGGGACCGGGCCGCCGCCCGGTGGCAGGGGTGCGCCCTCATGGAGTGGGGTCCCCTCCCGGGCTCCTTCGGATGGGTGTTCCCGAAAGGGGACGTCTGCACCGCCGGCGTGGTCGCGGCGCGCGGCAATCCCGCGGCCCTCCGCGCGTACAAGGAGGACTTCCTCAGCCGCCAGGGCCTCGACGGCTCCCGTCCGCTCCACGACACCGGCCACCTGACCCGGTGCCGCCACCCGGACTCCCCGCTGGCGCGCGGCCGGGTGCTCGTCGCGGGGGACGCCGCCGCTCTCGTCGACCACTGGTCCCGCGAGGGCATCTCCTACGCGCTGCGCTCGGGTGACCTCGCGGGCAGGGCAGCCGCCCGCCTCGTGGACATTCCCGGGGACGAGGTGGACGCCGTCACCGGCGATTACGGACGGCAGGTCACCGAGACCCTCGGCGCCGAGATGCGGGCCAGCAGCACCCTGATGGACCTCTTCACCCGCAACCCCCGGCTCGTTCACACCGCCCTGACCCGCCTCCCTCCGGCCTGGCGCCGCCTCGACGCCTACATCTCGGGCCGCACCAGCGTCGCCCGGATCATGGCCACGCCACTCGTCCACACCGCCACGACGGTCGCCACCCGCCTCTCACCCCGACCCGCGAGCGGTGCCCGACCGAAATGAGGGGCGTCACACCCGGTCGACCGGCGCCCGCACCCCGCCCCGGCCGCGCCACCACCGCCACGCGGTGTGCCCCACGATCCACGCCCCGGCCACACAGGCGGCGGCGCGGCTCGCCGCCCAGGTGAAACCGAGCACCGGATGCTGCGCGTCCGCTTCCCCGCGGAGGCGTTGGGTCGTCTCGATGCAGGCCGTCAGCGGCACGAGGAGCCGGAAGAAGAGACCGCCGATGCCGGGGGTCCGGGCCAGGTTGCCCACGAATCCCACCGGGGCGCCGAAGACCAACGCCGCCGTTCCCCACAGGAGGATCTGCGGGGAGATCCCGACAGCGGCGGAGGGACCGGGCTCGGCCCCGGCCGGAACCGCGGGATACATCTGCTTGAACAGGTAGTACGTGACCACGCCGACGACCAGCCCGAGGGCGGCCAGCAGCGCCGACTCCTTTCCGGACCGACGGCAGTAGCCGACCAGGAACGCGTAGCCGACCCACGGCCAGCCTCCGGAGAAGAGCACGCTCAGGGCCTCACAGGCGCAGTTGTCGAACCTTCCGGCGACAGGCCCCGCCAGACCGAGTAACAGACCCGCGCCGACGCACACGGCGGCCGAGGTCAGACGAGTGCGCGAAAGGCGCATGGTTGCAGTCCCCTTGATCGTCCCCCGGGCCCACCGGCCCCCATCAGACGCATCCTCCCCCGAGCCTCGCCGCCAGTCAGTGGCATGACTGGTGCGGTGCAGTCTGCGCGGAGGTGTCGTAGACGCGGTAGTGGCCGGTGTCCGCCCGTGCACGCCGCTGCCGCGCCGGGGAACGAGGGTGGCGTGTGTGCCATCCGCAAGGGTGTTCGGACGGGGGCCCTGTGGGAGCTGTGCCCGACGGCTGGGAAGACAGCGAGACCTTCATCGCCAACGTTCCCTCACCTCACCTCACCTCACCTCTCACGGCCTCGCACACCCTGCAGCCCTGGGAAGCCCGCGTCCTCCGCCGCAGCGCCTGACCGCCCCACCACCCCACCGCGATGAGCGCCGCCGCTCTCCTCGGCGTCGTCCCGATGATCGTCTTCTTCCTCATCTTCCAGCGCTCCCTCACCCGCGGGATGACCGCAGGCGCCGTCAAGCAACCGCCCGCAGGGCGCCACCGCCACCCCGGATCCGGCACGAACAGCCCCGCTGCCGGATCCGGGGTTCAGCCGCCCCCGCACCACCCGTGCCTGGTTCCAGGCCGGTGGCTCCGAGCAGATCCGCGGTGTGCCGGGCCCGGTTCTGCGCGGCGGCGTGATGGGCCGGTCCCGTGACGTGTGCGACGCGGGGCCCCTGGTGGCGAGCAGGTGCTCGACCGCCGGGGCCACCCCGCTTGCCTCGTCCCCGCGGCGGACCCCCGAAGGTGACGCGGTCACGCCCGCACGTCAGGCCGAGGACAACTGCTCGGCGATCTCCTTGACCCACGCAGCGCTCTTGGCCGGGTCGTTGAGGGACTCCGCCCACTCGTCCGGGGTCAGGCCGTGGTTGGCGGGACCCGCTTTGAGGGCGATGAGGAGGGCCCTGGCCGAGTCCCGCATGGCGGACGACGTCGGGCCGCTCCCTTCGATCGCCGCTCCCGCCGCGAGCCCGTAGATCTTGCGCGCCATGGCCTGACGCTCGCCGTTCTCGACCTTCTTCCAGAACTTCAAGGCTTCTTTCAGCGCCTCGGGCCGGGAGGCGGGCGCGGCCGGGGTTTCAGCCCCCTCCGCCCAGCGCTCGGGGTGGCGGGCCCCGTCGTAGCGCTTCATGCCCGCGCGGCCAGCCTTGTACGCGGTGACGCCGAGGATGAGACCGGCCGCCCCGGCGGCCAGACCCCAGCCGACCGGGTTGCTCGCCAGTTCGGCTCCGCCCGCTGTGGCGGCGACCGCCGTCACGATCCCGCCGGCGGCCTTGGCGGACTCGCCCACGGCGGTGAACGCCTGCTTGCCCATCTTTTTGCGCTGCTTGCCCAGCGCGTACGTGTGCACGGTGTTCATGGTGTTCGCGTCCTCGGCGCGCCGGATGTCGGCGGCCGCGTCACGGGCGGCGGCCGTCGCGGCCCAGGCGGTATCGATGGCCTGGGAGACGCGAGCCATCCGGTCCTCGCCCTCGTGGTCCCAGTGGCCGTCCAGGGCGATGTACGCGTCGTCCGCGGCCTGTTCGGCTTCCTGCCGGGCCATGTCCAGCCGGGCCATGGCCCCCTCGTCGGTGCGGTCGTGCTTTTCGAGCCCCTTCAGGGCGTGGTACTTGCGAGCGGTCAGCCCGACACGCGTGGCCGCGCGGGCGCCCTTCACCGCTCCGACCACGCTGGAGCCGATACCGCTGACCTCGGATGCCGTCGCGGCGTGCGCGGCCATCTGCGCCTTCGTCAGTTCCTTGGCGATGCCGAGGGCGTAGTTCCCCGATCCGGCGGCACCGATGACGGCGTCGGCCTTCTTGGTGTTCGCCTTCTTGTCCGCCGTGTGGAAGGCGGCCCCGTCCTTGTGCTTCCTGGCTTTGACCGCCTCCATTCCGCTGAGGAGGGCGCCGGCGGTCTCCGTGACGAGGTTCTCCGATGCGGCGGCGGAGCCCGACGCGCCGGTGGAGTGCTTGAGACCCTCGCTCGCGGTCGCAGACGCCTGCTGGGCGAATCCCGCGTTGGCGGGGACATGGACGCCCTTGACGAAGGTGTCGATGAGTTCGAGGTTCTTCTTGACCTTGTCGAGCACTGCGGCGATCCGGTCGCGGTAACTCTTCGGAGCGGGGAGGGGGTCGGCGTTCTCCGCTTCCGTGCTCCTGGCGGCTTCGCCGGCGCGCTGCACCGCCGCGACCGCGGCCCGGTTGCCGAGACTGGCCTGGATCGCCAGGAGCGGGTGGTCCGGCGAGCTGAGGGACGGATGCCCGGTCCGGCCCTGTTCCCGGTTCTGCCTGGCTGGGGGCACGACCGACTGCCGAGACGGGGTGCGGTGGACCGGGGTGCTCATGACGTACCTCTCCTGTGCCGGACCGGGCGACTGGAGAGTAGTGAGACCGGGCCAACGGAAGGAGTACGGCGGGAAGATTCTTCACCGTTCACCCACCGGTATGGCCTTCGAACGCGCCTCCGGCCGCCGGGCCGGGCGGCGTTCGCTCTCCCCGTTGTCGGTTGCGCGACCGGGGGCGACGCGCACCGGCCCGAGCCACAGGTCCGGGGCCCGCGAGCTCAGCTCGGACCGGCGGCGCACGGCCGGCGACCGGTACGACAGCCCGGCATGCCAGAGGATGACGCCGGCGGGCGTACGAGGCGAGGCGCTGGGAGAGCGCGTCAAGCGGGGTGCGCGGTTCGTCGGAGCGCTCGACGACGAACGGCCGGCCGAGTGGGGCGAGCCCCCGGCCGCCCCGGCCGACAGGATCAACGCCGCCGTGCCCGGAACCCGTTCAAAAGTCAGGGCCGTGCGTCGATGTGCTCGCCCCGCTCCGCGGTTGTGGAGCTCGGGGCGATGCTCTGCCAGCCGTGTTCGAGAAGGTCGAAGGCGGCGTTGAGGGCTGCGGTGCTGTCGGGCTGGTCCCGGGCGATGCGAGGTGCTTCGAGGGCGAAGCGGGCGAGGGCGGTGCCGGCCGGGTCGTCGGAGGGAAGGCCGCTCTCCTCGGAGATGACCTGGGCCAGGGGAGCGGTGTTCTCCAGCCAGGCGTTGTGCTGGTGGTCCAGCAGCGCCGGGGTCCCGGTGACCAGGCCGAGGAAGGCGTTGACCTCGGGATCAGTGCCGGGCACGAGCAGCCGGTGGCGCAGGGCGTGTTCGCGCAGGGCCCCGGGGACGGACTGCCCTTTCGGGCGGTTGCGTACGGCGTCGAGCTGGTGGGCCTTCATCTCCTCCTGCCGGTCGAAGACGAGCGCTTCCTTGCCGGTGAAGTGCTTGAACAGTGTGGTGGTGGACACGTCGGCGGCGTCGGCGATCTCGCGGATGCCGACGTCGTCGTAGCCGCGCTCCAGGAACAGGCGCAGGGCCGCGTCGGCGATGGCCTGGCGGGTGGCGGCCTTCTTGCGTTCACGACGGCCCATCGGCGTGGGCGCCGCACTGCTGGCATCGGGCATGCCGACAATCTACAGCACTGGTGACACCGATCAAAAAGTTGAACCGTTGCACTTGTTGATCGGGTGTGCTTTTCTGGTGCGGCAGGCCGAAGGATGCGCCCTGCCCGACCTCGATCCCCCTGTCGCTGTCCCACTCGTGCCGGTCCACAGGAACGGAGCATCACCATGACCACACCCTCACCCGCCCCCCGTATCGCTGTCGTCGGAGCAGGCCCCGGCGGCCTCACCTGCGCCCGCATCCTTCAGCGCAACGGGGTGGACGTCGCTGTCTATGACCTCGCCTCCGGCCCCGACGACGGCAATCAGGGCGGCACGCTGGACCTGCATGAGGAAGACGGGCAGGCCGCGCTGAGGGAAGCCGGACTGCTGGAGGAGTTCACGCGCCTCGCCCGTCCCGAGGGCCAGGAGATGCGGCAGTTCGATTCCGCCGACGGAACCCTCCGCTTTCACCACCAACCCGCCGACGATCAGTTCGCCGCCCCCGAGATCGACCGAGGCCGGCTGCGTGACCTCCTGCTGAACTCCCTCGCCCCCGGCACCGTCCGCTGGGGACGCACGCTCGAGAGCGTCGAAGGACCCGACGACGGGCCCCGCCGGCTGCACTTCGCCGACGGCAGCGTCGTCGAGGCCGACCTCGTCATCGGCGCCGACGGCGCCTGGTCCAGAGTTCGCCGCGTGCTCTCACCCGCCACACCCGAGCACATCGGCATCAACTTCCTCGAAGCCTGGTTCAACGACGTCGAGACCGAACACCGCGCCGTCGCCGATCTCGTCGGGCAGGGCAGTGCCATGGCAGCCGACGGTGAACGCTGCCTGTTCGCCCAGCGCAACAGTGGCGGTCACCTACGCGTCTACATCATCCAGTCCGGCCCCGCCGACTGGCTCACCCGAGCAGGACTGACCGGCCAGGACACCGAGCGGATCCGCACTCTGCTCCTGGACCGATACCGGAGCTGGGCGCCCGGCCTGCGCCGGCTCATCACGGACAACGACGGCCCCTACATCCACCGTCCCCTCTACGCCCTGCCGGTTCCGCACACCTGGCAGACGAACCCCAGCGTCACCCTGCTCGGTGACGCCGCGCACCTCATGCCCCCGCTCGGCGTCGGCGTCAACCTCGCCATGCTCGACGCGAGCGAACTCGCCACCGCCATCACGAGTCACGGCACCATCGCCGACGCCATTCGCGCGTACGAGAAGACCATGGTGCCCCGTTCCCGCGAGATGCAGACGACACTGGACGGCGCCGCCGCCGGGCTGCTGTCGAACGAACTCTTCGACCCCGGCCAGGGCAACGCCGGCTGAGGGCGCCCCCAGCCCGGACGTCTTCAGCTCCGCCACCGCGGCCGACCGCGGGCCGATGGGCCCCGGGGCCCGGTGGTGGCTGCGCTCCACGAACTGGCGGACATCCGGCGGCCGGCACCCTCCGCCGGGGCAGCCCGTACGATGTGCGCATGGCCTCCTCCGCGCCGCGTTCGAGCCGCCGCCCCGCCGGGCGGCTGTTCGTGCTGCTGGTACTGGCGGTGCTCGCCGGCCTGCTGGGCATGCACGCCCTCGCCCCCGGGGGAGCGCCGCAGTCTCCACGCGCCGAGGCGGGCCACCACGGCACGGCGATGGCCACGGCCACCGAGGACGCTTCGCATCCGCTGCCCGGGTGCTCGCCGACCGACGGCGGGTCGGAGCATCTGGCTCACGCCGATGGATCATGCGTGGCGGCCGGGACCGAAACCTCCTATGCGCCGCCCCCACTGGCCGGCGCCCTGTCGGACGCGCCCGTCGCCGCCGTCGCGCCGAGGCGAACGGCGGCCTCCGCGGAGAGCGGACGGGCCCCGCCCGACCTTTCCGAGCTGCAACTTCTTCGCATATAGAGCGGCCCGCACGGCACCTGGCCCGGTTGTTCCGGCCACTGGTGCCGCACTCCCACCCGCTCTCACACCGTGAACTTCGCGCGCCCTCTCCGGGGCCGCGCGCTCAAGGAGTTGCACCACCATGATCAGCAAGCGTTCTCTGGTCCGTCGTACCGCCGCCGCGGCCGCCGCGAGCGCGGCCGCGCTCGTCCTGGCCGCCTGCGGCAGCGGCGACGGCCCGTCCGGTCACGACGACCACACCGCAAGCTCCCCCTCCGCCTCGGCGTCCGCCGCGCAGGGACGGCACAACGCCGCCGACGCGGCCTTCGCCAAGGGCATGATCCCCCACCACCGCCAGGCCGTGGAGATGGCCGACCTCGCCCCCAGCCGCGCCGAGTCGGCCGAGGTGAAGAAGCTTGCCGAAGACATCAAGAAGGCGCAGGACCCGGAGATCAGGACGATGTCCGGATGGCTGACCTCCTGGGGCGAAGACGTACCCGCCGAGGGCGCCATGGACCACTCCGCGCACGGCGGGGGCGGCGGCATGATGAGCGCCGAGGAGATGGACAAGCTCAAGGACTCCTCGGGCGAGGCATTCGACACCGCATTCATGAAGATGATGATCGAGCACCACGAGGGGGCGGTCGAGATGGCCAAGACCGAGCAGGCCGACGGCGTCTACGGACCCGCCAAGACGACGGCCGCAGCGATCATCACCTCCCAGACCGCTGAGATCACGCAGATGAACGAGCTGCTCGGCAACGACTGACCGGACCGGCCGTACAAGCGGGGCGGCGCACCACGAGGTGCCCCGCCCCGCCCCGGCCAGCGGCACGGACGGCGCTGAAGTTCGTCATTCATGGCCGGATACCTCTCGCAGTGCCGTCGGACGGGATCCGCCCCATGCATCGCGCGGCTTGCCGCACGCCCGGTGCAACCGTGATCTGACCGCGCCCACGGGAATGCCGAGAGCACGGGCCGACACCTCGTAGCTGAGATCCCCCACGGACGACGCCCGCATACGTGGGCCTCCACCCGTCCTTCGCCCCTCGCCCCCGAGCGGTTCCCTCCGCCCGGTCCGGCTCATGGCCCACCCCGGGCGTCGGACTCCGCGTCACGGAGCGCTGCGTCATCCGGTGGAAGGCGGGCGCGTCGCACGGCGGCTCGGGCCTGCCTGCAGGACGTGAAGCGGCCGGCCACGCACTATGGGGACGACGGTGACGCCGCGAGCGGAGGTTGGGCGGGATGGACGCATGGCGGTCGCTGCTGGTCCTTCTCGGCGTCGTCGGCGCCGGTTTGGCTGCCCTGTACGGCCTGGGCCTGTACCTCGCCGCGGTGCGGACTCCTCTGGAGACCGGCGCGTTCTCCGGAGGCGTCGGGCCGGACCAGCATGCCGTGTCACGCTTCCACGTGCGCTGGTATCCGGTCACCATGATCTTTCTGGCCTTCGACATGGAGATGCTTTTCATGTATCCGTGGGTGAAGGTCGTCTCCCGGGTGGGCACCGCTGCCGTCGTGGAGATGTTCGTCTTCCTCGGCGTCCTGTTCGCCGCGGTGGCCTACGCCTGGCGCGAGGGGGCTCTGCGGTGGACGTGAGAGGGCTGCTGCGGCGTACGGCGATGAACCGCCCGGCAGTTCTGGCGGTCACGGTGCCCGGAGCGACCGCCCTGCGGTTGGAGGCGGAGGCGGAGCTGCGCCGACGCGGATGGCCCCTCGTGGCCGCTCCGGCGGCTGCGGACCTGCTTCTCGTCTGTGGCGTCCCCGTCCGCACGGCCGCCGAATGGGTGGACGGCATCGAACAGTCGGTGCCGGCACCTGCCGTGCGCATCACGGTGGAGCGCAGCGGCCAGGTCGCACACGCACTCGACGTGGCGCGCCGGGAACTGACCGACCGGGCGGTTCGCTCGCGCGAGGCGAGGGCGGCACACGGTCCTGCCCCCCACCCCGCAGAGCGCCCCGCCAAGCGTCATGGGCACGGGGAACACGGTTCCGGGCACGGCCACCACGCGCACCACGACGGCTCGCAGCCCGAAGCGTCCGGCGGTCACTCCATGGACGAGGTGGCCGGCCTGCCGATGGCCGAGCGGGCCGATGACCGCGACGCGCTGAAACTCGACCGACTGCACGTGCCATTCGGTCCCGGGCTGAGCGACTGGCCCGCGGGGCTGATCCTCCGCCTCACGCTGCAAGGAGACGTCGTGCAGGACGTCGAAGCGGACCACCTCCCCGTGCCGGCCGGCCTTCGCCTGCCCTTCTGGGACGAGCCGTGGCTGCGGGCCGTCCGGGGCGAGCACGTCACCAGGGACAGCGCGGCGCGCCGGCGCTGTGCGGCGCATCTGGACAGCGCGGGACGGCTCCTTGCCGTCGCCGGCTGGGACGATGCCGCGGCGCGATGCCGTCTGCTGCGGGACGCGTTCCTGTCGGGGGCGTCGCGTCAGGCGATCGGCGGCGTGCTCAGCGGGACGGTGCGCAGAATCGGACGGTCCCGGATCCTGCGCTGGTCGATCGCCGGACTCGGGAGGCTGCCGGCCGGCGAAGCACAAGCGGCCGGCGTGTCCGGGCCGGCGCTGGCTGCGGACGGAGACGCCCACGACCGGTTGCTGACGTGGCTGAAGGAAACGGAGCGCGGCCTCGAAGCCCTCGATGACGCGCGGCCGTTGACGTCTGCCGACCGGACCGGACCACGCGGCCGGCTGGACGGGGCGAAGCCGCCGTCGCAGGCGTTGCTCGACGTTCTTCCCGGACTGCTGACCGGTGCCGAGTACGCCTGCGCGCGGATCGTCCTGGCCAGTCTCGACCCGGACGTCGATGAACTCGCCCTCACGCCCGTGTCCGGAGCGGTCCATGTCTGATGCCGCGCCCTTGTGGGCGGCCGTCGTCCTTCCCATGGCGCTGTCGGCGGCAGCCGTTGCCACGGCAGGCCTTTTCGCGGTGCTGACGGGGGAGGCGGAGCGTGGCCGGGCCGGGAGCGTCCGGGAGGCCGGGGTGCGGGCGCTGTCACCGTTGCGCGAAGCCCTGCGGCTGCTCGTCCAGCAGCCGCGCCGTACGACGGCCGCCGACCGGCTGCTGGGCCGGCTGGGTGTGGTGCTGGTCCCCGTGGCCGCGGTGCTCGCGGGCGGCGTACTGCCGTGGGGCTTTCGCGCGGTGAGTGATCCCCCGGTCGGCGTCGTGTGGTTCAACGCCATGGAGGCGCTGGCCTGGGCAGCGGTGTGGCTGGCCGGCTGGGGGCCGAACTCGGCTCTGCCGCTGATCGGCGGCTACCGGTTTCTGGCGCAGGGCCTGGCCTACGAACTTCCGCACATGTTCGCGCTCACCACCGCCGCACTGGGAGCCGAGTCCCTGCGGGTCGGGGACGTGGTCGCCGCCCAGAACGGTGTGTGGTTCGTGGTGTGGATGCCGGTGGCGTTCGCCGTCTACCTGCTGAGCGCGCTCGCGATGTCCTTCTGGGGGCCCTTCTCCCACCCGCTGTCCCGGGATGCGGCCGGTGGTGCGTCGGCCGAGCTCGCGGGCGTGGACCGGTTGGTGTTCCTGGGCGGGCGATGGCTGCTGCTCGTGGTGACCGCCGGTTTCAGCGTGCCGTTGTTCCTCGGAGGAGGTCACGGCCCCTTGCTGCCGGGCTGGGCGTGGACGCTGCTCAAGACCGCCGCCGTCCTGGCGCTGCTGGTGGCCGGGCGCCGGGCGCTGCCCGTACTGCGTATGGAGCGGTACATGGAGGTGGCCTGGATGGTGCTGATGCCGTTGACGCTCCTGCAGGCGCTGTTCGTCGCCGTGGTCGTACTGAACCGGTGAAAGGAAAGGTCCGCGGCCGATGTTCTACGACGTGATCTTCTGGGCGCTGGCCCTCCTGGCGGTGGCCGGCGGGGCCATGGTGTTCCGGTTCGACTCCATGGCCCGGGCGACGTACGCGCTGCTGGCCTCGCTGCTGTGCGTCGCCGGAGAGGTGCTGCTGCTCGGGCTCGACTACCTCGGGATCGTGATCGTGCTGATGATGACCATCGAGATGACCATCATGGCCGTATTCATGCTCATGTACATGATGAATCCGGCCGGGTTGATGCCGATGAGCATGGTCCACAACAAGAAGGGCGCGACCGTGATCTGCTCGGCGCTCTTCGCTGCCCTGGCCCTGGGCGTGTTCGTCGCTCCGTGGCCGGCCCGGAGCGGCCGGCCGTCGGCCGACCCGGCCATGGACCTGGGCATGTCGCTGATGGGCCCTCAGATGCTCACGATGATGACCCTGGGGCTTGCGCTGTTCGCGACCATCGTCGCGACCGTCGTCCTCGCCACCCGCCGCGGCCGGTACGACCGGTTCGGGGACGACCTGAAGTCCCGCACCGCCGACGACCCGGTACGGGGAGGGGTGGGCCGATGAGCCTGGAACTCTTCCTGCTGCTTGCCGCGGCCCTGTTCAGCATCGGACTGTTCGGCGCGCTCACCCAGCAGTCGGTCGTGATGCTCATGATGGGGTTCGAACTGATGCTGGGCGGCGTCATCGTCGGCGCGGCAGCAGCCTGGCACTACATCGCCCCGGCCACCGCCGACGGTCAGGTGCTCGTGGTCCTGGCGGTCACGGTCATGGCGGTGGAGATGGCCATCGGGTTCGCTGTGGTCACCGCGCTCTTCAGAGCCCGAGACGTCGACATGACCGACATGGCGGCGGAGCTGAAGGAGTGAGCGCGCTGCTGTGGGTGCTCATCGCGCTGCCGCTGAGCGTGGGGACCCTGCTCGCGGTCGTCGGCAGGCCGGTGGACCGTTGCGCTCCCGCCGTCGCGGTCGTCACGGCCGCCGTCGGGCTCGGCCTCGCCGTCGCGGTGGCGTTCGGGCACCCGCGCGTCGAAGCGCCGTTGCTGGAGGGGCTTCCCGCCGCCCTCGCGGTGGACGGTCTGTCGGGCCTCATGGCGGTGACCGTCACCGCGGTGACCACGGCCGTCCTCCTGTTCAGTGTCGCGGACATCGGCCCGGGAGAGGCACGCGCCCGCTTCTTCGGGCTGATGCTGTTGTTCGCCGGCGCGATGCTGGGGACGGTGACGGCGACGACGCTGCCGGTCCTGCTGATGTCGTGGGAGGTGATGGGCGCCACCTCCTGGGCGTTGATCGGCTACTGGTGGCGCGACAGCGAGCGCGGTGACGCGGCCGACACCGCCTTCCTCACCACCCGCGCCGCCGACCTCGGCCTCTACCTCGCCGCCGGGGCGGCGCTGGCGAGCGGACAAGCCGGCTCCCTCGCCCTCGACGGCCTCGCGGCCACGACCGGTGCCTGGTCCGACCTCGTCACCGCCGGTGTCATCACGGCCGCGTTCGGCAAGTCCGCCCAGCTGCCGTTCAGTTTCTGGCTGTCCCGGGCCATGCAGGGCCCCAGCCCCGTCTCCGCGCTGCTGCACTCGGCGACCATGGTCGCGGCCGGGGCGTATCTGCTGCTGAGGCTGGAGCCGCTCCTCGCACGGTCCGGCTGGGGCGGGCACGTCGTGGCGTGGACGGGTGCCGTGACGGCGGTCGCGCTCGGCCTGGTCGCCGTGGCCCAGAGCGACCTCAAGCAGCTCCTTGCCGCCTCGACCTGCGCGCAGACCGGTTTCATGGTGCTGGCGGCCGGCGCCGGCGCGGTGACCGGCGGCACCCTGCAACTCGTCGCGCACGCCGCCGCGAAGAGCCTGGCCTTTCTCGTCGCGGGCGCCTGGCTGACGGCCCTGGGCACCAAGGAGTTGCCCGCCCTGCGCGGGGCGGCCCGGCGCTACCGAACCGCCGGCGTCACCTTCGGCGTCGCGGCCCTGGCGCTGGCTGGCGTCCCGCCCCTGGCCCTGTGGCCGGCCAAAGACGTACTCCTCGCCGGCGTCCTCGAGAAGAGTACGGCTCTGTACGCCGCCGGGCTGGCCGGCGCCGCGATCTCCGCCGTCTACAGCGTCAAGGCCCTGTGGTTCGTCTGGCGGCCCCTGCCCACGTCCGTACCGGACGCCCGCGAGCGGCAGCCTCAGCCGTACGGGACCCGGCTGCCGCTCCTGACCCTGGCCGTCGCGTGCGCCGCCCTGACCGTCACCTCCTTCCCGCCCGTACGGGACGCGGTGGGGCGGGTGCTCGGCGGCGAGGCGCAACCGGGGCCGTACGCCTGGGAGTTCGCCTTGACCGGTGCACTGGCGGTCGCCGTCGCCACCGGGGTCTGGATCCGAGGCCCACGGCCTCTCGCCCTGCCGGGCCGGATCACCGCCGCGGTGTCGCAGTGGCTCGTCCTGGAAACCGCCGCACGCACGCTGTTCGTGACCCCCGTGCTGCGCCTGGCCGGCGCACTCGCCCTCTTCGACGACCGAGTGCTCAACCGTGCCGTCGACGCCACCGCCCACACATCGGTCCGGCTGGCCAAATGGACCGACGCACACGTGGAGCGGCTCGTCGACGGCGCAGCGGAGGGCGTGGCCGCAGGCGCGAGAGCGCTCGGCCGCTGGGCACGCCGACCGCAGACCGGGCAGCTGCACCAGTACCTCGCTCAGGCGGTTGCCGCCCTCACCGTCCTCGCCGTCGTCCTCGTCCTCGTGAGGTGACCGCCGTGCTCACGGCCATCGTCCTGCTCCCGACCGTCATGGCGGCCCTCCTGCTGTGCGTGCCGCGCAGCGCGCCCCGGAGCCTCTTCCTGACGGCCTGGACAGCCACCGCCGCCGCCGAACTCGTCCTGACGGCGGCCGTCTGGGCGGGCTACGACCTCGGCGCGGGCATGCAGTACGAGACGCGGGCCCGCTGGATCCCCGGCGCCGGCGTCAGTTACCACATCGGAGTCGACGGCCTGTCCCTGCCACTGGTGGCCGTCACCTGCGTCCTGTTCCTGGCGTGCGCTCTGTACGCCTGGCGCTCGACCCGGCGGGTGCGGGAGTTCGCGGCCCTGTTCCTCTTCCTGCAAACCACCTGCCTGGGTCTGTTCGTCGCCCTCGACCTGATCCTGTTCTTCGTCTTCTTCGACCTGTCCATCGTCGCGATGTACTTCGTCATCGCCGGGTGGGGGCACGAGCACGCCGCCCGCGCCGCCCTGAAGTTCTTCCTCTACACCTTCATCGGCTCCCTCGCCCTGCTGCTCGGCTTCATCGGCCTGTACCTGGCCGCCGACCCCCACACCTTCGACATCATGGAGCTGACCACCGCGAACCCCCTGGCCGGCCGTGCCTCGTACGGCGCACTCGTCCTTCTCGCCATCGGCGTCGGACTGGCGGTCAAGACCCCCACGGTGCCCTTCCACACCTGGCTGCCGCCCGCACACACCGAGGCCCCGGCCGCCGGGTCGGCGATCCTCGCCGGGGTGCTGCTGAAAATGGGCACGTACGGCTTCCTGCGCATCGCCCTGCCCGTCCTGCCCGGCGCCTGGCGCGAGTACGCCCCCGTCTTCGTCACCATCGGTGTGGTCTCCGTGCTCTACGGCGCGCTCGTCGCCCTGGCCCAGAGCGACTTCAAACGGATGGTCGCGTACACCTCCGTCAACCACATGGGCTACATCATCCTGGCCATCGGCGCGGCCGGCGCCGTAGGCACCGGCCAGGAGGAGGCCCGCCGCCTCGCCGTCACCGGATCGGTCTTCCAGATGGTCAGCCACGGGCTGCTGACCGGGGCGCTGTTCCTCCTGTCCGGGGTGCTGTACGAGCGTGGCCGTACGTATGAGATGTCCGCCTACTCCGGGGTCGCCGGCCGGGCACCGGTCTTCGCCGCGCTGACCGGTGTCGCTGCCTTCGCCTCCCTGGGGCTCCCCGGCTTCTCCGGCTTCATCGCCGAATTCCAGGTGCTCACCGGCAGCCTCGGCCCGCAACCGGTGGCCACCGGACTGGCGGTGCTCGGCATCCTGCTCACCGCCGGCCTGTTCCTGCGCGCCCTGCGGCAGATCTTCCTCGGGCCGCTGCGGTTGCCGCTCGCCGCGCCGGGCGCCGACCGGCCGTTCCCCGACATCCGAGTCAACGAAGGGCTCGCGATCATTCCGCTGCTCATCCTGGGCGTCGTTCTCGGCCTCGCCCCCCGGTTCGTCCTGGACGTCATCGAACCCGCCTCGCGCACCGTGCTGGAGCTGTTCGCGAGATGACCGGGATGAACGAGAACCCCCTCGACCTCCTGCCCGAGGTCCTCCTCGCCGCCTCCGCCGTGCTCGGTCTGCTGCTCGGCGCCTGGCTGCCGCGCCACCGCCAGTGGCTGACCGGAGCCCTGGCGGGTACGGCATGCGCCGGAGGGACCGTGGCCGCGGTGCTCGACGCGGGCGGCCCGGTGAAGACGGCCTTCGGCCAGTCCTTCGCCCTCGACACGCTCACGGCCACCAGCAGGGTCATCATCCTCGGGGCTGCCCTGCTGGTCCTCGCGCTCGCCATGCCACGGCTGCACGGCGACCCCCGCGAAACCGAGTTCTACGTCCTGCTCCAGCTCGCCACGACCGGCGCCCTGGTCCTGGCGGGAGCCCAGGATCTGCTGCTGCTCGCCTCCGGCTATCTGCTGGCCGGCGTGCCGGCCTACGCGCTCGCGGGCTTCCGCAAGGACGGCCCGGGCACCGAGGCCGCCCTGAAGTTCTACATGGTGGGCGCACTCCTCGGCGTAGTCATGCTCACCGGCATCACCATCCTGCTGGCCGCCGGGCGGACCACGTCGTACGCCACGCTGCGCACCGAACTCGCCCAGGCACCGTCCGGACTGGTGGCGGCCGGCACGCTCGCCCTGCTTGCCGGTGTCCTCTTCAAAGCCGGAGGCGTGCCGGGCCACTTCTGGGTACCGGATACGATCCAGGGCAGCTCGGCTCCGGTCGCCGCGTTCCTCACCACGATCCCGAAGATCGGTGCGCTGGCGGCCTTCTACCGGCTCGCCGCCGTCCCCCTCGCGGACGCCGGCCTGCCGTGGGCCGGCCTGGTGGCGGTACTCTCCACGGCCTCGATGACTCTGGGCAACCTGGCGGCCTTCTTCCAGCAGAACGTGAAACGGCTCCTCGCCTACTCCACCATCAGCCAGGTCGGCTACCTCCTGCTCCCGGTGGCCGTCGCCGGACGCACCGGCCTGGACCAGCGGACACTGCTGTACTACCTGGCCGGGTACGCCCTGACCAACCTCGGAGCCTTCGCCGTCGTCTGCGCACTCGGCCGAGCCCGCACCATCGACGACTACCGAGGCCTGGCCAGGACGCACCCGGCCCTGCTGGCCTCTCTCGTCGTCTGCCTGCTGGGCCTCGTGGGTACGCCCCCCACCGCCGTCTTCCTCGGAAAACTGGAAGCCTTCAGCGCAGCCATCGACGGAGGCTACGCCTGGCTCGCCGTCGTCGCGGCGGTCAACACGGTGGCGTCCCTCTTCTACTACCTGCGCTGGATCGCCCCGGCTTTCCTGGCACCCGGCCCCGCTGACGTCCCTCACCCGACATCGGGGATCGCCGCCGCGACCGCCTACGGAGCAGCCGCCGGTTCCGTCCTGCTCGGCCTGCTGGGCGGCACCTTCCTGGACGCGCTGTCCGGCCCGCTCGCCCGCTGACCGGACGTCGCAGCCATGGAAGCAACCGGGACGCGGCCGGCACCGTCGCGGCTCAACCGGGCCCAGTGGCATGCGACCGTGAGCAACCGTGCAGGCTGGCCGGGCACATGGCCAGTCGCGCGGAGCAGCCACGGGCCCGTCCGTGCGGCGCGGTAACCCAGCGCAGAGCCTGGACCCGGTGAAACCCGTCCCTCCCGTCAGCAACACCGCCGTGGAACCGCTGCCGTCCGCCCGGCCGACACGTTTCACCAGGTGCGCACCCCCGCAGATCCGGCGCGCACTCGGAGCGCCGGGCTCTCGCGGAATGTCCGGACGTACTGAACCCGCGGAGGCGGTTGTCCGGAGCGGCGCGCTGCGGGACTTGTGGTGCTGCGGTGTTCTCGCGAGCCGCTGGTGGGTGTCAGCGGGTCTCGATGACCACCTTTTCGATCACCACGTCATCGACGGGGCGGTCGTTGCGTCCGGTCTCGACCTGGGCGATGGCGTCGACGACCTTCGCGGTGCGCGGCCACGGGCGGGGCGCTGTGCGAACAGGAGCACACCGGCCCGCAGCATGACATCCGGTCCCAGGCACCGCATGGCGCACCCGCCCGCCACCGAGCCGGGAACTGCGGTAGGGCATCGGGGAGGGACATCCCGAGGCGACCCCCGGTAAGGTGCCCTCCGGCTCGTCCGGAGATCGGAGATCGGAGACAGGGTGGAACACCTGGTGGTGGGGTCTGCGCGTCTCAGGAAGGAAGGCCGTGCCCGGGCTCGGCCGCGTTCCCGGGCCGCCTCCGACGAAAGGCTTCGGCCGCCCCGTTCACCGCGTGGCCACTCCCTCGCGGGGGCTGTGCTGTGAGTGCGTCCGAGGCCCCGGCGCGCATCCGCCGGATGCTGGAGCAGCTGGTGGAGCGCCGAATTCTTCTCGGCGGCCAGGTCTTCCACCGGCATCGCGGCGAGACCCACCGTTTCGCGGTGGGCCAGGCGGTTGCCGGGGCCGGCGCCGACGAGGTGGCCGGACGGCTGTACTGCGCCAACAAGCCGGTGCTGGCGGTCATCGCCGGACTCGCTGCCCAAGACGGGCTTCTCGGTTTCCAGGACCCGCTGGCCCGCTTCTTCGACGACTGCGCCCCGGCCATGGCCGCCGTCACCGTCGCCGACCTGCTCGGGCACACTGTCAGGCTTCCCCCCTCCCTGCACCGGGACAGCCCGTCCCTGGACGAACGGGGGCGTCGCATCGTCGCGTCCGCCACGCCCCGGCAGGGCCCAGCCCACTACAACGCCCAGAGCACGTCCGCGGTGCTCGGCGCGATCGTCGAACGGGTCCACGCCCGGCCCCTCGCGGACGTCGTCGAGGAGCGGGTCGCCCGGCCGCTCGGCCTTCGTGACCTGGCACTCGTGGCGCGTCCGGGCCGGCCGTACGGTGCGCTGCACCGCCGCGACGGACACCTGCGGTTCGTCCCGGTCGAAGACGAGGCGCGTGGTCTGGGCGAGCTGAACCCCGGGCAGGCAGGTGTGTCCACGGCCGCGGACGCGGGGCTGCTGTACGCGGATCTCCTGGCGTCCCTCGGCGGCCGGGGCACCCTGTTGTCGCAGGCGACGGCCCGCCGGCTGGTGGCCGCCGGACCGCCGGTACAGCTGTACGACCTCGGCGAGCGCAGCTGGGGCCTCGGCTTCCAGCGGGACCTGCCCAAGGGCATTCTGGGCGCGGGATGGGGCCCGGGCACCTTCGGCCACCTGGGCACCGCGCCCCGCCGCATCGTCGTGGTGCACGCCGCCGAGCCGGAGGCGGGGCGGGTACTGACCATGCGGCTGTTCAGCCCCGTTGACGACCGGTGGGTGCGGCAGCTCACCGCGGTCGCCTGACCACCGCCCCTGGGGTGCCGACGGTTCGTCAGCACCCCAGGGGGGCCGGCCAACCGGCTACGGCCCCGCGCGCTCACCCCTGCTCGGCCCGCCAGGCCCGGGCGGCACGGGCATCATCGCGGCTGCGGTATCTCCGGCTGCGGTATCTCCGGCTGTGCGTTCGCCGGGACCGCTTCGGGTCGCCGGAAGCCGCTGTCCACCCGGCGGGCGGTTCCCGACTCGGTCGCCGCGAGCAGGGACTCCATGACGTCGAGGACGTGATAGGCGAGATCGGCACTCGCCCGATGCGCTCCGTCCGTCGCGATGGCGTACGCCATGTCCGCGATGCCGATGCCCCGCGCCCCGCCCGCGTAACCGCCGAGCACCGGCAGGGTCCGCCAGGCGGAGTCCCCGTCGTGGGAGACGCGGACGTCCCCGGTGAAGCTGTTCGGGTCGGGCACCGACAGCGTGCCCTCCGTGCCGTACACCTCGATCTTGGGCAGCGTGCTCTGCCACACGTCGAAGCTCATCATGAGCGTGGACAGTGCCCCGCCCTCGTGCTCCAGCACCCCGGTGACGTGCGTCGCCACGTCCACGGGGAACGTGGTGCCCGCTCGGGGGCCGCTGCCGATCGTGCGAGTCCGGCGCGGGGTGACGGACAGGCCGGTGACGCGCCGCACCGGGCCGAGGATGAGGACCAGCGCGGTCAGGTAGTACGGGCCCATGTCGAGGATCGGTCCGCCCCCGGGCCGGTAGTAGAACTCCGGGTCCGGGTGCCAGCGTTCGTGCCCCGGGGTGGTCATGAAGGCGCTCGCCGCGATCGGGGTGCCGATCTCACCCTTGTCCACGCAGACCCGCGCCGTCTGAATACCGGTGCCCAGGACCGTGTCCGGTGCGCAGCCCACCCGTACGCCCTGCGCCGAGGCCGCGGCGAGGATCGAGCGGGCCTCGGCGGTGGTCATGGCGAGCGGTTTCTCCCCGTACACGTGCTTGCCCGCGGCGATCGCGGCCAGGGAGACCTCCAAGTGAGCCTCAGGGGTGGTGAGGTTGAGGACGAGGTCCAGCTCGTCCGAGGCGTAGAGCTCCGTCAGGCTCGTCGCACGTGCCCCCGGGAACTGTGCGACCGCGGCCCGAGCGTGTTCCGGGTTGCGCGTGGCCACCTGCAGGGGACGCACGTTCGGCATCCTCGACAGCGTTTCCAGGTACTCGCCGCTGATGTTGCCTGCACCCACCACGCCGATCCCCAACGGGCCGACCATGTCGTCTCCTCCTGTGTGGTCATCCGAAGTCGAGGAACCGGCGGACGGTTCCCCACTCACCTGGCCGCCGTCCGCGGGACGGCGGGGGTGAGGGTCAGTTTCTTGTCGTCGCAGGCGGGCAGCGCCACGTCTTCCATGACTCCGCGGCCCTCGGAGAGCCGGAGGCTGACGTCCAGCACGTGGAGGGAGAAATCCGCGGACAGGAAGGGCTGTTCGCCCTTGAGGGCCGCGGCGGCCATGTCGGCGACCCCCGCGCCGACCGTGAGGTCATGGGTGTCGTCGTACCGGTGCTGCGCGGGCGGCACGACGAAGGGCAGCTGCTCCGCCTCCTGCAGATACGCGTTGGTCTTGCCGCTCGTCCTGGCGTGGCGCTGCAGCATGACCGGCGCGGAGGCCTGCCACACGTCACTCACGGTGAGGACCCCTTGGTCGCCGACGACGGTGAGCGACAAGTCGGCCGGCGCGACCCAGCCTATGCTGAGCCGGCAGACGGTGCCGCTCGCGAACTCCAGGAACCCCAAAGAGATATCAGGTGCGAGTTCGGTCTTCCCCGGCCACTTGTCCGCGAGTTGCAGGGAAGTGTGGGCTGCCATCCGCACCACCGGGCCGAACATGGCGACCAGCCAGCTGAGTTGGTACCCCGCGTGCTCCATCACGCAGCCGTTGGCGACCTCGTCCAGGTACGGCCACGGCACACCCCGTCGGCTGCGCCATTCGGTGTAGGGCATGAAGGCGAGAGCACCCATGTCGAGCGAAGCGTGCGCGAGGAGCGGCTTGCCGATCAGGCCGTCGCCAACAGCTCGCAGCAGCGTCTGTGCGGCCTGGCTGAAAATGGTCGAGGGGGCGCTCGACAGCAGGAGCCCCCGCTCCCTGGCCAGCTCGACGAGCTCCGTCGCCTCCGGGAGGCTGGAGGCGAGTGGCTTCTCCGAGTAGACGTGCTTGCCGGCCAGCAGCGCCGCCTTGCTCACGGTGTAGTGCTGTGACACCGGGGTCAGGTTGACGACGATCGCGACGTCCGGGTCGCCCAGCACTTCGTCGAAGTCGCTGAAGGCGCGCCCGCCGTACTCCGCGACGAACGTGGCGGCGCGCTGCTCGTCCACATCGAAGGCGCCCTTGACCTCCACATGCTGGTAGTTGGGCATCGTCGCGCCGTAGAAGTCGGCGGCGTATCCGCAACCGACGAAGACCACGCCCACCGTTTCGCCAGACGGCTCCAGCGGGGCCTCGGCGTGCCTGCTTCCGTCGTTTGCCATGTTCTTCTCTCCCGAAGTGGTGTCAAGGGCTGTCGTGCGGGTGTCTGGGGGAGGGCGGTGGAGCCGGTTCGGACGCCACCGCTGCGGCGTCAGCCGGCCAGAGCGCGTCTGACCAGGTATTCCGCCAGGCCGCGCAGGACCGCATCGGCCTGTGCGGGAGGGATGACGGCGTCGTCGCAGACCAGATGGATGCGCGCGGTGGGCCCGCCGTCCAGCACGTAGGCGAACATCGTCGCGTCCCTGATGCGGTGTGAGGCGACGGCTGTCACGTTCGCGTCGCCGGGCTGCCACGAGGCCAGCTCCTCGGCCCGGTGCTCCAGACCGTCCCAGCCGCGTGACCTCCGCGCATCGTTGAAGTAGAAGGAGAGGTCGGGAGCCGTGCCCCGCTCCGTCATCGCGACAAGCGTTTCGCGCCAACGTGTGGTGTCGTACCGGGCTTTGGCGTAGCCACGGATCGCCGAGTCCTGAGTGGACCGCAGGTACTCGTGGACGGTGCCTTCCCCGCCCGCCGGCGGGATCACGTGCAGACCGATCTGCAGGGCGATCCCGGGGAACCCGGCGAGGTCCGGGTGGTGCCGGTTGCTGGCGACCAGCAGCAGGGCGGCAGGGGGGTCGGCGAGAACCGAACGCAGAGCGGCCCCCAGCGCCGCGAGCAGGACGCTCGACGTGTTCACGCGGTGGCGGGTGGCGACGGTCTGAGCGGCCACGGCGGCCTCCCGCGAGTGCAGGGCCCACTCCGTGTACGACCCCGCGGAGGGCAGCCGGAAACCGCGTCCCGGCGGCAGCGCGGACAAGGCGCTCGACCATTGGGACAGCGCGGCTTCACTGCGTTCCCGCATGCGGTCCGTGGCCTCTCGGCGCACCAGGTCGCGAACGTGCGGGGTCTCCACGGCGGCCCCCTCCAGGCTGCGTTCCAGGAAGCCGGAGACCAGGGAGTGGCTGAAGGCATCGAACACCAGATGGGAGTAGGCGACGGCCAGCGAGCGGACCTCGTCGCCGTCGACCACCAGACCGAAGCGGACCGGCAGGTCGGTGCCGGGAGAAAAGGCGGCCCCGGCCAGCTCCGAGGCGAGGTCCGCAGCCGCCGCCGCGGGGCCCCGCTGGAGTGGAGAACCCGGACCGGCGCTGCGGCCGCCGGCCGGATCACCTGGGCGCGCCGGGCTACGTCGGAGGTCGTACGGGCCACGTCGCACTCGGCGAAGAACCCGGTCAGCGAGGCGAGCACCTGGCTGATGCCGCGCGGCGTCCGGAGCAGCCGCCGCCGCGGCAGGTTCAGGTCCCGCGCCTGTGTCCCGAGCGCCAGCACGTATTCCCACATGGTCGCCTGCGCCCAGGTGAGCGGGTAGCTCCTGGTCTCACTGTCCGGTCCGGACGCTTCTATGACGGTGTGGGCCTCGGTCATCACGCTCCCTGTCTCTCCAGCACGGAACAACCCACCGCCCCCTCCTCGCGCAGGCGCATGCCAAGGGCCTCGTGCCAGGCGGATGGCGCCTGCGCATGCCGGCCTCCGTACCGGCAGAGCACAGAAAACCACGAATCGGAGTGCATAAACCCAACGGGCGCCAGCCTGCCTGGCAGCGTTTTTCCTAATCGTCTTCCGGCATCCTGCACCCGATGTCATGTGAGTGTGTTCGCCCGTCATGCGGTGGATTCGGGTGAAGGCCGGACACGGTTCAGAGCCTTTTCGGACCTGGTGCATCAGCTCGTTCGACCGGCCCGGGGAGGCGGCTGTGGTAAGCGGATTCCCGACGAAAAGGACTGCCTCCGCCGGAACGCCAGGGGAATTTGTACCCGCCCGGGCTGGGTCTGTCCAGACCCAGTGGCTGATCTTGACGCGTGATTACGTGCCGTCGGCATGCGTTCCGTGAACCGGTGCCGACGGTGGGCGGAGGCCGGCCGAGAGGCTGGGGGCGCTTCCGTTTCGATGAGGGTATTTCATCGGGCATACCGGCGTTCTGGTCGGTCTTCAGCGCATAACTTCATTTTTGAGGTGAAGTTCTTTTTGATGCCGAAGTCCGAAAGCTGGTCAAATTCTGTGACTTGCAGGGCCACATCTCCTGAGAAGCTCCTGAGATGTCGGATATGACGGGTTGGTTGATCGTCGTCGCGTGACCCTGGCCAGATTTGTCAATGTGCTTGACAAACCTGTTCGCGGAACTGGACCGTATGGAGGTCTTTTTCGGGACGTCACTTTGCGCAAGCTCTTTCTACGAGAGGTAGGCCCGGCATGGTGCAGCAAGCGATGGTTCCGGCGTCCAGTGACAATGGGCGCTGAATGCGCCGAAGGAAACCGTTTCGGACATCAGGTGTGCACGGATTTCGCTCCGGCATATCTGTAGGCCACACGGTTTGATCGGCCCACGAAAAGCGGCATTCGCCGCGCAAGGCTTCGGCGCCGGGAATTCCGGCGCCGAAGCCTTGCGTCATCCCCTGGACGTCAGCAATGGACGGTCGACGCTCACGTGCGACCGCGACACCCTGATCACGAGGACACCGTGCCGCCTGATGGAGAGAACTTCGGCGAGGCCGTCGACGCATGGATCGACGTCGTCGCCGACGGCTGCGACGTTCCTGCCGCCTTGACGACCGACGCGGCGGCGGCTTCCGCCGACTTCATGCTGTGCGCCTTGATCGGCCGGACACTGCTCGGCGGAGCCGACCGGCACCCCGGAAGCCCTCCGGTACGGCCGGGCGCCGTGGGGTTCCCTCTCTGGTGGACCGGGAGAAGCTCAACCGCCGCGCATGCGGCCCGTGCGAACCTGCTCGCCGGGATCTCCGCCGATTTCGACTCGGTGCACTACCTCGCCGGAGGGCACCTTTCCGCCTTCCTGACTCCCGTGCTCTTCGCGCGGCCTGATGTCCCCCTGGACACCGCTCTGCGCACCCAGGTGCTGGCAACGGAATTCGCCGTACGCCTGGGACAGGCGGTCAAGGACCCCGCCCGGGCCAACGGCTTCCACGTCACCCCGGTGATCGGGGGCCTGGCCACCGTCTGCGCCCTGGCCTGGCGGCGCGGGCTGCCCGCCGAACGCGTCAGGTGGTGCCTGCGCCTGTTCCTTTCGACGTACCGCTCGGACTACGGACTTCTGAGCAGCGACGGACGTCTGTACCAGATGGGTCAGGCTCTCAGCCAGGTGTTCGCGGCCGTGGACGAGGGCGGTACGCACACCAGGATCGACCAGCGGGCCGCGCGGGAGTGGTGGCGGCCCTTCTCCGCGATGGGTGTCCCGATGGACACACCCGCCGCCTCCTCGCAGGAGTGGCTCTCGGCACTGGGCCACACCTCGCTGAAGTCCGTGCCGTGCTGCGCGTACTTCTTCGAGACACTGGAGACGGTGGCGAGCGTGCGCCGGCGAGTCCCCGGCGACGGCCTGCGCCACCTGCACGTCGACGTCCCGGAGTACGTCCTCGCCGCACACCGCGCCTCCGGGAGTGCCGCCTGGCTCGAGCCGTTCGACCTCGTGCACAACCTCGCCATCTGCTGGGCGCTGGACAGGAACTACTGGACCCCGCTGGCAGAGCTTCCCGTCGAGGCCGTCCGGCGGATCGCCGAGGCCATCACGCTGCACCCCGTGCCCGACGACGCGGCGGTGACCGTGACGGCGGTGACGGACGACGCCGCCGTGACCGCGCGGGCAGCGCAACGGCAGGAGCCCGGAGCCGCCCTCGGGGCGCTGCGACGGAAAGCCGAGATCGTGAACGCCCGCCTCGACCCGGAGCAGCACCGGCCAGAGGTATCCGCCGGCCCGCGTCAGCTGCTGCGCGACCTCCTCGATTCGTGTGGTGAAGACCGTCACGGGCGCCCCCCGGGCGCACGTCAGGCCGATGGAGTACTCCGATGACGTTCCCTCCCGTTGAGATCTCTACCGTCTGTCTCCACCCCTCCTCGTCGTATCCGTCCATCGCGGCGGAGCTGACGACGCTGCTGTTCGACGGCGGGGGCCCCGGCACGGCGGAGCACGACGCGGCCACGGCACGCAAGACACTGTGCGTGGCCGTCGTCGGCGCCGACGGCGTCGACGACCTCCTGCCGCATGCTCTCGACTGGACGCGGCGCGGTGGCCTCCAGCTCCCCGTCGTCGTCGACGCGCGGCACACGTCGGTCGGCCCGCTGACCAACCCGGGATTCTCCGCCTGCCCGCAGTGCGCCTGCTACAGCGGTCTTCTCGACCCGGAGCCGGCGCCCGCCGGCGCGGAGGGGCCCGGCGATCCGGCCGACGTCCCCTGGCTCGTGGCGAAGCTCGTCGCCGTCACCGTCGCCCGGGAGGTGCACCGGATCACGCGCGACACCAAGGCCCTGCCCATGACCCTGGGCGCGCTGGCCCGTATCGACCACGCCTCCGGGACCGTCGGCTTCCGGAATGTCGGCCAGATCGACGGCTGCGAGACGTGCTCGGCGCTGCTGGAGTCGGTTTTCCAGGGAAGCGCGCGGTGAGCGGCGTCCACGTGCCCCTGCCGCAGCGGGTGCGGCAGTTGGAGGAGCTGCTCCTCGGGCGGGCCGGCCACGTCTCCACGCTGGACCCCCTCGACGACTTCTACAACGACGAGCCGCGGGGACAGGGCTGGGTCGCCCAACTGCCGCCCAACGCCCACCTCCCCTGGGGATCGGCCCCCAACCCGCGGGCCACCGGTGGCCGCGGACGAGGGGAACTCGCCCGCCTCAAGGCGCTGATGGAGGCGGCCGAGCGGGTCTGCCTGAGCACGGTGCCGAGCGACGGCCTCCTGTACGGGACCGCATCGGAGCTCGGCACCTGCGTCGCCGCCGAGGACTTCCCCCCGCCGTGGCAGGACTCCCCGGTCTGGCAGTCGCCGATGCACTGGTGCAGCGCCACCAGGATCGGCTCCCCCTCCGCCGAGGCCGTCCTGGTGCCGGCGCAACTCGTCTACTGCCCGTTCCACGAGCCCGACGACCGGGCCATGCTGTGGGACCCGAGCAGCAACGGCGCGGCTGCCGGCTTCTCCTTCGACGACGCGGTGGCACGCGCGACACGGGAGGCGTTCGAGCGCCACGCCCTGATGCTCTCCCACTACCTGCGGCTCGGCGGCCGGGAGGTCGACTGGCTCGGCCTGCCGCTCGACCCGGGAGCCGTGTCGATGGGCCTGGAGGCACGGGCGCTGGGGCTGCGGCTGCGGGTCGCGTGCCTGACCGAGCACCCCTTCCCGGTCGTGGTCTGCTGCGCCGTTGACCCGTCCGACAGGTTTCCCTCGCTCACCACGGGCAGCGCGTGCGGCGAGACGCTCGCGCAGGCCGTCGGCGGAGCGATCAGCGAGGCGCTGCACGCCCGCAGGCAGGCCCGGGACTTCCTCACGAATGTGCCGGCGATGGACATCGCCGGCCTCGAAACGATCGAGGACCGCGTCGTCTACTGGGGGCAGCCGCAGACCGCGCGGAAGCTCGACTACCTCTTCGGGGACGCGACCCCGCTCGACGGCGCCTACACCAGCGGCTGTCTGGACCAGGGGTACGCGGCGGACATCACGACACCGCTCCTGCGCGAAGCCGGCGTCTTCGTCGTCAAGGTAGTCCACCCGCGCCTGCAACCCATGTTCTTCAACGAGAACCAGAAGCTGATTCTGGGTGCTCCGGATCAGGGTGCGCTGTCACCCGATCCGCACCCCTATGCCTGACGGAAGTGAGTATGAGGGCAGACAAGGGAGCGGCTCCTTCGGCGCTCGACTTTCACCGGACCACCTACGCCGACGCGGCGATGCTCTCCGACTGGGTGATGCTGCCCGTCGACCAGTGGCCCGACGAGTGGTTCACGTACAACCAGAAGACGTTCCCTCGGCTGGAGAGCCTGGTGCTTCCGGACCCGGGGGAGCCGCCCGCGGGCCCCGGCTCACAGTGGCTCGCCCACCGCGTCAGCAGCCGCGGCCCCCTCGCGGAGATGCCGCTGGCCGACCTCTCCCAGGTCCTCTGGTACACGACGCACTCCGTGCCACCGGAGCAGCACACCCCCGGCAACTGGCACCGGCCGTACCCCTCGGCCGGCGGACGCCTGGGATGCGAGTTCTACGTCATCGCGCGGAACGTCGTCGGCCTGGAACCGGGCGTCTACAGCTACGGCGTGGCCCGCCACCAGCTGACGCGGCTGCGCCCCGCTGTGACCGAGGAAACCATGAGCCTCCTCTTCGGCGACGGCTGGGTGACGCGCACATGCGCGGTGCTCGCCCTCACGGTCTCCCTGGACCGGCTGCAGATCAAGTACGGCCCCCGGGGGTTCCGCTACGGCCTGGTGGAGTCCGGTGCCGCCGCGCAGACGGCCTGTCTGGTGGCCGGCGCCGCGTCCATCGGCTCCTGTGTGCTCGGCGGGTTCGCCGACGTCCCGATGAGCCAACTCCTCCTCTGCACACCGGAATCCGAGATACCCGTCGCCACCATCGCCTTCAGCCGCATCGAGGAGGGCCACCGAAATGATCGTCACTGACGACGCAGTCGAGCCGGTTCTCGGCCTCTCCAGGACCGAGCTGACGGAGGCGATGGGGCGCCGGTGGTTCCACAGGCCCGGCGCGCTGCCCTCGGCCGGCGCATGCACCTGGGCCGACCTCAACAGGGCCCTGCAGTACGGCAACCTGGGACCCGACCAGATCCGGCTCGTCGGCGGCGAGGTACCGGTCGGCGACCTCTTCCGCGTCGCCGTGGCCGGCGGCGGCCGTGCCTTCCACCGGATCGTCCCGGAGGCGGCACACCGCGCCCTCGCGACCGGCGCGACGCTCGTCATCGACCAGCTGGACCTGATCGACCCGTGGGCCGACCAGATCGCCCGTGCCCTTTCCGGCATCTTCACCGCCAGGGTGCAGGCGAACCTGTACGCGTCGCTCCGCCGGGCCCCCGGGTTCGGCGCGCACCAGGACACCCACGACGTCTTCGTGGTCCAGGGCAGCGGCAAGAAGCACTGGACGGTGGGGACCGGGACCGGGGCCACCGACCTGACCATGTGCCGGGGCGACGTGCTGTACCTGCCCGAAGGGACCCGGCACGACGTCGCCACCGACGCCGAGGGCTCCCTGGACATCACCTTCGCCGTCCCGCGGCCGAACCTGCGCGAGCTGCTGGCGTGGGCGCTCGACGGCTCACGCGACGCGCGCCTGCTCGCCCCCGTCGACACCGGCGATACGGCGGCCCGGACGGCGGCGCTCACCGGGCAGGCAGAGGCACTCACCGACGCCGAAGTGCACTCGTTCGTCGAGGAGCGGCTGCACAGCGGGATGGCTCCGTCGTTCGTGAACCTCCCCTACGCCGGACAAGGTGCCACCGAGGTGCCGGACGCCCCCGTGCTGTTCGCCCGGCGGTCCTTCGCCGCCGTCCTGCCCGACGGAGCGGACCAGCACGCCCGGGTGCTGGAGTGCCTGAGCGCGACCGAGCCGATGGCCGTCGGAGAACTCGTCTCCGCCAGCGGCGTCGACAAGGCCCTGGAAGTGGTGTGCGAACTCGCGCAGCGGGGCCTGATCAGCCTGTCGGAGCGCTGAGATGAACCGCGTGTACGAGGCGGCGCCGGGGCTGGGCTGGTACGAGGAGAAAGGCGACGTCGGGGCATTCGCGCTGGGCTTCCCGGCGGGATTCCGCGCCGAAGGCGCCGGCCGGCCGGGCCTCGCCCACTTCACCGAACACCTGCTCATGGCGCCCAGGGACGAAAGCGCCCACCCGTACGCGCAGTTGGAGGAGCGCGGATTCCTGCTGGAGGCGCAGACGCGGCGCGACCACCTCACCGTGAGCCTCAGCGGGCCGCAGAAGCACCTGCTGGGCGCCGTTGACATCCTCGTCACCCACCTTGTCGACCGGCGCCGGCCGGGCGGCGCCGCCCGGCAGCAGGCAGAGATCATCCACAACGAGGTGCTGGAGAAGACCGGTCTCGACCCCGCGTCCGACCGGTGGCGCTGGTGCGTCGCGGTGCCGGGCGGGGCGATCGGCGCGGACCACGACCCCGTCGTCGCCCCCGCACTGGCCGGTCTGGCCGTCTACGCGGACGTCTGGCAGGGCTTCGCCGCCGATCACGTCCGCCTGGAACAATGCGCCGCCGCCGTGGCCGCCGACCCCGCGCTGGTCCGCCCCGAGGACGTGCAGTCGCTGCTGGGCCCCAGGCCGCTGCCGCCTACCAGGCCCGCCGTCGCGCCTGCCTCCTTCGCCACTGCCGCAGGGGATGGCCGGCCGGCGCCGCGAAAGGAAGTCGTCCTCCCCGTCCTGGACGGCGGTCTGCCCGGCCAGAGCGCCGCTCTGGTCGCCGCCAGGCTGATCGGCGAGGCGCTTGCCGCGGCGACCGGGTACCCGAGCGTCAACGCGCACTACGGCCTGTTCGACGAGTGGTTCAGCGAGGACGCCCCGACCGTGCTCACCGTTCCCATGCCGCCGGGGTCCGACTCCGACGCGCTGGAACAGTCCGTCGGGAACGCCCTCCGCTCCGCCACCGAGCCCCACACCCTGGCCCGGGCCTGCGAACAGCTGTCGGACGAATGGAAGAGACGCATCGGCACCCCCTCGGCAGGCTCCCGGCTGACGGCGTGGATGCTCCTCGGAGCACGGATGGGCGTCCCTTTCACCGACGTCGACGCCGCACTCGTCACCCGGAGCCTCGAAACGGCCGTGCTTCCCGGGGGGCCCCGGTGACGCGTCCCACCACTCGGGTGAACCGCTGGGGAACGACCATGGACCTCGTCTCCCGCCCGTCCCACGTCAGCGCGACCACGCCGGTGAACGTGGTCTGTGCGGACGACGTGTGCGCGTGGCTGTGCCTGTGCGAGTACGTCGCGGGCAACTTCACCAGTCCCCTCATGCGCGCGGGCCGGCTCACCGGGACGCTGTTCCGGGTCCGGCTGGCCCTGCTGCCCGGCCTCCGCGGCAGCGGCGTCCTGGCCCTCACGTTCACCTCGTCCGAGGCGTCGGAGCGGATGAACCTGGCGCTGGTCCACCAGGCGCTCGAAGACGTCGTCGAGGAGGGCGGGGTGCCGTCCGCCCACTGGCGCGGTGCGGCCCTGAGGCTGAGGACCCGGCTGGCCACCAGCGAACCCCTGACGCGGCGCTCGCCCTGGGGCCGCCCGCCGTACGACTGCCGCATCGACGACCCGCTGACGTGGGCGAAACGGCATCCGCCCCAGCACGAAACCCACCGGCCCGCACTGGCGGCACTCGCCCGCCGGCTGTCGGACCGTCGATCGGCCCTCGAGGGGGATGGTGATGAGTTTCTCCGCTGAGCGGGAGTCGCCCATCGGACTTCTGCGCAGGATCAGCACGGCATCGAGCCTGGAGGACGGCGCCTTCACCCTGGTATTGCCCGTCCTCGCCCAGCAGTCCACCGGCGACCTCGGCGTGGCTGCGGTCTTCGTCGCGGTGACAGCCCCGTGGGCGCTGGTCTCGCTGCCGGTCGGATACCTCGCGGACCACATGTCCCGGACGCGGCTGCTGAGGATCACGGCGTTCGCGCGGACCGGACTCGCCGCGGTACTCGCCGTGTTGTGCGCGTTCGGGAACCCCATGCCCGAGCTCATCGCCGTCCTGGCGTTCGGGCTGAGCAGTTGTGGCGTCGCCTCGGAGATCGCCCGCCAGGCGCTCGTACCGCAGCTCGTGGCGGATTCCAGCCGGCTCGTCTCCGCCAACACGGAGATCGCCAAAGTCTCCCAGCTCTACGGAGGTTTCGTCGGACCGCTGGTGGGCGGATGGCTGCTCCTGTGGAGCCAGTCCCTCGCCACCGCTTCGCTGGCCGTCTTCGCCGCGATCACGCTGCTCGTCACCCTCGGACTGCCGGGGACCCCGGCGCTGCGGGACGAGCCCATGCGGATGCGGACGATGATGACGGCAGGGCTGGGCGGATTCCACCAGATCTACCACCACCGCATGCTCCTGACCCTGGCCTCGCTGAGTTTCACGGTCTCCACCGTCTGGTACGTCTGGGAGACGTCCTTCACGGCCTTCGCGCTCTCCGACAGCGGCCTGGGCGCCTCCAGCCTCACCTACTCGTTCCTCCTCCTGGCCGGGGCGGCCGGGGCGCTCGTCGGCAGCCAGGTGGTGCAGCCCATCACCCGCAGGTTCCCGCTGCGCACCACGCTGGCGATGAGCCTGGCGGGCTGGGCCGTGTGGTTCCTCGTGCCCGCGCTCACGTCCCACTGGCTGCCCATCGTCTGCTGCCTCGTCCTCGGCGGCGGCGTGGGACTCATGTGGAACACCATCTCGATCACGGCCCGGCAACTGGTCACCTCGGGGCATCTGCTGGGACGCACGACCGCCGCGTACCGGATGGTGACACGCACCGGCCGGGCGCTCGGGGCGGCCCTTGCCGGCCTGCTGATGTCACACACGTCCTGGCACATCTTCGGCTCCTGCGCGATCGTCATCGGCGTCGTGGCCGTCGGAATCATCACCTTCTACCGCGACCGGCTCATGCTCGAACCGGAAGCGAGGTGACGGCAGTGACCGCCATCAGGACCGCGCGACCGTCCGCCGCCGAGTGGCTGCCGACCGCCGGCCTCGTCCTGCACCTGGCCGACGGCAGTACGCAGACACTGTCGCCGGAGCGCCTGCGGGCACACGTGTCACGGCTCCGCGAGGAATACCGGCAGGCCGTGGGCCGCGACGACACCCTGTGCCTCGTCCCCGACGGGCAGGCACCGTTCCGGCGCTACCTGACGGAACTGCTCGCGGCGCTCGGGCTGCCGAATCCGGTGGTCGTGCCGGACGGCGAGACCGGTGCGCCGTCGACCGCCGAGCGACTGGCCGCTCTGGGGCTGGCCTCCCACACGCTCGGGCACCCGCGGCAGCCCTGGAGCGGGTCCGAGGGCCGCGCCGCACTGCCCCCGTCCACCCTGCTGCTGCGCACCGGCGGCACCAGCGGGCGCGCCCGGTACGCGGTGAACACCAGCATGCGCGGGGCCCTGGGCCGGGACCCCAGGCTGAGCCTGGCCTCCTCGGTGGGGCTCAAGGCCGGACTCCGCGTCTGCCTGGCCGGGTCCGTCCGCCATGCGGCCACCCTGAGCATGCTGCTGGACGCGCTGAACCAGCGGGCGGAGATCCACCTCTTCGAGAAACCCGACCCGGCGCACGTGCTGCACGAGGTCCGGCGGCACCGCGTGAACTGGCTCCTCGTCACACCTCTGCACATGCGCATGATGCAGCGCCAGTGGCTGAGCGACGGAGGCGCACCCGACCTCAGGACCCTCGTCCACATGAGCGCGGTCTGTGCCGAGCCGGTCAAGCGGTTCTGGCACGCGACGCTCGGCCCCGAGCACGTCTACGAGGTGTTCGGCGCGTCCGAGGGGATCGGAACCACGGTGGCCCGCGGTGACGAGTGGGAGGCGCGGCCGGGAACAGTGGGCAGGGGTTTCTACACGTCCGTGGCCGTCCTGGACCCCTCGGGCACAGCCGTCGCACCGGGGGAGGCGGGCGACGTCTACTTCCAGTGCGGAACGAGCGCGCGTCCGCTGCACCTGGGCCACCGCGACTCCGTTCGGTGGAGCGGCTCCGGATACGTCAGCATCGGGGACCGGGGCCGCCTGGACGCGGACGGATACCTCTACCTCGAACCCCGGTCGCAGCTGCGGATCACCGTCGGCGGAACGACCGTCCTGGCGACCGACGTCGAGGACGCGCTGATGGACGTCCCCTGGGTCCGGGACGCGGCAGCGGCCGGCATCCCCAACCGGGTGACCGGGCACCGTGTCGTGTGCTTCGTGGTGGCCGACGGCCAGGGGGCCGAGGACCGGCTGACCGGGCTCGCCAGGCACCTGCGCGGGGTCCTGCCGCCCGCCGCCGTTCCGCGCCGGATCGTGACAGTCGACGCGATCCCCCGATCAGCGGCCGGAAAGGTCAACCGCACCCTGCTCGCGGACATGGTGCACAAACACTTCCAGGAGGGGCAATGACCACGCAGCACATCCCTGACAGCCCGGACTGTGCGGGGATCTACCGTGTCACCCCGGAGGGCGACCATGTCGCAGCCGTGACCACGAGCTCCTTCATTTCCGTTCCCGAGGTACGGGCGCGGCTCAGCGCGCTCCTGGCGACGGACGCGCGCCGGCTGGTGTTCACCGTCCTCCACACGGGCAAGGCCACCAACGCCGAGGCGATCAGCGACGACGCGGTCGCGGCTGGTGCCTTCCACCGGACCAGGGCCCCCGAGGGGACCGTGGAATCGGGGTTGTTGGAGCGGATCGCGCTCACCCTGCCCGAGGACGTGGTGCTCAGCACGACCGACAGCATCTGGGACCTGGGCGGAGACTCGTTGCTCTGCCTGGAGCTGAGCGAGGCCATCGCAGACATGTGGGGCGTGGAGATCGATCCCGTGGACATCTTCCGCGCCAAATCCATGGCGCAGCTCGCCGACGACATCGAGGCGGAACGATGACGCCGAGCGCCTTCGACCTGCTGGCCGGCGGCAAGGACGCGCCGGCCCTCCTCGACGGCGCCCGGACTCTCACGCGTGGCCGGGCCCGCGAGATCTGCGACGACATCGCCCGGTTCCTGGGCGACGACGCGAAGAAACTCGTGATGGTCGAGAACCCCCGCTCCGCGGCGGGGGCGCTCGCCTACCTGGCCGCTCTCCGGGCCGGCCACGCTGTGATGCTCGTGGAGACCGCAGGACTCGGCGACCTGCCGGCGTCCATCGAGCGGATGCGGCCCGACGTCGTCCTCGGCCCGTCCTGCGTACGGGCCACGGAAACGTCCGCGGACTACCGGCGCGAGGCCGAGAACGTCCCGCACATCGGGCCCGCGCGCCGCGTGGCCCCGGCCCGCGCGACCGAGCCCTCGCCCGAACTCGCCCTGGTGGCACGGACGTCCGGCTCCATGTCGGAGGGCAAGCTGGTGCGGCTCTCCTACGGCAACCTGTCGAGCAACGCCCACAGCATCGGCCGGGCGACAGGCATCCGCCCGACCGACGTCGCGGCGACGTCCCTGCGCCTGGACTACAGCTTCGGGCTGTCCGTGTTCAACTCCCACCTGGCGGCCGGCGCCGCCGTCGCCCTCACCACGGCGTCACCCACGACCGGCCGCTTCTGGACGGACGCCCGGCGCCTCGGAGTGACCACCATCGGCATGGTCCCCTCCACGGTCCCGTTCGTGCTGGGGGACCCGCAGGCGCGGGCGAGGCTGTCCTCGCTGCGCGCCGTCCTCGTTGCGGGCGGTCCTCTGTCCGCCCCCTCCCTGCGGCGGCTGCGGGCTGCGGCGGGCCCGCGGACGCCGGTGTTCTACATGTACGGGCAGACCGAGGCGACCGCACGGATGACCTGCCTGGACCCGGCGCTGGCCGCCGTACGCGAGGGGAGCGTGGGGGCTGCCATACCGGGCGGACGGATCGAGATCCGCGGCAGGGACGGTGCCGAACTCGCCCCCGGGCAGCGCGGCGAGGTCCACTACACGGGCCCCAACGTGATGCTCGGCTACGCGCGCGCCCGTGATGATCTGGCGCTGCCCGACCTCACGGGAGGCGAACTGCGGACCGGCGACGTGGGTCGGATGGAGGACGGCGTCCTGTACCTCGAAGGCCGGCTGGACCGGCAGGTCAAGGTCCTGGGCGAGCGGGTCGGCCTCGACGCCGTCGAAGCCGCGGCGATGACCGCCCTCGACGGCACCACCGTGGCCGCGGTGCTCGCCAAGCCCGACGAGGTCCACATCTACGTCGAGGGAGACGCGGACCGCCTCGGCCGGCTGCGTTCGCTGGGCTCGGCCGGCCTGGGCGTTCCTCGGGGCTGCCTGAAGCTGCACGCGGTGCACCGCCTGCCGAGGACACCCTCGGGCAAGGTGAAGTACGTCGCGCTGAGCTGAGACGGGGCCGGCCGGCCGCTGCCCGCGCCCCGGGGTCCGCCCCCGCGCAGAGCATGGAGATCCGGAGCCGGGCGGAAGCGGCGTACGAGGCTTCCGCGCCGTCGGGATTCGCGACGGCATCGAGCGAAAACTTGCGAAAGGGCCTGTTGCGACAATGGATGTGACTTTGCCGGAATCAGTGGCGAAGGAGTCCGGGGAGGTCACCCGGGGGCGAGCGGTCGTCGCGGTGGCGGCGCTGTCGGTCGCGCTGTTCGCGTTCGCCACGGTGGAGACCCTGCCGGTGGGGCTGCTGCCCCAGATCGCGCACGGGCTGGGGGTGTCGCTGTCGTCGGTGGGACTCCTGGTGACCGGTTACGGGCTGGTGGTGATGGCGACAGCCGTGCCGTTGACCGCCCTGACCCGGCGGGTTCCGCGCCGGCGTCTGCTGGCCGTGCTGCTGAGCGTCTTCACCGCGGCCACGCTCCTGGGCGGTGTGACCCCCGGGTACGGCATCCTGCTGGGGGCGCGCATTCTGATCGCGCTGACCCATGCGGTGATGTGGTCGGTGGTCGCCTCGGCCGCCGCGGGCATGTTTCCCGAACGGGTGCGGGCGAAGGTGGTGGCCGCACTGTTCAGTGGGTCCTCGCTGGCCCAGGTGGCGGGTGTGCCGACCGGGACCTGGCTCGGACAGCAGACCGACTGGCGGGTGCCGTTCCTGGTGATGAGCGTCCTGGGTCTGATCGCGGGGACCGTCGTGGTGACCCTGTTGCCGTCGGCCTCGGCCGAAGACAATCCGGCTGCCACCGCCCCCGAGCCCAGCGGCATCCGTTTCGCCCTGCTGGTGACGGTGACAGCGGTCGTCGTCGCGGGGTTCTTCACCTTCTACACGTACGTCACCGTCTTCCTCACGCGCGTGGCCGGGATGTCCTCGCACTCCGTCGGCGCCGTGCTCGCGGTGGGCGGGGTGGCGGGCGTGATCGGCACGAGCGGGTCCGGTGTGCTGGCGGACCGCAGTACCCGCGCCACCATGACCGGGTCGGTGACACTCGTGACCGCCGCCCTTGCGCTGCTGGTGGCCGCCGGTTCCCATCCCGTCGCCGCCGTAACAGCGGTCGCCCTGCTCTCCCTGTCCCTGTCCGGCATGATCACCGCTCTCACCAGCCGCATCCTGCGCATCGCCCCGGGCAACGTGGACGTAGCCTCCGCGGCCGGTTCCGCTGCTTTCCAAGCCGGCATCGCCGCCGGCTCCTTCCTCGGAGGCCGCCTCCTGGACGCACACGGCCCGCACTCCACCGTCGTCACCGGTGCGGTTCTCGCCGCCGCCGGTCTCGTTCTGCTTCTCGCCGAGGAGCCCCTCAGCCGTCGCCGCCGATAGCAGCCACGGCGACACCCGGGCCGAGACCCGTACGCGGCACGTTGCGGCACCCGGCTCGCCCCGTGCCGCAAGGAGAACTCGGCGTGTACTGAATGAGAGGAAGAGACCAATGACCGAACGGATCGCACAGAGCGGGGCCGACGGGCTGGATCAGCAGATATGGCGGAATCCGTCCTCGCCGGTGAGCGACCGGGTGGCCGACCTGCTGCGCCGGATGACCCTGGAAGAGAAGATCGGGCAGCTCGGCTCGTACTGGTCGGCGCCGCTGCGCCCCGGGGAGCCGGTACTGCCCCTGCCGGACTGGGCCACGGACCCGATGCCCCCACAGCTCGCGGAGGCGGCGACGGCCGGCCTGGGACAGCTCACGCGGGTCTACGGCACCGAACCCGTGACGCCGGCGGCCGGACTCGAACGGCTGCGCCTGCTGCAGCGAACCGTCGTCGCGGCGAACCGGTTCGGCATACCGGCGCTGGTGCACGAGGAGTGCCTCACCGGGCTGCTGTCGTGGACGGCCACCGTCTTCCCCACCCCGCTGGCCTGGGGCGCGTCCTTCGATCCCGAGCTGGTGGAGGAGATGGCGACGGCCATCGGGGAGAGCATGCGCAGGTCCGGTATCCACATGGGTCTGGCCCCGGTCCTCGACGTGACGCGCGACTACCGGTGGGGGTGCACCGAGGAGACCATCGGCGACGACCCCCACCTGGTCGCCACCGTGGGCACCGCCTACGTCCGCGGTCTGGAGAAAGCGGGCGTGGTGGCCACGGTGAAGCACTTCGCCGGGTACTCCGCATCGGTGGCCGGGCGGAACATGGCTCCCGTCACCTGCGGTCCCCGCGAGTTCGCCGACGTCATCCTGGAACCCTTCGTGGCGGTGCTCCGCGACGGCGGGGCCCGTGCCGTCATGGTCGCGCAGACCGCCGTGGACGGTCTCCCCACCACCGCGGACCCGTACCTGCTGACGGATGTTCTCCGCCACCAACTGGGCTTCACCGGCCTCGCGGTGGCCGACTACTTCGCGGTCTGGAACCTCAAGTACATGCAGCGGGCGGCAGATTCGGCCGGCCACGCCGCCGCCTTGGCGCTCCGGGCCGGCGTCGACACGGAACTGCCGACGACGCACTGCTTCGGGCAGCCGCTGATCGAGCAGGTGCGCCAGGGCACGGTGCCCGAGGAACAGGTGGACCGGGCGGCATCCCGCGTGCTGACCCTCAAATGCGAGCTCGGGCTGCTGGACGAGACGTGGGAGAGCGAGCTCGCCGCACTGCCGATCCCCGCGCCCGACGCGTTGGATTCGCCCGAGCACCGGGCACTGGCGCGCAGGCTGGCCGAGGAGTCGGTGGTGCTGCTGGCCAACGACGGCACACTGCCCCTCGACGGCGGCTCCGTCGCGCTGACCGGCCCCCTGGCGGACGACCCACTGGCCATGCTCGGCTGCTACGCGTTCGCCAACCACAACTCCCTCGACCACATGGAGGAGATGGCGGCGCGCGTCGGCCTGGAACTCGGCGTGGCGGTGCCCACCCTGTCCGCCGCGCTGGCCGCGGAGCTGCCCGACGCGAAGATCCGGGTCGCCCCCGCCGGGCGGGTCGACGCGCTGGAGGACGCGGACATCGCTGCCGCCGTGGCCGCCGCGCGCGACGCCGACGTGTGCGTGCTGGCGATCGGCGACCGGGCCGGGCTGTTCGGTCTGGGCACCTCCGGCGAGGGGTGCGACGCGCAGACCCTGGCACTGCCCGGCCGGCAGGCGGAACTCGCCCGGGCGGTCCTGGACACCGGCACGCCCACGGTTGTCGTGCTGGTCTCCGGACGCCCCTACGCCTTGGGCGACCTGGCCGGGCGCGCGGCAGCCGTCGTCCAGGCGTTCTTCCCCGGCGAGGAAGGGGCCACGGCCATCGCGGGGGTGCTGTCCGGCCGGGTGGAGCCGTCGGGCCGGCTCCCGGTGAGCATGCCGGGCAACACAGGCGCCGCGCTGGGGACCTATCTGCATCCGCAGCCGGGCGGCCCCACCGAGGTCAGCGGCGCCGATCCCACCCCGCTGTACCCGTTCGGGCACGGCCTGACGTGGACCACCTTCGCCTACGAGGACTTGGCGGTGGACGCTGACATCATCCCCACCGACGGAACGGTGCGCATCGCCGTGACCGTGCGCAACGCAGGGCTCCGGGCCGGCACCGAACTGGTCCAGCTGTACCTCTCCGACCCGGTGGCCTCGGCAGCGCGGCCCATACGCTGGCTGGCCGGCTGGGCGCGGGTACGGCTCGAACCGGGACACGCCGCGAGGGTCCGGTTCACCGTCCACGCCGACCGGGTCTCCTTCACCGGACAGGACCTGCGCCGCAGGGTGGAGCCCGGCCTGATCCACGCCGAGGTCGGACGGTCGAGTGCGGACCTCCCGCTGCGCGGGTCCTTCGTCCTCGAAGGCCCTGAGCGGGTCCTGGGCTTCGACCGGGTCCTCACCGTGCCGGTGCGGGTCACCGGCCTGTGAGAGGCCGGGCACCGATCACGTCCAGCAGCACTCGGAGGCGATCGGCGAAGTCGACTGGCCGATCGTCTGCGTCGGCTCGGCGAGCGCGCGGGCCCACTGCCGTCCCGACCCTGAGGTCTACCGGCGCCGCAACGTCACCGAACGCTGCTTCAGGACGAGCCCGTCACCACCGGGCCCTGGTCGCCATCGCCTGCCTGCGACCAGGGCTCCCCGACTGACAGTGCGGACACACCCCGGATACGTACGCCGCCGTGCAGCACCGCGTCCCGCGCCGTGCGGGCGGCCTCCGCGGCGGCGTCGTGGTCGAGGCGTTCGTTCATGACGACCGTTCCGTAACTGCCGTCGTCCACCCAACTGCACGCCACACGTGCGCCGGGAGCCTCCCTGTCGTCCGCGTACGAGACGCAGCGGAGCCTGCCCCCGCCCGGACCGGCGTCCGGCTGCCAGATCTCGTTGATCGTCGAGTCCGACTCCGACAGCCCCAACTCGTATCCCTTGAGGGCCTCGTCGGGGGTGCCCCGGAAGTCACCCGTCGCACCGACGATGATGGCGTCCGGGCCACTCATGTTGCCCAGGACCGACAGGTCGCCGTAGAGGTAGGCGAACGCGCCCTCGACGTCCAGGGACTCCGTCCACAGCGACGCCAGATCGGAGCCGACCCCGGCCACCACCGGTACGGCGGAGGCCAGCGGCTCACCCCGGAACTCCTGCGGCGGCGCGACCGTGTAGTGCGGGTAGTCCTCGGGCTCGGCCGGCAGGGACTTGAGGGCCATCGGCGAGACCAGCGCGAACACAGCGAGGGTGAGCGCCGCGCCGAGCACCGCGAAGTCGCGCAGCCCCGGCGCGGCGGGCGGGGAGAGCGGGCTCGGAGGTTCCGGTGTGTTCGCCGGGAGCGGCAGGACGCGGTCCGTGGCACGGATGCGGGCGCCGCTCTCCAGCACGGTGAGCAGCCGGTACGGGAGGAGGGCCAGCACGGCGCCGGCAGCCGCCCATACCGACCAGCGTGCCGACGCGTCGAGGAGCAGTGTCAGGGCGCCCGCCGCCAGGACGGCGAGCACACTCAGACAGGGCGCCCTGATCAGCCACAGGAGGAGCGGCCGGCCGGGCCGGGTGAAAGCGGTGAGCGTCTCGGCGCGGATGGCCAGGCGCAGGCTGTGCGGGTGCTGCCCCGCCTCCTCCTCGGCGAGGCGGGCCGCCTCGGCCAGGCCGGGGGCGGTGGCGAGGGCCTGCCGGACGTCGTGGCGCTGGGTGTGGGTGGGGGAGGGCTGGGGTGCCTGGCCCTGTGCCGCCCAGAGCGGAACCGGGTCGCGGAGGCGCTGGGCCTGCGGCGAGCCGGGGGCCAGTTCCTCGATCCGCGCGATGAGCTGGGCGGCGCGGGCGGCGCGGCCGGGGCGCTCCAGTCCGTCGGCGGCCCGGCAGAGTTCGGCGTACGCGGCGAGCAGGTCCAGATGGTCGGGGAAGACGTCGAGGCCCCGGCGGTAGACGCGCTCGGCCTCGTCGTCGTGGTCGTCCTCGTCCTCGGCGACGTGCGCCCGCCCCAGCAGTGCGTAGAGGTCCGGGTCGGGGCCGTACTGCTCCAGTGCGGCGGTGGCCCGCTCGCGTGCCTCGCCCCGGCGCTTCGCCGTGAGCGCGTCCCGTACGGCTTCCAGCGCGGCGGCGGCCTCCGGTGACCGCTGCTTTGCCTCCGGCCCTGCCGGCTGTGCCGTGTCGGGCGTGTTCGTGTGCCCGGTGTCCTGCATGGAAACCCCCACCCTGTGAAGCGACCGGCGACGGCCGGACGCGCAACTATCGCGGGTGGCCGGGGCGCGGGTCAACGCCAATTGGGTGACGACTGCCCAGGTCAGCGGGTTGAAACGGCACGGCGCGGCGGGCCTCGCCCCGGCCGGCGCGGCTCCCGACGGTGACTCTCCGGGCCGGGGAACACGCTCGGGTACGGACAGCCGGGGCGACGGCACCGGCCGCTGGACCACCCGGCCGCGCGCTTTCCGCATGAATTCCGCGGAGGGACCGCGCAAGCCCCTGATCGGGTGCCGCACATCGCCAATCACTCGAACGTGTGGATTAAAGACCGACCAGGCAGGCGGCCCTTGCCCGGGACGCCGAGACCGCATTCACGTTCGAGACATTCGCCCGTCCGGGGCCGTTACGGCTACGGGTCCCGCGCGTTCTTAGAGCACCAGTGCCAACCAACCGACCAGACGGAGGACACCGTGCAACCTGCTCCCACTCCCGCCCATCGCTCCGGATTCGAACAGCGGCTGCGGTCCCCGCTCACCACGCCGGCCTCCGGAACCCGGCCGTCCGACGTCCGTACGCGCCGCTCGGAACGACCGGATACGAGGTGCGGGGCGTGATCAGCGGAAGTGACGCGGACAGCACCGGCCAGGGTGCGGTGCCCGGCCCGCGCGGTGCGGAGCTTCCGCTGCCGCCCGCCGCCGTGCCCGGCGGGCCGCACGACGGTGACATCGCGGACGGCCTGGAGGAGGCGTACTGGTCCGTGTACGACGGCGCCGCGTCCAAGGCCACGGTGGGGCAGATCCTCGCTCGGCTGCCGCGGATCGTGCACCAGATCGGCCGGCTGGCCTGGGCTGCGGACCGGACCGCAACCATCTCGGTCGTGGTCCTGCAGCTGGCGTCGGTCGCCATGACGGCCTTCGGGCTCATGGCCTCGGTCGCGGTGCTGAGGGAGCTGTTCGCCGAGGGGCCCACCCCGGACCGGGTGCGCGGGGCCATCCCCCAACTCCTGGTCGTCGTCGCCCTTCTGTCCGCCCGGGCGCTGTTGGAAGCGGGGGTCGCCGTCGCGCAGGCCCGGGTGACCCCGAAGATCCGCACCGCGCTGGAGAGGGAGTTCCTCACCCTGACCGCTCATGTGCGGCTGGAGGTCGTCGACGACGCCGACTGGCACGACGAGGCGTACCGGGCCAACGATCGCGGCCTGTTCTACGCCCGGCAGATCGTCGGCCAGGTCGTCTCCCTGGCCGCGGCACTGCTCGGACTCGTGGGTACCGCCGGCGTCCTGGGCGTCCTCCACCCGGCCCTGCTGCCGCTGCTCCTGCTGTCGGTGCTGCCGGTCGGCGCGGCGGCCGTTCGCAGCGCCCGCGCGCGCTTCCACTCCTTCAAGCGGTGGAACACCCTGCAGCGCAGGGTGCGCATCTTCTCCTGGCTCCTGCTGGAGCGCGACGCCGCCGCCGAACTCCGCTCGGACACCGCCCAGGGCGCGCTGCTCGAGGAGCACTACCGGCTGACGACACGGATCGCCGAGGAGGACACCCGCCTGGGCGTGAGCTCGGCCCGGTTGGCCCTGGCGGGCCGGGCCGTCGGGGGGATCGGGACAGGCATCACCTACGTGGCGCTCGGCGCCATGCTGATCGCGGGCTGGCTGCCGCTGGCCGCGGGCGCGGGCGCGGTCCTCGCCATCCAGACCGCCCAGTCCTCGCTGACCCGGCTCGTCGACGTCTCGCACCTGGTCTACGAGCACGCCATGTGGGTGGACGACCTGCTCGCCTTCCAGGAACGCTGCCGCACCCTCCAGCCGCGCCGCAGCGGGCCGCCCGCCCCCGATACGGTGAAGACCATCTCGCTGCGCGACGTGTCCTTCGCCTACCCGGGCAAGGACACCCCGGCGCTGAACGGCATCTCCATGACGCTGCACGCCGGACAGACAGTCGCGTTCGTCGGCGCCAACGGCAGCGGGAAGTCCACCTGCGCGCGGCTGCTCGCAGGGCTGTACGAACCCCGGGCAGGCGGCACAGTCACCTGGGACGGCGTGAACGTGCTCGACATGGACGCCGAGTCGTTGCAGGCCCGGGTGGGCTGCGTGCTCCAGGACCCGGTGCGGTTTCCGTTCAGCGCGCTGGCCAATCTGACGGTCTCGCGAGGCACCCTCACCGAGGCGGACCCCCGGCGGGCGCTGGACGCCGCGCGGGCCTCCGGTGCCGAGCAGGTCATCGCCGGGCTGCCCGGCCGATGGGAGGCGCTGCTGTCCAAGCGGTTCCGCGGCGGCCAGGAACTGTCGGCCGGCCAGTGGGCGAAGGTCGCCGTCGCCCGCGGCCTGTACAAGAACGCTCCCGTCCTGCTGCTGGATGAACCGACCGCCAGCATGGACCCCCGCGCCGAGCACGCCGTGTACGAGGCGGTCCTGCGGGACAACTCGCGCCCCGACCGGATCACGGTGCTGATCTCCCATCGCCTGGCGAGCGTCGTCGCCTGCGACCGCATCTTCGTCTTCGACGGCGGCCGGATCATCGAGAGCGGCACCCACCAGGAGCTGATGGCCCTCGGCGGCGAGTACGCCGCCATGTTCACCCTCCAGGCCGCCGGGTACCGCGCCGAGGCCGGGGAGGCAGCGTGATGCCCGCCCCCGCGCACCCCCGTCCCGCGCCCGCGCCGCACGGAGCCCGGCCGGAGAACCTCACCAGCCACCGCCGGGGCACCGGCTGCCCGATGCGCGGCCGGGGCCTCGGGGACGCCGCCGTGTCCCGCACCGGATGCCATGGCGCCGAGCCCACCGGGCCGGACGATGGAGCGGCGGCCTCGCCCCGGCACGACATCGTGCCCCTGGGCCCCGCAGCGGAGGCGTTCCACGCGCCGCTGAAGACGGAAAACCCGCTGCCGGGGGACCAGAGCCCGCACGTCCACCGGCGGCGCTGCGTTCCACGTCGCGAAGCACGCCCGGACCCGGGCGGGCCGCTGCCCCTCGGCGCGCCCGATCTCGGGCGCCGGAACGAGAAGCGACTGCAGTCGGACACCCGGGCTCCGCGCCACTTGCCGGCCGACGCGGACGGCCGGCCGGGGGTGCGGCGATGAACGGCGCCGAGTCGGACGTGACGGGCGTGGCGGGGATGATGCCGCTGTTCCCCCGGACCATCCCGGCCGCGGTCGACGAAGGCCCTGCAGGAGCCGCGCCCCGCAACAACCTGGCCCGGGACGCCTACGACGGACGGCGGTTCGCGAAGGCCCGCCCGCCCCGCACCGATCCGGACCGCAGCGCCGGGCGCTGGAGCCCGCCCAGATCGCGCGGCTCGGCCGCTTCCGGTGCCGGTGGCGCGGCGGACCCTGGACGGTGACCTCGTCGAGGCCGCTGGCGGAATGCCGGTGCCGGTCGCGGCACGCGCCCACAACGCGATGACATCGGCGAGCCCGCCGGCAGACACGCCCCTCCCTCCCAGCCCGTACACCCCGCTCCCACACGTCCCGAGGTGATCCCGTGCCGCCCTCCCGCTCTGATATCCGAGACACCATCCAGACCTACCTCAGCCGGCATGCCGGGGAACGCCCCTCCCTCGAAGGGCTGCTGGCTGTCCTCGACAGCACCGAGGAACCGACCAGCCGAGCCACGCTGCCCGGCCACCTGACCTGCAGCGCCGTAGTCATCGACCGCGACCGCCGGGTGCTCCACATCGGCCATCGGGCGACGGGGCTGCTCCTTTGCCCCGGCGGCCACATCGAGGCGGGTGACCGTGCGCTCCTGGCCGCGGCCGTGCGGGAGGTGTGTGAAGAGGCTGGGCTGCACCCCGGCGACCTGTGCCTGACCCCGCAGTTCGTCGACGAGCCGATCGATGTCGACGTGCACGACATCGATCCCGACCCGGCCAAGGGCGAGCCCGCTCACCAGCACTTCGATGTCCGCTTCGCGTTCTACCTCACCACCGGACAACCGCCTGCGCTCACTCTGCAGGACGAGGAGGTCGCCGGAGCCCAGTGGCTCCCGTACGCCGACGTGCGCTCCCCGACGCTGCGGGCCAAGCTGCTGGCCGCCGAGGCAGACGGCCTCGACGGGCGGCCGGAACCGTTGAACGCGTCCGCGATCATCCACGACGGCCACGGCCGGTACCTGCTGCACCTGAGGGACGCCAACAAGCCGTGGATCTGGGAGCCGGGGTGCTGGTCGCTCCTCGGCGGAGGCCGGGAGCGGCAGGACCGGACCCTGCTCGACACCGTTCGCAGGGAGTTGCGCGAGGAGGCCGAGCTCACCGTCGCCGGCCTGGAGCCGTACGCGATCGAGTGGGTCACCGGCATGCACGGGACGCCCGTGCCCGTACAGGTCTTCACCGGCCGGTGGAACGGGGAGCCGGCCCGTCTGCCGCTCACCGAGGGCGTGATGGTCGCCTGGGTGCGCCCCGAGAAGTTCCCGTACATGACGATGACGTCCTCGACCAGGAAACTCCTGCAGCGGCACGCCGCCGAACATCCCCCGGCGGCGGTGGTCCCCCCGGCGGGCGCGGCGGGGGCCGCCCGGGCCGGGGCGCCACCGGGGACCGTTTTGAACGTGGTCGGCGTCCACCTCTACCTGGAACGCGACGGCCAGGTCCTGCTGGGGCTGCGCCACCCGGACTCCGCCTTCGCAGGCAGCATCTGGCACCTGCTCGCGGGCCACTGCGAGGCGGAATCGGCGACCGCCTGCCTTGTGCGGGAGGCGTACGAGGAGGCGGGGCTCGTGATCGACCCGGCGGACGTGGAACTCGTGCACACCGTCCACATGGTCAACCGGCCAGGCGCCCAGCCCCGGATCGGTCTGTTCTTCCGCGCCCGGAATTGGGAGGGCACGCCCGAACTGAGAGAGCCGGACAAGTGCATGGCCTGGCAGTGGTGGAGCGCCAAGGACCTGCCCGAGCCGATCGTTCCCTACGCACGGACCGCGATCGAGGGCATCACGGCCGGCCGGGCCTACAGCGAGCTGGGGTGGGAGCGGTGACCGGGCCGGAGGGTGCGTACCGCGCCCGCTCCGCCATGGTCGACCGGCTCTCGACGGACGGTGTCCTGAGCGACATGCCGCTGCGCGACGCGCTGCTTCGTCTGCCGCGTGAAGTCCTGCTTCCTCACGCGTACGTGCGGGTCAGCGGCCCCGGTACGGAACCGATCGACTGGCGCCTCCTCGACGGCTCCCATCCCGAGGATCGCCAGGAGTGGCTCGACCTGATCCACAGCGGCGAGTCGGTTCTGCTCCAACGCGACGGCGAGCCCCTTGACGCTCTTGCCCGCGGGCCGGTGACCGGCGGACACATGACGTCCATGTCCACGTACCTCCCCGCCACCGTCGAAGCCCTCCAAGCCCTCGAACTCAGCACCGGACAGCGGTATCTGGAGCTCGGGACCGGGCCGGGCATCTCCCTCGCGCTGGCCGCCGCCATCACGGGTCCCGGACTCGCCTTCGGGGTGGAGCGGGACGGGCACATGGCCGCCTTCGCCCAGCAGAACCTGGACTGCCTGGGCAGCGGCGCGGCCGTTGCGGTGGGCGACGCCCTCGACGGCCAGGAGGCGCGGGCTCCGTACGACCGGATCCACTCCGGCATCGGCGTCCCCCGTGTCCCCGAGGCATGGGTGCACCAGCTCGCGCCCGGTGGCCGGCTGCTCACGACGCTCGTGACCCGCACACCGAGCTGGCCCGGACAGCTTCTGGCCACGCGTACCGGGGCCGGCGGGGTCGAGGCGGTCCTGCGAGGGCGACCGCGGGGATACCGGCCCATGTTCGGCCACCAATGGCTTGACGCGGTGCCGATGCGGCCCGGAATCAAGGCCGCCCCCGGCGTACCGCGCCCGACCCGGCTCGCGCCACCGGACGACGCGTACGGCTTCTGGCTCGCGGCTGCCTATCTGGCGCCCGGGCTGGTCCGTGACTTCCAGGCAGAGACGCTCACGATCGTCGCTCCCGGCGAGGACTCCTGGGCGGTCGCCGGGCCCGACGAGGCGACCGTCCGGGTCCACGGCCCCCGGGACGTGTGGGCCGAACTGGAGGACGTGCACGTCCGCTGGGTCCTGGCCGGAAGGCCCGATGCCTATCGGGTGACCGTGCCGGAAGGCGGCGGCCCCCAGCACGTCTCCTCCGGCACCGGCGCACGGGCCCTGCAGTGGGTCCTGCCTCCGCTCGCGCAGGTGCCCCGCCAACCCGCCGCCCCCGGCCCGGCCGAGCACCCCACGCACCGCACGGAGAAAGCCCTGTGAGCCTCTTCCACGTCTCGGCGGACGCCAACGGCCGGCACCGCCCCGGCCTCACCGACGAAGTCGTCCAGCTGCTCGGCGACACGGTGCGCGGCATCCGCTGTCCGGCTCCGATCGATCCGGGCCGCCGATACGAAGACGACCTGGCCAAACCCCCGTCCGAGGACGCGGTGTGCGATGTTCTGCTCGCCCGGCGGCCGGGAGGTGGCCGGTGAGCGGCGGCGAGCGGCACACGGTGGCGGTGGACGTGCACTTGATCGCCGTCCGCGAAGGGGAGAAGGGGGCGGAGGTGCTGCTGTCGCGGCGGGCCGGCACCGTCTACGCCGCGGGGTACTGGCACTTCCCCTCCGGGCATGTCGACGGGCCCTTCGAGGACGCCGTCACCGCGCTCGTGCGCGAGGCGTACGAGGAGACGGGGCTGGTGGTGGCTCCCGACGACGTGCGGGCCGCGGTCACCCTCCACCACCGGGCACCGGCCGGGCGCGCGCGGGTCGGGTTCTTCTTCGAGGTCCGCCGCTGGTCCGGGGCGCCCGAAGTTATGGAGCCCGAGGTGTGCGATGCCATGGGCTGGTTCCCGCTCGATGCTCTGCCCGAGCCGATGGTCGCGTACTGCCGCGCGGGGCTGGATGCCTACCGGGCCGGTGTTCCCGTGGCGCTGCACTTCCAGGAACCGGGCGACACGGTCGGTCATGACCCGGCTGTCGACCGGATTCGCCTCGTGCCCGCCCCGGTCTGCGAAGAGCGGTGGCCTGAAAGCGCGGTGCGGGAGTTCACCGAGCGTGCGGTAGGCCGGATCACGACCTGGACGGACGTGTCCTGGGCACGTCAGGAGAGCCGCGTATGGCGGGCCGGCGGAGCCGAGGGAGGCACCTGGTACGTCAAGGTCCACCAGAGTGACCGTTTCCACCGGCGTGAAGTGGCCGCGCTCCGCGGCTGGGTGCAGGGCATCGGTCCCGCTGCGCCGCGACTGGTGGCCGCCGACGCACTGCTGCGGGCTGTGGTGCTCACCGCCGTGGGAGGCCGGCCCCTGCACGGCGCCTCGTACCCGCCCCAGCAGCAGCGCCGCATCTTCCACCGCATCGGGCAACTCGCAGCCGCCATCCATACCAGTGCACCGCCGCGCCCGGCCGCCTACGCCCTGCCCCTGGCGAAGGCGGAGCGGCACCTGAACGGCGCCCGGCCCCACCTCACGGCCGGAGACGAGGAGTTCGTCCGCACCACCGTCGCCAAGGCCACCGGCCTGCCCGCCCCGGACACGCTGCCCACCCACGGCGACTTCCAACTGCGCAATCTGCGCTGGGACGAGGCCGCCGATGCCCTGTACGTCATCGACTTCGAGCGATCGGAGGAAGGCCCGGCGATCAGGGACTTCGTGAGGCTGTCCGATGCCTGGCACGGCCGCCCGGACCTCCTGGCCGCCGTGACGGAGGGATACGGCCGCCCATTCACCCAGGACGAAGAGGCCCACCTCACGGTCCTGTCCGCCCTGGACGCCATCTCCGGCATCTCCTACGGCACAACCCACGACGATCCCGAGCTCGTCGAGCGCGGCCGGCGCACGCTGGCCCGGCTCCGCGCCGCGCAACGCCCCTGAACCCCCACCGCACGCACACGAGGAGCAGCACGTTGACGTACACGGCCCGCGACGAGTGGGAGAAGCACTTCAGCGACGGCAGGAACTTCCGGCAGGTCGGTGACCGGGAGCGGGAGATCCTCGCCGAGTACGCCCCCGCCCCGGGCGGCGGTCGCGCGCTCGACGTGGGCTGCGGGACGGGCGGCCTGGCCGCCTGCCTCGCCTCGCTCGGCTACACCGTGGACGCCGTCGACTTCGCCGGCAGCGCGCTCGCCCGGGCCCGCGAGGAGCATGCCGACGTCGAGGGCGTGCGCTGGCTGCACCTGGACATCGAGCGCGACGACCCTGCCCCGCTGCACGAAGAGGGGTACGACCTGATCACGCTCCGCCTGATGTACGCATTCGTGCAGGACAGGGTGCGCGTCCTGCACGGGCTGGGCAAGCGGCTCCGGGCCGGCGGTGCTCTCGTCGTCATCACCCCAGTGGCTCAGAACACGCCCGAGGAGCGGCGCGGCATCGCCCTGGACGAGGACGAGATCAACGTGCTCGCCGCCGGCTGGGAAGCGGTGGAACGCCTGGACGCGGACGGCCTGGCCGTTCTGGTCCTGCGCGGCCCCTGCCACACCGGCACGCGGGCCGTCGAGAAGCGGCCGACCACCGCCCATGCCCTGACCGGCGCCCTCGCGGTCGTCACCGACGACTCCGGCCGGGTCCTGCTCGGCCGCTCCCGCCGCGGCATGCTCGAACTGCCCGGCGGCAGAACGAGCGGCCGGGAGGACTTCGCCGCCGCGGCAGTGCGCGAGCTCGCCGAGGAAACGGGCCTGGCCGTGGACCCGGCGGACGCGTACGTGGTGACGATGCTCGTCGACGACAGCCACGGCATCCCGCGGCTCACGGCCGTCGTCCGCATCACCGCGTGGACGGGACCCCTGACCAATCCGGAGACGGACAAGTTCGACCGCTGGGAATTCTTCGACCTGTACGCCCTCGCCTGTGCCGGGGACGTCTTCGTCCCGGCCGCACTCGCGATCGACAGCGTGTGGCCCGGCGTCATCCCGGCCCTGCCGCCGGTCGTCTCCTACCCGCTCGCCGCTGCTCGGCCGCCCGTGCCGGGCGAGCCGGCCGAAGCCGTCCGGCTCCGCCGGGCGATGGCCCGGACGGTGATCGAGGGCGGCTGGGCGCCGTCCGGTGCCGTACGCAGCGCGCTGGAGACCGTGCCCCGGCACCGCTATGCCCCGGAGGCGAGTCCGGCGGACGCGTACGACGGTGGCGACCGGGCGGTCATCACCCGCCGCGACGAAAACGGGAGGGCGATCAGTTCGGTGTCCGCGGCCTGGCTCCAGGCCGACATGATCGAGCAGTTGCGTCCCGCTCCGGGCGCGATCGTGTTCGAGGCGGGGTCCGGTGGCTACAACGCCGAGCTGATCGCCCACGTCACCCAAGGGCGAGTAGTCAGCGTGGACATCGACCCCTGGGTCGTACGCCGCACCCGGGCGTTCCTCGCGGAGGCCGGCAGTGGCCGCGTCACCGCCGTGGAGGGGGACGCGGCACTCGGCGCCCCCGCCGGCCTCGTACCGCGCGGCGGCTTCGACGGCACCGTGATCACCTACAACTGCTGGGACATCAGCCCCGCCTGGGTCGAGCAACTGGCCGAAGGAGGGCGCCTCGTGATGCCGCTGGAGATGGGCGGCTACACCCGGTCGGTCACCTTCGAGCGGCGCGGAGACGTCCTGCACGCCCGCCACTTCACGTACTGCGGCTTCGTCCGCGACCAAGGGCAGCAGGCCCGCACCGCCCCGGCCGTCCCCCTTCTCGACGGCCGGCTGAGCCTCCGCTTCGACGAGGGCGCCGCCGCCGGCACACACGGTCTGGAGGAGGCCCTGCGCGGGCCGCGGCACGAGATCGCCACACGCATCACCATGGGGGCGAACGCCTACTTCGGGTCCCTTCAGCTGTACGCGGCGACCACCCTGCCCGCCTTCTGCCGGCTGCACGCCCACCAGGACCCCGGGATCACCGTCATCCCGAACGGCCGTGACGCACCCGCCGTCATCGGCGATGCCTCGCTCGCCTACCTGGCTCATGTTCAGGTACGGCCCGGCGACGACGCCCATGACCGGGCATGGGAGTGGGTCGTGCACGCCTTCGGCGAGCAGGGCCCGCAGCTCGCCGAGCAGCTCGCGGCCACGGTCCGGGCATGGGACCGCCACATCCGCGCCGACGACAACAACGAGCACGCCGATCCCGTTCTGACCGTCCACCCGGCAGGCACCCCGGACCACCGACTGCCCCTGGGCGACGTACTGGACAAGGCGTCCTCCCGGCTGGTGTTCCGATGGCCCGGTCGCGACGGGCACCTCCCCGCCCCCACCCGGCCCACCGGCACGGCCGCCACCGCCACGGGAACAGCATGATCACCTGGGTGAACGGGCCTTTCGACGGCGGCAGGACGACCCTCGCCGCCGGACTGTCCCATGCGCTGCCCGGCGCGACGGTCGCCGACCCGGAGCGCGTCGGCGACCTGTTGCGCAGCGCACTCGCCGGCCACGCTCTCGAACCCAGGGACTACCAGGACCTTCCCCTGTGGCGGCAGCTGACCGGGGCCTTCCCCGCCGGCCTGACCCGGCACCCGGGCGGCCCGGTCATCGTGCCGACGGCCCCCTCAACCCCGCCCACGCCGAGGAGAGGTCCACCCGCCCGCGCCAGGCCGGCCGATTCCGCCACCTCGTCCCGCACGCCGAATCAGCCGCATTCCACGAGCGCATCGAGGCCAGTCGCGAGTGTCCCGGCGATCCTGAACACGGCGAAGCCGCACGTGCCTGCCGCCGCCGGCGCCGCGCCGCCGGCCACCGGGAAGCCGCCGCTTCCCGGCCGCACGCCCAGGGCCACGTCATCGACACCACCGCCCGCACCGCCGGACAGACCCTCCGGGCCGCTCCCGCCCACCTGCACGCAACCGCCTGACCCCGACCGCCAACACGGCAGGAGACCACCACGCCGTGACCACCCCCCAGCCCGTCGCCCGGTTACCCGGCCGAGCCGACCACCTGACCTGCCACCACAGGCGTACCCCACCGATCGGAGAGAGATGACCACGACTTCCACACCCGGCGAACGTTCCGGCGTGACGATGACCGACGAGGCGTACGGTGCACTGCGCGCCTCCCACGCGTTGTGGGCCGGCACGTCGGTCCTGATCACCGACCAGCACGGTCGGGTCCTGGTCCAGCGCGTCGGCTACCGTCCTACCCGTCTCCTGCCCGGCGGCGCGCTGGACCCGGGTGAGTCCCCCGCGCAGGGCGCCGCCCGTGAGCTGCGGGAGGAGCTGGGGCTCGCGGTGCCCCTCACGCGTGGGCTGGCCGTCGACTGGGTGTCCCCGGCAGGCCGCAGGACGTCTCCGGCCGTACGGTTCCCCGGTGAACTGCTGCACGTCTTCGACGGCGGCGTCTGGAATGAGGACCGGATCGCGTCCATCCGCCCGGCACCGGGCGAGATCGAGGGCGTCGACTTCGTCGAACCTGCCGACCTGCCCGCGCTCATGGCTCCGGACGATGCCCGCCGCGCGCTGTCCGCCCTGCGCGCCCGCGTCAATGGCACCGGCCCCGCGATCCTCGAGGACGGCCTCCCCCTCGCCCCCACCCTGCTCGACCGCGTGAACACGTTCACCCGGCACCGCGCCGTCCACCACTTGCCCTGGCACGAAGGGCCCGCCGCGGCCGGGCTTCCCGTCCGCCAGAGCTGGGGGTGGCTCTTCGCCCCCGACGGCCGCGTCCTCGTACTCCTCGATCCTGCGAACGGCGCCGCCTGCCTCCCCGGCGGCACTCCCGAGCCCGAAAACGACCGGAGCCCCGCGGCAACCCTCATCCGCGAGGCCCTTGAAGAGGCCTCCGCCCGCATCAGCCCTCCGGTTCTCCTCGGCAACCTGCCGGACCCGGAGCACAGCGCCGGGCCATGCACCCGCCTCCGTATGGCAGCCGTCCTGACGGACATCGGCCCCTCCCGGCCCGACCCCGCCACGGGCCAGACCTATCTGCGCGCGCTGGCCACCCCCGAACAGGTCATCGAACTGTTCAACTGGGGCCCCACCGGCGCCGATCAGCTCACCGCCGTCCACCACGCCCGAGCGCGGTTCGCACTGCCCCGCGCCACGCGGCAGCCCCTCACCGAACTGCCCGACGCCACCGACCTCAGCACTCTGTAGCCCCGGCCCCCTCCGAAACGAGGCCTCACATGAGCAACACCTCACCCACCACCCCCAACACCCCAGCCGTCCCCGCTCACCCCCTGCCGACCGCACGAGCCGCATCACAGGCGCCGACGCCGGTGCGAACAGGACACTGCCAGTGCGGCCGGATCTCCTACCAGGTCACCGGCGTACCGGACGATCCGCATGTGTGTTCATGCCCCCATGAGACCCGCATCTCCGGCGGGCCCGCAGTGCTGTGGGTCGGCTTCCCCCTCGACTCCCTGATCTGGACAGGGCCCGGGGGACAGCCGAAGTGGTTCGCGACCTACCCAACCCTCCGGCGCGGCTTCTGCCCCGACTGCGGAACACACCTCGTGTCCGTGGCCGACGGCTCCAGTACGGTCATGGTGACCGGGTTCAGCCTCACCGACCAGAGGGGCATCGAGCCCCTCGGCCACTCCTACCGCGAGAACGCCGCGCCCTGGATGCACGTCACCCTCGCGCCCGGCCCCATCGTCCTGATGTCCGACCCGCGAGTGGCGGCCGTCCCCGTCACCGACTGCGGAGAGCCGCTCGTCGACGTGCGCGGGACCCTGCTGGTCGACGACCGCCGAGCCGATGCCACCGGCTCGTACGCCCACCTGCGCAGCGGCGTGCTCGACCGGCTCGTCCACGCCCAGTCGCTTCTGCCCGACGGGCTGCGCCTGCTCTTCGTCGAGGGCTACCGTCCGCCCGAACTGCAACGGACCTACTTCGAGGAGTACGCCGGCGAGCTCCGCGCGACCAATCCGACCTGGTCCGACGAGCGGGTCCACCAGGCCACCAGCCGGTACGTGTCCCCGCCGGAGATCGCCCCCCACAGCGCCGGCGCCGCCGTCGACCTCACCCTCGTCGACGCCGACGGCACCGAGCTCGACATGGGCACGCGCATGAACGCCGGCCCGGAGGAGAGCGACGGCGCCTGCTACACGGACGCCGCCTCGATCAGCCCCCAGGCCGGCGCGAACAGGGCGCTGCTGAGCGACGCCCTGTCCGCCGGCGGGCTGATCAATTACGGCACCGAGTGGTGGCACTGGAGCTACGGCGACAGGTACTGGGCGTTGATGACCAGCCAACCGGCAGCCCTGTACGGTCCTTGCTCCCCACAGTGACAAGGCCGCCGATGGCCGCCGGGGAGCCCTGCCCCGGCGCCCTGCCCTTCCTCATGCCCGACCCCGCCCAGCTACTTCTGACGGCGACCGAAGGCACTTGTGGTGCTGACGCCGCGCGGGATCAGTCGAGCCGGGGCTCCGGGCCGGGGCCGGCTGGTGGGACCGGACGGGGACCCGGGGGCCACGCTTCCCGAGAACGCCTCGAAGGCGGCACTGCCTCATTCGTCTCGCGAGGTGCCGGCGCAATAACGGCAAGCGTCTGGTGCGGGGGGAAGCTGTTGCCGTAGGGTGCCGGACGATTGATGGGAGCGCTCCCATCAATCCCTCCGACCTCCCCCGACTGGAGAACTCCGCATGCGCTACTCCCTTCCCGCCGTACGGCGGGTGCTCGTCGCCGTCGCCCTGGCCGGCGTCACGGTGGTGGCCGCCACCGGCGGCGCTCCGGCGCACGACCGCCACGACGGCCGACCCGTCGGCGGCTGTGCTCCCGACCCGGCGTTACTGTTCTGCGAGGACTTCGAGGAGCTGCCGCCCGGCGCGGGCACCAGCCTGCGCTGGGGCGTGGACACCCGGAACGGCGCACTGTCCGTCGAACGCGTGCGGGGCAGCGGACACGGTGCGAAGCGCGGCGCGGACCGAGTGCTCCGGGTGCGCACCGAGGGCAACGGATACGCGTTCTTGGAGGTCGACGATTTCTCGGCCCCGGACAACAGCTTCTTCGGCCGGATGCGGGTGAAGGTCGACGATTTCCCCACCGCTCCGGACTGGGCCCACTTCACCCTCGTGGAAGCCACCGGCCAGGGCGATGGCAGTGTGGTTCGACCGATCGGTGGCCAGTACGTCCCCACCGTCGGCAACGGGGTGCAGCTGTGGGGGATCGGCTCGGACGGCGGCCCCACGGGCGACTGGACCGACTGGCGCGAGTCCGCCCCGGCCGAAGCGGGCAAGTGGACGTGCCTGGAATGGGAGGTGGACGCCTCGGACAACCGCGTGGCGGTATGGATCGACGGCGAGCCCCAGCCCGACATGACCGTCACCACCACTCGGCACGGCGGCAATCCGGTGGACTTCGTCCTTCCCGCCTTCGACACCGTCCGCATCGGCTGGCAGCTCTACCAAGGCAACCCCACCCCGGACTCCTACGACCTGCGCCTGGACGACCTGGCGCTGTCCACGAAACGCGTCGGATGCGGCCGCTGACCGGCACCACGAGCCGGCGCCCGCTCAGGGCACCGGCCGGTTGAGACCGACGGCGAGCAGGGCGATGACGGCCAACACCACGGCAGCCGCCATCGCCACCACCCGCCCCCCGGCAGCAACGCGTTCAGCCCAAGCCCGGCGCAGGGCCCCAGAGCGAGGCGTCGGCCCGGCGGCGGCGCTCGATGCGAGCCTGTGGGCCGTGGGCGACCGAGGCTGCGGATCACACGAGCCAGATCTGCCTGCAGATCATCAGTGCTGCGATGAGGGCGAGGACTGCGATCTGCCACCACAGCAGTGCCCGGTCACGCTGGGCATCCTGGGCCGTGAGGCGGGCACAGCGTGTGTGGAACTCCTCGATGGAGGCGGTTTGCGCGGTGCTGGGAGACCGGTGACGAGGCTGTGTCTGAGGACGGTCGTTTACAGCGGGTGAGGTGGGGGCCGGCTGCATCTTGCCTGTTTTCACTGTTCGGTCCCAGGACTGTCGCGCACCGCGGACTTGGAGGGCGAAGGCGGCGAGGGTGCACGCGGAGAGCAGCGAGCCGTAGCCGACGAGGTGGATCATGGGCGCGGCGAGCCGGTTGGCCCACGTGCCGGTCAGACGTGTGGCGAGCCAGGCGAGAGGCATGCACAGGGCGAGCCAGCAGTACGCGAACAGCATCAGGGGGTGGGGGGAGTCTCTGGTCGTACCGAGTCCGAGGTTCTCGAGCCAGGGGAGGGTGAGGGAGGGGGCGGCGGTGACGGCGAGGAAGAAGCAGGAGACGAGGCCGGGAAAGGCGAGTGCTTCGCGCCAGCAGCGGCGGGCGGTTGCCGGGTCGACGGCGAGGCTGAGCAGGGTCACGAAGAGGTAGCTGGCGAGGTTGACCACCCACAGGGCCTTGAAGGCGAACCAGGCGCTGCTGGTCTCGGTGTAGAAGAGGAAGATCAGTGCCGCCGCGCTCAGGAGCATCAGGAAGGGGGTGAGCAGTACGGCGAACCACATCAGTGCGAAGAGCCAGGAGCCGAGGCGGTTGTTTCCTGTGCGGTGGCCGCGGAACCACAGGTTGTGGTAGCGCCGGGTGACCTGGAAGTTGCCGCGGGCCCAGCGCAGGCGCTGGCGCCACAGCCCGGCGGGGGTGTCGGGTTCTTCGGCGAGGACGAGTGCGTAGCCGTCGAAGACGACGTGGCGGCCGGTCAGCTGGGTGTCGAAGGTGGTGACGGTGTCCTCGGCGAGCGTGGAGGTGTCGATCTGCCCGCCGAGCGCGGTGAGGTTGGCTCTGCTGTGCATCTGGGCTCCGCCGGCGAGGCAGGCAAGGACACCGAGGACGTTCTGGGTGCGGCGGGCGGCGGCCTGGGCGGTGATGTACTCGTACGCGATGTAGCGGGTGAGGTAGTTGCCGCGGTGTCCGCTGCCCTCCTGGATGTAGGCGGTGACCGCGCCGGTCCCGGGGTCGGCGAGATGGCGGGTCATGCGCCACAGGGTGTCCGGGGCGAAGACGACGTCGGCGTCCATGATCAGGACCGCTTGGGCCCAGTCGTCGGCGAGGACGTGCCGCAGGCCGTGGTTGAGGGTGTCGGCCTTGCCCTGTCCGCCTCTTTCCCGGCGCAGGTGGACGACGCGCCGGGGTGCGGCGGCCTGCAGTCGGGCCAGGGCCTGCGGTGTGTCGTCAGTGCTGGCGTCGTCGATGACGACCACGCGCAGCCGTTCCGGCGGGTAGTGCGAGGTCAGGAGCGCGCCGATGGACGTTTCCAGCACCGCGCTCTCGTTCCTGGCGGGGACGAGAACAGTGGTGCGTGGCAGATACGGCCGTACGTCGTGGTAGATGCCGCGGTAGCGCTGCAGACCAACCAGGAGGAACTGGACGACGGCGGTCACCAGTGGGAGCGCTCCGAAGAAGACGCAGACGAAGGCGATGGTGTGCGCGACGACGGTCAGAGTCCTCATCAGCGTTCTCCCGGCACGCGGGGTGCGTCGCTCGTCCCGAAGGGCGGGTGGGCGGCCCGCTGCGCGCGCAGCACCTGGGCGGCGAAGTCCCACGCGCCGATGTCGGCGGCGATGTGGGCGTCGCTGCCCGCCACCAGCCGGACACCCAGATCCCGCAGGACGCCGGCGGTCGCCGCGGACGGACAGCGCCACTTCTCGTTGATCTCCACAGCGGTGTCCGTCCGCCGGCATGCCGCGGCGATCCGGCCCAGCCGCGCGGCGCCGACCGCGCGTTCGTCGAGCCCGGCCTTCGGCAGGACGCTGAACAGGTGAGCCAGGTGGGCGCTCAGGCCCGTCGGGACCTGGTGAACGGCGGCCACGATCGCCTCGGTGACAGCATCGAGGGCGTCATCGGACCTGATCCGGGAGCCGGCGAGCAGGTCGGCGATCTCCGCGGGGGCGACGGGGCCCTCAGGTGTCGGGAAGCGGTGGTCGGCGATCGCGACGTGTTCGACGCCGGTGAGATCGGCAGGCAGGTCGAGCCGGCCCTCCGTGTCCAGGATTTTCGCCTCAACCCCGCACACGACAGTCAGAGGGCCGGCCTGCGCGGCAGCCGCCCGTACCGCGGCGGTGTACTCGGGCAGCCAGTCGGTGTCCCGGCGGACGTGGTCGGTGACGTACAGCGTGCGCAGCCCTGCCGCGGCGGCCGCACGGACCATGTCCAGCACGGTGCTGCGGCCGTCGGAGAACGTGGAGTGGGTGTGGTGGTCGACGCGCAGCACGCCGGAACCCGGCGCGGTGCCTCCCGCCGTGTGCGGGCCCGGGCCCTTCACGCCCGCCCTGCCACATCGCCCAGCTCCCCGAGGTCCATCACCACGTCCTGCCAGTGCCGTACGACGGACAGCTCCCGGTGCGGGATGTGGCCGGGGACGTCCATGCCGAGGAGCGAGGCCACGGCCCAGGCCGGCATGTGCACACCCGCGGCGACCGTGAGGGACATGCCGCCCGGCGGTCTGGGATTGACTTCCAGGAGCGCCGGCCGGCCTTCCCGGTCCTCACGGACCTGCACGTTGCAGATGCCGTGGAGTCCCGTCACGGCAGCGACCTTGGCGGCATCGTCGGACAGCGCGGGCCGGTGCAGGACGCGGCCGGCGACGATGATCCCGGAGTCGGTCTTGTCCCGGACCCGGGGCACGGCCGCGCGAACCGTGCCGTCGAGGGCGACGAGGACATCGAGCGAGTACTCGGCACCGGGCAGCAGCTCCTGCAGAAGGTACGAGCCGTCCAGGGGCAGCGCCGCCAGGTCGGCGGGCGTGTCCGCGAGAACGACACCACGTGATCCGCTTCCGCGCCTCGGCTTGGCGACGGCCGGGAACCCGGCCTCGAAGGACTCGGCGACTCCTGGCTCGAGCAGCACGGTGCAGGGCACCCGGACCGTGCCTCGGCAGGCCTCGATGAGCGTCCACTTGTCCAGACACCGCGCAAGCGCCGCCGCCCGCGGTACGAGCACCCGTGTCCCCGCCGCGGTGAACTCGTGCGAAGCACGGGCCAGGGGCAGCAGCTCGGTGTCGACAGTGGGAACCAGGACATCGATCCGCAGCCGGGCGCACAGCTCCTGCAGACGACCGGCGTACGCGGCGTCGTCACCGCGGGGGAGCAGCCAGCGCCGAGCATGCTCAACCAGGTAGAGGCCGGCGGCGTTCGGGTCGATGTCCCCGGCCCAAAGCTCACAGCTGCCGGCCAGCGCCCGCAGGAAACAGACCCCGGACGGACCACCCGCCCCGGTCACCAGAACCCGCGGCGGCCGGCCCAGCGGCACGGAAAGGTCGGGCACCGGTACATCCGACACGCCGGCGCCCGCGGCGCCGGAAACCGCACTCATACCAACGACCTCCCCAGCTCCGCGCTGTAGCGGACGACTTCCAGCGGCTCGGCGTAGGCGTCGCCGGTGAACCGCCCCCAGTACCGTGCCGTGGACCGGATCAGGCCCTCGTCCAGGTAGGCGCGGGTGTCCGACTGGGAGCGGTGAGCGCGAATCGCCTCCAATTTCGCCTCGACATCCTCTTCGCGGACGCCGATGAACCGGTTGGGACTGAAATTCACGGTCGCCGACGGCGACTGATAACAGGCGACGCGCGGCACACGCCGGCCGGCCACCAGAGCGGCCCGGTGCACAGCCCGGTGATCCTGATGCGTGTCGTGCTCCGAATGGACGAGCAACAGATCGGGTGCCACCCGCGCCACCACCTGCTCGATGGCCTGCACGGTCTCCGTGGCATCGGTGATGTGCCCGTCCGGAAAATCCGCCATATCGAACGAAGCGCCCAGCACCTCCGCGGCATGCCGCGCCTCCTGCGAGCGCCGGTCCGGATCCCCGCCGAAGGAGCCGCGCGACATGACCAGGACCGTGATGTCCCAGCCGTCACGCACCCGCCGGTGAATGAGCGCACCGGCCCCGATCTCCGCGTCATCCGGGTGCGCCCCCACCACGAGCATCCGCGGACGCTCACCGCCGGCACCGCCGTGCCGGGCCGCGTGCGTGCGGTAGGCATGCCGCACCACTGCGGCGACCTCGGCCCCCTGCGCCCCGCGGCGCAACACTTCGGCGGCACCTCCTCGCAGCGCGGTCAGAGTACTGGCGGAGGTGAGCCGGTCCGCGGTGAGCACGATCGCCGTATCGGGAAACTCCCTCAGCCAGGTGTCCAGCAGCGCCACCCGACGAGCCGGGTCCGGCTCCAGTGCCTCGTGCCACAACGCCACGTGCACATCCGCCGGATGGTCCCTGAGCATCCGCAGGAAATCCTCCATACCGGTGGTCTCACCCACCCACTCGGCACCCCGCTCCCGCAACCCCGCAGCGAGGTGGCCGCCAGCCGCAGCGTCCTGGTCGGCCACGACGATGCGCAGCCCGCTCAGCTCGTGGCCGTAGTCCGGTGGCAGCGGCCCGCCCAGCGGCAGCGGCCCGGCCACATCCACATGGGGCGGGCCGGAACCATCGCACGGCTCTGGCAGCCCCTCGTGGCCCGGTGCCTCGTCAGCGGATCCGGTATTCAAGGCCTCGGAGTCGTCATCGTTGGTCGTCACACTCCGAGTCTCTGCCGCCCCGGCCCGTACCGCACGACGAGGCCGTCCGGCACCTGGCAAGAGCCAGGGGGTGGGGCCCATGCCGCCTGATCACCGTCGACGCCTGCAGCTGCGGGCACGCTCACGGCGAGCACCGCTTACGGGACCAGCTCTGTCGAACCGGGAGCGAGGAGAGGAAAAGACAGCGCGGGCCGTCGGCGAAGACGCCAGGAACCGGTCGGCGTACAGCGCGGCCACCGGGGCAGCCAGGGCCTTGAGTGCGGACAGGAGCAGCCCCATACCCATCGGCTGTCCAGCTCACATGGTCGAGGGCGAACTGGGCGATCCAGGCGCGAAGCGCGTTCCGAGGCGTCGCACCCAGCACGTTCCGGAAGACGGCCCAGCGCAGCAGGAGGGCCGCGAATTGCACGCCGGCGAGGTGAGAAGGGGAGGCCGGAGGCCGGGGAAGAAAGAGCCACCAGTGCCGGCGCGGCGCCTGCGACGGACCGGCGATCCACCGCGCGCTGACGCTTGTAGGCCGCGAAACCTCCCGGGACGAGCCCATGGCCAAAAGCATCGTCGGCATCCAGCGATGCGTAACCGGCGGCAATGATGCGCGACGCGAGTTCCGAGTCCTCCGAACAGGCCCCGTACATGAGCCGGCACTCGTGGCACGGCACCTGCACGCTCATGCCTTTGCCCTGCACTTCCAACCGGGCGCAGAACCCTCCTGCGGCATCGCACGGAAGCTGACAGAGCGAAAAACGGGCGCGCGGATTTTTCGCACGCCCCCCGAATACCACCTTTTGCCTCGGCTCTCACTCCTCAACAGGGACACCCCGTCGCATACGCCTCTCGCACCGCAAACATGCCTTGCCACAAGCACCGCGCGGTCGCACGCTCGTGCCCCGCTTCCATCTGACACGAGGAGCCACAGTGCTGCGGAACAGACCCACGCCCAGAAGCGGCACCGCAGCGCCCAGCCACGACAGCAACCGTCCTTCTCACTCGCCACTCGGCACGCAGGCGGCGGTAAGGAAGCCCCCTTCCGTTCCTCTCAAACGGGCCCGGGGCGGCCCCCGCCCCCTCAACACCCTCACCCAAGGAGCAACAATGTCCCTCATACGCAAAGCCGCTGCAGCAGCAGCCGCCTTCGCACTTGCAGGCCGAGACACTCTCCCAGTCCTGCGTGAGCACCAGCACCCTGAACTTCAACCCCGGCCTGAACATCGCCCAGCCCCAGGCCGTCTCGATCACGGGAACCGGAAGCCTCACCGGCTGCCTCTCCCAGGCAGGCGCCTCCGGACTGACCGCGAACTACACGCTGTCGGGAACGGTCAACGGAACCTGCCTGCTCGGTACCATCACCCTCACCCAGGAAATCACCTGGAACAACGGTCAGAGCAGCACGGTCACATTCAGCGGCCCCTCAGTGGGCGTAGTCGGCAACGTCCTCGTCGGCACGGTTCAAAGCGGCCTCTTCCAAGGCAACCTCGTGGCCCTGCCCAACGTCCTCGCCACCACCCTGCTCGCCAACCCGACGGCATGCGCGGCCCCCGGGGGCCTCAAGCAGGCACAGGGAACAGGAGCCGAGGTGTTCACCAGCATCCTGTGAGGCACTCTCTACTGCCGAAGGGCCCACCGGCATGGGCGGGCCCTTCGGCAGCAGGGCGCAGCTCCACAGATTGGCGAACATGACGGGCAGGACCCTGTCGAAGTACGACGAGCGCGTAGGCGACGCCCACATCGCCTACGCGCTCGCGCATGGTTGGCGGCAGAGGGCCGCGTCGACGGCTTACTGATCGTTTCGGAATGAGTTGAGCCGCGGGTGTTGCGCTCGGCGATCTTGGTCGGCGGGGTGTCCGGCGTGCGTGCTGATCTTGTTCCGGGTGACCTGTGGGGGCGGGTGGCTCCGCTGCTGCCACCCCGCCCCCGAACGGTGCCATCGCTACCCGGGGCGGCTGTGTGTTCCCGATCGAGTGGCGCTCGCCGGCGGCATGTATGTGCTGCGGACCGGTGTCGCGTGGCGTGACGTCCCCGCCAAGGCAGTGGGCTGTTCTGGGGTGACGGCCTGGCGCCGACAGTGGCACTGCACCGAGGCTGGTGTCTGGCCGCGCCTGCATGCCGCCTTGTCGACCGAGCTTCGTCACGCCAGCCTGCTGGACCTGGATGACTGCTCGGTGGACGGACCGCACATCCGGGCGCTGAAAAGGGGGGACCGCGCCGCACCCTCGCCCGTCGATCGGGCCCGCTCTGGCTCGAAGCACCACCTGATCGTCGACCGTCACGGAACCCCGCTCGCCGTCACGCTCACCGGCGGCAACCGGCACGACGTCACCCAGCTCCTGCCTCTGCTCGACGCTGTTCCGTCGATACGGGGTCTGCGGGGGCGTCCCCGCCGCCTGTATGTCGACCGGAGCCCACGACTTCGACAAGTACCGCCGCCTGCCGTGGAAACGCGGCATCAAGCCGATGATCGCCCGACGCGGCATCGCTCACGGCTCCGGACTGGGCAAGGTGCGCTGGGGCCTCAAGCGTGCCTTCGCCTGGCTGCACAGTCCAAACGGCTCCACACCCGCTACGAACGACGCACCAATCTCCACCAGGGCCTGCCCGAACCTGCCTGCAGCCTCATATGCCTGCGCCCCCTGCGCACCTCGTCCAGAAGCGATCAGCTGGCGACAGTGAACCACCCCGGTCGCACCTCAGTCAGCAGCGGTTGAAGGGACCGCACGGCGGTCCGCAGGTCCTGATCCGTGACGTCAAGAGGTCCAGGCAGGCTCAGCCCGTACCAGCGCAGCCGCCAGATGTCGAAGATCTCGCTCCCGTCGGGTGCGAAGTCGACATCGACCCCGATGCCGTCGTCACTGCGAAGCGGCACTCACGCGTCGTGCCCGTCCCCGAGGGCGTCACGGCTCTTTTCGACCAGCCGCGAGAGCGCCTGGACGCCCTGGCCGACGACGTACTCCTGGCCGCTCTCCGCATCATCGCCGCCCTGGAATCCTTGGCTGCCGAAGCCGGGGTGGTTGCCGTACACACGGTCCGGGCCGACAACCAGTCCTGGGCCACGATTGCCAACGGTCTCGGACTCACCGAGTCCGAGACCGGCACCCGCCTTCACCGCTATGCACGCTTCTGCTGACCGGGGGCGGTCGCTCAGCGGCGTGGGGATTCGGGTCGTGGCGCCCGGGCCTGGCAGTCTCGGCGGGCGGGGGCGACGTGGACAGGCTCCTCACCGTGCCCCGGGGGAGTGAACGCCCTACGCCTGGGCGCCCATCGGGAGGTTCGCGCCGCCTGTGCAGTCGAGTACGACGCCGGTGATGAATCCGTTCGTCGCCAGGGAGTGGATGGCTCTCGCCACATCGGTGGCGCAGCCGACCCGGCCCGCTGGGGTCGTCTTCGCGAGGCCGTCGAAGAGTGCCGTGCGCTGTTCCGCCGGGACCCGGTCCCACCACGGGGTGTCGATCACGCCGGGGGAGACGGCGTTGACGCGGAGAGGGGCCAGTTCGACCGCGAGGGGCGGCACCATCGCCTCCAGGGCCCCGTTGATCGCTGCGAGGCCGGACGTGCCCGGGAAGGCGGCACGAGCCGAGGCGGCCGTGATCAGAGTGACGGAGCCGCGCCGGCGGTCGAGGCGGGGGAGCGCGGCCTGGAGGATGCGGACCTGGGGCCAGAATTTCGCGTCAAAGCCCGTGGCCAGGTCCGCGAGGTCCAGTTCCGCGAAGGGGCCGCTACCAGCGGCGCCGCTGACCGCGATGACCAGATGGTCGATGGGGCCGGATGCTGCGAAGAACGCCGCCGTGTCCTCCTGTGACGTGGCGTCCATCCGGTGGGTGAGCGTCTTGCCGCCGATACGGGTCGCCGCCTCGTCCAAGCGGGTCTGCGAGCGGCCGGTGATCGTCACCTCCGCCCCTGTCGCGGCGAAGAGTGCTGTGGCCTCGCCGATGCCGGAGCTGCCCCCCATGACGACGACGCGGGGGGCGGGCGTGTGGTCCGTGGCCATGATGGCGGTCCTCCGTAAGCGCTGTGCGCGGTTGTCGTTCATGCCTGTCTTCGGTCTTCCGTAAGGGTTGACGAGACCGTCGGTCTCGGTAAGGTGATTCTTGTCGAGACCGTCAGTCTCGTCAAGTGGTTCGAGCTCGGGAACTCGGAAAGGATGTGCGTCATGGCGGAAACGGAAGCGGACAAGAACACGAATGCGGGCACGGGCAAGGTGCGGCCCCACACCGGGCGCCGGCGCAACGAAGCGGCGCGACGGGCCATCCTCGACGCCGCGCTGCGGCTGCTCGGCGAGGGCGACGGCGCCCCCGTCACCGTCGAGACCATCGCGCGGGCGGCCGGGGTCGGCAAGCAGACGCTCTACCGCTGGTGGCCCTCCAAGGGTGCCGTGCTCCTGGAGGCTCTGGCGGAAAGCGCCCAGCAGGCCGTATCCGCCCCTGACCGCGGGGACCTGCGGAGCGACCTCCAGGTGGTCGTCGCCGCCACCTTCGCCGGGGCCCAGCGCCCCCCCGTGGGCCCGGCGCTGCGGACATTGGCCCGGGAGGCGGCGCGCGACCCTCAACTGGCTGCGCTCATGCGGGAGTTCACCGAGTGCCGTCGCGCGGCCCTACGGGAAGTGCTGGAGCGGGGGCGGGAGCGCGGCCAACTGGACCCCGGGCGGGACCTCGACCTGATGGTCGACCAGATCTACGGAGTCTTCTGGTACCGCTTCCTGCTCGGCCACGCGCCCCTCGACGACGCCACCGCCACGGCCCTCGCGGAATTGCTGCTGCGATGACGGCGGCTCGCGGGTTGTTCAGGGACGCGGAACGGCCAGTGGCCCGAGGCTCTGCGAGGGCCTCCGCGCGACGGAGCTTCGGCGCGAATGGCTGGCACCGCACACAACTGACCGCGCCGGGCGGTGTCGGGAGCCTACCCCTTTGGTCAAGATGGACGGATGCTGGTTCGAGCGGTCTGCTGGCTCGTCCGGCCATGATGCGTTCCTGCTGTTTGACGTCGGTTATGCGGCCTTCGTTGACTCCGGGGTTGTGTGAGGTCGTGATGTCCTGAGCGACGGCATATCGGCCCTCGTGGAGGGCTCCGGCAAGGCCGACGAGTGGTGCCAGTCCACTCCCTTTCGAACTTGCGCGCGGGCGGCATGCTGCGGACATGAAACGTGCTGTGTTATTTGATCTGGACGGGACCTTGATCGACAGCAGTCACGCCTACTTTTTCGCAGAGCGAGAAGCGCTCACCTGTATGGGATATGAAGGCTTCACCGCTGCCGATCATGCACGTTTCATCGGCACCAGCATGAAGGACATGTGGGAAACGTTCGTCGCCGAGCGGGACGTGCAAGCTTCCGCTGGGCACTTGCTGGAACTGAGCAACCGCTTTATCTCCAAGCGGTGCGTGAGTCGGTCAAGGTGCATCCGCACATGGTGGCACTCGCCGAGCGCTTGCGGCGTGCCGGATTCGAGCTGGCCGTGGCGTCCGGCTCCTCTCGTACGGTGATCGACGCGATGGTCGCTACAGCCGGACTGTCCGACCTCTTTCCCGTGCGAGTTTCGGCGGAGGACGTGGCACGAGGGAAGCCGGATCCAGCGGTGTTCCAGAGGCCGGCCGTAGTTTGTCAGTTTCTTCGGAAGTGTGCACGGTCGTGGAGGATGCCCCAGCGGGTGTGCAGGCTGCCTTGCGAGCTGGCATGAGCCGCGTGCCGGTCACCTCGGAGGCAGCCGGGGCATGTCCTCCCGCCCGGGGTGCGGGGCGTGTCGTGCTCGCCGAGCACGCCAATTTCGACGATGTCGATGTTTTCGGCTGGATCGTGGCAGGAAGCAGTCGGACGGCGGTTCGAGGCGGGAACCACGGGCTCTGACGGCTACGTGTATGTACATAATCACTGAAGCTCCGCCATCTTGAAGTGGCTGGTCAGCGGGGTGGCGTGACCTCATTTCGGGGTGCTCGTGCTGATCGTGGGCGGCAGTCTGTGTTGTAGATCGTCCGGCGGGGTGGTTCTGCCGATGAGTTCACCGTCCTCGAATGGTCTACCCAGCGACACGACCGTTCTCGACAGGAGTGCCATGTCCACCATCCAGCCCGTGATCCTGACTGCCGACCAGAACGTTCTGCTCGGCTTCTATACGAAATTGTTCGGCGCTGAGGAGATCTTCCGGGTACCGGAGGAAGGCGCCGCCTTCTACCTCGGCCTGCGCATCGGTGACACCGACCTCGGGCTGGTGGCCAAGGCGAACCCGGGGACCGGGGCGGCGTCGCGGATCCTGCTCAGCATCGGTGTCGACGACATCGACGAGACGCTCGCCCGGGTTGAAGCGCTCGGCGGCTCGGTCAACGGAGGCCCCAACGACATGCCGTGGGGACAGCGCGTCGCCCACATCAAGGACCCTGACGGCAACCCGGTGAATCTCACTCAGCCGATCCCAGCCCGGTGACGCTGATCCGGGGGCATGTGCTGATCGTGGGCTACCTGCGGTAGTCATCAACGGTCCGTAGTGGCCTCGATGTTCGTCAGGACGAGCAGCGCGCGAAACAGGTGGGTGGCGCGGGCGGGGTCAGTACGGAGCTTGGTGAGGGTCCGCCAGTTCTTCAGGTGGGCAAAGCCGCGTTCGACGGGGACGCGTCCGGCGGCGCGCAAGTGGGCCAGCAGGTGGTCGCGGCGGGCGGCGGTGACGTCGTGGGTGCGGCCGGGCCGGGCAGCGGATATCCGATCAGCCGGCCCTCCTCGTCGGTCAGGGCGAGGACGTGCAGGCCGTGACGGTGGTGCTTGCCGGAGTAGTTCGGCGGGTTCGCCTTCCCGGTGCGGCGCTGGGTGGGGATGAGGGTGCCGTCGATCAGGACGACCTCGCCGCCCCGCCGGGCGATCTTCTTCAGGGCGAGGTCCAGGCGTGGGGCCTTCGCGGCCAGCAGGCCGATCAGCTCGTCCGCCAGCGGCGCACGGTGGTGGCGGAGATGTCGTTACCGCCGGCCATGAGGGTGCGCGTGGACAGCGGCAGGCGGCACTGGTAAACCAGGGACACGGCGCCCCCGGCCCGGTCTTTGGTTTTCGTCACATAATCCCAACGGCCGCCGGGGCGTTGCAGTTACGCTCCCAGGCGCCGCCTTTCGCGCTCCCGCCAGGGTCAATGGGCGGACGGTGAACCGGCCGTCGGGCAGTTTGTGCAGCCAGCCGCGGTCGGCGAGCTTGGTCAGCTTTCCGCGCAGGCCGTTTCGCTGCGTTCGTCCTGACGGTGGTGGCGGTGGCGGCGGGCCTTTGCGCTGTGCTCACCGCGTCCGCCGTGGCCTTCAACGTGGTGAAGTGGTGTTGCGTGGCCTGCCTGCTCTGGCTCGGGCTGCGCACGATCGTCACTGCCTTACGCGGGCGACCCGCGCCTGCCCGACCAGACGAGGACGGCCGGCCCGGTCGATCGGACCCGGAGGGAAAGCGCGTGGGGCGTGGGCTCTTGCTCGGCAGGAGTTCCTGGTAGCTGCGTCCAACCCCGAAGCTTTTATTCTCTTTGCGGTTTTTCGTCCTCAGTTCCTGCCGAGTGACGCCGAGATTATCGCTGCTCCTCTACTGATTCTCGGGGCCGCATATATCGCCGTGGAGTTCTGTTGCGCGGTCGGCTACGCCGCCGTCGGTGGCTGGCTGAAGCGTCGGGGCAGCAAGGCCGGCCGGCCCCGTCGCCTGGTGGATGTCTTCACCGGAGTACGGCTCCCCGATCGCCTCCAGGCCTGCCCGCCTTCCGTCCGGCGTCTCCCAGCCGGATGAGCGGTTGTTCGAGGCCGTGGGGAGGCCGGTCAGGTTGGCGTCTGGTGTGCGGGGGCCGCAGGTGGCATCGCGGGAGGCCGTCGCCCGCATCCTTGGTCCCAAAGAATGCGAAGTCCCTTCCACCGCATGACATTCGTTCTTATGATCGACTTCGGTTCCCGACCGCCGGGAACCGGACAGGAGGAGGGGATCATGTCGCAGATGTCCAGACGGTCACTGCTGGGATATACGGGGACAGCCGCGGCCGGTGCGGTGTTTGCGACCGCCGGTACGGCAGAGGCCGCCGGCCGGGACGAAACCGCCACGGCGGCGAAGGCCACACAGGCGTCGGCGTCCGAGTCCGGCACGGCTCCCGTCGAGTTCATGGACGGCACCGAGTTCCGGGCCGACCACTCCATGGCCGAAAGCGACCTGATGATGGAGATGAGCTTCAAGGTCCGCGTGGACAAGCCGAACGGTTACCCGTCCGCCCAGGACATCACCCCCCTCGAGGTGGCCCAGGCGTTGTCCGCGCTCGCCCAGTCCAAGGGCTGGCCGCCGCTCACTTTCTACGGCACCCCGCCTCCCGCGCCTCTGAACTGATCCCGCGGCGCCCGAGGGCCAGGAGCGCACAGGGCGTACCGGGTGAAGGTGCGGCGGGGTCTACAGAGACGGCCTGCTTCACCGCCTTGCGAGCAAGAGGGCGGTGCGCGGTCCGGGCCATGCTGGGCGCCGCCGCACGTCGTGTTCGGACCCGATGCCAGGTTCCCTGGGAGCATTTCCCGGAGGGTCCTCGTATCAGGGAAGCCATTCACCTGATGCACAGCAACCACTGCCGTGGTCGTACCAGCAGAGGCGTTGTGGCTGGCATGTGCGCCAATGACGTGCGGGCTGCGGCCGTTCTCGCGATGCCGTTCCTGATTCGCATCGCCGCCGGTGCCCGCCACCCCTACCGCGCCGACGTGCTCGCGGAAGCCTCCGCCCCGGCAGGCGCCGGCCACTTCGGCGTCGCCTCCCGCGACGAACCGCTGCTCCACCGCGCCGACACCCAGGACAGCAACCCGTACGACGGCTACGGCGTCGAGGTGACCGGCTACCCTGCCGGCTGGTCCATCACCGCAGCCCGGGCCGCGATCACCGCCGACATTCCTCTCCTCCAGCCCCTCCTCGGCGACCCCGACCCCTCGATACGCATCCACGCCGCCTACACACTGGCCACCGCCCAAAACCTCAACCCCGCGGTCCGCTCCTCCTTCCACGCCCGGCTCGCGGCCGAGCACCATCCCATCGTCAGGGTGCCGCCCTGCTCCTGGCCACCGCCGAAGCCGCCCGAACCAACCCCCGTCCCCCGGCCATCGGATGGCTGCGCGAACACTGGCGCGATCGGGTGCAGGCGCCCGAATTCCAGCTGGCCGCCGCAATCGGCTGGCTCTGCCTCACCCACGAACCCGTACCTGACGACCTGCGCACCGTCCGACGACCTCAGCACCTACGGGCGCGCTCACACCATGGACGCCCTGCCCTGAATAGCCGCCGCCAGCAGATCCGGCGAAGCCGGACTGCACCACTGCGCACGAAAGCCGCTCCACCCCGACCAGCCCGCTCCTGAGGATTGCGACGACCCATGGGCCCCGCGCCTCCGGCCGTGAGAAACCAGGTGTCAAGGCTCGATCGTTGCTTTGAGTGACAAGTCGGACTGTATCGGTGGCCGTGGACTCTGGCTGCGCCGAGCACTGGGAATGTGCGGCGGTTATGGGCGTTGCCATACTCAGCTCGCCCCCGTGGCCCTGCGGGCGCGCCCGCTACCTGAGTAGACCAGTCGCGTAGTGCAAGGTGTCGAGCGCGGCGAAGACGGGTACAGCGAGGCGTGTACTGCTGGAAGACCGAAGGTCATGGAACGCGCCCTGGTAGGTACGGGCAACGGAGTGCATGGGAATGTCCGGCGCTGCCCACAGCCCGTAACGCGGGGATCCAGAGCGCGCTCAAGGCATGCCCCCTCCCCACAGTGTCGAGGGCAGCCAGTTGCCCCTTGGCTTCCCTCGGCTTCTCCGAACACGGGCGGCTCGTGCTGCCCGGTACCGGGCCGTGACCGAGTTCTTCGCGACGACGCGAACACGGCTCGCCTACTCAGACTCGCATCCTCTTGAGGAGAACATCATCATGAAGGTCCTCGTCGTCCTCACCTCACACGACCGGCTCGGCGACACCGGCCGTGCCACCGGCTTCTGGCTGGAAGAACTCGCCGCCCCCTACTACCGCTTCAAGGAGGCAGGGTGGAAGATCACCCTCGCTTCCCCGAAGGGCGGCCAACCGCCGCTGGACCCCAAGAGCAACGAGCCCGACGCCCAGACCGACCAGACGCGCCGATTCGAAGCGGACACCGAAGCCATGACAGCCCTGGCAAACACCATCCGCCTCGGCTCCGTCAACGCCGACGACTACGACACCCTTTTCTACCCAGGAGGCCACGGCCCCCTGTGGGACCTCGCCGAGGACGCGGACTCCGCCCGCCTGATCGAGACCACCCTGCGCGCCGGCAAGCCAATCGCCCTGGTCTGCCACGCTCCCGGCGTACTGCGCCACACCCGAAACGAGGACGGCACGTGCGCCGTACAGGGCAGGAAGGTCACCGGCTTCACGAACACGGAAGAGGAAGGCGTCCAGCTCACCGAAGTCGTTCCCTTCCTCGTCGAGGACGAACTGAGAAAGCTCGGCGGCCACTACACCAAGCAGGCGGACTGGCAGCCTTACGTCGTCCAGGACGGCCTCCTCATCACCGGCCAGAACCCCGCCTCCTCCGGTCCCGCAGCGGACGCTCTCGTGAAGTTCGTCTCGGCTCGCACCTGAGCAACGGACCGCTCCGGGATCGACGTCTACGCCGGGTACAGACGCGACCGTTATGGTTCGCGGCCGTGGACTTTGCTGATCTGGACTACCCGACCCGGGCCCGGACCCGGACCCGGACGCGGTCCGGCTGCATGCCGCCGGAACTGGCCTTCCGCCTTCTCGACCACGGCCATGCGACTGTGGTCGAGGAATGGGCCGGACGGGGGAGCGATTCTGCGCGCTTGAGTGGGCGCGGCGGCTGGGGAGCGGGGCCGGCAGGCCGACGCGCTGGAGGTGCTCGCCCCATACACCGCCACGGGATGGTGGACAGGCGTCGAAGCGACCGCCGAACTGCTGGAGAGCTGAGGCCGCGCCGACGAGGCGATCGACATCGTTCGGACCCGCATGGAAGCCGGGCTTCCGATGGCTCCGGAGTCCTACACACGGCTACTCGCCCGGCACGGCCGCGCCGAGGAGGCATTCCGACTTCCCGTGCCCCACGTCGACAACTGGGAGCTCGCCACCGCACTGGTCGATGTCGCCACCCTTGCCGGCCGCGACGAGGAGGCCGCCGTGCTCCTCGCCGGCCGGATCCGGGCCGACCACCGCCGCGACGGCCCATGGTGCGGCAGGCGGCCGAGTCGAGGAGCTGCGTGCCTACGCCGCGCTGGACGGACACGGGGACGCAGTCCAGCGGCTGGCGGACCTTCGACGCCCTGAGCTACCTGCTCTTGCTCCTGGCGGTCTCCTGCATCCGTAAGCCCTCCCACCCGAACCAGACTGAAAGCGCCGAGACGTCGCTCCGCCACGACACGATCGAGGGCCTGCGCCAGATCTTGACGAGTCCCTACCTCCACTCGGTCATCCTCGTGGCGGCGCCGGTGAACTTTGCGCTGACCGGCGCGCAGTTCTCGGCCGTACTGACCCTCGCCGACGCCGGCCACAGCCCGAAGGAGCTCGGTCTGGCCCGGGGCTGCATCGCGATCGGTGGCCTGCTGGGCGCACTCTGCGCGGTCCGCATACAGCGGCTGCTGCCCTTCCACCACCTGCTGCTGACGGCCATCAGCACGCTGCTGGCCCTGCTCGTGGCGAGCTCCGTGCTGAACGGTTCCCTCCTGATGGTGGCCCCGCTCGCGGCAGGCCTCTTCCTGGCTCCGGCCGTCAACTCCCTCCTCTTCGGCCGCCTCGCCTCGACCACCCCCCCGGCCCATATCCAGGGACGCGTCATCAGCGTCGTGGTACTCGCCGCCACAGGGGCCGCCTCGCTAGCCCCGGTCGTCGTCGGCACCCTGGTGGAACAGCGCGGCAGCACAACAGCGATGACCACGGCCGTGGCAGCAGTGGCTCTCTCCCTCACAGCCGCCGGCCTCAGCCGCGCATCTCTCCGAGAAGGCCGGAAAGCATGACTCGTGCGGCCGAGGTTCGTGGCAGGTCAGAGTGTTTTGGGTTGCCAAGTCGACTGGCTGAAGTTCCGCTCGGCCTGTGACGCCGGCCGCTCTGCCGCTCGCGCGTCTGTCCGGTGGTACCGGGACGCCGGCCGCGACCCCGGGGCACTGCCCCAGCTGGTCGAGGACTGTGAGACCGAAACGATGCACGCCCATGGCTGGTCTCGCGCCCCGCAGCCCGAGGCCTCGTCCAGCCCGCTGGCCCATAGGGGTTTCATACCGCGCGGACACGGCTGAGCACGGACGAAGATGCCTGCAGCAGCGCCGCTGAGCTTTCTGACGCTGAACAGCAGCGACGGGGACGTCCACACGATCGGGCGGCCAGCACGACCCCGGGGCTCAGAGAATCTCCAGCCGTGGTTCTCCCAGTCCTTCCGGCAGAAGCGGGCTTCGCTGATGACGGTGTCGCCGGCTCTGGCGGGGCGGGCGTACATGTCGAGGCCGTCCAGTCCGAGGTCGCCGCTGCAGCCGTACATCAGGCCTATCTCGTGTTCTTCGCTGTGCCGGAGCAGGGCAGCGTCGACGGTGGTGAGGGGCTGGTGGACCATCACGGGAACCCCCGTCCGGTTGTCCCGGTCCATCTACGACTGGCAGACGGCTGGGAGACGGCCGGGTACAAGGCCAACGAAGGCCCGGCCGTGATCCAGTACGGGGGCAAGGTGTTCCTCAGCTACTCAGCTTCCGCCACCGACTCCCGATACTGCCTCGCGCTGCTCTCCGCGTCCGCTTCCACCGACCTGCTGAACCCGGCTTCCTGGACCAGCGAGCCCCACACCGGTCTTCACCAGCAACGTCGCCACCTCGCAATACGACCCCGGCCACAACCAGTTCACGGTTTCCGAGGACGGCAGGAGCGACATCCTCGTTTACCACGATCGTTCCTACAAGGACATCACCGGCGCCCCGCTGAACGACCCCAACCGCCGGACCCGTGTCCAAGAGCTGTACTGGAACGCCGACGGCACACCGAACTTCGGCATCCCGGTCGCCGACGGCGTCGCCCCTGTTCGGCTGTCCTCGTACAACTACCTCGACCACTACGTCCGGCACTACGACTACCGGGCCAGGCTCGAACCGGACGTGACCGACCTCGCCGACTCCCAGTTCCGCACCGTCTCCGGCCTCGCGGGCTCGGGCACCGTCTCGCTGGAGTCGGTGAACTTCCCCGGCTACTACCTGCACACCCGCGGCAACGGCGAGGTGTGGGTCGACCGCAACGATGGAAGCGCCGCCTTCAGGAACGACGCGAGCTTCCACCAACGCCTCGGCCTCGCCGATCCGGCCGGCGTCTCCTACGAGTCCTCCGCCACCCCCGGCCGCTACATCCGGCATGCCCACATCCTGCTCCGCACCCAGCCGCCGGCCACCACCCCGGACCGGGCCGACGCCACCTTCTACCAGCGGTGACCGCCCGCCCGCTGCCCCGACGTCAGGGAGGCTTCCATGCGGGCAGGCCGTCCCAGCAGCTTCCGGCGAAGAGCCGCGGCGCTGCTGTCAGCCCTGCTGGTGAGCCTGCTCATGTCCGTCCTGACCGGTCCCTCGCGCGCGGCGGCCTCTGCGGGCCCCCACGTTCACCAACCCGCTCGTGGACCCACCCGACAGCGAGGACCCGGCCCGGAACCGGCCTGAGCACCGAGCCGCAGCCTGTTGCAAGGCGCAGGCCGATCACCGTATGGTCGCGCGGGCGACGATGATCGCGAGGGGGACTCAGCCGACGGGCACCGGGAAATCCTCGTGCTGATGTCCGGCGACGGAGCCGCGATGCGCCCGTCCGGCCCGAGCCAGGAGATCGAACGACGGGCCGTTGGCGTCCCGGTCTCCGAAGCATCGAAACAGCTGCCCGTGACCACCTCGCCCAGCGGAACGTGACCGTCGAGCCGACGGGCGGGGGGTCCGTAGCAGGTGCTGGGCGTCGACACAGCGGGGTACGTCGCGCCGAGAACCCGTCCGGGCAGACGCACTGCTCACTTCGCACACCGAATCAGGAGAGAACGTGTCCACCCCTCCACTTCCGACGCATACTGACGAACTCGGCTCGCTGCCCCACGATTTCCCCTTCGACCCCACCCACGGCTACGCCCTGCCGCGCCTCCTCGCGGTGAAGGCGCCGTCAGGACCGGATGACTTCGCCGACTTCTGGCGGGAGCGCCACGCGAGCGCGCTGCGCGTCGACACGGCGCCCCGGATCGAGGGCCCCTGGACCACGGTGGACGGCGTGCGGGTCGCCGACGTTTCGTACACGTCCACCGACGGCGTCCGTATCGGTGGGTGGCTGACCGTCCCCGTCGACGGCCGGGTCACCCAGGGCTGTGTCTCGACGCACGGATACGGCGGCCGGACGGCCCCGGACTCCTGGCAGTCCCCGCCCGGGACCGCGACCATCTGGCCCTGCCTGCGCGGGCTCGGAACGCGGAGCCTGCTGCCCGGCGTTCCCTCGCATTCGGCGGGGCACGTCCTGCACGGCATCGGCGCCCGGGAGTCGTACCTCATCGGCGGGTGCGTGGCGGACGTCTGGTGCGCGGCCACCGCGCTGCGGCTTCTGGTGCCCGAGACCGCTGGACGGATGACGTACCTGGGCACGAGTTTCGGCGGCGGCATCGGAGCGCTGGCGCTCCCGTGGGACGACCGCTTCCGGGCCGCCGGCCTGACGGTGCCCACCTTCGGCAATCATCCGCTGCGGGTGACACTTCCGTGCACGGGCAGCGGCGAGTCGGTCCGAACGCGGTTCGCCGAGGACCCCTCGGTGCTGGATGTCCTTGCGTACTTCGACGCCGCGACGGCGGCCCGGCACATCGAGATCCCCGTACACGTGGGCGCAGCCGTGTTCGATCCCCATGTGCCCCCGCCCGGACAGTTCGCGGTGCACAACGCGCTGGCCGGGCCGCGCGAACTCCTGGTTCTGCGAGCGGGGCACTTCGACCACCCGGGCGAGCCGGCCGAGACGGCGGCTCTCGAGGAGGCCCAGCGACAGTTCCTGTCGCGGGTGGACCCCGTGGTGCCTGGCCCCACCGTTTGACCGCCTGCCGTACGGCCGAATCCGCCGGGCCGAGGCGCTCGCGGGCTCCCGCTCTGTGACCTGGCGGTTCCGTGATGCCGCCGATGTCTCCGACCCGCAGGGCAGGAACCGCCACGATCGCTGATTCCAGGTACGGGCGCCAATCACGCGCGATATGCTGATGCAGAATGTGCAAGGCATTTGCAGAGCAAGGAGGGGCATGGCTACGCGTGGGACTGATGCAGCGACGAACCAGAGCGTCGAACGAGCGGTCTCGGTGCTGCGCGCACTCGACGGCGGCCGGCCCGAACTCCGGGTCTCCGACGTCGCCGAGCTCACAGGTCTGGGCTCTTCGACCACCTCCCGCCTGCTGTCCACCCTGGAACGCCTCGACATGGTCGAACGCGATCCGGTCAGCAACCTCTACCGCCTCAGCCTCGGCCTTCTCCCGCTGGCCGCCACCGCCACCAACCGCCACCCCGTGCACCGGGCCGCGCGCATGGTGCTCCAGGGCCTCGCCACCCGCACCGGTCTGGGGGCCAATGTGGCCGTACGCCGCGGCGGCGAGCTGATGTTCTTGTGCAATTTCGAGGGCACGCGCGCCCCGAAGTCCTATACGCAGGCCGGACATACTGCCCCGCTGCATGCCACGAGCATCGGCAAATGCCTGCTCGGCGGCATCGCCCCCAAGGAGCGCCGCAGGCTCCTGGGGGACCCGCTCGACGCACACACCGAGTACACGACCACCAGCCACGACCTCCTCGACGCCGAGATCGAGACCGTCCGGCGCACCGGATACGCCGTCGAGGCCGAGGAGCGTGCCCTGGGCCGCGCGTCCCTTGCCGCGCCGGTCCGTGACGCTTCGGGGGAGATCGTCGCCGCCATCTCGCTCTGGGGCCCGACCTCGGTGCTCGGGGACGGTTCCGGCACCGAGGGGCAGCGCCCCGCCCTCGTGCGCGAGGTCATCGAGGCCGCCGATGCCATCAGTCAGGCACTCGGCGCGCTCTGACGCGCACGCCAACGGGGTGGACGGCTAAGAGGTCCTAACAGAAGTCGGCTGATGGTGTGACTGTCAGCTCAGATGCTCGTTGCTCTGTTCGTGGGGAAGAGGAAC
>NZ_VJNO01000039.1 GCF_007096885.1 Streptomyces sp. 130 | reverse complement strand
CCCCCCCCCGGGGCGGGGCGGGCGGGGCACCGCCCCCCCCCGGGGGGGGGGGGGGCGGGGGTGGTCACTACGGCCCCGCGCCTGGTGCGGCTCCCGGACCGGGTCTGGAAGACAACGGTGCGGCGGTGTTCGGTTGTTGATGCAGTGGTACGGGTGGTGACTCGGGTGATCCGTGGTGCGGACGCGGTCCTAGTGGGCCGCGGTGTGCGCCATGCTGCCGCGCCGTGACGGCGACGGCACTTGCGGTCGCAACGGAACGCCGGCCGCCTGAGCGCGGCGCGGCTGTGCGACCGCCCCGTTCTGGACGTCCATCACGGCGTGCGCCACGAGGCCGCCCATCGGGTCGTGCCTGATCAGGTCCCGGAGCCGGGAGCGCGATGAACGCCCCTCGTTCCCGGGATACAGGTGCTTGCCGAGACCGACCGCGTGGGCCAGCGCGGCGAGCGCCGCGGTCCGCGGGTCCGGCGGTACGCCGGTGCGGATCGCACTGTCCAGCCTGGCTCTGATGTCCCGGCTGACCGCCGTGTCCGTCGCCTGGTAGCGAGTCGTCGGCAGCACTCCGCACATCTGGCCGGCGACGGCATGCACCATGCCGCACCGCTCCAGGTGAGCGAGGTAAATCTGGCGGAGCCCCAGCCGGGGTCCGCCGATCCAGTGGACCGCCCGTACCGGACTGCCGCGCCTGCGCAGCAGTTCCAGTGCGGAGTCCAGGGTCGGATCTCCTGTCGGCCGTGGCATCACCACGGCGATACGATCCCCGTCTGGGGCTATCCGTCCTGCCAGGGCCAGCTCCACTAGCTGGGCTCCGGCGAGGCCGAGGTCGAGCGACTGCGGCTGCGCTGTGGTACCCGTGGTCGGGTCCAGAGCGAGCAGCAGAAGCTCCTCCGGAATTGTTCTGCGGCTCCTGCCCATCCATGCCTCCCCGCGTGGATGAATGACAGGGTGACCCCTCTCACATCTGTCTGTCGAGGGTGCCTGGTGGCTTTGTACGGGAACCAGTAGGTATGTCGTTCTCGTCTAGCAGCCCGGCCAAGGGTTCACACGGGACACTGGTAGATGGTTCGGACAGCGCGGGGGTTCCCCGCGCCGCATGGAGGAGGCATCGGTGGCGGGCGAGTCCCCCGACAAGTCGGAGCAGCAGCAGTCGTCGGGAACGACTCGGGACGAGCGCGATCCGCGCCTCGGTGCCCTCCGCGACCCGGAACCGGGTTCCGGCTCGGCCGGTCCGGAGGAGCCGGCGCCCACCGACGCGTCCGGGGAGTCCGGGTCCGGCGACGCCGAGCGGAGCGCGGCGAGCGCCGCGGAGGACGCGGACACGACCGCCGAGGGCGCCGGGAGCGCCCTGAAGGCCGCTGAGGAGCCGGGAACGGCCCCGGACGCCCCCCAGGCGGCTCCGGACGCCCCCGAGACCGCTGAGGACGCGGAGGGCGGTGATCCGGCGGAGGGCGACGCGCGCCTCCGGGCGGCTGTGGCCGCCTGGGTCTCGACGGCCGACGACGAGAAGGACACCGGCGGGGCCGACGCCCCGGCGGCTCCCGCCGCCGACGAGAAGGAGACCAGCGGGGCCGATGCCCCGGTGGCTCCCGCCGCCGACGAGAAGGAGACGTCCGCCGCCGAGCCGCCCACCACCGCGAGCGCCCCGGGCGGGGTGGCGTCGGCCGACGCGGCTGCCCCGGGCGGGCAGGCGTCCGCCGCCGAGGCGTCCGCGCCGGTCGCTGGTGCGAGCGCCCCGGGCGGGAAGGCGCCCTCCGACTCGGCCGCCCCGGACGAGCAGGCGTCCGCCGCCGAGGCGTCCGCGCCGGGCACCGGCAAGAGTGCCCCGGGCGAGGGGGCGTCCGCCGACGCCGCCGCCCCGGGCGGGAAGGCGTCCGCTGCCGAGGCGTCTGCGCCGGGCACGGGCAAGAGCGTCCCGGGGGAGCAGGCGCCCGCTGCCGAGGCGTCCGCGCCGGGCACCGGCAAGAGTGCCCCGGACGAGGGGGCGTCCGCCGACGCCGCCGCTCCGGGCGGGAAGGCGCCCGCTGCCGAGGCGTCCGCGCCGGTCACCGGCAAGAGCGTCCCGGACGAGCAGGCGCCCGCCGCCGAGGCGTCCGCGCCGGTCGCCGGCAAGAGCGCCCCGGACGAGCAGGCGCCCGCCGCCAAGGCGCCCGCGCCGGTCACCGGCAAGAACGCCCCGGACGAGCAGACGCCCGCCGCCGAGGCGCCCGCGCCCGCGCCCGTCGATCAGCCCACTGCCGTTTTCAAGGCCCCCCGGCTGCCCGAGGTCGACCAGCCGACGACCGCGCTGAAGATCACCAGGTCGCCGTCGGGGCGGCCGGTCGCCGCCGAGACCGAGTCGCTCACGGAGCGCACCAGCCAGTTCGTACCGCTGCGCTCCGACGACGTACGCCCGGCGCAGACGCCCGCCCCGCGCAGGCCCGGGAGCCCCGCGCCGGGGTCCGGCGCCCCCGCCGCCCTCAGCGGTGCCGAGCGGACCCGGCAGCAGCCGATGCCGCCGAAGCCGCCGCTCGACCTGCTCGCGGAGCTGACGAACACCCCGCCGCCGCCGGAGACCCCGGTCCGCACGGCGGTGCGCCGGGTCAAGATCTGGACCCCGCTGGTGATCCTGCTGCTCATCGTGTTTGCGATCGTGCAGATGGTGCGCCCGCTGCCGGACCCGTCGCTGGTGATGACGGCGAAGGAGACGTACACCTTCGGGGGCGGCGAGCTGAAGCTCGACTGGCCGTCGCAGGGGCAGTCGGCGGTCACCGTGGACGGCGTCGGCTCGCTCGGTTCGGCCGGAGCGCAGAAGCCCGCACCGATCGCCAGCGTCGCCAAGATCATGACGGCTTACGTGATCCTCCAGGGCCACCCGCTCAAGGGCAAGGACGAGGGGGAGAAGATCACCGTGGACCAGCAGGCCGAGGACGAGTCCAAGGCCGAGGACGAGTCCACGGCGCCGATCAGCAAGGGGCAGCAGTTCACCGAGAAGCAGATGCTGCAACTGCTGATGATCCCGTCGGGCAACAACGCGGCCCGCCTGTTCGCGCGCTGGGACTCCTCCTCCGAGGCCGCCTTCGTCGAGAAGATGAACGACGAGGCGAAGAAGCTCGGCATGACCGACACCACGTACACGGACCCGAGCGGGCTGAAGAAGACGACCGTCTCCACCGCCGCCGACCAGCTCAAACTGGCGCAGGCCGTCATGAAGAACGAAGTGTTCCGCGAGATCGTCGACACTCCGCAGATCAAGATCGACGGCATCGACACGATGATCTACAACAACAACACCCTCCTGCTGCAGCCCGGTGTGAGCGGCATCAAGACCGGTTCGTCCACCCCGGCCGGCGGCAACCTGATCTGGTCGGCCAACACCGTGGTGGACGGCAAGAAGCTGTGGATCTACGGCGCGGTCATGGGACAGCAGGCGGGAACGGGCCAGCCGTACGACAGCCTCGTGAAGTCGCTGGACAACAGCCTCAAGCTGATCAAGGGCGCCCAGGACGCCGTGACCTCCGCCAAGGTGGTCCACAAGGGCGACGTCGTCGGATACGTGGACGACGGATTCGGCGGCCGTACGCCGCTGGTCGCGACCGCCGACCTGAAGGCGACGGGCTGGCCGGGTCTCAGGACGAAGCTCTCCGTCGAGGGGAACGGCAAGGAGATCACGCGCTCCATGAAGGCGGGCACCGAGGTCGGGGTGGTGACGGTGGGCACCGGCAGCGCGAAGGCCAGCGCGCCCGTCGCCCTTCAGCAGGACCTGGCCGACCCGAGCTTCGGGCAGAAGATGACGCGCATCGGCTGACCCGCCGGACGGGCCGCCCGGCCCCACCACCGTCCCCCCGCGCCGCGCGGCGCCGCGCCGCGCGGCCCGGGGGGACGGGCGCGTCGGCCGAGCCGACCAGCCGCAGTGACCCCGGCCACAGGTAGCCACCACCCCACGACCCGCCGCCACACGTACGTGCCGTGCTGCCACGCGTACACGCACACGCACATGCCGGGCCGCCACACGCGCATGCCGCCGGCCGCCCGCCGGACCCGGGCCGGGCGCCTTTCCGGACGGCGCGAGAGACCGGCGTGTTAGCGTCCCGGGGGCAACGCGCGGACCCCGGAGCGCGTCTTCGGCCCATGAGACCCGAGCAGCAGAGCCGGCCGAAACCACGCGTCCGGGAAGGGACGGGGAGAGACGCAGTGACCACTGCCGAGCCGACACGGGCGGACGCCGACGCCGCAGGCACGGACCCCGCGCGGGCCAAGCGCCGCGGCGACGGGGAGGGGGCTCCCCGGACGCCCGGCCGGTTCGACGGACTGAAGCAGCGCCTCCTGCGCCACCCGGTCCTGCTGACGACCGCGGTCGCCGCGGTCGCCCACATCATGTGGTTCCTGTTCTTCGCCAACAGCGGCGGCGACATCGCGGCCCAGGACGCGTGGGCCGAGTTCGTCGGCCGGCACCCGGGCACGGCGTACAACCTCGCCTGGTACGGGGGCATGCACCCCGTCTCGTACAGCGTCGTCTCGCCGTATCTGATGTCCCTGCTCGGCGTGCGTACGACGATGATGATCGCCGGCACGGTCTCGGCCGGGCTGACCTCGCTGATCCTCTACCGCGTCAAGGCGGTCCGCAATCCGCTGGCCTGCTCGATGGCGGGCGTCTTCGCTTATCTGTGCAACGCGCTGTCGGGCCGGGTGACCTTCGGGCTCGGCATGATGTTCGCGGTCGGCGCCGCCGCGGCGGTGTTCTGCTGGCCCTACCGGTGGCGTTACAAGCGGTGGGCGAAGGCGGCCGTCGCCGCGCCGCTCGCCGGTCTCGCGACGGCCGGCAGCCCGGTCGCGGGCCTCTTCCTCGGCGTCGTCGCGGCAGCGCTGTTCCTGAACAAGCGGCGCCCGGGCGCTTACGCGCTGGGCCTCGCCCCGGTCGCCGTCGTCGCGCTGTCCGCCTGGCTGTTCCCGTTCTCCGGCACCCAGCCGATGTCGGTCGCCACCCTGTCCGGGCCGTTCATCTTCGCGTGGCTCGTCTTCTTCCTCGTCCCGCGCGACTGGAAGACGGTCCGCACGGCGTCGGCGGTCTACGGGGTCGGCACGCTGCTCACGTACATCATCGACTCGCAGATCGGCTCCAACGTCTCGCGGATGGCGATGCTGTACGCGGGCGTCGTGCTGCTGGCCGCGCTGCCGTTCACCGTGCCCCGCTCGCGGCGGTGGTACGCGCTGGTCATCGCGTTCGTCTCGCTGAACGTGTGGATCGGCTTCAAGGGCATCGACGACATCGTCCGGACCGCCCCCACCGCCTCCTGGACCCGCTCGCTGGCCCCCCTGATCAACCAGCTCCAGAAGGTCGGCGCCGAACGCGGCCGGGTCGAGGTCGTCCCGCCGAGCAGCCACCGCGAGGCGTCCGCGCTGCCGCGCTCCGTCAACCTGGCCCGGGGCTGGAACCGCCAGGCCGACATGAAGCGGAACCCGCTCTTCTACGACGACACCCTGGACGCCGTCAACTACCGCCAGTGGCTCGACCGCTGGGCGGTGCACTACGTGGTGCTGCCGCAGGGCGACCCCGACTACAGCGGCGCCCGCAAGGAGGCCGAACTCGTCGGCAAGGGCCTCTCCTACCTGAAGCTGATCTGGTCCAACAAGGACTGGCGGCTCTTCGAGGTGGACAGCCCGGTCCCGTTGGCCGACCCCCCGGCCACGGTGGAGCGCGCGGGCGAGGGCGAGCTGACGATCCACGTCAAGAAGGCCGGCCGGGTCCTGATCCGCGTCCCCTACTCGCGCTGGCTCGCCGTCCTCGACGAGGACGGCAACGGTGTGGAACGCCCCCGGGAGACCGAGGAGTCCAAGCACCGCGAGGACCAGGACACCCCGAGGACCTTCGTCAACGAGAACGGCTGCCTGATCAAGGTGGACGAGGACGAGCAGGGCGACGAGTGGACGGAACTCCTGGCCCCCCGCCCCGGCACGTACCGCCTGGGCGCCCCCTACCAGCTCCCGCCGGGCACCCCCTGCCCGGACGAGCTGCGATGACGGACGCCGTACGCGCCACCTGGCGCAACACGACGCACGACTGGGCCGCCGAGGTGGACCACGCCCACCTGGACGCGGTCCGCCGGGCCCCACAGACGTACGCCCCCGGCGGGGTACGCCACCTGATTCTGGAAGTCCTCGCCTACGCGGCGGACGAGGCGGAGGCCACCGGGACCGGCCGCGCCCTCGTCACACCGCACCCGGACGGCTCGGTCTCCGTCACCGACGACGGCCGGGGCACCGACACCCGCCTCGACGCGGCGGGCCGCCCGGTGAAGAAGCCCGTCATGGCCACCAAGGACCTCCGCTTCTTCGACGCGCCCGACGCCCCGCTCCTGCCCGACGGCCACCCGCGCCGGGGCATGTCCGTCGTCGCCGCGCTCAGCGACTGGCTGATCCACACCAACCGCCGCGCCAACGGCTCCTGGACCCAGCGCTACGAGCACGGCGTCCCCGTGACGGACCTGGTCCCGCTCCCGGACGACGGCACCACGGGCACCCGGGTCCACTTCCGCCCGGCCGCCGGCCTGACCGCGGCCACCGGGACCGGGCTGACCGACTGGCCGGACCACCTCACCGTCGAGGTGCGGCGCTGACGGGCGCGTCCGGTCAGCGGGGCACCGCCACCGCTCCCGCCAGGTCGTACACCGCGAAGTCCGTCACGGGACGGTAGCCGACGCGCTGATACAGGCCGTTGCTCGTGGGGTTGGCGAGGTCCGCGAAGAGCAGCACCTCGTCCGCGCCCTCGGCGAGCGCGGCGAGGCAGGCCTCGACGGTCGCGGCGCCCGCGTAGCCGCGTCCGCGCAGCCCGGCCGGGGTGTAGACGGCGGTGAGCCGGATCTGTCCGGCGACCAGGGCCGTGAGCCCCGCCATGGCGACGGGCGCCCCGTCGGGGGTTTCCCAGAGGGTGATCCGCCGGTCCGCGATGTGCCGGCCGGCCCAGGTGCCGGGGTCCTGGGCGCCGCTCCCGCCGATGTCCCGCACGAATTCCGCGTACCACCGCGCCAGCAGCTCCCGGTCCCGCTCGTCCGCGACCCGGCTCCGCCCCTCCGGCGCCGGCTCGGGCCGCCGCAGCTCCCCGAGCCGGTAGAGCCGCAGGCGCTCGTCCAACCGGGGCTCACCCCCCGTACGCGCCCGCCACGCCTCGGCGAACGCGGCGGCGGTCGCCCCGTCCGCGTTGACACCGGGGACGGGGTCGCCCACGGCCTCCAGATGCGCGGCCAGCGAACCTGCCTCCTCGGGCGCGAGGGGCGTGACGATCAGCCGGTGGGGCGGCGTCCGGAAGTACGCGGCGCGCACCTCCCCGCCCCGCTCCAGCACCCCGAAGACGGGCGCCTCGTCCCCGTACGCCCGGGCCCCCCGCACCCGCAGCGCTTCGCACACGGTCAGGGTGACGGTGTGCAGCGCGGGCCGCGACCGCAGGAAGTCCCCGGCACGGGCGAGGAAGGAATGAACGTCGGGAACACACAGCCAAGTTGAGGAGTCCATGGCACATCCTCCCGTGACGGGAGCGGAAGCGCCCGCGAATTTCGGCTGCCTACTCGACGTCGATCCCGTACTCCGTGACCAACTCCTCAAGCCCGCCCCGATACCCCTTGCCACCGGTGACGAACTCCCAGTCGCCGTTGGCCCGCCGGCGGAACGAACCCAGGACGAGCGCGGTCTCGCCGGGCCGGCCGTCCGAGACGTCCAGCTGGTCGAGCGGGGTGCGCTCGGCGTCCAGCAGCCGGATTCCGGCGTCGGTGAAGCCGGACAGGTCGGCTTCGGGGTTGGCGACGGGATCGATCGCGGCGATGATCACCAGCCGGTCCGCACGCGCCGGAAGCGCGTCGAAGGCGACCTGGATCGCGGCCTTGTCGGGTGTGACGGGGATCAGCGCGCGGACCGAACCGTCCGGGGTGCGCGGGTTGTTGAAGAACACGAAGTGGTCGTCGTCCAGCACGCGGCTGCCCTGGCAGACGAGCGCGCAGACGTCCAGGGCGACCGAACCCGACCAGTACATGCCCAGCACGTTGTGCTCGCCGTCGCGGCTCTCGCCGTCGCGGCTCTCGGTGTCCGGTGCGGTCCGCTGGGCCGGCACCGGCCGCTCCCCGCCGCCGCCCAGCCGCCCGCGCAGCCCGTGCCGGTGCAGCAGATCGACCAGCTCGGAGCCCGGGACCAGCTCCAGCGGCTTGCCGTTGGCGAAGGTGTGCGAACCGGGGCCGAACTTGGAGGTGGTGACCAGCACACCCTTGTTGGCGCCGGTGTCCTGGACCGTCCCGTACAGATCGCGGACGGCCGTGGGCGGCACGGTGTTGCGGTACCGCTTCACCTGGACGACGATCTTGCCGCCGCGGATCGGCGCCGGGTCGAGCGCGTCGACGTCGACGCCCCCGTCGTTGGAGCGCTGCGTGGTGACGGCCTGCATGCCCATCGCCCGGAAGAGCTCGGCGACCAGCGCCTCGAAGGCGAGCGGGTCCATCTCGTACAGGTCGGGCTCCTCGTCGCCCCCATGGGTCACGACCCCGTTCCCGACGTCCTCGGGGAGCCGGCCGGGCCGCACCGCGGCGTACTGGTCGGGACGCGTGGACAGCTGCCCGCGCAACCCGTCCACCAGGCAGTTCACCGCGTTCACCTGCTCCAGGTGCAGCCCGGCGAAGTCCGCCCGCGTCGCCATGACCGTGCCGAGGAACATGGGCGCCCGCCGCCCGGTCACCGGGTCGTGGTCGTCCACGAAGCCGTTCAGCGCGACCGACTCCAGGGCGCCGAACTCGTCGGCCGCGAAGAGATCGCGCAGCACGAGCAGCAGACACTGGGCGAGCACGTCCCGGTACAGCGCCCGGCGCTGCGTGACCGGCCGGGGCGACTCCTTCTCCTCGTCCGCGTTGATCATGTACCGCACGGACTTCGCCTCGGGGACGACGTCGTAGCGGGGCAGCTCCCAGTTCAGCACCAGCTGCCGCGCGCCCGAGTCGTACGCCGCCGCGACCTGCCGGGGCAGCTCGTCGGGCCAGCCGGTGGAGGCGTAGAGCGCGGCGGAGAAGTACTCCACGGCCGCCTCGGCGTCCCCGGCGCGCAGCCCGGCGGTCATCTCCGCGATCCCGGCGTTGTGCTGCCTGATCTCCGCCAGCCGCGCGTCCGCCCACTGCTGGTACTGCCGCTGGTACGTGGCGAACTGCGCCTGCCGCTGCGCCTCCGCCGCCTGCGCCGCCTGCCAGTCGCGGTCGAACCTGGCCCGCGCCTCGGCCTGCGCCTGGGCCCGCCGCCCGGCGGTCCACCCGCCGCCCTGCGGCTCGTACCGGGCGGGGTCGGGCATGGGCACGGGCTGCGCCAGCGGCCCCGGCGCGAACGGCTCGACCTGCTCCGCCCGGGTCAGCGCCGACGCCCGGAACGCCGGCGCCCGGCACCCGGCCGCCAGCAGCCCCTGCAACGCCTCGACCCGGGCATCGAGCTCCCGCGTACGCCGCCGCGCCTCGGCCTCACGCTGCTCCCGGTAGGCGGCCCGCTGCTCCCGCTGGCTCCGGGCGACCTCGCGCTGATACGCCCGCTGCGCCCGCTCCTGATCCCGCTGATACCGGGCCTGCGCCTCCTGCCGGCGCTGCTGCTGCCGCTGCGCCTCGGCCCATACGGCGACCAACCCATTGGAGCGACGACTCATCCCGCCCAGGCCCTCCCCACAGCAGTGATGGCGCAACTCTAATCCGCGAACGGAGCCGGGTCCCGCGAAGGTGAAGGATTTGGGAGGAAGTTGAGGAACCCGAAAACACGAGGCCGCTCCCACCCCCCCCCGTCCCCTGGCCCCGGGACCGGAGGATGCCGCAATGATCACCCGTATCTCCCACGATGACCTGCCACTCCTGGACCGGGCCGCCCGCTTGTTCGGAGGAGTGCCCGCTGACGTCGCCTTCCTCGGGCCGCAAAACGCCATGGCTTTCGTGGCGAGCAAGGGTGACGAGATCCTGGGATGGTGCTGGGGCTATCACCTGGTGCGGCCCGATGCGTCCGGAATGCTCTATGTGCATGGGCTCGACGTGGCAGAGGGCCACCGCCGGAGAGGGATTGGCCGGAGTCTCCTGAAAGCGTTCATGGCGGCAGGCAAGGAGGCCGGAGCCGCCAAAATGTTCGTGTTCACGAGCGAAGCGAATACGGCCGCTCGATCCCTCTACGAGCCCATGGGAGGCGGCCCCCGGCCCAGGGGCCGTCGGTGAACTACTGGTTCCTGCTCGACACCTGAGTAACCCCACAGGCAGGCGGAGCCACGGGACGGAACTCCCCCGTCGCTCCCGGACCGATCAGTTCAAAGGGGCCCGCCTCCGGACTTTCGGGGCGGGCCCCTACGCTGTGCCCCGGGCAGGATTCGAACCTGCGACACCCGCTTTAGGAGTTTTCCCTGGGCGGGGCTGTGAGCTGGGAAACGGTTGCGGGGTGAGGTTGACCTGCGGAAACATGCTTCGCTGGTTCTCGGGAGTTCGCGGCGTTTCTCGCCCTCATGTGTGCTGTATGTGTGCCGCGGGCGTCCCTGAGCAGCGGCGGGCGGCGGCTTGGTTCGGTTCGTTCGGGGGAGTGGCTGCTGGAAGGGCTGAACGAATCTCGGGACGCCGTTAACCTGGGACGAGCAGAAGCACGCGGCCCGATTCAGCGGAGGGGATGCCGATGACCACCGCCCCGAGCGATGTTCCTCACCCGCCGCACTCGTCGGCGCACCCGTTGCGGACCATCCGTGACATCAGGGAGTCCCTGCCCGAGGACCAGCGCAGGCACTTCGACGCGGAATTGGCCGACACGGAGATCGAGGCACTGCCCGATATGCTGAACCGCTGGGTGGCCCTGAGCAACGACGGCTTCGAGGAGTTCCTGCTGTCCCGGCCCTTCGAGGGTATGGAGTTCGGCGCCCGTTCCTACGACGAGCAGATGAACGCCGAGTGATCTACTTGCTCGACACGAACGTCGTCGCCGAAATCACGACGCGATCCAAGCCCGACCAGCGTGTCCTGGCCTGGTTCCGGTCCACGGCCCGACCCAACCGCTTCCTCAGCGTGATCACCGTGGCCGAGATCGAGGCCGGGGTGGACGCCACCGTCGACCCCGTTCGCAAGGCCGACTACGCCCAGGCACTGGCCGCCGTACGGCGTGAATACGCCGGTCGCATCGCACCGATCGGGGAGCGGGAGGCGGCGGCCTATCTGACCATCCACAAGACGCTGAAGGCAGCCGGTGCCGGCATCGACCCGCCGGACGCCCTGATCGCCGCCACCGCTCTGGCCAACGGCTGGACGGTGGCCACCCGCAACATCAAGCACCTGGCCCGGACCGGCGCTATGGTGATCAACCCTTGGGAACAGCAGGTCTGATTTAGGGGTGCCCTGTCGGACCCTTGTGGCACGCTCCGCGTCCATGGATGTCAACAAGTTCTGGGACCTTGTCGAGGAAGCCCGCCACGCAGCCGGTTCCCCCTCCGGAGCCGAGGAGACCGCCGCCCGGGCGACGGCGTTGCTGGCTGCTCGGGAGCCGCAGGAGATCATCGACGCACAGCAGATCCTCTGGGACCTCATGGCCACCTCCTACCGGGCGCCCCTGTGGGCAGCGGCCTATCTCGTCAACGGAGGCTGCTCCGACGACGGGTTCGACTACTTCCGTGGCTGGCTCATAGCCCAGGGTCGTACCCTCTTCGAGGACGTCGTCGCTGACGCGGATAAGTTGGCGGATCTTGAGGTCGTCCGTGAGGCGGTCGCCGACGGTATGGGGTTGGAGTGCGAGGGCACCCTCGGTATCGCGAGGAATGCCCACCGGGAGGCCACCGGCGAGGAATTGCCCGACGGCACCGTCACCATCCGCTACCCGGCCCTTGACCCCGACTGGAACTTCGACTTCGACGACACCGACCGCATAGCGACCCGACTACCCCGGGTGGCGGCCCTCTGCTGCCACGACTCCTGAATCTCTTGCTGAGACGTGACGTGTGCTGGATCCGTGCCGGAACGGCGGAGGCCCTTCCGTTTGTATCGCTGGAAGGGCCTCTGACCTGGTGTTCTGCTGTGCCCCCGGCAGGATTCGAACCTGCGACACCCGCTTTAGGAGAGCGGTGCTCTATCCCCTGAGCTACGAAGGCCGGGCTCCGCCGTGGAGCGGGGCCCCGGTCGGTCGTCCCGCTTGGCGCCCAAGGGGCGCGCGTGCGAGGTCGACTGACCGCTGACAGCGTAGCGGATCGAGGTCGGGGCGGGCGCGCCCGTCGGGGGTTGGTGCTCAGGGCCGGGTCACCTGTACCCGGTAGTCCCCCTTGTCGTCCTTCTCCAGCACCGAGATCCGTATGCCGTTCGCCCGGTCCGTGAAGGTGTCGCCCGGCTGGAACGCGGCGTCCGAGAGCTCGGCGTGGACGTTGGGGAGGCGGGTGCAGCCGGGGCTGTGCTTGGTGCTGTCGGCCACCGAGACCGGGCCCTGGCCGGTGTCCACGTCGGAGCTGACCTTGTAGATGAGGACGCCCGGGCGGCAGACCGCCTGGTCGTTGCCCGCCTGGGTGCGGACCTCCACCGCGTAGCCGGACTCCGCGGTCAGCGGTACGACGGCCAGCTTCAGGCCGCCCCGGGTGGCGAGGGGGCGCAGGACGTGGTCCGTGGTGCCGGGGCGGGCGGCGCAGCTCACCTGGTCGTTGTCCAGCCAGCCGAGCTTCCACTTGTGCCAGCCGAGCAGGTCGTTGTTGGCGCCCCAGTCCTCGGACATGATGTCCCAGTGCCCGACGGAGCCGCCGCCCTCCATCGTGTAGAGGTCGGGCAGCCCGAAGACGTGGCCGTTCTCGTGGGGGAGCACCCGGTAGCCGGTCTGGGCGTACGAGCCGGAGCCGTCGTCCTGGCGGCTGTAGACGAACGAGGTGTTGGACAGCGGCACCCCGTCCGCGACCGGGGCCTCGTCGTTCCCCGAGAAGGTCACCGAGAGCACGGTGTCCAGGGCGGAGGGCCCGGCGTTCGGGGTGACCAGGATGTTGACCAGGTCGTACTCGTCGAAGTCCACCTTCGGGTCCGCGGCCGCCACGATGTCCTGGACCAGGTGGCGGTAGCCCGGCTCGTACGGGGAGCCCCGCTCGATCCCGTACTCCTCGAAGGGCAGCGGCATCCGCAGCCACGAGCGGATCGGCGCCTCGGGTATGTAGGTGAGGCGGCCGTAGGAGCTCGTCCGGAACCACTCCGTGGTCTGCGGGAAGAATTCGGCCAGCCGGTCCGTGGCCGGCCCGGTGCCCTCCGCGTCCGGGAAGTCGATCATCAGGTTCAGTGCGCGGACCCGGCCGGTGGAGCGGGCGTAGCCGGGCTGCGTCGGCATGCCCTCCGACATCTGCACGCCCATGGCCGACGCGATCCGGCAGGGACCGAGGCCCGTGGCCAGGGGGGCCGTCGGGGCGGGGCCGGCCGACGCGGGGCTCTGGAGGGGCAGCGTGCTGCTCGCAGTCGCCAGGGCCGCGATGACCAGGGCCGTTGCAGCGCCGAGAGCGACCGGGCGGCGGTGCTTGCGTATCCGGTGGCGGGGCTGCTGCATCGAGGCGCCTTCCGGTCCGCGGCAGCCGGCCGACCCCGGCTGCGCTCTGCCGCCAGCCTCTGCCGGGTGATCGCGGGCCGCTCGCTGGGTGCGCCGTTCGGCTGGTTTTCCGACGACGGGGTGTGTGTGACGCGGGTCACGAAGTCCCGGGAAATAAGCGGGGATCCTCTCCCCGTTTGCACCGGTGTCCCCGCGAAACGGGGAAGCGGTCCCCGGTTGGTCCTCCGGCCGGAACCGCGCAGGGAAGACCCGGAAGCCGACGAGGCCCGGACACCGAAGAGACCCGGAAGACAAGGAGCATCGCCGTGGCCACCACCGCACCCGCGCAGCCCCGTACGCCCAAGCCGAGGGCCGACGCGCTGCGCAACCGGGAGCGGATCGTGACGGCGGCGCGCGAGATGTTCGTCGAGTTCGGGCCCGACGTGCCCCTCGACGAGGTCGCCCGCCGCGCCGGTGTCGGCAACGCGACCCTCTACCGGAACTTCCCCGACCGGGCCGCCCTCATCCACGAGGTCGTGCTCGCGGTGAACTCCCGCACCACCGACCGCGCCGAGGAGGCCGCCGCCGAAGAAGCGGACCCCTTCGCCGCGCTCGCCCGCTTCGTCCACGCGGCGGCCGACGAACGCATCGGGGCCCTGTGCCCCATGCTCTCCGGCGGCTTCGACAAGGACCACCCCGAACTGCTCGCCGAGCGCCGGCGCCTCGAAGAGGCCGTCGAGGGGCTCGTCGCGCGCGCCATGTCCGCGGGGCGCCTGCGCACCGACATCGCCGTCGGTGACGTACTGGTCGCCCTCTCCCAGCTCACCCGGCCGCTGCCGGGCATCGCCTGCCCGAACATCGACCGGTTCACCCACCGCCACATCCAGCTGTTCCTGGACGGACTCGAGGCCCCGGCCCGGTCCGTACTCCCCGGAACGGCGGCGACCCTGGAGGACCTGCGGCGCCGCACGTGACGTGACCCGCGCCCGCCCGACCTCCGTGTCCTGAGCCCGACCTCCGTGTCCTGAGCCCGACTTTCGTGTCCTGAGCCCGACTTTCGTGTCCTGAGCCCGACCTCCGTGGTCTGAGCCAGACCTCCTCCCGTCCGTATACGTGCCCTCAGCCGTGCCCGCGCCAGCGGCTCGCACGGTTCGCGATCTCTCGCGCCCTCGCGCGCTCCTAGGTGGCTACTCCCATGTCAAAAACAGCTGATATCCGACTCCCCGACCCCAGTCGCTGGAAGGCCCTGGCCTTCATCGCGCTCGCCCAGCTGATGGTGGTGCTCGACGCCACGATCGTGAACATCGCGCTGCCGCACGCCCAGACCGCCCTCGGCATCACCGACGCGAACAAGCAGTGGGTCATCACCGCCTACGCCCTCGCCTTCGGCGGGCTGCTGCTCTTCGGCGGGCGCATCGCCGACCTCTGGGGCCGCAAGCGCACCTTCGTCGTCGGCCTGATCGGCTTCGCGCTGGCCTCCGCGCTCGGTGGCGCGGCGCAGAACCAGGGCATGCTGTTCGGCTCGCGCGCCCTCCAGGGCGTCTTCGGCGCGCTGCTCGCACCGGCCGCGCTCTCGCTGCTCGCGGTGATGTTCACCGACGCCAAGGAGCGGGCCAAGGCGTTCGGCATCTACGGGGCGATCGCCGGTGGCGGTGGCGCCGTCGGACTGATCCTCGGCGGTTTCCTCACCCAGACGCTGAACTGGCGCTGGACCTTCTTCGTGAACATCCCCTTCGCGGTCATCGCCGCCGCCGGTGCCTACTTCGTCATCCGCGAGCCCGCCGGCAGCCGCAACCGCTCGTCGCTGGACATCCCGGGCGTGGTCCTGTCCGCGCTGGGTCTCGTCTCGCTGGTGTACGGGTTCACCCGCGCCGAGTCCGCGGGCTGGTCGGACGCGCTGACCGTCGGTTCGTTCGTCGCCGCGGGCGTGCTGCTGCTCTCCTTCGTGCTGACCGAGGCCAAGGTCAAGTCGCCGCTGCTCCCGCTGCGCGTCGTGATGGACCGCAACCGCGGTGGCGTCTACCTCTCGCTCGGCCTGGCCGTCATCGCGATGTTCGGCCTGTTCCTCTTCCTCACGTACTACCTCCAGGTCGTCAAGGGCTACTCGCCGATCAAGACCGGCTTCGCCTTCATGCCGATGATCGCGGGCATGATCACCGGCTCCACGCAGATCGGCGCCCGGCTGATGACGCGGGTCCCGGCCCGCACGCTGATGGGTCCCGGCTTCCTGACCGCCGCGGTCGGCATGCTGCTGCTCACCCGGCTGGACATCGACTCCTCGTACGCGGCGGTCATCCTGCCCGGCCAGCTTCTGCTGGGTCTGGGCATGGGTACGGCCTTCATGCCGGCGATGTCGCTGGCCACGCACGGTGTCGAAGCGCGTGACGCGGGTGTCGCCTCGGCGATGGTCAACACCTCGCAGCAGGTCGGCGGCGCCATCGGTACGGCCCTGCTGAACACGATCGCCGCCTCCGCCGCCACGGCGTACGCCACCTCGCACGCCGCGCTCGGCGCCAAGGACCCGGAGCTGCTGAAGCTCCAGTCGATGGTGCACGGCTTCACCGGTGCCATCTGGTGGGCCGTCGGCATCCTGGTGGTGGCCGCCGCGATCGCGCTGACCCTCGTCAACGCGGGCCGTCCGGCCCAGGCGGGGACCTCCGGAGGTTCCGCTTCCGGTGACGCGGAGAGCGCCGAGGACGAGCTGAGGGTCCCGGTCGTCGCGCACTGACCGTCGTCGCCTCTGCGGATACGTTTCTGCCCCGGTTCCCTCGTACGAGAGGGCCGGGGCAGAAGTGCGTCGGGGGCGGCGGCTCAGCGCAGCCAGGGGAGGTCGGCGTCCGCGCCCTCCGGCTGGAGTCCGGCCGCCAGGATCTGCATGATCTCGCCCAGCGAGCGCACCTGCTCGGGCGTGAGGCGGTCGAACATCGCCTGGCGGACGGCCTTCACATGGCCGGGCGCGGAGCGGCGCAGCATCGCGTGGCCCTCGTCGGTGAGGACGGCGTTCTGGCCGCGCTTGTCGGAGGGGCAGTCCTCGCGGCGCACCCAGCCGTTCTTCTCCAGCCGGGCGACCGCGTGGGAGAGGCGGGAGCGGGTGATCTTGGCGTTCCTGGCCAGTTCGGTCATCCGCAGCCGGTGGCGGGGCGCCTGGGAGAGCTGGACGAGCAGGCCGTAATAGGTGTGCGGCATGCCGGCATCGGCCTGCAACTGGCGGTCGAGGTGATCCTCCAGAAGCGTGGTGGCGTGCAGATACGCCCGCCAGACGCATTGTTCTTCGTCGGTGAGCCACAGCGGCGCACCGGTTGATGCCGTGGTCATGTACTCCACTGTACGACCTTTTCTTGAAAGTTGAACTAGATAGAGCTAAGGTCTCTCAAGGTGGGAGCTTGAAGATTAAAGAATCCTTCCTGCCGAAGCCCTCCACAAGAAGAATTACCTTGAGTAGCCGCAGTTGGGGAGTGTGAGTGTCATGACAATCGCCGCGGAGCGCATGCCCGCTCTCTACCTCTCCCACGGAGCCCCGCCGCTCGCCGACGACCCCGTCTGGCCCGGCGAGCTGGCCTCCTGGGCGGCCGAGCTGCCGCGCCCCACCGCCGTCCTCATGGTGTCCGCCCACTGGGAGGAGGCCCCGCTCGCGCTCGGCGCCACCGAGACGCTTCCGCTGGTGTACGACTTCTGGGGCTTCCCCGAGCACTACTACCGGGTGCGGTACGCCGCCCCCGGCGCCCCGCGGCTCGCCGAGAGCGTCCGCAAACTGCTGCGCCGCGCCGGTACGCCGGTCCAAGACGTCCCGGACCGCGGCCTCGACCACGGCGCGTACGTACCGCTGGTCGAGATGTTCCCGGAAGCCGACATTCCGGTGCTCCAGATCTCCCTGCCGACGCTCGATCCGCAGAAGCTGATGGACATCGGGCGCAAGCTGGCACCGCTGCGCGACGAGGGGGTCCTGATCATCGGCAGCGGCTTCTTCACGCACAACCTCGCCGCCCTGCGCCACACCGGCGGCGGCGTCCCCGGCTGGTCGGCGGAGTTCGACGACTGGGGCAACCGCGCCCTCCAGGCACAGGACATCGACGCGCTCCTGGACTTCGAGCACAAGTCCCCGGCGGGCCGCCTCGCGCACCCGCGCACCGAGCACTTCGCCCCGCTCTTCGTCACCCTCGGCGCCGCCGGACAGGAGCTCGGCCAGGGGCGCAGCGTGATCGACGGCTTCTGGATGGGGCTGGCGAAGCGCTCGGTGCAGTACGGATAGTCCTTCCGGTCCCCGGTCTCCGGTCTCCGGTCCCCGGTCCCCGGTCCCCGGTCCGGGCGGGCGGGCTCCTCACGGGGTGCGGGAGCCTAAAGCACCGGAGGGTTCAGCTCCACCGAGCGCAGCGCCGCCGCCAGGGCCGTCGCGTCGCCCACGTCCAGCGCGGTGTCCGTGAACTTGATGGTGTGGTCGTCGCCGTGCGCCGCCGCCCGGGCGAACACCTCCCCGGCCGTGAGCGACGCCCCGTAACCGGCCGGGAGGACGGCCGCCTCGGCGGGGGAGTACGCGGCGGTCACCGCCGCGCTCGCCGCCCACGCGGCCCCCGTGCTCGGCGCCCACAGCTCGCGCGGCAGCGCCGGCAGCGTCCGCAGCACGGCATTGGGCGCGGTCGCCGCGTGCACCAGCATCACCGGCGCGCCGTGCCCGTACTCCGCGTAGCGGTGGACCGCGGCCCCCACCAGCTCCTCCAGGCCGGCGCGCGCCTGGTCCGCCCCGGTCGCCGCCGCGCCCCGCCACTGCGGGAACGCCGTGATCCGGGCCAGCCGGGCCCGGATGCCGCCGCTCTGGTCGGGCACCCGGGGCACGGCGTCCAGCGCGGCGGCGGCGGACCGGACCGGGGCGAGCGGGGTGGGCGGGGGCAGCGGCTGGTGGCGGGCCGCCCAGTAGCCGAGCGCATGGGCCAGCTCCTTGACGCGGGGGCCGGTCTCCTCGGTCGTCAGCAGGGTGCGCACGCTGTGGCCGACCCGGATCACCGGGTGGGTGGCGCCGCCCGCGATGCCCGGAAGCAGCCGGGGCCACCACTCGGCGAGCACGTCGCGCCAGGGGCGGCCGGCGGTCTCCCGCTCGAAGTACGCCGCCCAGTCGGCGATGCGGCGGGGGTCGCCCAGGGCCTCCCGCCAGTTGGCCGGGGTGACCTCGGCGAAGCGGTCCGGCATGTCCTCCAGCTTCGTCCGGTAGTGGTCGAGCCAGCGGTGCACGGTGGCCGCCTGGCCGTTGCGGACCAGGGCCTCGACGGCCATGGGCGCGTGATTGGACAGCCAGCCGTCGCGCTCGGGACCACAGGAGTGCAGCCGCTCCAGGGCCTCGTCGAGCGTGCCGGTGGCGTCGGGGGCGCTGTGCTGTGTCGTCTCGTTCATGACATCGACGCTATGCACGCCGTGCGCCCCCGGTAACGGACTGCGGTCCCAAGGTCCCGGGCAAGGGACCTAGGACTGCGGACCGGGGACGGAGGGTTTGGGACCGGGACTCGTGACCCGTGACCCGTAACCCGGGACTCGTGACCCGTGACCGCGACCCGTACCCGTAGCCCGTGACTCGTGACGGCGGTCCGGGCAACCGGCGACCCGTACCCGGCGTCTTCCGGGGTACTAGCGCGGAAGAGTGACCGCAGAGGGTGTCGAGACGGTCAAAAACCTCCCCGGCACCCACTCCGACCAGCACGGACATGCCTGGCCGCGGCATGCGCCCACCCCGGTGGCGGGACAGGGTACTGCATGATCGCGAAATTGAATGCCAGTCATGGGAATTCTGTCCGGATTCCAGTCGTTGATTCCATCGGATGCAGGGCACCCGAGAGGGTGTCGCGACCTACTCAGCAAGGGAGCACGCATGGCAACCCGTGCCGTCGCCCGTCGTTCGTCCGCCACCGGCGGGACCAACCGGGCGAGCAGTGTTCGCGCCGTGGGCGGAGAGATCGCCGATCGCGACCTGGTCGGCATGTATCTGGACGAGATAGCGCGTACGCCGCTGCTCGACGCCGCCAAGGAGGTCGACCTCTCGCAGGCGGTCGAGGCCGGTGTCTACGCACGCCAGATCCTCGACGGCGAAGTGGAGAGCGACGCCGGCGGTGCCTCGCGCGAGGAGCTGGAGGCGCTGGTCGCCGAGGGCGAGCGCGCCAAGGACGTGTTCATCCGCTCCAACCTCCGTCTCGTCGTCGCCGTCGCCCGCCGCTACCCGCGGGCCGGGCTCCCCCTGCTCGACCTGATCCAGGAGGGCAACGCGGGCCTGGTGCGCGCGGTCGAGAAGTTCGACTACGCCAAGGGCTTCAAGTTCTCCACGTACGCCACGTGGTGGATACGCCAGGCCATCACGCGCTCCATAGCGGACCAGTCGCGCACGATCCGGCTCCCCGTCCACCTGGTGGAGGAGCTGGGCCGCATCCGCCGGGTGCAGCGCGAGTTCAACCGGGAGAACGGCCGCGACCCGGAGCACGCCGAGATCGCCGCCGAGCTGGGCTCGACGCCGGAGCGCGTCGGCGACGTCCTGGACTGGGCCCGCGACCCGGTCAGCCTCAACATGTCCGTGGACGACGAGGGCGACACACAGTTCGGCGACCTCCTGGAGGACACCTCCGCCGTCTCGCCCGAGCAGTCCGTGCTCACGCTGCTGCGCAGCGAGGAGCTGGAGGAGCTGATCGGCAAGCTGGACAACCGCACCGCGTCGATCATCCGCATGCGGTACGGCATCGAGGACGGCCGCGAGCGCACGCTCACCGAGGTCGGCAAGGAGCACGGCCTCACCCGCGAGCGCATCCGCCAGATCGAGAAGCACGCATTGCTCGAATTGAAGCGAATGGCTCACGACACGGGTTTTGACGCTGCGGCCTGAGCCCGAGTCCAGTAACCTCCGAATTGGGCCGCTTCACCCGGCCCCCTGAGCTGAGTCCCGGCGCCCACCCCCCCCTGGCGCCGGGGCTCATTCTTTTCCGCGCGGCCTTTCCCGCGCTCCGCCGGACCCCGCGCGGCTGAGCCGGCCGCCCAGCTCCGTCACGTACGCCACCAGCTGCGGCGGCCGGTGCACGGTGAACTCGCAGTCCACCATCGCCAGCCGCACCGCCACCCACTCCAGCTGGTCCCGCACCACGGCCCGCAGCCGGCAGCCGCCGTCGCCCTCCGCTTCCAGCGGACCGATGCGGCCGTGCAGCCGCGACGCGACGTACTCCGGCGGCGCCGCGAAGCTCACGTCCACCTCCGTCTCGGGCTGCCGGCGCGCCATCGAACTGGACAGGAACTCCGCCGCGTCCCCCTCCGGCAGCTCTCTAGGCGTGAACCGGGCCCCGGTCGCGAACGGCTCGCTGACCCGGTCCACCCGGAAGGTGCGCCACGCCTCGCGCCCCAGGTCGTACGCCACCAGATACCAGCGCCACCCGGTGCTCACCAGCCGGTACGGCTCGACCTGGCGCCGCGTCTCGGCGCCGTCGCCCGCCCGGTACGCGAAGCGCAGCCGCTCCCGGCCGGTGACCGCCGAGGCCATCACGGTCAGGGTCTGCGGGTCGATGGTCGAACCATCGCCCCGGGCCAGCGGAACCGTCGCGTTCTGGAGGGTGGAGACCCGGTGGCGCAGCCGGGACGGCAGCACCTGCTCCAGCTTGGCCAGGGCCCGGACGGACGCCTCGTCCACGCCCTCGATGGCGTGCCCGGCGCCGGCCCGCAGCCCCACCGCGATGGCGACCGCCTCCTCGTCGTCCAGGAGCAGCGGCGGCATGGCGGTGCCCGCCACGAGCCGGTAGCCGCCGACCGAGCCGCGCGAAGCCTCGACCGGATAGCCGAGGTCGCGCAGGCGGTCGATGTCGCGGCGGATCGTGCGCGGGCTGACGGCCAGCCGCTCGGCGAGCTCGCTGCCCGGCCATTCGCGCGGTGTCTGGAGCAGTGACAGCAGGTTCAGCAGTCGTGCCGGGGTATCGGTCATGCCACCCAGGATGCGCGCCCATTGGGACACGACCTGTCCTATTGGCTGTTTAGGTTCTTCCCATGACTTCCTCCGCACCACTGCCGTCTCCCGCGGCACCTTCGGACCGACGCCGATGGTTCGCCCTGGCCATCGTGATGACCGCGGCCTTCATGGACCTGGTCGACGTCACGATCGTCAACATCGCCATCCCCAGCATCGAGCGGGACACCGGCGCCTCGTTCAGCTCCATCCAGTGGATCGTCGCCGGTTACGCCCTGGCCTTCGCCGCCGGGCTCATCACCGGCGGCCGGCTCGGTGACATCTACGGCCGCAAGCGGCTCTTCCTCATCGGCATAGGAGGCTTCACCCTCGCCTCCGCGCTCTGCGGATTCGCCGCCAACCCGGAGATGCTGGTCGCCTCACGCTTCCTCCAGGGCGCGACGGCGGCCCTGATGGTGCCGCAGGTGCTCTCGATCGTGCACGCCACCTTCCCCGCCCACGAGCGCGGCAAGGTCTTCGGCCTGTTCGGCGCGATCGTCGGCCTCGGCGCGGTCTCCGGGCCGCTGCTGGGCGCGCTGCTGACCGAGTGGAACATCGCCGGTCTCGAATGGCGCCCGATCTTCCTGATCAACCTGCCGGTCGGCATCCTCGGCCTCGTCCTGGGCAGCAAGTTCATCACCGAGTCCAAGTCGCCCAGGGCGCTGCGCCTCGACCTGGTCGGCGTCGTGCTCGTCACGCTCGGCATGCTGATGCTGATCTACCCGCTGACCCGCGGCCGTGAGCTGGGCTGGCCGCTGTGGGGCCACCTGTCGATGGCCGGGAGCCTCCTCGTCTTCCTCGTCCTCGTGCTGTTCGAGCGCGCCAAGGCCGGCCGCGACGGATCGCCGCTGATCGAACTGTCGCTGTTCCGGGTGCGGAGCTTCGCCGCCGGGATCGCCGTGCAGCTGACCTTCGGCATCGGGCTCGGCATCTTCTTCCTGGTCTGGACGCTGTACATGCAGATGGGCCTCGGCTGGAGCGCGCTGCGGGCCGGCCTGACGGGGGTGCCGTTCTCCGTCTCCGTGTCGGTGGCCGCCGGTCTCTCCGTGCAGAAGCTGGTGCCCCGCTTCGGCCGCAAGGTCCTCCAGACGGGCGCCCTGCTCATGGCGGCCGGCCTGCTGCTCTACATCTGGGAGTCGGGCCACTACGGCATGGACATCACGTCCTGGCAGATGGCGCTGCCCCTCGTCGTCATGGGCGTCGGCATGGGCCTGATCGTGGCGCCACTGGCCGACGCGGTGCTCTCCGAGGTGCCCAAGGAGCACTCCGGCTCCGCGTCGGGCCTCTTCAACACCGTGCAGCAGATGGGCAACGCGCTCGGCCTCGGGCTGGTCTCGGTCGTCTTCTACGGGGCGATCGGTGACCGGCTGACCCCGGAGCAGGTCGGCCCGGCGTTCGCGGACGCGTTCGAGCAGTCGCTCTGGTGGGTGGCCGGGGTGCTGCTGCTGATCTTCGTGGTGATGTTCGCCCTGCCGGCCAGGCCGAAGCAGCACGTGGAGGGCGCGACGGAGGACGGGCCCGTCGCGGAGGAGCCCGCCAAGGAGCCGGTGCTCACCCACTGAGCCGACGGCGTACGAGGCGGAGTCACCGGTGCCCGCGTCCCCCGAGGGGGCGCGGGCACCGGTATGCGGCGGGCGCGGGGTCAGCAGATGCGCGTACGGGCTTCCATCGCGCAGCGGGCCGTCTCCTCGTCGCCGTACACCTCGCACATGTGGCGCCCGTCCGGGGTCGCCGTGTGCTCGACCTCCCACAGGCTCGTCTCGCTGCCGTCGAGGAGCAGGAACGCGTGCTCGTACAGGGTGAAGCCGGCGTCCCGGCCCTCCACCCGGCACTGACGGCCGAAGACCTGAGTGATGTGGTGCGCGAAGGCGGCCCGCAGCAGCCGGGCGGTCTCCTCGCCGGGCACGTCGCCGTTCTCCGCGCGGCGCAGCACACGGCGGGCGTGATCCGCGGAGTTGTCCGGCGCGTACATCCGGGGGAGCGGGGCCGGGGGCGCGGCCAGCAGCGCCGACATGAGCTCCAGGTCGGCCCGGGTGCCCTCGTCGTCGCAGAACTCGGGAACGTCCCACAGGCCGCCGGTCAGCCGGGCGGCGGCGATGTGGGCGTCGGCCTCGTCGTCGTACAGCTCGTGCTGCCGCGTGTCGGGATGGCCGTCCCCGCGCGGACCGCTGTGCACCAGCTCCCACAGGGTCAGCACGGAGCCGTCGCTCAGCAGATACGCGTGGCGGTAGGTCTCGCGATGCAGGGCGGCGCTGTGGTGCGAGGAATACAGGGAGCTGCTGTGGGCCAGCGCGGAGCCCAGCCGCTCCACCGTGCTGTCGGGGAGGTCGAACGAATTGAGAGCCCGGCGCAGGATTCGTTCCAGGTGCTGCTCGGTCGTCTCGTACGGATCGCTCAAGGTGCTGTCTCCAGCCGTCGCCGCGTGTGACTTGGTGCGTGCATAACGTAGCCCCTGGGGCCGGCATCAGGACCGGGGTTCAGAAAAACGCACGGGGCGCACGGAAGGTTCCGCGCACACGGCCCGGACTTCCTCGCGCGGGTGGTGGCTTCCTCGCGCGGGTGGGGCTGCCCGGAGCGCTCGGGCTTCCTGGCGCGGGTGGGGCTTCGCGGAGCCCTGGGGCTTCCCGACGCGGGTGGGGCTCTTACGCGGGGTGGAGCTTCCCGGAGCGCTCGGGCCTCCTTACGCGGGTGGCCCGTAGAGGTCGCCGTACGACGGGAAGGTGCCCCCGCCGTCGCGGCCCTCGACGCCCCTCGCCGCCCGGACCGCCTTCACGATGGCCCGGGCCACCGCGTCCGCCCCCGCCGCGAGCAGCGGGTTGAGCGCGACGGGGTCCGCCGCGTCCAGGTCCCGCCGTCCGGTGGCGAGCGCGAACACCGTGTCCCCGTCGTTCATCAGGTGCACGGGGCGGATGGCGCGCGCCAGCCCGTCGTGCGCGGTGCCCGCCAGCTTCCGCGCCTGCGCGCGGGTGAGGGCGGCGTCGGTGGCGACGACGGCGAGCGTGGTGTTGAGCGGGGGGCGCGCATCGGTGCCGCGCGCCTGCGCCAGGCGCCGTCGCGCCGCCGCGTGGACCTCGGCCGGCGGGGCCACGGCCGGCTCCTCGCCGCCGTACTCCCCGAACAGCACCCCCGTACGGGGATCGAGCACCGAGCCCGCCGCGTTGACCACGACGAGCGCGCCGACGGTGAGCCCGGACGGCAGCAGCACACTCGCGGTGCCCACCCCGCCCTTGAGCTGCCCGGCGACCGCGCCCGTGCCCGCGCCGACGCACCCCTCGGCGACCGCCGCGCCCTCCTCGGCCCGGGAGGCCGCCTCCACGGCGGCCCGGCCCGTCGCCGCGTCCGGCCTGGCCCGCCAGTCGCCGCCCCGCCCCAGGTCGAACACGCAGGCCGCCGGGACCACGGGGACCACCTGGGCCGGATCGGCGCCCACCCGCACCCCGCGCCCCCGCTCCTCCAGCCAGGCCATCACGCCGGACGCCGCGTCGAGGCCGTACGCGCTGCCGCCGGTGAGCACGACCGCGTCGATGCGCTGGACCAGGTTGCGCGGATCAAGCGCGTCCGTCTCCCGCGTCCCCGGCCCGCCCCCGCGCACATCGACCGCGGCGACCACCCCGCCCTCGGGCGCGAGCACCACGGTGGTCCCGGTGAGGGCGCCCTGCCCGGAGACCTGGGCGTGGCCGACGCGCAGGCCGTGTACATCGGTGAGGGCGTCCTGACGGGGCATCCGGTGCTCCTTCGCGGCGGGGGTGGAGGGGCGAGCGGCCAAGGTACCGCCGAAGGCCCCTCGCGCCCCCGGGGGTTCCCCCGCCCCCCCGCCCCCCGCCCCTCCCCACCCGCCTCCCCGCCCGCCCCGCGACTCGCTCACCCCCTGGCCTCGCAAAACAGGACCAATCGCCCCACACCGTCCTACCGTGGCACCGTGACCGAGCCACCTGAAGCCGCAGGCGCAGCCGCGCAGCCCGCCCCCGGGGGTCGTACCGCAACCGTCGGCGGGGCCGGCGACGCGCCGGAGCCGCGCGGGTCCGGGCGGGCCGGGGCGCTCGTCCCCCGGTCCGTCACCGCCCGGGCGACCGCGGCGGGCGTCATCGTCTCCCTTCTGCTCGTCGTGGCCATCGTGCTCGGCAGCCGGTTCCTGGAGCACTTCGACTCCGCACTGCTGCCGTACGCCGTGGCCACGGTCTTCCTCGCCTTCGGCGTCGCGTACCGGTACACCGTGTGGGTCTCCGCCCCCGGCGCCAAGCGGCTGTTCAAGAAGGGCTGGGGGAGCCTCTTCTCGATGGCCAACTTCCGCCGCGCGCCCACCGCGCTGCCGAAGATGATCGCCACCTACCTCGGCTTCCAGAAGTTCCTCGGCGCTCGCTCGCACGCCCGCTGGGCCGCCCACCAGCTGATCTTCTGGGGCTGCGTCCTCGCCGCGCTGATCACCTTCCCGCTGACCTGGGGCTGGTTCACCTTCACCTCGGGCACCGGTTCCGGACCCGGCTACGAGATGCGTATCTGGGGTTTCAAGATCATCGGTTTCGACTCCCTCGACTTCCTCGGCTGGCTGATGTTCCACGGCCTGGACATCGCCGCCGTCCTCGTCATCCCCGGCGCCTCCTACTTCCTGTGGCGGCGGATGAAGGACCGCGCGGCCATCACCGGCCAGCGGTTCGCCTACGACCTGGTGCCGCTGATCGCGCTCATCGTCATCTCGGTGACCGGTCTGCTGCTCACCTTCTCCTCGATCTTCCTGCACGGCGGCGGCTACGAGTTCCTGGCGATCCTCCACATGGTCGCGGTGGTCTTCACCCTCATCTACATCCCGTTCGGGAAGTTCTTCCACATCGTCCAGCGCCCCGCCGCCGTAGGCATGCAGCTCTTCAAGTACACCGGCCGGCAGGGCGAAGAGGTCTTCGCCTGCCGCCGCTGCGAGGAACCCATCGACACCACCCCGTACGTCGACAACCTCCGCGGCACCATGCGCGACCTCAGCCTCGGCTTCGACGAGTGGGCCGAATACTGCCCGCGCTGCAAGCGGGTGCTGCGAGGCAGCGCCTACCTCTCCCAGGTGAAGAAGGGCTTCAAATGACCGCGGACTCGCGAACGCCCGAACCGCATGCGGTCGTTCCCATCGATCCCTCCCTCGCCCCGCCGGGCACCCGCGCCTTCCGCGACGCGGGCGGTATCCCCGCCGACCGGTGGCACGCCGACCAGAACGGCGAGACCCTCGTCCCCACCCACTGCTGCTTCTGCGGCGTCCAGTGCGGCATGTATCTGCGCGTCGACCGCGGCGGCAAGGTCTTCGGCGTCGAACCCCGCAACCACGACATCAACCGCATGCGCCTGTGCCCGAAGGGCATCAACGCCTACCAGCAGATCAACCACCCCGACCGGCTCACCGCCCCCCTGATGCGCCGCTCCCGCGACGAGGCCTTCCGCGAGGTCTCCTGGGACGAGGCGCTCGACTTCACCGTCGCCGAGATCAGGCGCATCCAGCAGGCGTACGGGAACGACGCCTTCGGCCTGCTCGGCGGAGCGAGCCTGTTCTCCGAGAAGACCTACCTGGTCGGCAAGTTCGCCCGGGTCGCCCTCAAGACCCGGCACGTCGACTACAACGGCCGGCTCTGCATGGTCAGCGCGGCCGGCGCCAACAAACTCGCCTTCAACATCGACCGGGCCGGCAACCCCTTCTCCGACATGCTCCTCACCGACTGCCTGCTCATCGCCGGCTCCAACGTCGGCGAGTGCTTCCCCGTCATGACCCAGTACGTGTGGGGCGCCCGGGACCGGGGCGCCAGCCTCATCGTGGTCGACCCCCGCGAGACGGCCGTCGCCCGGACCGCCGACATCCACGTCGCCCTCAAGCCCGGCACCGACTCGGCGTTCTTCAACTCCGTACTCAACGTCGTCATCGAGGAGGGCCTCACCGACGAGGCGTACCTCGCCGCCCACGCCACCGGCTGGGAGGAGGTCAAGGCCAAGGTCGCCGAGTACCCGCCGTCCCGCGTCGCCGAGATCTGCGGCATCCCCGCCGAACAGATCGTCCAGGTCGCCCGCACCTTCGCCCGCGCCCCCAAGGCCATGGCCTGGCACGCCCGGGGCATCGAACACCACTCGCAGGGCGTCGAGAACTGCCTCACCGTGATCAACCTCTGCACCGCCACCGGACACATCGGCAAGCCCGGCGCCGGCTACGGCACCCTCACCGGCCAGGGCAACGGGCAGGGCGGCCGCGAGCACGGCCAGAAGTCCGACCTCCTCCCCGGCGGGCGCTCCATCAACAACGCCGAGCACCGCCGGCAGATCTGCGAGATCTGGGGCATCGAGGAGTCCGAACTCCCGCCCGCCGGGACCTCGATGATGGAAATGGTCTGGCAGATGCAGCGCCGCGAGATCCGTGGCCTGATCGGCATCTGCAACAACCCCTTCGTCTCCCTGCCCAACTACCGGGTGGTCAAGGAGGGGTACGACGCCACAGAGTTCCACGCCCAATTCGACTTCTTCCTTTCCGAGACCGCCGCCAACGCGCACGTCGTCTTCCCCGTCACCACCTGGGCCGAGGACGACGGCGTCATGGCCAACGCCGAAGCCCGGGTGGTCAAGCACAACAAGGCTCAGGACCCGCCCCCTGGAGTCCGCACGGACACCTGGGTCATGTGTGAACTCGCCCGCCGGCTCGGCGCCGGCGACAAATTCGCCTTCGACAACTCGCGCCAGGTCTTCGACGAGCTGCGGATCGCCTCCGCCGGCACCGTCAACGACTACTACGGCATCACCTACGAACGGCTGGAGGAGACCGGCGGCATCTCCTGGCCCTGCCCGTCCACCGACCACCCCGGCACCCCCCGGCTCTTCGAGGACGGCAAGACCTACCACCCCGACGGCAAGATCCACCTCCAGGTCGTCGAGTGGCACCCGCCGATGGACCCGTACGACGACGAGCACCCCATGACGCTCACCACCGGCCGCACCGTCGCCCACTTCCTCTCCGGCAACCAGACCCGCAGGCTCGGCGGCCTCGTCGAGCAGACCCCCCGCCCCTGGGCCGAGGTCCACCCCTCCCACGGCTTCCGCAACGGTGAACCGGTCCGCGTCGTCACCCGGCGCGGCAGCGAGGTCTTCCCCGCCCTGGTCACCGAGGCGATCCGCCCCGACACCGTCTTCATCCCGTACCACTGGCCGGTCCCCACCGCCGCCAACGTGCTCACCATCGACGCCCTCGACCCCCGCTCCAAGATCCCCGAGTACAAGGTGTGCGCCTGCCGCATCGAGCACGCCGAGCGGATCGACGAGGTCCCCGCGCCCCCGGTCGCACCCGGACACGTCGCCTACCCGGAGGCCCAGGTCTCCCGCACCGACCCGCTGCCGCCCACGTCCCCGCAGGGCCGCGGCACCTCGGAGAGGAGCTGATGCCCGCATGATGGGCCGAACGATCTTCATCGACCCGGGCCGTTGCATCGGCTGCCAGGCGTGCGTCTCGGCCTGCCGCGAATGCGACTCGCACCGCGGCAAGTCCATGATCCACCTCGACTACACCGACGAGGGCCAGTCCGTCGCCTCCCTTCCCACCGTCTGCATGCACTGCGAGGACCCCGTCGCCCCGTGCGCCGAGGTGTGCCCCGCCGACGCGATCCTGGTGACCGCCGACGGCGTCGTGCAGCAGGCGGACACCACCCGCTGCATCGGCTGCGCCAACTGCGTCAACGCCTGCCCCTTCGGCGTACCGAAGATCGACCTCCAGGCGAAGCTGCAGATGAAGTGCAACCTCTGCTACGACCGCACCGCCTACGGCCTCGCCCCCATGTGCGCCACCGTCTGCCCGACCGGAGCGCTCTTCTACGGCACCGCCGAGGAACTCCAGGCCGAACGGCCCGGTGTCCAGGTCGCCGACTCCTTCGTCTTCGGCCGGAGCGAGGTCCGCACCGGCGTCGCGATGGTCGTGCCCGCCGACCGGGTCCAGTGGCCGGTCCCCGGCGGCCTGCCCGTCGTGGAAATCAACGGGAAGGACGTCCGACGGTGACCGAGACCGGCTACCCGCCCCCCGGCGACCCGAAGCAGCCCCCGCCCCGCGACCCCGGCAGCACGACCCCCGCGGCCCCCGGACAGCCGGCCTCCGGCGACCCCCGCGAGGCCCTGCACGACCGGATCGCCGCCGACGCCCTCACCACCCGGCGCGACTACCTGCGCATCGTCGCCACCGTGTCCGGCGGGCTCGCCATCGGCGGGCTCGGGGTCGCCGGCGGCATCCTGCCCCGCCACGGCGACCCCGACGACGGCAAGGCCCCCACCCCCAAGAAGATCGCCGCGCAACTCCTCCCCGGCGAGTCCATCGCCTTCGACTACCCCGACGAGGAGGACCGCGCGGTCGCCGTCCGGCTCAACGACGGCACCCTCGTCGGCTACTCCGCCATCTGCACCCACCTCGCCTGCGCCGTCCTCTGGCGCAAGGACCGGGGCACCGAGGGCGAGCTGTACTGCCCCTGCCACGAAGGTGTCTTCGACGCCCGCAGCGGCGAGGTCACCGCCGGACCGCCGCCCCGCGGGCTGCCCAAGGTCGTGCTCACCGAGGAGACCGACGGCAGCATCTGGGCCGTCGGCACCACCCGCTCCGGCGAGAGCGTCGAGCACGGGCTGTGCCGCCAGTTCGGCGAGGAACGCCCCGACCTGGCCGCCCGTCTCGGCTGCCCCGGCGTCCGCGACGGCGCCGAGGCACCCGCCGCCCCCGGCGGAACCGCCCGCACGGTGGCCCCCGGACCGGTCGCCCCCGGCCCGTCCCCCGCACGCACCGGAGCCGGCGCCTCCGACACCACCGGGAGCCCGTCATGAGCGACGACGACCGCCGGCCCCCCGGCGCCCCGGGCCCCCAGCCCGCGCCCGCCCCACAGACCCCCGGCCCCCCGCTCCACCCCGGCCCGCACTACCCCCGGTACCACCCCGGCAGCGCGCGGGCCGAACTCAACCGGCCCGTCCACGAGCGCTACCCGCAGATCCGGCCCACCAGCGGCTACGGCGACCCCCGCGTCCGCCACACCGGGCCCGGACCCGGCGCCGGCACCGACCAGGAGCCCGAGCGGTCCTCGAAGCTCACCGCCCGCCTCGTGCTGGCCATGTCCGTCGTCATCGGGCAGCTGTGGGGCCTGACGGTCATCGTGGACGAGTGGATGGAGGGCAACTCCGGCACCGCGTGGTGGGGCGCGGGCTTCCTCTGCCTGTCGTTCATCGTCGTCCTCGGGCTCTGGCTGCTCGACCCCAAGGACCGCTGACCGGCCGCCGGCCGGGGCGGGGCCGCCGTACCCTGGAGCCATGAGTACCGCCCCCGCCCCCGGCCCGCGCGACGCGGAGCCCACCACGCCGGACCGGCCCAGGCCCAGGCCGGCGCTGATCTTCGACGATCCGCTGGACCAGCAGTCCGCGGACGACACGGACCAGGGGTGGGGCGAGCGGGCCCCGTCCGGCAACAGCGCCGCGGACCTGGCACGCTTCCTCGACGAGAAGCCCCCACACCACATCTGACGCAGCGCCCCGCGAGGGGCGGTGCCCCCACGCCGTACGGCCCGGCGGCACGCCTCAGCACAGGACCACCGCGAATCCGCCGGAGATCCCCGCCCCCGCCAGGCCCGCCGCCGTCGCCCTGGGCACCGCGAGCACGATCAGCGCCCCCTCACCCGAAGGACTTCCGGCCTCCGCCGCCGGCACCCGCTCCACGCGCGCCCCCCTGGCCACCACCCGCGCCTGGGCCGCCGCCCCCGGGCCCCCCGACGCGACGACGTCCACCCGGTCGCCCGGCCGCAGCAGCCGCACGGTCTCCGCGTCCGCGATCCGGACCGGCGCCGATACCAGGCGCACCGGAGGCGAAGCCCGCTCCCGGGACGCCGCCCGCGCCGTATCACCGCCGTGCCCGCCGCCGCCCCCGGCCAGCCCCGAGACGGCCAGCGCGGCCGCCGTCAGCGCCAGGCCCGCCGCCATCGACCGGCGCTGCCGCCACACCGCACGGCGCAGCCGCTGACCGGCGCCCCCGCGCACACGAAGCGGCGGGAACGCGGGCACCCCGCACGGCGGCGGCGCGGGCAGCGCATCCGGGGGCCCGTCCGCGTACGGCGGGGCGGAAGCGGTCTGGGGGAAGGAGTGGGAACCGGATGAGCGCATCGCGAACACCGCCTGCGTCAGGGGCCGATGGGTAGGGCGCCGGCGCCGGAACCCCGAGGTCCCGGCGCCGGACAACCCCCACGATCCACCAACTCCGCGATTCCCGCCGGAGCCTGTGGACCGTCCACCACATGTGGAAAACTCCGTCACCCGCAGGCGGGAACATCGTCGCCTGCGGACGGGAACAGCGTCACCCGCCCCCTCACCCGCGGGACTGGGACCCCCCTCACCCGTGGACGGGGGCCCCCTCACCCGCGGGCGGGAACCCGCGGACTGGGACCCCCCTCACCCGCAGGCGGCAACAGCGCCACCCGCGGACGGGGCCCCTCACCCGCAGGCGGGACCCCCCTCACCCGCAGGCGAAACCCCGCGGCTGAAGCGCCTACGGCAACGCGATCCCCGTCTCGATCCCGTCCAGCGCGTGCCCGCACGGGCACCCCCGGTCCGCCGTCGCCGGCAGTGCCGCCACCGCGTCGAAGAGGACCGAGCGCAGCCGGTCCACATTGGCGGCGAAGACCTTCAGCACCTCCTCGTGGGAGACGCCCTCGCCGGCCTCCGCGCCCGCGTCCAGGTCCGTGACCAGGGTCATCGTGGTGTAGCAGAGGCCCAGTTCGCGGGCGAGCACCGCCTCCGGGTGCCCGGTCATGCCGACCACGGACCAGCCCATCGCCGCGTGCCAGCGCGACTCGGCGCGGGTCGAGAAGCGCGGGCCCTCGACCACCACCAGCGTGCCGCCGTCCACCGCCTCCCAGCCCCGGCCCCGCGCGGCGGCCAGCGCCACCTTGCGGCCCTCGGGGCAGTACGGGTCGGCGAAGCCCAGGTGCACCACGTTCGGCAGGACCCCGTCGGCCCGGGTCTCACCGTCGTAGTAGGTCTGCACCCGGGTCTTGGTGCGGTCCACCAGCTGATCCGGCACGATCAGCGTGCCCGGCCCGTACTCCGGGCGCAGGCCGCCCACCGCGCACGGGCCCAGCACCTGGCGCACACCGACCGAGCGCAGCGCCCACAGGTTGGCGCGGTAGTTGATGCGGTGCGGGGGCACGTGGTGGCCCCGGCCGTGCCGGGGAAGGAAGGCGACCCGGCGGCCACCCGTCTCGCCTATGAAGACGGAGTCGCTGGGGTCTCCGTAAGGGGTTTCCACGCGGACCTCGGTGACGTCCTCCAGGAAGGAGTACAGCCCCGAGCCGCCGATCACACCGATCTCTGCGTTCGCCATGCGGTCACCCTAGGCCGTGGCCGCGAAGCCAGGTCAGGCGGGCGCGGGCGCGCGAAAACCCCGCCGAGCGGGTCGGCGGGGTCTTCGCGAGAGCCGTGGAGCCGGGCCGCTCAGGCGGCCGACGAACCGCTCGTCGAGGACGAGGAAGAGGAAGAAGACGCGGAGGCCGACGACGTGGACGCCGGGGCGGCCGAGGACTTCGCGTCCGAGGACGTGGAGGAGGACGATCCGGAACCGGAGGTCTTCGAGGCGGAGGAAGCCGGCGTGCTGCTCGACGAGGAGCCGCGGCTGTCGTTCCGGTAGAAACCGGAACCCTTGAAGACGATGCCGACCGCCGAGAACACCTTCTTCAGGCGTCCATCGCAGTTCGGGCACACCGTGAGGGCGTCATCGGTGAACTTCTGCACCGCTTCGAGGCCCTCGCCACACTCGGTGCACTGGTACTGGTAGGTCGGCACTTTGTTCCTCCTGGCACTCTGACTCGATGAGTGCTAACGACGCTCCATAGTGACGTATTCCGCTGGATCAGTCCACCGTGACCGGCCCGCGGTGACCGATACCACGCGCCACGGTCCGCCCCGAACCGGCCGGCAGGAGCCTGGAACGCAGCGTCAGCAGGGTGGCCAGGGCCAGCACCGTACCCACCAGCGGGACCAGGAAACCGGCGCTCGCGCCGTGTCCGTCCGCGAGCCGGCCGGCCACCGTCACCGCCGCCGCCTGGCCCAGCGCCACCGCACCCGTCAGCCAGGTGAACGCCTCGGTGCGCGCCGAGCCCGGCACCAGCGCCTCCACCAGCGTGTAGCCGCTGATCAGGGCCGGGGCGATGCAGAGCCCCACCAGCAGGCCGAGCCCGGCGAGCAGCGGCGCGGAGTGCATCGCCCACAGCCCCGACGCGGTCAGCGCCAGCGCCGTGTAGCCGACGAGCAGGCGGCGGCGGGGGCCGGACTTCCAGGCGATGGCCCCGCAGGCGATCCCGGCGAGCATGTTGCCGGCGGCGAAGATCCCGTACAGCACACCGTTGGCGCCCGGGCTGCCGATCTCCTCGGCGAACGCGGTCAGCGAGACCTGCATGCCGCCGAAGACCGAGCCGATGCCGAGGAAGGCGACCGCCAGCACGCGCACACCGGGGATGGACAGGGCGGAGGCGTGCCGTTCGGCGCCGGGCAGCGCGCGGTCGCGGACCGGCGGCTGCGTGGCGCGCCGGGCGGCGAAGAGCAGGCCGCCGACCAGGGTGAGTCCGGCCTCCGCGATCAGGCCGGCCGCCGGGTGCACGCCCGTGCAGAGCGCGGTGGCGATGACCGGGCCGATGACGAAGGTGAACTCGTCCGTCACCGACTCGAACGCGGCGGCCGTCGCCAGCAGCGGGGACGCCTCACGCCCCGGTGCCGTGCCGAGCATCGCCGCCCAGCGGGCCCGCACCATGGGGCCGATCTGCGGGACCGACGCGCCGGTCGGGACGGCCGCGGCGAACAGGGCCCACAGGGGCGCGTCCGCCAGGGCGAGCGTCACCAGGAGCGAGACGGAGGCGGCGTGGACCAGGACGCCGGGCAGCAGCACGGCCCGCTGGCCGAACCGGTCGGCGAGCTTGCCGGTCTGCGGCGCGAACAGGGCCATGGAGACCCCGGTGACGGCCGCGACGGCGCCGGCGCTGCCGTACGAGCCGGTGGTGTGCTGGACCAGCAGCACGATGCCGATGGTCAGCATCGCGAAGGGTTGCCGTGCGGCGAAGCCGGGAACGAGGAAGGTCCATGCCCCGGGGGTGCGCAGCAGCTGCCCGTATCCGGGACGTTCGGAGACCGTGGACGCCACGGTCCTTGCCTTTCCGCCGCCTGGTGGCCGTGCCCCGAGGCGGCCGGCACAGGGGTGCGGGCCCGGGCGGGGCTGCCGAGAGCTGTCCTCTTCGCGCGGAACTGCGGTAGATGCCGGGCGCTCGCGGCCGGTGTGCGGGGCACAGCCGGTGCGGAGGGCGCCACGACCGCCATACGGTCGCGCCAGCTCTGCGTCAGGCAGAGTTGGTCGATCAAATCGGTGCTTCTGGGTTTCCTTCATGCTACAGGCAGGAAGGGCGGGGGCCCTGTGATTGTGTGCGCCCCGCCCCTCGCCGCCTGTGAACGCGGTGTGCGCTCAGTGAGGTGCCTTCGCGTTGTGCTTGTGCCCCTCCTGCTCGGCGGTGCCGTGCTTGAGCCAGCCGGCCAGCTTGCCGCCCTCGGCTACCGCGCGCAGCCGTGCCTCGGCCGCGTCGCGCACCGGGTCGGTGGCCACGACGAGCAGTTCGTCGCCGCGTCTGAGGACCGTGGAGGGGGCTGGTACGAAGCTCTTGTCGTCGCGCACCACGAGGGTGACCGCGGCGCCCGCGGGCATGCGCAGCTCCCCGACCTCGACGCCGTGCATCTTCGACTTCGCGGGGATGGCCACGGACAGCAGGTGCCCGCGCAGCCGTTCCAGGGGCGCTGATTCGATGCCCAGGTCGGAGGCCTCGGACGGGTCGTCGCCGATGTCGAGCGCCTTGGCGAGCCAGGGGAGGGTCGGGCCCTGGATGAGGGTGTAGACGATGACCAGGACGAAGACGATGTTGAAGACCCGGGTGGAGCCCTCGATCCCGGACACCATGGGAATGGTCGCCAGAATGATGGGTACGGCACCGCGCAGCCCGGCCCACGACATGAGGGCCTTCTCCTGCCAGGGCAGCCGGAACGGCACCAGCGAGATGAAGACCTCCAGCGGCCGTGCCACCACGGTCAGCACCAGGCCCACGACGACGGCGGGCCAGAAGTCGTCCAGCAGGTCGTGCGGGGTGACCAGCAGACCGAGCAGGACGAACATGCCGATCTGGGCGAGCCAGCCCAGCCCGTCCGCGAAGCCCCGGGTCGCCGGCCAGTGCGGCAGCTTGGCGTTGCCGAGGATCATCGAGGCCAGGTAGACGGCGAGGAACCCGCTGCCGTGGAGCATGGCGCCGGCCGCGTACGCGGACACCGCGATGGCCATGACGGCGATCGGGTAGAGACCGGAGGCGGGGAGCGCCACATGGCGCAGCCCGTAGGAGCCGAGCCAGCCCACGGCGATGCCGACGGCGGCGCCGATGGCCAGCTCCAGGGCTATCTCGCCGATCAGGACGTACCAGCTGTCGACCTCGCCGATGGTCGAGAAGGCGACGACGAGGATGACCACGGGGGCGTCGTTGAAGCCGGACTCGGCTTCCAGGACACCGGTGACGCGGGCGGGCAGCGGGACCTTGCGCAGCACGGAGAAGACCGCCGCGGCGTCCGTCGAGGAGACGACCGCGCCGATGATGAGCGCCTGGCGCCACTCCAGGCCGACCAGATAGTGCGCGCCGGCCGCGGTCACGCCGACGCTGACGCCGACGCCGACGAGGGACAGCATCGCGGCTGCCGGAAGCGCCGGTCTGATCTCTTTCCACTTCGTGCCGAGTCCGCCCTCGGCGAGGATCACGACGAGCGCCGCGTAGCCGATGACCTGCGTCAGTTCCGCGTTGTCGAACTTGACGTCGAAGAAGCCGTCCTGGCCCAGGGCGATGCCGATGCCCAGGTACAGGAGCAGGCTGGGGAGCCCGCTGCGGGACGAGACGCGTACCGCCACGACGGCGACGAGCAGGACGAGTGAGCAGACGAGCAGGAGTTCGTTGAGCGTGTGGACAGTCAGTGGCCGGTCCTTTCCCTGCGTACGCCTGCCGGATCGTCTTCCGGCGGCCGGTACTTCGTTACCTTACCTAATCTTTAACGTTTTCTTGACGCCTTCGAGTATTCGTACGATCGCTACGCAATTCGAGCCATGCTGATACCGCGTCCGAGTGGGTGACGCGCTGCGCCTATGGTTGCTCCTGCACTCCCAGGACCGCCCTGCCCTCGAAGGACAGCGATGCCCGCCACAACAACCGCCCCTTCCGGATCATCGACCGGTACCGCCGGTGGCGGGCCGCGCAAGAAGAAGAAGGGGCGCCGCGCCCGCCTGCTCTTGATCGTCCTGGTGCTGGCGCTCGTCGCGGGCGTCGGTTACGGAACGTACTGGTCCGTGTCCACCGTGCGCGCCTCCTACCCGCAGACCAACGGGACCATCCACCTCGACGGCCTCTCCGGCAGCGTCGACGTCAAACGCGACGGCTACGGCATCCCGCAGATCTACGCGGACTCGGACGCCGACCTGTTCCGCGCCCAGGGCTTCGTACAGGCCCAGGACCGCTTCTGGGAGATGGACGTGCGCCGCCACCTGACGGCCGGCCGGCTCTCCGAGATGTTCGGCTCCGGCCAGGTCGAGACGGACTCCTTCCTGCGGACGCTGGGCTGGCGCAAGGTCGCGCAGGAGGAGTACGACACCGTCCTGTCCGACGAGACCAAGAAGAACCTCCAGGCGTACGCGGACGGCGTGAACGCCTACCTCAAGGGGCGCGACGGCAAGGACATCTCCGTCGAGTACGCCGCGCTCGGCCTCACCAACGACTACAAGCCGACGAAGTGGACCCCGGTCGACTCGGTCGCCTGGCTGAAGGCGATGGCCTGGGACCTGCGCGGCAACATGCAGGACGAGATCGACCGCTCGCTGATGACGAGCCGCCTCGACGCCGACGAGATCAAGCAGCTCTACCCCGAATACCCGTACGACAAGCACCAGCCGATCGTCACCGAGGGCGGCATCTCCCCGGTCACCGGTACGTTCGACCCGCAGGCCACGGACTCCGAGGGCAGCGGCGCCGGCACCGTGGCGGGCGCGACCCAGGGCCTGAACACGCAGCTCGGCGCCCTCTCCGACACGCTCGACGAGATCCCCGCGCTGCTCGGCCCCAACGGCACCGGCATCGGCTCGAACTCCTGGGTGGTCTCGGGGAAGTACACGACGACCGACAAGCCGCTGCTCGCCAACGACCCGCACCTCGCGCCGATGCTGCCGTCCCTCTGGTACCAGATGGGCCTTCACTGCCGGCAGGTCTCCGAAACCTGCAAGTACGACACCGCCGGCTACACCTTCTCCGGCATGCCCGGTGTGATCATCGGCCACAACCAGGACATCGCCTGGGGCTTCACCAACCTCGGCGCCGACGTCACCGACCTCTTCCTGGAGAAGGTCACCTCCGACGGCTACCTGTACGACGGCAAGACCAAGCCCTTCACCACCCGCGAGGAGACCATCAAGGTCGCGGGCGGCAAGGACCGGCACATCACGGTCCGCGAGACCAACAACGGCCCGCTGGTCTCCGACCGCAACAGCGAGCTGGAGAAGGTCGGCCAGAAGGCCCCCGTCACCAACTCCGCGCCGGACCGCGCCGACGGTTACGCCGTCGCCCTGAAGTGGACCGCGCTGGAGCCCGGACACTCCATGGACGCCGTCTTCGAGCTGAACCGCGCCAAGGACTTCCAGAGCTTCCGCAAGGCGTCCGAGCACTTCGAGGTTCCCTCGCAGAACCTCATCTACGCCGACACCAAGGGCAATATCGGCTACCAGGCCCCCGGCACGATCCCGGTCCGCAAGAAGGGCGACGGCACCACGCCCAGCCCCGGCTGGTCCTCGGCGTACGGCTGGGAGAAGGACCCGATCCCGTTCGACGAGCTGCCCTACGAGTACAACCCGAAGCGCGGCTACATCGTCACCGCCAACCAGGCGGTCATCGACGAGGACACGTACCCGTACCTGCTCACCAAGGACTGGGGCTACGGCAGCCGCAGCCAGCGGATCAACGACCTCATCCAGTCGAAGATCAAGGGCGGCGGCAAGATCTCGACCGAAGACATGCAGAAGATGCAGATGGACAACACCAGCGAGATCGCCGCGCTGCTGGTGCCCGAACTGCTGAAGATCAACATCGCCGACAAGGACGTCCGCCAGGCGCAGAAGCTGCTGGAGGGCTGGGACTACACCCAGGAGGCCGACTCGGCCGCCGCCGCGTACTTCAACGCCGTCTGGCGCAACATCCTCAAGCTCGCCTTCGGCGACAAGCTCCCCAAGGAGATGCGCGTCGAGGGCGAGTGCCTGAACGTGCCCCCGGCGAAGAACTCGGGCCCGGCCGACGAGCAGGACCGGCTGGTACGCGAGTGCGGCCAGCGCTCCCCGGACTCCGCGCAGCCCGACGGCGGCGACCGCTGGTACCAGGTCGTCGCGAACCTCATGGACAAGCCGGACAGCAAGTGGTGGAAGTCGCCCAAGAGCCGCAAGGACAAGGCGACCGAGACCCGTGACCAGCTGTTCGCCCGCGCCATGGAGGACGCCCGCTGGGAGCTGACGGCCAAGCTCGGCAAGGACATCACCACCTGGAACTGGGGCCGGCTGCACCAGCTGACCCTGAAGAACCAGACCCTGGGCACCGAAGGCCCCGGACTCCTCCAGCGGCTCCTGAACCGGGGCCCCTGGAACCTCGGCGGCGGCGAGGCCGCCGTGGACGCCACCGGCTGGAACGCGGCCGGCGGCTACGAGGTGGTCTGGGTGCCGTCGATGCGGATGGTCGTCAACGTGGGGGACTGGGACAAGTCCCGCTGGATCAACCTCACCGGCGCCTCCGGGCACGCGTTCGCCGCGCACTACACCGACCAGACCGACAAGTGGGTCAACGGTGAACTGCTGCCCTGGGCCTACGGCACGAACGCGGTGGCCGGGACGACGACGGACACGCTGACCCTGAAACCGTGAGTACCCCTCAGGGCCCCCGGTGCTTCAGCCCACGCCGAAGCGCCGGGGGCCTTCGGGTGTGACCACCGCGTCCACGGGGAAGTCGTGCGGCTCCGCCGGCACCTGTGCGGTGACCTCGTCCGCGTACAGCAGGACGATCAGCGCGGGCGTGGCACCGGCGGCCGTGAGGCGGGCCAGCACCCGGTCGTAGCTGCCGCCGCCGCGCCCCAGACGCATGCCGCGCGCGTCCACCGCGAGCCCGGGCAGCAGCACCGCGTCCGCCTCCAGGACGGCATCGGGGCCCAGCCGCCCGCCGGTGGGTTCGAGCAGCCCGCGCCCCGCCTTGGCGAGCCCCTCCGCGCCCTCGTACGGCGCCCAGTCCAGGTCGTTGTCGGCGAGGAGCACCGGCAGCAGCACCCGTACGCCCCGCGCGCGCAGCGCGTCCAGCAGTGCGCGGGTGCCCGGCTCGCGCCCCACCGAGACGTAGGCGGCGACGGTACGGGCCCCGCTCAGCTCCGGCAGGCCGAGCGCGTGGCCGGCGAGAACCGTGGCGGCCCGTTCGACGTCCTGGTCCGTCAGAAGGCGGCGCGCCGCGAGCAGATCGCGCCGCAGTACGGCCTTCGCGGACATGTCGGGGTTCAACGGGCACCCACCGGCCTCTCGGACAGGGCTATATGAGGACAAAGTTAACCGGAGCCTCATCTTCCGCCCATGTGGCCCCGTTAAGGTTCAGCGCATGACCCAGTCGAGCTCCAGGATCAGCAAGGCCGTCATCCCGGCGGCGGGCCTCGGGACCCGCTTCCTTCCGGCCACGAAGGCCACTCCCAAGGAGATGCTGCCTGTCGTCGACAAGCCTGCCATCCAGTACGTCGTCGAGGAAGCGGTGGCCGCCGGGCTGCACGACGTCCTGATGGTCACCGGCCGCAACAAGCGCCCCCTGGAGGACCACTTCGACCGGAACTACGAGCTGGAGGGCGCCCTGACCCGCAAGGGCGACGCCGACCGGCTGCGCAAGGTCCGCGAGTCCACCGACCTCGCCACCATGCACTACGTCCGCCAGGGCGACCCCCGGGGCCTGGGCCACGCCGTCCTGTGCGCCGCGCCGCACGTCGGCGACGAGCCGTTCGCGGTCCTCCTGGGCGACGACCTGATCGACCCCCGCGACCCGCTGCTGACCCGGATGACCGAGATCCAGGAGCGCGAGGGCGGCAGCGTCATCGCGCTCATGGAGGTCCCGCCCTCGATGATCCACCAGTACGGCTGCGCGGCCGTCGAGCCCACCGCCGAGGCGGACGTCGTACGCGTCACCGGGCTGGTCGAGAAGCCGGAACCGGCCGACGCGCCCAGCAACCTCGCGGTCATCGGCCGCTACGTCCTGGACCCCGCCGTGTTCGGGATACTGCGCCGGACCGAGCCCGGCCGGGGCAACGAGATCCAGCTGACCGACGCCCTCCAACTGCTCGCCGAGGACGAGAAGGCCGGCGGACCCGTGCACGGCGTCGTCTTCAAGGGCCGCCGCTACGACACCGGCGACCGCAGCGACTATCTGCGTGCCATTGTCAGACTCGCGTGCGAACGTGAAGATCTGGGACCGGAGTTCCGCAGTTGGCTCCGCCGGTACGTCACCGAGGAGATGTAACACGTTGAGCAGCACGATCTGGTCGGTGGACGAGCACCTGGAAGACATCCTCGCCGCGGTGAAGCCGCTCGAACCCATCGAGCTGCGACTGCCCGAGGCCCAGGGCTGCGTCCTGGTCGAGGACGTCGTGGTGGAGGTCGCCCTGCCGCCCTTCGACAACAGCTCGATGGACGGTTACGCGGTCCGCGTCGCCGACGTCGAGGGCGCCACGGAGGAGTTCCCCGCGGTCCTCACCGTCATCGGGGACGTCGCGGCCGGCGACGACGGCCTCGGTCCCGGCCGGCGCGTCGGTGCGGGCGAGGCCGCCCGCATCATGACCGGCGCCCCGCTCCCGGAGGGCGCCGAGGCCGTCGTCCCCGTCGAGTGGACCGACGGCGGTACGGGCGAGGGCCCCGCCGCCGCGATGCGCGCCCACAGCGACGCCCCGGAGGGCGCCGGCGGAGAGGTCCGCGTCCACCGCCCCGCCGAGGCGCGCGCCCACGTCCGGGAGCGGGGCAGCGACGTGCGCCCCGGCGACCTCGCCCTCAAGGCGGGCACGGTGATCGGACCGCCCCAGATCGGCCTGCTCGCCGCGATCGGCCGCTCCACCGTCAGGGTGCGGCCCCGCCCCCGCGTCGTCGTCCTGTCCACCGGCAGCGAACTCGTGCAGCCCGGCGGCGAGCTGACGGGCGGGCAGATCTACGACTCCAACAGCTTCGCCCTCACCGCCGCCGCCCGGGACGCCGGGGCCATCGCCTACCGCGTCGGTGCCGTCGCCGACGACGCCCAGACCCTGCGCGCCACCATCGAGGACCAGCTCATCCGCGCCGACCTCGTCGTCACCACGGGCGGCGTCAGCGTCGGCGCGTACGACGTGGTGAAGGAGGCCCTGTCCTCCGTCGGCGACGAGGACGAGCCGGGCGGCGGCGTGGACTTCCGGAAGCTCGCCATGCAGCCGGGCAAACCGCAGGGCTTCGGCTCCATCGGCCCCGACCACACCCCGCTGCTCGCCCTCCCCGGGAACCCGGTCTCCAGCTACGTCTCCTTCGAGCTCTTCGTCCGCCCCGCGATCCGCGCCCTGATGGGCCTGCCCGCCGTCGACCGCCGGACCGCGAAGGCCACCCTCGTCGCCGACAAGGCCCTGTCCTCGCCCGCCGGGAAGCGCCAGTTCCTGCGCGGGACGTACGACGCCGAGGCCGGCACCGTCACGCCCGTCGGCGGCTCCGGCTCGTATCTGATCGCCGCGCTCGCCCGGGCGGACGCCCTGATCGTGCTCCGCGAGGACGTCACCTCCGCCGAGCCCGGCTCCGACACCGAGGTGGTCCTGCTCCGCTGACCGCGCCCCGGTGGCGGTACGGTATCTGGCGCTGTGCCGTCCGGGGGACACCCCCCGGCCTCCGGCCCGCGCCCCGGTGCGGCCCGGGGAATCCGGCGCCCTACCGCTAGGCGGAGTGAGTTGAGTACGCAGAACAGGCTGACGCACATCGACGAGGCGGGCGCCGCCCGGATGGTCGACGTCTCCGGGAAGGACGTCACCGCGCGCGTCGCCACGGCCTGCGGCCGGGTCCTCGTGTCGCCGCGTGTGATCGGACTGCTCCGGGGCGAGGGGGTCCCCAAGGGCGACGCCCTCGCCACCGCGAGGATCGCCGGGATCATGGGCGCCAAGCGCACCCCGGACCTGATCCCCCTCTGCCACCCGCTGGCCGTCTCCGGGGTCGCCGTCGAGCTGAGCGTGGCCGACGACGCCGTGGAGATCACCGCCACGGTGAAGACCACCGACCGCACGGGCGTCGAGATGGAGGCCCTGACCGCGGTGTCGGTCGCCGCGCTCACCGTCGTGGACATGGTCAAGGCGGTCGACAAGGCCGCGGTCATCACGGACATCCGGGTCGAGGCGAAGTCGGGCGGCAAGTCCGGCGACTACGTACGCGTCCAGACCCCCGGGACCGGCGCGTGAGCGCCGCCGGCGCCCCGGCCCCGTACCGCGCCCTCGTCGTGACCGCGTCGAACCGCGCGTCCGCCGGGGTCTACGCGGACAAGGGCGGGCCGCTGATCGCCGAGGCGCTGACGGGGCTCGGCTTCACCGTGGACGGCCCAAAGGTCGTGCCCGACGGCGACCCGGTCGAGCGGGCGCTGCGAGGCGCGGTGGCCGCCGCGTACGACGTGGTCGTCACCACCGGCGGTACGGGCATCTCGCCCACCGACCGCACCCCGGAGGCCACCCGCCGCGTCCTGGACCACGAGGTGCCCGGCATCCCCGAGGCGATCCGGGCCGAGGGCCGCGACAAGGTGCCCACCGCCGCGCTCTCGCGCGGTCTGGCGGGCGTGGCCGGCCGCACCCTGATCGTCAACCTCCCCGGCTCGACCGGCGGGGTGCGCGACGGGCTCGCCGTCCTCGAACGGCTCCTGGTGCACGCCGTGGACCAGCTCCGCGGCGGCGACCATGCCCGACCCGGGAGCCCGAGCTGAACGTCCCGACCTGGCCGGTGATCCTGGCGGACGGCGATGTCGCCCTCCGGCCCATCAAGCTGCGCGACCAGCGCGACTGGCGCGAGGTCAACCGGCGCAACCGGGACTGGCTGCGCCCCTGGGAGGCCACGGTCCCGCCGCCCGCGCCCGGCGGACCGGTCGCCCAGCGGCCCACGTACCGCCAGATGATCCGTCATCTGCGTGCCGAGGCGAACGCGGGCCGGATGCTGCCGTTCGCCATCGAGTACCGGGGCCGGCTGGTCGGGCAGCTGACCGTCGCCGGGATCACCTGGGGCTCGATGTGCTCGGGGCACGTCGGTTACTGGGTGGACCGGGAGGTGGCCGGGCGCGGGGTGATGCCGACCGCCGTCGCGCTCGCCGTCGACCACTGCTTCCAGGTGGTGGGACTTCATCGCATCGAGGTGTGCATTCGGCCCGAGAACGGGCCGAGCCGGCGGGTCGTGGAAAAACTGGGATTCCGCGAGGAGGGGCTGCGTCCGCGTTATCTGCACATCGACGGGGCGTGGCGCGACCATCTGATCTACGCACTCACGGCGGAGGAAGTGCCGGACGGGCTGCTGCGGAGGTGGCACCGGTCGCGACCGGCTCCCCGTACGGACCAGCCGGAACCACCCGAGTAATAAAAAGTTTGTTCGAATTACTCTCGATCGGCTGATCCGAACTCCTTCGGCCGATCCGAACCCTTCACAAAAAAAGACCGCGATATCGGCCGGATCGTGCGACACACCGGGCCAATTGGCGGATGCCTCCGCGCAAACCCCTCTACGGTGTGAGATGTGAGCAGCAGCGGCCTCATCTACGCAGTCATCGTCGGGGCCTGGGCCGCCTACTTGGTGCCGATGTGGCTCCGCAGGCAGGACGAGCTGAACGAAGAGCGTCCGACGGAGCGTTTCAGCACCGCCATCCGGCTGCTGTCCGGCCGGGCGGCGATGGAGCGCCGGTATGCCAAGGGGCTCCAGGAGCGCACCGAGGACGAGGCGGCACCCGACACCGACCCGGACGCGAGCACGGACCGAATGGACCCCGTCGACGTCCGGGCCTTCGCCGCGCCCCCGGCGCACACCGAGGCCCGGATGCACGACCCGGCCGCTACGCCGGAGCGCGCCCCCCGCAACCGGCGCGGCGCCGAGCCCGCCGCCCCCCGGCGCGCGCGCCCCGGTGGCATCGACGCGGAACGCGCCCGGCGCGCGCAGCGCCTCCAGGTCCTCGCACGTCGCCGGCGCACCACCGTGATCCTCTTCCTCGCCTTCACGCTCGGCGCGATCGTCGCGGCTGTCGGCGGCCTGCGCTTCCTGTGGGCGCCCGCGGTCCCGGCGGTGCTCCTCAGCGCGTACATCGGGCACCTGAGGGCCCATGAGCGGCGCCGGTTCGCCTTCACGATGGACCAGCGGCGCGCCGAGGTGGCGGCCCAGCGGCTCCGCGAGAACCGCCCCCGCCGCCACCAGCCCGCCGCCACCGCCCCGGCCGAGGCCGACGAGGATTCCGAGCCGCGCCACCCGGTCCCCGAGCCGACGCCCACGGTCTCCCCGCAGGAGGCCGGCCGCCGCGCCCTGGTCGAGCAGACGGACCACGCGGAGTGGGTGGACCAGCAGCGCGAGCGCGGCCGGGTCCAGGGCGACAGCTGGGAGCCGGTCCCGGTGCCCCTGCCCACCTACGTCACCGCCCCGGTCGCCCCGCGCGCCACGGGCGGGGTCGAGGTCGGCGACCCGGAGACCTGGAGCGCGGCCCGCTCCAGCACCGCCGAGCCGGCCCAGCCGGACCCGGCGGCACCCCCGGCGGACCCGGCGCCGCGCCGGCGCTCCCCGCAGTCCCGCCGCTCCCGCGACCGGGGCCGCACCCCGCTCTTCGACCAGTACGAGGACGGCGACCGCCCCCGCGCGGCCAACGAGTGACCCCGCGCCGGACGGACGTGAGCCACGCCACGGCTGACCAGCGCGGAACGGATTTCCGAGCACCCCCTGGAGGGTGCTAGAGTTTCACACGTCGCAAGGGCCTGTGGCGCAGTCTGGTAGCGCACCTCGTTCGCATCGAGGGGGTCTGGGGTTCAAATCCCCACAGGTCCACTGCACACAACGAAGGCCCCGTCCGGTCGCAAGACCGGGCGGGGCCTTCGGCGTTCACGGGAGTCGTCCGGGCTCCGGGCCGGGCGGCCAGGCGAGGGCCAGGAGCGCCGCGTCGTCGTAGGTGTCGGCGCTGCTGTATTCCTGGGCGTCCTCGAGCAGCCAGGTGAGCAGGTGTTGCGGGTCGACCGGCGGGGAATGCGCGCGCTGGTAGGCCGTCAGGCGGTCGGCGAGCGGGTAGAAGGTTCCGGCGTCGTTCCGGGCCTCCGCGATGCCATCGGTGTACAGCAGGATCGTGTCGCCGGGGCGCAGCAGCGTTCCGGCCGACTGCGGGCCGTCCGCGTCGGCGGGTGCGCTCGCGAGGGCGCTGAGCCCGAGGGGGAGGCCGGTGCCGGCCGGGAGCTCCTGGGCCGCGCCGTCGCGCAGTACGAGTGAGGGCGGGTGGCCGCAGGAGTACGCCTCCGTGTGACCGTCCGGCGCGATCTGGATCAGGAGAGCGGTGACGAACGCCTCCTCGTCGCGCAGGAAGCGGTTCAGGCCGGTGTCGAGCCGTCCGGCCAGGCGGCCCAGGGTGGCTTCCTCGTACGCCGCCTCGTGGAACGAGCCGAGGACCGTCGCCGCGGTGGACACGGCATCGAGCCCCTTCCCGCGTACGTCCCCGATGAGCGCGCGGACACCGAACCGGGTGTCCACCACCGCGTAGAGGTCGCCCCCGATGCGCGCGTACTGCTCGGCGGCCAGATAGCTCGCGGCCGTACGGAAGGGGCCCAGCGTCTCGGGCGGCGGGCGCAGCACCGCCCGCTGCGCGGTCTCGGCGACGGACACCACCTTCCGCAGCCGCGTCGTCTCCCGTTCCACGTGGCGCACCACGAAGCAGCTCAGGGCGGCGATGACGCAGATCACCACGGTGGTGCCGATCGCGGAGCCGATCCGGTGCGGTTCGGTCGGCAGGAGCAGCCAGCGGATGCCCACCGCCACCGCCGCCGAGCCGATGATCACCGGCGGCCCGAACCCGAACGAGATGACGGCCGGGACGGCGACCAGCACCGAGGCGATGTGCGAGGAGGGCGGGGTGCTCAGCTGCAGCACCGCCACCAGGGTGCACAGGAGGAGGGCGGTGCCCAGCACCGCCGCCCTGGGGCGCCGGCCCGACGCCGCCGGTTCCCCGTCCTGCCCGTCACGGTCGCTCCCTTCACGCAAGCTCCCGTCACGACGCCCGGCACGCATCCCGCGGCGCCTCCCTTCTTCGGCCCGAACCGTGTCCGCTTCCCGCGCGGGCACGTGAGCAGGCGCGGGAAGCGCACGGACACAGCCATTGTTGGACAGCCCCGGGCATCCCGCGCGCGGACGCGGAAGGGGTCGCTCTCACCGCTCCCTGAGCGGCTTCGCGAAGCAGCGGCTGCTGTCGTACGTGCGGTAGTGGCCGAACTTCTCGCACGGGGTGTAGCCGCTGGAGAGGTACAGGGCGATGGCCTCCGGCTGGCGGTCGCCGGTCTCCAGGACCATGCGGGTGCGGCCCGCGGCACGGGCGTCCGCCTCCAGGGCGGCCAGGATGCGGCGGGCCAGACCCTGGCCGCGGCCCTCCGGTATGACGTACATCCGCTTCAGCTCGGCGTCGCCGTCCGAGTAGCCCTCGTCGTTGCGCTCCTGGGAGCGCCAGCCGCCCGTGGCGACGGGCTGGTCCGACGCGTCGTACGCGATCAGGTACAGGCCGTGAGGCGGGTCGAACATCGTGGCGTCCAGCGGTGTGACATCGCCCCCATCGCCGTAGCGCTCGGCGTATTCGAGCTGCACGCGGTCGTTGAGTTTGACGGCATCGGGGTGGTCGAAGGCCCGGACGTGGATATTCATGCGAAGCATCGTACATGTATGCGAGTTCATTGACCGGTATCGTGCCGGAATGCTCACCGTGACCTCCGTGAATGTAAACGGACTCCGCGCCGCCGCCAAGAAGGGCTTCGTCGAGTGGCTGGCGCAGACCGACGCCGACGTGATCTGCCTCCAGGAGGTGCGGGCCGAGCCCGAGCAGCTGCCCGCGGAGGTGCGTGCCCCCGAGGGCTGGCACACCGTCCACGCGCCGGCCGCCGCCAAGGGCCGGGCCGGGGTCTCCCTCTACTCGCGGCGCGCCCCCGAGCGCGTACAGATCGGTTTCGGCGGGTACGGGCACGCCGGGTGCGAGGAGTTCGACACGAGCGGGCGGTACGTCGAGATCGACCTGCCCGGCGTCACGGTCGCGAGCCTCTACCTGCCCTCCGGGGAGGTCGGCACCGAGCGGCAGGACGAGAAGGAGCGCTTCATGGCCGCCTTCCTGCCCTACCTCGTCGGACTGAAGGCGCGCGCCGCCGCCGAGGGCCGCGAGGTCGTCGTCTGCGGCGACTGGAACATCGCGCACCAGGAGGCCGACCTCAAGAACTGGCGCGCCAACCGCAAGAGCTCCGGCTTCCTGCCCGAGGAGCGCGCGTGGCTGACCCGGGTCTTCGAGGAGGCGGCGTACGTCGACGTCGTGCGCGCCCTGCACCCGGACGTCGAGGGGCCGTACTCGTGGTGGTCGTACCGGGGGCGCGCGTTCGACAACGACACCGGCTGGCGCATCGACTACCAGGTCGCGACCCCCGGCCTCGCCGGCCGCGCGGTGAAGGCGTGGGTCGAGCGGGCGGCGAGCCACGGCGAGCGGTGGAGCGACCACGCGCCGGTGACCGTCGTCTTCGACCTGTAGCGAGCGGCTGCGGACAGCCCCGGGCGAGGGTGGCGGCGCCCCCTCTTCGGAGGCTGGGGCGCGGTCGCGCTAGGTTGGTTGGCCCGGCGTCGGGCCACCTGCCGCGGCCTGCGGCGCGACGCCGCGGGGCCGGCAGTGCCGGGCCCGTGTTCCGGCCCGGCGGCGCCGATGGGCATGCCGTGCCTGCCGCACATCTACGGACGGGTGACAGCGCTTGGAATTCCAGCTCCTGGGCCCCGTCGGGGTGTCGCACGACGGAGCCCAGATATCCCTCGGCTCCCCGAAGCAGCGATGCGTCCTTGCCGCGTTCCTGCTGGCCCCGGGGGTCGCGCTCTCCACCGAGCATCTGATCCAGTGCGTATGGGGCGACTCCCCGCCCCCCACCGCGCGAGGCACGCTCCAGAGCTACCTGACACGTCTGCGGGGCGCCCTGCCCGCGCGGGGCGACGACACGGCGGCGATAGAGCGCCGGGCCGGCGGCTACCTGCTCACCGCCTCCGCCGCCGACATCGACCTCCACCGCTTCCGGAGCCTGACCGCACAGGCCCGGGACGCCGACGGCGATGCCGAGGCGGGACGCATTCTGGACGAGGCGCTCGGCCTGTGGCACGGTGACCCGCTCTCCGGCATCGCCGGCGACTGGGCCGAGAGCGTACGCGCTCGCCTGGAGCAGGAACGGCTGGCCGCGCTGCTCGACCGTGTCGACCACCGTCTCGCCGCGGGCGGGCCGGCCGGTCTCACCGAGCAGGTGCGGGGCCTCGCCGCCGAACATCCGTGGGACGAGCGGATCGCCGCCCAGCTCATGACCGTGCTGTTCCGGTCCGGCAGGCAGGCGGAGGCGCTCGCTCACTACGAAGCGTTCCGGCGGAGCCTGGCGCGGGAGTTCGGCGTCGACCCGGGCGCCGCCCTGCGGCGCCTGCACGAGGCGATCCTGCGCGACGCCCCGGAGCTGGGCGGGCCACCCGCCCGGCCCCGGAAGCCACCGGAGGGCACGCCGGACGGCGTACGGGGCGACTGGACCGTGCAGTGCCAACTCCCCTTCGCGTTGCCGGGGTTCGTCGGGCGGTACGGCGCGATACGGGAACTGGAGGCTCTGTGCACGGCGGCGGCGCGGGGGGAGACCACCGCACCCGTCGTGATCACCGGCACGCCCGGTGTCGGCAAGACGGCGCTGGCGGTGCACCTCGGACACCGGCTGCGGGCGGCCTTCCCGGACGGGCAGTGGTACGTGCGGCTGCTGGGCGCGGGCGACCGCCCCCGCGATCCGTCCGAGGTCCTGGCGGCCCTGTTGCAGGCCTCCGGTCTGGACGCGGCCACCATCCCGGAGCCGCTGGAGGACCGGGCCGCGGTCTTCCGGGGCCGGCTCACCGGCCGGCGGGTGCTCATGGTGCTCGACGACGCGGCGGACGCCGAGCAGGTCAGGCCGCTGCTGCCGGGCACCGCGGGGGTGGCCGTGCTGGTGACCAGCCGTTTCGAGCTGCGCGGTCTCGGCGTCAGCCATGCCGCGCACGCCGTCCGGCTCCAGGTGCTGGACCCGGACGAGGCGCACACCCTGCTGTCCGGCGTGCTCGGCGAGGGCCGGGTGGCCGCGGAGCCGGAGGCGTCCCGACGGCTGGCCGAGCAGTGCGCGCGGCTTCCGCTGGCCCTGCGGATCGCCGCCGCCAATCTCGCGGCCCGGCCGGGGCGGTCGCTGGAGTCCTACGCCACCGACCTGGACAGCGACGGGCGCCTGGCGAAGCTGTCCATCGCCGGTGACCGCCGGGCCGCGGTCCGTACCGCCTTCGACGACTCCCTCGCGTTCCTGGACCCCTCCGCGGTCCGGCTGTTCGCCCTGCTCGGCCTGCACCCGGGACCGGATTTCGGCGCGGAGGCCGCCGCGGCTCTGCTGGGGGCCGAACCGGCCGTGGCCGAGGAGCTCCTCGACGTACTGGCCGACGCGAGCCTGCTGCAGCGCAGCGCGGCCGACCGCTTCCTCTTCCACGACCTGCTGCGGCTCTACGCGGCGGAGCACGCCACGGCGCAGCCCGGGCACGAGGAGGCGTGGCAGCGGCTGTGCGACTGGTATCTCGCCACCGCCGAGGCCGCCACCGCCTTCGAGTACACGGGCGTCGCGCAGCTGCCCCGGGAGCGCGCCGCCTCCGGACGGTTCACCGACCGGAAGCAGGCCCTGGGGTGGCTCGACCAGGAACTCTCGAACCTGGTCGCCGTGGTCGGGGCAGCCGCCGAGAGGGGCCCGCGTCACATCGCCTGGCAGCTCGCCGACCAGTTGCGCATGTACGTGTACTACCGGCACCACCGGGTCGAATGGAAGGCGATGGCCACCGCCGGGCTGCGCGCCGCCGAGGCTGCGGGCGACCCCCTCGCGCGGGCGGCCATGCTCCAGAGCCTCGGTGTGCTGGGCCACCACACCGAGGACCGGGGAAGCAATCTGGACCACTTCCTCGGCGCCCTGGAGGGGTACCGGAGCGCCGGATTCGTCCCCGGCCAGGCGAGTGTCATGTCCAACCTGGCCGTCTACTACGGGCGTCGCGGGCGGATGCGTCAGGCGGGCGAATGGCAGGAACGCGGCGTGGAGCTGCTCCGCGGCCTCGACCGTCCGGTGCTGCTCGGCATCGCCCTCAACGTCGTGGCCCTGATCCACTCCTACCTCGGCGAGTGGGAGCGGGCCGTCGAGCGCGCGAGTGCGGCCATCGAGCTCTCCCTGCGGCACGGGCAGCCGATGGGGACCATCAGCCCGCTGGTCAACCGGGCCATAGCCCATCACGGCCGGGGGGACCACGAGGCGGCGCTGGCCGACGCGACCCGGGCGCTGCGGCTGTCCCAGGAGCACCGCAAGCGCCGCAACGAGGCGGACGCCCAGGAGATTCTCGCGCGCATCCACCGGGACGCCGGCCGCCTCGACCTGGCCCGCCCGCAGGCCGAGAAGGCGCTGGCCTTCGCCCGTGAGGCGGGGGACCCCACCGCGCTGAGCGACTGCCTGATCAATCTCGGCGAAGTGGCGCGCCTCGGCGGAGAGTTGCCGCAGGCGGCGGCGTACCTGGAGGAAGCGCTGGAGATCACCAGCCGCTCGGGCTTCCGGCACCAGGAGGCGGACGCCCGTACCGGCCTCGCCCGGGTGCGGTACGCGGAGGGGGACGCCGGGGCCGCCGCGGAGCTGGCGGAAGCCGCCCTGGCTGCCGCCGAGGAGCTGGGTCTGCGACCGGTGGCGGACCGCGCCCGGACCGTCCTGGCCGCTGCCCGAGGGCCGGAGTGAAGCGCGGACCCCCGTGCCCCGCCTCACCCCGGCCCTCGCTTCACCGCCTCATGAGCGGCGACAACGGCGGCTCAGTGGTCGTTGTAGTACTCGGCGTAGTTGTCTCCGCCCTTGGCCCAGTACGTGATGGCCACGTAGTTGTCCTCGTGCAGGTTGTACACCCCGCCGTCGCTGGCCCGGTGCGACTTGCAGGTGCCGTAGCCACTGCTGACGGTCATGGAGTACTCGCGGCCGGAGTAGCCGAGATCGGTGACCACGGCGGTGGCGGACTTCCCGTCCTTCGCGCTGTCGCACACCGAGACGATGTCGCCGTACTCCTCGACGTACACGCGCACGCCGCTGCCGGTGGGGCTGTTGGGATTGAAGATGTGGTCCCAGTTGATGCCGGGCTCGGTCTGGGCGGAGGCGGTGGTGCCGCTCATCATGAGGGCGGTGGCGGCGAGCGCGGTCGCGCCGGCGAGTATCCGCCCGATACGAGGCTTCACAGGGTGGCTCCTTCTGCGAGAGGTACCGTGCGGCGCCGGGCTGTGCCGTACGCCGCACGGAACGCGGTGGGGGGACGCCGGACGCGCCGGGGCGGTCCCCGGGTTCCGGGGCCCCCTCCGCTCTGATCGGCTCGGGCGGCGGCAAGTGCCTCACCTCACGGGCGCTGGACACCGTGCGGCGTGTGGCCTGTCGGCCGCCCGCTTCCCGGAACACTGCCAGCGCCCTGCTGCAAAAATCTTGCAGAACACCTGCGGACCGGGCGCGCGGGCCCGTACCGGCCGTCTACTTCTCCTCCGGCTCCGGCTTCTCCCGCCGCAGCCGCCGGTCCAGGGCCATCGACAGTTCCGCGTCCACCACCGCCCGCGCCAGCGGCCGCAGCTGGGGCGGCTCCGGGTCGGTCTCCGCGCCGTGCTCCCGCAGCACCGCCACGAACAGGTCCGCCAGCGCCTCCGCGTGCGCGCGGACGTGGCGGCCCGTCGAGAGCACCGTGGCGAGCGGCACCCCTTCCCGTACCAGCTCCGCCGAAACGTCCAGCAGGCGGCGGCTGATGTGGACGATCTCCTCGCCGTCCGTCCCCAGGTAGCCCAGCTCCATCGCCAGCGCCAGGTTCTCCGGCGTGGACTCGCCCTCGAAGTAGTCCGCCAGCTGTTCGGGCGTCAGGCGGACCGGGGTCTCCTCGGACGGTTCGCCCAGGCCCAGCACCTCCGCGACATCGCGCCCGCTCTCGAACGTACGGGCCAGGTCGGCGATGCCGGTCAGCGTGTGGCCGCGCTCCAGGAGACCCGTGATCGTGCGCAGGCGGGCCAGGTGGTGGTCGTCGTACCAGGCGATGCGGCCCTCCCGGCGGGGCGGCGAGATCAGGCCGCGCTCACGGTAGAAGCGCACGGTCCGCACGGGGATGCCGGCCTCCCTGGCCAGCTCCTCCATGCGGTACTCGCGGTGCTCGGGTCCTTCTGCCACCCCCGCACCTTAGACCGTCCGGCACCTGGCGGGCGGCGTTCGTGTGCCGGACGGTCCCATCCGCCCGCCCGGCGGGGAAAACGCGTCCGAGCCTCAAGTTGTACCGCCGGTAACTTCCTGCGTCCGCCCCCTACCCATCGGTACTCCGCTGCTCTACCCTCCCAACCATGCCAGTGATTGCTGGCAGAGTCGTGTGACGTACCGCGGGAGGCGGCAGCATGGCCCAGCACGAGCATGTACGCGTGGCGGTGATCGGATCGGGATTCGGGGGCCTCGGCGCCGCGGTCCGGCTGCGCCGTGAAGGAATCACCGATTTCGTGATCCTGGAGCGCGCGGGTTCCGTCGGCGGCACCTGGCGCGACAACAGCTACCCCGGCTGCGCCTGCGACGTACCGTCCCACCTCTACTCCTTCTCGTTCGCCCCCAACCCCGAGTGGCCGCGCACCTTCTCCGGGCAGGAGCACATCCGCGCCTACCTGGAGCACGTCGCCGACACCTTCGGGCTCCGCGCCCACCTGCGCCTCAACCACGAGGTCACGCAGATGCGCTGGGACAACGACGAGCTGCACTGGGTCATCGACAGCGCCAACGGGACCACCGTCGTCGCGGACGTCGTCGTCTCCGCGACCGGCCCGCTCTCCGACCCGAAGATGCCCGACATCCCGGGGCTCGCCGACTTCCCCGGCAAGGTCTTCCACTCCGCCCGCTGGGACCACGACGCCGACCTCACCGGCAAGCGCGTCGCGATGATCGGCACCGGCGCCTCCGCCATCCAGATCGTGCCCGCGATCCAGCCCAAGGCCGGCAAGCTCACCCTCTTCCAGCGCACCCCGCCCTGGGTCATGCCCCGCATGGACCGGAAGATCAGCGGCCTGGAGCGCACGCTGCACCGCGCCCTGCCCGTCACCGGCACCGCCCGCCGCGGACTCCTCTGGGGCATCCGGGAGTTGCAGGTCAGCGCCTTCACCAAGCACCCCGACCAGCTCGGCCTCGTCGAGCGCATAGCGAAGTCCAACATGGCCCGCGCCATCAAGGACCCGGCCCTGCGCGCCAAGGTGACCCCCTCGTACCGCATCGGCTGCAAGCGCATCCTGCTGTCGAGCACGTACTACCCCGCTCTCGCCCAGCCCAACGTCGACGTCGTCGCATCCGGCCTCGCCGAGGTCCGCGGCAACACCGTCGTCGCCTCGGACGGTACGGAGGCCGAGGTCGACGTGATCATCTTCGGTACGGGCTTCCACGTCACCGACATGCCGATCGCCGAACGCGTCGTCGGCGCCGAAGGGATCACGCTCACCGAGTCCTGGAAGGACGGCATGCAGGCGCTGCGCGGCGCCAGCGCGGCCGGCTTCCCCAACTGGATGACGATCATCGGCCCCAACACCGGCCTGGGGAACTCCTCGATGATCCTCATGATCGAGTCCCAGCTGAACTACATGGCCGACTACCTCCGCCAGCTGGACCTCCTCGGCGGCAAGGCGGCCCTCGACGCCCGCCCCTCCGCCGTCAACACCTGGAACCGCCGCGTCCAGGACCGCATGAAGCGCACCGTCTGGAACACCGGCGGCTGCAACAGCTGGTACCTGGACGCCAACGGCCGCAACACCACCGTCTGGCCCGGCACCACCTCCGAATTCCGCAGGGCCACCCGGACCGTCGACATGGCCGAGTACCAGATCCTGCGCCCGCCCGTCCCCACCCAGCGCCGGGCCGGCGACACCGTCTCCGAGGAGGCCGTCCGATGAGCCGTCCCCTGCCCGTCGCCGGCCGCCGCCCCGTGGCCGCCCGCGAACTCCTCGCCGTCTCCGCCGACGGTTCCCGGATACACGTCGAGATACACGGCCAGGAGGGCGCGCCCGCCGTCGTCCTCTCCCACGGCTGGACCTGCAACACCAGCTTCTGGGACGCCCAGATAAGGGACCTGGCCGTCGACCACCGCGTCATCGCCTACGACCAGCGCGGCCACGGCACCTCGCCCGCCGCCGCCCGCGACGGCTACACCACCGACGCGCTGGCCGACGACCTCGAAGCCGTCCTCGCCGCGACCCTCGCCCCCGGCGAGAAGGCCGTCCTCGCCGGGCACTCCATGGGCGGCATGACCATCATGTCCGCCTCCCGCCGCCCGGGGCTGCGCGAGCACGCCGCCGCCGTCCTGCTGTGCAGCACCGGCAGCTCCCGGCTGCTGGCCGAGTCGCTGGTCGTGCCGATGCGCGCCGGAGCCGTACGCACCCGCCTCACCCGCGCCATCCTCGGCGCGCGCGCCCCCCTCGGGCCCGTCACACCGGTCTCCCGGCGGATACTGAAGTACGGGACGATGGGCGCCGGTTCGGCCCCCGACCGGGTGGACACCTGCGCTCGCATCGTGCACGCCTGCCCCCGCATACCCCGGGTCGCCTGGGGGAACGTCCTCGCGGACCTCGATCTGGACGAGGGCGTACGGGAGTTGCGCGTGCCCACCGCGATCATCGCGGGTACGGAGGACCGGCTCACCCCGCCCGTCCACGCCCGCGCCCTCGCGGCGGCCCTGCCCGACTGCCTCGGCCTCACCGAGCTGACGGGCATGGGGCACATGACGCCCGTCGAGGCGCCGGAGACCGTCACGGCGAACATACGGGAACTGGTGACCGCCTACCTTCCCGCCGGACCGGACCGGGACACGCGGGGTACTACACACATCGAGGGCAAGGAGGAGGTCGCATGAGCGGCACGGGAAGTCTCGAAGGACAGGTCGTCGTCGTCACCGGCGCGGCACGCGGCGTCGGTGAACTCCTCGCCCGCAAGCTCTCCGCCCGGGGCGCGATCCTCGCCCTCGTCGGCCTCGAACCCGACGAGCTGAAGAAGGTTTCGGCCCGCCTCCACGGTGAAAGCGACCACTGGCACGCCGACGTCACCGACCACGACGCGATGTCCCGCGTCGCGAAGGACGTCAAGGCGCGCTTCGGCAAGATCGACGTCGTCGTCGCCAATGCGGGCGTCGCCACCGGCGGCCCCCTCGTCGACTCCGACCCGGTCGCCTGGCGCCGCGTCATCGAGGTCAACCTCATCGGCGGCGCGGTGACCGCTCGCGCCTTCCTGCCCGTCCTCATGGAGAGCCGGGGCTACTTCCTCCAGATCGCGTCCCTCGCCGCGATGACCCCCGCCCCGATGATGAGCGCCTACTGCGCCTCCAAGTCGGGCGTCGAGGCGTTCGCCCACAGCCTGCGCGCCGAAGTCGGCTACAAGGGCGTGAAGGTCGGCGTCGGCTACCTCTCCTGGACCGACACCGACATGGTGCGCGGCGCCGACGAGGACGACGTCATGCGCGACCTGCGAAAGCGCCTCCCGTGGCCGACGAACCGTACGTACCCCCTCGGCCCCGCCGTCGACCGCATCGTCGCCGGCATCGAACGCCGCTCCGCCCACGTCTACGCCCAGTGGTGGCTGCGCGGCATGCAGTCCGTACGCGGCTACCTGCCGACCCTCATCGGCGTCGTCGGCCAGCGCGAGATGCGCCGCTTCGGCCCCCGCATGGAGGGCATGAGCAAGGGCCTCGTCGGCGCGGGAGGCGCCGCTGACCAGCACGAACGAGCCGTGCGTACGCAGCGTGAATGATCGACATGCGCAGCGTGGGCGCCCGTGTGAATCTGGTCGAGGCCCCACCGGGGCCGCACCCCCACGCACCACATAGGAGTGAACAGCATGGGCATCGCCGACCAGTTCAAGGACAAGGCCAAGGACCTCGCCGGCCAGACGCAGGACCAGGCGCAGGACCGCCAGGGCCAGCGTCAGGGCCAGGGCCGCGACCGCGCGAAGGACGCGACCCAGCAGGGCCGCGACCGCGCGAAGGGCGCCGCCCAGCGCGCCCAGGACGAGGCGGGCGAGCGCTTCGACCGGTAACGGTCGCGCGGTGACGCCGAGGGGCGCGCCCGGATTCCTCCGGGCGCGCCCCTTCTGCTGCCCGGGGGCCGCCCGGCGCGCCCCTGCTGCTGCCCCGGGGCCGCCCGCGGGCCCCGACGGCCGTCCTCGCTTCTGCCTCGGCCGGAGGCGGACGGCACCCTCCGAACCCCTCCCGGGTCACCCCGCTTTGCCCTCGTGGGCCTGGAATCCGGCTCCGCCGGCCGTGTATCCAGGGAGAGTCGCCATTCTCAGTTGCTGCGGAGCGGGCCTTGAGTGATCACGAGAACCTGAAGAAGTCCACCGGCCTCCGCCAGGCACCGGCCGCGAAGCAGGTGGGCGCGCCGCAGGCGCAGCACGAGGGACTCGGGGTCCTGCAGGCCACGACCGGGAACGCCGCCGTCGTCCAGATGCTCCGAGAGGCCGGCCACCCCTGGGCCCAGCCGCTGCCCGAGCGACACCAGCACGGTCCCGGCTGCGGCCACCAGGACGCCGGGCAGGCCGAAGCCACGGCTGCGGTGCCCGTGCAGCGGTCCACCGTTCACCAGGTGCTCCGCGCCCCCGGCAGGGCCATGGACGACGCCACCCGCACCGACATGGAGGCCCGGCTGGGCGCGGACTTCTCGGACGTGCGCATCCACGACGGCGCCGCGGCGGCGGCCTCGGCGGCCGAGGTCGGTGCCCGCGCCTACACGTCCGGCAACCATGTCGTCATCGGGGCCGGCGGCGCCGACAGGCACACCCTCGCCCACGAGTTGACCCACGTCATCCAGCAACGCCGGGGCCCCGTCGCCGGCACCGACAACGGCCGCGGGCTCAAGGTCTCCGACCCGGCGGACCGCTTCGAGCGCGAGGCGGAGGCCAACGCGAGGCGCGCCCTCGCCGGGACGCCTCCGGCCCACGCCCCCGCAAGCGGGCCGACGACGTCCGCGCCGGGCGCGTCCCCGGTGCACGGCAGGCCCCACCTGCAACGAGTCAAGACGAAGGAAGTGCCGGCCGCGGCGACGAAGCGGGCCATGAACAAGATGACGTCGGACTGGACGCAGATGCCCTACGCCGGCGGGAAATGGCCCGACACCGTCGAGAACAGCCCCAAGCGCCGCATGGACACCGATGAGCAGGCACTGCGCCACGTCGCGCGGCAGTTCTTCAACAGCGGAAGGGCCTACATCGAGGACGACGGGAACCAGGAGACCCAAGTCGCGTGGGTCGGCGGCGGGATTCTTGTCGCCTGCAACGACAACAACACATCTGCCATGATCCTCAAGACCCTCAAGGCGAGAACCCTCGCCGATGTCATGCGGGACTCGCACGGGACAGGAGGCGACGCAAGAGCCCAGAGGTCGGCGGACTACATGACCAACATCGGTGAGGGGAACGGCCGGGACGGTGCGGTCAACGCCTTCATGGCCGCTGCCATGGCCGTGGAGGACGGCGTACTGGAGGATCAGACGGCGGCGGAGGCCGCGGCGACGATCGGGGCCGGGCAGATGGATGGGAAGATCGTCTTCATCCGTTCCGGCTTCGAAGAGCTCCACGCGGAGCAGAAGCTGGTGCTGGCCCTGCTCCAGTCCGGCTCGACCGGTGCGGCGATCATCGCCGGCAAGAAGAGGCCGTGCACCTCGTGCTTCCTCTCCTTGTCGATCGCGAAGGAGAAGAAGCTTCCCCAGCTGAGCTTCCAGACGAAGCCCGGCGGTTACTGGGCGACCGCGAACGCCGGACTCACCAAGATCGCCAACGCGGCGGGGGTCAAGGACGAGCAGGAGCTCGACGAGCTGATCCAGAAGTACGGCGGGCCGGCGACTGTGCGCCGCACCGGCCCGGACGGGAGCCAGCAGTACGGCTCCGACTCCGAAAAGTCCGAAGAGTCCGACGTCGAGATGACCGGGTAAGGGCTTCGGCACTGCTCACGCGGCGGTCAGGCGGCGTGCCAGCGCTGGTTGTCACGGCCGTTGCATTCCCAGAGCACGATCTGGGAACCGCTCGCGCCTCCGAAGAGGTCCAGGCACTTGCCGGTGGACGCGGACACCAGCTCCTTGCCGGAAAGGCCGATGCGCTGCGCGGAGGACCGGTCGCAGTGGGCCAGGACGACCGGAGTGCGCTCCTCGGTCCCGGTGACGGCCGCGCAGAGTCCCCCCTGCCGCAGACTGCCGTCCGCCCCCGCACTCCAGGACTGGCCGGACGAGCCGTCGCAGGGGGACGCCACGAGCTGCGCCCCCGACCCCGCACCGGTCAGGCACTTGCCCGACGCCTCGACGGCCAGCGGAAACGTGCGCACCTCGGCCGAGTCACCGTCCTTGCCGCCACCCGGCTCGGCGGCGCTGTCCGTACCGGAGCCGTCCGCGTCCGACGACGGGCCGGACCCCGCCTCCGACGCGGTGCTCCTGCCCGCACCGGGCCTGCGCTGCTGCTTCTCGCCCGGCGAGGGGGAGGCGGTGGCGGACGGGGTGACGGAGCCGGACGGGGTCGGGTCCGCGCTCGTGCCTTCGGGCTGCGGCGACCGGTGCTCGTCCCCCTCGGCCCCGCCTCCGGCCCGTACGGGCCCTTCGGCCGGCGCGTCGGCCCGGCTGCCGGAGCCCTCGGCGCCCCCGCCGGCCGTGAGGGCCACGCCCGCGACGACAGCAACGGCCACCACACCGACGACCGCCGCCAGGACGCGCGCCCTACGCGGGAACGCCCGGCGGCGCGGGGGAGTGGCCGGCGATATGCCCTGGGCCGAGGCCTCGGCGTCCCCGGCGTCCCCGGCACTCTCCGCGTTCCCGGCTTCCTCGGCCCGCTGTGCCGCTATCGCCCGAGCCAGGGCGGCACGGGCGGAATCGAGCTGCGACGCGTCGTTGCTCCGCAGTGGCTCGGCGGGCCGTGAGCCGACGGGCCTGTTGACGTTCCGCTTGGGCAGCTCTGGCATTCGGTCGTGCTCCTAGCATGTGCGATCGAGCCCCGAGCAACGCTCAGGGACGAAGGGGGCGACCCACGGCGCACGCCGCCCCTCGCGCGGCAATCGGGGCGCATGAGGAGGGGCGCGGCGGATCAATCCCCATCCAATCGCCGCATGACCTGATAAAGAAAGGCGAACACGCCGGGTACGGGCAGGAGTTGGGCGAGCGGTTCGCGATCGCGGTGCGGCTCCACGCAGAAGGGGCGCGCCCGGATCTCTCCGGGACGCGCCCCTTCGCGTACGTACGTGCTCCGCCTCAGACGGCCTTGACGGATGCGATGAACGGCGCCCAGGCGGCGGCGTTGACGACGAGAGCGGGCCCGTCGGGGCGCTTGGAGTCGCGGACGGGGACGAGCCCGGGGTGGCCGTCGGCGACTTCGAGGCAGTCCCCGCCGCTGGTGTTGCTGTAGCTGCTCTTACGCCACAGGGCGTACCCCTCGGCCACTTCGAGGCAGTCCCCGCCGCTGGCGTTGCTGTAGCTGCTCTTACGCCAGGTCGCGGCGGTCAAGTCGTGCTGGTTGAGCACCATTTCGGTATTCCTCTGCCGCAGCCTCGATCATGGCCAGGGACGCCCCCAGCGGCTCGGCGGCGGCCCTCAGGAGATCGTACGATCTCCGGTACTGCTTCACGAGGCCCGGATCGTCGACGGTCTGGCCGTGGTGCTGGCCCTCCATGTACACGAGCGGTGGAGCGTCCGCGAAGTCCAGCACCATGATGCCGCACTGCATGAGGGGATGCGCTCCGGATTTCCACGGGATGATCTGTACAAAGATCCGGCCGCGCCTGATGAGAGCGGCGATGTGGTCGAGCTGTTCGGCCATCTGTTCCGGCGGGAGGACGGGGGCCCACAGAAGGGCTTCTGGAAGGATCACCCAGTACTCAGGGACCTTGTGGTCGTCCTCGAAAAGCTGGGCCCGTGCCAGCCGCGCGCTGACCTTCGCGTCCGTCTCCTCCGGGAGTTCTTGGAACCTCTCGGACCCGATCACGGCGCGGGCGTAGGCCTCGGTTTGGAGCAGCCCGGGAATGATGCCGGGTGACCACTGCTCGATCGTCAGCGCCTGCCTCTCCGCCTCCAGCACACGCGCGAAGTACTCCGCGTGGCCCCTGCGTCGAGCCTCCTGCACGTCTTTACAACGCCGGACGAAGAAGTCCGTGCCCAGCTTGCGGTCCACATGCGCCGCGAGGTCCGGCGGCATGCTGCGGCCACCGTGCTCGATCGCGCTGAGCAGGGCGATTCCGTAGTAGCTGCCCTCCACCAGCTGTTCCAGGGTCAGGCCCGCCTCCTCCCGGTGGTAGCGCAGCTCCTTTCCGTAGAACTGCGGGACCCCCGCCGAACCGTCGATGTCCTTGGCCACCCCGACCGCCTTTCACGCCTCGCTCTGTGGAGCGGAATCGGCTTCCACGGTAGAGGTCCGTGCGGCAGCGTGTGAGGTGTTCGTCACAGCACGCAACCGAAAGGTGGACGGCCCTCATGGACCACGCCCCGTACGACATCGGCCCGGAGATCGACGCATTGCGCGCGGCGCTCAAGGCCAACGGCATCACGCTGCCGTCATTGGGAGTTGACCCGCTGACGCTCGCGTGGACGGGCCGGCAGCCGCTCGTCGCGCTGGGTAACTGCAACGCGGAGACGGCGCGTCAGCTGGCCGAGGTGCTGCGGCGGGCGGCCGGGGGATGAACGGGCTGCCACTGACATGGGAGTTCCTGGCGGTCCCGCAGGCCGTTCCCGAGGTGCGGCAGATGCTGCGGGAGCGGTTCGACGGCGAGGACGCGAGCGACCTCCTGCTGTGCGTCAGCGAGTTGCTGGCGAACGTGATCACTCACGTGGGCGAGCGCACGCCGGTCTCGTTGCGGGTGAGCGCGACATCCTCGGGGCGCGTACGGGTGGCCGTGAGCGACCCCGCGGCGGCGGTGTGGCCGGTCCTCCAGGAGACCGGCCCGGAGGCCACGTCGGGCCGGGGCCTCCAACTGCTGGACGCGCTCGCCCTGCGATGGGGCGTGGAGCAGGCCCCGTACCGGAAGACGGTGTGGTGCGAACTGCGTGCCCCGGGAAGCCGGAGGTGGCCTCCGGTGTCCGTTCCCGTTCGTCGTTGCAGTGACGTCCGGGGTCTAGCTGGACGATGAAGGAACGAGCAGGGACTCCGGACCCCGCCGGGTGTCGTTCGATCTTGCATTTCCCAGTTGCTGGTGCGGCAGGCGAGGGCCGGTTTCTTCGAGCGCGGCCCGCGTGATCGCGACCGTTTCTGCCGTTCAGCCGGCGGTGGCCTCGCTGTCGTAGCGGGCGCGGTTGTCCTGGATCTCGTCGTGGTGGGTGCCCGCCCAGTCGACGAGTGCGGTGACGGCGTCGAGGAGGGTGGTGCCCAGGTCGGTCAGGGCGTATTCGACGCGCGGGGGCACCTCGGGATAGGCGGTGCGGGTGACCAGGCCGTCGCGCTGGAGCTGGCGCAGGGTGTGGGTGAGCATGCGCTGGGAGATGCCGGTGACGGCGTTCTGCAGGTCGGTGTAGCGCAGGGGACCGTGCTCCAGGGTGCCGATCACGAGCACGGTCCACTTGTCGCCGGCCCGGTCCACGATCTGCCGGATCGTCTCGCCCTGCTCGGCAGGCCAGCGGGCGCACGGCCCCGACAGCACGGCGGCTCGCTCGTCCTTCGCGTCGGCCCGCATGACGCACCTGCCTTTCCGGTTCCGCACACGCGTGTGCCTTTTGTGGACCTGTCCATGCTGACGCAGCATGGGGTTACGCACCAAACGTACGTAACGACTCCACCGGTGCGTAGTGGGACATCAGCCCGGCGTGAACCCCGCATGGGCAGCACCGGCGCCCGCGACAGGACGTCACCCCTACTCAACGCTCGGGCGGCACCCGCCCGCTTCTGGAGGAAGAGCATGGCCATGCGCGCCGCGACCGTTTCCCGCTTCGGGGGCCCCGAGGCCGTCGAGATCACCGAGCACCCGGTCCCCGAACCGGGCGAGGGGCAGGTACGTGTCAAGGTGAAGGCTGCCGCGGTCAACCCGGTGGACGTCGCCATGCGCTCCGGTGTCTTCGGCGGCCGGGGCCCCGTCGGGCTCGGCTTCGACGTGGCCGGTGTGGTCGATGCCGTCGGCCCCGAGGCCGGCTGGAAGGCGGGCGAGCGCGTCTTCGCGGTGGTGACCGGGCACCACAAGCCGCTGGGCACGCACGCGGACTACATCGTCGTGGACGCCGGCATCCTCGCTCCGTCCCCCGCCTCCCTCGACGACGTCCATGCCGCCACGCTGCCGCTGAACGCCACGACCGGCTCCCAAGTGCTCGACCTGCTCGACCTGGCCCCGGGACAGAGCCTGCTGGTCGTCGGCGCGAACGGCGGAGTGGGCGCCCACGCCGTGGAACTGGCCCACCAGCGGGGCCTGAAGGTCACGGGCACCGGAGACGCGGCCTTCGAGGACTTCGTCCGAGCCCGCGGCGCCGATCACTTCCTGGCCCGCAGTGAGACCTTCGAGCCGGCATCCTTCGACGGCGTCCTGGATACCGCGAATCTGGGCGCCGCCGCGCTCGCCGCCGTCCGCGACGGCGGAGCCTACGCCGGCCTGTGGCCCGGCAGCGAACCTACCTCCGAGCGCGGCATCCGCGTCGAAGCCGTCAGCGTCCAGTCCGACGCCGGCCTCCTCACCGACCTGGCCCGCCTGGCCGACCAGGGCGTGCTCTTCGCCCGCGTCGCCCAGACCTACCCCCTGACCGCCGCGGCCGAGGCCCACGCACGCCTCGCCCAGGGCGGCCTGCCCGGACGCATCGTCCTCGTGCCGTGAACCGCTCGCCCGCTGACGACGGCCCCCGGCGGCACCGTGCGCAGGTGCCTCCGAGGAGCCCACCCCGCCCGGCTCCCGCACGCCCCCACCCACGCCGACCGCCTGGACGGCCGGGCCGGCAGCGCCGCCAAGCTCACCGGCACCCTCGACGAGCACTTCGCTCTCCTCACCCGACCCACCGCACGGCGACCCCACGAACCACTGAGGACATCCCATGACGAACATCGCCGTCTTCGGCGCCAACGGCACCATCGGCTCCGCCATCGTGCGCGAGGCCCTGCGCCGAGACCACCGCGTCACCGCCGTCGTCCGCGACCCCGCGAAGATCACCGGACGGCACGCCGACCTGACCGTCACCACGGGCGACGTCCTCGACCCGCGGTCGGTCACCGCCGCCGCGAAGGACCACGACGTCGTTGTCAGCGCCGTCGGCGGCGGCGACGGCCCCGGCCACCTCGCCACCATCCGGCCCGCCGCCGAGGTCCTTACCGAAGGTCTGCGCACCCTCGGCGCCCGGGCCCCCCGCCTGATCACCGTCGGCGGCGCCGGCTCCTTGCGCACTCCCGACGGCAAGCAGGTCTGGGACGCCCCCGGCCTGCCCGACTTCCTCCTGCAGATCATGCACGCCCACGGCGACGCCCTCGACCACTACCGCACCGTCACCGACATCGACTGGACCAACCTCAGCCCCGCGGCGACCATCTCCCCCGGCGACCGCACCGGCGTCTACCGGACTGCCCTGGACGACCTCGTCACGGACGACGACGGCAACAGCACCATCTCCGTCGAGGACTACGCCGTCGCCCTCCTCGACGAGATCGAGCAGCCCCGCCATCACCGCCGGCGCTTCACCGTCGGCTACTGACCGCCAACCCGCTCGATGCGAGGTCACGTTGACCACTCCCCGGCCAAGCCGTTCACGACCGGCGCAGGGCACTCGGCATCTCACAGCCGGCCCCCTGCCGGAGCCACCGCACTCCTGCCCGCGAGCGCCCTCAAAAGCTGTCGTACGTCGGACGTCCCGCCGGCCGGTAGACGGCGCAGACCGTGCCGCCCTTCGTCGCCGTGACGCTCACCGGTTCCAGGGCCGTCGGGATCGCGCC
>NZ_VJNO01000123.1 GCF_007096885.1 Streptomyces sp. 130 | reverse complement strand
ACATCCGCATGCGCATGCGCACCCAGATGCACCTCCCGCACCCGCTCCAGCAACTCCACGAACGACGGATCACCCGAGACATCCGTACGCAGCACCACCGTGTTCACGAAGAACCCGACCAGATCATCCAGACCCTCATCCGACCGGCCCGCCAGAGCGGCCCCCACCGGCACGTCCTCACCCGCACCGACCCGCGACAACGTCACGACCAGCGCCGCGTGCAGCACCATGAACAGCGAGACGCCAGACCTACGTGCCAGGTCGTTCAACCGCGCACAGCCCTCGGCGTCCAGTGCGAACGGCACACTCCCGCCCCGCTGCGACGCCACCGCAGGCCGCGCCCGATCGAACGGCAACGCCAACTCCGCCGGCGCGCCCTCCAGGACCCGCCGCCAATAGGCCAGTTGCTTGCTCATCACACTCGCCGGGTCATCCTCCGCACCCAGCACCGCCCGCTGCCACACCGCGTAGTCCGCGTACTGCACCGGCAGCGCGGGCCAGGCCGGGGCGCCGCCCGCGCACCGGGCCTCGTAAGCCTGCGACAGGTCCTTCAGGAGCGGCGCCATCGACCAGCCGTCGGCTGCGATGTGGTGGACCACTATCAGCAGGACGTGTGATTCGGGTCCTGTCCGGAACAGGACCGCCCGCATGGGAACGTCGAC
>NZ_VJNO01000038.1 GCF_007096885.1 Streptomyces sp. 130 | reverse complement strand
AGGGGGGACCCTGTGGGAGAGTAGGACGCCGCCGAACTCCTTTTAGGAAGAGCCCCGTGCCCTTGTGGCACGGGGCTTTTTCGCGTTCCGACCCTCTAAAGTCGTGCCATGCGCTACGAACTTGTCATCTTCGACAACGACGGTGTGCTCGTGGACAGCGAGCCGATCTCCAACACCATCCTGGCCGGCTACCTCACGGAGCTGGGCCACCCCACCTCGTACGAGGAGTCCCTGCGGGACTACATGGGGTCCGCCGTGCACCGCGTCCACGACCTTGTCCAGGAGCGGACCGGGACCGAGCTGCCCGAGGACTTCGACGTCACCCTCCACTCGCGGGTCTTCGCCGCGTTCGAAGAGGAACTGGAGCCCGTCCCCGGCATCGACGACCTGCTGGGCAAGCTGGTCGCCGAAGGCGTCCCGTACTGCGTCGCCTCCTCCAGCAGCCACCAGCGCATCCGGGTCAGCCACCGGAAGACCGGGCTCGACCAGTGGTTCGAGGAGGAATGGATCTTCAGCGCGGAGGACGTCGGCCGGGGCAAGCCGGCGCCCGACCTCTTCCTCCTCGCCGCCGAGCGCATGGGGGTCGCGCCCGAGCGGTGCGTCGTCATCGAGGACAGCCCGCTCGGAGTCGAAGCGGCCCGGGCCGCCGGCATGGACGTCTACGGGTTCACGTCGATGATGCCCGCGGACCGGCTGACTGGTGTGACCGGGTACTTCTCCGACATGAGCCAGCTGCCGGAACTGCTTGCCTGACGCGTCTACCCACGGGTAGAGACTGGCTCTACGCTCGCCGCCATGACAGATGCACGGTTGCGGCACGGCAGGGCGTCCCTCGCGTTGAGCTTCTTCGTGCAGGGGGCCACCTTCGCCCTGCTGGTCACGCGCATCCCCGCGATCCAGGACCGGTACGGGATATCCGACGGCCTGCTGCCCGTGTTCCTCGCCGCCGTCCCGATCCTGGCCGGGGTGGGCAGCGTGCTCACCGAGAAGGTGGTCGCCCGGGTACGGCCCCGGGTGGTCCTGCGGTGGACGCAGCCCGTCGTCCTCCTCGCGCTCCTCGGCGCCGGCGCCGGCAGCGAACTCTGGCAGGCCGCCCTCGCGCTCGGGGTGTTCGGTCTAGCCGTCGGCGCGCTCGACGCGTCCATGAACATGATGGGCGTCAGCCTCCAGCGGGCGTACGGGCGCTCCATCATGCTCGGGTTCCACGCCGCGTACAGCCTGGGCGGGATCGCGGGGGCCTCGATGGCCTGGGCCGGGGCGCACTGGGACCTGTCGCTGCCGGCCTCCTACCTTCCGGCGGTCGTGGTGATGCTGCCCGCGGCCTTCGTCGGGAGCCGGTGGTACGTGGAGGGCGGCGAGGAGTCACCGGAGAAGGGGGCGGCCGGGCGGACGGTCTCCTTCCGGTTGCTGCTGCCGCTGTGCCTGGTCATGGCGTTCGCGTACATAGGGGACTCGACGGTCTCCAACTGGAGCGCGAAGTACCTCCAGGACGTGCTGGGCAGTTCGGAGCAGCTGTCCACCGTCCCGTACAACGTCTACATGGTGACGACGCTGCTGGGGCGGGCCGTCGGGGACCTCGGGGTGCGGCGGTTCGGTGCGGTGGCCGTGGTGCGGTGCGGGGCGGTGCTGGCGGCCGGCGGGTTCGCCGTGGTGGCCGTGGCCGGCGGGGCGTGGACCGGGATGCTCGGGTTCACCCTGCTGGGGCTCGGGCTGTGCGTGATCGTGCCGCAGACCTTCGCGGCGGCCGGGCGGATGTTCCCCGGGGCGAGCGACACCGCGATCGCGCGGCTGAACGTCTTCAACTACGTCGGCTTCCTCGTCGGCTCCCCGCTCGTCGGGGCGCTCGGGGACGCCTGGAGCTACCGGGGCGCCATGCTCGTCCCGACGGTGCTGGTGCTGGCGACGCTCCTGTACGCCAAGTCGTTCGGCGCGGAATCCGCCCGATACGGTGGCGGGCATGAGCGGCCGCGCACAGCTGATGTGGGATGACGCAGTAACGGGCTACGACTTCGGGGAGAGCCACCCGATGGACCCGGTCAGGCTCGCCCTGACGATGGGCCTGGTGCGGGCCTTCGGCCTCGACCGGGCGGTCGACGTGGTGGCGGCCAAGCCGGCCGGGGACTCCACGCTGCGGCTCGTGCACCGCCCGGACTACGTGGCGGCGGTGAAGGCCGCGTCCGCCGACCCCCGCTCGGCCGACCAGAAGTACGGCATCGGGACCGTGGACGACCCCGCGTTCGCCGGGATGCACGAGGTGTCCGCGCTGATCGCCGGGCAGTCCGTGGCCGCCGCCGAGGCGGTCTGGCGCGGCGAGACCCGGCACGCCGTGAACTTCACCGGCGGGCTGCACCACGCGATGCCCGGCGGCGCGGCCGGCTTCTGCGTCTACAACGACCCGGCGCTCGCCATCGCCCGGCTCCTGGAGCTGGGCGCCGAACGCGTCGCGTACGTCGACGTCGACGTCCACCACGGCGACGGCGTGCAGGCAGCCTTCTGGGAGGACCCCCGCGTCCTGACGGTCTCCCTGCACGAGCACCCGCGCACCCTGTTCCCGCAGACCGGATGGCCGGAGGAGACCGGCGCGGGCAGCGGCGAGGGCGGCGCGGTCAACGTGGCGCTGCCGGCCGGGACCGGGGACGCGGGGTGGCTGCGGGCGTTCCACGCGGTGGTGCCCGAGCTGCTGGCGGACTTCCGGCCGCAGGTGCTGGTGACCCAGCACGGGGCGGACACGCACTTCGAGGACCCGCTCGCGCACCTGGCGGTCTCGCTGGACGCGCAGCGCTCGGTGATGGCCGCGTGCCACGACCTGGCGCACACCTACGCCGACGACGGGCGCTGGGTGGCGCTCGGCGGCGGGGGCTACGCGGTGGTGGATGTGGTGCCCAGGTCCTGGACGCACCTGGTGGGCATCGCCGCGCACGCCCCGGTGGACCCGGAGTCGGTGATCCCGTCGTCGTGGCGGGACGAGGTGTACGCGCGGACGCGGCAGTTGGGGCCCGCGCGGATGACGGACGGGCGGACCCCGTCCTGGTCGCCGTGGGAGGACGGGTACGACCCGGCGGACCGGCTGGACCAGGCGATCCTCGCGACGCGGCGGGCGGCGTTCCCGCTGCGGGGGCTGCTGACCTGAGCGGTTCGGTTACGGGGGCGAGCACGGTTTACGCCGACTGTGGGGCGTAATCGGGCTTTTGGCCCCTGGGCGGGCCGGGTGGGGCAGCATCGGTGGGGTGTTGAGCACCGGAGCGCTGCGTGCGCATCTGCTGGCGGCCCGGCTGGCCGGGCCCGTGGCCACCTCGCGTGAGGTGAGCCTGCGGAGTTATCGGCTGTTCGCGGCCAGGGACCCCCGGGTGACGCTCGGCCTCGACCCCGAACGGGGCTGGGGCGAGCGCGAGTTGCTGGAGCTGATGGCGGACAGGTGCGGCGTCTCGGACGATCCCGCGCATGTGTCGGGGCCCGATGTCATCGATCCGGAGCGGACGGTGGCGGGGCTCGACGCGTTCGCCGTACGGCTGGCGGACGCGGCGGCCCGGCGGGTGCCGGTGCTGTTCGGCACGGGGCATCCGCACCGGCTGATCGGTTTCTACGCGGCGCTGGCAGACGCTTTGTCGACGGCGGGCTGCCCGGTCCTCACCCCGGCGCAGGGGCGATGTATCGACATAACGACTCGGTTTGGCGTACGCACGTACAGCCTCGACTACGTACGGGGTGTCGCGCTGGTGCGTGAACCCGGCGCGGGGGTGGCCGGTGGTGGCACCGGCGCACACTCCCATTCGCCGCTGCCCGTGCGGGTCGCGCTGGATGCCGCCGCGGCCGGGCGCGGGCCCGTTCCGGAGTTGGTCGTCGGGGACCACGGGTGGGTCTGCGGGGCAGGTCAGCTCGGTATCGAGGCGATCGGCCTGGCCGATACGGACGATCCCGCGCTGTTCGTCGGGGAGGCCGAGGGGCGGGTGGCGGTGGCGGTTCCGCTGGACGACGCGGTGCGGTCCGCGTACTACCTGCCGCTCACGCGCTATGTACTCAATCGCGCCTGTCTGTCACAGTAGCGGCCGATCGTCTCTCCTCTTCCCCACTCGCACCACCCGCCCCTAATCTGTGGAGTGAGCGCACAACGACGAAGAGTCACCGGAGGGGAAGCCGGTGCGCGTCTCGTGCGGAAGGTACAGGTGAGTCATGGCTGCTGACAGCGAGAGTCCTCTGAGCGAGGTCAAATTTCTGACCGTGGCGGAAGTCGCCTCGGTCATGCGGGTGTCGAAGATGACCGTGTACCGCCTGGTGCACAGCGGTCAGCTGCCGGCGATCCGGGTGGGCAGGTCCTTCCGGGTGCCGGAGCAAGCGGTTCACGAGTATCTGCGCGAGTCCTTCGTGGGGGTGGCATCGGCCTGACATTCCCCTCGGATTACGTCCCTCACGCGGTGGCGGGTAGGCTAGGCCGACGTAGGTCGTGTGGGCCCAGACGCCCCGCACCAGTGAAGAAGAAGTGAGCGAGGGTAGTCGTGGGCTCTGTTATCAAGAAGCGGCGCAAGCGGATGGCGAAGAAGAAGCACCGCAAGCTGCTCAAGCGCACGCGCGTTCAGCGTCGCAACAAGAAGTAAGCGAACGCAGTTCGTGAAATCCGCAGCCCTTCCGCCGTTCCCGGCGGGAGGGCTGCGGTGCTGTGTGCGGGGGGTGTCCACCGGTTACGGTGACGTCCTGACCGACCGAATGCGGGAGACCGACGGAAGGCGCTGATCTTGGGGAAGGTCGTGCTCGTCACGGGAGCGGCCCGGCAGCTGGGCGGACGTTTCGTCCGGCGCGTCCAGCGTGATCCGGACGTGGAGCGGGTGATCGCCCTGGACGCGGTCGAGCCGGGGCACGAGCTGGGCGACGCGCTCTTCGTGCAGGCGGACATCCGCGGGCCCGCCGTCGCCAGGGTGCTCGCCGAGCACTCCGTGGACACCGTCGTCCACCTGGACGTCAGCGGTTTCGCGCTCGGGGCCCAGGGGCGTACGGCGGTCAAGGAGACCAACGTCATCGGCACCATGCAGCTGCTCGGCGCCTGCCAGAAGGCCCCGGCCGTGCAGCGGCTCGTGGTGAAGTCCAGCACCGGTGTGTACGGTTCGGCGCCCCGCGACCCGGCGGTCTTCCACGAGACCACCCCGCCCAAGTCGCTGCCCGGCGGCGGCTTCGCGAAGGACGCCGCCGAGGTCGAGGGGTACGTACGGGGCTTCGCCCGCCGCCGGCCGGACGTGGCCGTGTGCGTGCTGCGGTTCGCCAACATCCTGGGGCCCGGCGCGGACTCGCCGCTCGCCGACTACCTGTCGCTGCCGGTGCTGCCGACCGTCTTCGGGTACGACCCCCGGCTCCAGTTCGTCCACGAGGACGACGTGATGGACGTGCTGTCCATCGCGGCGACCGAGCCCAGGCGCGGGACGCTGAACAGCGGCACGTTCAACATCGCGGGGGACGGGGTGCTGCTGCTGTCCCAGTGCGCGCGGCGGCTGGGGCGGCCGACGGTGCCGATGCTGCTGCCCGCCGTCACCTGGGTCGGGCAGGCGCTGCGGGCCGTCGGTATGACGGACTTCTCGCCGGAGCAGATCCGGCTGCTCACCCATGGCAGGGTGGTCTCCACGGTCCAGATGCGCGAGACGCTGGGCTTCTCGCCCCGGTACACGACGGGGGAGACGTTCGCGGCCTTCGCGCGCAGCCGGGCGCCGGGGCTGCTCCCGCCCCGCGCGGTGGGCCGGGCCGTGGACCGCGTGGCCGCGAGCGTGCCCCGGATCGCCGGGTCCGGCGACGGCCCCCAACCGACCCCGAGCGCCAGGTAGAGGAGCGCAGCGACGATGGCGGACGCCAAGGTCATTCCGTTCGACGACGACCGTTCGCGGCCGGGGAGCGCACCGCGCGCCGCGCGCCGGCGGTCCCCGGTACGCGGCACGGGGTCGGTGAGCGCCCTGCCGGGGCCCTCGGGCGCCCAGGACGCCGTGCCGGAGCCGGAGGGGCCGGGCGGGGGCGGCGCGCCCGCGCGGGGCGCCTGGGACCGGCGGATCGCGGGCGGGCTCGCCTTCCTGCGGCGGCGGGTCACCGGCGAGTACGACGTGGACGAGTTCGGCTACGACGAGGAGCTGACCGACCAGGTCCTGATGTCGCTGCTGCGGCCGGTGTACGAGAAGTACTTCCGGGTCGAGGTGAAGGGCATCGAGAACATCCCGTCCGAGGGCGGGGCGCTCATCGTGTCCAACCACTCCGGGACGCTGCCGCTCGACGGGCTGATGCTCCAGGTCGCGGTGCACGACCACCATCCGGCGGACCGGCACCTGCGGCTGCTCGCGGCGGACCTGGTCTTCATGCTGCCCGTGGTCAACGAGCTGGCCCGGAAGGCGGGGCACACGCTGGCGTGCGCGGAGGACGCGGAGCGGCTGCTGCGCAAGGGCGAGGTCGTCGGGGTGATGCCGGAGGGCTTCAAGGGCATCGGCAAGCCGTTCGGCGAGCGGTACAAGCTCCAGCGCTTCGGGCGGGGAGGCTTCGTGTCGACGGCGCTGAGGGCCGGGGTGCCGATCGTGCCGTGCTCGATCGTGGGCGCGGAGGAGATCTACCCGATGATCGGGAACGCGAAGACGCTGGCGCGGCTGCTCGGCTTCCCGTACTTCCCGATCACGCCGACGTTCCCCTGGCTGGGGCCGCTGGGGGCGGTGCCGCTGCCGACGAAGTGGACGATCCAGTTCGGTGAGCCGATCCCGACGGACGGCTATCCGCTGGAGGCGGCGGAGGACCCGATGCTGATGTTCAACCTGACGGATCAGGTGCGGGAGCAGATCCAGCACACGCTGTACAAGCTGCTGGTGCAGCGGCGGTCGGTCTTCTTCTGACGGCCGCCGCCGCACCACGCGGGCCGGGTCAGCGCCGTTCGTCCTCGGCGTCGATGCCGAGACCGCCGATGAGCCCCGGGAGCAGCGGCGGGATGGTGATGTCCGGCGACGGCGTCGAGCTCGGCGCCGCGTCGGAGGGCCTGGGCGCGGCCGGGGACGGCGGGTCGAGGAGGCCGTCCGTGGAGCCGCCGATCAGGCCGCCCGCCGGACTGGAGCCGGCGTCCGAGGGGCGCGACGAGGTGCTGGGGCCCGTACCGCCGTCCTGGTGGTGTGCGGAGGACGAGGGCGACGGGGGGTGCGCGTCGGTGGAGGGGGCCGCGTCGGTGCCGGTGGATTCGGAGCGGCGGGACTCGGGGCCCTTCTCCGGGGCGCGCGGGAACAGCGACTGGAGGGGGGCGACCTCTTCGTCTATGGCGTCGAAGACCGAGCTGACCTGATTGCCCACGTCGGTCAGCTGGACGGGGAGGCGGTCGCGGAGGCCGGCCCAGGTGCCGCGGTGGGAGCGGGAGAAGGAGTCCAGGGTCTGGATGGGGCCGAGGGCGCCGTCCCGTTCGTACGCGGCGTGGAGGAGGCGGTGGCCCTCGGCGGCGTCGTGCGACATGCCGTTGAGCGTGCGCCTGATCTCGGCGAGCTGTTCGTGGTCGAGGTGGCCCGAGCGGGCGCGCTCCATGAGGCGGCGGGCTTCGCCGAGGCGGGTGGACGCCTGGTCGAGGTAGATCTCGCCGCGGTCCGTGTCGTCGCGGGTGAGGCCGAGGTGGAGGTCCTCCATGCCGCGCTTCAGGCCGTAGAGCGAGTCACCGGGGAGGGCGTCGGAGCTGGCGGCGGCCACTCCGCCGAAGGCGCCGGCGGCCACCCCGACGGTGAGCCCGCCGGCGGCAAGGCCCTTGGACCAGCGGGATCTGGGGCGCAGCTTGCGGAGCGGGGAGGCGCGGTGGCTGCCCCTGCTCCGTTGCCCCGGCACCGTAGGGTCCGTGGACGCGCCTCCCTGGGCGAACATGGCTTCCATGGCGGCGACGAGCTGGGCTCGCTGCACCACTTTGACCTCGGGGTCCAACTCCGGCTTCGGCAGCTCACCGAGGCCGTTCGCCAGGGCCAACAGCGGTCCTTGGTCGGCCTGTTCGGCCGGGTCCTCGGGCTGTACGGCCGCCGCACCGGGGAGCGACTGCTCCTCCAGGGCCTGGGCGAAGGCGTTCGCCCGCCGGTGTGCCGAGACGTTTGCGATCACTGGCGGCACCTCCTCTCGTCATGACGGTCGACTCCCCTGGGGATCCGGAAGGTTGCACACCTTGAGCGCTTCCACACGAACGAGTGAGCGTCAGCGGACATGGTGTGACGACAGGGGGCCTGCAACCGGCACAACGAGTGGCGCGGCACTTGGGTTACGCACGAAAGATGATCGGACCAGTGCGTGGGGAACACGACGCCGGGACCGGCCCGGCGGGGGAGCGGTCAGCGGGCATCGTCCGGGAGGAGCCGGGCGAGGGTGCGGACGGCGCGGTACTGGAGGGTCTTGATCGCACCCTCGTTCTTGCCCATGACGCGGGCGGTCTCGGCGACGGAGAGCCCCTGCAGGAAGCGCAGGGTGACGCACTCCTGCTGCTGGGGGTTGAGGCGGCGCACGGCCTGGAGGAGCGCGGCGTTGGAGAGGGACTCCAGGACGGAGTCCTCGGGGCTGCGGGCGACCTCGTTGGCGTCGAGCATTTCGCCGGTGGTCACTTCCAGCCGGAAACGACTGGATTTGAAATGGTCGGCGACCAGGTTGCGCGCGATCGTGACCAGCCAGGCGCCGAAGTCGCGGCCCTGCCAGGTGAAGGTGGAGATCCGGCGCAGGGCGCGCAGGAAGGTCTCGCTGGTGAGGTCCTCCGCCGTCGCCTTGCTGCCCACGCGGTAGTAGATGTATCGGTAGACCGTGTCGCTGTACTGGTCGTAGAGGCGTCCGAAGGCGTCGGCCTCGCCGGCCTGGGCGCGCTCGACGAGCTCCATCATGCGCGCGCTGTCGCTGTCGGCGGCGGGCCGCCGGACGGGGGCGGCGGTGGTCGCCGCCCCGCGGTTGCCGCGTCTTCCCACCGCCGCGGCGCGTTCGGCCAGGGCGTAGCAGGGGCCGGCAGGTGCAGGGGTGGCGAATGCGGGTACGGCGTACGCGGTGGGGACGAAGCCGCGCATGCGTTCGGCTACTGATGCGCGCAGCGTAGCCAGGCCCGAGGCGTCAACCCCGACGTGTGGGTACACGGGACTCCCAGAGGCAGAGCTTCCATCACGAGCAGTGCGAAACCGTCACTCGTCGTAGTGAGCGGCGGGTCCGGAATGCGTCTGAGGAGAATAACGCTTCGTGCAGGGCGCGCTACGCCCAGTTGCATAAATCATCGATTGCGTCGCTTCTGTGCCAACTTTTCGACGCAGCACGTCATGCGTCATGACCGCTTGTTGATCGAATTGCTTCGGAATCTGTCTGCGGGTGCGACGGGTTGTGGCCGGTGAAAAGGGTGTGCCGTGTTGACGCGCGCGGGCGTGGAACGTCGGCGGACGCGGCGAAGGTCAGCGGCGGCGGCGGTGCAGGGCGACGGCCGCGGCCGTGCCGCCCGCGAGGGCGCCGACCCCGGCGGCGGCCGGGATGCCGACCTTGGCCGCCTTGCGCCCGGTGCGGTAGTCGCGCAGCCGCCAGTCGCGGGCGCGGGCGTACTTGCGGAGCTTGGCGTCCGGGTTGATCGCGTACGGGTGGCCCACCAGGGACAGCATCGGGATGTCGTTGTGCGAGTCGCTGTACGCGGCGCAGCGCGTCAGGTCCAGGCCCTCCGCCGCCGCCAGGGCGCGGACCGCCTCGGCCTTCGCGGGCCCGTGCAGGGGCTCGCCGACCAGGTGGCCGGTGTACACCCCGTCGACCGATTCGGCGACGGTGCCGAGGGCGCCGGTCAGGCCGAGCCGGCGGGCGATGATCGTGGCGGTCTCCACCGGCGCCGCGGTGACCAGCCAGACCCGCTGGCCGGCGTCCAGGTGGGCCTGGGCCAGGGCGCGGGTGCCGGGCCAGATGCGGTCCGCCATGTACTCGTCGTAGATCTCCTCGCCGATCGACATCAGCTCGGAGACGCGGTGGCCCTTGACGATGGAGAGCGCGCTGTCGCGGGCGTCCTGCATGTGCTCCGGGTCCTCGACCCCGGCCAGCCGGAACCACGCCTGCTGCCAGGCGAACCGGGTCAGCTCGCGGCGCTCGAAGAACTTCCGCTTGTACAGGCCGCGGCCGAAGTGGAAGATCGCGGCGCCCTGCATCACGGTGTTGTCGAGGTCGAAGAAGGCGGCGGCCCGTTCGTCGCCGACGACGGGGAACTCCGGCTCCTCCGGCGCGGCCTTCGCGGCGGCGGATTCGGCTTCCAGCGAGGACTTCCGCGCGGCCTCCGCCGCCGCCTCGCCCGCCAGCACGCTGCGAGCGGTGGCGGAGCGCCTGCGCGGGGTGAGCCATCCAAGAGCGGCCATGCGGTCGAGCATAGCCAGTCGGCCCGGTCGTTCCGGGTCCGCCGTGGTGCCGTGGTGTGAACTCCTGGTGTCCGCGCGCTCCGGGACGGGGCCCGAGAATGAGAGGCATGAGTGCCTTGCTGCGTCGTAGGAAGAAGAACCCCGCCGAGCGCGTGGTGACCCTGGTGGGGAAGCCCGGCTGTCACCTCTGTGACGACGCCCGCGCGGTGGTCAGGGCGGTCTGCGAGGAGACCGGCGCCTCCTGGGAGGAGAAGGACATCACCCTGGACGAGGAGCTGTACCGGGAGTACTGGGAGCAGATCCCAGTGGTGCTCGTGGATAACGAACAGCACACGTTCTGGCGGGTGGACCCGGCGAGACTGCGCAGCGCGCTGCTTTCGTGAGGGAAACCCGGTTACCATCGTGGGCGTTTTGAGTGGTCTCGGGGGCGTAGTCGTGAGGAGTGTGTACCGCTTTGCCCCCTTCGGGCCTGCAACGGGCTGATGCGATCCATGGTTCCTGGATCGCGCGACGGATGTGCGTGACCCCGGTCACGTTGACCGGACAAACCGGACACAATCTTTGTGCACGCGTTCACAAAGACATAGCCTGCATTCGACGGGGCGGTCTTGGGACATACGGCCGCCTGCAGCCCCGCTCATCCCGCAGGAGCACCGTGGCAACTGGCCGAAATCACCGACCGGCGACCCGTAGCCGAGGAATTCCCGAGGCCACCGTCGCCCGACTTCCGCTGTATCTCCGCGCGCTGACCGCGCTCTCCGAGCGCTCGGTCCCCACGGTCTCCTCCGAGGAGCTCGCCGCGGCGGCGGGGGTCAACTCCGCGAAGCTGCGCAAGGACTTCAGCTACCTCGGCTCGTACGGGACGCGCGGCGTCGGCTACGACGTCGAGTACCTCGTCTACCAGATCTCGCGCGAGCTCGGCCTCACCCAGGACTGGCCGGTCGCCATCGTCGGCATCGGAAACCTCGGCGCGGCCCTCGCCAACTACGGCGGCTTCGCCTCCCGGGGCTTCCGCGTCGCCGCGCTCATCGACGCCGACCCTGCGATGGCCGGTACGCCCGTCGCGGGCATCCCCGTCCAGCACGCCGACGACCTCGACCGCATCATCAGCGAGAACGGCGTCTCCATCGGCGTGATCACCACCCCGCCCGGCGCCGCCCAGCAGGTGTGCGACCGGCTCGTGGCCGCCGGGGTCACCTCGATCCTGAACTTCGCGCCGACCGTCCTCTCGGTGCCCGAGGGCGTCGACGTGCGCAAGGTGGACCTCTCCATCGAGCTCCAGATCCTCGCGTTCCACGAGCAGCGCAAGGCCGGTGAGGACGGCGTCGACACCGCGCCCGACCCGGCCGCGCCGCCCGTGCGCGCCACCACCACCGGCCGGAAGGGACCCGACGGGGACATGCCCGCCGTGATGCCGGCATGAGCCTGCTCCTCGTGGGTCTGAGCCACCGCAGCGCCCCCGTCTCCGTGCTGGAGCGCGCCTCGCTGGCCGCCGACACCCGGGCCAAGCTGCTCCAGGACACCCTGGCCGCCGAGCCCGCCGCCGAGGCCGCCGTCCTCGCCACCTGCAACCGCATCGAGCTGTACGCCGACGTGGACAAGTTCCACGCGGGCGTCGCCGAGCTGTCCACGCTCCTCGCCCAGCACAGCGGCGTCGGGCTCGACGAGCTGACCCCGTATCTCTACGTGCACTACGAGGACCGGGCCGTCCACCACCTGTTCTCGGTGGCCTGCGGGCTCGACTCCATGGTCGTCGGCGAGGGCCAGATCCTCGGCCAGATCAAGGACGCGCTCGCCCTCGGCCAGGAGCTGCACACCGCGGGCCGGCTGCTCAACGACCTCTTCCAGCAGGCCCTCCGGGTCGGCAAGCGCGCCCACAGCGAGACCGGGATCGACCGGGCCGGGCAGTCGCTCGTCACCTTCGGCCTGGAACAGCTCGCCGGCGGCCCCGACACCGCCGCCTGGACCAAGGGCAAGCGCGCCCTGGTCATCGGCGCCGGCTCCATGTCCTCGCTGGCCGCCGCGACCCTGGCCCGCTCCGGCGTCGCCGAGATCGCCGTCGCCAACCGCACCCGGGCCCGCGCCGACCGCCTGGTCGAGATCCTGAACCAGCCCGGCGGTACGGGGGTGCGCGCCCGGGCCGTGGAGATGACCGACGTCGACGCCGAGCTGACACGTGCCGACATCGCCGTCTCCTGCACCGGCGCCACCGGGCTCGTGCTCACCGCCGAGGCCGTCGCCGGGGCGCTCGGCCTCGGCCACGTGCCCGACCCGGCGAGCGGCCTCATCCCGGCGCAGTCCACCGGACCCGACCGCCTGGCGCTGCTGGACCTCGCCATGCCGCGCGACATCGACGCGGCGGCCGGCCGCCTCGACGGTGTGCGCCTCGTCGACATCGAGTCGCTCGCGGAGGCGTCGGCCGACGCCCCGATGGCCGCCGATGTGGACCAGGTGCGCACCATCGTCGCCGACGAGGTCGCCGCCTTCGGGGCCGCCCAGCGCGCCGCCCACATCACCCCGACCGTCGTCGCCCTGCGCACGATGGCCGCCGGCGTGGTCGCGGACGAGATCGCCCGGCTCGACGGGCGCCTCCCCGACCTGGACGAGAAGCAGCGCGCCGAGATCACGCAGACCGTGCGCCGCGTGGTCGACAAGCTCCTGCACGCGCCCACCGTGCGGGTCAAACAGCTCGCCAGCGAACCCGGCGGCGCCGGGTACGCGGACGCGCTGCGTGAACTCTTCGACCTCGACCCGCAGACGGTCGCCGCCGTCTCCCGGGCAGACCTGAACGACCCGAATCGAGGGCGGTCATGACCGACAACTCACCCCTGCGACTGGGCACCCGGCGCAGCAAGCTCGCCATGGCCCAGTCCGGCCACGTCGCCGATGCGGTCAGCGAGGTGACCGGGCGCGCCGTCGAACTCGTGGAGATCACCACGTACGGGGACACCTCCCGGGAGCACCTGGCGCAGATCGGCGGGACCGGCGTGTTCGTCGCCGCGCTGCGCGAGGCGCTGCTGCGCGGCGAGGTGGACTTCGCCGTCCACTCGCTCAAGGACCTGCCGACCGCGCAGCCCGAGGGCCTGGTGCTGGCCGCCGTGCCGGTGCGCGAGGACCCGCGCGACGCGCTGGTCGCCCGGGACGGGCTGACCTTCGCGGAGCTGCCGTCCGGCGCCCGCGTCGGCACCGGCTCCCCGCGCCGCATGGCCCAGCTCAACGCGTACGCCCGGAGCCACGGCCTCGACATCGAGACCGTGCCGATCCGCGGCAACGTCGACACCCGGATCGGGTTCGTACGCGACGGCGAACTGGACGCGGTGGTTCTCGCCGCGGCCGGGCTCAGCCGTCTGGGCCGCAGCGGTGAGGTGACCGACTTCCTGTCGGTCGACACCGTGCTGCCCGCTCCCGGCCAGGGAGCACTGGCGATCGAGTGCGCTGCGAGCAGCGCCGACCTCGCCGCCGCGCTCGCCGAGCTCGACGACCCGTACACCCGGGCCGCCGTGACCGCCGAGCGTGCCCTGCTCGCCGCCCTGGAGGCCGGCTGCTCCGCACCCGTGGGTGCGCTGGCCGACCTCCTGGCCGACGGTCAGGCTGTCAACGAACTGCGCCTGCGCGGTGTCGTCGGTTCCACCGACGGTGCCTCGCTGGTGCAGATGTCCACCACCGGTCCCGTTCCCACGTCGCACGACGACGCGGCGGCGATCGGTCGCGAACTCGCGGCCGACATGCTCGCCAAGGGTGCGGCCGGTCTTATGGGGGAGCGAGCACTTTGAGCCCCACCGGCCCCGCCGCATCCGATTTCCCGGTCCACTCCGCAGGGCACGTCACCTTCCTCGGCGCCGGTCCCGGCGACCCGGGACTGCTGACCCTGCGCGCCGTCGAGGCGCTCGCGAGCGCGGACGTCCTCGTCGCCGAGCCGGATGTTCTCGGCGTCGTCCGCTGCCATGCGCGGGCAGGGGTAAGCACCCCTGAGCTGGCGGTTGTTGACGCGCAGTCAGCACCCGCCGGCGTGCCCGTTCTCAGGGATGCCGCCAATCTTGTCATGGAGGCCGCGAAGGGCGGCAGGCGGGTCGTCCGTGCCGTCGCCGGGGACCCCGGCCTGGACGGGAACGCTGCCGCCGAGATGCTGGCCTGCGCCTCCGCCGGCGTCCCCTTCGAGGTCGTCCCGGGCGTCGCGAACGCCGTCGGGGTGCCCGCGTACGCCGGGGTGCCGCTGCGGGACGCGCAGGGCGCGGACGTCCGGTTCGTCGACGCCCGTACGGCCACCGACCGCTGCTGGAGCGAGGTCGGCGCGAGCGACGCCACGTGCGTCATCTCGACGTCGCTCGACGCGGTGGCCGCCGCCGCCGGTGAGCTGGTCGCGGCGGGCCGCAAGCCCGACACCCCGCTGACCGTGACGGCCGGCGGCACGACGACGCGCCAGCGCACCTGGACGGCGACCCTCGGGACGATCGCCCAGGTCTTCAAGCAGGGCAAGATCCTCCCCTCGCCGGAGGGGCACCAGCCGGTCATAGCCGTGGTCGGGGAGCGCAGCTCCGCCGCCCAGCGCGACCAGCTCGCGTGGTTCGAGTCCAAGCCGATGTTCGGCTGGAAGGTCCTCGTGCCCCGTACGAAGGAGCAGGCGGCCTCGCTCTCCGACCAGCTGCGGTCCTACGGCGCCGTGCCGCACGAGGTGCCGACGATCGCCGTCGAGCCGCCGCGTACGCCCCAGCAGATGGAGCGCGCGGTCAAGGGCCTGGTCACCGGCCGGTACGAGTGGATCGCCTTCACCAGCGTCAACGCCGTGAAGGCCGTCCGGGAGAAGTTCGAGGAGTACGGGCTCGACGCCCGGGCCTTCGCGGGGATCAAGGTCGCCGCGGTCGGCGAGCAGACCGCCGCCGCGCTGATCGACTTCGGTGTGAAGCCGGACCTGGTGCCCTCGGGCGAGCAGTCCGCCGCCGGGCTGCTCGAGGACTGGCCGCCTTACGACCCGGTCTTCGACCCGATCGACCGCGTCTTCCTGCCGCGCGCCGACATCGCCACCGAGACCCTGGTGGCCGGGCTGATCGAGCTCGGCTGGGAGGTGGACGACGTCACCGCGTACCGCACGGTCCGCGCCTCGCCGCCGCCGGCCGAGACCCGCGAGGCGATCAAGGGCGGCGGTTTCGACGCGGTGCTCTTCACCTCGTCCTCGACCGTGCGCAACCTGGTCGGCATCGCGGGCAAGCCGCACAACGTGACGGTCATCGCCTGCATCGGCCCCGCCACGGCGAAGACCGCCGAGGAGCACGGGCTGCGCGTGGACGTCCTGTCGCCGGAGCCCTCGGTGCACAAGCTGGCCGAGGCGCTGGCGGAGTTCGGCGCGCGGCGCCGGGACGCGGCGCGGGAGGCCGGTGACCCGGTGACCCGGCCCAGCGAGCGGCGTCCGGGCGCGCGCAGGCGGCGTACGACGACCTGATCCCGGGCGGTGCGCGGGGCCCGTCCGTCTCTTCGTGAGGCGGGCGGGCCCGCCGCGTTTCCGGTCGCTTTCCCGGCACCGGTGTCGGTAAGAGCCCGGTCCGCGCGGGTCTACGCTCGAAGGATGACTGTCTACGGAAACTTCCCCGGCTCGCGGCCCCGTCGGCTGCGGACGACCCCCGCGATGCGGCGGATGGTCGCCGAGACACGGCTCGATCCGGCCAACCTGATCCTGCCCGCGTTCGTCCGCGAGGGCATCGACGCCCCGGTCGCGGTCTCGGCCATGCCCGGCGTGCAGCAGCACACCCTGGACACCCTGCGCAAGGCGGCCGTCGACGCGGTCTCGGCCGGGGTCTCGGGGATCATGCTCTTCGGCGTCCCGCTGGACGAGAAGAAGGACGGCCGGGGCACGGCGGGCACCGACCCGGACGGCATCCTCCAGGTCGCGCTGCGCGCGGTGCGGGAGGAGGTGGGCGACGATCTCATCGTCATGTCGGACCTGTGCCTGGACGAGTTCACCGACCACGGCCACTGCGGCGTGCTGACCGCGGACGGCCGCGTCGACAACGACGCGACCCTGGAGCGGTACGCGGAGATGGCCCAGGTCCAGGCCGACGCGGGCGCCCATGTGGTCGGCCCCAGCGGCATGATGGACGGCCAGGTCGGCGTCATCCGCGACGCGCTCGACCAGACGGGCCACGAGGACGTCTCGGTCCTCGCGTACACCGTGAAGTACTCCTCCGCGTTCTACGGCCCGTTCCGCGAGGCCGTCGGCTCCTCGCTCCAGGGCGACCGCAAGACCTACCAGCAGGACCCGGCCAACGTCCGCGAGTCCCTGCGCGAGCTGGCGCTCGACCTCGAAGAGGGCGCGGACATGGTCATGGTCAAGCCGGCGGGCCCCTACCTGGACATCCTGGCCAAGGTCGCGGAGGCGTCGGACGTGCCGGTCGCCGCGTACCAGATCAGCGGCGAGTACGCGATGATCGAGGCCGCCGCCGAGAAGGGCTGGATCGACCGCGACGCCGCGATCCTGGAGAGCCTGACGGGCATCCGCCGCGCGGGCGCCCAGCTGATCCTGACGTACTGGGCGACGGAGGTCGCACAGCGGCTGCGGGGCTGACGGGGGCCTGAGGGGCCCGGGCCACCGGGCCCATGACGTGTCCGAGGGCTGTCCCGCGAGGTTTTGCGGGGCAGCCCTCAGCCGTCGCCCAGCCGGTCCGTGAAGGCGACCGCCTCGCGTACGTCCTCGTGCGGGTCCTGTGCCAGGCGGCGCAGCAGGGGCTCGGTGCCGGGGGTCCGCCAGGGGCCCACCGCCTCGGCCAGGGCCGCGCGGACCGTGGGGTCGGGGTGGTCCGCGAGGTGGGCGATCCGCGCCAGCGGGCCCCGGCGGCGCATGCCGAGCCAGTGGAGGGCGGCGCGCAGCTCGGCGGGGTCGCCCGGGTCGCCCGCCTCGGCGATCCTCCGGAGCAGGACGGGTGTCGCGGGGGCCGGGCCGTCGATGGGGTGGGGCCGCCTCCGGCGCAGCCGTTGCGAGCCGTACTCGCCGCGCACCCGGCAGCCGGAGCAGGTGCAGGGCTCCCTGCCGTTGGAGTCCGGGAAGTAGCGCCAGCCGGTCACCTGGCGGACGGCCCGGACGCGGTGGATCTCGGCGCGGGTGACGGCCCTGGGCACGAACACCTCCCAGCCGCGCGGGTCCTCCAGCGCGGCGGTCCTGCGCACCGCCTCGCTCGCGGTCACGGCGGTGTGGGCCCGGCCCGGGCGGTTGGAGTAGTGGCCGACCGTGACGGGCTCGGAGTCGGGCAGCCGCAGGTGGACGGCGACCAGTCCGCGCGGGCCGCCGTGCCGGGCGAGTTCGCGCAGCCACTGGTGGGTCAGGGTGTACGAGGGCAGGACCGGGAAGCAGAACACGCCCCTGGCGCCGTCGCCGTCGCGGCTGGCGGCCCGTATGCCGGAACCGCGGATGCGGGCCGCGTTCGCGGCGGGCGTCAGGTGGACGAACATGGCCATGGGCCCGATCGTAGGCGCCTGGGGTTCGCGGGGTTCGCGCCCCTCAACTGTCGTACCAGGCCCCTACGATCGGGCGCATGAGAGCTTCCGGAACCTTCACCGTCAACTCCTTCGTCCCCTCCGAGCTGAAGCCCGAGCCCGAGGTCGTCACCGCGCTGCCCGTCGGGGTGGCGACGATCGTGAAGACGTTCGAGGGGGAGGTGGCGGGGCGGTCCACGACGCTGTTCACCGCCGCCTTCGACCAGGAGTCCGGGGTCGGTACGTACGTCGCCATGGAGTCCTTCGAGGGGGCGATCGCCGGGCACGAGGGGACGTTCAACTTCGTGCACTCGGCCGCCACCAGCGGCAGCGACCGGGCCGACGAGTTCTTCTCGGTCGTGCCGGGGAGCGGGACCGCCGCCCTCGCCGGGATCAGCGGGGGCGGCGGGCTCGCCGTCGACGAGGACGGCACGCATCGGATCTGGTTCGACTTCGAGCTGGGCGGTCAGTAGGCGAGCGCCTGGTCCATCTCGCTCTGCCAGTAGGTGACGAAGCCGTTGTCGTCCCAGTAGGTGCCGGCGGGCAGCGCCAGTTCGGTCGCGGAGCCGTTGAGCGGCCCGTTGTCGCCGTCGGCGAAGGTGACGCCGAGGCGCTTGCTCTCGTGGGGCTCCTGGCCGTTCGGCTCGCCCGTCAGGCCGATGGCGGCGTAGGCCGACTGACCCGGCGCGAGCGTCACCACGGCCTGCGGCTTGCTGGACCCGAGGACCTGGAACACCGCCTGCGCGCCGTCGAAGCGGAGCATCGGCGCGTGGTACGCGTAGCAGGGGCGGTCGCCCGTGTTGGTCGCCGTGAGCAGCAGGTGGTTGATCGGGCGGCTCACCTTGCTGACGGTCACCTTCGTGTTCGCGCCGGTGCAGGCGACCGCGGACTTCGGCTTCGGCTCGGGCTGCGGCTTGGACGCGGGCTTCGCGGCGGACTCCGCGGGCTTGTCGGCGGGCTTCGCGGCGGGCTCGGTGGTGTCGGCGGCCGGTTCGGTGTCCGTGGCCTCCGTCGAGTCCTTCTCCGGCGCCGCCGACGCCGCGTCGCCCGTGGCCTGGACGGACGCCGCCGGCTTCTTCGCGTCGGTGCCGTCCTCCCCGCCGCACGCCGTGAGCGAGAGGGCGGCGAGGACGGCGGTCGCCGCGAGGACGGTGGTGCGGATGCGGTTGCTGCGCATGGTGGTACTCCCCGTAGGTGTGTGAGTTCGTGGTGAAGGGTGTTCGGTCGTGCCGGTGTGGTCAGTTGCGGCAGATCAGGAGCAGGACGATCGCGGTCGTCACGATCACCACCCCGATCGCCAGCGCATCGGCCAGCTCGACGCGGAAGAGGGTTCGCACTGGTCGGCCCCCGTGGTCGTTGCGGTGTGGTCCGAGCTTGTGGCACGACGGATTCCGGCCGCAACGCCCGACACACCATTGGGGATGCTGGAATGCCTGCGCGTACTGTGACCTGGGCAGATTCCACGTCCCTGGAACGGTGTTCCGGGACGGACCAGGAGGGGGAACGCCGTCGTGGCGACGCCGGAGGCCGAGGAACTAGCGGCTCTGCTGAAGAAACTGAAGGACCGTTCGGGGCGCAGCTACGGGGTGCTCGCGGGCCGGCTGCACGTCAGTACGTCGACACTCCACCGGTACTGCAACGGGGACGCCGTCCCGGGCGAGTTCGCGCCCGTGGAGCGGTTCGGGCGCCTCTGCGGGGCGACCGCCGACGAGCTGGTGGAGATCCACCGCCGGTGGATCATCGCGGACGCGGCACGGAGGCGGGCGAAGGCGGAAGCGTCTGCTCCGGTGGAAGCCGCAAAGCCGGTGCGGGCTGCGCCCGTCGAGCCCGGGGGTGTAGCGCCGGAGGGCGTGGAGCCCGGGGCCGGTGGGCCGGGGGCCGTAGCCCCCGGGTCCGTGGCCCCCGGGGCTGCTGGGCCTGGGGCCGTAGCCCCCGGGTCCGCTGAGCGCGGGGCCGTAGCCCCGGAGGCCGTGAAGCCCGGGGCCGGTGGGCCGGAGGCTGTCGAGTCCGGGGCCGCTGAGCCCGGGGCCGTAGCCCCCGGGGCGGGTGGGCCGGAGGCTGTCAAGTCCGGGGGCGCTGAGCCCGGGTCCGTTGAGCCCGGGGGTGTAGCGCCGGAGGGCGTGGAGCCCGGGGCCGGTGGGCCGGGGGCCGTAACGTCGGAGGGCGTGGAGCCTGGGGCTGCTGGGCTCGGGGCCGTGGCCCCCGTGGCCGGTGGGCCGGGGTCCGTGGCGTCGGAGGCCGTGGAGCCCAGGGCCGCTGGGCCCGGGCCCGTAGCCCCCGGGCCCGTAGCCCCCGGGCCCGTAGCCCCCGGGTCCGTAGCGTCGGAGGCCGCTGGGCCCGGGGCCGTGGCGCACGAGCCCGTGGGTTCCGGGCCCGTGCGGGAAGAGGGGCCCGCCCCCTCCCGTTGGCGCCGGGCCTCCGCTCGTACGCGCGTCCTCCTCGCCGCCGCGGCCGTCGTCGCGCTCACCGTGCCCACCGCCGTCGTCATCGGTCAGCTCAAGCAGACCGGTTCCGAGGTGGCCGGGGGCGCCCCGGGTGTGAGCGCCACGACGGCGGGGAAGGCCGCGGACGCCGTCTCCCCGTCCCCGTACAGCCCCTCGCCCTCGGTCAGCGCGTCGAAGCGGCCCAGCGCCTCCGCGACCACCGGTTCGGCCAGTCCCACCGCACGCACGTCGCCGTCCGCCTCGCGCACCACCGGCGCGCCCGAAGGCGCGACCGGGCGACCGCCCACGGTGACCATCAGTTCGTACAACTGGGAGGAGCCGTGCGGGCAGTTCTATCTGCTGGGCCAGGACCCGGCGACCGTGCCGCCCCCGCCGTCGCCCAACAGCACCCGGGGCTGGGCGCGGGCGCTCGGCGGGGTGGACGGCGGCTCCATGAAGCTGGAGCTGACCGTGCAGGGCACCTCCGCGCAGGCCGTCGTCCTGACCGGGCTCCGGGTGAAGGTGCTGAGCCAGCGGGCGCCCCTGCGGCAGTCGGCGTTCTCGATGGGCGACGGTTGCGGCAGCGGCATCGAGCCCCAGTCCTTCGACGTGGACCTGGACGACAGCCGCCCGGCGCTCAAGCCGGTCGCCGGGCAGCAGGGCGACGAGACCGTGCCCGCGAAGGACTTCCCGTTCCGGGTGTCGTCCAGCGATGTGGAGGTCTTCGACCTGGACGCGCACGTGGAGGGCCACGACGTCAGCTGGTACCTGGAGCTGGACTGGTCCAGCGGCGGCCGTACGGGCACCCTGCGCGTGGACGACGGCGGCAAGCCGTTCCGTACGAGCAGCATCGCCGGGCGCCCGGAGTACTACTACCGCTACGACACCTCGGTCTGGGAAAAGCGCTGAGCGGCACGCCGCCCTTCCCGGGCCGCGTGCCGCTCAAACGGATCAGGCGCGCTTGCGGCGGCGGGCCATCACCACGAGACCCGCACCGGCGGCGACGACCACGGCGCCTCCGACGGTGATCGGGACCATGTTGCTGCTACCGGTCGTCGCCAGGTCGCCCTCGGGCTGAGAGGGGCTGGCGGACGGGGCCGGGGCGCCCGGGGTCGTGGTGCCCGACGGGGTGGCGGGCGGCGTCGCGCTGCCGGACGGCGGCACCGAGGCCGACGGGGTGGGGGACGCCGGGGGCGTCGTGGAGGGCGTGCCGCTCGGCGTCGTACCGGGCTTCGGGGTGCCGGGCACCTCGGGCAGGCAGCCGGTGAACGGGAAGTGATGCGTCTCCGCGCCGCCCGAGCCGTGCAGCGAGGCCACCCACACCGAGCCGTTGACCGGGGCGGCGTTGCCGAGCTCCAGGTGCGCGTACGGGGCGAGCACGCTGCCCGGCCAGGCGGCCTGGCTGTTCTTGACGATCTTCGTGGCGTTCGGGAAGTTCCACAGCAGCTTGGCGCGGATCGCGCCGTCCTGCGCGCTCTGCGTCTTGTCGTCCAGGACGAAGTCCTGACCGCCCGACAGGAAGAAGCCCGTCGTGCCGGCCGTCGCCATGTCGTACGTCTGGCCGGTGACGTTGACGATGGTCGTCGCCCCGGCCGGAACCTTGACGAAGACCTCCTTCGCCTTCTCCAGCTGCGACGCCTCGACCGAGAACACGTTCCGGCCGGTGTCCGTGCCGGTCAGCGTCAGCCGGTTGCCGTCCAGGCTCACGGTGGCGCCGGAGGTCGCCGTCTCCTTGGCCAGCGCGTCCGAGTACGACCGGAGCTTCGCGAACTCGCCGTCGAAGTCGATCAGATCGGCCTTCTTGCTGAAGGTGCCGTTGTGCAGATCCACGGGGCGGTCCTTGACCGTGCCGCCGACGACGGCGTTGCCCTTCATCACGACGGTGGCCGAACCGCCGTTCTCCAGGTTGCCCCGGACGACGAGCGACGCCCGGCCCGGCAGCGCGTCCACCTGGGCCGCCGTCAGCTCGTTCCCTACGCTGAACCCGCCCTTGAAGTCGGCGTTCCCGCCGACCGCCACGGCGCCTTCCGCGTCGGGGGAGTGGACGTCGTCCCCGAGGACGAACTCGCCGTACTTCCCGGCGATCCCGAAGGCGTCGGTGGTGCAGTCCGCCGAGGCGGGAGCGGCCTGGGCGGCCGGAGCGACGGTGAGCCCGAGAATGAGGGCACCGCCGAGCGCCGCGAGGGCGGCGGAGGTCGGTATGCGCATGGTGCGTGGGTCTCCTGCGGAGCGGTTATGAAGGTTCTGTGGCGACTCCGGCCATGATTCTCATACTTGGGGAAATTGGTCAAGACCAATGGGGGCATCGGCCCCCATTGGTTACGGAGTTCAGCGCCCCACGTGCACGGTAGAGGTGTGCGCGGCGACTTCGACGCACGCGCCGCCCTCGCTCCCGCTGTAGCTGGACTTGAACCACGTAAGTGCAGTGCTCACTGCTCTCCCAGCAGACTGTCTATGCTGTACGACCGCCGCGTCCGCCAGTTGATGCTGGGTCAGGCCGGCCATGCGGCGGAAATGGGTGACCAGGGCGCCCGTCATCTTCATGATCGACGCGTCCTTGCGCCGACGGCTCTTGCTTCGCATACGGTGCCCACTCCCCCCACCCGGGCACCCGCTTCACGCCTGCCCGACCCGTACAAGCTGTGTGTACGGGTGCTCACTGTGCGCGATGTCCGCCATATCGCCCCCGTCGCGGGGAAGACGGTCTCTGCCCCGAGCGACCGCACACCCTCCGAGGAGCGACGACATGACCAGCGGCACCGACGACAGACCGGAACTGCGGACCGCGGACCCCGTGACCCACGCGGACGCGGTCCTCGTGGAGCGCGCCCACCGGCTCAGACGGCGGCTGGAACGGCTCATCGGGATCGCCGCGACCGAGGGGAACGAGCTGGTCCCGCTGCGGAACGGCGACGCGATCTTCGCCGCGATGCTGGCCGGCATCCGCGCCGCCGAGCACACCGTGGACATGATGACGTTCGTCTACTGGCGCGGCGACATCGCGCGGGAGTTCGCCGTCACGCTGGCCGAGCGCGCCCGCGCCGGGGTCCGCGTACGGCTGCTGCTCGACGGGTTCGGCAGCAGGCTCATAGAGAAGGACCAGCTGCGGGCCATGGAGGACGCGGGCGTCCAGGTCGCGTGGTTCCGCAAGCCGCTCTACCTGTCGCCCCTGAAGCAGAACCACCGCTGCCACCGCAAGGTCCTCGTGGTGGACGAGGAGACCGCCTTCACCGGAGGCGTCGGGATAGCCGAGGAGTGGTGCGGCGACGCGCGGAACGAGAACGAGTGGCGCGACACCCACGTCCGCGTACGGGGCCCGGCCGTCGACGGGCTCGCCGCGGCCTTCGCGCAGAACTGGGCCGAGTGCCACGACGAACTCTTCGACGCGCGCGACCGGTTCCGGAACATCCCGCCGCGGGGCGACGCCGTCGTCCAGGTGGTGCGCGGCTCGGCCAGCATGGGCTGGCAGGACATGCAGACCCTGCTCCGGGTCGTCCTGGAGACCGCCGAGGAACGCGTCAGGATCGCCACGGCCTACTTCGCCCCGGACGCCTTCTTCGTGGAGCTGATGTGCGCGGCGGCGCGGCGCGGGGTCGAGGTCGAGATCCTGCTGCCGGGCCCGCACACCGACAAGCGGGTCTGCCAGCTCGCCGGGCAGCTGTACTACGAGCGGCTGACGGCGTGCGGTGTGAAGATCTACCAGTACCGGCCGACGATGATGCACGCCAAGGTCGTCACCGTCGACCGGGTCGCCGCGCTCATCGGCTCCACGAACATCAACCGCCGCTCCCTCGACCACGACGAGGAGGTCATGCTGGCGGTCCTGGACCGGGAACTCACCGCGACGCTCGACGGCCACTTCTCGGAGGACCTGGCGGTGAGCGAGCGCATCGAGGGCCGGAGGTGGCGGCGCAGGTCCCTCGCGCAGCGGCTCCGCGAGACGTCGGTACGACCGCTGCGCCGCTTCCTGTGAGCCGGCGTCAGCGCGCCATCGCGACGAGGATGACCTTGCCCTGCGGCGGGTGGTCGCGGATGTCGGTCTTCTTGGACAGCCTCAGCACCAGGGGCCAGCCGAAGCCCCCCGTGCCCCCGCGAAGGTCGGGGGTGCGCTGCTGGGGCCGGTCCGGACTGGGGTCGGCGACCTGCACGTACAGCGTGTCCGCGTCCGCCCCGAAGGCCAGCGCGGTCACCGCGCCCGCGTGCCGGATCGCGTTCGTCACCAGTTCGGACACCAGCAGCAGCAGGTCCTGAAGGGTCGTCGCCGCCGGCCGTGGGTCGAGTGTCGCCACGAACGCCTTGGCCGCCGCCCGCGCGTCGGCCGCCTTGGACGGCGGTGGCTCGGTCACGGTCATCGCGTGCGGCGAGGGAGACACCGTCGCTGAGTCGAGGTCAGTCATCTTCTCCCCCGGAGAAATGATCGTCGAACGGTCTGAATTCTTCTTCTTCCCTCGGCTTCCAGGCGTATCCGGCTTTCTTCCCGTACGGGGGCAGGGGACTGAACACGCCGGATCGCGGGAAGACGGGGCAGGGAAATTTCCGGCCCGCCAGGGCACCGGAACAAGGCCGTGGCCGAAGGGAACAGCAGATGACCGACTCCGCCGACCCCGTCCGGGACGCACCCGCGCTGGTCACCCACCCGGTGCCCGACCTGCAGCTGCAGATGCTGCTCCGGCTGCTCGACCGCGAGCCCCGCTCCGGCCTGCCGCTGACACTGGCCGTACCCGCCGGGGTCCTGCACGGCGAGGTGATCGGCCACGAGGCGTGGAAGGCCGAATGGGCGCGCAGCCTGCGCCAGGTGGAGGGTGAGGGGGCGAACCTCCTGGCGGAGTTCCCCGAGACGGTGGACCAGGGGGTCAAGGAGGCGCGGGCGGAGGAGGACATCCCCCTCCTGCCCCGGTGGATTCACCTGCGGGACGCCACCCTCGTCTGCGGCGGCGCCACCCCGCTGCGGCTGCCGCTGTGGCGCGGCCGGCTGTCCGACGTCTCGGGATGGACGCTGGGGCGCCCCGAATAGAAGGGTGGGGCGGGGCCGCCGGGCCCCGCCCCGTGACCGAGCCGCTCCTCAGAGCCGCTCGGGCGTCCGGATGCCGAGCAGCGCCATGCCCCGGTGCAGGGTGCGCGCGGTGAGGTCGCAGAGGAACAGCCGGTTCTCGACCACCTCGGCCGGATTGTCCTCGCTCAGCACGTGGCACTGGTCGTAGAACGTCGTGTAGAGCGACGCGAGCTGGTAGAGGTACGCGGCCAGCTTGTGCGGCTCGTACTGCGCGGCCACCTCGGCCAGCACCTCGCCGAACTGGTCCAGGTGCAGGCCCAGCGTCCGCTCCGCCGGGGCCAGCTCCAGCTCCGGGTGCGCCACCGGCTTCGCGTCGCCCGCCTTGCGCAGGATCGACTGGATGCGCGCGTACGCGTACTGGAGGTACACCGACGTGTCGCCGTTCAGCGACACCATCTGGTCCAGGTCGAACTTGTAGTCCCGCACGGCGGAGGTCGACAGGTCCGCGTACTTCACGGCGCCCACGCCGACGTACCGGCCGTTCTCCACGATCTCCTGCTCGGACAGGCCCACCTTCTCGGCCTTCTCCCGGACCACGGCGGTCGCCCGCTCGACGGCCTCGTCCAGCAGGTCCTCCAGCCGGACCGTGACGCCCTCACGGGTCTTGAACGGCTTGCCGTCCTTGCCGAGCACCGTGCCGAACGCCAGCTGGTGCGCCTTCACGTCGTCGTTCAGCCAGCCCGCCCGGCGGGCCGTCTCGAAGACCATCTTGAAGTGCAGCGACTGCCGCGCGTCCACCACGTACAGCAGGGTGTCCGCCTTGAGGCCCTGCACCCGGTCGCGGATCGCGGAGAGGTCGGTCGCCGCGTAGCCGTAACCGCCGTTCGTCTTCTTGACGATCAGCGGGACCTTGTTGCCGTCGGGGCCCAGCACGTCGTCGAAGAAGACGCACAGCGCACCCTCGGAGCGGACGGCGACACCCGTCTCCTCCAGGATGCGGCAGGTCTCCTCCAGCATGTCGTTGTAACCGGACTCGCCGACGATGTCGGGGTCGGAGATCTCCATGTCCAGCTTGTCGAAGACCGAGTAGAAGTAGATCTTCGACTCGTCCACGAACCGCTGCCACATGGCCAGCGTCTCCGCGTCGCCCGCCTGGAGCGCGACCACCCGGTCCCGGGAGCGCGCCTTGAACTCCTCGTCCGAGTCGAACAGGGCCCGCGACGCCTTGTAGAGCCGGTTCAGCGAGGACATCGCGGCCTCGCCGTCCTCCTTGCCGCCCTCGTGGTCCAGCTCGTGCGGGTGCTCCACGAGGTACTGGATGAGCATGCCGAACTGCGTGCCCCAGTCGCCGATGTGGTGGCGCCGGACCACGGTCTCGCCGGTGAACTCCAGAATCCGCACCATCGCGTCACCGATCACCGCGGACCGCAGGTGGCCGACGTGCATCTCCTTGGCCACGTTGGGCTGCGCGTAGTCCACGACCGTGGTGCCCGCCGCGCCGTTCGCCGGGACGCCCAGCCGGTCGCCGTCCGCAGCGCGCGCGGCCAGCGTCCCGGTGATCGCCCGGTCGGTCAGCGTGACGTTCAGGAAGCCGGGGCCGGAGACCTCGACGTCCTTGATCAGCTCCGAGGCCGGGAGCGCGCCGGTGACCTTGGCGGCCAGCTCGCGCGGATTGCCCTTGAGCTTCTTGGCGAGCGCCAGGATGCCGTTGGCCTGGAAGTCGGCCCGGTCGCTTCGGCGCAGCAGCGGATCGGCGGTGCCGGCTTCCGGCAGCGCTGCCGTCAGGGCGTCCGCCAGCTGCTGCTGGAGCGTGGAAGCGAGGGAAGTGACCGAGGCCATGAGCCGGCTGCCGTTTCGGTAGAGGACAAAGGATCAGTCCAGTATTCCACGGGGCGTAAAGCCGTTTTCGTGTCGCGGCCCGCACCTGGGAGAATGGGAGGTGCCCCTACGAGTCCTACACGAGAGAAGGACGTGCCGACCGTGGCTCAGAGTCAGAGCAGCACCGAGACCGACTGGGTCTCCCGCTTCGCGGACGAGGTCATCGCCGAATCGGAGCGTCGTGCGCCTGGCAAACCGGTCGTCGTCGCCTCCGGCCTCTCCCCGTCGGGCCCGATCCACCTGGGCAACCTCCGCGAGGTCATGACCCCGCACCTGGTCGCCGACGAGATCCGCCGCCGCGGCCACACCGTGCGCCACCTGATCTCCTGGGACGACTACGACCGCTACCGCAAGGTGCCGAACGGCGTCCCCGGCATCGACGCGTCCTGGGCCGAGCACATCGGCAAGCCGCTGACCTCGGTGCCCGCCCCGGCCGGGTCCGCGTACCCGAACTGGGCCGAGCACTTCAAGGCCGCCATGACCGCGTCCCTGGCCGAGCTGGGCGTCGAGTACGACCCGATCAGCCAGACGGAGCAGTACCTCGCCGGCACCTACCGCGAGCAGATCCTGCACGCCATGCGCCACCGCGCGGACATCGACGCCATCCTCGACCGCTACCGCACCAAGAAGGACCCCGCGGCGGCCGGCAAGGGCGGCAAGAAGCCGCAGCAGAAGAAGGTGGACGAGGCCGAGCTGGAGGCCGAGGCGGGATCCGGCGCGGCCAGTGAGGACGACGGCAGCGGCGGCTCCGCCGGCTACTTCCCGTACAAGCCCTACTGCGGCAACTGCGAGAAGGACCTCACCACCGTCACCTCGTACGACGACGACACCACCGAGCTGAACTACACCTGCACCGCCTGCGGCTTCGCCGAGACCGTCCGGCTCAGCGAGTTCAACCGGGGCAAGCTGGTCTGGAAGGTCGACTGGCCCATGCGCTGGGCCTACGAGGGCGTGGTCTTCGAGCCCAGCGGCGTCGACCACTCCTCGCCCGGCTCCTCCTTCGTCGTCGGCGGCCAGATCGTCCGCGAGGTCTTCGACGGCGTCCAGCCGATCGGGCCCATGTACGCCTTCGTCGGGATCTCCGGCATGGCGAAGATGTCCTCCTCCAAGGGCGGCGTGCCCACCCCCGCCGACGCCCTGAAGATCATGGAGGCCCCGCTGCTGCGCTGGCTCTACGCCCGCCGCAAGCCCAACCAGTCCTTCAAGATCGCCTTCGACCAGGAGATCCAGCGGCTCTACGACGAGTGGGACTCGCTGGCCCGCAAGGTCGCCGACGGCACGGTCCTCCCGGCCGACGCCGCCGCCTACAGCCGCGCGACCGGCACGGCCGCCGGCCCGCTGCCGAGCACGCCGCGCCCGCTGCCCTACCGCACCCTCGCCTCGGTCGCCGACATCACCGCCGGCGCCGAGGACCAGACGCTGCGCATCCTCAGCGAACTGGACCCGGCGAACCCGCTCACCTCGCTGGACGAGGCCCGCCCGCGCCTCGACCGCGCCGAGAGCTGGATCACCACCCAGGTCCCGGCCGAGGCCCGCACCATCGTGCGCGACGAGCCGGACAAGGAGCTGCTCGGCTCGCTCGACGACCAGGGGCGCGAGTCGCTGCGCCTGCTCCTGGAAGGGCTGGACACGCACTGGTCCCTCGACGGCCTGACCACGCTCGTCTACGGCGTGCCGAAGGTCCTCGCGGGGCTCGAGCCCGACGCCAAGCCGACGCCCGAGCTGAAGACCGCCCAGCGGTCCTTCTTCGCCCTGCTCTATCGGCTGCTCGTCAGCCGCGACACGGGCCCGCGCCTGCCCACGCTGCTGCTCGCGGTGGGGGCGGACCGGGTGCGCCGGCTGCTGGGCGCGTAACCGCGGATACGCCGAAGGGGCCGCCTCCCGCGTGGGAGGCGGCCCCTCGTGCGTTCGCGCGCTCAGGCGATGTGTTCGGCTTCCAGCTCCTGGTGGTACCGCTGCTTGAAGGCCGGCATCAGCTGCCGGATCAGCGCCTCGCTGCGCGGGTGGCGGACGTTGTGCCCGTCCGTCAGGTGTATGTCGAGGACCGCGACGCTCGGGTAGTCGTTGTTCTCGGCGATGAACGCGGAGAACACCTCGTACGCGATCTCCGCGAACTCCTCGTCCTCCCGCGTCCACTCCTGCGTCCACTGCTGCGCGGGGTCCTGGACGGGCTCCGGCTCCTGTGCCGGCGCGGGCACCGGTTCCGGCTCCGGCTCCGGCGCGGGCGCCGCGAGGGACGGGTCGAAGGTGGGGTCGTAGCCGCCCTCGTACACCTTGGCGGTGGCCTGGGCCGGGAACCAGGGGTTGTCGTCGGCGGCGGGCTGCTCCGGGGCCGCCGTCAGCGGCAGCTCCGGGTGCTGCTGGGCCGTCTCCACGGCGGGCGCGGCGGGCACCGGTTCCGGCAGGGGCGCGGGCCTGGGCTCCGGGTCGGCCGGTTGCGGGGCCGGCGGCAGGAGGGCCGGTTCGATGCCGGCGGCGGCCAGGCCGGCCGGGCCGGTCTCGGCGAGCGGGACGCCGTACTTCGCGAGGCGCAGCGGCATCAGGGACTCGACGGGCGCCTTGCGCCGCCAGGAGCGGCCGTAGCGGGCCTGGAGGCGGGCCTGGTAGATCAGGCGGTCCTGCTCCAGCTTGATGACCTGCTCGTAGCTGCGGAGCTCCCACAGCTTCATGCGGCGCCAGAGCCGGAAGGTGGGGACCGGCGACAGCAGCCACCGGGTGAGGCGGACGCCCTCCATGTGCTTGTCGGCCGTGATGTCCGCGATCCGGCCCACGGCGTGGCGGGCGGCCTCGACGGCGACGACGAAGAGGACGGGGATGACCGCGTGCATGCCGACGCCGAGCGGGTCGGGCCAGGCGGCGGCGCCGTTGAAGGCGATCGTCGCGGCCGTCAGCAGCCAGGCCGTCTGGCGCAGCAGCGGGAACGGGATGCGCAGCCAGGTGAGGAGCAGGTCCAGGGCGAGCAGGACGCAGATGCCCGCGTCGATGCCGATCGGGAAGACCAGCGAGAAGTCGCCGAACCCCTTGCTCAGGGCCAGCTCGCGCACCGCCGCGTACGAACCGGCGAAACCGATCGCGGCGATCAGCACCGCGCCGGCCACGACCAGACCGATCAGCACCCGATGCGTGCGCGTCAGCTGCATGGCAGCCACCCCCCATCCCCTCCCTGTTCCCTTGTCCTCGTCCGTGCTCGTCGCCGGGGGCTTGTTTCCGGCGGGCACAGCCTGGCACATGTGTGCGAGAGGTGTCGCGGGGGGAGGGGCGGGGCGGTCGCGGGTGTCGCTGTCAGGACTTGGTCTTGGCCGGCGAACTGGGCTTCTGGGGCGACTTCTTGGAGGAGTCGTCGGACGCCTCGTCAGTCGCCTTGTCGGTCGCCGCGCCGGTCGCCTTGTCAGTTGCCTTGCCGGTCGCCTTCGGGCTGCCGGCGCCGCCGGCGTTCGCGTCGGCGACGGCCGCGACCGCGTCCTCGGCGGCCATCGTGGCGCCCTTCAGGATGGTCTCGGCGGACGGCGTCTTCGAACCGGCGTAACCGGCGCCGTTGTAGTTGACGACCACGACGACGTTCCCCGTACGGGCGACGATCGTCGTGAACCGGAAGTCCTCGTCCGTCTTGGACTGGTCGTACGTGATCTTCGTGGCCTGGTCGCCGATGCCGCTGACGGACCCGGTCGCGACGTTCTTCGCGCCGTCGGTCGCCTCGGTCCTCTTGATCTGCTTGTCGAACTCCTCGCCGGCGCGGGCGGCCCCGCTGCCCAGGGTCTGGTCGGAGGCGAAGCGGGTGAAGCCCACGTCCAGCCAGCGGTACTGGGAGCCCTTGACGCCCTTGTCGGCCAGCCCGTTCCAGGAGCAGCCGCCGCGGACGGACGTGTCGCTGGACTTGCTGCGGGTGCCGTTCTTGCTCTTGGCCGAGGGGACCAGGGACTTGACGGTCTTCGCCTCGATCGCCTTGCAGGGGTCGGGCAGCTCGGCGAACTTCGCCGGCTCGACGGCCGGTTCCGACTTCGTCGCTTCCGGCGAGGCGGAGGCGGAGGAGTCCGCCTCCTTCTTGTCGTCGGAGTCCGACGAGCAGCCGGCGACGACGAGCATCACCGGGACGGCGGCGCAGGCGAGTATGCGGGTGAGTCGCGGGGCTGATCGGTGCATGGTTCCTTCACTCGGATGGCGCGGCGGTCGGGGGACGGGGGTGCGGCGGTAGCCGGGCGGAGACAGGCCGCGGCGATCGGCCGCCGGTGGCTCCGGAGGGCCACGGTACGACGGACGGCGACCGGATGCCGCTTTCGCCGGCGGGCGCGGGGAGCGGTGCGCGGGCGGCCCCGGCGGGGCGCCGGAGGCGTCAGTCGTTGAACGAGTCGACCAGCTGGCGGGCCAGTGCCTGGGCCTTCTCCTGGAGTTCCTTGCTGTCGGGGACATCGGTGGGCATGGCCGGCTGGGCGGTGTACTCGACGGTCACGATGACGTTGGATGTGCGGAACACCACGCTCACGGTGCGGTGGCGGGCGGGGGAGCCGGCCCGGCTGAGCGCGTCGTCCAGGAACGCGCTGTCGCCCAGCTTGTCCAGCAGCCGGGGCTGGAGGCTGTCGGCGGGGCTCCCGGCGCCGGCGCCGCCGGTGCCGTCGGCGTCCCCGGACTCGCCGGTGCCGTCCGGGTCCTCCGTGTCCGCGTCCGGGGCGCCGGAGCCGGACGGGGAGGCGTCGGGGCTCTCGGGCGGCAGGCCGGAGTCGGGCAGGTCGGCGGCGGTCTCCTTCTTCGCGTACACCTCGCGGGCGCGGTCGTCGTCGCTCACCGCGGTGTCGTAGGAGACGACGCGCTCGAAGTCCAGGTGGATGCCGCGGGTGCCCTCGGGGGCGTCGGACTTCCAGCGGCAGCCGATCCGCCGGTCGGTGTCGTACGTGACCGTGGCCGCGCCCTCGAACACCTTGTCCTGCTGGGCCTCGGGCATGTCGGCGGTGCCGGGCAGGAGGTCCTTGAGGGTGGCGCGCGGGATGGCGCGGCAGGCGTCGGGGAGGGTGCGGTACTTGCCCGGGGGAGCGGAGGAGACGGTCGGCGTACTCGGCTTGCCGTCGGGATCGGAATCGCCGCTTCCGGAATCGCCGGTGCAGCCGGCGGCGAGCGCTGCGATGAGCACGGCGCCGGTCGCGTACGCCATTCGTCGCACGGTCCTGGGCTCCCTTCGTGCGAAAAACGGTTGCCGCCCGATGGCGGCCGGTGGACACAATGTGTATCGCACGCGCCGCTGTGAACGCCGGTCGGCCGACTCATTTGCCGATCTTGGCGCCGGTTTTGCGCTTTCAGACTTTTACGGGGGAATCGAGGGGTTATGTCGTATGTAGAGGTACCGGGTGCGAAGGTTCCCATCCGGATGTGGACCGACCCGGCGTCGGTCGAGGACGTGGCGATGCAGCAGCTGCGCAACGTCGCCACGCTGCCCTGGATCAAGGGCCTGGCCGTGATGCCCGACGTCCACTTCGGCAAGGGCGCCACGGTCGGCTCGGTGATCGCCATGCACGGCGCGGTCTGCCCGGCGGCGGTCGGCGTGGACATCGGCTGCGGCATGTCCGCGGTGAAGACCTCGCTGACCGCGAACGACCTCCCGGGCGACCTGTCCGGCCTCCGCTCGAAGATCGAGCAGGCCATCCCGGTCGGCCGCGGGATGCACGACGACCCGGTCGACCCGTCCGGCCTGTACGGCCTGGCGGCCGGGGGCTGGGACGACTTCTGGGGGCGGTTCGACGGGGTGGCCGAAGCGGTCAAATTCCGTCAGGAACGTGCCACAAAGCAGATGGGAACGCTCGGCGGGGGCAATCACCACATCGAGGTCTCGCTGGACGAGTCCGGAGCGGTGTGGCTCACGCTGCACTCCGGCTCCCGTGCGATCGGCAAGGAACTGGCCGACTTCCACATCGGCCGGGCGCAGGGGCTGGCTCACAACCAGGGCCTGGTCGACCGCGATCTGGCCGTCTTCCTCGCGGACACCGAGCCGATGCGGGACTACCGCAACGACCTGTTCTGGGCGCAGGAGTACGCGAAGTACAACCGCGCGACCATGATGGCGCTGCTGAAGAACGTCATCCGCAAGGAGTTCAAGAAGGCGAAGGTGACCTTCGAGCAGGAGGTCAGCTGCCACCACAACTACGTCGCGGAAGAGCGTTACGAGGGCATGGACCTGCTGGTGACCCGCAAGGGCGCCATCCGGGCCGGTGCGGGGGAGCTGGGCATCATCCCGGGGTCCATGGGCACGGCCACGTACATCGTGAAGGGCCTCGGCAACGAGAAGGCGTTCAACTCGGCCTCGCACGGCGCCGGCCGCCGGATGAGCCGGAACGCGGCGAAGAAGCGGTTCTCCGCGAAGGATCTGGCGGCGCAGACGCAGGGCGTGGAGTGCCGCAAGGACTCCGGTGTTGTGGACGAGATCCCCGCCGCGTACAAGCCGATCGAGCAGGTCATGGAGCAGCAGCGGGACCTGGTGGAGGTCGTCGCCAAGGTGAAGCAGGTCATCTGCGTGAAGGGCTGAGGGCGGGCAGGCCGGGGCCTCCCGCCTTCGCCCAACGGTTCAGCTCTGGATCTGCCCTGATCTCAGCCGCCACAGCCGGACCGAACAGCTGGCCGTGGTGCGGTCGAGCTCCACCGCTGCGGCCGCCGCGTCTCCCGATCGCAGGAGCAGTTCGTCCTCCCAGGCCTTCCAGCGTCGGTTCCTGGCGCGAGGCTTGAGTCCTGGCGGACGCTGCCAGGCGGAGAGGGACGTGGCGGACGCCCGCTTGCGAGGCAGCGCGAGGCACCCCGGATAGTAGAAGTGCTCGGCCAGCGTCACAGCGGCCTCCATCGTGTACAGGATGTTGTAGACGCCGTCCCGGCTGTTCCGCGCGATCGAACGCCGAGTGCCGGTGACCTTTTTCGCGTAGAAGCAGAGGTACGCGCCCACGGCCGTGCTGGCCGTGGTGAGCGATACGAACGGGAAGCCCTGGGCGGTGTAGCCGAGCGAACCGTCGGCGTCGATCACGCCCCGAAGGTAGTCGCGTGGGGAGAAGTCGACGCGCGGCGGCTGGATACGTCGAGACTTGCGGCCGTAGGGAAGGCCGAGTTCGTTCATCACGGTCCGGGCTTCGAGTGAGCAGAGGGTCCAGATCGCCGAGTGGTGACTCTCGGAGAAGTTGGTGGCCCGGACGCGTTCGTTGATGCTGGAGTTGTACGGGGTGAGCCGCTGGAACTCGCGGAGGATGGCGATGTCCCGCACGTTGATCTCGACGGTGAGGCGGCCTTTCCTGCCTGCTCCGGCGGCCAGGTGACCATCGGCTTGGACGAAGCCGAACATGTAGCTGTACTCGGGATCGGTGAGATCCATGAATCCGCTCGTGCGGGGCGCCGGAAGGCCGGTGTCGAAAAGCGCGAGGGCGTTAGGGTCGTGCTCGGCCACGGGAAGCTCCACTTCCTTGGTGGTCAGGCTCTCGGCCGGGCTGCAATCCCGGGCCGAGAGCCGCTCTGTATGAAGTTGTGACCGACCGTATGCCGGTGATCTGCGCTGTTTCCGGCGATCGGGGAGCTTTCCCTCGGACGGGTGACGGACCTCGGAGAGGTCAGCTGGTGCGGTGCACCTTCGAGTTGGATGCCTGGGCTCGGGGGCGGACCACCAGGAGGTCGATGTTGACGTGGCTGGGGCGGGTGACCGCCCAGTTGATCGTGTCGGCCACGTCGTCGGCGGTGAGGGGGGCCTCGACGCCCGCGTAGACCTTGGCGGCCTTGTCCGTGTCGCCGCGGAAGCGGGTGGTGGCGAACTCCTCGGTCTTGACCATGCCCGGGGCGATCTCGATGACGCGGACCGGGGTGCCGACGATCTCCAGGCGCAGGGTCTCGGCCAGGACGTGTTCGCCGTGCTTGGCGGCCACGTAGCCGCCGCCGCCCTCGTAGGTGGAGAGGCCGGCCGTCGAGGAGAGGATGACCACCGTGCCGTCGCCGCTCGCGGTGAGGGCGGGCAGGAGGGCCTGGGTCACGTTGAGGGTGCCGATGACGTTCGTCTCGTACATCTGGCGCCAGTCCTGCGGGTCACCCGTGGCGACCGGGTCGGCGCCCAGCGCGCCGCCCGCGTTGTTCACCAGGACGGCCAGGGAGCGGAAGGCGGTGGCGAACTCGTCCACCGCCGCGCGGTCGGTCACGTCCAGCGCGTAGGCCGTCGCCTGGTGGCCGGCCTCGGTGATCTCGGCGGCCAGGGCCTCGATGCGGTCCTTGCGGCGGGCGGTGAGCACGACGCGGTAGCCGGAGGCCGCCAGCTGCCGGGCGGTCGCGGCGCCGATGCCGCTGCTCGCTCCGGTGACGACGGCGATGGGGGTTGCGGCCATGGTCGGGCTCTCCTCGGACGGCTGAACGGTACGGTCGAACGGGGCCAGGATAGGCAGGCCGGGCCCGGGTCAGTGGTTGCGGGGGGCGTACATGATCACGGCCATCCCGGCCAGGCAGACCAGCGCTCCGGTCACGTCCCAGCGGTCCGGCCGGTAGCCGTCGGCGACCGCGCCCCAGGCGATCGAGCCCGCCACGAAGACCCCGCCGTAGGCCGCGAGCACCCGCCCGAACTCGCCGTCCGGCTGAAGCGTCGCCACGAAGCCGTACGTGCCCAGCGCGATGATCCCCGCGCCGATCCAGGCCCACCCCCGGTGCTCGCGCACGCCCTGCCAGACGAGCCAGGCGCCGCCGATCTCGAACAGCGCGGCGAGGACGAACAGGGCGACGGAGCGGAGCACGGACATGGGAGCAGGGTGTCACGGGCGGTGCGCCGCGCGACGCGCCGGACACGAGGTGCTCCGCGCCGGCCACGCGGGGCCCGTACGCGTGCCGGGCGGGCCCCCCGGGGCTTCGTACACTCTCCGCATGCCGCCGAAGCAGTCCCCCGACCGCAGCGCCCTGCTGGCCGAGATGTCCGTCGTGCGGCGGCGCTGCACGGCCGCGTACGCGCTGTTCAACCAGGCCGTCGCCGACCGGCTGGGGCTGCACCCGACCGACCTCCAGTGCCTGAACCTGCTCGGCCTGGAGCCGGCGCCCGTCACCACGGGCCGGGTCGCCGAGCTGACCGGGCTCACCACCGGCTCGGCGACCCGGCTGGTGGACCGGCTCGTGCGGGCCGGTTACGTGACCCGGGCGCGGGACACCGCGGACCGGCGGCGGGTGCTCGTGGCGACCGTGCCCGAGCGGATGGCGGAGTTCGGCGCGGTGTGGAAGCGGCTGAACGCCGGCTGGGACGCGCTGTTCGACGCGTACGACGACGAGGAGGTCGCCCTGCTGCTCGGCCACATGCGGCGGACCGTGGAGCTGAGCACGACGCAGATCGCGCGGCTCCGGGACGGCGACGCCTGACCGGGCGCCGCTCTCAGCCCGCCACCGGGCCGAAGTCGCGGACCGCTTCCGCGACGATCGCCTCCAGCCGGGCGTGGTGAGCGCCGCGCCAGTAGACCCGCCCGCACTCCACGCACTGCGCGAACACGTCGTACGTCCGCCGCGTCCCGTGTTCCAGGTGCGGGCCGACCGTGTCCTTGTCGGCCGCCGTCAGCGGGCCGTTGCAGGCGGTGCACCGGGTCCACGGGGCGAGCGCCGGGGCGAACCGCTCCAGCACGTCCCGCAGCTGCTCGTCGGGCCGGTCGCTGTAGACGTACGCCCCCGCCCAGAGCTCGCGGCGGTGCAGCAGCCCCCGGTCCCGGGAGAGCAGGACGCGCCGCTCCTTCGCGGAGAGCGCGGCCAGGGCGGGGTCGCCGATGTCCTCGCTCTCGTACGCGGCGTCGACGCCGAGCAGCCGCAGCCGGCGGGCGAGGGTCCCGAGGTGGACGTCGAGCAGGAAGCGCAGGGGCGCCCCCGGCACGTGCTGCGGGCGGTGCACCGGGCGGACCTCGACCAGCTCCCCGGCGGCCGGGATGTGCGAGGCGGGGGCCGGGCGGCCGTCCACGAGGAGTTCGCCGGCCTCGGTGAGCGGGATGCCCAGGGACTCGACGACATGGCCGAGCGTGGACGCGCCGTCGGTGGCCACCGGTGTCCGCCCCTGCCGGCGCCCGTGGGCCACGAAGAGCCTGAGCTCGGGGGCGACTTCGAGGTGGATCTCCGGTCCGTTCACCCGGTCAGGATGCCATCGGGGGTCCCGCGGTGACCATGGATTTCAGGGCCGGAGGGCGGCGGCGTGCTCGGCGGCCCGGGTGGCGAAGGCGCGGGCGGGGCGGCCGCCCCGGTGCGGGAGGGCGGTGAGCGCGGTGCCGACGCGGCCGCGGCAGCCGGTGACGAGCGTGGGGATGGGCCTCCCGCCGCCCCCGCCATGGGTGAGCGCGTCGTGCGTGCATCGCGCTACGCAGGTCAATGTCCCGGAGGGGGCGTCACCCGTCAAACGCGTGGGTCAGGCGTCCGCGCGCAGGTCCAGCCGCCAGTCGTTGGTGAGGAGCGGACGGCCCGGCGGGTACTCGATCTCGCACTCGCCGAGCAGCGTGAAGCCCACCTTGCGGCAGACGCCGTTCGACGGGCCGTTCTCCACGGACGGATAGGCGTGCAGATAGCGGTGCTTGTGGGCGGCGCGCGCCGCGTCGGCCACCGCGCGCGTGGCGGCCGAGGCGATGCCCCGGCCCTGGAACTCCGGCAGGACCGTCCAGCCCGTCTCGTACACCTCCCGGTCCCGCCAGGGCCGCTCCCAGAAGCCGATGGTGCCCACGGCCTCCGCCCCGCCGGCCAGGGCGACGCGGAACATCCGGCCCCGGCCCGTCCGGTCGGCGCTGAGCGCGACGTAACGGGCATGGCGCGCCGTCAGCTGCGCCTCCGTCTCCGGCCCGCCCAGGTGGGCCATCAGCTCCGGCGCGTTGGCCCGGCGGAGCAGGTCCAGGTCGTCGTCGGACCAGGGCTCGATGCGTACGGAGGGCGCCGCGGCGTGCTGCACAGAGGTCATGGCCGCACTGTAGGACCCGGCACCGACAGGGAGGCGGCCTTCAGCGGGCGCCCAGCGCGGTCGGCGGGACGCCGAGCGTCGCCGTGAAGTCCCGGACCAGGTGCGCCTGGTCGCTGTAGCCGAGGTCGGCGGCGAGGGCCGCCCAGTCCACGTCCGGGTCCGCGCCGGCGCGTTCCAGCGCCTCGTGGATGCGGTAGCGCAGGATGACCCACTTGGGGCCGACCCCCACGTACGCGGCGAACAGCCGTTGCAGCGAGCGCGCCGACACGCCCTCGGCGCGGGCGAGCCCGTCGACGCGCAGGACGGTGCGGTCGGTGCGCACCAGGTCCACCAGGTCCATCGCGAGATCGGCGCGCGGGTCGGGCTCGGGGCCGAGCGCCAGCAGGTACGCGTCGAGCGCGGCGACCCGGTCGTCCTCGGCCGCCGGGTCCAGCACGGCGGCGGGCGGCGCGGGCGGCGCCGCCGGCGCGAACACGTCGGCCGCCGGGAGGCGCCGGCCCGTCCACCGCGAGACCGGCGCGCCGGGCGCGAACGGCCGGAAGCCGCCCGGCCGGAACTGCGCCCCGCAGACCCGCCCGCGCCCCTCCAGCTTCTGCGTGAACAGCTCCAGGCCGATGCCCGAGACCTCGGCGTACCCCGCGTCCTCGTCGCCGCAGCCCGGGTACCGCTCGAAGACGAGGTTGACGCTCGGGTGCGGGACGAGATGCGAGGCGTACGGCTGGGTGAGGTCCCAGTCGATCAGCCAGTAGTGCTCCAGATACCGGCGCAGCCCGGGCGCGGGCTCGCGGCGCCGGAACCGCACGTGCGCGAACAGTTCGGGCGCGTCGACGATGCCCCGGGTGTCGCGCCGGGGGCCTCCGTGAGCGGCCACGACGGCAGATCCTACGAGCGCTCGCGGCCCTCGGCCAGTCGCGCGGCCTGCTGTGTGTACGGGGAGGGCGGCGCGGGACGCCTGCGCCGCCACCAGGTGCTCGCCACCGTGTAGAGGCCGCTGGCGAGGAGCAGCGCGGGGATGGACAGGGTCAGGAGTGTGTCGCCCATGGCAGCCTCCTTCGGGAGGGCGGTGCCTCCTGCATCGGCACGTCGGGCGGCCCGGCTGAAGATCATTCTTTGGCCATTCCATGGCCGGAACCGGCCGGCCGACAGGTGTCCTTCGAGCACGTGAGCGCAGGTGGGGGCGGTGACGCGTACCCCTTCGGGCAACCGTCCGGTTTCCGCCATGACGGCGATCCGACACCGGTCACCCCTGTGCAGGGCGGGGCCCCGCTCGTTAAACCCGTGTCATGAGATCCATACCCAGGCGCCGGTACCTTCCGGCGGCCACAGCGCTGACCATGGCGCTCACCGGATGGGCCGGGGTGCCGGCCGCGGCTGCCGAGCCCGTCGCCACCCCGGCGGCGAGCGGTTCCACCGGTGCGTCGTACGACATCACCCTGGTCACCGGTGACGTCGTCCACTTCACCGATCTGCCCGGCGACCACGACATCGTGACGGTCGATCCCGCGGACGGCGCCTCGGGCGGCGTACAGGTCCAGACCCAGGGCGGGCACACCTTCGTGGTGCCGGAGCGGGCCATGCCGCTGCTGGCCGCCGACCGGCTGGACCCCCGCCTGTTCGACGTCACCGGTCTGGTGGCGATGGGTTACGACGACGCCCGCGCCGGTTCCGTCCCGCTCATCGCGACGGCCTCCGGGCGCGGCCGGTCGGCCCGGCCCCCGGCGGTGCCCGAGGGCGCGGCGCGGGTGCGCACGCTCGGCTCGATCGACGCGAGCGCGCTGCACGCCGACAAGGACCGCGCCCGGACCTTCTGGAAGGCCGTGGCCCCCGGCGCCGCCCCGGACACGCTGGCCGGAGGCATCGGCAAGCTCTGGCTCGACGGCCGGGTGACGGCCTCGCTCGCGGACGACACCGCGCAGATCAAGGCGAACGCCGCCTGGCAGAAGGGCTACGACGGCAAGGGGGTCCGGGTCGCCGTCCTCGACACCGGCGCCGATCTCGACCACCCGGACCTCGCCGGCCAGGTCGAGGCGTCCCGGAGCTTCGTCGACGGTGAGGCCGTGGACGACGGCAACGGGCACGGCACCCATGTCGCGTCCACCATCGCGGGCACCGGCGCCGCGTCCGGCGGCACGGAGAAGGGCGCGGCGCCCGGCGCCCGGCTGCTGGTCGGCAAGGTCCTCGCCGACGCGGGCACCGGCGCCGACTCCGACACGATCGCGGGCATGGAGTGGGCGAAGGCCCAGGGCGCGGACATCGTCTCGATGAGCCTGGGCTCGCCCGAGCCGTCCGACGGGGACGACCCGATGTCGCTGGCCGTGGACGCCCTCTCGGCGGACGGCGGCCCGCTCTACGTGATCGCCGCGGGCAACGCCTACGACCCGGGCAGCATCGGTGCCCCGGGCGCCGCGTCCGCCGCGCTGACGGTCGGAGCCGTCGACGGGCACGACGAGCGGGCCGCGTTCTCCAGCCAGGGCCCGCTGGACGGCAGCCACCGCCTGAAGCCGGACGTGTCGGCGCCGGGCGTGGACGTCACGGCCGCCGCCTCGCAGTCCGTGCCGGGCTGGACCGGCGGGCTCTACCGGACGATGAGCGGTACGTCGATGGCCACCCCGCTCGTCTCCGGCGCCGCCGCGATCCTCAAGCAGCGCCACCCCGACTGGAGCGGCGAGCGCGTCAAGGCCGCGCTGATGACGACCTCCGAGCGGACCGCGGAGAGCCCCTACGAGGTGGGCACCGGCCGGATCGACACGGCCGCCGCCCTGGACTCGGTGACCGAGGCGACGGGCTCGGTCGAGGCCGCCGCGTACAACTGGCCGAACGCCGACGCGAAGCCGACCGTCCGCACGATCACCTACCGCAACGACGGCGACCGGGACGTCACGCTCGACCTCACCACCGGCACCGACGAGGACGCCTACACGCTGTCGGCGTCGCGGCTCCGGCTCCCCGCCGGCTCCACCGCCGACGTCACGCTGACCCTCGACCCGTCGAAGGTCCCCGCGGGCACCACGTACTCCGGCCAGGTCGCCGCCACCGACGCCGCCACCGGCGCCGTGGTCGCCCACACCGGGTTCGCTCTGTTCAAGGAGCGGGAGATGTACGACTTCACCATCAAGGTGCGGGACCGCGACGGCAAGCCCGCCTCGGACTCGGTCGTCCTCTACGACCCGACCTCCACCACACCCGAGTACTTCGACGTCGACGGCGAGCGGACGCTGCGCCTGCCGCCGGGCCGCTACACGGCCTCGTCGTACATGGACGTCCCCGGCGACGGCCCCGACTCGCTCGGCACGGCGTTCCTGCTCGCGCCCGAGGTGTCGCTCGGCCCGGACCACCCGGGCGCGGCCGTCACCCTCGACGCGAGCGAGGCCCGCAAGGCGTACGCGGTGCCGCAGCGGGAGAGCGAGACGGTCTCGGCGGTCTTCGGCCTGGCCCGCGACTACCCCGGGGCCGCCGACCACGACTGGTCCAGCTCCATGCAGCTGCCGGTCGCCTACGACTCGGTCTACCTGACGCCCACGCCGAAGCCCGCCGACGGTTCGCTGGACGGGTTCCTGCACTGGCGGATGCGGCAGAAGACGCTCGACGCCCGCACGGGCGGCGGCCCGGACATCGCCCTGCTCGCCCAGTCGGACACCGCCTACCACGACGGGACGCGCAACCTGCCCCTGGTGTACGCGGGACAGGGCGCCGCCGCCGACTACGCGGGGCTCGACGCGCGCGGCAAGGCCGTCGTCATCGAACGGAGCGACGCGGTCACGGCGAACGCGCGGGCGCAGGCCGCCGCCGACGCGGGCGCCGCGATGCTGCTGATCGTCAACGACGCGCCGGGCAGGCTGTACCAGTCCTACACCGGAGGCGGTGACGTCACGGTCGCCACGGTGGAGCGCACACCGGGGGCCACGCTCATCGCCGAGGCCCGCACCGGCCGGAAGAAGCTGAAGACCACTCAGCGGCAGTTCCCGGACTACACCTACGACATGGTGCAGAAGTTCCAGGGCGGCCTTTCCACGAAGGCCATGGTCTACCGGCCGCACGACCACGAGCTCGCCCGCGTGGACAACAGCTTCTACGCGCCGGCCGGCACGCCCGGCTTCGGCGGGCGCTACTTCGTGCCGGCCTGGGGCCCGGCCCTCGGCGGCGACAGCTACGAGCGCTACGGACGCACCGTCACCGAGTACGTCACCCCGGGGACACAGGCCCTCGGCACCTGGTGGGAGCAGCACGAGGGCCTGGGCCCGGCCGCCGGCTACCGCGAGAGCGGCTACGCCGCGTCCTACTCCGCCGGGAAGCCGTACGACGGAGCGTGGTTCAAGCCGGTCCAGGCCCCGCGCGCCGGCAAGGACTTCGGCGTCTACCAGAACCGCACCCTGCTGAACTGGAACATCCCGGTCCTGTCGGGCGGCGGTGACGGCCACACCGGCTTCGGCGGCACGGCCCGCTCCCGGCTGACCCGCGACGGCGTCCAGGTGGCGGCGTCCAACTCCCGGTCCGGCCGCGCGTCGAACCTGGCGGCGGGCTCCTACGAGCTGACGGTGACCGGTGAACGCCCCGCCGCGCCCTGGACCACCTCGGTCCGCACGGAGACCACCTGGGGCTTCGACTACGCGCCGCTGTCCGCCGACGGGCCCGGCCGCGCGGACCTGCCGCTGCTGAACCTCGGCTACGACGTCGACACGGACCTCCAGGGCACGGCCCGGGCGGGCAAGCGCCTCGCGCTCGGCCTGAGCGCGGCCACGTTCCCCGGTGACGTGACGGCGCGCACGGCCACCCTCCAGGTCTCCTACGACGACGGGGCGACCTGGAGCGACGCCGAGCTGAAGCGCACCGGCGACGGCCGCTGGACGGCGGACCTCCGCACCCCGCGCGACGCCACCGCGCTCTCGCTGCGCGCCGCCGCCACGGCGCCCCGCGGCCTCTCGGTCCGGCAGGACGTCGTCCGGGCGGTCACGCTGCGCTGAACCGGACGGGGGACACGGGGGCGGGGGCGGTCCGGCACACCGGGCGGCCCCCGCCCCCGTCACACCCAGCCCCGGTCCCTCGCGTACCAGCCGAGCTGGAGGCGCGTCGTCGCGTCGGCCCGGGCCATGAGCGCCTGGAGCCTGCGCTGCACGGTGCGGACCGACAGGCGTACCTGGCCGGCCACCGCCGTGTCCGTGAGACCGGCGAGCAGGAGCCGCAGGATGTGGGCGTCGACCGTGTCGATGTCGGCGTGCGGCTGCTCCTGGTAGGGCCGGGAACGCTGCCACACCTGCTCGAACAGCTCCCGCGCCACATGCGCCAGGCCGCCGCGCAGGACCACCGCCGGGTCCACGTCCGCCGCGCGCCCGTGCAGCGGCAGCATGGCCACGGCGCCGTCGCACAGGATCAGCTTGTAGGGGACCTCGGTGACCGTCCGCACCTCGACCCCGTCGGCGAGGGACTGGGCGACCTCGTCCGACGCGCCCGGCTCGCTCAGGAACCCCTGGTCCACGACGGCCCGCACCCGCACCCGCCGGGAGATCGCCGTCACCTCCGCGCTGTCCGCCGGGGTGACCGCCTGAGGAGTGCCCGCCGAGAAGATGTCGATGGTCCTGCGTGCCGAGAGCTGGAGCTGGAGGTAGCGGGTACGGATCGCCTCGGTGCCCTCGACGATCTCCACGAGGTCGCGCTGGGCCCGGTCGGCTGTCGTCGTCCGGTACGTCTCCGCGAGCCGCGCCACGGTCAGCTCGGCGCGCTGGAGGCGTTCGCGCCGGGCGGCGAGCTCGGCCCCGAGGGCGACGGCGGGCGGGGCCGCGGCATAGCGCCGCCCGTCGGAGACGCGCAGGACCAGCCCCCGGCCCACCAGGGCCAGCAGCACCTCCTCCGTCCGCTCCTCGCTCACCCCGGCCGCGCGGGCCAGCTCCGGGCGGGCGGACGAGGGCAGCGCGATCAGCGCCTGGTAGACGGCGGCCTCATCGACGGCCAGGCCGAGATCCTCCAGGCCCATGGCGGCCCCCACTTCTGCGCTGCTTACACGTGTCGAACCGGCGGGTCAGCAGTGTCGCAGGCCGTCTTCGCGGCTGTCCCGTCACGGCCAGACCAGGCAGTACGCCTGGTGGCCGGCGTCGTGCAGGCGGTGGCTGAAGTCCTGCCACTCGTGGAGCAGCTGGTAGACGTTGAACGCGTCGCTCGGGCCGCCGCGGTCCGGGACCGTGGACCAGATGAAGGCGGCGGCGCCCACCGACTCCTCGCCGACGCCGCGCAGCGGGTCGACCACGGTCATGGGGAGCTTGACCACCGCGTAGTCGGGGTGCAGGACGACCAGTTCCAGCGGGGGGACCCGGTGCAGAGGTATGCCCTGGATGCCGGTGAGGACCATCGCGGCCACGGTCTCCGGCTTGATCTTGGTGAACATGCCGCCCATGCCGAGCTCGTCGCCGCCGAGCTCCTCGGGGCGCATGGAGATGGGCACGCGTGCCGCGGTGGCTCCGTCGGGAGCACCGAAATACTTGTAGGTCACCCCCACCCGGCCACCACTCCCGCTCCCGGCTCCGCCGCCCGTCCGCGCCTCACCCGCCTGTATGCCCTGCGTGTGCTCGGTCTCGCGCCGCCGGTGCCGGCCGCGCCGGGCAGGCTCGGGCCCCGGGCCGTCCGTCCCTTCGCCCACTCCGCCACCGCGATGCATATCTCATCCACCCGACTGCTCACTGGGAGGCACGGCCCCCGCCGTGCGACCCGATCATCGTGTCAGTGACCTCCCCCACGGGCGTGCGGTGAAACACCTGTCCGCAAAGACCGTCCGTGGCTCTGACACCATGGCATGTGTGAGCTTTCCCTATGACGCCCCAGTTTCGCAGACGCTTTTCGACCGCGCGTCCCTCGTGACGCCCGGCGGCGTGAACTCTCCTGTCCGAGCCTTCCGGGCCGTGGGCGGTACGCCCCGTTTCATGGTGTCCGGTACCGGTCCGTACCTGACCGACGCCGACGGGCGCGAGTACGTCGACCTCGTGTGCTCGTGGGGGCCGATGATCCTCGGCCATTCCCACCCCGAGGTGATCGCCGCGGTCCAGGAGGCCGTCGCCCGCGGCACCTCGTTCGGTACGCCCGGTGAGGGCGAGGTCGCGCTCGCCGAGGAGATCGTCGCGCGCGTCGAGCCGGTCGAGCAGGTGCGGCTGGTGTCGTCGGGGACCGAGGCGACGATGTCCGCGATCCGCCTCGCCCGCGGGTTCACCGGCCGGGCCAAGGTCGTGAAGTTCGCCGGCTGCTACCACGGCCACGTGGACGCCCTGCTCGCGTCGGCCGGGTCCGGCGTCGCGACCTTCGGGCTGCCGGACACCCCCGGGGTCACCGGCGCGCAGGCGGGCGACACCATCGTGCTGCCGTACAACGACCTGGAGGCCGTGCGCGCCGCGTTCGCCGCGCACCCCGGCGAGATCGCGTGCGTGATCACCGAGGCGTCGCCGGGCAACATGGGCGTCGTCCCGCCGCTGGACGGGTTCAACGCGGGGCTCAAGGAGCTGTGCGCCGCCAACGGTGCGCTGTACATCTCGGACGAGGTGATGACCGGTTTCCGTACGTCGAAGGCCGGCTGGTACGGCGTCGACGGGGTCCGGCCGGACCTGATGACCTTCGGCAAGGTCATGGGCGGCGGCTTCCCGGCCGCGGCGTTCGGCGGGCGCGCGGACGTGATGGCGCACCTGGCCCCGGCCGGCCCGGTCTACCAGGCGGGCACGCTGTCCGGGAACCCGGTCGCCACCGCCGCCGGGCTCGCGCAGCTGCGACTGCTTGACGACGCCGCGTACGCGAAGGTGAACGCGGTCTCCGCGGAGATCCGGGGCCTGGTGAGTGCCGCCCTGGACAAGGAGGGCGTCGCGCACACCGTCCAGGCGGCGAGCAACATGTTCTCGGTCTTCTTCACCGACGGGCCCGTCCGCGACTACGAGGACGCCAAGCGGCAGGAGGCCTTCCGCTTCACCCCGTTCTTCCACTCGATGCTGGCGCAGGGCGTCTACCTCCCGCCGTCCGCGTTCGAGTCGTGGTTCGTGTCCACCGCGCACGACGCGCAGGCCGTCGAGCGCATCGCCGCCGCCCTGCCCGCCGCCGCCCGCGCCGCCTCGGAGGCCACCGCATGAGCGAGAAGAACCCCGACGACATCACCGTGGTCCACCTGATGCGCCACGGCGAGGTGCACAACCCGGAGGGCGTGCTGTACGGGCGCCGGGCCGGGTACCACCTCTCGGAGCTGGGCCGGCGGATGGCCGACCGGGTCGCCGAGCACCTGGAGAAGCGCGACATCACGTACGCCGTCGCCTCCCCGCTGGAGCGCGCCCAGGAGACCGCGACCCCGATCGCCAAGGCGCACGGCCTGGACCTCGCCACGGACGAACGGCTCATCGAGGCCGCCAACGTCTTCGAGGGCAAGACCTTCGGCGTCGGCGACGGCGCGCTGCGCAAGCCGGACAACTGGAAGCACCTGACGAACCCGTTCCGCCCGTCCTGGGGTGAGCCGTACATCGAGCAGGTCGTCCGCATGATGGGCGCGCTCGACGCGGCGAAGGACGCGGCGCGGGGCCACGAGGCGGTCTGCGTCAGCCACCAGCTCCCGATCTGGATCGTCCGCAGCTTCGTGGAGCGGCGCCGGCTCTGGCACGACCCGCGCAAGCGGCAGTGCACCCTCGCCTCGCTGACCAGCTTCACGTACCGGGGCGACAAGATCGTCTCGGTCGGTTACTCGGAGCCGGCCCGCGATCTGGTCCCCGCGCATCTGCGGGCCGGCGCCAAGCCGGTGAAGGGCGCGTCGAAGGGGTTCGGGGCGTAGCGGCCCTGCGGGTCGAAATCAGCACTTACGTTCGATCATCGTCGGGTCTGGTTTCGTAAAGAATTTTGTGCTATCCGGGGGAACCCCCGTGTGGCTCCTCCCATCTAAGCGTTTGCCAGTTTGTATGTACTTAAGGCAAAACGACCGCAGATGGGAAGCCGCATGCGTGAGATCAGCCGAAGGGGATTGCTCGGAGCCGGTCTCGGTGCCGCGGCCGCCGCCGGAATGGCGGGGTGCGGCACCACCGGCTCCTCCGGCCCAGGCACCGGAGACGGAAGCCCGGGCCCGGACCAGGGCGCGACCGGACAGAAGGCGGCCGGCGGAACCTCGAAGGGCACCGGGAACAAGAAGAACGTCCGCGCCATCGGCGACGGTTCCACCGCCTATACCGGGAAGCAGCCCAAGCAGCCGCAGGCACCCGTGCCCCTGGAACCCGGGCAGAAGCCGCCGCAGTTCGTGATCTTTTCCTGGGACGGGGCCGGCGAAGTCGGCAACGGGCTCTTCCCGCGCTTTCTGGAACTCGCCCGGGAACACGACGCGTCGATGACTTTCTTCCTCTCCGGCCTCTATCTCCTGCCGGAATCGAAGAAAACGCTCTACCGCCCGCCGAACAACCCCGTCGGCGCCTCCGACATCGGCTATCTCACCGACGGCCACCTCAAGGAAACGCTGAAGAACGTCCGGCAGGCATGGCTCGACGGCCACGAGATCGGCACCCACTTCAACGGGCATTTCTGCGCCGGCTCCGGATCGGTCGCCCGCTGGACCCCCGCCCAGTGGCAGAGCGAAATCGACCAGGCGATCTCCTTCGTCACCCAATGGCGCACCAACACCGGCTGGGACGGCGAGGAATCGCTCCCCTTCGATTACCGCAAGGAACTCGTCGGCGGCCGGACCCCCTGCCTCCTCGGCCAGGACAACCTGCTGCCCACCGCCAGGAAGCTCGGCTGGCGCTACGACGCCAGCTCGCCCGGCGGCACCCAGGTCTGGCCCGTCAAACGCCAGGGCGTCTGGGACCTCCCGCTCCAGGGCATCCCCTTCCCCGGGCACACCTTCGAAGTCCTCTCCATGGACTACAACATCCTCGCCAACCAGTCGCACAACTCCACCAAGGGAATGACCTCCCGCTATCCCGGCTGGCGCGAACAAGCCACACAGTCCTACCTCAGCGGATTCAAACGCGCCTACGAGACGAACCGCGCGCCCTTCTACATCGGAAACCACTTCGAGGAGTGGAACGGCGGCATCTATATGGACGCCGTCGAGGAAACCCTCAAGCACATCGCCGGGAAACCGGATGTGCGCCTCGTCTCCTTCCGGCAGTTCGTCGACTGGCTCGACGCCCAGGACCCGGCGGTCCTCGCCAAGCTCCGTACACTCCAGGTCGGCGAAGCACCCGCGGGAGGCTGGAACGCCTTCTTTAAACGAGCCTGACAACGGGCTTTACGGGCACCGAGGGGGGTGCCCAAGATCCCCGGAACGGCCATGCGAAACTTTTCACATGAGCCATGGCCGCGCACCCCGACGCCGCTTCACGCTGCTCGCCGCCCCCCTGGCGGCCGCCGCGCTCGCACTGACGCTGACCGCGTGCGACTCCGGCGACAAGACCACCGGCGGCGGCGACACCAACTTCGTCACGGGCACCGGCGGAATCGCCACCGCGCCCCAGGACGAGCGCGTCGACGCACCGGACCTCGCGGGCGAGACCGTGGACGGCAAGCAGCTCGACCTCGCCGACTACAAGGGCAAGATCATCGTCCTGAACGTCTGGGGCTCGTGGTGCGCCCCCTGCCGGCTCGAAGCGAAGTACTTCAAGAAGGTCGCCGAGGCCACCAAGGACAAGGGCGTGCAGTTCGTGGGCATCAACACCCGCGACAACTCCAAGAGCAACGCCGTGCAGTTCGAAGAGAGCCACCAGACCCCCTACCCCAGCTTCTACGACCGGACCGGGAAGCTCCTGCTCCGCTTCCCCAAGGGCACCTTCCGGCTCCAGTCCATCCCGTCGACCGTCGTCATCGACCGGAACGGCAAGCTCGCCGCCCGCTTCGTCGGCCCGATGGACGACACCGATCTGCACAAGATGCTCGACCCGCTGATCGCGGAGAAGTGATCAGGTGAGCACCCTCGCCGCCGCCATGCAGAACGACACCGTCATGAACGGTGCCCTGCTGGTCGCCCTGCCCATCGCGCTGCTCGGCGGGCTCGTCTCCTTCTTCTCGCCCTGCGTCCTGCCGCTCGTCCCCGGCTACCTCAGCTACGTCACCGGGGTCAGCGGCGCCGACCTCGCCGAGGCCCGGCGCGGCCGGATGGTCGCCGGAGCCTCGCTGTTCGTCGTCGGCTTCACCGCCGTCTTCGTCTCGGGCGGCGCCCTCTTCGGCTACTTCGGCGACACCCTCCAGGCCAACAGCGGGCCCCTCACCAAGGTGCTCGGCGTGCTGATGGTCCTCATGGGCGTCTTCTTCATGGGCCTCATGCCGTGGATGACGCAGCGCGAATTCCGTATCCACAAGAAGCCGGTGACCGGCCTGGTGGGCGCCCCGCTGCTCGGCGCCCTCTTCGGCATCGGCTGGACCCCGTGCCTGGGGCCCACGCTCAGCTCGGTGTCCATCCTCGCGATGGACCAGGGCACCGCCGGACGCGGCGCCGTACTGACCGTGGCCTACTGCCTCGGCCTGGGCATCCCCTTCGTGCTCGCCGCCGTCGCCTTCCGCAAGGCGCTCGGCGCGTTCGGGTGGGTCAAGCGCCACTACGCCTGGGTGATGCGCATCGGCGGCGGCATGATGATCGTGACCGGGCTGCTCCTGCTCACCGGCGCGTGGGGCAGCATGATGCAGGAACTACAGGGCTGGTCGGCCGGCTTCCAGGTGGGGATCTGAGTACCAATGAGCAACACCACGTCCAACCCCTCCCAGGAGCGGGACCAGGAGAACGCAGCTGAGCTCGGCGCCGCCGGCTCCCAGCTCTCCACCGCCCCCCGCGAGGAGCCCCTGGCCAACCTCCCCGCCATGGGCGTCATCGGCTGGCTCCGCTGGTTCTGGCGCCAGCTCACCTCCATGCGGGTCGCGCTGATCCTGCTCTTCCTGCTCTCGCTCGGCGCCATCCCCGGCTCGCTGATCCCGCAGAACAGCGTGGACGAGCTGAAGGTGCAGACGTTCAAGGACGCGCACACCTTCGTCACGCCGATCTACGAGAAGCTCCAGTTCTTCGACGTCTACAGCTCGGTGTGGTTCTCCGCGATCTACATCCTGCTGTTCGTCTCGCTCATCGGCTGCATCGTCCCGCGCACCGCCACCTTCGTCGGCCAGCTCCGCAGCCGCCCGCCGGGCGCGCCCAAGCGCCTCACCCGGCTGCCCGCGTACACCACCTGGCGCACCGAGGCCGAGCCGGAGCAGGTCCACGAGGCCGCGCTCGCGATCGTCCGCAAGCGCCGCTACCGGGCCCACCTCGCCGGGGACGCCGTCGCCGCCGAGAAGGGCTACCTCCGCGAGGCCGGAAACCTCGTCTTCCACATCGCGCTCATCGTGATGCTCGTCGCCTTCGCCTGGGGCCAGCTCTTCAAGTACGAGGGCGCCAAGCTGGTCGTCGAGGGCGACGGGTTCTCCAACACGACCACCCAGTACGACAACTTCAAGTCCGGCTCGCTCTACGACGACGACGAGCTGACCCCGTTCAGCTTCACCCTGGACGACTTCATCGGCACGTACGAGCGCAAGGGGCCGCAGATCGGCACCCCGCGCACGTACGAGGCGCGCGTGACCTTCTCCGACGGCGCGTACGGCAAGCCGCAGAAGAAGGTCATCAAGGTCAACGAACCCCTCGTCGTCGACGGCACCAAGGTCTACCTCAACGCCCACGGCTACGCCCCCGTCGTCTCCGTCAAGGACGGCCGGGGCAAGGAGGTCTACAAGGCCGCCGTCCCGCTGCTGCCCCTGGACAACAACGTCACGTCGAGCGGCGCCATCAAGGTGCTCGACGGCTACCGCGACAAGAACGGCAAGACCGAGCAGCTGGGCTTCCAGGCGTTCTTCGTGCCGACCTTCGCCGGCAACGGCAAGGGCACGATGTTCTCCCAGTTCCCGGCCGCCGACTTCCCCGTCCTCGCGCTCAACGGCTACCACGGCTCGATCGGGGTCGACTCCGGCATCGCGCAGAACGTGTACCAGCTGGACACGAGCAAGATGAAGGAGTTCAAGGACGCCGACGGCAAGCAGCTCAAGCAGCGCCTCCTCGTCGGCGAGACGATGAAGCTGCCCGACGGGGCCGGCTCCATCACCTTCGAGGGCCTCCAGGAGTGGGCGAGCTTCCAGATCTCCGAGCAGCCCGCCAGCGGCTGGGCGCTCACCGGCGCCGTGGCCGCCATCGCCGGACTCGCCGGCTCCCTGTTCATCCAGCGCCGACGCGTCTGGATCCGGGCCGTACGCGGCGCCGACGGCGTCACCGTGGTCGAGATGGCCGGGCTCGGCCGCAGCGAGTCCGCGAAGCTTCCCGAGGAGCTGGCCGACCTCGCGGTCACGCTCAACGCCGAGGCGCCCACCGCGCCCGGCACCGACAGCGACGTCGCCGAGGCGTCCTCCGTAGAACCCGCCGAAGGGGCTGAGAAGTGAATCTCGCCGCCGCAACCAACGAGAACCTGGCGCACACCAGCAATGTGCTGGTCTATTCCTCGATGGCCGTCTACACCCTGGCCTTCTTCGCGCACATCGCGGAGTGGGTGTTCGGCAGCCGCAGCAAGGTCGGCCGCACCGCCGCCGAGCTGACCGCCGAGCAGGGCTCCGCCGGCACGGTGAAGGTCCAGGTCGCCACCAAGGGCGGCGGCACCGCCGTCCTGGAGAAGCCCAAGGTCATCACCCGGTCCGCCACCGGCTCGCGGGACGTCCCGGACGGGCCCGGCGCCGCCGGCGGCACCTTCAAGGGCGACCTCTACGGGCGGATCGCTGTCTCGCTGACCGTCCTCGCGTTCCTGGTCGAGGCGGCCGGTGTCGTCGCCCGCGCGCTCTCCGTGCAGCGTGCCCCCTGGGGCAACATGTACGAGTTCTCCATCACCTTCTCCACGGTGGCGGTCGGCGCGTACCTGGTCCTGCTCGCGCTGAAGAAGAACGTCCGCTGGATGGGCCTGATCCTGGTCACGGCCATCCTGCTGGACCTCGGCCTCGCGACCACGGTGCTCTACACCTCCAGCGACCAGCTGGTGCCCGCGCTGCACTCGTACTGGCTGTGGATCCACGTCTCCACCGCCATCATCTGCGGCGCGGTCTTCTTCATCGGCGGCATCGGCACGCTGATCTACCTCTTCCGCGACAGCTACGAGAACAAGCTCGCGAACGGCGGGGAGCCGGGCTCCTTCGCCCACTCCGTGCTCTCCCGCATGCCGTCCGCGTCGACCCTCGACAAGTTCTCGTACCGGATCAACGCGGCCGTCTTCCCGCTGTGGACGTTCACGATCATCGCGGGCGCGATCTGGGCGGGCGACGCCTGGGGCCGCTACTGGGGCTGGGACCCCAAGGAGGTCTGGTCCTTCATCACCTGGGTCGCGTACGCCGCGTACCTGCACGCCCGCGCCACCGCCGGCTGGAAGGGCCGCAAGGCCGCCTACCTGGCCCTGATCGCCTTCGCCTGCTGGATCTTCAACTACTACGGCGTCAACATCTTCGTCACCGGCAAGCACTCGTACGCCGGCGTCTGACGCACACCGCTGCACCGCCTGCCCGCCACCGGTCCGCCGGGGCGGGCAGCGGTCGTTCCCCGGGGGAGGGGCAGCACGTGACCATGCACGACGACCAGGTGGACGTGACCACGGAGACCGTCGCGTCCCTGATCCGCGACCAGTTCCCGCAGTGGGCCGGCGAGGCCGTCCGCCCCCTGGCCTCCACCGGCACGATGAACACCATCTTCCGCATCGGTGACCGCCTCTCCGCCCGCTTCCCGCTGCACCGGGCCACCCCCGCCGAGGCACTGACCGCCCTGCAACAGGAGGCCCGGGCGGCCGTCGAGCTGGCACGGGCCACCCGCTTCCCCGTCCCGGAGCCGGTCGCCCTCGGCGCGCCCGGAGCCGGCTACCCCATGCCCTGGGCCGTCCAGACCTGGCTGCCGGGGACCAACGCCTTCGAGGCCGATCCGGGCGGCTCCGACGCCTTCGCCCGGGACCTCGCGGACTTCGTCGCCGGCCTCCGGGACGCCAACGTGCGGGGCCGGTCCTTCGGCGGGCAGGGGCGCGGCGGGGTGATCGCCGACCACGACGGCTGGATGGCCACGTGCTTCGAGAGGGGCGAGGGCCTGCTCGACGTGGCCCGGCTGCGCACGCTGTGGACCGGCTTCCGGGAGCTGCCGCGTACGAGCCCCGACGTGATGTGCCACGGCGACCTGATCCCGGGCAACGTCCTGGTCCAGGGCGGCCGGCTCGGCGGCGTCCTCGACACCGGCGGCTTCGGCCCGGCCGACCCGGCGCTGGACCTGGTGGGCGCCTGGCACCTGCTGGGCCCGGGCCCGCGCGAGGTGTTCCGGGGAGCGCTGGGCTGCGACGAGCTGGAGTGGGAGCGCGGCAGGGCGTGGGCGTTCGAGCAGGCGATGGGCCTGGTCTGGTACTACGCGAAGAGCAATCCGCCGATGAGCGCCCTGGGCCGCCGCACGCTGGCCCGCCTCCTGGACCCGGCGGGCGCCGCCTAGGAGGCGCCCTCGGTGCCGTTCTCGCGGCGCTTCAGCTCCTCCTCGCGGCGGCGCAGGTCCGCCTCCCAGTCCTTGAGGAGCGCCTCGTCCTTCTTGTTCTCCTCCTTCAGCGACTTCAGGAAGTCCGGGTTGTCGTCCGGCGCCACCCACTGCCGGCGGTGGTTGCGGTGCCACTCGGAGGGCGTACGGCCTCCGGCGGGCGCCTGGCGGACCTTGCCCGCGGCCAGCCACACGATCGGGCCGACGATCCAGAACAGCAGGATGATGAAGACCCAGGCGATCTTCGGCAGGTGCCTTGCCTCGTCCTCCGGGGTGTTCAGGCAGTCGATGAAAGCGAAGATCGTCAGCGCCAGCGGCAGAAGGTAGATCAAGGCCCGGAGCATGGTGGAAAAGTCCCCCCGAGGAGAGTGGGCGGGGCATTCCCCCCGCCCCGGTGAAGGGCCCAGAGTAGCGGGTGCCGTTCACGCCCCACGGCGAGCAGGTGGGAACCGGCGGCGAGCGGATCCGGGTGCGGTTCGGCCATGCGCGCGGCGCAGCGGTTGACGCCGGCTGCGGCGACGAGCCCGCCGGGCATGGCCGGTTACAGGGCGTGGGGCCAGGCGTCGGGCGGGGCCGTGACGCGTCGACCGGGGCGTCGGTCCACCGGCGTAGCACCACGCCGGTCGACGGCTGACGCGGGGAGCCCCGGCGGCCGTCGCCGGGGAGGATGTCAAACTTGACCTCATGGCTTACGACGATCTTCGATCCCTCCTCCGGGCTCTGGAGCGCGAGGGCGAGCTCAAGCGCATCAAGGCCGAGGTCGACCCCTATCTGGAGGTCGGTGAGATCGTCGACCGGGTGAACAAGGCCGGCGGGCCCGCGCTGCTCTTCGAGAACGTCAAGGGGTCCTCGATGCCCCTGGCCATGAACGTCTTCGGGACCGACAAGCGGCTGCTCAAGGCGCTCGGGCTGAAGTCCTACGGCGAGATCGGCGAGAAGATCGGCGGGCTGCTCAGGCCCGAGCTGCCGCACGGCTTCGTCGGAGTCCGGGAGGCCTTCGGGAAGCTCGGGTCGATGGTGCACGTGCCGCCGAAGAAGGTGAAGGGCGAGAACGCGCCCGTCCAGGAGGTCGTCCTCACCGGCGACGACGTGGACCTGGACCGGCTGCCCGCGCTGTTCACCTGGCCCAAGGACGGCGGCTCCTTCTTCAACCTGGGGCTCACCCACACCAAGCACCCCGAGACCGGCATCCGCAACCTCGGGCTCTACCGGCTCCAGCGGCACGACCGGCGGACCATCGGGATGCACTGGCAGATCCACAAGGACAGCCGCAACCACTACCAGGTCGCCGCCCGGCGCGGGGAGCGGCTGCCCGTCGCCATCGCGTTCGGCGCGCCGCCCGCCGTCACGTACGCCTCCACCGCGCCGCTGCCCGAGGACATCGACGAGTACCTGTTCGCCGGGTTCCTCCAGGGCAAGCGGATCGAGATGGTCGACTGCAAGACCGTGCCGCTCCAGGTCCCGGCCCACGCCGAGGTCGTCATCGAGGGGTGGCTGGAGCCGGGCAGGATGCTCCCCGAGGGGCCGTTCGGCGACCACACCGGGTTCTACACCCCGCAGGAACCGTTCCCCGCGCTGACCATCGACTGCGTGACCATGCGGAAGAAGCCGCTGCTCCAGTCCATCGTGGTGGGCCGGCCGCCGACCGAGGACGGGCCGCTCGGGCGGGCCACCGAGCGGTTCTTCCTGCCGCTCCTGAAGATCATCGTCCCGGACATCGTGGACTACCACCTGCCGGAGTCCGGCGGCTTCCACAACTGCGCGATCGTCTCGATCGACAAGAAGTACCCGAAGCACGCGCAGAAGGTGATGAGCGCGATCTGGGGCGCGCACATGATGTCGCTGACGAAGCTGATCGTCGTCGTGGACTCCGACTGCGACGTCCACGACCTGCACGAGGTGTCCTGGCGGGCCCTCGGCAACACGGACTACGCCCGTGACCTGATGGTCACCGAGGGCCCCGTGGACCACCTCGACCACGCCTCGTACCAGCAGTTCTGGGGCGGCAAGGCGGGCATCGACGCGACGCGGAAGTGGCCCGAGGAGGGGTACACGCGTGACGGGGGCTGGCCGGACATGGTCGAGTCGGACCCGCGGACGGCGGCCCTGGTGGACCGCCGGTGGAAGGAGTACGGGCTGTGAGCGCCGCCGAAGCGACCCTGGGATCGGGGCCCGCACAACCGAACAGCAGGGTGAAAGCCTTTTTGCGGCTCGTGATGATCGAGCACTCCGTCTTCGCGCTGCCCTTCGCGTACATCGCCTCCCTGACCGCGATGTTCCTCGACGGCGGGGAGATCCAGTGGGTCACGCTGCTGCTCGTCACCGTCGCGATGGTCGGGCTGCGGACGTTCGCCATGGCCGCGAACCGGATCATCGACCGCGAGATCGACGCCCGCAACCCGCGCACCGCCGGCCGTGAGCTGGTGACCGGTGCGGTGTCGGTGAGGTCGGCGTGGACGGGCGCGCTCGTCGCCGTCGTCGTGTTCCTCGGGGCCGCCGCCCTGCTGAACCCGCTCTGCCTGGCGCTGGCGCCGGTCGCGGTGATCCCGATGGTCGTCTACCCGTACGGCAAGCGGTTCACGAACTTCCCGCACGCCATCCTGGGGCTCGCCCAGGCCATGGGCCCGGTCGGGGCCTGGATCGCGGTCACCGGCAGCTGGTCGGGGGACGCGGTGATCCTGGGGCTCGCCGTCGGCGTCTGGATCGGCGGCTTCGACCTGATCTTCGCCTGCCAGGACGTGCGGGCCGACCGGGCGCACGGGGTGCTGTCCTTCCCGGCGCGCTTCGGCATCCCGGCCGCGCTGTGGGGCGCGCGGGTGTGCCACGTGGTGACGACGGGCCTGCTGGTCTGGTTCGGTCTGGCCACGGACGCGGAGGTCTTCTACTGGATCGGCATGGTGATCGTCTCGGTCGCCTTCGTGTACGAGCACCGGGTGGTGCGCCCGCACGACCTGTCCCGGCTGAACCGGGCGTTCTTCTCGGTCAACGGCTTCATCGGGATCGCGCTCTTCGTGTGCGCGCTGCTGGACCTGGTGGTGCGCGGGCTCACGGTGTGAGCGGGGCCGGATAGGCTCGGGGGTGTGGATTCCGGGACTTCAGTGAGTCAACAGCAGCGGATGCCTTGGATTGTCGGGGTTTCCGGCGCTTCGGGCACCCCTTTCGCCGCCGCGGTGCTGCGCGGGCTGCTGGCGGCGGGGGAGAGCGTGGACCTGGTCGTGAGCCGGGCGTCGCGGCTGACGGTGCTCGATGAGACCGGGATCGGCTACCGCGACGCGCACTGGCGCGAGGACCTGGCGGCCTGGCTGGCGCGGGGCGCGGACGGGAAGCCGGAGACCTTCGACGTGGACCTGTCGGGCGTACGCCACTGGGCGGCCGGTGATCTGGCCGCGGGGCCGTCCTCGGGGTCGTATCCGGCCAAGGGGATGCTGATCGTCCCGGCCTCGACGGCGTGCGTGGCGGGGGTGGCGCTCGGGCTGTCGAAGGACCTGTTGCAGCGGGCGGCGAGCGTGACGCTCAAGGAGCGGCGGAAGCTGGTCGTCGCGGTCCGGGAGACGCCGTTGAGCGGGCAGACGCTGAAGCAGCTGGTGGCCCTGGACGAGGCGGGCGCGGTGGTGCTGCCCGCCTCGCCGGGCTTCTACGCGGGGGCGACGCACATCCAGGATCTGGTGGACTTCGTCGCGGGGCGGGTGCTGGACGCGGCGGGCGTGCCGCACCGGCTGTACCGCCGTTGGGAGGGGGAACTGGGGGGTGGTTCCCCGGGCTGATCCGGGCCTGATGGGGCCCGATCCGGGCTGATCCGGCCTGATACGGGCCGGTCCCGGAAGCGGTCAGCGCTTCTTGGGCGCGCGCCGGGGGCCGCGGACGCGGTCGACCCGGAGGGCGGCGGCGGGGTGGTGGGCACGCGAGCGGTTGGCCAGGTCCTGAAGCTCGCGCATCCGGGCGTAGGCCATCTCGATCGTGTACACGGTGTCGTCACTCCTGAAGATTCGTAAGCGTTTGTTGGCTGTGCGAGAAGATTTGCAGGCTTCAATGCCTGCGCGCCTTGGATTCTACACGTAGACTTGCGATACTGCTGAACAATGGAAGGTTTCAGTCACATGGACGCGGTGGACAGGCAGCTCATCCAGGCCCTCCGGGAGAACGGCAGGGCCTCGTACGCCGAGCTCGGGAGGCTCGTCGGGCTCTCCGGGCCCAGCGTCACCGACCGCATCAACCGGCTGGAATCCGCCGGTGTCATCACGGGCTACCGCGCCACCGTCAACGCGGCCTCGCTCGGCCTCGGGGTCACGGCCCTCATCGGCATCTCGCTCTCCGACGCGGCCGACCACGAGGACGTGGCGCACCGGCTGAAGGACCTCGCGGAGATCGAGGACGCCTGGTTCATCGCGGGCGACGACTCGTACATGCTCAAGGTCCGCGTGGGTGACGTGGACGGCCTGGAGAAGACGATCCGCCGCCTCAGCTCCACCAAGGGCGTCTCGCGCACCCGTACCACCATCGTGCTCTCCACCAAGTGGGAGAACCGGGTCGGAGACCTCCCCGAGGAGCAGTAGGCGTACGGTGGCGGGGATCGGTACGGCGAGGAATTGCGAGGAGCACGGTGGACGCGGGACTCAAGCGCGAACTGGAGCAGAAGGTCGAAGCCGGTGAGCGGCTGAGCCGCGAGGACGGGATCGCGCTCTACGAGTCCGACGACCTGGCGTGGCTCGGCGGGCTGGCCCACCAGGTGCGTACGCGCAAGAACGGCGACGTCGTCCACTTCAACGTCAACCGCCACCTCAACATGACCAACGTGTGCACCGCCTCGTGCGCGTACTGCTCCTTCCAGCGCAAGCCGGGGGAGAAGGACGCGTACACCATGCGCATCGAGGAGGCGGTGAAGCTCGCCAAGGCCATGGAGGGCGAGAACCTCACCGAGCTGCACATCGTCAACGGGCTGCACCCCTCCCTGCCGTGGCGCTACTACCCGCGGTCGCTGAGCGCGCTCAAGGAGGCGCTGCCGCAGGTCTCCCTGAAGGCGTTCACCGCCACCGAGATCCACCACTTCGAGACCATCTCCAAGCTCTCCGCGTCGGAGATCCTGGACGAGCTGATCGAGGCCGGTCTCGAATCGCTGACCGGTGGCGGCGCGGAGATCTTCGACTGGGAGGTCCGCCGGCACATCGTGGACCACGACACCCACTGGGAGGACTGGTCGCGCATCCACCGGCTCGCCCACGAGAAGGGGCTGAAGACGCCGGCGACCATGCTGTACGGGCACATCGAGGAGCCCCGGCACCGCGTCGACCACGTGCTGCGGCTGCGTGAGCTCCAGGACGAGACCGGCGGGTTCCAGGTCTTCATCCCGCTGCGCTACCAGCACGACTTCGTGGACATGAAGGACGGCAAGGTCCGCAACAAGCTCCAGGCGCGGACCACGATGGCGACCGGCGCCGAGGCGCTGAAGACCTTCGCCGTCTCGCGGCTGCTGTTCGACAACGTGCCGCACGTCAAGGTGTTCTGGGTGATGCACGGCGTGCAGACCGCGCAGCTCGCGCTCCAGCACGGCGCGGACGACATGGACGGCTCGGTCGTGGAGTACAAGATCACGCACGACGCGGACAACTACGGCACGCCGAACAAGCTGACCCGCGAGGACCTGCTCGGCCTGATCCGGGACGCCGGCTTCCGGCCCGTCGAGCGCAACACCCGGTACGAGATCATCCGCGAGTACCCGGGCCCGGACGCGGAGCGGCGCGAGTCGCCGCAGCCGATGCGGGTCTGACCCGGCGCGCGCCGCGCTCGCGACGCCGCGCGTACGAAAGCTCCGGCCTCCGTCCCCGGCCGGAGCTTTCCCGCGTCCCGGACACCGGCCGGGCACCCGCCCCCTTCCGGTGGATCGTTAATCTGCAGCCATGGCTCTTACGTTCGAAGTGGTTCCGGTGCTCGACCGTGCCGTGCGCGACGGCATCGTCGCGCTCTGGGTCGACGTCTCCAACGCGGGCGGTGCGGTGGGCTTCGTGCCGCCCGTGTCGGAGGAGGACGTCCGGCCGGAACTGCTCAAGCACCAGGCGGCCCTGGCCGAGGGGCGGGCCCGGCTGGTCGTCGGCCGCGACGAGGAGGGGCGGGTCGCCGCGACCGCGTTCCTCACCGGCAACACGCACCGGCTGATGCGGCACTGGCTGTGGGCGTACACCGTGATGGTCCACCCCCGCCACCAGGGCAAGGGGTACGGCCGCGACCTGATGGCCGCCGTCGCGGACGCGGCGCGCGCGACGGAGGGCATCGAGGCGATCCGGCTCACCTGCCGGGGCGGCACCGGCGCCGACCGCTTCTACGCCGCCTGCGGCTACAAGGAGGTCGGGCGCGTCCCCGGCGCGATCCGGGTGGCCGAGGGCGACGACCGGGACGACGTCTACATGCTGCTGCCGCTGGGCTGAGCGCCCGGGACGCGGCCCACCGAATCGATCGATTGCGGGGCATGCTTCACTGGTCGGGCAGGACTGTCGTACGTAGAGAGAAGGCCAGCTGTGTCCGCTGCCAAGCCGAGCGCAACGATCCGGTACACCGCGATGCGTCTCAGCATCTTCGTCGGCTGCTTCGTCGTCGCCGCCGTCGCCGTCCACTTCGGGCTGGTGCCGTCCGGGGTCGGGGGGTCCAACGTCGTCTGGGTCATCCTGCTCGCCCTGGTGCTGTCCGCGCCGCTCAGCTTCGTCCTGCTGCGCAAGCAGCGCGACGAGATGTCCCAGCAGATCGTCTCCTCCGTGGACCGCGCCAAGGCCCGCCTGGAGGCCAACCGGACGCGCGAGGACGGCGTGACCCCGTAAAGGGAACGTAAGCTTCCTCACACCCCGCACCCTTTTTCCGTCGAACCCCAGCGCGGGAGCAGTCGCTCCTGTACTGGGGTTTTTCGTGTCTCCGGGCGGAGTTGAGGATTCCGGGTGTCCGGGGGCGTGGTGCGGGACGCTCTCCCGTACCAAAGAAGTCCTTTGAGGTCCTCAAAGTTCAAGTGTTAACGTGTTCGGCATGAAGACTGATGTGCGCCTCCGATCTGCCACGAGCGTCCCGCTCGTGGAGCGCCTTCATGTCGATCTCTGCCGCTGTATGTCCGCGGTCTGTTGCCGCAACGTCTGATTCCGGCACCATGCAGCGGCGCCGCCCCCGACGCGGGCGCCGCACCCCCGTCCCCCGCACGGCGCCCCCGTGCGTCCCGATGCGTCACATCTGGAGTGTGTCCGTGTCCGCGAACCCCGCGTCCACCGCCGAGAAGCCCGCGGGCTCCGGCTTCCGCATACCCAAGGTCCCGTTCTGGGCCCAGATCGTCGCCGGTCTGGTCCTCGGCGTCCTGCTCGGCTGGCTCGCCCGCAGCCAGGACATCGACTGGCTGTACACCACGCTCGACAAGGTCGGCCACATCTTCGTCCAGCTGCTGAAGCTGGCCGTCGCGCCCCTGGTCTTCTTCGCGATCGTCGTGTCGATCACCAACCTGCGCAAGGTCAACAACGCCGCCCGGCTGGCCGGCCGCACCGTCCTCTGGTTCATGATCACCTCGCTGATCGCCGTGGCCATCGGCCTCACGATCGGCCTGATCACCAACCCGGGCTCCGGCACCGGCCTCACCCCGAAGGACGGCAAGCTCCCCGAGCACGCCGGCTCCTGGCTCGACTTCCTGACCGGCATCGTCCCGGACAACGTCATCACGCCGTTCGCGGAGCTGAACGTCCTCCAGATCGTCTTCATGGCCGCCGTCGCCGGCATTGCCGCCCTGCAGCTCGGCGAGAAGGCGCAGCCGATCCTCACCCTCAGCGAAGCCGTCCTGGAACTCCTCCAGAAGGCCCTGTGGTGGGTCATCCGCCTCGCCCCGCTCGGCACCGTCGGCCTCATCGGCTACGCGATCGCCGACTACGGCTGGGATCTGATCGGCAAGTACGCGACCTTCACCGCCGACGTCTACATCGGCTGCGCCCTGGTGCTGTTCGTCGTCTACCCCGTGCTGCTCGCCACCGTCGCCAAGCTGAGCCCGCTCCAGTTCTTCAAGGGCGCCTGGCCCGCGATCCAGCTGGCGTTCGTCTCGCGCTCCTCGGTCGGCACCATGCCGGTCACCCAGAAGGTCACCGAGCGCCTGGGCGTCCCGAAGGAGTACGCCTCCTTCTCCGTCCCGTTCGGCGCCACCACCAAGATGGACGGCTGCGCCGCGATCTACCCGGCGCTCGCCGCGATCTTCATCGCGCAGATCTTCGACGTGCAGCTGGACGTCGGTGACTACATCCTGATCGCGTTCGTCTCGGTCATCGGTTCGGCGGCCACCGCCGGTCTGACCGGCGCGACGGTCATGCTGACGCTGACCCTGTCGACCCTGGGCCTCCCGCTGGAGGGCGTCGGCCTGCTGATGGCCATCGACCCGATCCTGGACATGATGCGCACCGCCACCAACGTGGCCGGCCAGGCGCTCGTCCCGGTGATCGTCTCGGCCCGCGAGAAGATCCTGGACCACGACGCCTACAACTCGGCCTCCGCCTCCCCGGTGGACGAGGACGAGAAGACCCGCGACACCGAGCCGGAGCGCGTCCCGGTCGCCGCCTGACCGCTCCGTGCCGCCCGAGGGCCCCTTCTCCCGCGTTCGCCCGCGCGGAGGGAGGGGCCCTCGGCGTCGCGGGGTACGACGGGGTCCGCGCGCGGGCCCCGTACCCTTACCGGGGAGTAGTGCTGCGGGGGCGGGAGGGAGTCGACGTGGGTGCTGTGCGGAACAAGCGGATGCCGCGCGCCGTGCGCGAGCAGCAGATGATGGACGCCGCGGTGCAGACGTTCGGGCAGCGGGGGTACCGGGCCGCCTCGATGGACGAGATCGCCGAGCTGGCCGGGGTGTCGAAGCCCCTGGTCTACCTCTACCTGAATTCAAAGGACGAGCTGTTCACCGCGTGCATCCGGCGTGAGGCGCGGGCGCTGCTGGCCGCCGTGCAGGGGGCCGTCGAGCCCGGGCTCCCGGCCGACCGGCAGCTCTGGGAGGGGCTGCGGGCCTTCTTCACGCACACCGCGCAGAACCCGGACGGCTGGGCCGTGCTGTACCGGCAGGCGCGGACGCACGGGGAGCCGTTCGCCACCGAGGTCAACGTGATGCGCGAGGAGATCGTCGCGTTCGTGACCGGCCTGATCGGCGCCGCCGCCCGCGAGGCGCACCACGACCCGGCGCTCCCGGACCGGGACGTGGCGGGCCTCGCGCAGGCCCTGGTGGGCGCCGCCGAGTCGCTGGCCGGCTGGGCCAACGAGACCCCGGGCGTCTCGGCCCGGGAGGCGGCGGCGACCCTGATGAACTTCTCCTGGGCGGGCCTGGAGAACCTGATGCACGGCCGCCCGTGGCAGGTGCCTAGCCCGTAGTGCCGGTGAGGTGCACCCGCGCCCCGTCCCCGCCGCCGCGCAGTTCGAACGCCGTGCCCTCGGCGGCGTACGTGACGGTGGCGGGCAGCAGGACCGGGGCCCGGAAGTCGGCCCGTACGGTGCGGAGCGTGGCCGGGTCGGGGGCTTCGGCCAGGCAGCGGGCGACCGTCCACATGCCGTGCGCGATGGCCCGGGGGAAGCCGAAGAGGCGGGCGGTCAGCGGGTGGAGGTGGATCGGATTGCGGTCGCCGGAGACCGCCGCGTACCGCCGTCCGAGGTCGCCGGGCAGCCGCCACTCGGCGACGACGGGGAGCGGCGCGGTGGGCTCCCCGGGTCCCGGCGCGGAGGGCTTTCCGGGTCCCGCCCCCGCCCCCGCCCCCGCCCCCGCCCCCGGTCCCGGCGTGGCCGCTTCGGTGCGCGTCGCGTGCCGGGACAGATAGCCGCTGCGGGACTCCCACACCAGCTCGCCCGCGAGGCGCGCCTCGGTCACCACCGTGGCCTCGGTGCCCCGCCGGTGCGGGGTCAGCTTCTCGGCGTACACCGTGAGTTCGAGCAGGTCCTCCGGCCGGAGGGTGCGGTGGGCGGTGATCTCGATCCAGGTGTGGACGAGGCCGGTGACCGGGAGCGGGAAGTCGCGGCGGGTCATCAGCCGCATGGCCAGCGGGAACGCCAGGACGTGCGGGTAGGTCACCGGCAGCGGCCCGGTCGCCGGGAAGCCGCAGACCGTGCGGTACGCGGCGAGGCGGCCGGGTGCGAGGGGCGCGGCGGGCAGGCGGAGGCGGCCGGCGGGGAGGGTGGCGCCGGGGCGTCCGGCCCGCTTGAAGGGCGAGGTGACGGCGCCCCGGGCCAGCGAGAGGGTCAGGCTCATCGGGTCACGCCCCCAGCAGGCTCTGGCCGCAGACCCGGACGATCTGGCCGTTGACGGCGGCGGACGCGGGCTGGGCGAACCAGGCGGTGGTCTCGGCGACGTCGACCGGGAGGCCGCCCTGTGACAGGGAGTTCATCCGGCGGCCGGCCTCGCGGATGAAGAGCGGGACGGCGGCGGTCATCTTCGTCTCGATGAAGCCGGGGGCGACGGCGTTGACCGTGACGCCGTGGTCGGCGGCGGCGCGCGGGGCCAGCGAGCGGACGAGGCCGATGACCCCGGCCTTGCTGGCCGCGTAGTTGGTCTGGCCGTTGTTGCCGGCGATGCCCGCGATGGAGGCGGTGGCGACGATCCGGCCGCCCCGGTTGACCGTGCCCGCCTTCAGCAGCGCGTCGGTGGTGCGCAGGACGCTGTCCAGGTTGACGTCGATGACCTGGGCCCAGCGGTCGGCGGCCATGTTGGCGAGCCGGCGGTCGCGGGTGATGCCGGCGTTGTGGACGAGGACGTCGAGGCCGTCGGGCGCGGCGGCGGCGATGCGGTCGGCGGCGTCCCCGGCGGTGATGTCGAGGGGGAGCGCGGTGGCGCCGAGGCGGTCGGCGGTGCGGACCAGGTCCTCCTGGGCCTGGGGGACGTCCAGGCAGATGACCCGGGCGCCGTCGCGGGCCAGGACCGAGGCGACGGCGGCCCCGATGCCCCGGGCGGCGCCGGTGACCAGGGCGGTCCGGCCGGTGAGCGGGGCGGCCCAGTCGCGGACCGGGTCGGGGGCGGCGTCGGTGACCTCGATGACCTGGCCGCTGACGTAAGCGGACCGGGGCGAGAGCAGGAAGCGCAGGGTGGACTCGGCGGAGGCGACGGCGGACGGGGCGATCCGGACCAGCTGCACGGTGGCGCCCTTGCCGATCTCCTTGCCGAGCGAGCGCGTGAAGCCCTCCAGGGCCTGCTGGGCGGCGGCCTGGTGGTGGTCCTCCGGTGAGGGCCGCACCCCGATGACGACGACCCGGCCGCCGGGGGCGAGCGAGCGGACGACCGGGTGGAGGGCGGCGTGTACGGCGCCGAGCCCGGCGGCGGTGTCCACGGCGGTGGCGTCGAGCACCAGGGCGGCGGGGCGGTCCGCGCGGGCGACGACCTCCAGGCCGGTGGCGGTGAGGGCCGCGGCCAGCTCCTCGGTGACGGCGGAGGCCCCGGCGGTGAGGTGGACGACGGGGCCGGTGAGCGCCGGCGTCTCCAGGGTCCAGCGGCGCAGCCGGGCGGGCTGCGGGAGACCGAGTTTCCGGGTGAGGAACTTGCCGGGTGCCGTGCCGGTCAGGTGCAGATAGCGGTCGGCCATTGTCCAGACTCCCTGCTCGGTCGTAGATTTACTCTGGAGTAAGGTTACTCAAGAGTCAGGAGCTGGTCGAGATGAGTTGGTCGAGATGATTCCCCTCGCACTCCCGCAGCCGCGCCGCGTCGCGGTCATCGGCGGCAGCCGCATCCCCTTTGCCCGCTCCGACGGCCCCTACGCCCGGGCCTCCAACCAGCAGATGCTGACCGCCGCGCTCGACGGACTGGTCGACCGCTTCGGGCTCCACGGCGAGCGCGTCGGCGAGTTCGCGGCGGGCGCGGTCCTCAAGCACAGCCGCGACTTCAACCTGGCCCGCGAGACGGTCCTCGGCTCGCGGCTCGACCCGCGCACCCCCGCGTACGACGTCCAGCAGGCGTGCGGCACGGGCCTCCAGGCGGTGATCGCCGCCGCCAACAAGATCATGCTCGGGGCGATCGACTCCGCGATCGCGGGCGGTACGGACACCACGAGCGACGCCCCGCTCGGCGTCAACGACGAACTGCGCCGGCTGCTGCTCTCCGTCCGGCGCGCGAAGTCGGCGGGCGCCCGCGCGAAGGCCCTCACGGGCGTACGCCCCCGGCACCTCGTCCCGGACATCCCGCGCAACGCCGAACCCCGCACCGGTCTCTCGATGGGCGACCACGCGGCGCTCACCGCCCGCCAGTGGAACATCGGCCGCGCCGAGCAGGACCGCCTCGCCGCCACCAGCCACCAGCGGCTCGCCGCCGCGTACGAACGGGGCTTCCTGGACGACCTCGTCGTCCCGTACCAGGGCCTGGAGCGCGACCAGAACCTGCGCCCCGGCTCCACGGTGGAGAAACTCGCCACACTGAAACCGGTCTTCGGCACGGACCGCCCCGGCGCGACGATGACCGCGGGCAATTCGACGCCGCTCACCGACGGCGCCGCGACGGTGCTCCTGGCGAGCGAGGAGTGGGCCGAGACGCACGGGCTCGAACCGCAGGCTTACCTCTCGTTGTACGAGACCGCCGCGGTGGACTACGTGAAGGGCGAGGACGGGCTGCTGATGGCGCCCGCGTACGCCGTGCCCCGGCTGCTGGAGCGGGCCGGGCTCGGGACCGAGGACTTCGACCTCTTCGAGATCCACGAGGCGTTCGCCTCCCAGGTGCTGGCCACGCTGGCCGCCTGGGAGAAGCAGGGGCTCGCGCCCGTCGACCGGGACCGGCTGAACGTGGCGGGCTCCTCGCTCGCCACCGGCCACCCGTTCGCCGCGACGGGCGCCCGCATCGTCGCCACCCTCGCGAAGCTCCTCGCGGAGCGGGACGCCCCGGGCCGGGGGCTGATCTCGATCTGCGCGGCGGGCGGCCAGGGGGTCACGGCGATCCTCGAACGCGTGTGAGCGGGGCGCGGCGGGCGGCGCGGAGGGGGCCCGTTCTCCGGGCGGTGTCCGCCGCGCCCCTTCCCGAAACCGGGGGGGGGGGGCCCCCGCCCCCCCGGCGCCCCCCCCCCCGGGGGGGGGGGGGGGCCGGCCCGGGGGGCCCCCCCCCCCCCGCCCCGGGGCGGGGCGGGCGGGGGGGGGGGGGGGGGCGGGCCCCCCCCCCCCCGCGTTCCGGGGGGCGGTCAGCCGGCCGAGGCGGTCCAGCCCGTGGCCTCGATGCGCCGGGCGTCCGACGGCC
>NZ_VJNO01000037.1 GCF_007096885.1 Streptomyces sp. 130 | reverse complement strand
GGCCGGTAGACGGCGCAGACCGTGCCGCCCTTCGTCGCCGTGACGCTCACCGGTTCCAGGGCCGTCGGGATCGCGCCGTCCGCGAAGAGGCGTTTGCCGGTGCCGAGGATGACCGGGTGGGGGTGCGGCGGTACTCGGACGTCAGAGTGCGGGATGCCCACACTGGCCGAACGAATCGGTCAGGACCTGAACGTGCCTGCCACGACGCGCCCTTGACACCGGTCTCGGCCTGCGGGACGGTCTGCGCAACTGCGCGCAACCGACTCAAGGGGAGTACGTGATGACGTTACGGTTCGTCGGGATCGACCCGAACACTGGCGGCGAGGGATCACCGACGGTGTGGGTGGAAGAGGAGAGCGCGGACCTGGTTCTCCAGGGTGAGGAAGCCGACGTCCTCCTCAAGGCCCTGGTCGGTTCCACCGAGTGGGTGGCCGGACACAGGACGGGGATTCCACCGCACGAGCGGGTGATCCGGTTTCCGTTCCGTATGGTGCAGATTCTGAGGGAGGCGTGCGATGCCGCTGAACGCACAGCAGCTGGACACCGCGACGTTCGCTGAGCTTCTCGCCGACACCCACCACACAGCGGTCCACCTGGAGATGCGCGACCTGTACGCCGTCGGCGACGAAACGGAGGACTACGCCGCTTTCCTGCGCACGGGCGTAGCGAACCTCGACCCGGCTCGCTCGTTCTGGCCCCAGTGGATGCCGCTCGTGACGGACGCGGTCGCCCGTGGCGTGGTCATGCGCCGTGCGCGGATTGTCTCCGAGCCGGTCACCGACTACATCCGCTACGAGCACGCCATTACCCCTCTCAACCTCCGGGCCGGAGAGGACGTGCGCTGGCTTCCCCGCCGCCGCGCCTCCGACATTCCGCTGCCCGGTAACGACTTCTGGCTCCTGGACGGCCGACTCGTGCAGTTCCACCACTTCACCGGCACCGGCGACTGGGCACCGGACGGCAAGGAGCGCACCACCGCCCCGGCCGCCGTCACGCTGTGCCACGCCGCCTTCGAGACGGTGTGGGAGCGCGGCATCCCGCACGAGAAGTACACCGTCCAGGCCCCCTGAGCAGCCCCATGACCGCATCTCCATCGTCCAGTGCACAGGCAGCCCGTGAGGCGCTGGCCGTGCGCTTGCAGCACCTGCGAAAGGACGCCGGCCTCACCGGAAAGGACCTCTCCGCCCGGTGCGGCTGGCATCCCGCGAAGACCACCCGCATCCAGAAGGGCGACGCCCCGCCCTCCGACGCGGACATCCGCGCCTGGTGCGCGGCGTGCGGCGCGGACGACCAGGCCGACGACCTCATCGCCACCGCCCGCGCCGTCGACTCCATGTATCTGGAGTGGCGCCGCCTGCATAAAGACGGGATGCGCAAGGTCCAGCAGGACTGGAACACCCTGCACGAGCAGACCCGCGTCTGCCGCGTCTACGTCTCCAACGTCCCGCCCGGCTTCTTGCAGACCCCCAGCTTCGCTACCGCCCTCATGGAGCAGATCACCGCCTTCCAGGGCACCCCCAACGATGTGGCCGAAGCGGTCGCCGCCCGCGTCGCGCGCTCCCGGTTCCTCTACGAGGGCGGCCACCGCTACGTCGTCCTCGTCGAGGAATCCGTCCTGCGCTACCGCACCGCCGCCCCCGACGCGATGCGTGGCCAGCTGCGTCACCTCCTGACGGTGATGCCACTCGCCTCCGTCTCGCTGGGGATCATTCCGTTCACCGCGCGACGCACGGTGTGGCCGCTGGAGGCGTTCTACCTCCACGACGACACCACCGCCGTGGTGGAGACCTTGACGGCGGAGATCAAGGTCAAGCAGCCGCGCGAGCTCGCCGATTACGCCAGGGCGTTCACCGGCCTGGCGAAGATGGCCGTCTACGGCGACGCAGCCCGCGACCTCATCCGGGCTGCGATCGACGCCCTGGAGTGAAGTTCCGCAATTGCCCGCAATCTCGTTGAGGCTGGACCGGTGGCATCCGTAGCGTCGAGCGAGCACCACTCGACACCGAGAGGAGCACCACCATGAGCACCGCAACGACCGAGCTGCGCCGGTTCCTGACCATCACCGGCCAACGCTTCACGAACGGCCGGAGCGCACCCGAAATGTTCTCCCCGGCCGTGGACAAGGCGTGGCACGACCTGCTCGGCACCCCGGCCTACGAGGCCCTGTGCCTGGAGAGTGCCGGGCGGCCGATCCGCCACGTCCCGAACAATGGCCACGGCCCGATCGCCTGGGTCACCACCTACGAAGAGGCGTACGGGCCGCTGCCAGAGATCTGGTTCACCGACGCCGACGGCAACGTCGACCGGGCCGCCATCGCCCGCTACCGGGAAAGCGGAATCGTGGTCGCCGAGTGGGACTGCGGTCCCGCCGGTGGCGACGGCGACATCGCGCCCGACCAGCCGGAGACCACCCGCCGGTGACCACCAAGCGTGCCAGCGCAGCGCCCCGGCCCACCGCCGGGGCGCTGCGCCTCGTTGAGGCCGGCACCGCCCGGCCCCGGTCCGTGGACATCGGTGAGTACGCACGCCGGATGACCGCTCACTGCCCCTACCTCGCCCCTTCCCTCGGACGGGGTCTGACAACGTGGACGGTTTACCGCGCCGAAGGTGACGCCGAAGCCGTCCAGGCTGAGCTCTTCCACGCGGGCGTCCAAGCCGCGGAGTGGCTGAGGCCCTTGCTGAGCCGGCCCCACGGCCTTCTGCGGTGCGAGAACATCGTCCTGGTGGGCGAGGTGCCCGGCACCGGACACAGGGGCCTGCTGGCCTGGCCGCACTGGGTGCTGAAGAACGTCTACGGACCGGTCGGGGTGATGTTCGGCAAGTTCTACGCGGGCGAAGAGGAGGTCACCGGGGCCGGCCACCGGACCCCGGCCGCCCCCGCCTCGTTCCTCCCCGTGCGGGCCGCCGTCCGCCGCCGCGACCCCCGCTTCCTGCACGCGACCCCCGACCTGGCCGCCGCGCTCGCCTCGGCCGACGACGACGGACGCGACGTGTTCGAGCACATCCCCACCCAGTGGAAGGACATCCGCACATGGGCCGGGTTCCACATCCCCCCGCCGAAGCCCTCGCCCTCCTCGCCGGCCACACCGGCAACCCGGCCGCGATCCAGCTCCTGAGCGACCGGCGCGGCTCCCGGGCCTGGAAGGTCCAGGGCCCCCGAGGAGCGGTCGCCGTGAAGGCCAACAACCCCGACGACGACACCGCCCACGAGAAGGCCGCGGAGATGGCGCAGGAGGACGACCATCTCCTGCGCCTCACGGCCGCAGGAGCCCTCAGCCCCGACTACCGGGTGGGCGCCGGGACGTGGGAGGCAGGCAGGTGGCTGGCCGTCAACTGGATCGACGGCACAGCCCTGTGGCACGCGCTCGCCCCGGCCCGTAGCCCGGAAGGAGACCGCGCCTCGGTCCGGTCCGGGCTCACGGGCATCGCCCGCAGCTGGACACACCACCTCGCCCGGATGCACGCCGCCGGCTGGGTTCACGCCGACGTCCAGCCCACCAACACCCTCGTCACGAACGACGGCCGGGCGGCGGTCATCGACTATGCCCTCGCCTGCGGCCCCGACGACCACCGCCCTGTTCCGTACCGGGGAGCCCTCACCCACACCACCGCCCCGGAGATCGCCACCGCGATCCTCACCGCCCCCGCCGACACCCACATCCAGGCGCACCCGGCCGCCGACATCTGGAGTCTGGGCGCCTCCCTGTTCTGGTGCTGGACCGGCCACCGCCCCGTCCGCTACGACGAAGCCACCGACCGACCGGAGAAGCTGGCGGCCATCGCCAAGGGCACCACCACCGCACCGCGCGATGTCCGCCCGTGGCCGTTCCCCGCGTTCGAGGACGCCATCACCGTATGCCTTGCCCCCGACCCCGCCGACCGGCCCACCGCGACGGAACTGGCCACCGCATGGTGACCCTGCGCGCCCTGCGCCCCGACGACGCGCGCGCCCTCACCCGCGTCTACAGCGGCGCCTCCATCCGGCACACCACCGGCAAACCTCTCACGCTCGACCAGGCACACCAGAAGATCCGCGCAGCCCTCGGCCGAGCCGCTGAAACCCCGCGCGCACAATGGAGCTGGGCCATCCTCACCGCGCACGAGATGATCGGCATGATCTCCCTCCGGCGACGCACCCCCACCGTGGGCACCATCAGTTACATCCTCCGCGAAGACACCTGGGGCCACGGCTACGCCACCCAGGCCGTGTGCCAGGTCGTCTCCGTAGCCTTCACCACCGCCGGCCCGAACCGGCTGGAGGCCATGCACCACCCCGACAACCCCGCCTCCGGCCGCGTCCTGGCCAAAGCGGGGTTCGTCCGCATAGGCACATCCGACCGGCAGACCGACAACGGATCCGTCCCGTACGAGCTGTACGCCTTGGAGTACGACGAAGCCGAACCAGGCCACCCGGTCCGTTGTCCCTATGGTGGCTAGAAGCTGTCGTACGCAGGCCGTCCCGCAGGCCGGTAGACGGCGCAGACCGTGCCGCCCTTCGTCGCCGTGACGCTCACCGGTTCCAGGGCCGTCGGGATCGCGCCGTCCGCGAAGAGGCGTTTGCCGGTGCCGAGGATGACCGGGTGGATGGTGAGGCGGTACTCGTCCACCAGGTCCTCGCGCATGAGGGTCTGGGCCAGGTCGCCGCTGCCGACGACGTTGATGTTGCGGCCCTCGGTCTGCTTGAGGCGGCGTACGGCGTCGGCGGTGCCGCCCTCCAGGAGGGTGGAGTTCTGCCAGTCCACGGATGACAGGGTGCGGGACGCCACGTACTTGTGCATGGAGTTCATGCGTTCCGTGAACGGGTTGTCCGGGTCGGCGGTCGGCCAGTACGAGGCGAAGATGTCGTACGTCTTGCGGCCGAGGAGCATCGCGTCGGTGTCCTCGTACCAGCCGGCGATCGCCTCTCCGACGCCGTCGTCGAACGTGGGCTTCTGCCAGCCGCCGTGCGGGAAGCCGCTCTCGGGGTCCTCGTCGGGGCCGCCGGGGGCCTGCATCACGCCGTCGAGCGTCAGGAACGTGGAGACGATGATCTTGCGCATGGTGTGTGCTCCTCTCGTCGTGGGGTAGAGCGGTCGGCGCGCCGGTCTCAGCGGACCACGTCGAAGACGTTTTTCTGGATGCCGTTCGGGTACGCCTCGTGCTCCACGAGCTTCAGGTGCTGGGTGTCCTTGTCGGCCGTGCTGAACAGGCGCTTTCCGGCGCCGAGGAGGAGCGGGAAGACCAGGAGGTGGTAGCGGTCGATCAGACCGGCGTCCGAGAGCGCGCGGTTGAGGGTGGCGCTGCCGTGGACGATGACCGGGCCGCCGTCGGTCTCCTTCAGCGCGGCGACCTCGTCCAGGGAGCGCAGGATGTGCGTCTCGCCCCAGGTGTCCACGAGGCCGTCCTCCGTGAGCGTGGAGGACACCACGTACTTGGGCATCGCCTTGTAGCCGGCGAACTCCTCCATGCCCGGCCACACGGGGCTGAACGCCTCGTAACTGACCCGCCCCATCATGAGCGCCCCGGCCTCCTCCTGCTCCCGGCCCTTGATCCCGTACGCCTCGGGCAGGAAGTCGATGCCCTTGAAGGTCCAGCCGGAGTTCCGGTAACCGGGCTCGCCGCCGGGGGCCTCCACGACGCCGTCGAGGGAGACGAAGGCGGTGCTGATGAGTGTGCGCATGACGTCCTCGGGGTATGGGCCGCGTTCGTGCGGCGGGCTTTACACGGGTTCAGACTGTGCGGTGCGGGAAAAGTCATCGGTCCGGCGCCCGGACGGGTCCCCCTGATGGCAGAGTCCGTGCACATGATCGATGACGCGGCGAAAGACCGTCTCCACTACGTCCTGCGCACCGCGCGCGAAGCCATGGTCTGGAAGCTCGACGGGCTCGGGGAGTACGACATCCGGCGGCCGTTGACCTGGACCGGGACCAATCTACTGGGGCTCGTCAAACACCTGTCGTTCTGGGAGGCCCGCTACTTCGGGGACGTCTTCGGGCGGCCGTTCCCCGAGCCGCTTCCCCGGTGGGACGACAACGAACCGGCCAGCCGGGACATGTGGGCCGCCGAGGGGGAGACACGGGACGAGATCGTCGGCCTGTACCGGCGGGTGTGGGCGCACACCGACGCGACGATCGCCGCGCTGCCGCTCGACGCGCCCGGCCGGGTGGAGTGGTGGCGGCAGCCCGAGGTGCGGCTGTTCGACGTCATGGTGCACATGCACGGCGAGACCGCCCGCCACGCGGGCCACGCCGACATCCTCCGCGAACAGCTCGACCACGCGACGGGCAGGACGGCCGCGTACCCCGAACCGCAGGAGGACGACGCGTACTGGGAGGCGCACCGCGCGAAGGTCGAACGCGCGGCGAGGGCGGCAGCCGAAGGCGCGTAACGGGGGCGCCCGGGCCCAAGGGGCCGCGGCGGACCCGTTGTTATCGGGTTGCGCGGCCGGCCGGGCGCGGCCGAGGATCTGCCCATGACCACGACCGCTGTTTCCGTGCTGCCGCTGACCTCCTCCGCTGCCGCGGGGCGGGGCCGGCAGCAGCCCGGCCGTCCGGGGAGGCCGGCACCGCACCGCGCGTGAGCGCGGCCCTGGTCGCGGGGCTCCTGGCCGGCTATGGCATCGCCATGCCCGTGGGAGCGGTCGCGACGTATCTCGTGGCCCTCACCGCGCGGACGTCGTTGCGGGTCGGGACGTGTGCCGCTCTGGGCGTCGCCACCGCTGACGGCCTGTACGCGCTCATCGCCGTGATCGGGGGCTCGGCGCTCGCGCCCGCCCTCCACCCGGTCACGGCGCCTTTGCACTGGGCCTCGGCCGTGGTGCTCGTCGCGCTGGCGGGCCGGAGTGCGGTGACGGCCCTCGTCCAGTACCGGGGGCGGGCGGCCACGGACAGCGATGACCGCGGGCAGATGAGTCCGGTGCGGGCCTACGCGGCATTGCTGGGCATCACGATGATGAACCCGATCACCGTGATCTACTTCGCGGCGCTGGTGCTCGCCGGCCAGGGGACCACCGCGCCGGACCACTGGAGCCAGGCCGTGTTCGTCCTGGCTGCCTTCGCGGCCTCCGCCAGTTGGCAACTGCTGCTCGCGGCGGGCGGAGCCCTGCTCGGCCGGGTGCTGACGGGCCCCCGCGGCCGTCTGGCCACCTCCCTGGTGTCGTGTGCCGTCATCGTCGGACTCGCCGCCCACCTGCTGATCGCCCGGTGAGGGGCGGCCGGCGCCCGGGTGCTGAGGCCGGGCTGCGCCGCGCGGTCTCACTCCGCACGGGAGGCCCGCCCGCGCAGCGCCTTCACCTCGCGGTCCGCCTGCCACGCGTCCGCGACCGGACCCAGGTGGCCGAGCTTGTCCGGGTTGATCACCGAGCGGACCGTCCGGATGCGGCCGTCCAGCACGTCGAGGGACAGGATGTGGAGCACGCGGCCGTCGCGCACCCGGAACAGCGCGCCCGGCCGGCCGTTGACCTCGCGGGGCTCGCAGGTGATGCCCGCCTCGGCCATGAGGGGGTAGACGGTGGCGAGCAGCCGGGCCGCGTTCTCCGCGCCGACGACGGTCCTGGCCAGCTGCGGTGCCTTGCCGCCGCCGTCCCCGACGAGCCGGACGTCGGCGGCGAGCAGGCTCCGCAGCCCCTCCACATCGCCCCGGGACAGCGCGTCGAAGAACCGGCCCGCCAGCTCCCGCTGCTCCGCGCGGTCCGCCTCGAACCGGGGCCGCCCCTCGCGCATGTGGCGGCGGGCCCGTACGAGCAGCTGGCGGCAGGCCGCCTCGGAGCGGCCCACCGCCGCCGCGATGTCCCCGAAGCCGAAGGCGAAGACGTCCCGCAGCACGAACACCGACCGCTCCAGCGGACTCAGCCGTTCCAGGAGGAGCAGCGACGCCATCGACACCGAGTCCGCCAGCTCGGCCGCGCGCGCCGGGTCCGCGTACGGGTCCTCCAGCAGCGGCTCCGGCAGCCACGGGCCCACGTACTCCTCCCGCCGCACCCGGGCCGACCGCAGCACGTCGATCGCGATCCGGGTCACCGTGGTGGACAGGAACGCCTTCACCGAATCCGGCCGGGTGGCCGAGGCGTCGTACCGGAGCCAGGTCTCCTGGACGGCGTCCTCCGCCTCGGTGACGCTGCCCAGGACGCGGTACGCGATCGAGAACAGCAGCGCCCGCAGCTCCTCGAACTCCTCGGCCTTGCCCATGCGCGGTTCCCCTTCCGTGGTCGTCCGGATCAGTGGAACTGTCCGGGCCGGTAATCGCCCGCCGGCTGCCGTGTGATGACGTTCAGCCGGTTCACCGCGTTCATGAACGAGACCAGCATGACGAGCGCGGTCAGCTGCTCCTCGTCGTACAGCCCGGCGGCCCACGCCCACGTCTCGTCGTCCACCCCGGCCCCGGCGTCGGCCGTACGCGTGCCCTGCTCGGCGAGGGCGAGGGCGGCGCGCTCGGCGTCGGTGAAGACGGCCGCCTCCCGCCAGGCCGCGACGAGATTCAGCCGCACCGCGCTCTCCCCGGCGGCGACGGCGTCCTTCGTGTGCATGTCGATGCAGACGGCGCAGCCGTTGATCTGGCTGACGCGGAGGGCGACGAGCTCCTGCGTGGCGGCGGGCAGCGGCAGGTCCTTCACCTCCCGGCCGCACGCCATGAAGTACTTGAGCGCTTTGCCGGCGACGGGGTTGGCGAAGTAGTCGAGGCGAGCGTTCACGGTGTGCTCCTCGGGGTCGCTGTGGTGCGTTCATTCCCGGGACGAGACGGCGGGCGAGGCTGTGACACCGGGGCGCGCGGTGTGACGCGGGTCTCGTGCGCGACACCGGCCGTACGCGTACGGCTCCGGGCGGCCCGGCCGGGCGTCCGCGCGGTGTGCGCCGGCCGCGCGGGCGAGGGGCCGGGGCCCGCAGCGCGGGGGAGACGCGGGCGCCACGTGTGCGAGGCGGGGCGGGGCGCCCACGTGCGGCGGCGGGCGTGGGCGGTGCGCAGGACGTGTGAAGCACCCGGACCCGGTCCGCACGGGCGCCAACTCGGCTGGCACCATGCGCCCATGACCACCCAGGACGACATACAGACCCGGGGCGAGGCGCTGGTCGCCGCCGCTCTGGCCAAGGATGCCAAGGCCGCCCACCGGCACACGGACTTCTTCGTGTTCGGCAGAATCATCGACGAGGGCATCTCCTACTGGGAGCGGGCCGTCGAGGCCGGGGACATCTGGTCGCACTACACCCTCGCCCGGTACCGGAAGATCCGGGGCGACCGGCAGGCGGCGGACGCCCTCTACCGGGCCGTCGCGGAGTACGACGCGGGGTGCGCGTACGGGCTCGGGGTGCTGCTGCGCGAGGACGGGAAGACCGAGGAGGCCGCCGAGTGGCTGCGTAAGGGGTGGGAGAACGGGCGGCACCTCGACTGCAAGATCGAGCTGGGCAAGATCATGGCCGCCGAGGGCCGGTGCGCGGAGGCGTCCGCGTTCCTCATGAGCAAGGTCGACCTGGGCGACATCGCCGTCTACCGCTGGTCCCGGCTCTTCGACTCCTTCGAGGAGGTCTTCGACCGGGTCGCCGCCGCCCTGGACATCGCCGAGGCCGACGAGGACGGCCCGGCCGCCCTGGCGGCGGTGCGGGAACTCTTCGAGCTGGACCGGCACTTCGCGGACTACCCGGGGCTCGTCCCCCGCGCCGACGCGCTCTACCGGCGGGGCTCCGCGCTCAGCGCCGAGGCGGGGATGTACTACGCGATGTTCCTCACCGAGACCGGTGAAGAGGGCTGGCCCGACGCCGTCGAACTGCTGCTCCGGGCGCGCGAGGCGGGCGTCGGGCAGGCCGCCTCGCTGCTCGGCGTCAAGTGCGAGCAGCGCGGCGAGCTGGCGGAGGCCGAGCGCGCCCACCGCCTCGCCGTCGAGGAGGGCGAGGAAGCGCCCAAGTGGAACCTCGGGATGCTGTGCATGCGGCTCGGCCGCTACGACGAGGCCGAGCGCTGGTTCAGGGAGTTCGGCGAGGACGACCAGGACGCCGTCCAGCAGCTCGCCCGGATCGCCGTGCTCCGCGAGGGCGGCCCCCGCGCCGCCGACGAGCCCGACTACCGGCAGCTGCCCGGGCTGCGCGAGGCGGCCGAGTCCGGGGACGCCGAGGCCGGATACGCGTACGCCTCGATGCTCAACGACTGGCGCGGCAAGAACGCCCGCTACCTGATCCCCTGGATGGCGCCCGCCGCCCGCGCCGGGAACACCGACGCGGCCTACGACGTGGCGCGGCTGTACGAGGTGCTGCGCCGCTTCACCGACCGCGACACATGGCACCGGGTGGCCGCCGAGGGCGGGGACCGGCACTCCTGCCACCACATGGGCTGGCTCTCCGACCACCACCGCGACTACCAGGAGTCCGAGCGCTGGTACGTCCGCGCAGCCGAGCTCGGCTCCCGCCTCGACTCCATGATCGCGGGCAAGCTGATGGTCCAGCGCCAGGCGTACGCGGAGGCCGAACCGTATCTCCGCAGGGCCTGGGAGGAGGGCGACGACAACGACAAGTTCCGTACGGAGACCGCCGGCTACTACGGGGTCGCCCTGCGCCACCTGGGCCGCCCGGAGGACGCCGTGGACCTCCTCGAACTCGCCGCCGACCGCTGGGAGGACGACGTGCTTCCCCTCTACGACCCGGACAACCTGGACCTCCACGCCCGGATGATCCGGCCGGAGGAGGAGCTGGAGGCGCTGGACGAGCAGCTGGAGGAGGAGCCGGAGGAGGAGGACGGCCGGGAGTGACCCCGCGCTCTGCCCCGCGGGCGGCTGCGGGCGCATCCGGCGCCCGCAGCTCCTCGGACTCCTCGAACTCCTCGAACTCCTGGGACTGCTCGGCCCTCCCCATTTCCGGTTTCACCACGCCATAGATCATTTACGGAACAACCTGGCTGGATATGGACGCAACGAGGCGCGGCAGGCCGCGTGCCCCCCGCCTCCCGGCCCTGGTCACGGTCACCCCGACTCCGCCCGAATGCGAAACATCTATTCAGCGCAACAGTAAAGCCGGTGGCCGAAATGCGGCGCGACGAGAAAGCCACCGAAGGGCTTGACCCTGCTTCGGAGTGCTGGTTACCGTACCGTGGTCGAGGCCACGCCTGACGCTCATGGGGTTGCACGGAACTCGGTTTCGCAGATTTCGTTGTTTATCGGTGCGTCATACAGGTTGCGGTAACGACTGGGGGAGGGATCGGTTTGTCCGGCGACAGCGCCCTGCAAGGTGCCCTGATTCCCCTTTCCGTTTCTTCCGGTCCGGCCGGCCACGCCGCTGGTTTCGGTCCTTCCCGCTCCTTCCGTCCCAGCGATGTCCCGCCATGGGACGGCAGTTCCCTGCTGCGCGAGGCGTCGCTCCCGCAGCTCGAGGCGACGGTCGACGAGGTGCTGGCCGATGCCCGCCTCCTGGCCGAAGAGATGACCGGACGTCTGGCCGAGCTGGATCCGGCGGCGACGCGGGCCGCGATCGAGCGCTACGAGTCCTGCGTCGCCCGGCTGCAATGCGCCACGGTGCACGGCGAGCTCCTCGGCGACCGGCAGGGCCCGGCGCAGGCGCGGGCGCGCGACCTGACCGCCCGCTGCGACCGGGCCTGGGGCGAACTGGCGGCCCAGCTGGCCTTCTTCGAGCCCGAGCTGGCCCAGGCGGAGCCGCAGGCACAGCCGCACGACGACGACAGGCTGCCGCATGCCTACGCCCACTTCGTGCACAAGGTGCGGGCCGGCGCCGCCCACCTGCTGCCCGATGAGCAGGAGAGGGTCCTGGCCCGGCTGCTTCCCACCGGCGGTGAGGGCTGGGGGCGGCTGGCCGAGCGGCTGCTGGCCGGCCTCACCGTCACGACCGAGCAGGGCGCGGTGAGCATCGGCGCGGCCCTGCCCACCCTCTACGCGGCCGACCGCGACCTGCGCCGCGGCACGCACGCGGCGATCAGTGAAGCCCTCGCCGGCCAGGCCGAGTTACGGGCACTCGCGCTCGCGATGGTGGTGGCGGACGGCGAGACCCGCGCCGAGCTGCGCGGCACCGACTGGCTGCACGAGCGCCGCATCGCGGACCAGATCGGCGCCGAGGAGCTGTCGGCCCTGCTGGAGGCGGCCGACGACTGCCTTCCGGTGGCCCACTCCTACTACGCGCTCAAGCGGGAACTCCTCGGAATCGACGACTTCGCCGACTACGACCGTTACGCCCCCATGGGGAGCGCACTCCCGGAATACTCGTTCGGGCAGGCCGCTGAAATCGCCTCGGCAGCAATGCGGGAAATCTCGCCCCTATTCGGAGACGCGGCCCGCGCCATGTTCGACGGAGGCAGAATCGATGCCCGTCCCCGGCCCGGAAAGAAGCGGGGCGCGCACACCCAGCACATTCCGGGGCGGCTGCCGCACATTTCGATGAACTTCACCGGGAAAGCGCGGGACGTCCTGACGCTCACCCATGAACTCGGACACGCCGTCCATTTGCAACTGGCATCCGAGCAACCGTACTTGGCCGCCATACCGGCCTCCGTGACGGGCGAGACGGTGGCCTTGTTCTGCGAGGGCGTCGCCGTGTCGCACCTGCTCGCCCGGTCGGGCGACCGGGCGGAGCGCATCGCCTGGCTGGCCCGCCACCTCGAGGACCAGCTCGTGGCCGTCTGCCGCCACGCCCAGCTGCACCGCTTCGAAGCCGCGCTGTACGAGGACACCCGGGCCGGCGAGAACCTCGACGCCCAGCGCCTCGGTGACCTGTGGATGCGCACGCAAGGCCGGATGTACGGGCCCATGGTGCACCTCACCGACGGGTACCGGCTGTGGTGGAGCTACCTGGAGCCGATGTTCACCGACCCGGGCTCCCACTACGCCTACATCTGGGGCCAGCTGTCCGCGCTGATGCTCCTGCGGCACTTCGAGGCCGACCCGGCCGGCTTCGGCCCGCGCCTGGAGTCGATGCTCCGCCTGGGTGACAGCCGACCGCCCGCCGAGCTGATCGCCGGCCTCCTCGACGAGCCGCGGGCCACCTGGGCCGAGGCGCCCGCGCTGCTCGAAGAGCGGCTGCGGCGGCTGCGCGCCCTCACCGGTTTCCCCTCCCCTGCCGGGGAGCGGGATGTCCCTGCCGTCGACACCGGGAAAGGAGGTGATCACCATGTCCGTCGCCATGAAGACCCGTAAGGCCAGCGCTGCCGGCCAGGCGCACGAGGGCTGAGCCCTTCGATGAGGGGCCACCGCCCCTGGTAACGAACGGCCCTCGCGGGTGGGCGCGCCAATCGCCCACCCGCGAAGGTCCTTTGAGCGGCCCCTCCGGGGCAGCGCACCGACCAGTATCGTGGAAGGAACTCGGCGATGCCCACCGGCGAGACCCGCAGGCCCAGGCTCAAGCACACCTCACCCGTCTTCGGCTCGGGCGAGACGCTCTTCGTCGGCGGCTACGGCGAGGTCACTGAGATCACCGACGAGACGGGCGCGATCCGGCGCCTGCTGCAGCTCCTGGACGGTACGCGCACCGTGTCCGAGGTCCACGAGGCGCTGAGCGCGGACTTCCCCGAAGTCACCCGCCAGGACGTCGACGAGGCGATCGCCCAGTTCGACGACGCCCGCTTCCTCCTGGACGCCTCCCACACCGCGGACGGCGTCCTCAGCCCCCACGAACTCGCCCGGTGGGAACGGAACATCAACTTCTTCGGGTCCTACGCGCGCATGGACGACAACAAGTACGACCAGCAGCGCAAGCTCCGCGACTGCCGGATCACCCTGCTGGGGCTGGGCGGCCTGGGCTCGCACATCCTCCTCGACCTGGCCGCCATGGGCGTCGGCCACGTCCGGGCCGTGGAGTTCGACCGCGTCGAGCTGTCCAACCTCAACCGCCAGATCCTCTACCGCGAGAGCGACATAGGCCAGGAGAAGCTCCCGCTGGCGGTGGAACGGGTCAGGGAGTTCAACCCGCACATCGACATCGAGCCGGTCAGCATGCGGATCTCCTCCGTACAGGATGTGGAGAAGGTCCTCGAAGGGGCGGACGCGGTGATCTCGGTGGCGGACCGCCCCAAGATGGAGATCGCGAAGTGGGTCAACGAGGCCTGCGTCCGCGCGGGAGTCCCGCTGATCACCGGTGGCCTGGACACCCAACGGGCCGTCTACTACACCGTGCTGCCCGGGCGGACCGGCTGCATCGAGTGCTGGCGGCGGCACACCTTCGCCACCGACGAGGTCTCCGGAGCGCTGCTGCAGGAGAAGCGCGACCGGCAGATCGGCGGCGACAACGCCGCCTTCACCCCCCTGGTCACCATGACCACCGGCTTCCTGATCGGCGAACTGACGCGTCTGGTCACCGGCATAGCCCCGCCGGTCGCCGCCGGCCGCATGATGGAACTGCGCTTCGACGACTACGCCATGGCCGAGAGCGAGCGCTGGGAACGGCAGCCCGACTGCCCCGTGTGCGGCACCTCCGGCACACCCGCCACGAGCCCCGCCCTCGCGACCGCCCACTGACCCACGACGCGACCTCCCGCGCAGGCGTTCGCCGGCGCCGCCGCCCTCGGGTGCGGCGACGGCGAACGCCTGCTCCTGTCCACCGACCCGCCCGCATGACCCGTAGGCGCACCATCCGAAAGAAGCCCCCGTGGGAAGCCGCTACTACACCCTGCTGACCGCCTACATCACCTCGTCGCTCGGCAACTGGCTCTACCGCCTCGCGCTGCCGCTGCTCGTGCTCGAACTGACCGGTTCCGCGCTCAGCACGGGCGCCGTCTACGCGATCGAGTACATCCCGTTCCTGCTCCTGTCCCTGCCGGGCGGGGTGTTCGCGGACCGCTTCGACCGGCGCAGGCTGCTCGTCGCCGGTGACGTCGCCGCCGCGGCCATCGCCACGGTGCTGGCCGTCGTGGTCTCCACCGGCAGCCGTGAGCTGTGGCCGATCTACCTCGCCGCGTTCCTGCTGGCCTGTGTGGAGCCGGTCTACCACCCGGCTTTCCAGAGCTTCCTGCCCGAGATCGTCCCCGAGAACCGGCTCGGACCGGCCAACAGCTGGATGCAGTCGGGCGACAACATCATGAGCATGATCGGCCCGGCCGCGGCCGGCAGCCTGGTGATGTTCCTCGGTTTCGAGACGACGATCTACGTCAACGCCGCCACCTTCGTCGTCTCGGCCGTGGCGATCCTCCTGATCCGCCCCGCGGCACCGGCCGCCGAGAAGGCCGAGCCGCGCAAGGTGCACTTCGTCGAAGACGTGAAGGTGGCGCTGCGGTACGTCTTCAGGCGCAACCGCGTCATGGCCGCCGGCTCGCTCATGTTCACCGGAACGAACCTGGCCATCTGGCTGATCCAGGCCAACTTCCTCTTCTACTTGACGACGTACCGGGACATGAGCCCGCGCGTGATCGGCTTCGTGCTGGCCGCGCAGGGGGTCGGCGCGGTCATCGGCGCGGCCGTCGCGGGGCGCCTGGTGCAGAAGTACGCCCCCGGCCGCATCCTGATCACCACCACCGCCCTGGCCGGCGTCGGCACCCTGCTGCTCATCCCGCTGCGCAGCCCGGTGTCCATCGGCGTCGTCTGGGGCCTGCTCTACGCGCTCGGCTCCGTCAACCCGGTCGCCTGGTTCACCCTGCGCCAGAAGATCGTCCCGCGCGAACTGCTCGGCCGGGTCGTCGCCACCACCCGCATGCTGGCCTTCTCGTCCATCCCCGTGGCCGCCTTCCTGGCCGGCGCGCTGGAGTCCTCGTTCCACAACATGTACGTGATCATCGCGATCGGCGGACTGTTCCGCCTGGCCATCGCGGGCCTGGCCTTCCTCTCGCCGCTGCGGACCCCCGTGGAGGGGGTGGTCGAGGACGCCGTGGCGCCGCGTCCGGCACCGGCGGGCGAACAGGCCGGGCCGTGACGGTCCGGCGCTACCTCGGCGGCAGCGGGGGCCGCCTGCGGTCCGGGGCCGTGTCGTACGTCGGCGGGGTCGCCGGAGGGTGCGCGGCGAGGAGGTCCAGGGCGGTGCGGACCGCGTCGTCCAGGACCGCGTAGCGGCCCTCCGCCCAGTCCAGCGGGGTGCGCAGCACCTCCAGGTCCGGTTCGACGCCGTGGTTCTCGACGGACCAGCCGTACGTGTCGAACCAGGCGGCGTTCATCGGCACCGTGATCACCGTGCCGTCGCCCAGGCGGTGGCGGCCGGTCATGCCGACGACGCCGCCCCAGGTGCGCTGGCCGACGACCGGGCCCAGCTTCAGCAGCCGGAACGCGGCCGTGATCATGTCCCCGTCGGACGAGGTCGCCTCGTCGGCCAGGGCGACGACGGGGCCCCGGGGGGCGTTGGAGGCGTAGCTCACCGGCTGGGCGTCGCGGGTCAGGTCCCAGCCCAGGATCGTACGGGTGAGCTTCTCCACGACCAGCTCGCTGATGTGGCCGCCGGCGTTGCCGCGCACGTCCACGATCAGCGCGGGGCGGGAGACCTCCATGCGCAGGTCCCGGTTGAACTGCGCCCAGCCGGAACCGCCCATGTCGGGGATGTGGAGGTAGCCGCACCGCCCCCCGCTCAGTTCCCGGACCACCTCGCGGCGCTTGGCGACCCAGTCCTGGTAGCGCAGGGGGCGTTCGTCGATGAGGGGCACGATCGCGATGCGGCGCGGGCGGCCCCCGCCCTCCGCCGGGCGGAAGGTCAGCTCGACCGTCGTACCGCCCGCCGCCGCGAGCAGGGGGTAGGGCCCGGCGACCGGGTCCACCGGGCGGCCGTCCACATGGGTCAGCACCGCCCCCTCGCGGATTCCCGTGCCGGCCAGCGGGGAACGCGCCTTGGAGTCCGAGGAGTCGCCGGGCAGGATGCGCAGCAGGGTCCAGTCCCCGTCCCGGCAGGCGAAGTTGGCGCCGAGCAGGCCGATCGCGCGCTGGTAGTGCGGCGGGCCCTCGTTGCGGCGCGCGGGTGACACGTAGGCGTGCGAGGTGCCCAGCTCGCCCAGCACCTCACGGAGCAGGTCCGCGAACTCGTCGGGTGTGGCGACGCGTTCGACCAGCGGGCGGTACTGGTCCAGGACCCCCTGCCAGTCGATGCCGCACATGTCCGGCTCCCAGAAGTACGAGCGGGTGATGCGGCCCGCCTCGTCGTAGGCCTGGCGCCACTCCGCCGCCGGGTCCACCTCGTGCAGGATGCGGCGCAGGTCCAGGAAGACGGTCGAGTCGTTGTCGCCGGGCTCCGTGGCGGGGACCGCGCGCAGTTCGCCGTCGTCCATCACGACCAGCCGGGAGGCGTCGCCGCTGACCTCGAACCAGTCGAGGTGGCCCACGAGTTCGGTCTTCTTCGCCTTGGCGATGTTGAAGTGCTCCAGGGTCGGCCGGCCCGACATGTCCGCCGGGTTGGCGAAGGTCTCGCCGAGCGCCCCGGAGATCGGCCAGCGCAGCCACACCAGGCCGCCGCCGCTGACCGGCGCCAGCGCGGAGTACTTCGAGGCGGAGACCGGGAACGGCGTGACCCGGCTCTGCAGCCCTTCGAACTCGACGGTGACCGTGGACCCCTCCGTCATCCCCGCCTCGGCCGAGTCGACCGGGTCCAGGCCGCCCGCCGCCGGCCGGCCGTCCGGGAGCAGGGCGAAGGGGGACGGGGTCGCCGACGAGAGCGGCACCAGGTAGGGGCGGCAGCCGAGCGGGAAGGACAGGTCGCCGGTGTGGACGTCGTACACCGGGTCGAAGCCGCGCCAGGACAGGAAGGCCAGATAGCGGCCGTCGCCGGTGAAGACCGGGTTCTCGTCCTCGAAGCGGCCGTTGGTGACGTCCACGATCACCGGCTCGCCCGGACCGCCGATCCGGGCCAGCTTGATCTTGCGCAGGGAGCGGCCGATGCCCGGGTGCGACCAGGTCAGCCAGGCGCCGTCCGGGGAGAACGCCAGGTCGCGGACGGGCCCGTTGACGGACCGGATCAGCTCGGCCGGCTCGCCGGTGGACGTCTCCTCGCCGGTGTCCAGGAGCAGCAGCCGGCCGTCGTGCGTGGCGATGGCGAGGCGTTCGCCGTCCGGGTCGGAGACCAGCTCCTGGACCCGGCCGATCCGGCCCCACGCGAGGCGGCGCGCGGGACGGTCGCCGCTGGCGCGCGGCAGCTGGGCGATCTCGACCGCGTCCTCGCCCTCCGCGTCGGTGACGTAGGCGACCTGGCCCCCGCTGCCCAGCATCTCCGGCAGCCGCACCCGCACCCCCGGGGTGTCCGAGATGGTGCGGGCGGGCCCGTCGCGGTGGGTGAGCCAGTAGAGACTGCCGCGTACCGAGACGGCGCTCGCCCGGCCCGTCTCGTCCACGGACACCGCGTCCACATGGCTCGACGCCGGCACCTGGTACGTACGCCGTCCGGAGCGCGGGCCGCCGAGCCGGACCTCCAGCTTCCGGGGCACGGCGTCGGGCGTCTCCAGGTCGTCCACGAGCCACAGCCCGCCCGCGCACTGGTAGACCACGCGGCGCCCGTCGCTCGCCGCGTGCCGGGCGTAGAACGCGTCGTGGTCGGTGTGGCGGCGCAGGTCCGTGCCGTCGGGGCGGCAGGAGTAGAGGTTGCCGACGCCCTCGTGGTCGGAGAGGAACGCGATCCGGCCGCCCACGAACATCGGGGTGTCGAGGTGCCCGCCGATGTCCGGGAGCAGCCGCTCGCCGTGCAGCCACAGCCGGCCCATGGCCCCGCCCCGGTAGCGCTTCCAGGCCGCCGGTTCGTGCGGCGGGGTGCCGGTGAGCAGCAGGGTGCGGCGCTCGTCCCCGATGTCGGCGATCGCGATGTCGGTGACCGGGCCCCAGGGGAGCTTGCCGCCGGGGCTGCCGTCGGTGGGGACGCTGTAGGCCCAGGAGAAGTAGGAGAACGGCTGGTTGTGCGAGGAGACGGCGAGGATCTGCGCCGCGTCGCCGGGGTCGGGCGTCCAGCCGCAGACCCGGGTGTCGGTGGAGCCCCAGTAGGTGAGCCGGCGGGACGGTCCGCCGGCGACCGGGGCGAGGTGGATCTCCGGGTCGAGGCTGCGCCACGACGTGTAAGCGATCCGGGTCCCGTCGGGCGAGAACCGGGGGTGGCCGGCTCTGGTCCGGTCGGCGGTGATCCGCCAGGCCCGGCCGGGGCGCTCCCCCTCGGCGGCGAGCGGGGCGACCCAGAGGTCGTCCTCGGCCACGAAGCAGAGCAGATCCTCGTGGAGGTGCGGGAACCGGAGATACGAGACGTCGTCACTCACCCCCCAATGCTTTCCGCGCGAAGGGGGTGCGGCAACTCAGAGCGGCCTGCCTTTTGTGGTGCGAGCCACAAACGAAACCGTTTCGTTTCGCTCGGCGGCCGGGGTACCGTTCTGCTGTACGAAACGGTTTCGTTCGATGATTCATCGGACAGGAGGTCGAACCATGGCACGCACACGGCTCACGCCCGAGCGTGAGAGCGAGCTGTACGCCGCCGTGCTCGACCTGCTCCGCGAAGTCGGCTACGACGCCCTCACGATGGACGCCGTCGCCGCCCGTACGCATTCCAGCAAGGCCACCCTCTACCGCCAGTGGGGGAGCAAGCCGGCGCTCGTCGTCACGGCCCTCCGGCACAACAAACCCGGCACCATCGGCGACGTCGACACCGGCTCGCTGCGCGGTGACTTCCACGCCGTCCTCAGCCGCAGTGACGACTGTCAGATGGAGAAGGACGCCGCGCTGATGCGGGGTCTGAGCCATGCCGTCCACAACAACCCCGACCTCCTGCAGGCCCTGCGCGAACTGCTCGTCGAACCGGAGATGACCGGTCTCGACACGCTGCTGCGCCGGGCCGTGGACCGGGGAGAGGTGAGCCCGGACAATCCGGCGCTCAGATACGTAACGCACATGCTGATCGGCGCCTTCGCCACTCGGCAGCTGGTCGAGGACCGCCCCGTCGACCAGGCATTCCTCCTCGACTACGTCGACTCCGTGATCCTCCCCGCTCTCGGAGCCTGACCTTCCAGGTCCCCGCGCTTTTCCGTACGGCCCCTCCCCAAGCCCCACCTGACACGCCGCTCTCGTCGTCGGGCTGGTTCCTCACGCCCATTTCCACTCAACGACCTGACCGGGAGTACGCCTCCGTGGCCACATTCCTCTACAAGCTCGGACGGCTCGCCTTCCGGCGCCGCCGCTATGTCGCCCTGATCTGGGTGGCACTGCTGGCGCTCGCCGGGTTCGGCGCGTCCTCCGCAGCCACCGCGACCTCCAGTTCCTTCTCCATCCCCGGTACGGAGGCCCAGAAGGCCTTCGACCTGCTGGAACAGCGCTTCCCGGCCGCCAGCGCCGACGGCGCGACCGCGCGCGTCGTCTTCAAGGCCCCCGAGGGCGAGAAGGTGACGGACGCGGCCAACAAGGCCGAGGTCAACAAGATCACCCGGGAGCTGAAGGACGGCTCCGACCAGATCGCCTCGGTCACCGACCCGTACACCGGCAACGCCGTCTCCAAGAACGGCTCCACCGCGTACATCTCGGTCTCGTACAAGGTCAACTCGATGGAGCTGACCGACGACACCCGGGACGCGCTGGAGGAGGCGGGCACCCACGCCCAGAAGAGCGGGATGACCGTGGAGATCGGCGGTGACGCGCTCCAGGTGATGCCGGAGACCGGCGCCACCGAGATCATCGGCATCGCGCTGGCCGCCGTGGTGCTCCTCATCACCTTCGGCTCGCTCATCGCGGCCGGGCTGCCGCTGCTCACCGCCCTGATCGGGGTCGGCATCGGCGTCTCCACGATCACCGCCCTGGCCAACGTGCTCGACCTGGGCAGCACCACCTCCATGCTCGCGATGATGATCGGCCTCGCGGTCGGCATCGACTACGCGCTGTTCATCGTCTCCCGCTACCGCGCCGAGCTGGCCGAGGGCCGGGAACGCGAGGAGGCGGCGGGCCGGGCGGTCGGCACGGCCGGGTCCGCGGTCGTCTTCGCCGGGCTCACCGTGGTCATCGCCCTGGCCGGTCTGGCCGTCGTCAACATCCCGATGCTGACGAAGATGGGCCTCGCCGCGGCCGGCACGGTCGCCATCGCCGTGCTCATCGCCCTCACCCTCGTCCCGGCCATGCTGGGCTTCGTGGGCAAGCGCATCGTGGGCCGCAAGGCGCGCAAGGCCGCCGACGCGGCGGACAAGCCCGAGGCGAAGGTGAACATGGGCACCCGCTGGGCCCGGTTCGTGCTGCGCAAGCCGGTCTGGGTGCTGCTCGTCGGCGTCCTGGGCCTCGGCGCGATCGCCGTACCGGCCGCGTCGCTGGAGATGGGCCTGCCGGACGACGGCTCCCAGCCCACCAGCACCACCCAGCGCCGCGCCTACGACCTGCTCTCCGACGGCTTCGGCCCCGGTTTCAACGGCCCGCTGCTCGTCGTCGTGGACACCGAGCACAGCGCGGACGGCAAGGCCGCGGCCAAGCAGGTCGGCGACGAGATCGCCGGGATCAAGGGCGTCGTCGCCGTCACCCCGGCCTCGTTCAACAAGGCCGGCGACGCGGCGATGATCACCGTCGTCCCGAAGGACCGCCCCAGCTCCGTCGAGACGGAGAACGTGGTCCACGCGATCCGCGACGCGGGCGAGGACATCAAGTCCGACACCGGCGCCGAGGTGCTGGTCACCGGCTCCACCGCGATGAACATCGACTTCTCGCAGAAGATGAACGACGCGCTGCTGCCCTACCTGGCGCTCGTGGTCGGCCTCGCCTTCCTGCTGCTGATGGTGGTCTTCCGGTCGGTGCTGGTGCCGCTGAAGGCGGCGCTCGGCTTCCTGCTCTCGGTCGTCGCGGCCCTGGGCGCGGTCGTCGCGGTCTTCCAGTGGGGCTGGCTCGGCTCGCTCTTCGGGGTCGAGCAGACCGGTCCGATCATGTCGATGATGCCGATCTTCATGGTGGGCATGGTCTTCGGCCTCGCGATGGACTACGAGGTCTTCCTCGTCACGCGGATGCGTGAGGCGTACGTCCACGGCGAGAAGCCCGGCCAGGCCGTCGTCACCGGCTTCCGGCACGGGGCGCGGGTCGTCACGGCCGCCGCCGTGATCATGATCGCGGTGTTCTCCGGGTTCATCGGCTCCAGCGAGCAGATGATCAAGATGATCGGCTTCTCGCTGGCGATCGCCGTCTTCTTCGACGCGTTCGTCGTGCGCATGGCGATCGTGCCCGCCGTCCTGGCGCTGCTCGGCAAGCGCGCCTGGTGGCTGCCGCGCTGGCTGGACCGCGTGCTGCCCAACGTGGACGTCGAGGGCGAGGGCCTGCGCAAGGAGCTGGACGAGCCGTCGTCCGGCGACGCCGGCCCGGAGTCCGGCGGCGAGCGCGAGCTGGTCCGCGTGTGAGCCCGGTCCGCGTGTGAACCCGGTCCGCGTGTGACCCGCGCGGACCGAACTCCGGGGCCGCGTCCGAGCGGTGCGCGGCCCCGGGAGCCCGGTTGCCTGTGGGGACGGGGGGCCGGGGCGGCGAGAGCCCCCGTGCACGGTGTGCACGGGGGCTCTCGGCATGTCAGGTCCGGGCCGCGGTCTCCGGCTGCGGCGACTCCGGCTGCGGTGCCTCGTGGTGCGTACGGCGCAGGAAGCGGACCAGCGGGGCGCAGTCGAACTGGACGATGTCGACGCCGGCCGCCTCGTGCCGCTCCACCACCACCTGCACCCTGCCGCACGGCCATATCCGCCAGCCGTCCTGCTCGACCGGGTAGCGCAGTCCGCGTTCCAGGAGCTCGCGCTCGACGGCCCACTCGGTGCCGCCCGGGTAGGCGATGCGGATCGTCGCGGGGGAGTCCGCGCCGTCGAACCGCAGCTCGACCGGGACGACGGGCAGGTCGCGGGCGTCGGTGACGAGCCGGGCACGGGCATGGTCATGGATCACGGGGGGCATGGACCGACTCTCCATCCTGCTTCTGGAACTTTGTCATCTAATGTCCCATATTTTGCGTAAAGGGCATTATGGGAGCCATTTGTAGTTGTGGGGGACGCGCTCTTGCGAACGTTTCGCAACAAGGACCTATCATTGAGAGGTTCACGACCCCGCGCACCCGGCGCGTCAACGCGAGAACGCAGGAAGCGGAGCCTCCCCCCATGCATGTACCCGACGGATTCATCAACGCACCCGTCTCCGCCGTCGCGGGCGTCGTCGCCGCCGGTGCCGTCGCCGTCAGCCTGAAGGGGGCCCGGCGCGAACTGGACGAGCGCACCGCGCCGCTGGCCGGGCTCGTCGCCGCCTTCATCTTCGCCGTGCAGATGCTGAACTTCCCCGTCGCCGCCGGCACCAGCGGCCACCTGCTCGGCGGGGCGCTCGCGGCGATACTCGTCGGGCCGTATACGGGTGTGCTCTGCATATCCGTCGTGCTGCTGATGCAGGGCATCCTCTTCGCCGACGGCGGCCTCACCGCGCTCGGCGTCAACATCCTCGACATGGGCGTCGTCACCACCGTCGTCGCCTACGCCCTCTTCCGCGGCCTGCTCGGCGTGCTGCCGCGCACCCGCCGCTCCGTCACCGCCGCCTCCTTCGTCGCCGCGCTGGTCTCCGTACCGGCCGCCGCCTGCGCCTTCACGCTGATCTACTGGATCGGCGGGACCACCGACATCCCGATCGGCAAGGTCCTCACCGCCATGGGCGGCGTCCACGTCCTCATCGGCATCGGCGAGGCCCTGATCACCGCGCTCACCGTCGGCGCCGTCGTCGCCGTCCGCCCCGACCTGGTCCACGGCGCGAAGGGCCTCGCCGCCCCGCTCAAGCTCCGCGTCGACGGCGAACTGGTCGACGCCCCGGCGCCCGCCCGCGAGCCCGCCCCCGCCGCGCACCGCCCGACCCGCGGCCTGTGGGTCACCGGCCTGGTCACCGCCCTCGTGCTGGCCGGGTTCGTCTCCTTCTACGCCTCCGCCGACCCGGACGGCCTGGAGAAGGTCGCCGCCGACAAGGGCATCGACAAGGAGGCCAAGGAGCACGCCACCGCGGACTCCCCGCTCGCCGACTACGGCGTCAAGGACGTCTCCAACGCCCGGCTCTCCGGCGGCCTCGCCGGCGTGATCGGCGTCGGCGCCACCCTCGTCGCGGGCAGCGGCGCCTTCTACGTGGTCTCCCGCCGCCGCCGTACGCAGGGCGAGGCCGGCACCCGCACCGAGGAGAAGGTCTGACATGGGCGCCGGCCACACCCACAAGCTCTACCGGCACGGGCACTCACCGGTCCACGACCTGCCGCCGCACTGCAAGCTCGCCGCCGTGTTCTGCTTCGTCGTGGTCGTCGTCTCCACCCCGCGCGAGGCCGTCTGGGCCTTCGGGCTCTACGCGCTGCTCATCGCGGGCGTCACCGCGCTCGCCCGCATCCCGGCCGGCTTCCTGCTCAAGCGGCTGCTGATCGAGGTGCCGTTCGTCGCGTTCGCCGTGCTCATGCCGTTCGTCGTGCCCGGCGAGCAGACCCACGTCCTCGGCCTCTCCGTCAGCGTCCCCGGCCTCTGGGGCGCCTGGAACGTGCTGGCCAAGGGCACGCTCGGGGTCGCCGCCTCCGTGCTGCTCGCCTCCACCACCGAACTGCGCGAACTGCTGCTCGGCCTCCAGCGCCTGAAGCTGCCACCGCTGCTCGTGCAGATCGCCTCCTTCATGATCCGGTACGGCGACGTGATCACCGACGAGATGCGCCGCATGTCCATCGCCCGCCGCTCCCGGGGCTTCGAGGCCCGTGGCATACGGCACTGGGGCGTCCTCGCCAAGTCGGCCGGGGCCCTGTTCATCCGCTCCTACGAGCGAGGCGAACGCGTCCACCTCGCGATGGTCAGCCGGGGCTACGCGGGCACCATGCCCGTCATCGACGAGGTGACCGCCTCGCGCACCCAGTGGGCGTACGCCTCGGCCCTCCCGCTGCTCGCCCTCGCCGTGTGTCTGGTGGGATGGACCGTATGAGCACCGACCCCGCCCCCGTACCGCCCTCCCTGGAGGTCAGCGGCCTCGCGTACGCGTATCCCGACGGCCACCAGGCGCTCTTCGGCGTCGACCTGACCGTCGGGCGCGGCGAACGCGTCGCGCTCCTCGGCCCGAACGGCGCCGGCAAGACGACCCTGGTCCTCCACCTCAACGGCATCCTGCAGGCGGGCGCCGGGTCGGTGCGGGTCGCCGGACTGCCGGTCGACAAGCGGAACATGGCCGAGATCCGCCGCCGCGTCGGCATCGTCTTCCAGGACCCCGACGACCAGCTCTTCATGCCCACCGTCCGCGAGGACGTCGCCTTCGGACCCGCCGCCGGCGGGCTGCGCGGCGCGGAGCTGGAGGAGCGGGTCATGGAGGCGCTGGGGCGGGTCGGCATGGAGGAGTACGCGGCCAGGCCGCCGCACCACCTCTCCTTCGGGCAGCGCCGCCGCGTCGCCGTCGCCACGGTCCTCGCCATGCGGCCCGAGATCCTCGTCCTGGACGAGCCCTCCTCCAACCTGGACCCGGCGTCCCGGCGCGAACTCGCCGACATCCTGCGCTCCCTGGACGTCACCGTCCTGATGGTCACGCACGACCTCCCGTACGCGCTGGAGCTGTGCCCCCGCGCGGTCATCCTCAGCGACGGGGTCATCGCCGCCGACGACCGCACCCAGGACCTCCTCTGCGACGAGCCCCTGATGCGCGCCCACCGCCTGGAACTCCCCTTCGGCTTCGACCCGCGTTCCGTGACGGTGAATTCCGGGTGACCCGCCCCACCTCCCACCTGCGGTGCCGTGCACCATGGGGGGATGAGCGGCAGTGCGGCAGCAGGCGTGGACGTACGCGGCACGGCGGCGCCCGGATACGAAGCGGTCCGGGACGCCTTCGTCCGTAACTTCGAGCAGCGCGGGGAGCGGGGGGCGGCGGTCGCCGTCTACCGGCACGGGCGAAAAGTGGTCGACCTGTGGGCCGGCACCAGAGACGTGGACGGCACCGAACCCTGGGCCGTCGACACCGTCCAGGTCGTCCGCTCCGCCGGCAAGGGCATCGCCGCGGCCGTCCCCCTGCTGCTCCACCAGCGCGGCCAGATCGACCTGCACGCCCCGGTCTCCACGTACTGGCCGGAATTCAAGGCGAACGGCAAGGAGCGCGTCCTCGTCCGCCACCTCCTCGCCCACCGGGCCGGTGTCCCGGCCCTGGACCGGCCGCTGACCCCGGAGGAGGCCGCGGACGGGGTGAGCGGGGCGCACGCCGTCGCCGCCCAGGCCCCGGCCTGGGAACCCGGCGCGGCGCACGGCTACCACGCGCAGACCTTCAGCTGGCTCCTCGGCGAACTCGTGCGCCGCGTCACCGGGCGCACCGTCGGCCGCTGGGTCGCCGAGGAGATCGCCCGCCCGCTCGGCCTCGACTTCTGGTTCGGCATCCCCGACGACGAGGCCCACCGGGTCGGCCGGATCGGGCCCGTCGAGCCGCCGGCCGCCGAGAACACCGGGGCGCTGCGGTTGCGCCCGAAGCGGTCGGTGGCGGAGGCCTACCGCGACCCGGAGTCGCTGACCCGGCGGGCGTTCGGCGCGATCGACCCGCTGCCCGACGAGAACGACCCCGCCTACCGGGCCGCCGAACTCCCCGCCTCCAACGGCACCGCGACCGCACGCGGCCTGGCCCGCTGCTACGCCGCGATGATCGGCCCGGTCGACGGCCAGCGGCTGTTCGCCCCGGCGACCCTGACGCTCGCCCGCACCGAGGAGTCGGCGGGCCCGGACCGGGTCCTCGTCGTCAACACCCGTTTCGGCCTCGGCTACATGCTCCACGGCCCGGCGAGTCCGCTCCTCGCGCCCGGCTCCTTCGGGCACCCGGGCCGGGGCGGCTCGCTCGGCTTCGCGGACCCCGAATCGGGGATCGCCTTCGGGTACCTGACGAACGGCCTCCAGAAGGGAGTCACGGCGGACCCCAGGGCCCAGGCGTTGGTGCGGGCGGTGCGGTCGGTGTTGTGACTGCTGGGTGCTGCGGGGGGAGTTGGCGTCGGCCACCCCCGGTGGCCCGGGGCCGGTCGGCATTGTGACCGTCGGGCGCCTCGGGGAGTTGCCGTCGGCCTTCCTTGGGTGCGGGGTCGTCGGTGTTGTGACTGCTGGGTGCGGCGGGGGAGTTGGCGTTGGCCGCCCTTGGGCGCGGGCGGTGCGGTCGGCGTTGTGATCGACGGGCGTTGCGCGGGAGTTGGCGCCGGCCGCCCCCGGCGGGCCCCGGGGCCTTCGGGGTTGTGACCGCTGGGCGTTCCGGGGGAGTTGGCGCCGGCCTTACTTGGGCCAGGGGCCTTCGGCATTGTGACCGCTGGGCGCCTCGCGGGAGTTGGCGTCGGCCGCCCCCGGGCCCGGGGACCGGTTCGCGCGGTACGGTCGGCGCTATGACTCGCTTCGATGGTTACGCAGTCCTCATCACCGGCGCGGGCCGGGGCATCGGCGCCGCCACCGCCCGCCTGATGGCCGCCGAGGGCGCCCGCGTCCTCGTCACCGACCTGGACGGGGAGCGGGCGGAGTCGGTGGCGGCGGAGATCCGGGCGTCGGGCTTCGCGGCCGAGGCGACGGCCTGCGACGTGGCGGACCGGGCGGCGGTCGAGGCGGCGGTGGCGCACGCCGTGGAGACCTTCGGCGGGCTCGACGTCCTGGTCAACAACGCGTACTCCTGCAGCCTGGACAGCACGCTCTTCGAGGACGAGCAGGACGAGACCTGGCACCGCGACCTGGACGTCTCGCTGGGCGGTGCCTACCGCTGCTCGCGCGCCGCGATGCCGCACCTGGCCGCGTCCGGCCGCGGCGCGATCGTCTCCATCGGCTCCGTCAACGGCGTGCAGGACTTCGGCAACCACGCCTACAGCGCCGCGAAGGCGGGCCTGGCCAGCCTCACCCGCACCCTGGCCGGCCACGCGGGCCCGCGCGGGGTCCGGGCCAACCTCGTCGTCCCCGGCACGATCCGAACCGACGCCTGGGCGGGCCGCGAGGCGGAGCTGGACCGGGTCACCCCGCTCTACCCGCTCGGCCGGGTCGGCGAACCGGAGGACATCGCGAAGGCCGTGGCGTTCCTCGCGTCGTCGGACGCGGAGTGGATCACGGGCACGTCGCTGTGCGTGGACGGCGGGCTGACGGCGGTGAACACGGGCTTCCGGGCGGCGGTCTCGGGGTAGCCGGAGCCGCCCGCGAACGCTTGAGGGCCTCCTGTGCAAGTACGGGGTGAGACCGCCGCCCCGGCGGTCCGGAACAGGAGACCCCATGGACCCGGACGAGGACCTGCTCGCCCGTTCCGCACGGGAGCCCACGGCCTTCGAGCCACTGGTCGCCCGGCACTCCGCCGCCCTGCACGGCTATCTCGTACGCCGCGCCCCGGCCGCCGCCGACGACCTGCTCTCCGAGGTGTGGCTCCAGGCTTACGCCCACCGGGCGACGTTCGACGCCGGGCGCGGCTCGGCCCGGGGCTGGCTGTTCGGCGTCGCCGGCAAGGTGCTGTCCCGCCACCGGCAGACCACGGCGCGTGCCGCGGCCCGCACGGAGCCGGGCCCCGACGCCGTGACGGCCGACCCCTGGCAGGCGGTCGACCAGCGCCTGGACGCGGCCTCGGTGGCCCCGGAGCTGCGCCGCAGACTCGCCGAGCTGCCCTCCGCCGAGCGCGAGTTGCTGCTGCTCGTGGCCTGGGAACAGCTCACCCCCGCCGAGGCGGCCGCCGCCGTCGGCATCCCCGCCGGAACCGCCCGTTCCCGCCTGCACCGGGCCCGCGCCCGCTTGCGCGACGGACTCACCGGCCCTGCCCGTACGACCCTGACGGGAGACTTCGCATGACGCACGAGAACCAGCCCACGGACCTGCTCGACTTCCCCGGCGCCGCCGCCCTGGAGCGCGCCGGCCGCACCGAGCCCCTCGACCCGGCGGTCCAGGCCCGCGCGCACTCGCTGATCCTGGACGCGATCGCGGCCGACGCCGCGTCGGCGCCCGTGACCGTTTCGCGCTTCGGACGCCGCAGGGTGCTCGCCCTCGCGGCGGCCGTCGCGGCGGTGGCGGTGGGCGGGGCGGTGCTCCCGGTCACCGACTTCGGAAGCGACGGCCCGGCGGCGAGTGCGTCGGCGTCGGAGGTGTTCACGAGCATGGCGGACCGGGTGGCGGGCGAACCGGCTTCCTCCGCCCCGTACTGGAGGACGACCGTCCGGTCGTGGGCCGAGGGGAAGCGGGCCCACACCGACGACATCTACCTGGGCCGCGACCGGGTCGTCATCAAGTCGGAGGACGGCCGCACGATCACCAAGAAGAGCTCGAGCCTGGCCGTTTGGCGCGTCGGCGCGAGGCAGGTCCGCTGGGACGGCCTGGACACCCTCCCCACCCGCCCCGACGCGCTTCGCAGCGCGCTCTCGGCCGGCGCGAAGGGCTCCGCCGCCGAACAGACCGTCCTCCAGGCCGGCGACCTGCTGACCGACGCCCCCATTTCGCCGAAGCTGAGGGCGGCGCTCTACCGGGTCCTCGCGGACACACCCGGTGCGGTGGTGACGGAGGGCGTCAAGGACGCGACGGGCCGTACGGGTACCCGTATCTCCTGGAAGTGGAAGGAGAAGCCCGGCTACAGGATCTACAACCCGGGTTGGATCGTGCAGCCGTCCACCGGCCGCCTCCTGGAACGCGATCACACCCCCGTCGGCAAGGACGGCCACATCACCGACCGCGACACCTACCTGTACGCGGGCCCGGCGAAGACCACGGGCTGAGGGACGCGTCAGAACGCCCCGGCGCGCTGCACGACGGCCCGCCCCGGAGACGCGCTACCAGGGGATCTCGCCCTCGTCGCTGAAGAAGCGGCCGGTCGGTCCGCCGTCCTCCACGGTGGCCAGCCGGATCGCGGCGGTCGCGCCCTGCTGCGGGGTGCGCGTCCCGCGGAAGCCGTTGAGGTCGGTCGCGGTGAAGCCGGGGCAGACGGCGTTGATCAGGACGTGCGTGCCGGCCAGTTCCTTGGCGTACTGCACGGTGACGGCGTTGAGGAAGGTCTTGGACGGCGCGTAGCCGGCGGAGATCGGGCCGGTCTCGGCGCCCGGGGTGGTCTGGAGCGTGAGGGAGCCGACGCTGCTGGACACGTTCACGATCCGCGGCGACGGTGAGCGGCGCAGCAGCGGGAGCAGGGCGTTGGTGACTCGGATGACGCCGATCACGTTGGTCTCCACGGCCGCCCGTACCCGGTTCACGTCGACCGTGGTGGGTTCCTGGGGGTGGCCGCCGGTGATCGCCGCGTTGTTGACGAGCGCGTCGAGCCGCCCGGCCCGCTCCTCCAGCAGCCGGGCCGCCGCGGTCACGCTCGCGTCGTCGGTCACGTCCAGCGGTACGCCGAAGGCGTCGGCCCCCGCCGCGCGCAGCTTGTCCACGGCGGCCTCGCGCCGCTCCTCGTCCCGGGCGCCGACGCCGACCGACCAGCCGAGCGCGCCGAGCCCGGCGGCGATCTCGTATCCGATGCCCTTGTTGGCGCCGGTCACCAGGGCGACCTTGGGCTGGTTCATGGTGTTCGTCTCAGTCATGTCTCCGATGGTTCTCCCCACCGGGGCGGGGCGTCCAAGACCGACCGGGTGGGCGGCGATACCGTCCGGGTATCGCTCCTGGTGGGGCCCGTTACGCTGGCGGGGTGGAGACACGTGAACTGCGGTACTTCGTCGCGGTCGCCGAGGAGTTGCACTTCGGCCGGGCCGCGCAACGGCTCGGGATCGCCCAGCCTCCGCTGTCGCGGGCGATCGGCGGGCTGGAACGGCGGCTGGGCGTACTCCTCCTGGAGCGCGGCAGCCGGGGCGTCACCCTGACCGGGGCCGGGGCGGTGCTGCTGCGGGAGGCACGGGTGGCGCTGGACGCGGTCGAGGCCGCCGAGCGCCGGACCCGCCGGGCCGCTCTCGCCGCGGCCGGCCACCCCGCGGTGATCCTCGCCGCGAAGGCGGGCGCCTCCGGCGAACTGCTGGCCAAGCTCCTCGACGCCTACGCCGCCGAGCCCGGTGCCGTGACCGTGGACGTCCTGCTGTGCGGGCCGGGCGAGCAGGCGGGGGTCCTCCGCGACGGCCGGGCCGACGTGGCCCTGCTGCACCGGCCGTTCGACGACCTGGCCGGCTTCGACACCGAGGACCTGCACACGGAGGGCCAGGTCGCGGTCCTCCCGGCGGGCCACCCTCTCGGCCTCCGCCCCCACCTGAGCCTCGCCGAGGTCACCGCGCTCCCCGACCTCCCCCTCCCGCGCTGGCCACGCCCCGACGGCACCTTTCCGGACGGCCCCGGCCCCAAGGTGCGCGACCACACCCAACTCACCCAGCTCATCGCCCTGGGCCGCGCCTGCGCGATCGTCCCCGAAACGATCCGCACCAGCCTCCACGAGGGCCTGGTCGCCGTCCCCGTCCCCGACAGCCCCCGCGTCACCACGGTCATCGCCTGGCCCCCGCACAGCCGCTCGACGGCGGTGGCGGGACTGGTGCGCGCGGCCGTGGGGCTGTGACGGGCGGCGGTGGGACCGGGCCGGTCAAGGTGTCGGGCTGTGCAGCGAGCCCGGGGGCTTCCCGGTGCCGGTGGCGACCTTCGTCCGGTGGGCTACGCTGCACGGCATGACTACCGGGACGGCATCGCGCCACACACGGATTGGTGACCCGGTGCTCTCCTGAGTGCCGTACGGGCCGGTGAGGGCCCGCTGTTCGGCCGAGGATCTCGCGCTGGTGCGCGGGCTCCGCCCCTGTCGTGTTGACCACAGGTTCAGCACATCAACCACGACAGGAGAATTCATGCCCATCAAGACGCTGCAGATCCCCACCGCGGACGGCCAGGCCGACGCATTCGCCGCCTTTCCGGACCGTGGCGGGCAGCACCCAGGGGTGCTGATGTACGCGGATGGCTTCGGTATCCGGCCCGTGCTGCGGGAGATGGCCCAGGAGCTGGCCGGGCACGGGTACTACGTGCTCGTCCCCAACCTCTTCTACCGGCACGGCCCGGCACCGGTGATCGAACTTCCCGAGTACATCGGAGAAGAGGCCCGGCCCGCGGTCTTCGCCCAGCTGATGCCTCTGATCGAGGCGCACACCGCCGAACGCGCCCTGAACGACGCCGACGCCTACCTCAGGTACCTCAGCGCCCAGCCCGAGGTCGGCGCCGGACCGGTCGCGGTGACCGGCTACTGCTTCGGCGGCCTCCTGGCGACGCGCACCGCCGCAGCCCACCCCGGCGAGGTGGCCGCCCTCGCCGCGTTCCACGGCCCCGTGGGCGCCGACGGGCCGGACAGCCTCGCCAGGATCACCGCCGACATCCACTTCGGCCATGCCGAGAGCGACTTGACACCCGCGGCCCTGAGCGAGCTCAACCAGGCCCTGGACGCCGCGGGGGTCCGCTACACCTCCGAGATCTACCCCGGCACCATTCACGGCTTCACCATGTCCGACACCGACGCCTTCGACCCCGCGGCGTTCCAGCGCCACTGGGACCGCCTGATCCCCCTCCTCGACCGCACCCTGGCCAACCACCGCTGAGGCCCGGGCCGGGCAGGAGTTCTCAGGACCTTCCTCGAAGCCGGGCGGGACCCTGTGCCAAGATCGCGGGATGCTGCGACTCACCGATTTCATCATCGACTGCCCGGACACGATGAAGCTGGCTTCCTTCTACTCCCAGGTGACAGGCCGCCCGGTGAAGGACGACAGCTCCGAGGACTGGGCCGGCATCAAGTTCGGCGAGATCGAGCTGGCCTTCATCCGGGTGGACGACTACCGCGCCCCGCAGTGGCCCGACAACGAGCACCCCAAGCAGTTCCACCTCGACTTCGAGGTGGACGACATCGAGTCGGAGCAGCGCCGCGTCCTCGACCTCGGCGCGACGCTGAGGCAGGACTTCATCGGCCCCAACGGCTACGGCTGGCGGATCTACACCGACCCGATCGGCCACCCCTTCTGCCTTTGCCGCAACAAGGGCGTCACCTGGACCGACGAGGGGCCGGTCTGGCCGGAGCGCGGTTAGCCCCCTCGCACGCGTCGGCGGCACACCGACCGGCCCGAGTGTCGCCCGAACCGGGCATGAGTGTCCTTCAACCCCGTTATGCAATGGGGCGGTTGATGGCTACGCCCAGGGCCTTCCCCGAACGCCGTCCGGGCCCTCCAGGACCGGCCCCAGAAGGCCGGTCGCGGAGTTTCCGTTCCCTCGGACGGGTTGGGCTCGTGCTGGCAGGTCAGGTGCCCGCCTGGAGGGTGCTTCTGCCCAGGGTGCCGAAGAGCGAGGCGATACCGCAGCAGGTGAACAGCGACCCGATGAGGATGCGGAACAGGCCGAACTCGTGGGGCCGGGCGCGCTGACGGCTGACATAGGTGCGGTGTGCAGGTTGCGTGCTCTGAGGAGCCGTTCGTGGGTCGTCCGCTGCTCTGCGATGCTGGAGGTCGATCGAGAGGGGCCGCAGCGATGCAGTGGAAGATCCACGGTGAACGTCCGATCTACGAGAACAGCTGGGTGAACCTGTGGCTCACCGACGTCGAGACGCCGGACGGAAACCGCTGGGAGCACCACGTCGTCAAACTGCGGCACTTGGCCGTAGCCGCAGTCATCAACGAGCAGCGCGAAGTGTTGATGATGTGGCGGCATCGCTTCATCACTGACGCCTGGGCGTGGGAACTTCCCATGGGGTTGGTCGAGGAGGGCGAGACACCGGCCGAAGCGGCGGCCCGTGAGGTGCTGGAAGAGACAGGCTGGCGGCCCGGCCCGGTCAAGCCGCTCATCTACGCCGAGCCGGCCAACGGCATCACCGACTCCCAGCACCACATCTTCCGCGCCGACGGAGCAACGTACGAAGCCCCGCCGACCGAGAAGAACGAGTCGGACCGGATCGAGTGGATCCCGCTGGCTGATGTGAGGGGCATGATCGACCGGCGCGAGATCGTCAGCAGCGGCTCACTGGTCGGGCTGCTCTACGTACTCATGGACGAGGCGATCCGCTGACCTGACGGGGCAGCGTTTCCCGGAGCCGGGACTCGAATGCCACTGCGGCCGTCTCCCGGCGAAAAGGTTCCAACTGCTCGTAGAACTCCCTGAGATGGCCGCCAACTCGCCGGGAACTGACGGCCGCTGCCGGGGCCAGGGCGTCCATGGCCGTGTGGCACGCCTCATCGAGTTTGCCGCGCTGGAGCTGGGTGCGGGCGAGCCAGAAGGCGTGGAAGGCGCGGCCTCGGTGGTTTGTCCGGTGCTCTCGGCGGAGGGCGTCCGCAATGAGAGGTTCGGCGAGAGCGGCTTCGCCCAGACGACCGTGGGCGATACCGGTGTCAACGATCAGTTTCGGTTCGTCGAAGTAGGCGACCCAGGCCGGATCCGGATCCCCGTTGCTGATCCGCCCGAAGTGGGTGTGGGCTTCCGAGATCGCGGTGTGGGTCGCGCTTTGATTGCCGAGGGCTGCGTGAGCGAAGGCTTCGCGCATCGCGAGCATGGCCAGCACGCGTGCCGTCGTGCCCGCAGCTTCCCTGGCTTGGTCCCGGGCAGCGGTGACGAGCGCGAGCGCGTCGCCCGGCTTGTCCTCGTACGTGGCCTGGAGGCTCATGCAGGCGAGAACGTTGGCCATGAACTGGCGGTCGTCGATCGCCCTGGCCAGACCGAGGGATTCGGTGAAGTAGGCGCGTGCCTGGTTGTACTGACGGGCGTCGAAGTAGGTCCACCCGGTGAGCCGGGCCAGCTCGGCCGCGATGCTGTGAAGGCCGGTTCGCAGGGGAGCCGGCCACTGTTCCTTGAGAAGATCGACAACGTATCGGAGCTGGCCGACGACTGCCGGCCGTAAGGTCTCACCCCCGTGCTCGTCGTCTCTGCGCCAGTAGTCCGCGATTGACGAGTGCAGTGCATCCAGCGTCGAGGGGCTGAGATCGTGCTCGGCCGCCAAGGCGAGAATGCTGTCGACATCCGCCCCTGGGAGCCCGGCGCCAAACGACTCGGCGGCTGCGGTCGGCGCTTGGGCCGGATCCCGGGGCTTGGCCGTCAGGCTCGGCGGAGTTTCCCAGGAACGTCGGGCAAGGCCCAGCATGTTGCCGGGAATGCGCAGTCCGTCCGAGATCCGTTCGACCACGTCCATATGCAACAACTGCCTGCGCCCGGCGATCACTTCGCCCACGCGGCTCGGGGTCAGATCGCAGCGGCGCGCGATCATCGACGGATAGATGCCTGCTCGCGCCTTGACCAGCTTGAAGATGCGGCCGAAGTCTCGGGTCCGGCATGCCTCGATCATCACCGGGTCCGTGAGCAGGCTGACCGGGAGTTCCTGCGAGCGGGATGGCTCGGGCATCGGGCACGCTCCGGCATGAGGACTACGAATCGCTGCGATTGGTCTACCGAGGGTGATGTTATCCACGTTGGGTAATCCGTTTGGCCTTTTTGGCGGGGTCCGGGGATCGCGATGCTCGTGGCCATGGCGAACGGACAGAACGAGGTACGGATGACGTTGCGGGTTTCCCGCGACTCCGGCCGGACGTGGGAACCTCTCAAGGCGGTACGTGTGGGCGAGGCCCCGGTGGTCCTGCAAAATCCGGGACGCTACCCGCCGTGCGTCTGCCCCCGGTGCTCGCGGCAGGCCCGGCATGCCGGCGGCCCGTCCTCCCGGATGGTGTCGTGATGCGGTGCGTGCGCTGGCGCCGGTTGCCGCTCGGCCTGGCACGGGAGGCGCGAGAGAACCCGACCGTTGATCACGTCGACAGGGCGGTGCGGTGCCAGCTGTCCGCGCACGACGGCGGGGACCACTTCGGCCTCGTGAGCGACGACGGCTCGTACCGGACCGCGCTGTGGCTCCGCTGGCGCGGGACCGATGAGCCGGAACTTCTCGTACTGCCGGACTGCCCGGTGGCCGCCCCGGGACCCGACGGTGACGGCTGCTGCCTGTTCGTCGACCACGCCAAGCAGCACACCTGGGAAGACACCCCGGAGGAGGTCCCGTGCACCAGCTGATCGCGAGCCCGTACAACGGAACGTTCCTGATCGCCCGTCCCGGTTCCAAAGGGGGCATGCGCATTCCTCGGACGCTGTACGAGGAGCTGGCCTCGATCGCCGAGAGCAGCAGCCCTCTGCCGGCCTGGCTCCTCGACCACGTCCGCACGGCCTGGAACGTGGACCTGGCGCGCGCGGTGATGCGTGACGCCGTTCTCGTACGCTCCGAGACCCCTCTCGGGTACGGCCGGGCCACGTACGAGATCAACAAGGGCTGCAACTTCAACTGCGAGCACTGCTACCTCGCGGAGCGGAAGTTCGAGGGGCTGCCCTGGCCCGACAAGGTCCGGCTCCTGCGCCTGCTGCGGGACGCCGGGGTGTTGTGGCTCCAGTTCACGGGCGGCGAGCCGCTGATCGACCGGGACTTCGTGGACGCGTACACGCTCGCCCACCGCTCCGGAATGCTGATCGAGATCCTGACCAACGGCTCCCGGCTCCACCGCCCCGAGATCATCGATCTCCTTCGCGACCTGCCGCCGCACAAAGTGACCGTCTCCCTCTACGGGGCAAGCCCGGACAGCTTCGACTCGCTCACCCGCAAACCGGGAGCGTTCAAGTTGGTCGAGAAGGGGCTCGTCGCGGCGCGCGAGGCCGGCATCGCGCTCGAACTCGCGCTGATCATCACCCGGCACAACGCCCACGAGCTGGACGCCATGCGTGCCCTTGCCGAGCGGTACGGGGCGAGCCGTCAGGAGTACGGCACGATCTCACCCACGTACACCGGCACGCCGGAACCGCTGGCCGCGCAGGCGCCCGGATTCCTGGACAAGACCAGCGTGTTCAACGGCTGCCCCGCCGGCCACACGTTCTTCCACGTCGATCCGCACGGCTTGGCGACCATGTGCAAGGTCGGCAGGGAGAACCCCATCGACCTCATGTCCGAGGGCCTGGACGGGCTCCTCCGTCTGCCCGGCATCGCAGATGCCCAAATGCTTCGCACCGGTGGCTGCGGCGGCTGTCGGCTCTCCGGCACCTGCCGGGTCTGCCGACCGCTCGCCAAGGCGTACCAGGAGGCGAAGGCACCACTGAACACCTACTGCCAACACGGAAGCGAGGAAGCGTCATGACCGCTGTCATGGTGGAGATCAGCCCCCGACCGCCGGTCCTGGAGGAGCCCGAGGGAGTGATCCTCCTGGATGACCTGGAGGTGCTGTCCGAAGGCGCCATTCCGGGCTGCAACGACGACAACCCTTACCGGTAGACAACCGGCTACACAGAACCGCGAGGGCTCCGGACGTTCTTCAGTCCGGAGCCCTCGCACTACCACCCTCTGGAAGAGTGAAGCCCCATGGCGACCACCCGCATCGGCTTCGACCAGCTGCCGCCCGCCGCTCGTACCGCCGTCGAGGAACACACCGGCCCCCTCCGCACGGTCGAAGAAGCGACCGACGGCTTCAACAGCGAGATCGCGGCCCGCGTCACCTCCGCCAGGGGCACATGGCACATCAAGGGCCTGCGCAGCGACCACCCCCGCGCCTGGACCCAGCGCCGGGAAGCGGTCATCGCCCCCTTTCTCACCGGCCTGGCCCCCGCCCTCCGCTGGCACGTCGAGTCGGAGGGCTGGGACCTCCTCGGCTTCGAAGCGCTCACCGGCCACCACGCCGACTACGCCCCCGGCTCGCCGGACCTTCCCGAAGTCGCGTCCCTCTTGCGCCGCCTCGGCGAGGCCTCGTGTCCAGGCATCGAACTCCGCCAGGCCGAACAGCGCTTGGAGCGCTACGCAGCCCACCCGGATGACCTCCGCTTCTTCGCCGGGCCCCACCTGCTCCACACCGACCTGAACAACACGAACGTCCTCGTGGACGACGATGTCCCGGCGGGCGAACGGGCCCGCTTGGTCGACTGGGCCTGGGCAACCCGGGGAGCGGCCTGGCTCGACGCCGGCTACTGGGTCGTCTGGCTCATCGCATCCGGCCACACCCCCGCCTCCGCCGAGCGCTGGGCCGCCGAGATCCCCTCCTGGCACATCGCCCCCGCCGAAGGCATCACCGCCTTCGCCACCGCCAACGCCAACGTCTGGTCCGAGATCAGCACGGCCGACCCCGACCCGTGGACGCGGCGCCTCGCCCGCGCTGCCGCCGCCTGGCGCGCGTACCGTCCGGGCCGGTGACCAGGTGGTGCACATACGCTGGTGACCATGACCTCAGTGGAGGAGGAGCGCCCGCGCGCGCTGCTCGCGGGCGCTTCGCGGCGGTGGGTGCGGATGCTGCCGTGGGCCGTGGCCTTCGTGCTGTGCGTCGCCCTGCTGCCCACCACCATCCGGGTCCTCACCGCCGACTACGGCCTGAACGGGGGCCTCGCCGGCGCGCTGGCCGTCGCCCAGGCCGCCCCGCTCCTGCTCGCCGTCGTACGGCCGCTGCGGGCCTGGTACGTGATCTTCACCGCCGACGTGGCGGGGGCGCTCGCGCTGCTCGCCGTCGACTTCGGGGACCGCCTGCTGTGGCCGTTCCCGCCCATGCAGATCGTCGGGTACGTCGGGCTCTGCCTCGCCCTGGGCCTGCGCGAGCGGCGGCGGACCCTGATCCGGGTCTGGCTGGCCACGGCGGGGGCGAACGTGGCCCTGGGGTTCGCCGCACCCCACGACTTCGGTGCGCGGGACCTGCTGTTCGCCATCCTCGGAGGCATCGCTCTCCTGCTGGGCGGCGCGCTCCGCGAGCGGTCCGACGCACAGCGCAGACTGGCCGAGCAGGAGACGATCAGCGAGGCCGAGCGCGGCCGGCGCACCCTGCTGGAGGAACGCGCCCGGATCGCCCGCGAACTGCACGACGTGGTGGCCCACCACATGTCCGTCATCACGGTGCAGGCCGGCACGGCGGAGTACCGCCACGACGGGCTGCCGCCCCAGGTGCGCGAAGAGTTCACGTCCATCGCGGCCACCGCGCGCCAGTCGCTCGGCGAGATGCGCAGGCTCCTCGGCGTGCTGCGCAACGAGGACGCGCACGGCGAGCTCGTGCCCCAGCCGGGCCTCGCGCAGATCGGGCCCCTGGTGGAGGCGACGGAGCGGGCGAGCGGGCGGGTGGACTTCACCCCCTGCGACGCCGAGGTGCCCGAAGCGGTGGGCCTGTCCGCCTACCGGATCGTCCAGGAGGCCCTGGCGAACGTCGTACGGCACGCGCCGGGCGCACACACGAGGGTGTCGCTGTCCGTGTCGGACCCGACCACGTCCGTATCGGACCCGACCACGTCCGTGTCGGACCCGACCACGTCCGTGTCGGACCCGACCGCGCCCGTGTCGGACCCGACCACGTCCGTGTCGGACCCCGCCGCGCCGGCCGTCCCGCAGCTCACCGTCCTCGTCGTCAACGGCCCGCCGCCGCAGGGCTCCGGAGGGCCGCTCGAAGCGGGCGGCACCGGGCACGGCCTCGTCGGCATGCGTGAGCGGGTCAGGATCATCGGTGGCACCCTCGACGCCGGGCCGCTCCCGGACGGCGGCTTCCGGGTCGCCGCCCTCCTCCCACTCACCGGAACGGACCCCACGTGACGACACGCGTCCTCATCGTCGACGACCAGGCCATGGTGCGGGCGGGCTTCGCCGCGCTGCTGGCCGCCCAGAGCGACATCGACGTGGTGGGCGAGGCCCCCGACGGAGAGCGGGGAGTCGAGCTGAGCCGGCAGACCCGCCCCGACGTCGTGCTGATGGACGTCCGGATGCCCGGGATGAACGGCCTGGCGGCAGCACGCGAGCTCCTGCACCCGCCGCCGGGCGTGACCCACCGGCCGCGCGTCCTGATGCTCACCACCTTCGACGTCGACGACTACGTCTACGAAGCGCTCCGGGCGGGCGCGAGCGGCTTCCTCCTCAAGGACGCGCCGTCGGCCGATCTGATCGCCGCGGTCCGCGTCGTGGCCTCGGGCGACGCGCTCCTCGCCCCCTCCGTGACCCGGCGCCTCATCGGGGACTTCGTCAAGCAGCGCCCGGCCGCCCGGGGCAAGCCCGAGCAGCGACTGGGGGGCCTCACGGAGCGCGAGACCGAAGTCCTCTCACTGGTGGCCCGCGGCCTGTCGAACGCGGAGATCGCGCAGACCCTGGTGCTGGCCGAGCAGACGGTGAAGACCCACGTCAGCCGGGTCCTCACCAAGCTAGACCTGCGCGACCGCGCCCAGGCGGTGGTCTTCGCCTACGAGTCGGGGCTGGTGATCCCGGGCGAGTAGGACCGGGGCACCCCCGCACGGGCCCGCATGGGTCCGCACGGGCCCGCACAGGCCCGCACCCGCTCTCCGCCACCCCCTACCGCCGTAGCACGGCCACTTTGGCTCCCGGGTATGACGCCCCGCGCACAGCCCTGCCCGCACTCTTCCCCCCGTAGGCGAAACGCACGTGTGAGGGAGACCGGAAGATGAGGCTACGCAGGAACAAGCGGGGGAAGGCGGGGGACCGGCCGGAGGCGGGCCACGGGGGCGGCGACCCGGCCGCCACGCCCGGTCTCGCGGTCGAACTGCGCGGCGTCCGGCGGCACTACGGACGCGGGGCGGGCACGGTGCACGCCCTCGCGGGCATCGACCTGGCCCTGCCGAGCGGCACGTTCACCGCGGTCATGGGCCCGTCCGGGTCCGGCAAGTCCACGTTCCTCCAGTGCGCCGCCGGGCTCGACCGGCCCTCGGCGGGCTCGGTGCGGGTCGGCGGTACGGAGATCACCGGCATGGACGAGAACGAGCTCACCGAGCTGCGCCGCAGCCGCCTCGGCTTCGTCTTCCAGGCGTTCAACCTGCTGCCGTCGCTGACCGTGGAGCAGAACGTGCTGCTGCCCATGCGCCTGGCCGGGCAGCACCAGGACCGGCACCGGGCGCAGGCGGTCCTCGCCCGGGTCGGCCTCGCGGACAAGGCCCGCCGCCGGCCCGCGGAGCTCTCCGGCGGCCAGCAGCAGCGCGTGGCCGTCGCCCGCGCCCTGGCCACCGGGCCCGACGTGATCTTCGCGGACGAACCCACCGGCGCGCTCGACACCGGCACCGCCGCCGAGGTCCTCGGCCTCCTGCGCGACGCGGTGGACTCGCTCGGCGCCACCGTCGTCATGGTCACCCACGACCCCGTGGCGGCGGCATGGGCCGACCGGGTGCTGTTCCTCGCCGACGGCGCCTTCGCCGGCCACGTCGAGCGCGGTACGGCCGAGCAGATCGCGGCCGGGATGGCCGCGCTCACCTCGCGCACCGCCCGTGCCGGGGCGACGGCGGGTGTGGCGGCATGAGGCGCCCCAACGGCCTCGCACGTGAGGCCATCCGCTTCAAGCCCGCGTCCTTCGCGGGCACCTTCCTCGCGCTGCTGATGTCCGCGCTGATCGTCTCGGCCTGCGGAATCCTGCTGGAGACCAGCCTGCGCGCCTCCGTGCCGCCGGAGCGGTACGCCGGCGCGCCGGTCGTCGTGGCGGCCGACCAGAACGAGTACGTCGTCACCGGCAGCGGCGAGGACCTGGAGAAGGAGGCGACGCCGCTGCCGGACACCGCCCGGATGGACGCCGGGCTGGCCGCGAAGGCCGCCGGGGCGCCGGGCGCGGCCACCGCCGTCGCGGACTTCACCTTCCCGGTGCACGCGCGGGGCGGTGCGCTCACCGCGCACGGATGGGGCTCCCACAGCTTCACCGGCGCCTCGCTGACCGCCGGCTCCGCGCCCCGCGAGGGCGAGGTCGTGCTCGACACCGGCACGGCCCGCGCCGAACGGGCCGCCGTGGGTGACACCGTCGCGCTGGAGACCGCGGCCGGGCAGCGCGACTTCCGCGTGGCCGGGATCGCCGAGGCGGGGCCCGCGGACACCGCCCGGGGTTCCGGCGACGCAGGCGGCACGACCTGGTTCGCCGACACCCAGGCTCCCGTCCTCGCCGGGCACCCCGGCAAGGCCGACGCCGTCGTCGTGCTGGCGGAGAAGGGCACTGGCGCCGACGCCCTCGGCGACACCGTGCGGCGGGTCCTGGCCGGTTCCGGTGTCCAGGTCCACACCGGCGACGACCGCGGAGCCGTCGAGCAGCCGGGCCTGGCGTCCGCCAAGGTGACGCTCTTCGGGATCGGCGGGTCCTTCGGCGGCATCGCCGCCATCGTCGCCGTCTTCACCGCGGCCGGGACCGTGGCGCTCTCGGTCGGTCAGCGGGCCCGGTCCTTCGCCCTGCTGCGCGCCATCGGCGCCACCCCGCGCCAGGTGCGCCGTGCGGTCGCCTCCGAAGCGCTGCTCGTCGCACCGCTCGCCGGGATCGCCGGCTGCCTGCCCGGCATCGGGCTCGCGCACTGGTGGTTCGGGCAGCTTCAGGACCGCGGAGCCGTCCCGCGCGCCGTGGACCTGCACGTCTCCGTGCTCCCGCTGCTCGCCGCCGTCGTCCTGGGCCTGCTCACCGCGCTGGGCGCGGGCTGGATCGCCGGGCGCCGGCCGGCACGGATCGCGCCGGGGCAGGCGCTGTCGGAGGCGTCGGTGGAGCGGCTGCGGCCCGGCCTGATCCGTACCTTCCTCGGCGTCGCCGCCCTCGTCGGCGGCACCATCCTCACGGGTGTGTCCGCCCGCTCGGCGGGGGACGACGCGGCCGGTGCCGCCCTCGGCGTCGTCATGCTCTTCATGCTCGCGGTCGGGCTGCTCGGCCCGCTGGTGGCGCGGCTGTGCGCGGGACTGTTCGGCCTGCCGCTGCGCGGCGCGGGCCCGGCGGCCGGACTCGCGGCAGCCAACTCCCGGGCCAACGCCCGCCGCCTCGCCTCCGCGATCACCCCGATCGTGCTCGCCGTGGCGTTCTCCTCGACCCTAGTGTTCATGCACACGAGCGAGAACCACGCCGCCGACAAGCAGCTGCGCGCGGGTGTCACCGCGGACCACGTGGTGACGGACCCGGCCGGGCTCCCGGTGGACGCGGTGTCCCGCGCGGCCCGCGCGCCGGGTGTGGAGACGTCCGTCGGGCTGCTGAACACCCAGGTGCTGGTGCCGACCGGCTCGGGCGAGTTCAAGTCGCTCCAGGGTGCGGCCACCCAGGGCGTCACCGGCTCCGGCGCCGCCCTCGCGAAGGTGCAGGATCTGGATGTACGCGAGGGCAGCCTCGACCGGCTCGGCGCGGGCCGCATCGCCATCGACCGGACCCTGGCGGCCTCGGCGGACGCCGGCGTCGGCGACCGGCTTCCGCTCTACCTCCCGGACGGGACCGAGGCCGCTCCCGAGATCGTCGCGGTCTACGGCCGCGGCCTCGGCCTGGCCACGGTGACCATGGACCGGGCGTCCCTGACCGGGCACGTCACCTCGGGCTTCGACAGCACCCTGCTGGTACGGGGCGGCTCGGCGAAGGCGCTCACCGCCCTGGGCGAGGTCACCGACGCCTCCGGCTACGCCACCGAGCGGAACACGGAGGCGGAGCTGGGCGCCTGGATGAACACCACCATGGCCGCGGTCCTCGGTGGTTTCGCGGCCGTCGCCGCGGTCAACACCCTGGTGATGACGGTCCGGGACCGCCGTCCCGAACTGGGCGCGCTGCGCCTGATCGGCGCCACCCGGCGGCAGGTGATGGCCATGCTGCGCTGGGAGGCGCTGCTGGTCTCGGCGGCGGGCCTGATCCTCGGCTCCGCGATCGCCGCGGCCACGCTGATCCCGATGATGAACGGCGTGACCGGCGACGCGCCGTACGTGCCCCCCTTGATGTACGGGGCCCTCGCGGCGGCTGTCTGCGGCCTGGCCCTGCTCGCGGTCACGCTGCCGGCCAGGACCGGGCCGCGCCGCCGGGCGTAGGGCGGCTGCGGCCTGGCCCTGCTCGCGGTCACGCTGCCGGCCAGGACCGGGCCGCGCCGCCGGGCGTAGGGCGCCGGGCGGAGGACGGGGCAGAGGGCGGCGGGGTGGAGGACGGAGGACGGAGGGCGAGGCGGGAGCCGGGGTGAGACCGGCTCCCGCCTCCTGTGCCGCCGTGCCGCGTGCCGCGTGCCCCGGGGCCCGGGGCCCGGGGCCCGGGCGATCTTGGAGAGCGCTCTCCGGGGTGGCCCAAAAAAGGGCCCCGGACCTGCGGGGGCACGCGTGTGCCGCCGGCTGCGGCAGTTCGTACTACGGCAGCTCGTAGTTCCCGTCGAGCACCGCGCCCTTGTCCGGGTGGTTCTCGTCGTAGCCGTGCGGGTCGCACTGGAGGCCGCCCCTGATGCAGTGGGTGACCATCGCGTCCAGCGTGGCGGTGTCCCAGGCATTCATGAAGTCGTAGTGGAACGAGTAGCCCGCCCCGCTCGCCAGCCTCACCTGGGACATGTCACCGTTGACCGGCCACGCCATCTTGAACTCGATCATCGGCAGCGCGACCGGGTGGTCCGCCGGGCAGGAGTCGTAGTTGGCCCCGCCCGCGACCGGGTACGCCATGTGGCTCTGGTGGTCCGGCGTGTCCAGGTGGATGCCGTCCCAGCAACTCGGCGCCTGGAGGCGCAGGTTGAGCTGCACGTCCCGGCGGTCGGGGCAGGTCGCGGGGAAGTCGTAGTTCTTGAAGGAGTCGCCGCACTCCCAGCCCTCCACGGTGCCCTTCAGGTTCTGGAACTCCTCCTTGCTCTGCATCGGGCTGCCGACGACGAACCGCAGGCCCTTGGGGAAGGGGCGGACGCTGCGGTAGTCGGTGACGCCCGACTTGTAGTAGATGGTCTGGACGCCGTCGGGGAGGATCTTCTGGTCCCCCTTGAACAGGCTCGGCATCCAGTACGCCGACTTGTCACCGGGTGCCAGACACGTGGTGTCGCCCGTCTCCAGCGAGGCCGCCGTGGTGTGGGCGTTGGTCGTGGTGTTGCCCATGAACGTGTGGTCGTGGGACTTGCCGGGCTGGCCCGGGTAGACGATCGGGTCGTCCGGAGCGGTGTGCGTGGGGGCGCACTTGGCCTGGAACTCGTGGAAGTACGCCTGCGGCGGCACGTCCATCGAGGGGGTGACCCCGGTGACCGGCGGGTCGGCCATGATGTAGCCGTCGCCGTCCGGGTCGTCGCCCGACGCCCGGGTGGACGCCGGCATCCCGGGCATCCCCGGCATCGAATACGCCGCGTGCTCGGTGTGCGCGGCGGCGCCCGTCTCCGGGGCGGCGTTCGCCGTGGCGGCGATCGAGGCGATCCCGGCCGTGGTCAGGCTCAACGAGGTGAACAAGAGCAGTCCGGTGAGGGTTCTGGACCTCCGTGGCATGGAGATTCCTCCTGCGCGTCGTGGGGGAGTGCGGGGAGTGCGGGGAGTGCGGGAAGTGCGGGGGAGTGCAGGGAGTGCGGGGGCGGAGGAGAGCGCCCGGCCGGGGAGGACGGGAGCGCCGCGACCATCTCGGAGAGCGCTCTCCCGCTCTCCGTGGAGTGTTCCGCTCATGACAAGAGCGTGTCAATACGTCGTGTCGTCGCTTCAGGAGTCGTGGCCGTCCGCCACGGGGATGCCGAGCGCCCCCAGGAACGCCGTCGTGGCCGGGGTCCGGCCGGAGCGGCTCCAGGTCGCGTGCTGGACGCGGACCGGCGCGTCGGAGACCTCGATCGCGACGATGCCGGGCAGCCGCGCGGCGTACGCCGGGGGCAGCATCGCCACCGCCAGGCCGGGGCCGACGAGGCTCGCGATGTAGTCCGCGGTGGTGACCTCGAAGGCGACGTCCCGGGTGAGTCCGGCGGCGGCGAACGCCTGGTCGGACTGGGCGCGTCCGGCCGTGCCCGCCGGGAAGTCCACGAACACCTCCGAGGCGAGCCGGGCCAGGTCCACCGAGGGCGCCCCGGCCAGCGGATGGTCCGGGGAGACCACGGCGACGAGCCGGTCGCGGGCCAGTTCGTGGCGGCCGACGCCCCGGGGCACGGCGGTCGCGGGGAGCCCGAGGAAGGCCACGTCGAGGGTGCCCTCGCGGACCTGCTCGACCAGCTCGTCGCTGGCGCCCACGCGCAGGCTGACGCGGACGTGCGGGTGGCGCCGGCGGAAGGCGCCCAGGGCGGCCGGGATGTCGACGGCGGTGACCGTCGGGATCAGGCCCACCGCGAGCCGGCCGCGCACCTCGCCGACGGCCGCCGCGACCTCGGCCGCGGCGCGCTCGGCGGCCTCCAGGCACTGGCGGGCGGCCGGCAGGAACGCCTCCCCGGCCGGGGTCAGCCGCACCCGGCGGGTGGTCCGCTCGAAGAGCCGCCCGCCCAGCTCCCGCTCCAGGCGGGCGATCTGGTGGCTCAGGGCCGACTGCACGACGAGGCACCGCTCGGCGGCCCGGGTGAAGCCGCCGGTCTCGGCCACGGCGATCACGTAACGCATCTGCTGGAGTTCCATGGGTCGCATCGTCCATTCATCTCGGATCGAGATCAATGAGCTGACAGACATGTGTTGGACTCATCAATGGCCCCGGGCCGAGACTTCGGGGCATGACAAGCCGACGCACGCGGGGGGCCGCCGGGGCGCTGCCCCGTACCGCCCTGACCGCGCTCGCCCCGGCGGTGTGGGGCACGACCTACATCGTCACCACGGAGTTCCTGCCGGCCGGGCATCCGCTGTTCGCCGGCTTCCTGCGCGCCCTGCCCGCCGGGCTGATCGCGCTCGCCGTCACCCGCACGCTCCCGCGCGGCGCCTGGTGGGGGAAGGCGGCGGTGCTCGGGGTGCTCAACATCGGGCTCTTCCTGCCGCTGCTGTTCATCGCGGCGGAACGGCTCCCGGGCGGTGTGGCCGCCACCCTCGGCGCCGCGCAGCCGCTCGTCGTCGCCGTCCTCGCGGTGACCGTCCTGCGCCAGCCGCTGTCCGCCCGGTCCCTGCTGTGGGGCGTCACGGGTGTGCTCGGCGTCGGCCTCGTGGTCATCGGGCCCGGGGCGGAGCTGGACGCCGCCGGGGTGGCGGCGGGCCTCGCCGGGGCCGTGGCGATGGGGCTCGGTGTGACGCTCACCAAGCGGTGGGGGCGGCCCGAAGGGGTCGGCCCGCTCGCCCTGACCGGCTGGCAGCTCACCGCCGGAGGACTCTTCCTGGCACCGGTGACCTTCCTCGCCGAGGGCCCGCCGCCCGCGGTCGACGGCCGCGCCGCGCTCGGCTACCTCTGGCTGGGCCTGGTCGGCGGGCTGCTGACGTACGCCCTGTGGTTCCGGGGCATCGGCGCGCTGCCGGTGACCTCGGTCGCCGTCCTCGGCCTGCTCTCGCCGCTCGTCGCGGCCGGCCTGGGCGCGCTCGTCCTCGGCCAGACCCTCGGCCGCGTCCAGCTGGCGGGCTTCGCGCTCGCCCTCGCCTCGATCGCCGGGGGCCAGCTCCCGGGGCGCGCCGCCGCCCGTACCCCTGTCGTCCCCTCAACCCCCGTAGCCGAAAGGACCCCTCGATGAAGATCGCCGTTCTCGGAGCAGCGGGCATGGCCGGCTCCCGCGTCGTCACCGAAGCCGCGTACCGGGGCCACGCGCTCCTCGCGGTCTACCGCTCCACCCGCCCGGAGGCCCTGCCGCCCGGCGTCACCCCGGTGGCGGGCGACGCGGACGACACGGACGCGATGTGCGCCCTGTTCGAGGGCGTCGAGGCGGTGGTGGCCGCGACCCGCCCGCCCGCGGGGCGTGAGCACACGATCGCGGCGACGACGACCGCCCTGCTCGACGCGGCGGCGAAGACCGGGACGCGCATTCTGGTGGTCGGCGGCGCGGGCCCGCTGGAGGTCCCCGGGCACCCCGGGCGGCTGGTGGTGGACGACCCCGCTCACGTACCGCCGCAGTGGCGGGCCGTCGCCGCCGCCAGCTCGGCCCAGCTCGCCGCCTGCCGGTCGCACCCGGCGGCCGACTGGACCTACCTCAGCCCGCCCGCCGTCCTGGAGCCGGGCCCCCGCACGGGTGCGTACCGCCGGGGCACGACCACCCTGCTCACCACGGAGGGCGGCACCTCACGCATCTCGGCGGAGGACCTGGCGGCGGCGGTCCTGGACGAGCTGGAACGGCCGCGCGGGGAGCGGCACTTCACGGTGGGCTACTGACCCGGGCTCACGGCCCCGCCCGCAGCACCTCCGCGACGACCGGGCCCGCCGCGTCGCCGCCGTGGCCGCCGGACTGGACCAGGGCGGCGGCTGCCAGGTCGTTGCTGAAGCCGGTGAACCAGCTGTCGGAGGTGGCGTGCCCGTCGACCTCCGCCGAGCCGGTCTTGGCGCCCTTGTCGCCGCCCACGCTCGCCATGGCCTGGGTGGCGGTGCCCTCGGGGGCGGTCGCGGTGTAGCGCAGCATCTCCTTGAGCTGGGCGGAGACGCCGGGCGGCAGCGGGGTCGCGGTGGCGAAGGTCCGGTTGTCCAAGGACTGCGGGACGATGAACGGCTGGCGGAAGCGGCCGTTGACGGCGGTGGCGGTGACCGAGGCCATGTTGAGCGGGTTCATCTGGATCTTGCCCTGGCCGATGAAGGAGGCGGCGGTCTCGGCGCCGGCGGACTCGGGGACCTTGCCGTCGACGGTGACGACGCCCGTCTGCCAGTTCTGGCCTATGCCGAAGTACTGCTCGGCCTCGATGGCCAGCGCGGTGTCGCGCTTGTCCTTCAGGGGTGCGACCGGCTTGATGAAGGCGGTGTTGCAGGACCGGGCGAAGGCGGTCTTCAGCGTCGCGCTCGGCATCGAGAAGTTGTCGAGGTTGTGGAAGGTGACCCCCTCCCAGCTCACCTGCGACGGGCACTGCACGGCCGCGTTCGCACTGCCCAGACCGTTCTGGATGATCATCGCGGCCGTGATGATCTTCATCGTCGAGCCGGGCGCCACCGCCCCGCTGCGGGACGTCTCGAAGCCGGTCGGCGGGTTGTTCGCGATCGCCCGGATCGCCCCCGTGGACGGCTCGACGGCCGCCACCGACGCCTTCTCGAACTTCTTCACGCCCCGCTCGGCCGCCGCCTGGACCTTCGCGTCGAGCGTCGTCCGCACCTTGCCCGGCTTGCCCTCGACCAGGGTCAGCAGCGTCTTGTCCGCGCCGTCGGCGTTCGCGCTGTTGATCCAGGTCTCGATGCCCGTCGTGCCGCCGGCCCGCTCGCCGTACTTCTTGCGCAGCTCGTCCAGGATGCCGCCGAGCGACGGGTACTTCTCCTTGGTGAGCACCTGTCCGTTGCGGTCGACCGCCTCGATCGACGCGGTGGGGGACTCGCCGGTCTCCAGCGACTCGCCCTTGGCGAGGTCCGGGTGGATGACCGAGGGCTCCCAGTCCACCAGCGGACGCCCGGTGGTCAGCCCGCGTACGACGGTGAGCTTCGAGGCGTACGACCAGGGCTTCGTCGTGCCCTTGTACGAGACGGTCGCCTTCACCGTGTACGGGACGGTCGAGCCCGACGCCGCGCCCGGGGTGATCACCGCCTTGGTGACGTGGGCCGTGTCGCCGTAGCCGGCCAGCGCGGTCTCCGCTTCGGCCTTGTTGTTGGTGAGCGCCGCCGCGACCGCCGCGTCGCCCTCCGCCCACGCGGCGAGGAACTTCTTCGAGGTGTCGGCGATCTCCTCCTCGGTGACCGGGCCCGACCGCACCTCGGAGGAGCCGGCGGCCGTGCTCGTACCGCCGCCGGCACCGCTGTCCCCGAGGCCGTCCAGGACGTTGTACGCCCCGTAGCCCACCCCGCCCAGCACGAGCGCGAACACCCCGCCGACTATGCCTACCTTCGCTCCACTGCGCATTCCCTGCTGTCCCCATCCCCCGGAGCTTCCTTCTTGAACACGTTCAAGAAGGCTGTATGGGGCACCCTACGGGACTGGGGTGACGGGAGTGCCGGTTGTTATCCGAATGCGACGCGGACATGGCGTTAATGGCGGGGTCGGCCGCTCAGATCCAGGTGTCCAGCCACATCCGGTCCCGCCACGAGTCCTCCGGAATGGGTGTCCCCGTGAACAGCGGCCAGAAGTAGATGAAGTTCCAGATGATCAGCAGCACCAGCACACCGGCCGCCACCGCCCCCAGCGTCCGCCGCCGTTCCCCGGACGGATCGGGCTTGGCGAGTCCGAGTTCGTACCGCGGTCCCGTCTCCGCCGCGGGCCCCAGCATCGCGCCGATCATCATCGACACCGCCAGGCACAGGAACGGCACGAACACGACCGCGTAGAACAGGAAGATCGTGCGCTCCTGGTACAGGAACCACGGCAGCCACCCCGCGGCCACCCCGCAGGCGATCGCGCCCGCCCGCCAGTCGCGGCGGAACACCCAGCGCCACAGCACGTACACCAGGGCGAAGCAGGCCGCCCACCACAGCAGCGGCGTCCCGATCGCCAGCACCTCGCGGGAGCACTTCCCGGTCACCGACTCCGCGCAGCCGTTCTGCTCCTCGTAGAAGTAGGAGACGGGCCGGCCCAGCACGATCCAGCTCCACGGATTGGACTGGTAGGTGTGCCCGGACGTCAGGTTCACGTGGAACTCGTACACCTGGTGCTCGTAGTGCCACAGGCTGCGCAGCCAGTCCGGCAGCCAGGTCCAGCTGCCGCCCCGCCCGTCGGTCGCCGCCCAGTCCCGGAAATAGCCGTGCCGGTCCGGCGAGTTCCGGACGATCCAGCCCGTCCAGGACGCGAGGTACGTGACGAGCGCGACCGGCACCACCGAGACGAACGCCGGGAGCACGTCCCGCAGCAGCACCGCCGTGTACGGCCGCACGGCCCCGGCGGTGCGGCGCGCGCCCACGTCCCACAGGACGGTCATCAGGCCGAACGCGACCATGACGTACAGGCCGTTCCACTTCGTCGCGGCGGCCAGGCCCAGCGAGACACCGGCGGCGATCCGCCACGGCCGCCACCCCAGGCGCAGGGTCTCCGCGATCCTCGCGTCCGGCCGCAGCACACCGTCCTCGCCCACCGGCAGCGCCGCCGCGAGCCGGGCCCTCGCCCAGTCGCGGTCCAGCAGCAGGCAGCCGAACGCGGCCAGCACGAAGAACATCAGCACCAGGTCGAGCAGCGCGGTACGGCTCATCACGAAGTGCAGCCCGTCCACCGCGAGCAGCGCGCCCGCCAGGCAGCCGAGGAACGTCGAGCGGAACAGCCGGCGGCCGATCCGGCACAGCATCAGCACCGACAGGGTGCCGAGCACGGCCACCATGAACCGCCAGCCGAATGGCGTGAAACCGAACAGCTGCTCGCCGAGACCGATGATCCACTTGCCCACGGGCGGGTGCACCACATACCCGGGGTCGGTCGGCACCGGCACCTGGGACGGGTCGTTCAGGATCAGCTTGTCGACGTCCTTGGGCCACGCGCCCTCATACCCCTGGTTGATCAGCGCCCAGGAGTCCTTCGCGTAGTACGTCTCGTCGAATATCACCGCGTGCGGGCTGCCCAGCTTCCAGAACCGCAGCACCCCCGCGACCGCCGCCACCAGCAGCGGACCGCCCCACGCCGACCAGCGCACCAGCCGCTGCGCGAGCGTCGGCGGCACGCCGAGCACCGCCCACAGCTGGTTCCCGGGCCGGTTGTACGGCGGGACCAGCCGCTCCCGCAGCCCGATTCCGGGGCGCGGGGAATGGCCGAAGCGGCGCAGCCGCCGCTCCCAGGAGGTCGGCTCCGGGCCGTGCTGTTCCCCGGCGTCTTCGCCCTGCCGGGCTTCGGGCGCAGTACTCGTCACCGCGCCATCGTAGGGAACACGTCTGTGGGAGAGGTGTTCCCCGTGCGGGAGGATGGGGCTTGTGACTGGAACGACTGGAACGCTCGTGCTCGCAGGGACCCCCATCGGCGACCTGGCGGACGCCCCGCCCCGCCTCGCCGCCGAGCTGGAGGCGGCCGACGTCATCGCCGCCGAGGACACCCGCAGGCTGCGCCGGCTGACCCAGGGGCTCGGCGTCCACACCACGGGCCGGGTCGTCTCCTACTTCGAGGGCAACGAGTCCGCCCGTACGCCCGAACTCGTCGAGGCACTGGCCGGCGGGGCCCGGGTGCTGCTGGTCACGGACGCCGGCATGCCGTCCGTGTCCGACCCGGGCTACCGGCTGGTCGCCGCCGCCGTGGAGCAGGACATCCGGGTCACCGCCGTGCCCGGCCCGTCCGCCGTGCTCACCGCGCTCGCCCTGTCCGCGCTGCCGGTGGACCGCTTCTGCTTCGAGGGGTTCCTGCCGCGCAAGGGCGGTGAACGCCTCTCCAAGCTCCGCGAGGTCGCCCGCGAGCCCCGCACGATGGTCTTCTTCGAGGCCCCGCACCGCCTGGACGACACCCTCGCCGCGATGGCCGAGGTCTTCGGCGCCGAGCGCCGGGGCGCGGTGTGCCGCGAGCTGACCAAGACGTACGAGGAGGTCAAGCGCGGTCCGCTGGGCGATCTCGCCGCCTGGTCGGCCGCCGAGCAGGTACGCGGGGAGATCACCGTCGTGGTCGAGGGCGCGCCCTCGGGCGCGGAGGACCTGGACGCCGACGAGCTGGTGCGCAGGGTGCGGGTGCGCGAGGAGGCGGGGGAGCGGCGCAAGGAGGCGATCGCCGCCGTCGCCGCCGAGGCCGGCCTGCCCAAGCGCGAGGTGTTCGACGCCGTCGTCGCGGCAAAGAACGCCGCCCGGACCGGCCACGCGGACGGCAAGGGACTATCGTGAAAAGCAAAGCGAGAGCCGCGTATCGGCCCCTTTGACCACGAGAAGGCCAAAACCGCTCCAACTCTCGGCAGGGCCCGGTGCGCTCCCGCCGGTGAAGGCGTCCACTGGAAGGCAGGGCGCATTCCCCGGAGTGCTTGTCCGACGGACAAGAGGAGCAGGCATGAGCGACATCACAGCAGCCACCGCACACGAGGCATACGCCTTCGCCTGCATGAGGTGCGGACACGGGTGGGAGCAGGCGTACGAGATAGAGCACCACGTCGACGCGTCCGGCCACGCCTACGTGACCTACAAGGCGGACGGCGAACGGGTGCCTTCCCCGCTCTCCACCCCCACCTGCGCCAACTGCGGCGGGCACGTCGTGCGGATCATGCGGGCCGGCCGGGTCTCCGACGTCCAGCGTTTCCTCTACGGCCGGCACCGTACCCAGCCCGCCGCCGGGCCGCTGCTCCCCGAGGAGCCCGCCGAGGAGCCGGTGGCCGCGACCGCCGCCCCGTCCGCCGGCCACCACTGGCACCTCTCCGACCTCCTGCACCCGTTCCGCAAGTGACCGCATAGGCCGGTGCGCCGCGATCCTCGTACGATCGTGGCCATGAGCCGCAGCGAAGCCCCGCCCCTGCCGGAACCCCTCCGGGTGCCGGTCGCCGATTCGCACACCCACCTGGACATGCAGGACGGCACCGTCGAGGAGGGCCTGGCCAGGGCCGCCGCGGTGAACGTGACGACCGTGGTCCAGGTGGGCTGCGACGTGAAGGGGTCCCGCTGGGCCGCCGAGACCGCCGCCGCGCACGCCAACGTGCACGCGGCGGTGGCCCTCCACCCCAACGAGGCGCCGCGCATCGTGCACGGCGACCAGGATGGCTGGTCGCGGCAGGGGGCGCGCGAAGGGGGCGGCCCGGCCGCGCTGCACGAAGCGCTCGCCGAGATCGACGCGCTGGCCGCGCTGCCGCACGTCCGCGGGGTCGGCGAGACCGGCCTCGATCACTTCCGTACGGGGCCCGAGGGCATGGCCGCCCAGGAGGAGTCCTTCCGGGCCCACATCGAGATCGCCAAGCGCCACGGCAAGGCCCTCGTCATCCACGACCGCGAGGCCCACGCGGACGTCCTGCGCATCCTCGCGGAGGCGGGGGCCCCCGAGCGGACCGTCTTCCACTGCTACTCCGGCGACGCGGACATGGCCCGGGTCTGCGCGGAGGCCGGCTACTTCATGTCGTTCGCCGGGAACATGACCTTCAAGAACGCCCAGCCGCTGCGCGACGCGCTGGCGGTCGCCCCGCTGGAACTGGTCCTGGTCGAGACGGACGCCCCGTTCCTGACCCCGGCGCCGTACCGGGGCCGGCCCAACGCGCCGTATCTCATCCCGGTGACGCTGCGGGCGATGGCGGCGGTCAAGGGGCTGGACGAGGACACCCTCGCGGAGGCGATCGCGGACAACACGGCCAGGGCGTTCGACTACTGAGGCACACTCCAGCCCGTCCGGCGATCGAGGACGGAACCCCGCGCCCCGGGCCCGGGCGAGCACTGGCAACGCCGCCCGCTCAGGGCCCCGTACGCTTTACGGGTGAGCACCACTGAGCCCGACGCCCTCCTGGGCCCCGCAGACGTCCGCGAACTCGCCGACACCCTCGGCGTACGCCCCACCAAGCAGCGCGGGCAGAACTTCGTCATCGACGCCAACACGGTCCGCCGGATCGTGCGGACCGCGGAGGTCCGGCCGGACGACGTGGTGGTCGAGATCGGCCCGGGCCTCGGCTCGCTGACCCTCGCGCTGCTGGAGGTCGCCGACCGGGTCGTCGCCGTCGAGATCGACGACGTGCTCGCGGCGGCCCTGCCCGCCACCGTCGCCGCCCGGATGCCCGCCCGCGCCGACCGCTTCGCGCTGGTGCACTCCGACGCCATGCTCGTACGCGAACTGCCGGGCCCGCCGCCCACGGCGCTGGTCGCCAACCTCCCGTACAACGTCGCCGTGCCGGTGCTGCTCACCGTGCTCGACCGCTTCCCCAGCATCGAGCGGACCCTCGTCATGGTGCAGGCGGAGGTCGCGGACCGGCTGGCCGCCCGCCCCGGCAACAAGGTCTACGGCGTGCCCTCGGTGAAGGCGAACTGGTACACCGACGTCAAGCGCGCCGGGTCCATCGGCCGCAAGGTCTTCTGGCCCGCGCCGAACGTCGACTCCGGGCTCGTCTCGCTGGTGCGCCGCGCGGAGCCGGTGGCGACGACCGCGAGCAAGGAGGAGGTCTTCGCGGTCGTCGACGCCGCGTTCGCCCAGCGCCGCAAGACGCTGCGCGCGGCACTCGCGGGCTGGGCCGGTTCCGCACCGGCCGCCGAGGCCGCCCTGGTCGCGGCGGGCGTATCGCCGCAGGCGCGCGGGGAGTCCCTGACCATCGAGGAGTTCGCCGCCGTGGCCGAGAACAAGCCCGCCGACGAGAACGGGAGCGACCGGTGAGCGTCACCGTACGGGTACCCGCCAAGGTCAACGTCCAGCTCGCGGTCGGCGCCGCGCGCCCGGACGGCTTCCACGACCTGGCCAACGTCTTCCTCGCCGTCGGCCTGTACGACGAGGTCACCGTCACCCCCGCCGACAGCCTCCGCATCACCTGCTCCGGGCCGGACGCGGCGCAGGTCCCGCTGGACGCGTCGAACCTGGCCGCCCGGGCGGCGTCCGCGCTGGCCGCGCGCCACGGCATCGCCCCGGACGTGCACATCCACATCGCCAAGGACATCCCGGTCGCCGGCGGCATGGCGGGCGGCAGCGCGGACGGGGCCGGCGCCCTGCTCGCCTGCGACGCGCTGTGGGGGACCGGCACCCCGCGCGAGGACCTTCTCGCCCTCTGCGCCGAACTGGGCAGCGACGTGCCGTTCAGCCTGGTCGGCGGCGCCGCGCTCGGCACCGGCCGGGGCGAGCGGCTGACCCCGGTCGAGGTGGGCGGCACCTTCCACTGGGTCTTCGCCGTGGCGGACGGCGGGCTCTCCACCCCGGCGGTCTACCGCGAGTTCGACCGCCTCACGGACGGCACCCGCGTCCCGGAACCGGTGGCGTCGGACGCGCTGCTGGACGCCCTGCGGACCGGCGACGCCAAGGCCCTGGCCGCGACCCTGAGCAACGACCTGCAGGCCCCCGCGCTCTCCCTGCGCCCCTCCCTCTCCGCGACCCTGGCGGCGGGCACGGCGGCGGGCGCGCTGGCGGCCCTGGTCTCCGGCTCGGGCCCGACGACCGCGTTCCTCACGGAGGACGAGGCGACGGCCCGCGAGGTGGCCGCCGCCCTCACCGCCTCGGGCACCTGCCGCACGGCACGCACGGCGGCCTCCCCGGCCCGGGGGGCGACGGTTCAGCGACCGTAGTGGTAGCGGCACGAGGCGATGCGCACCTCGTCCTCCCGCGGCCGTCTCAGCCCACCCGTACCGACGCCTTCGCCAGCTCGTACGCCGGCAGCATCTCCTCGTGCTCGTCCGAGTCCAGGCCGCCCAGGTGGATGACGACCGGGCCGGCGGGGGTGGCGAGGGCGAAGGCGCGGGCCCGGCGGTCCTCGTCCGTGAGCTCGCTGTGCGCCGTGTACGTCACCTCGGTCAGCTGCTGCCCGCCGCTCGTGACCTCCTTGTACGTCGCCCCGGAGGCGTTCTCGTCCGCCCCGACGAAGCCCTTCAGCGCCTCGCGCGGGGTCACGGTCGTGGCCTTCGCCTGCCACACCCGCAGGAAGCCGATCTGCCCGGCCGGCTTCGCGTCGATCTCGCAGACCATCGTGACCGGGCCCTGTTCGGCCAGCTCCGCGAAGTCCGAGTCCGGGTCGATCTCGACGGCCTTCGGCTTCCAGTCCTTCGCCAGGTCGAAGGAGACCGGCAGTTCGCAGCCGGAGCCGGCGCCGCCGACCGTGCCCCCCTTGGCCGCGGTCTTCACCGCGGGCGCCGCGGACTTCTCCGGCTTCGCGTCCCCGCCGGAATCCGCCTCCGACGAACAGCCGGCCAGCGCGGACGCGGCCAGCAGGACGGGCAGCAGCCCGCGAACCGTACGACGTGTCATGACAGTCCCCACCCCTTGATCGTGTGCGCGCAAGGTACCCCGGGCGGGGCGGGCGCTCGTACGGAGGTCCGTGCGGCGGCGACTACGCTGGAAGGCCGGAGTCTTCCTCGCAGCTGGAGCGTTCGTGGCCGTCAACCTCATCAATGTCGAGCAGGTCAGCAAGGTGTACGGCACCCGTGCCCTGCTCGACGGTGTCTCCCTCGGCGTCTCGGAGGGCGACCGGATCGGTGTCGTCGGCCGCAACGGCGACGGCAAGACGACCCTGATCCGGATGCTCGCCCGGCTGGAGGAGGCCGACACCGGCCGCGTCACGCACAGCGGAGGGCTGCGCCTCGGCGTGCTCACCCAGCACGACTCGCTGGACCCCGGGGCCACCATCCGCCACGAGGTCATCGGCGACCTCGCCGACCACGAGTGGGCGGGCAGCGCCAAGATCCGCGACGTGCTCACCGGCCTCTTCGGCGGGCTCGACCTGCCGGGCTTCGCCAACGGCCTGGACACCGTCATCGCCCCCCTCTCCGGCGGGGAGCGGCGCCGGATCGCGCTCGCCAAGCTGCTCATCGCCGAGCAGGACCTGATCGTCCTGGACGAGCCGACCAACCACCTCGACGTCGAGGGTATCTCCTGGCTCGCCGGCCATCTGCGCGCCCGCCGCTCCGCGCTGGTCTGCGTCACCCACGACCGCTGGTTCCTGGACCAGGTCTGCACCCGCATGTGGGACGTGCAGCGCGGCACGGTCCACGAGTACGAGGGCGGCTACAGCGACTACGTGTTCGCCCGCGCCGAACGGGAGCGGATCGCCGCGACCGAGGAGGCCAAGCGGCAGAACCTGATGCGCAAGGAGCTGGCCTGGCTGCGGCGCGGCGCCCCCGCCCGTACCGCGAAGCCCCGCTACCGCATCGAGGCCGCCAACGAGCTCATCGCGGACGTGCCGCCGCCGCGCGACACCAGCGAGCTGATGAAGTTCGCCAACGCCCGGCTCGGCAAGACCGTGTTCGACCTGGAGGACGTCACCGTCCAGGCCGGCCCCAAGACCCTGCTCCAGCACCTCACCTGGCAGCTCGGCCCCGGCGACCGCATCGGCCTGGTCGGGGTCAACGGCGCCGGCAAGACCTCGCTGCTGCGGGCGCTCGCCGAGGCCGCCCGCACCGAGGGCGAGGCCCAGCCCGCCGCCGGGAAGATCGTCGTCGGCAAGACCGTCCGGCTCGCCTACCTCTCCCAGGAGGTCCACGAGCTGAACCCGGACCTGCGCGTGCTGGAGGCCGTCCAGCAGGTGCGGGACCGGGTGGACCTCGGCAAGGGCCGCGAGATGACCGCCGGACAGCTCTGCGAGCGGTTCGGCTTCGCCAAGGAGAAGCAGTGGACGCCCGTCGGCGACCTCTCCGGCGGTGAGCGGCGCCGGCTCCAGATCCTGCGGCTGCTGATGGACGAGCCCAACGTGCTCTTCCTGGACGAGCCGACCAACGACCTCGACATCGAGACCCTGACCCAGCTGGAGGACCTCCTCGACGGCTGGCCCGGCTCCATGATCGTGATCTCCCACGACCGGTTCTTCATCGAGCGGACCACGGACCGGGTCATGGCCCTCCTCGGCGACAAGACGCTGCGGATGCTGCCGCGCGGCATCGACGAGTACTTGGAGCGCAGGCAGCGCCAGGCCGGCACGTCCGCGCCCGCGGCGGCACCGGCCACCTCCCAGGCCGCCGCCCCGGCGGCGCCCGCGGTCTCCGCGCAGGCGGCCCGCGCGGCCAAGAAGGAGCTCCAGAAGGTCGAGCGGCAGCTGGAGAAGGTGTCGGCCCGCGAAACGACCCTGCACGCCCAAATCGCCGAGAACGCCACGGACTTCGAGAAGGTCGCGAAGCTCGACGCGGAGCTGCGGGAACTGGTCGCGGAGCGGGACGCCTTGGAGATGCGCTGGCTGGAACTGGCCGAGGACGCCTGAGCGTCGTTACGCGTGGGGCGGGTGGTACAAAGAAGCCTTGCCCGGTGCGGGCCACGACCGTGCCACTTCTCACCACAGGGGGACGGTCCGATGAGCCAGCCGCCCGGACAGCAGCCGCCGCAGGGCGCGTTCGGAGCACCGTACGATCCGGCGACCGGTCCGGACGGACCGCCGCCCCAGCCCGGCTACGGCTACCCGCAGCAGGGGCTCGGGCAGCCCCGGCCGGGCCCGTACACGCAGCCCGGTCCGTACACCCAGCCGGGCCCTTACACGCAGCCCGGGCTGCACCAGATGCCCACCCAGCAGCAGTACCCCGTGCCCGCCCCCGGCGGGCCGCAGGGCCGGGGCGGGTGGTTCCGGGGCCGGACCGGGAAGATCGTCGGGGCCGTGGTCGCCGTGGCGCTCCTCGCAGGCGGCGGGATCTGGTTCGCCACCAGCGGAGGCGGGGACGACGACGAGCCCCTCGCCGGGCCGACCCACTCCGCGAAGCCCACCGTGACGCCCTCCCCGACCAAGGGCGGGGCCACCGGGGAACCGGTGACCGGCCCCGAGGAGGAGGCCCGGACCATCAACGCCGGGGCCAAGCCCGGTGAGGCGAAGGTCGCCTGGATACGGAACGGCGGCATCGACCTGCCGCGCAACGGCGAGGACCAGTTCGGCCCCTGGCTCGCCGGGGACACCGTCGTCAGGGCCCTGTTCAACACGGTCTCCGGCTACTCGGTCTCCGACGGCACCCTGCGATGGAACCTCCGGCTGCCGACCAAGATGTGCGCGGCGCCCTCCCAGCCCACCGCCGACGGCAGGATCGTCCTCGGGATCAGGCACGACTCCGCCGCCGACGCCGAGTGCGACACGCTCCAGATGGTCGACCTGAACACGGGCAAGGCCGGCTGGCGCAAGTCGTACGTCCGCAAGGGGGCCTGGGACGGGCTCTCCGACCTCGCGATGGCCATCAACGGCGACACCGTCACCGTGGGCCGCACCAGCCGGACCGAGGGCTTCCGGGTCAGCGACGGCAAGCGGCTCTTCGGTGAACGGCCCGGCACGTGCCAGCCGTTCGGCCTCGCCAGCGGCCCGGTGGCCATCGCGGCGGTCAGCTGCCACACCGCCGACGACCAGTACAAGAACCAGCAGCTCCAGCGGATCGACCCCGCCACCGGCAAGGCCCTGTGGACGTACAAGCTGAAGAAGGACTGGGAGGTCTCCCAGATCCTCTCCGTCAGCCCGCTCGTCGTCTCGCTGAAGCACCCGGAGAAGTGGGCGATCCTCGTCCTCGACGCCGACGGCACCTACCGCTCCCAGCTCTCCGGCGGGCCGGGCGACTACCAGCTCAAGTGCGAGCGGGACATGATGTCGCTCGGCCGGAACCTGGACAACTGCGTGGGCGTGGCCGCCGACGCGAACACCTTCTACATGAGCACCAAGTACGGCGAGTTCGGGGAACTCCACGCCAACAAGGTCGTGGCGTTCGACCTGGCCACCGGGAAGTTCCGCTGGTCGGCCGACGCACCGGCGGGCCAGGCCGTCACCCCGCTGCGCACCGAGGGCGGCAAGCTGCTGATGTACGTCCACGCGGCCAAGGGCAAGGGCGGCGGGATCGCCACCCTCCCCTCCACCGGCGGCACCCCGCGGTTCGTGCAGCGCCACCCGGCGTCCGGCGCCGACCTGGAGCGCGGCATCTACGAACCGCGCGTCGTGTACACCGGCGGACGCGCCCTGCTGACGCCCTCACGGATCAGCGGCATCAGCGACGACGACGAGGTGGACCAGCCCTCCGTCGTGGTCTTCGGCGGCTGACGGTCCGAAGCATCACAGCGGCATCACAGCCCGGTCCTCCCTTGGGAACAGGGGCGGACCGAACCGGAAGACGCCCTTGGACGGGTGGTACAAAGAAGTCCCGCTCGACTGACGTGACACTGCGGGATCCATGCCCGATTCGCTCCATTTCGCCGTGTTCCAGGGGGCCTTGCCCCCAGGCGCCGGCGAGATCGCGGGGGAGTCCGGAACGGGCACCGGACCGCACGAAGGGGGACGCGCTGATGACCCAGCCGCCCGGACAGCAACCGCCGCAGGGAGGCTTCGGCGCTCCGCAGGAGCCGCCGCACGGGGTACCTCAGCCGCCCCAGGGCCCACCGCGGACCCCGCCGCCCGCCGCCCCGCCCCAGGCCCCCGCCACGCCGCCGACCCCGCCGCCCACGCAGCCGGGCTACGGCTACCCGCAGCAGCCCGGGCCGTACGACAAGCCCCAGCAGCCCGGCCCGTACAACCAGCCGCAGCAGCCGGGCCCCTACGGCCGGCAGCCGGGCCCGTACAACCAGCCCGGCCCGTACAACCAGCAGCCGGGCCCGTACAACCAGCCGCAGCAGGGCCCGTACGGGCAGCAGCCGCAGGCCGGTTACGGCTTCCCGCCGCAGCAGCACCCCGGCGCACCCGTGCCGCCCGGCCCGAGCGGCCCCGGCGGCGGCAGCCCGTTCAAGCGCAAGCCGGCCATGATCATCGGGGCCGCGGTCGCCGCGCTCCTGGTCATCGGCGGCGGCGTGTACTTCGCGACGAGCGGCGGCGACGGGGACGACGACAAGCCGGTCGCGGAGAAGAGCGAGCAGGTCGCGAAGCCGTCCGGGTCGCCCACCGTCGACCAGGGCGACGGCAACGGCACCGGCCGGAAGGAGGACGACGACCTCAACAGCGGACGCAAGGACGGCGAGGCCAAGGTCCTCTGGCTCCAGAAGAACGACGTCGACCTCCCGCGCAACGGCGCGGACGTCTACGGCCCCTGGATCGTCGGCGACACCATCGTCAAGGGCATGTACCGCACGGTCTCCGGCTACTCGGTCGCCGACGGCAAGCAGACGTGGACGCTGAAGCTGCCGGCCGACATCTGCTCCGCGCCCGAGCAGACCACCTCCGACGGCAAGATCGTCATCGCCGTCAAGAACGGCACCACCGACAAGGCCGACTGCTCCGCACTCCAGCAGATCGACCTCAACACGGGCAAGGCCGGATGGAAGAAGGAGCTCAAGAAGAGCGGCCTCTTCGACATGATGTCCGACCTCTCCATGGCCATCAGCGGCGACACCGTCACGGCCGGCCGCACCGGCGCGGCCAACGCCTTCCGGGTCAGCGACGGCAAGGAGGTCTTCGGCAAGCGGAGCGGCAACTGCCAGCCGTTCGCCTTCGCCGGCGGCCCCAAGCTCATCGCCGCGGTCAACTGCCGCACCGACGACGTCAACAACCCGCAGCAGGAGATCGAGGAGCTCGACCCCAGCACCGGCAAGGCGAAGTGGACCTACAAGCCCGCCCGCGGCTGGGAGGTCGAGAAGGTCTACTCGGTGACCCCCCTCATCGTCTCCCTCACCAAGGGCAACACCAGCGAGGACAAGAAGTGGAGCATCATCGCGCTCCGCGAGAACGGCACGCTGCGCTCCCAGCTGAAGAGCGACAAGGGTGACAAGTTCTCCCCGGACTGCGGCGGCGGCTTCACCATCTTCGGCCAGCGGCTCCAGGGCTGCACCGGCGTCGCGGCCGACGCCAACACCTTCTACATGTCCACGACGGACGACACCAGCGGCTCCGCCCGCACCAACAGGGTCGTCGCGTTCAATCTGAACACCGGCAAGACGAAGTGGAAGGCGAACGCCCCCGCCGAGCGGACCATGGAGCCGCTCGGCATGGAGGGCGCCGACGTCCTGCTCTACATCGACGGCGGCTACGGCAAGGGCGGCGGCATCGCGACCCTCTCCCCGGCCGGCGGCAGCCCGAAGATGCTGCTCCAGCACCCCGACTCCACCTCTGAGATCGAGCGCTCCTTCTACAACCCGAAGGTCCAGTACGCGGACGGGCGTTCGTTCATCACGAGCGGGCGGGTCAGCGCAGGCAACGACAAGGAAGAGCTGGAGACGAAGACCATGATGGCCTTCGGCGACTGACGGCTCACCCCCGCCCGGACGAACCCGACCGACCCCCTTCCCCGAGGTACGCAACGCCATGACCCAGCCGCCCCAGCAGCCGCCCAACGACCCGCCCCAGGGCGGCTTCGGCGCGCCGCAGGACCCGCCGCCCGGCGGTTTCGGCGCCCCGCAGGACCCGCCCTCCGGTGGCTTCGGCGCCCCGCCGCCCCCCGGACCGCCCCAGCAGCAGCCCGGCTACGGCTACCCGCAGCCGCCCACGCAGCCCGGCTACGGCTACCCCCAGCCGCCCACCCAGCCCGGCTACGGCTTCCCGCACCAGGGACAGCAGCAGTACGGCTACCCGACCGCCCCGATGCAGCCGGCCTACCAGCCGCCGCAGCAGGGCGGGAGCGGGAAGAAGTTCTCCACCCAGGCGCAGATCATCGTCGCCGCCGTGGTCGCGGTCGCCCTGATCGTCGGCGGCGGCATCTGGTACGCCTCCAGCGGCGGGGACGACAAGAAGGACGAGGCGGGCTCCTCCGCCGGCACCTCCGGCGAGAACAAGGGCGGCAAGGGCGACGACGGCGGGAAGGACGGTGGCACCGGCGGCAAGGAGAAGGCCCCGGCGAACGTCGAGTCGGCCGTCGGCTTCCAGCTCCCGCAGCCCAAGGTCACCGACGTCACCACCGTCGACGGCTCCTGGATCACCGACAAGGCGTACGTGAAGACGGGCGTCAACGAGATCGTCGGCTACGACCTGGACAAGGGCACCAAGCTCTGGTCGATCCCGCTGGACGGCCAGGTGTGCGCCGCCTCCCGGCACATGAGCAAGGACTACAAGACCGCCGTCCTCTTCGAGGAGGGCAAGCGGACGAAGGCCAAGAAGTACCAGAGCTGCAACAAGGTCGGCGCCCTCGACCTGGCCACCGGCAAGCTGATGTGGAACAAGTCGATCACCGCCTCCACCGGCGGCGACCGCCCGATCCGCTTCACCGAGGTCACCCTCAGCGGCAACACGGTCGCCGCGGGCGGCACCGACGGCGGCGCCGCCTTCAAGCTGGACACCGGCGCCGAGCTCTGGAAGCCGAAGGTCAGCACCGACGGCTGCTACGACGCCGGGTACGGCGGCGGCGAGGCCCTGGCCGCCGTCCGCAAGTGCGGTACGTACGACGACCCGCAGCTCATCATCCAGTCGCTGAACCCGACGACGGGCGCCCCGCTCTCCTCGTACAAGATGCCGGCCGGCGTCGACTACGCGAGCATCGTCTCCACCAAGCCGCTCGTCGTCGCCGCCGACGTCGGCGACACCGCCGGTGACGGCAGCAGCATCTCGGACTTCTTCTCGATCGACGAGACCACCGGCAAGCTGAAGATCCGTATCTCCGCCGACGCCGAGAAGTACGCGGCCCGGTGCGGCTCCACCGAGGTCGAGCAGTGCCAGCACCTCGCCGTCGGCAACAACCGCATCTACCTGCCGACCGAGGAGCACGAGGGCTCCGGCGAGAGCTTCAGCCGGACCAACGAGATCGTCTCCTTCGACCTCACCACCGGCAAGCAGACCGGCGACCGGGCCGACGCGGGCGAGAAGTTCACGATGTTCCCGCTGCGCATGGACGGCAAGAACATCATCGCGTACCGGGAACCCCCGTACGACAAGGGCGGTGAGGTCGTCTCCATCGACGGCAGCACCTTCGAGCAGACGGTCCTGATGCGGAACCCGTCCGACGACGCCGTCCGGGACGCGGAGACCAGCTTCTCCCCGGACTACGCGGAGTACCGCTACGAGAAGGGGCGCTTCTTCATCTCCGAGACGATGATCAGCGCACCGCGCAAGAGCTCCCTGAACGACAAGGAGTACCTGGTGGTGTCCTTCCGCACCAGCTGAGCACGCGGCACCGATGTGGGGGTGGAACCGGCCGGTTCCACCCCCACACGCATACCCGGCCGTGTAACTTGCAGGCCCTAAAGGGCCGGGGGGCCTGTGCCGCGGTGACGGGGGGAATGGGCGATGGGTGTCCGGCTCATGGTGGTGGACGACCACCGACTGCTCGCCGAGGCGCTGGCCTCCGCGCTGAAGCTGCGCGGCCACCGGGTGCTGGCCGCCGCCGCGCCCACCACCGGGGCGGCGGACCTCGTCGTCGGACGGGCCCCGGAGGTCTGCCTGTTCGGCACCGCGTCGCCCGCCGTGCCCGGCACCTTCGACCCCGTCGTCCGCATCCGGCGCGAGCGCCCGCAGACCGCGGTGGTCGTGCTCGGCCCGGTCCCCAGCCCGCGCGGGATCGCCGCCGCCTTCGCGGCCGGGGCCGCCGGGTACGTCCGGCACGACGAGCGGATCGAGGGGGTGGAGCGAGCCCTGGTCAAGGCCCGGTCCGGGGAGGCGGCCATCGCGCCCCAGCTCCTGCAGGGCGCCTTCGCCGAACTGCTCGACCCGGCGGCCCAGCCGGACGACGAGGGCCGCCGGCTGCTGCGGCTGCTCACCCCGCGCGAGGCCGAGGTGCTGGTCCGGGTCGCGGAGGGCGAGGACACCCGGCTGATCGCGGCCGGGATGCGGATCGCGCCGAGCACCGCCCGTACGCACGTCCAGCGGGTCCTGATGAAGCTCGGCGTCGGCTCCCGGCTCGAAGCCGCCGCCCTGGCCGCCCGCACCGGGCTGCTGGACCGGGCGGCGGTGACGCGCCGGGGGCCGGACCCCGTCGGCTGACGGTGCCCGGCCCCCGGCGCGTGACGGCGTACTAGTCCTCCGGGGCGGGCTCCGGGGCCTGGGCCGGGCGCAGCTTCATCCAGACCAGGAAGAACAGGCCGAGCGCCAGCATGGCGAGGCCGGTCCAGAGGTTGATGTGGACGCCCTGGGCCTTCTTCAGGTCCTCGTCGGACGGGCTGATCCCGGCGATCGTCACGATGATCCCGTAGACCACGAAGAGGCCGCCGATGATCCGCCGGATGTCGAAGAGGCGGGCCGCCGTGGCGGACTTCTGCTCCAGGTCGGAGACTTCCTTGTGCAGGTCGGACATGGTGGGTTACTCCGATCAGAACGAGTAGGGCACGTAGCACAGGGCGGCGAGCACGATGGCTCCCCAGCCCAGGAGTGCGGGCCTGCGGTACCAGGCGCTGTCGCCCTCCTCGGGCACCTCGGGGGCGCCCGGGGCCTCGGTTCCGTAGACGAGGCCGGCGAGTTCGGCCTCGGGCTTGGGAGCGGTGAAGAGCGTGACCGCGATCATGACGACCGCGCCGGCCACGAAGCCGACGATCGCGGAGACGAAGTTGGCGCCCTGGTCGCTCGGGATGTCGATGACGCCCTGCTTGTAGATGACGAAGTAGTTCACCATCGCGGCCGTGGTGCCCGCGAGCAGGCCCCAGACACCGGACTTCATCGAGGCGCGCTTCCAGAACATGCCGATGATGAAGACGACGAAGAGCGGGACGTTGAAGAACGAGAAGAGCGTCTGGAGGTAGCTCATGATGTTGGAGAAGCTGGCGGCGATGAACGCGGTGCCGATGGAGGCCAGCACACCGAGCGCCGTGATCAGCCGGCCGAAGCGCAGGTAGTACGCGTCCGACTCGTCCTTCTTCACGTACCGCGCCCAGATGTCCGTGGTGAACACGGTGTTGAACGAGGAGACGTTGGCGGCCATGCCCGCCATGAACGCGGCCAGCAGACCGGTCACCGCGATGCCGAGCACACCGTTGGGCAGCAGCTCGCGCATCAGCAGCGGGATCGCGTCGTTGTACGTGGTGCCGGAGCCGTCGGTGCCGATGTTCGGCACGATCACGGCGGCGACCAGGCCCGGGATCATCACGGCGAAGACGATGAACATCTTCGGGAAGGCGGCGATCAGCGGGGTGCGCTGGGCGGCCGAGAGGTTCTTCGCGGACAGGGCGCGCTGCACCTCGGCGAAGTTCGTCGTCCAGTAGCCGAAGGAGAGGACGAAGCCGAGGCCGAGGACGATCGTCAGCCAGTTGGCGCCGAGCGGGTTGGCGTCACCGATGCCGGTGCCGCCCCACGCCGACATGAAGTTCGAGCCGTGCTGCGACGTCAGCGAGTCGCTCAGCCCGTCCCAGCCGCCGACGCGCTTGAGGCCCAGCAGGGTCAGCGGGATCAGCGCGGCGAGGATGACGAAGAACTGCAGCACCTCGTTGTAGATCGCGGAGGAGAGCCCGCCGATCGTGATGTAGACGAGGACGAAGAGGCCCGCGACGACGATCGCGACCCACTGCGGCCAGCCGAGCAGCGCCTCCACGACGATCGACAGGGCGTACAGGTTGACGCCCGCGATCAGGATCGCCGAGAAGGCGAAGAGTATGGAGCTCAGCAGGTGCGCGGACTTGTCGAAGCGCTGGAGCAGGAACTCCGGCACCGAGCGCACCTTCGAGCGGTAGTAGAACGGCATCATCACGAGGCCGAGGAAGACCATCGCGGGGATGGCGCCGATCCAGTACCAGTGCACCACCGCGACGCCGTACTGCGCGCCGGTGGCCGCCATGCCGAGGATCTCGGTGGCGCCGAGGTTCGCCGCCACGAAGGCCAGACCGGTCACCCATGCGGGCAGTGACCGTCCGGAGAGGAAGAAGTCGAGGCTGGTCTTGACGCTCGCCCGGGCGGCGAAGCCGATGCCGAGCACCACGACGAAGTAGATCGCCAGGATCGTGTAATCGAGCCCGTTCGTGGGGAGCCGGAGCCCTGCTGCCAGATTTTGCATGTGGGGGTCTCGCTTCGTTGCGCGAACTGAACCCGAAGGAAACTACGCTCTTGTGTTCAGAAAGTGAACAGTTCCCAAGAGGTTCTTTGTTTGTTTGTGATCGTATTGCCGGAATCACAGGCTTCAGCCAGCCGCGGGCTGGCTTCGAGCGGCCGTGACCCCGTCGCACCACCCATCTGCCCCCGCCGTCGACTCATTGACGCAACTGTTGATTTGTGGTTCATTGTGTTTGCTTATGTTTGGTGGGAGGAGTCTGGTGAAGAAGACGGTTACGACGCTCGCCGACGGCCGGGAGCTGATCTACTACGACAGCCGCGACGACGTGGTGCGCGAGGCCGTCGACACCCGCCCCCTGGACGCCGTCTCCACCTCGTCCGAGATCCGGCGCGACCCCCTCCTCGGCGACAGCGTGGCCATCGCCTCGCACCGCCAGGGCCGGACCTACCACCCGCCCGCCGACGAGTGCCCGCTGTGCCCGTCGCGCGACGGACGGCAGAGCGAGATCCCGGAGCCGGACTACGACGTCGCCGTCTTCGAGAACCGCTTCCCCTCGCTCGCCGGCGACTCCGGCCGCTGCGAGGTCGTCTGCTTCACCTCCGACCACGACGCCTCGTTCGCCGATCTCACCGAGGAGCGGGCGCGGCTCGTCCTGGACGCCTGGACCGACCGCACCGCGGCCCTGGCCCGGCTGCCCCAGGTCAAGCAGGTGTTCTGCTTCGAGAACCGGGGCGCCGAGATCGGCGTCACGCTCGGCCACCCGCACGGCCAGATCTACGGCTACCCCTTCGTCACCCCGCGCACCGAGCTGATGCTCCGCTCGATGGCCGCCCACCACGCGAAGACCGGCCGCAACCTCTTCGACGACGTGGTCGCCCGCGAGGAGGAGGACGGCTCCCGGATCGTGCTCGCCGCCGAGCACTGGATCGCCTTCGTCCCGTACGCGGCCCACTGGCCGTACGAGGTCCACCTCCACCCGCGCCGCCGCGTCGCCGACCTGCGGGAGCTGGACGAGGAGGCGCGCACGGAGTTCCCACAGGTCTATCTGGAACTCTTGAGGCGATTCGACCGGATCTTCGGACCCGGAGAGCCGCCGACCCCGTACATCTCCGCCTGGCACCAGGCGCCGTTCGGGGTCCCCGGACGGGAGGACTTCGGGCTCCACCTCGAGCTTTTCACCATCCGACGGACCTCCGGCAAGCTGAAGTTCCTCGCGGGTTCCGAATCCGGCATGAGCGTGTTCATCAACGACGTGCCGCCGGAGACCGCGGCCCAGCGACTGCGAGAGGTAGCGAGCCAGTGAGCAAGACCCCGAAGAAGTACCTGGTCACCGGCGGCGCCGGTTACGTGGGCAGTGTCGTCGCCCAGCACCTGCTGGAAGCCGGCCACACCGTCACCGTCCTGGACGACCTCTCCACCGGCTTCCGCGAGGGCGTCCCGGCCGGGGCCGACTTCATCGAGGGCCGTATCCAGGACGCCGCGAAGTGGCTCGACCCCTCCTACGACGGGGTCCTCCACTTCGCCGCGTACTCCCAGGTCGGCGAGTCCGTCGCCGACCCCGAGAAGTACTGGGTCAACAACGTCGGCGGCTCCACCGCCCTGCTCGCCGCCATGCGCGACGCCGGCGTCCGCACCCTGGTCTTCTCCTCCACCGCCGCCACCTACGGCGAGCCGGTCTCCAGCCCCATCACGGAGGCCGATCCCACCGCCCCGACCAGCCCGTACGGCGCGACCAAGCTCGCCGTCGACCACATGATCACCGGCGAGGCCGCCGCCCACGGCCTGGCCGCCGTCTCGCTGCGCTACTTCAACGTGGCCGGCGCCTACGGCGACTGCGGCGAGCGCCACAGCCCCGAGTCCCACCTCATCCCCCTGGTGCTCCAGGTCGCCCTCGGGCAGCGCGAGTCGATCTCCGTCTACGGCGACGACTACCCGACCCCGGACGGCACCTGCGTCCGCGACTACATCCACGTCGCGGACCTGGCCGAGGCCCACCTCCTCGCCCTCGACGCGGCGGCCCCGGGCGAGCACCTGATCTGCAACCTCGGCAACGGCAACGGCTTCTCGGTCCGCGAGGTCATCGAGACGGTCCGCGAGGTCACCGGCCACCCCGTCCCCGAGACCGCGGCCCCGCGCCGCCCCGGCGACCCGGCCGTCCTCGTCGCCTCCGCCGCCACCGCCAGGGAGCGGCTCGGCTGGCGGCCGTCCCGCGCCGATCTGGCCGGAATCGTCTCCGACGCCTGGACGTTCGCCCGCCGAGAGGAGCCCACCGCACCATGACCGAGGACCACGCAGAGCTCACCGCCTCCTTCACCGAGCTGTACGGAAGCGCGCCCGAGGGGATCTGGGCCGCACCCGGCCGGGTCAACCTGATCGGCGAGTACACCGACTTCAACGACGGCTTCGTCATGCCGCTCGCCCTCCCGCACACCGCCCGCGCCGCGGTCGCCCGGCGCACCGACGGCGTACTGCGGCTGCACTCCACCGATGTGCCCGGCGGCGTCGTCCGGCTCCGCGTGGACGGGCTGACCCCGAACGAGGGCCACGGCTGGGCCGCCTACCCGGCCGGCGTCGTCTGGGCGCTGCGCGAGGCGGGCCACGAGATCACCGGTGCCGACATCCAGCTGACCTCCACCGTCCCCACGGGCGCCGGGCTCTCCTCGTCCGCCGCCCTCGAAGTGGTCACCGCCCTCGCCCTCAACGACCTCTTCGGCCTCGGGCTCGGCCGGGCGGAGCTCGCGGTCCTCGCCCAGCGCGCGGAGAACGCCTTCGTCGGCGTCCCCTGCGGGGTCATGGACCAGATGGCGTCCGCCTGCTGCACCGAGGGCCACGCCCTGCACCTGGACACCCGGGACCTCGGCCGCCGCCAGGTCCCCTTCGACCTGGCCGCGCACGGGCTGCGGCTGCTGGTGGTCGACACCCGGGTCAAGCACGCGCTCGGCGACGGCGCGTACGCGGAGCGCCGGGCCGGCTGCGAGGAGGGCGCCCGCCTGCTCGGCATACCCACCCTGCGCGACCTGCCGTACGAGGAGCTGGGCGCCGCCCTGGACCGGCTCGCCCAGTCCGGCGCGGACGAGTCCGTCGTGCGGTACGTACGCCATGTGGTCGGCGACAACCAGCGCGTCGAGCAGGTCATCGCGCTGCTCGACGCGGGCGACGCGTGCGCGGCCGGCCCGGTCCTCACGGCGGGGCACGTCTCGCTCCGCGACGACCTGCGGGTCTCCTGCCCGGAGCTCGACCTGGTGGTCGAGGCGGCCAACGCGGCCGGGGCGCTCGGCGCGCGGATGACCGGGGGCGGCTTCGGCGGCTCGGCGGTCGTGCTGGTCGAGGAGGAGCGGGCGGACGCGGTCACCAAGTCCGTCCTGGAGGCGTTCACCGCGGCCGGCCACGGCACCCCGGGCGTCTTCCCGGCGGTGCCGTCGGCGGGCGCGCGCCGGCTGGTCTGACCGGCGTCAGCCGAGCTCCTTGGTGAGGGTGTACTGCGTGAGGCCCGGCGGGAAGTCGTCGACCCGACCACGCACCTCGTACCCCTGCTTCCGGTAGAAGCCGGGGGCCTGGAAGTCCCAGGTCTCCACCCGGGAGCGGACGCAGGACCGGTCCTCCCGGGCCATCCGTTCCGCCTCGGCGAGCAGCCGCGCGCCGAGGCCGGAGCCCCGGTGCGGTGTGTCGACCCACAGCAGCTCCAGATGGAGCCAGCTCGCCCAGGTCCGGGCCGCGAGACCGCCCGCGAGGCGTCCCTCCGCGTCCAGTGCCCAGACGTGCAGGGGAGCCTCCTGAGCGTCCGGGCGGCGGCGCAGGGCGCTCATGTGCGGTGAGCGCGCGGTGTTGTCGTCCCGCAGCAGCCGGTGCAGCTGGGCACGCCGTTCCTTGTCCACTTCTGTCTCAAGACGGAACATGCCCCCCAGCCTAGGGCCAACCCCGGGACGAATTCCGGCAATTGACCCCTCCCCGGGGCCCTCGCCCGTACGCTGAGCGCGGCGGGGGCCCGCATCGGGCGCCCCGTCACACACAGCATGGGGGTGTCTGTGGCCCGTATCCGGGTTCTCGTGGTGGACGACCACCGGATCTTCGCCGAATCGCTGGCCGCCGCGCTCGCGGCCGAGCCGGACGTGGAGGTGGCCGCGGCCGGCAGCGGCCCGGCGGCGCTGCGCTGTCTGGAGCGGGCGGCGGCCGAGGGCCGGGGGTACGACGTGCTGCTGGTCGACGCGGAGCTGGGCGCTCCCGCCGCACCCGCCCGCACCGGCGCGGTCCCGGCCCCGGTGCCCGCCCCACGCCCCGGCACCGGCCGGGCCGGTCCGGCCGACGGGATCGCGCTGGTCGGCGCGGTCCGGGCGGCGCGGCCCTCGGTGCGTACGGTGGTGCTCGCCGAGAAGGACGACCCGGCCCGGGCCGCGCTCGCCCTCCAGGCCGGGGCCGGTGGCTGGGTCGCCAAGGACAGCTCGCTGCAACGGCTGCTGGCGGTGATCCGGGGGGTGCTGCGCGACGAGACGCACCTGCCCGCCGCCCTGCTGACCGGGGTGCTGCGCGAGCTGCTGGCCGACCGCAGGCACCGCACCGAGAGCGAGAAGCTGGTCGAGTCGCTGACCCCCCGCGAGCGCGAGGTGCTGCGGTGCATGGTGGCGGGCCTGGGCCGCAAGGCGGTCGCGGAACGGCTGTTCCTCTCCCCGCACACCGTGCGAACGCACATGCAGAACGTGCTGGGCAAACTCGGCGTGCACTCGACGCTGGCCGCCGTCGCGCTGGCCAGACGCGCGGGCGTGGGCCCCGTCGAGCTGGAGGAGCCGGCGCTATCCGGGGATGTTGTCGAACGGGGCGGTCAACTGGCGTAGCAGACCGGCCAGTTCGGCGCGCTGCTCGCGGGAGAGCTCGCCGAGGATGGCGCGCTCCTGGTCGAGGAGGCCCGCCAGGGACTGGTCGGCCTTGTCGCGGCCCTCGGCGGTGAGCCGGACCAGGACGCCGCGCCGGTCGCTGGGGTCGGGCAGCCGCTCGACCAGATTCTTCTTGGTGAGGCGGTCGATGCGGTTGGTCATCGTGCCCGAGGTGACCAGGGTCTGGGTGAGCAGCTGGCCGGGGGAGAGCTGATACGGGGCGCCGGCCCGGCGCAGCGACGTGAGGACGTCGAACTCCCACGGTTCGAGCTGGTGCTCGGCGAAGGCGATGCGGCGGGCCCGGTCGAGGTGCCGGGCCAGGCGGGAGACGCGGCTGAGGACCTCGAGCGGTTCCACGTCGAGGTCGGGGCGCTCGCGGCGCCATGCAGCGACCAGACGGTCGACCTCGTCCTCCATGTGGATCAGTGTAGATGGTCTGTCGACATGAAGTCTCTTGAATTCGAGTGTCTTGACATCAAGATATGTAGGGCCGATCCTGGAAACCATGACCGCACCCCGCTGGGACCCGCAGCAGTACCTGCGCCACGCGGACCACCGCACCCGCCCCTTCCACGACCTCCTGGCCCGCGTCCCCGACCCGCCCGGCACACCCGCGCCCCGCATCGCCGACCTCGGCTGCGGCCCCGGCAACGCCACCGCCCTGCTCGCCGAGCGCTGGCCGCACGCCCGGATCACCGGCTACGACAACTCCCCGCAGATGCTGGAGAGGGCCCGCGCCCACGCCACGGAGCTGCTGGACTTCGCCGAGGCCGACGCGGCCGTCTGGACGCCCCCGGAGCCGTACGGCCTGATCGTCGCCAACGCCCTGCTCCAATGGGTCCCCGGCCACGCCGACCGCCTGCCGCTCTGGCTGGACGCCCTGCTCCCCGGCGGCACCCTCGCCCTCCAGGTCCCCGGCAACTTCGACCAGCCCTCGCACGTCCTGATGCGCGAACTCGCCCGGTCCCCGCGCTGGCGCCCCCGCCTCGGCGGCCTGCTGCGCCACGCGGACGCCGTGCTGAGCCCCGCCGGATACCTGGACGCGCTGACCGGCCCCGGCACCGCGGCCGACGTCTGGGAGACCACGTATCTCCACCTCCTCCCGGGCGACGACCCCGTCCTCGACTGGGCGGAGGGCACCGCACTGCGCCCCGTCCTCACCGCACTCGCCGACGACGAGGAGGCCCGGGGAGCCTTCCTCGCGGACTACCGCGACCTGCTGCGCACGGCCTACCCGAAGGGCCCGCACGGCACGCTCTTCCCCTTCCGCCGCATCTTCGCCGTCGCCCACCGGGAGCCTTGATGATCGCCTCGCTCGACCACGTCCAGCTCGCCGCCCCGGCCGGCAGCGAGGACGCGCTGCGCACGTACTACGGGGACGTCCTCGGCATGACCGAGACCCCGAAGCCGCCGGTGCTCGCGGCCCGGGGCGGCTGCTGGTTCGCCGTCGGCCCGGTCCAGCTGCACCTGGGCATCGAGGCGGACTTCCGCCCCGCCCGCAAGGCCCACCCGGGCCTGCGCGTCACGGACATCGAGGCGTACGCGGCCCGGCTGGCCGAGCGCGGCGCCGAAGTGGTCTGGGACGACGGCCTGCCGGGCCACCGCCGCTTCTACAGCCACGACCCGGTGGGCAACCGGCTGGAGTTCCTGGAGCCGGTGACCGGCTGAGCCCCGGCACACGGCGGCGCCCCGCCCCCGCCGGTGCGGGAACGGGGCGCCGTGGGTCAGCCGGGCCTAGAACAGGCCGTTGTAGATGTCCCAGCCGTAGCCGATCTTGGCGCGCTTCTCGATCTGGCCGGTGCCGGTGGACGAGTAGCGGTAGACGTCGCCCTTGCCGTCGACGCCGACCAGGTCGGCGAAGCCGTCGCCGTCGAGGTCGCCGGGGGCGGCGAACTGCTTGT
>NZ_VJNO01000036.1 GCF_007096885.1 Streptomyces sp. 130 | reverse complement strand
CCCGGGCGATTAGCTCAGTGGGAGAGCGCTTCGTTCACACCGAAGAGGTCACTGGTTCGAACCCAGTATCGCCCACCCGGACCGACGGCCCGGAAGCTCCAAGAGCTTCCGGGCCGTCGGCGTTCCCGCCCCCTCACCGCATCCGCCCCAGCGCCTCCCTCAGCCGCCGGGCGTCCCGCAGCCGCTTCTCGTACGTCGCCCCCACCGCCAGCAGCAGAGCCCCGGCCCGCGCCGGCGCCACCCACCGCGGCAGCGCACCCGCCACCTGCACCACGTACGGCGCCAGCTCGTGCAGCGCGTCCAGCGCCAGCACCGCGCCGCCCAGCACCAGCAGCGCCTGGAGCCGCAGCCGCGCCCCCGCCCGCGGGCCCCCCCGGGCCGCCACCCCCAGCAGCAGCGGACGCGTCCAGCCGAGGTCCGTCCAGGCCGCGCCCAGCGACGGCACCAGCGTCACCGCGAGCCCCGCCCCGTACGCCGCCCACGACGAGGCCGCCGGATCGCGGCGCCGCCGCAGCACCCCGACCACCACCGCCGGCACGGTCACCGGCAGGGTGTACGCCTCCGGGGCCGACACCCCCGACACCGCGAGCCGCACCCACGCCGCCAGCACGAACAGCACCGTCGCCGCGTACCCCGCGAACGGACGCCGCTCCGCGCGCAGGGCCGTGGCCGCCGCGAGCACCCCGCACAGCGCGAGGACCAGCGCCAGGAACCGCGCGTCCGCCGCCGCGATCGCGACCGCCACCGCACCCGCCGCCGCCCCGGCCGCCTCGACCGGCACCGCCACCGGATGCCCCTTCAGCCGGGCCCCCAGCAGCGCCGTCACCGCCGGCACCGCGAGCACCGGCACAGCCGCCTCGTACACCGCGAACCCCAGCGAGGCCCCCAGCGCCGCCAACGGCACCACCGCGCACCCCACGGCCGCACAGGCCGCCGCCGACACCACCGCCGGCGAGGCCCCCTCCTGCCGGTCCAGGGCCACCGCGAGCGCCACCAGGACGACCACCAGCAGACCGAACGCCGTGTACGTGGCCGCCTCCGTCGCCAGCGACAGCAGCCCCGCGCCCACCGCACCGGCCACCCCGGCCGCACCGGCCGTCACCGCCACGCCCCGCGCCCCGGCCCGCAGCCCGGCCACCGCCAGCCCGAACGCCGCCACGGTCAGGACCAGCTGCCAGGCCTGGGCCGCCGCGAAGGGCAGGTCCAGCGCGGCCGGCAGCACCAGCAGCCCCGCCCAGCCCAGCGCCACCCCGGCCGACCCCGCCGCACCCCGCCACGCGGGCCCGGGCGCCGGCACCGGCCCCGCCCACCGGAGCAGACCGTCCCACCAGCGGTACGCGGCACCGAGCGCCACCGCCACCAGCAGCAGCACCACCGGGGCCGCCGCCATCCCGTCCCACGGCAGGTCCGTCGCGCCCACCGCGCCGCGCGCACCGCCCCGTGGAGCACCGGACCACACCGCGCCCAGCCGCGTCACCGGGCCCGCCGCCACCACCGTCACCGGAGCCAGCGACACCAGCGCCGCGCCCGCCGCCACGACCGCCGACGCCCACGCGACCCCCCGGGCCGCCGCGACGCCCAGCGGAGCCCGTACGGCGAACACCGACGCCCCCGAGCACAGCAGGTACACCAGCACCCGCCACCCGTCCGGGACCCCGGCCGCCGGCACCCCGCCCACCGCCGCCACCGCCGCGAGACCGGCCACCGCGCCGCCCGCCGTCGCGAACGGCGCCGGAGCCCGGCGCGCCCCCGCCAGGGCCGCCGCCGCACCGGCCAGCAGCAGCGCACCCGGCGCCACCGCACCGGCGGGCCCGGCGGCCGTCAGCGACTCCACCAGCGCCACCAGCAGCCCGGCCCCGCCCGTCGCGCACAGAGCGACGCACGCCACGACCCGCACCGAAGCCCGTGCGGCCGTCAGCGCCACCGCGCCGTCCAGCGCGGCCGTCACCAGCAGCGCCCCGGAGAACCACAGCGGCCCGCCGTCCGCCGCCCACACCCACAGCACCAGCGGCAGCTGCGCCAGGACGACCGCCAGCGGCAGCGGCAGTCGTAAGCCGCCCAGGAGCAGCCCGTAGGCCGCCCACAGCAGCGCGAGCACCGCCGCCGCCGTCCCCGAGTAAGCGGCACCGTCCGCGTCCGGCACCGCCACCGCGTACACCGCGTACGCGTCGAGCACCATCAGCACCGCCGCCACCGCCGCCAGCGCCTCCGCCGTCGCGGCCAGGCCCCGGCGCAGCAGCACCGCCGGCCCGGCCAGCGCCCCGGCCGTCACGGCGGTCAGCACCGCACTGCGCCCGCCGATGCCCAGGTCGCCCCAGCTGACCAGGGTGAACGCGAGCGCGGCGACCGCCAGCAGCAGTCCGCCGAGGACCAGCAGCACGTTCTGCACGCTGCGCTCGGGAGCCGGACGCGCCGGGCCGAACCCTCCGGGCCCAGGACCCCAGGGAGCGACCGGGCCCCGGGGCGGACCCCAGGGAGCGGCGGGGCCGGGGGCTTCCAGCGCCCGCAGCAGCCAGGCGCGGCGGGTCAGCAGCTGGGCCCGGCGGGCGTCCAGCCGGGCGAGTTCACGATCGAGGAGCGCCAATTCCTCGGCGGGCGGCGGCACGTGTTCCATGGACGCGAGTGTGCTGCGCGCCACGCGGGCGGACATGCGTCCGAATACTCAGATGGCCGCCTGAGTACGCGAGCCCCGGCGCGCATCATGGGAAAGTGAACTGGAACCACTACCGATTCGTCAGCGTATGGGAGCTCCGGGCGCCGCCCGACGCCGTGTACGCCGAACTCGAACACGTCGAGGACTACCCGAGGTGGTGGCCGCAGGTCCGCGAGGCCACCCGGACCGGCAGCGGCTCCGGCACCACCCGCATCCGCTCCCTCCTCCCGTACGACCTCGTCACGACCGTGCGCGAGCGGCGCCACGAACCGGAGCACGGCGTCCTCGAAGCCGTGCTCGGCGGCGACCTCGACGGCTGGGTCCGCTGGACGGTCGCCCCGCACGGCTTTGGCACCCGGGTCGTCTACGAGCAGGAGGTCGAGGTGCGCCGGACGCTGCTGCGGGTTCTCGCGCTGCCGTGCCGGCCGGTGTTCCGCGCCAACCACGCCCTGATGATGCGGGCCGGGCGGCGCGGGCTGGCGGCCCGGCTGGAAGCGGTTTGAACCACGGCCGTCCGGCCCTGTATGGTTCAACCCGTTCCCGGGCGATTAGCTCAGTGGGAGAGCGCTTCGTTCACACCGAAGAGGTCACTGGTTCGAACCCAGTATCGCCCACCCCAAAGAAGCCGGTCCGTCAGCACCACCGACGGACCGGCTTCCGTTTGTCCGGAAGCCCGCCCGCTCACGCCGCCGTACCCAGCTCCGGGCGCAGCGGCCAGGCCGGGTCCACCGTCTCCGGCGTCCCGCTCCGCGCGAACCACGCCTGGAGCCCGCGCGCCTGAGCGGCGTGCCACACCGCCTGGAGCGTGTGCAGCTCCGCCGGGGTGAGCCGTTCGAGCCGCGCCGAGAAGCGGCGCCCCACCGCGCGGACCAGCTCCAGCGAGGCCGCCGCGTCCGCCGCCGCGTCGTGCGCCCCGTCCAGCAGCACCCCGTACAGCTCGCACAGGTCCGTGAGCGTGCGACGGCCCTTGCGGTAGCGGTCCAGGTGCTTGTCCAGCACCCGGGGGTCGAGCACGCACAGCGGCGACCGCTCCAGATACGCCCCCAGCGACGACGCGCGGTGCCGCCTCAACTCCCGGTCCAGCAGCGTCAGATCGAACGGCGCGTTCATCACGACGAGCGGCCGTCCCGCCGCGCACTGCTCGGCCAGCGCCCGCGCCATCTCCTCCACCGCCGGCGCCGGCCAGCGGCCGTTGCGCTGGAGGTGGTCGTCGGTCAGCCCGTGGACCTCCGTCGCGCCCGGGGGCACCGGCACCCCCGGATTCACCAGCCAGCGGGTGACGCGCACCGGCCCGTCCGCCCGGTCCTGGACCACCAGGGCGGCCGAGACGATCCGGTCCTCCTCGACGTCCACACCCGTCGTCTCCGTGTCGAAAGCGGCCAGCGGCCCTTCGTACCAATGAGTCATCCCCGAACTCCTCGCCCACGCACGGCAGATGGCGGGACTCCACCGCCCGGTCCGGTGATACCCGCGCCCTTTGCCTGATACGCCGTTTGCGCGCGGTCGGGGGCGGTGACAACACAATTACCGGCAGCGGAAGTTGACCGCCCGGCACCTCTCGTCCCCAGCTCATCCCCATCGGTACGGCCCGGAAGGCTTACGGAGCCATGGCGCTCGCGCAGCCCGAACCGAGCGGGCTGCTGCCCCAGCGGACCGCACCGCTGCGCGGCGGACTCGCCACCACCGCCTGCATGGAGACCCTCCAGGTGGGCTACCTCCACGCCGTCGCCGCGGCGGCGGGCTGCTCGCTGTCGCAGCCCTTCCCCGACAACGGCATCGACTGGCACGTCAGCCACGGTTCCCCCGGCCACCTCGTGGACGACGAGGTGACGATAAAGGTCCAGCTGAAATGCACCTACCAGATACCGCCCCGGCCGCCCGGCCGGTCCTTCGCCTTCACCCTGGACAACGCCCACCTGGTGAAGCTCGCCCGGACACCCGTCTCGGTGCACAAGATCCTGGTCGTGATGCTCGTGCCGCGCAGCCAGGACGACTGGCTGCGGGCGAGCCCCGACAGCCTCGACCTGCGGCACTGCTGCTACTGGACCAATCTGGCCGGCCATCCCGTGACCGGCCGCCACCGGACCACCGTGCGGCTCCTGACCTCGCGCGTCTTCGACGACCGGGCGCTCTGCGAGATCATGACCCGCGTCGGGGCGGGAGGGAGACCCTGATGCACGAACCCGTACGCCTCCACGGCGAGGCCGCCCCGTCCGCCTGGGGCCTGCCCGACCCCGCCCGCGTCGACCCCGGCGTCCTCGGCGCCCTGCTCGCCCGGCACGGCTGGCGGCGGCGCGGGGGAGAGGGGAGCCCCTACAGCCGCTGGACCCCGCCCGGCGGCACCACCAGCCTCCTCGTGCCCCGCACCACGGCCTTCCCCGACAGCGAGGACCTGCTCGGTGAGGCCCTGACCGCGCTCGCCCGCAGCGCCGCACCCTCCGCCCCCGAGATCCTGGCCGCCCTGACCGTCCCCAGCGACGAGGTCCGCTGGCACCGCGACGTCCCCGAACCCGCCCCCGGAGCCGCCGACTGGCTCGGCGCGGAACAGCTCCACGGCGCCGCCCGCCAGATCCTGCTGGCCGGCGCGCTCGCCGCCGGGGGCCCGGCCGGCTACCACGGCGCCCGCCGCCGCGGCCGCGCCCTGGCCGCCCTCGGCCCCGTACTGACCGGCCCCGGGCCCGGCGGCCGGTCGCTCACCGCCTTCGTCCCCGTCGACCCGGGCCGCCCCGTCGCCGTCCGCCTCCACCACGCCCTGCACGCCACCCGCGAGGCGGTGGACTACCAACGGGCCACCGGCGGCATGGAAGCCTTCGACAACGCCGTCGCGGCGGGCGTCAGCCGGGAGCTCACCGAGGCCCTCGTCGCCCTGGTCCGGGGCTCGGAGGGCGCCGCGATCGCGCTGGACTGGGCGCCGGCCGCCGGAACGCCCGCCGGCTGCCCCGCACGCCCCGAACCCGTCGAGTTCTCCCCGGGCGACCTGCCCGCGCTGCGCCGGGCCGGGGCCCGCTACCTCCGCGACGAGCCCGCCGTCGCCGTACGGATCACCGGCGCCGTGGTCCGGCTGCGGCGGTCCGGGCCGCGCGGGGCGGGGATCGTGCGGCTGCGGGTGCTGGCCGGGGCCGAGGTGCCGCACGTCCGGATCGAGCTGGACGAGGAGGCGTACCGGATCGCGGGCCAGGCCCATCTGGTCGGGCTGCCGGTCCGGGTGGAGGGGCGGCTGGAGAGCCGGGGCGGCTTCCGGCGGCTGACGGGGGCCTCGCAGGTCGTCCCCGTACAGGTGGACGACGAGGAACGGGACCGGCTCATGAAGTCGCTCCAGGAGAACGTGGACTTCTTCGAGGAGGCGTGCGCGGGGGAGTAGGGCCTTTCGCCATGGGGCCCCTCGGCTCGGTACGATTCCTGTTGCGCGCGCGACAGGAAGGCGGGCGCATCCCCCTGAGTCAGGAGAGACCGGTGTCAGACGTCCGTGTGACCATCCAACGCGATTCCGAGCGGGAAGAGCGCGTGGTGACGACGGGCACTACGGCAGCCGAACTCTTCCCCGGCGAGCGCACCGTCGTCGCCGCCCGCGTCGGCGGCGAGCTGAAGGACCTCGCGTACGAGCTCGAGGACGGCGAGACCGTCGAGCCCGTCGAAATCTCCTCCGAGGACGGCCTCAACATCCTGCGCCACTCCACCGCGCACGTCATGGCCCAGGCCGTGCAGGAGCTGCACCCGGAGGCCAAGCTCGGCATCGGCCCGCCGGTCAAGGACGGTTTCTACTACGACTTCGACGTCGAGAAGCCGTTCACGCCCGAGGACCTCAAGGCCATCGAGAAGAAGATGCAGGAGATCCAGAAGCGGGGCCAGAAGTTCTCCCGCCGGGTCGTGACGGACGAGGCCGCCCGCGAGGAGCTGGCCGACGAGCCGTACAAGCTGGAGCTCATCGGCATCAAGGGCTCCGCCTCCTCTGACGACGGCGCGGACGTCGAGGTGGGCGGCGGCGAGCTGACCATCTACGACAACCTCGACCCGAAGACCGGCGAGCTGTGCTGGCGCGACCTCTGCCGGGGCCCGCACCTGCCGACCACCCGGTTCATCCCGGCCTTCAAGCTGATGCGGAACGCCGCCGCGTACTGGCGGGGCAGCGAGAAGAACCCGATGCTCCAGCGCATCTACGGCACCGCCTGGCCCACCAAGGACGAGCTGAAGGCCCACCTGGAGTTCCTGGAGGAGGCCGCCAAGCGCGACCACCGCAAGCTCGGCAACGAGCTGGACCTCTTCTCCTTCCCGGACGAGATCGGCCCCGGTCTCGCCGTCTTCCACCCCAAGGGCGGCGTCATCCGCCGGGCCATGGAGGACTACTCGCGCCGCCGGCACGAGGAGGAGGGCTACGAGTTCGTCTACTCGCCGCACGCGACCAAGGGCAAGCTCTTCGAGAAGTCCGGCCACCTGGACTGGTACGCCGACGGCATGTACCCGCCCATGCAGCTCGACGACGGGGTGGACTACTACCTCAAGCCGATGAACTGCCCGATGCACAACCTGATCTTCGACGCACGCGGCCGTTCGTACCGTGAACTGCCCCTGCGGCTCTTCGAGTTCGGCACGGTGTACCGCTACGAGAAGTCGGGCGTCGTGCACGGCCTGACCCGCTCGCGCGGCTTCACGCAGGACGACGCGCACATCTACTGCACCCGTGAGCAGATGGCGGAGGAGCTGGACCGGACGCTCACCTTCGTCCTCAACCTGCTCCGGGACTACGGGCTCACCGACTTCTACCTGGAGCTCTCCACCAAGGACCCGGAGAAGTTCGTCGGCTCCGACGAGACCTGGGAAGAGGCGACCGAGACGCTGCGCCAGGTCGCCGAGAAGCAGGGCCTGCCCCTGGTCCCGGACCCGGGCGGCGCCGCGTTCTACGGCCCGAAGATCTCGGTGCAGGCGCGGGACGCCATCGGCCGGACCTGGCAGATGTCGACCATCCAGCTCGACTTCAACCTGCCGGAGCGGTTCGACCTGGAGTACACCGGTCCGGACGGCTCCAAGCAGCGCCCGGTCATGATCCACCGCGCGCTGTTCGGCTCCATCGAGCGCTTCTTCGCGGTGCTGCTCGAGCACTACGCGGGTGCGTTCCCGGTGTGGCTGGCCCCGGTCCAGGCGGTCGGCATCCCGATCGGCGACACCCACATCCCGTACCTCCAGGAGTTCGCGGCCAAGGCCCGCAAGCAGGGGCTGCGGGTGGACGTGGACGCCTCCTCGGACCGCATGCAGAAGAAGATCCGCAACCAGCAGCGGAACAAGGTCCCGTTCATGATCATCGCGGGTGATGAGGACATGGCCAACGGTGCCGTCTCCTTCCGTTACCGCGACGGTTCGCAGGAGAACGGCATCCCGGTCGACGAGGCCATCGCCAAGATCGCCAAGGCCGTCGAGGACCGCGTCCAGGTCTGACCCGAGCCCTTCCCGGGGCCCCCGGCCGAGCTACCCGCTCGCCGGGGGCCCCTTCTCGTCCTCCCGCCGGAACACCTGGATCAGCCACGACGAGAACGCGCCCGTCACCGCCCCCAGCAGCGCCAGGCCGCAGGCCATCAGGCCCGCCGCGATGACCCGGCCCCCCGCCGTGACCGGCACGGCATCCCCGTACCCCACCGTCGTCAGCGTCGCGCACGCCCACCAGACCGCGTCCCCGAACGTGCGGATCGAGGCGCCCGGGGCGCCGTGCTCCCAGTGGTACACACTGAGCGCCGCCGAGAAGCCCAGGAGCACGGCGGTCATTCCGGCGTACGCGATCACCCGCGCGTACAGGCCGAGGCGCGGGCGGTCGCGCTTCTCCTGGACCGCCGTGTAGACCTGCACCATCCGCAGCGGGCGCAGCAGCGGCAGCACCAGGACGAGGGTGTCCAGCCAGCGGACGCGGAAGAAGCGGAGGCCGAGGCCGCTGAGCCGCAGGCGTACCGCGTAGTCGAGGACGAAGAGCAGCCAGGTCGCGCCGACGAGGGCCAGGGAGAGGTCGTGCCAGGCCCCGGCGTCGTACGGGGCGAGGACGCGGAACGCGTAGCCGGCGAGGAAGACCAGGGAGGCGGCGAGGAGCGGGACCTCCGTGCGCCGCTCCCAGCGGGTGAGGGCCGGAGGGGGCGGGGCCGGGGTGCGCGCGCTCATCGGTCCAGCATCGCGGTGCCTGTACGGGATCGGCCCCGGCGACACGTTCCGCACAGGTGACGCAATATGCTGGCCGGCATGACGAGTGAGCCGGAGCAGCAGATCGGAGTGGGGACGCCCGACGCGTTCCAGCGCCTGTGGACGCCCCACCGGATGGCGTACATCCAGGGCGAGAACAAGCCGACCGGCCCGGAGGCGGGGGACGGCTGTCCGTTCTGCGGGATTCCGGAGAAGTCGGACGAGGACGGGCTCGTCGTCGCGCGCGGTGCGAAGGTGTACGCCGTGCTGAATCTCTACCCGTACAACGGGGGGCACCTCATGGTGGTGCCGTACCGGCATGTCGCGGACTACACGGAGCTGGACGGACCGGAGACGGCGGAGCTGGCCGATTTCACCAAGCGGGCGATGACCACGCTGCGGGCGGCCTCGGGTGCGCACGGTTTCAACATCGGGATGAACCAGGGGGCGGTCGCGGGGGCGGGCATCGCCGCGCATCTGCACCAGCACCTGGTGCCCCGCTGGGGCGGCGACGCCAACTTCATGCCGGTGGTGGGGCACACCCGGGTGCTGCCGCAGCTGCTGGCGGACACGCGGAAGATGCTGGCGGACGCCTGGCCGGCCGCCTGAGCCCGGCGCTCGCGGGTGCGGGGCGCTCCGGATCGCTTCCGGGGCGCCCCTTTCGCGTAGGCGGGCGTGGTCACGCGTCGTAGAGGTCGGCCTTGCCGGGCGTCGGGGCCTGGACGAGGCCGCTGAGGACCGACGAGCGCGAGTCGAAGCGCTCGGTGTCCACGCCGTGCTCCTCCAGGACCTTGATCGCGGCTTGGTGCACGACGCGCAGGACGGGGGTGGCGGCGCGCATGGCGTCGTCGGCCATGAAGCGGTGGCGCCAGGGCTTCTCGGCCCAGGCGTGGCGGAGGCCGAACGGCTCGGGCAGGGCGATCTTGCCGCCGAGGTAGTCCAGGAGCGGCGGATACCAGGTGAAGGGGGCGCGCAGGGCGAGACGGGTGACCTCATGGGCGTCGACCAGGGCGAGGGTGATGTCGCGGGTCTCCCAGAACCGGACGGTCTTGTTGACGGTCCGGGTCTTCGCGGCGGGCTTGGTGGTGAAGAGGGAGTGGACGGGGCCGAGAGCGTGCCCGGTGACCTCGATGCGCAGGGTCTCGTACAGGACGGTGACGGTGATCATCATGGTGATGACGAGCTGGCCGTCCCAGAGGGTGAACTGCACGCCGAGGTAGTGGCGGTTGCCGCCGCCGAACTGCTGGTGGTTGCAGATCCGCTGTATCTCGTGGGGCTTGATCTGGTAGGTGGCGACGTCCTCGCCCTGGGGGCGGGTGACGCTGTCCGCGTTCTCCCCGATGGGGGTGACGATCCAGTGGTTGACGGAGGGGGTGGGGAATCCGCCGGTGTTCAGCGGGCCGCGTTCCAGCAGCTTGAGCTGGTCGTGGATGACACGGATGACGTCCCAGCTGCGGAACTGGTGGATCTCCTTGCCGGGCTCCTTGGGGACGAGGTCCTCGGCGAGCTGCCAGCTGCCCCAGCGGGTGCCCATGCCCAGGATGCCTTTGGGGCCCGCGTAGAAGACGGAGTTGGACTGCTGTTCGGCGGAGAGCTTCTCCAGGCCCTGGCGCAGTGCCTCGCGGGCGGTCTCGCTCGGGTTCTTCGGGACCGTCTCGGGGATCTTGGCGGTGACGCCGCCGCCGGAGAGCAGGCCCTCCCAGCGGGCGCGCAGGTCCTGGGCGGACTTCTCGGCGATCCGTTTGGCGATGTACCAGCCGATCACGGGGGCGACGAGCATCGCGCGCAGATAGAGGCCGAGGAGTCCCGTGAGGGGGAGCCGGATCATCAGGAAGACGATGCCGATGCCGACGAGGGGCAGCAGGCTGTTGCCGAGGGTGGTGAGGAGCCTGTCCTTGGTCTTGGCGAAGCCGTCGCGCAGCCGGAAGACGATGACCCACAGCAGCATGCCCGGCAGGAAGAGGAAGCCGAACAGCACGGTCACGGCGGTGAGCCGGGTGTCGCGCGCCTTGCGGAGGCTGCTCGCGGAGAGGCAGTGCTCGACCACGGTCTGCGGGTCGGTGCCGAAGGACTGGATGAGGTCCTTGCGGGCGCCGCCGAGCATGCGCTCCTGTACGGCGCGGGCGAACGCCTCGCCGAGATTGGGCTTGAAGTAGTCGGACTTGAGGAGCGCGGAACGGCCCGCCTTCACCTCGGACTTGTGCCACTCGCTGTTGGCTTTGAGGATGTCCTCCACCGGGCTGTCACGGTACGCGGCGGAGGCGAGGGCGTTCGTCGCCACCGCCGCGCCTCCCGATCCCTGGAGCGGAATCTGCGCTCCGGGAGAGAAATCGAATCCGTTGCTGGCCACTGTCGCCCCCACTCGCCACCGAGGAACCGCTCCTGCGGCTGTTTCCCAACTGCCGTGCCCGGCACACTTTCTGAGCTGGGGTCTCAGCGTATCGTCCGGATACGTCCGCCGTCCGGCCCTGTGGACAACGTTCCGGGGAGCGGGCGCTTTCTCGTCACCCCCCCGGCGGGGGTACGCACGGCCGGGGGCGCGTCGGGAGCCGGTCTGCCCGGTGCCGGTGTCCCGGCCCGGGCGCCCCGGGAGGCCGCCGGTGTTCCGCGCTCGGCACTGCCTCGCAATCGCCTCCGCCGGGGCGTCCGGGGTGCCCGGACGGTGACCGCTGCGGGGCGTGACTAACATGGGCCCGGAGGGTGCTGAAGGCCCTGGCCGGGCTCGCGGCGCCCGGTGCGTGTGGCTGCGAGGCGCCGCTCCCTGATCCGGCCTGGGCCTTCAGCACCCTCCAGCCGGTGACCGACGGGGTCACGCGGCCCAGCTACCCCTCGGGAAGGCCATGCTGAACAAGTACGCGCGTGCCTTTTTCACGCGTGTCCTCACGCCGTTCGCCGCACTGCTCCTCCGTCTCGGCGTGAGCCCGGACGCGGTCACCCTGATCGGTACGGCCGGGGTGATGGCCGGTGCGCTGGTCTTCTTCCCGATGGGGGAGTTCTTCTGGGGCACGATCGTCATCACGATCTTCGTGTTCTCCGACCTCGTCGACGGGAACATGGCGCGCCAGGCGGGCATCTCCAGCCGGTGGGGCGCGTTCCTGGACTCCACGCTCGACCGGGTCGCCGACGGTGCGATCTTCGGCGGCTTCGCCCTCTGGTACGCGGGCAGCGGCGACGACAACGTCCTGTGCGCGGTCGCGATCTTCTGCCTGGCGAGCGGTCAGGTGGTCTCGTACACCAAGGCGCGCGGAGAGGCGATCGGGCTGCCGGTGGCGGTCAACGGGCTCGTGGAGCGCGCCGAGCGCCTGGTGATCTCGCTGGTCGCGGCCGGATTCGCGGGACTGCACAAGTTCGGGGTGCCGGGCATCCAGGTGCTGCTGCCGATCGCCCTGTGGATCGTCGCCGTGGGCAGCCTCGTCACGCTGGTCCAGCGGGTCGTCACCGTGCGCCGTGAGGCGGCGGAGGCGGACGCGGCGGACTCGGGCGGGCAGTGAGCGGCGCCGGCGCGCGGCCCGGCGCGAAGGAGCGGCTGAGCGACGCGCTGTACGGGCTGGGCTGGGCGGCGGTCAAGACGCTGCCCGAACCGGCCGCCCGGGCCCTCTTCCGCACCCTCGCCGACCAGGTGTGGAAGCGGCGCGGCACGAGCGTGCTGCGCCTCGAGGCCAACCTCAAGCGGGTCGTGCCGGACGCCGATCCGGCCCGGCTGGCCGCTTTGTCGCGGGCCGGCATGCGTTCGTACATGCGCTACTGGATGGAGTCGTTCCGGCTGCCCACCTGGAGCCCGGAGCGGATCAAGGCGTCGATCGACGTCACGGACGCGCACCGGCTGACGGACGGGCTGGACTCGGGGCGCGGGGTGATCCTGGCCCTGCCGCACCTGGGGAACTGGGACCTGGCCGGGGCGTGGGTCACCACGGACCTGAAGGTGCCGTTCACCACCGTCGCCGAGCGGCTGAAGCCCGAATCGCTGTACGACCGGTTCGTCGCCTACCGCGAGGGCCTGGGCATGGAGGTGCTGCCGCACACCGGCGGTGCCGCGTTCGGGACGCTGGCCCGGCGGCTGCGCTCGGGCGGTCTGGTCTGCCTGGTCGCCGACCGCGATCTGTCCTCGTCGGGCATCGAGGTGTCGTTCTTCGGCGATACGGCCCGGATGCCGGCCGGGCCCGCGCTGCTGGCCCAGCAGACCGGTGCGCTGCTGCTCCCGGTGACCCTCGGTTACGACGAGACGCCGGTGATGAAGGCGCGCGTCCATCCGCCGGTCGAGGTGCCGGAGTCAGGTGACCGGGCCGGGAAGACGTCCGTGATGACACAGGCCCTGGCCGACGCGTTCGCCGTGGGCATCGCCGAGCACCCGGAGGACTGGCACATGCTGCAACGGCTCTGGCTCGCCGACCTCGGACCGCGCGCGGACCGGAGCGGAGACCCGACGTGAAGATCGGCATCGTCTGCCCGTACTCCTGGGACGTTCCGGGCGGTGTGCAGTTCCACATCCGTGACCTGGCCGAGCATCTGATCCGGCTCGGCCACGAGGTGTCCGTGCTGGCCCCGGCCGACGACGAGACGCCGCTGCCGCCGTACGTCGTCTCCGCGGGCCGGGCCGTTCCGGTCCCGTACAACGGCTCGGTGGCCCGGCTGAACTTCGGCTTCCTGTCGGCGGCGCGGGTGCGGCGCTGGCTGCACGAGGGCACGTTCGACGTCATCCACATCCACGAGCCGACCTCGCCGTCGCTGGGGCTGCTGACCTGCTGGGCGGCGCAGGGGCCGATCGTCGCCACGTTCCACACGTCGAACCCGCGCTCGCGGGCGATGATCGCCGCGTACGCGATCCTGCAGGCGGCGCTGGAGAAGATCAGCGCGCGGATCGCGGTCAGCGAGTACGCCCGCCGGACCCTGGTCGAGCACCTGGGCGGCGACGCGGTGGTCATCCCGAACGGGGTGGACGTCGACTTCTTCGCCCGGGCCGAGCCCCGGCCCGAGTGGCAGGGCGGCACGATCGGCTTCATCGGCCGCATCGACGAACCCCGCAAGGGCCTGCCCGTGCTGATGCGCGCGCTGCCCGCGATCCTGGCCGCCCGCCCGGAGACCCGGCTGCTGGTGGCCGGCCGGGGCGACGAGGAGGAGGCCGTCGCCCCGCTGCCGCAGGAGATGCGCTCGCGCGTGGAGTTCCTGGGCATGGTGAGCGACGAGGACAAGGCGCGGCTGCTGCGCAGCGTCGATCTGTACGTGGCGCCCAACACCGGGGGCGAGAGCTTCGGGATCATCCTGGTCGAGGCCATGTCGGCGGGCGCGCCGGTCCTCGCCAGCGACCTGGACGCCTTCGCGCAGGTCCTGGACCAGGGCGCGGCGGGCGAGCTGTTCGCCAACGAGAACGCGGACGCGCTGGCCGAGGCGGCGGTCCGGCTGCTCGGCGACCCGGAGCGGCGGGCCGGGCTGCGCGAGCGGGGCAGCGCCCACGTCCGGCGCTTCGACTGGTCGACGGTCGGGGCGGACATCCTCGCGGTGTACGAGACGGTGACGGACGGCGCCGCCTCGGTCGCGGCCGACGAACGCACCGGGCTGCGGGCCCGGTTCGGACTGGCTCGGGAGTGACCGGCCGGGGCCCGCGCCCCGGTAGCCTTGCCGCCCGTGACCGTAACCCTCATCATCTGGGCCGTCGTGGTGCTCGTCGCGATCGGCCTGTACCTCAGCTGGACCGCCGGCCGCCTCGACCGGCTGCACGCCCGCATCGACGCGGCCCGGGCCGCCCTCGACGCGCAACTCCTGCGCCGGGCCTCGGTCACCCAGGAGCTCGCCACCTCCGGCGTGCTCGACCCGGCCGCGTCCATCGTGCTGTACGAGGCCGCGCACGCCGCGCGGCAGTCGCCGGAGGACCACCGCGAGGTCGCCGAGAGCGAGCTGAGCACCGCCCTGCGCGCGGTGTTCGGCGAGAGCGCCCAGGTGGAGGCGGTCCGGGAGATCCCCGGGGGCCAGGAGGCGGCGTCCGAGCTGGCGGCGGCGGTGCGCCGGGTGCCGATGGCGCGCCGCTTCCACAACGACGCGGTCCGGGCGGCCCGGGCGCTGCGCCGGCACCGCACGGTGCGGTGGTTCCGGCTGGCGGGGCACGCGCCGTTCCCGCTGGCGTTCGAGATGGACGACGAGCCGCCGGTGGCCCTGGCTGACCGGCCCTGACCACGAGGCGCTGGGCGAAAACGATCCACCGGCCTCCTATTGGCCCTTGCTGTGGACCGGTGCGCGGGCGTTTGCTCGGGACCGCGTCATTCGGCGCCTCCGCATCCGCTCACCCAGTGAGGTCATCCGTGTCCACGCTTCCCAGCACCCCGCAGTCCGCCGACGCCCCGGCCACCGGCACCGCCCGCGTCAAGCGCGGCATGGCCGAGCAGCTCAAGGGCGGCGTGATCATGGACGTCGTCAACGCCGAGCAGGCGAAGATCGCCGAGGACGCGGGCGCCGTGGCCGTCATGGCCCTGGAGCGGGTGCCGGCCGACATCCGCAAGGACGGCGGCGTGGCCCGGATGTCCGACCCGAACATGATCGAGGAGATCATCGAGTCGGTGTCCATCCCGGTGATGGCCAAGTCCCGCATCGGTCACTTCGTGGAGGCGCAGGTCCTGCAGTCCCTCGGCGTGGACTACATCGACGAGTCCGAGGTCCTGACCCCGGCCGACGAGGTCAACCACAGCGACAAGTTCGCCTTCACCACCCCGTTCGTCTGCGGCGCCACCGATCTGGGCGAGGCGCTGCGCCGTATCGCCGAGGGCGCGGCCATGATCCGCTCCAAGGGCGAGGCGGGCACGGGCAACGTCGTCGAGGCCGTCCGCCACCTGCGCCAGATCAAGAACGAGATCGCCCGGCTGCGCGGCTACGACAACAACGAGCTGTACGCCGCCGCCAAGGAGCTGCGCGCCCCCTACGAGCTGGTCAAGGAGGTCGCGGAGCTGGGCAAGCTGCCCGTCGTGCTGTTCTCCGCGGGCGGGGTCGCCACCCCGGCCGACGCGGCCCTGATGCGCCAGCTCGGTGCCGAGGGCGTCTTCGTCGGCTCCGGGATCTTCAAGTCCGGCGACCCGGCCAAGCGCGCCGCCGCCATCGTGAAGGCCACCACCTTCTACGACGACCCGAAGATCATCGCGGACGCCTCCCGCAATCTGGGCGAGGCCATGGTCGGCATCGACTGCGACACGCTGCCCGAGGCCGAGCGCTACGCCAACCGCGGCTGGTAGTCACCCATGAACGACACCCCTGTGATCGGAGTCCTGGCCCTCCAGGGCGACGTACGGGAACACCTGATCGCCCTGGCCTCGGCGGACGCCCTGGCCAGGCCGGTCCGGCGGCCCGAGGAACTGGCCGAGGTCGACGGGCTGGTCCTGCCCGGCGGCGAGTCCACCACCATGTCCAAGCTGGCCGCCCTCTTCGGCATGCTGGAGCCCCTGCGCGAGCGGATCGCGGCCGGGATGCCGGTCTACGGCACCTGCGCCGGGATGATCCTGCTCGCCGAGAAGATCCTCGACCCCCGGTCCGGCCAGGAGACGCTGGGCGGCATCGACATGATCGTGCGCCGTAACGCTTTCGGGCGGCAGAACGAGTCCTTCGAGGCGGCCGTCGAGGTCGCCGGGATCGAGGGCGGGCCGGTCGAGGGCGTCTTCATCCGGGCCCCCTGGGTGGAGTCGGTGGGCGCCGGGGCGAAGGTGATCGCGGAGCACGGCGGTCACATCGTGGCCGTACGGCAGGAGAACGCCCTCGCCACGTCGTTCCACCCGGAACTGACCGGGGACCACCGGCTCCACGCGTACTTCACCGAGATGGTGCGCGCGGCCGGGTGACTCGATCCCGGTAGGATCTCTCGGGTTCGTACGGAATTTGGTGACGCGAAGGAGAAGGCAGATGTCCGGCCACTCTAAATGGGCTACGACGAAGCACAAGAAGGCCGTGATTGACGCCAAGCGCGGCAAGCTCTTCGCGAAGCTGATCAAGAACATCGAGGTCGCGGCCCGCACCGGCGGTGTGGACCCCGAGGGCAACCCGACCCTCGTGGACGCGATCCAGAAGGCGAAGAAGAGCTCGGTCCCGAACAAGAACATCGACTCCGCGGTCAAGCGCGGCGGCGGTCTCGAAGCGGGCGGCGTCGACTACCAGACGATCATGTACGAGGGCTACGGCCCCAACGGTGTCGCGGTGCTCATCGAGTGCCTCACCGACAACCGCAACCGTGCCGCGTCCGACGTCCGGGTCGCCATGACCCGCAACGGCGGCTCGATGGCCGACCCGGGTTCCGTCTCGTACCTCTTCAACCGCAAGGGCGTCGTCATCGTCCCCAAGGGCGAGCTGACCGAGGACGACGTGCTCGGTGCCGTCCTCGAAGCGGGCGCCGAGGAGGTCAACGACCTCGGCGACAGCTTCCAGGTCGTCAGCGAGGCCACCGACATGGTCGCGGTCCGCACCGCGCTCCAGGAGGCGGGCATCGACTACGACTCGGCCGAGGCCGACTTCCTGCCCACCATGCAGGTCGACCTGGACGAGGAGGGCGCCCGCAAGATCTTCAAGCTGATCGACGCGCTGGAGGACAGCGACGACGTGCAGAACGTCTTCGCCAACTTCGACGTCAGCGACGAGGTCATGGCGAAGGTAGACGCCTGAGTCGCCTGTGACACAGCCGTGGCGGACGGGCCGGCGGGGGACACACCCCGGCGGCCCGCCGCATTGTCGGTGCCGACCTATAGCCTGCTGAAACACTGGAACAGTTGACCGATCGGCAGGGAGGGGCGACCGTGCGCGTGCTCGGCGTGGACCCGGGACTGACCCGGTGCGGGGTCGGCGTGGTCGAGGGCGTGGCGGGCCGTCCGCTCACCATGCTCGGCGTGGGCGTCGTGCGCACCCCGGCCGACGCGGAGCTCGGCCACCGCCTGGTGGCCGTCGAGCGCGGCATCGAGCAATGGCTGGACGAGCACCGCCCCGACTGCGTCGCCGTGGAGCGGGTCTTCGCCCAGCACAACGTGCGTACGGTGATGGGCACCGCCCAGGCCAGCGCGGTCGCCATGCTCTGCGCCGCCCGGCGCGGCCTCCCCGTCGCCCTGCACACACCCAGCGAGGTCAAGGCCGCCATCTCCGGCAGCGGACGCGCCGACAAGGCACAGGTGGGAGCCATGGTGACCCGGCTCCTGCGGCTGGACGCCCCGCCCCGGCCGGCCGACGCCGCAGACGCCCTGGCGCTCGCCATCTGCCACATCTGGCGCGCCCCCGCCCTCAACCGCCTCCAGCAGGCGCAGGCGGCGGCCGTCGCCCGCACCCCGCGCGTCCCGCGCACCGCAGCCGTATCCGTCCGGAAGGTCCCCCGATGATCGCCTTCGTCTCCGGCCCCGTCGCCGCGCTCGCCCCGACCACGGCCGTCATCGAGGTCGGTGGCATCGGCATGGCCGTCCAGTGCGCGCCGGGCACGCTGGCCGCCCTGCGCGTCGGCCAGGAGGCCAGGCTCGCCACCTCGCTCGTCGTCCGCGAGGACTCGCTCACCCTGTACGGCTTCGCCGACGACGACGAGCGGCAGGTGTTCGAACTGCTCCAGACCGCCAGCGGCGTCGGCCCCCGGCTCGCCCAGGCCATGCTGGCCACGCACACCCCGGACGCCCTGCGGCTCGCCGTGGCCACCGGTGACGAGAAGGCGCTCACCGCGGTCTCCGGCATCGGCAAGAAGGGCGCCCAGAAGCTCCTGCTGGAACTGAAGGACCGGCTCGGCGAACCGGTCGGCGCCCGCGCCCCCGGCCAGGGCACCGGCCCCGCCGTCCCCGCCTCCTGGCGCGACCAGCTCCAGGCCGCCCTGATCGGCCTCGGCTACGCCGCCCGCGAGGCCGACGAGGCGGTCGCCGCCGTCGCGCCCCAGGCCGAGGAAGCCCTCGCCGCCGGGGGCCGGGCGCCCGTGCCGCAGCTGCTGCGCGCCGCCCTGCAGACCCTCAACCGGGCGCGCTGAGCGGCGCGGGCCACCAACGGGGCGCGCTGAGCGGCGCGGGCCACCCTTCACCCCCCGGCCGGGCAGCTGCGGCGGGGCACCGAGACATCCGAGGCGGGACAGGACGAGATGAACTGGGACGACACCGAGGCCGGCATGGACGGCCGGCTCGACGAGCGGCTGGTCGACGCCGGCGCGGACGGCGACGACACCGCGGTCGAGGCCGCGCTGCGCCCCAAGGACCTGGACGAGTTCGTCGGCCAGGAGAAGGTCCGCGAACAGCTCGACCTGGTCCTCAAGGCCGCCCGCGCCCGCGGCGCCACCGCCGACCACGTCCTGCTCTCCGGCGCGCCCGGCCTCGGCAAGACCACCCTCTCCATGATCATCGCGGCCGAGATGAACGCCCCGATCCGGATCACCTCCGGCCCCGCCATCCAGCACGCCGGCGACCTCGCGGCGATCCTCTCCTCGCTCCAGGAGGGCGAGGTGCTGTTCCTGGACGAGATCCACCGCATGTCCCGGCCCGCCGAGGAGATGCTGTACATGGCCATGGAGGACTTCCGCGTCGACGTCATCGTCGGCAAGGGTCCCGGCGCCACCGCGATCCCGCTGGAGCTGCCCCCCTTCACGCTGGTCGGCGCCACCACCCGGGCCGGGCTGCTGCCGCCCCCGCTGCGCGACCGCTTCGGCTTCACCGGGCACATGGAGTTCTACGCCCCCGCCGAGCTGGAACGGGTGATCCACCGCTCCGCCCGCCTGCTCGACGTCGAGCTGGACGCCGAGGGCGCCGCCGAGATCGCCGGACGCTCCCGGGGGACGCCCCGCATCGCCAACCGGCTGCTGCGCCGCGTGCGGGACTACGCCCAGGTCAAGGCCGACGGCCGGATCGACCGCGAGATCGCCTCGGCGGCCCTCGGGGTGTACGAGGTCGACGCCCGGGGCCTGGACCGGCTGGACCGGGCGGTGCTCGGGGCGCTGCTCAAGCTCTTCGGGGGCGGCCCGGTGGGCCTGTCCACGCTCGCGGTCGCCGTGGGGGAGGAGCGCGAGACCGTCGAGGAGGTCGCCGAGCCCTTCCTCGTACGGGAAGGGCTGCTGGCCAGGACGCCGCGCGGACGGGTCGCCACCCCGGCCGCCTGGGCCCACCTGGGGCTGGTTCCTCCGCAGCACGGCGTAACGGGACAACAGGGCCTGTTCGGGGCGTGATGCGTCACAGGTTGACCGGAAGCGGAACCACGGTGCCATGCTGGGCGTTGTTCCATCGATGCGGACTCGCTTAGACTCCGCCGATGCCGCCCGTAACGGGTCGGTGTACCCACCCCCGTAGACCAGGCCGTTCTCCAGTGCGGTCGTGCGAAGGAAATTCGTCCCGTGAATCCCGTGACTCTCCTCCCCTTCATCGTGCTCATCGGGGCCATGTTCCTGATGACGCGGTCCGCCAAGAAGAAGCAGGCGGCGGCTGTGGCCATGCGCAACGAGATGCAGCCCGGCACCGGCGTCCGCACGATCGGGGGCATGTACGCCACCGTCAAGGAGCTTCACGACGACACGGTCCTCCTCGAGGTCGCCCCCGGCGTCCACGCCGTGTACGCGAAGAACGCGATCGGTGCCGTCCTGGACGACGCGGAGTACAACCGCATCGTCCACGGCGACGACCCGGAGCTCGACGTCGACGGCGCGGTCGTGCCCGACGACGCCTCCTCGCTGACCGAGGCCGACGATGCCAAGACCGACCTGGTCAAGAAGACCGACTCGGACGACGAGGCCGAGGCCGCGGACGACAAGAAGTCCGGCGGCAAGGCCGACGGTGAGGCCGACGCGAAGTAGCACATCCACGACCCGGGGATGCCGTGAGCCCACAGGCGTCCGGCACCCCGGTGCGTGCGTGCCTTCGCGGGGGGCGGGTCCCCACTAAACTTCGTGGCCGCTCGGACGCATACCCGGCGCGGGGCGGTTGGACAGGGAGAAACGACAAGGTGGCAGCACCGAAGAAGGGCCGAGGCGCGGCCGGTGGTCAGGGGAAGCCAGGGCGCTCCCTGGCGCTGATCCTGATCGCCATGGTCGCCCTCACGGGCGGGATGTTCCTGGCCGACCAGCCGACGCCGCGACTCGGCATCGACCTGGCGGGCGGCACCTCCATCACGCTGGAGGCCAAGGCCGAGCCGGGCCAGGAACAGGCGATCAACAAGACCAACATGGACACCGCGGTCGACATCATGAACCGTCGTGTCAACGGTCTCGGGGTCAGCGAGGCCGAGGTCCAGACCCAGGGCGATCGCAACATCATCGTCAACATCCCCAAGGGCACGAACTCCGCCGAGGCCAGGGCCCAGGTCGGCACCACGGCCAAGCTGTACTTCCGGCCGGTGCTCACCGTCGCCCAGGGCACGCCCACCCCGGAGCCCAGCGCCTCGCCCTCCGGCAAGGCCAGCGCCTCGCCCTCGCCGAAGGCGTCCGCCTCCGAGAAGGCGACCGACGGCGACAAGGCCGCCAGCCCCTCGTCGACGCCGTCCGCGTCCGCCACCACCCAGGGCCGTGCGGTCACCGGCGCCCTGAAGGCCGACGCCTCCCCGTCGCCGAAGGCCAGCACCACGCCGAAGGCCAGTGAGTCCGCGTCCGCCGAGGACCAGGCCGCCGCCGCGAAGCTCCAGAAGCAGTTCGAGGCACTGGACTGCTCCAGCAAGGCGTCCCGTTCCAAGGCCGCCCAGGGCACCAAGGCCGGCGACACGGTCGTCGCCTGCAGCCAGGAGGGCGACGCCAAGTACGTCCTCGGTCCGGCCGAGGTCTCCGGCACCGAGGTCGACAGCGCCAAGGCCGCCTTCGACCAGCAGCGCGGCATGTGGATCGTCCAGATGGAGTTCTCCGACAAGGGCTCCAAGCAGTTCCAGACGATCACCAAGAAGCTCTCCGCGCAGCAGTCCCCGCAGAACCAGTTCGCCATCGCGCTGGACGGCGAGGTCGTCTCCGCCCCCCAGGTCAACGAGCAGCTGAGCGGCAGCGCCGAGATCTCCGGCAGCTTCAACCAGGACTCCGCCGAGGCGCTGGCCAACCAGCTCTCCTACGGTGCGCTCCCGCTCTCCTTCAAGGAGCAGAGCGTCACCACCGTCACCGCCGCGCTCGGCGGCGAGCAGCTGCGGGCCGGTCTCATCGCCGGCGCCATCGGTCTCGCCCTCGTGGTCGTCTACCTGGTGGCCTACTACCGCGGTCTGGCGTTCATCGCCCTGCTCAGCCTCCTGGTCTCCGGCATCCTCAGCTACACGATCATGTCGCTGCTCGGCCCGGCCATCGGCTTCGCGCTGAACCTGCCCGCCGTCTGCGGTGCCATCGTGGCCATCGGCATCACCGCCGACTCCTTCATCGTGTACTTCGAACGCGTTCGGGACGAGATCCGCGAGGGCCGTACGCTGCGCCCCGCCGTGGAACGCGGCTGGCCGCGCGCCCGGCGCACCATCCTGGTCTCCGACTTCGTGTCGTTCCTCGCCGCCGCCGTCCTCTTCGTGGTGACCGTCGGCAAGGTCCAGGGCTTCGCGTTCACGCTGGGTCTCACCACCCTGCTCGACGTCGTCGTGGTGTTCTTCTTCACCAAGCCGCTCATGACGATCATGGCCCGCAAGAAGTTCTTCGCCAGCGGCCACCCGTGGTCCGGTCTGGACCCCAAGCGCCTCGGTGCCAAGCCGCCGCTGCGCCGCTCCCGCCGTGTCAACGCCCCCACCGAACCGAAGGAGGCGTGAGATGTCGCGACTCGGGAATCTCGGCGCCCGTCTCTACCGAGGCGAGGTCGGCTACGACTTCATCGGCAAGCGCAAGATCTGGTACGGCGTCTCCGTCCTGATCACCATCACGGCCATCCTCGGCCTGGTGGTCAGCGGCCTGAACATGGGCATCGAGTTCAAGGGCGGTGCCGTCTTCACCACCCCGAAGACGAGCGTGTCCGTCTCCGAGGCCGAGGACCTGGCGACGGACGCCTCCGGCCACCAGGCCATCGTCCAGAAGCTCGGCAACGGCGGTCTGCGCATCCAGATCACCGAGGTCGACACCAAGAAGTCCGACGAGATCCAGGACAAGCTCGCCCAGGACCTCGACGTCCCGCGCGAGAAGATCGCGGCCGACCTCGTCGGTCCCAGCTGGGGCGAGCAGATCGCCAACAAGGCGTGGACCGGCCTCGGCGTCTTCATGATCCTGGTCGTCATCTACCTGGCCATCGCCTTCGAGTGGCGGATGGCGGTGGCGGCCCTCGTCGCGCTGATCCACGACATCACCATCACGGTCGGGGTCTACGCCCTGGTCGGCTTCGAGGTCACCCCGGGCACCGTGATCGGTCTGCTCACCATCCTCGGCTACTCCCTCTACGACACGGTCGTCGTCTTCGACAGCCTCAAGGAGGGCACGAAGGGGATCACCAAGCAGACCCGGTGGACGTACAGCGACGTCGCCAACCGCTCCATCAACAGCACGCTGGTCCGCTCGATCAACACCACCGTCGTCGCCCTGCTGCCGGTCGCCGGTCTGCTGTTCATCGGCGGCGGCGTCCTCGGCGCCGGCATGCTGAACGACATCTCGCTCGCCCTCTTCGTCGGCCTCGCGGCCGGCGCCTACTCCTCGATCTTCATCGCCACCCCGCTGGTCGCCGACCTCAAGGAAGGCGAGCCGCAGATGAAGGCCCTGAAGAAGCGGGTCCTCGCCAAGCGCGCGGCCGCCGCCGCCAAGGGCGAGACCGAGGAGGACGACCGGGGCGCGGGCGACCAGGAGGACGCCGCCCCCGCCGGTGCGGTCGTCGGACAGCGCCAGCAGTCGAGGGGCCACGGCCGCACCCCGGGGAAGCAGTGATGACCAGCACCACCGAAAGCACCAGGGAGCTCCTGCTCAGCCGCATCCGTGACGTCGCGGACTACCCGAAGCCGGGCGTGATGTTCAAGGACATCACCCCGCTGCTCGCGGACCCGGTCGCCTTCACGGCCCTCACCGACGCCCTCGCGGAACTGTGCCTGCGGCACGGGGCCACGAAGATCGTCGGCCTGGAGGCCCGCGGCTTCATCCTGGCCGCCCCCGTCGCGGTCCGGGCCGGCCTCGGCTTCGTACCGGTCCGCAAGGCCGGGAAGCTGCCGGGGGCCACCCTCAGCCAGGCGTACGAGCTGGAGTACGGCACCGCCGAGATCGAGATCCACGCGGAGGACCTGTCCGCCGACGACCGGATCATGGTCATCGACGACGTGCTCGCCACCGGAGGCACCGCCGACGCCTCCCTGGAGCTCATCCGCCGGGCCGGCGCCCAGGTCGCCGGGGTCGCCGTCCTCATGGAGCTCGGCTTCCTGGACGGCCGGGCCCGGCTGGCCGACAGCCTGCGCGGGGCCCCGCTGGAGGCCCTGATCACGGTCTGAGGTCCGCCGCACCACCCCCGACGGGCACCCGGGAACAACCGGGTGCCCGTCGGCGTTGTGCGGGCTCTCACGGTCCCCGGGGGAGGACCGGCCGCCGGGTCGTTACGATGGCCCTTCCGGGTGTGTCCGGATCCGCACGAGGAGCGCTCTTGCCAGACGAGGCCCAGCCAGTCGCCGCCCCGCAGCCCGACAAGCCCGCGGCGGCCTCCGCCACGCCCGCGAAGCAGCAGCCCGCGGAGAAGCCGAAGCCTCCGGCGCCCCAGCCCGGCACCGGCCCGGCGCCCGCCGAGGCCAACGGCCCCGCGCCCGCTTCCCCCGCCCAGCCGGCCGCGCCCGCCCCCACCGCGCCCAAGCCCCCCGCGAAGCCCGCCGCCGGGTCCACCGCGCCCACCGGCCCGGCCTCCCGCTCCGGCGGCTCCTCCAACCGCGTCCGGGCCCGCCTCGCCCGCCTCGGCGTCCAGCGCTCCAGCCCGTACAACCCGGTCCTCGAACCGCTGCTGCGGATCGTCCGCGGCAACGACGCCAAGACCGAGACCGCCACGCTGCGCCAGATCGAGCGGGCCTACCAGGTCGCCGAACGCTGGCACCGCGGCCAGAAGCGCAAGAGCGGCGACCCGTACATCACGCACCCGCTCGCCGTCACCACGATCCTCGCCGAGCTGGGTATGGATCCGGCCACCCTGATGGCCGGGCTGCTGCACGACACCGTCGAGGACACCGAGTACGGCCTGGACACCCTGCGCCGCGACTTCGGCGACCAGGTCGCCCTGCTCGTCGACGGCGTCACCAAGCTGGACAAGGTCAAATTCGGCGAGGCCGCGCAGGCCGAGACCGTACGCAAGATGGTCGTCGCCATGGCCAAGGACCCGCGCGTCCTGGTCATCAAGCTCGCCGACCGGCTGCACAACATGCGCACCATGCGGTACCTCAAGCGGGAGAAGCAGGAGAAGAAGGCCCGCGAGACGCTGGAGATCTACGCCCCGCTCGCCCACCGCCTGGGCATGAACACCATCAAATGGGAGCTGGAGGACCTCGCCTTCGCGATCCTCTACCCCAAGATGTACGACGAGATCGTGCGGCTGGTGGCCGAGCGCGCGCCCAAGCGCGACGAATACCTGGCCGTCGTCACCGACGAGGTCCAGGCCGACCTGCGCGCCGCCCGCATCAAGGCCACCGTCACCGGGCGGCCCAAGCACTACTACAGCGTCTACCAGAAGATGATCGTGCGGGGCCGCGACTTCGCCGAGATCTACGACCTGGTGGGCATCCGCGTCCTCGTGGACACCGTCCGCGACTGCTACGCGGCGCTCGGCACCGTGCACGCGCGATGGAATCCGGTCCCCGGCCGGTTCAAGGACTACATCGCGATGCCCAAGTTCAACATGTACCAGTCACTGCACACCACGGTGATCGGCCCCAGCGGCAAGCCCGTCGAGCTCCAGATCCGCACGTTCGACATGCACCGCCGCGCCGAGTACGGCATCGCCGCCCACTGGAAGTACAAGCAGGAGGCCGTCGCGGGCGCCTCCAAGGTGCGCACCGACGTCCCCAAGAACAGCGGGCGCGGCCAGGACACCGTCAACGACATGGCGTGGCTGCGCCAGCTCCTGGACTGGCAGAAGGAGACCGAGGACCCCAGCGAGTTCCTGGAATCGCTGCGCTTCGACCTCTCGCGCAACGAGGTCTTCGTCTTCACGCCCAAGGGCGACGTCATAGCGCTGCCGGCCGGGGCCACCCCGGTCGACTTCGCGTACGCCGTCCACACCGAGGTCGGCCACCGCACGATAGGAGCACGGGTCAACGGCCGGCTCGTGCCGCTGGAGTCCACGCTCGACAACGGCGACCTGGTGGAGGTCTTCACCTCCAAGGCGGCCGGCGCCGGGCCCTCCCGAGACTGGCTCGGCTTCGTCAAGTCGCCCCGGGCCCGCAACAAGATCCGCGCCTGGTTCTCCAAGGAGCGCCGCGACGAGGCGATCGAACAGGGCAAGGACGCCATCGCGCGGGCCATGCGCAAGCAGAACCTGCCGATCCAGCGCATCCTGACCGGCGACTCGCTGGTCACCCTGGCGCACGAGATGCGCTACCCCGACATCTCGTCCCTGTACGCCGCGATCGGCGAGGGCCATGTCGCCGCCGCCGGCGTCGTGCAGAAGCTGGTCCAGGCCCTCGGCGGCGAGGACGCGGCCAACGAGGACCTGGAGGAGAGCACCCCGCCCTCCCGCAGCCGCGCCAAGCGCCGCTCCAACGCCGACCCCGGGGTCGTCGTCAAGGGCGTCGAGGACGTGTGGGTCAAACTCGCCCGCTGCTGCACGCCCGTGCCCGGCGACCCGATCATCGGCTTCGTCACCCGGGGCAGCGGCGTCTCCGTGCACCGCGCGGACTGCGTGAACGTCGACTCGCTCTCCCAGCAGCCGGAACGCATCCTGGACGTCGAGTGGGCGCCCACCCAGTCCTCGGTCTTCCTGGTCGCCATCCAGGTCGAGGCCCTGGACCGCTCCCGGCTCCTCTCGGACGTCACCCGGGTCCTCTCGGACCAGCACGTCAACATCCTGTCCGCCGCCGTGCAGACCTCCCGCGACCGGGTCGCCACCTCGCGCTTCACCTTCGAGATGGGCGACCCGAAGCACCTCGGCCACGTCCTGAAGGCCGTACGGGGCGTGGAGGGCGTCTACGACGTCTACCGGGTGACCTCGGCCCGCCGGCCGTAGTCAGGCGCACGAAGAGGGGCCCTTCCGCGCGAGCGCGGAAGGGCCCCTCTCACGAAGCACGGGCGCCGGATCAGCCGCCGAACTCCTCCAGGCCCTTGAGCGCCTGGTCGAGCAGGGCCTGCCGGCCCTCCAGCTCACGGGCCAGCTTGTCCGCGCGGGCGTTGTTGCCCGAGGCGCGGGCGGCGTCGATCTGGCCGCGCAGCTTGTCCACGGCCGCCTGGAGCTGACCGGTCAGACCCGCGGCGCGGGCCCGCGCCTCCGGGTTCGTCCGGCGCCACTCGGCCTCCTCGGCCTCCTGGAGCACCCGCTCCACCGCCTGCATCCGCCCCTCGACCTTCGGACGGGCGTCACGCGGCACGTGGCCGATGGCCTCCCAGCGCTCGTTGATGGACCGGAACGCGGCCCGGGCCGCCTTCAGGTCCGTCACCGGCACCAGCTTCTCGGCCTCGTCGGCGAGCTCCTCCTTCAGCTTGAGGTTCTCGCCCTGCTCCGCGTCGCGCTCCGCGAAGACCTCGCCACGGGCGGCGAAGAAGACGTCCTGGGCACCGCGGAAACGGTTCCACAGCTCGTCCTCGGCCTCGCGCTGGGCGCGGCCCGCCGCCTTCCACTGGGTCATCAGGTCGCGGTAGCGGGCGGCCGTCGCCCCCCAGTCCGTGGACCCCGAGAGCGCCTCGGCCTCGGTGACCAGCTTCTCCTTGACCTTGCGGGCCTCCTCGCGCTGGGCGTCCAGCGAGGCGAAGTGGGCCTTGCGGCGCTTGGAGAACGCCGAGCGGGCGTGCGAGAAGCGGTGCCACAGCTCGTCGTCGGACTTGCGGTCGAGCCTGGGCAGGCCCTTCCACGTGTCCACGAGGGCGCGCAGCCGCTCGCCCGCGGAGCGCCACTGCTCGCTCCGGGCCAGCTCCTCGGCCTCGGCGACCAGAGCCTCCTTGGCCTGCTTCGCCTCGTCGGCCTGCTTCGCCTTCTGGGCCTTGCGCTCCTCGCGCCGCGACTCGACCGTCGCGACGAGCGCGTCCAGCCGCTTGCGCAGCGCGTCCAGGTCGCCGACCGCGTGGTGCTCGTCGACCTGGGTGCGCAGGTGCTCGATGGCGGTCGTCGCGTCCTTCGCGGACAGATCGGTGGTCTTCACCCGCCGTTCGAGGAGGCCGATCTCGACCACAATGCCCTCGTACTTGCGCTCGAAGTAGGCCAGGGCCTCCGCAGGCGAACCGGCCTGCCACGATCCGACGACCTGCTCGCCGTCGGCTGTACGCACGTACACGGTGCCTGTCTCATCGACACGGCCCCACGGGTCGCTGCTCACAGCGCCTCCTCCACCTGATGCCCGTGAGGGGGTCGCCCCCCTGGCATCGTCCACAGTTTCCTGGGGCGGGCACCGCCCGCCCTGCACGACGCCAATCTAGGCGACGGGCCGCCCGGCTGTCCGCACTCCGCACGGCCGGATTTATTCGCCGCCGGGCGGGCCCGCCCCCGGGATCACACCTTGTCGACGGTCAGCTTCGAGATGTTCACGGCCTTCTTGGGCGCCCCGTCGGGGCCGCCGCCGTCCACCCCGGCCTTGCCGACGGCCGCCACGGTCTTCAGCGACTTCGCGTCCATCGTGCCGAACGGCGTGTACGTGGGCGGCAGCTTGCTGTCCTTGTAGACCAGGAAGAACTGGCTGCCGCCGGTGTGCGCCTGGCCGGTGTTGGCCATCGCCACCGTGCCCGCCGGGTACGTCACCGAGCCGTCCGCGCCCGCCTTGCCGAGAGCGGTCAGGTTCTCGTCGGGGATGGTGTAGCCCGGGCCGCCCGTGCCGTCGCCCTTGGGGTCGCCGCACTGCAGGACGTAGATGTTCTCCGTGGTCAGCCGGTGGCACTTGGTGCCGTCGAAGAACTTCTTGTCGGCCAGCGACTTGAAGGAGTTCGTCGTGTGCGGCGTCTTCGACGCGTCCATGGTGAACGAGATGTCGCCCTGGCTCGTCTCGAGCGACATCGTGTACTCGGCCTTCTTGTCGATCTTCATGGCCGGCTCGGGCTTCGCCTCCTCCGTGGGCGAGGGCGACGCCTCGGCCGACGGGCTCTGGCTCGCCGCCGCGTCCGTCTTGTCCTTGTCGTCGTCCCCGCTGGTGGCGAGATACGTCGCGCCGCCGATGACCGCCACCACGGCGACGGCCGAGGTGATGGCGAGCGTCAGCCGCCTCGTCCGGCGCCGGGCCTCCTCCCGGCGCCGCTGCTGCCGCTCGTACTTCTCCCGGGCGAGCTGCCGCCGCCGCTGATCGCTGGTGACCACCGGGTGTTCTCCTTGTACGTCGTGTGTTCGGGCCTGGGTCGCCCCGTACCGTATCTGGGTTAGCTGTGGAATGAGGAGCGCCGGTAGGCTCTGAACTGCTGTGACCTCGCGGTCGCGCTTCCGCGCAGGACTACCGATTAAGGACGATCGTGCTGATTGCCGGGTTTCCCGCCGGGGCCTGGGGGACCAACTGTTACCTGGTCGCCCCCGCCGCGGGTGAGGAGTGCGTGATCATCGACCCGGGCCACCAGGCCGCCGCCGGAGTCGAGGAGACGCTGAGGAAGCACCGGCTCAAGCCCGTCGCCGTCGTCCTCACGCACGGCCACATCGACCACGTCGCCTCGGTCGTCCCGGTGTGCGGCGCGCACGACGTCCCCGCCTGGATCCACCCCGAGGACCGCTACATGATGAGCGACCCGGAGAAGGCGCTCGGCCGCTCCATCGGGATGCCCCTCATGGGCGAGCTGACGGTGGGGGAGCCGGACGACGTCCAGGAGCTGACCGACGGTGCCCGCCTGCGCCTGGCCGGCATGGAGTTCGGCGTCTCGCACGCGCCCGGCCATACCAAGGGGTCGGTGACGTTCAGGATGCCCGAGACCCCGGAGGTCCCCCCGGTCCTCTTCTCCGGTGACCTGCTCTTCGCCGGCTCCGTCGGACGCACCGACCTGCCCGGCGGCGACCACGCCGAGCTCCTCGAGTCGCTGGCCCGTGTGTGCCTGCCGCTCGACGACTCGACCGTGGTGCTGTCCGGCCACGGCCCCCAGACGACCATCGGCCGCGAGCGCGCCACCAACCCGTTTCTGACCGGGATGACCGGTGCGGACGCGCCCCGACGAGGAATGTGACGAGAGCGACATCGTGAGCACCTTCAAGGCCCCCAAGGGCACCTACGACCTGACCCCGCCGGACTCCGCGAAGTACCTGGCGGTGCGCGAGGCGATCGCCGCCCCGCTGAAGAACTCCGGCTACGGCTACATCGAGACCCCCGGCTTCGAGGACGTGGCCCTCTTCTCGCGCGGCGTCGGCGAGTCCACCGACATCGTGACCAAGGAGATGTACACCCTCACCACCAAGGGCGGCTCCCAGCTCGCCCTGCGCCCCGAGGGCACCGCATCGGTGCTGCGCGCGGCCCTGGAGGCCAACCTCCACAAGCTGGGCAACCTGCCGGTCAAGCTCTGGTACTCGGGCTCGTACTACCGCTACGAGCGTCCGCAGAAGGGCCGCTACCGGCACTTCTCGCAGGTCGGGGCCGAGGCCATCGGGGCCGAGGACCCGGCGCTCGACGCCGAGCTGATCATCCTCGCCGACCAGGCCTACCGCGCGCTGGGCCTGCGCGAGTTCCGGATCCTGCTGAACTCGCTGGGCGACAAGGAGTGCCGTCCCGTCTACCGGGACGCGCTCCAGGGCTTCCTGCGCGAGCTGGACCTGGACGAGGAGACCCGCCGGCGCATCGAGATCAACCCGCTGCGGGTCCTGGACGACAAGCGCCCCGAGGTCCAGAAGCAGCTGACCGGCGCCCCGGTGCTGCGCGACTTCCTCTGCGACGCGTGCAAGGCGTACCACGAGCAGGTCCGCGACCTGCTCAACGAGGCCGGTGTGATCTACGAGGACGACGAGAAGCTGGTCCGCGGCCTCGACTACTACACCCGCACCACCTTCGAGTTCGTCCACGACGGTCTCGGCTCGCAGTCCGCGGTGGGCGGCGGCGGGCGCTACGACGGGCTCTCCGAGATGATCGGCGGCCCCGCCCTCCCGTCGGTCGGCTGGGCGCTCGGTGTGGACCGCACGGTCCTCGCCCTGGAGGCCGAGGGCATCGAGCTGGACCTGCCCGCCGCCACCAGCGTCTTCGCGGTCCCGCTCGGCGAGGAGGCGCGCCGGGTCCTCTTCGGTGTCGTCACCCGGCTCCGCCGGGAGGGCGTGGCCGCGGACTTCGCCTACGGCGGGCGGGGGCTGAAGGGCGCCATGAAGAGCGCCAACCGCTCGGGCGCCCGGTTCACGATCGTGGCCGGCGAGCGCGACCTGGCCGAGGGCCACGTCCAGCTCAAGGACATGGAGTCCGGCGAGCAGACGCCGGTCCCCGTCTACGACGTGGTCGAGGCGGTCCGCGCGCGCCTGGCGTGAGACGTGCGGAAGGGGTGACTCTCCTTCCCCGGGCGTCAACGCGGTGGCCGCGGATTCATCCCGCACGGTGATTCCGTCCGTGCGGGATGTGACGCCCGGGGGAGGAGCGGGCCGGGTGCGACGGCCCTCGTCGCGGCTGCGGGGCCCGGGCTCCGCTCCCGCACCGGCCCGCCGCGGTGCGTACGTCTTTATGTGCATCGAACGGAAGGGCGACCGAGTCGTGCGGCACAATGACCCTGCCCCAGCAGGCTACTCAGTGACGGAAACGGCGATATGACGACTGCAGCGGTTGACCATCCCTCCTCCGACCAGGACGAGAGGGGCGGGAAGCGGACCATCGGCGGCAGCCGCGCGCTGGCCATCCTGCTCATCATCACGGGCGCCGCCGGGACGCTCGCCGCATGGGTCATCACGCACGACAAGCTCAAGATGATGGAGGACCCCTCCTTCGTCCCCGGCTGCAGCCTCAACCCCGTGGTCGCCTGCGGCAACATCATGAAGAGCGAGCAGGCGTCCGCCTTCGGCTTCCCGAACCCGTGGCTCGGCATGGTCACCTACCCGGTGATCATCGGAATCGGTCTGGCGCTGCTGGCCGGAGCCCGCTTCCGCCCCTGGTACTGGCTCGGCATGAACGCGGGCACGCTGTTCGGCGTCGGCTTCTGCACCTGGCTCCAGTACCAGTCGCTGTACAACATCAACTCGCTGTGCCTGTGGTGCTGCCTGGCCTGGGTCGCCACCATCTTCATGTTCTGCTACGTCACCACGCACAACATCCGGCACGGGATCATCCCCGCGCCCTCCTGGCTGCGCAACGGCCTCACCGAATTCCACTGGGTGCCTCCGGTGCTGTGGATCGGCATCATCGGCATGCTGGTCCTGACCCGCTGGTGGGACTTCTGGACCAGCTGACCCGGCCCGCCCCCGCAGTGCCGGGGCGGACCACCGGCCCGGCCGCGTTGTCAGTGCCGTGACATAGGCTTCGAGACGTGGAGCCCGACCTTTTCACCGCCGCTGCCGAAGACCGCCAGGAGAAGGACCCGTCCAGCAGCCCGCTGGCCGTCCGGATGCGTCCTCGTACGCTGGACGAGGTCGTCGGCCAGCAGCATCTGCTCAAGCCGGGCTCACCCCTGCGCCGCCTGGTCGGGGAGAGCGGCGGACCGGCCGGCCCGTCGTCGGTGATCCTCTGGGGCCCGCCCGGCATCGGCAAGACCACCCTGGCGTACGTGGTCAGCAAGGCGACGAACAAGCGCTTCGTGGAGCTCTCCGCGATCACCGCGGGCGTCAAGGAGGTCCGCGCCGTGATCGACGGCGCCCGCCGCGCCACCGGGGGCTACGGCAAGGAGACCGTCCTCTTCCTGGACGAGATCCACCGCTTCTCCAAGGCCCAGCAGGACTCCCTGCTCCCCGCCGTCGAGAACCGCTGGGTCACCCTGATCGCCGCGACCACCGAGAACCCGTACTTCTCCGTCATCTCCCCGCTCCTCTCGCGCTCGCTGCTGCTGACGCTGGAGCCCCTGACCGACGACGACCTGCGCGGCCTGCTGCGGCGCGCCCTCACCGACGAGCGCGGACTGGGCGGCGCGGTGACGCTGCTCAGGGACGCCGAGGAGCACCTGCTGCGGATCGCCGGGGGCGACGCCCGCCGCGCGCTGACCGCCCTGGAGGCCGCCGCCGGGGCCGCGCTGTCCAAGCAGGAGGAGGAGATCACGCTCCTCACCCTGGAGGAGACCGTCGACCGGGCGGCCGTGAAGTACGACCGGGACGGCGACCAGCACTACGACGTGGCCAGCGCCCTGATCAAGTCCATCCGGGGTTCCGACGTCGACGCGGCCCTGCACTACCTGGCCCGCATGATCGAGGCGGGGGAGGATCCGAGGTTCATCGCCCGGCGGCTGATGATCTCGGCCAGTGAGGACATCGGCCTCGCCGATCCGACGGCGCTGCCCACCGCGGTCGCGGCCGCCCAGGCGGTGGCCCTCATCGGCTTTCCCGAGGCGGCGCTCACCCTCAGCCACGCCACCATCGCCCTGGCCCTCGCCCCCAAGTCCAACGCGGCGACGCTGGCGATCTCCGCCGCCCGCGAGGACATCCGCAAGGGGCTGGCCGGACCGGTCCCGGCCCATCTGCGCGACGGCCACTACAAGGGCGCGGCCAAGCTGGGCCACGCCCAGGGCTACGTCTACCCGCACGACGTGCCCGGCGGCATCGCCGCCCAGCAGTACGCGCCGGACGCGGTGAGCGACAAGCGGTACTACCGCCCCACCCGCTACGGAGCCGAGGCACGGTACGCGGACGTGGTGGACCGGGTCAGGGAGCGGCTGGGCCGGACGGACGGCGAGGACCAGACGGGCGGGCCGGGCGGCGCGCCCTGACCCCACGGCACGCCCTGGCTCCGGGGCTCGCCCTGACCCGCGGCACCTCCTCAGTGCGCGGCGGCCGTGAAGAGCGTGTGCATGGCGTGGCTGAGCTCCACCACGTCCCGCACCGGCCGGGGGAACTCGAAGCGCGCGTCGAAGCAGTGGCCGCCCCGCTCGCGGAAGCGCACCCGCAGCCCGAGCCGGTCCAGGGCCAGCGGCACCACGTCCGGCCGGTGTTCGGCGCAGCCGCACCCGGCCCGCTCGCCGAGCAGTCCGCACAGCGTCGCCAGCTCCTCGCCGTGCGCCGCGTACAGGTGCTGGAGCAGGTCCGCCTCGTGCGCGGCGAGCGGGTCGGGGGCGGCATCGCGGAAGCCGTCGGCGTCCACGCCCTCCACCCCCCACAGGTCGTCGATGTGCGCCTCACCCGTCTCCAGGCGCAGCATCGTCCGTCCAGGGCCCGCCATCCCCGGGACGGCGGTCAGCCACCCGCTCACCCTGGCCCGGCCCCGGATGCGGTGGGGTACGGAGACCGGGGCGACGTCCGTGATCTCCAGCACGGCCGGCAGCTCGTCGTCCTGGGCGTGCGTCGCGGCCCGTGCGGCCGGGGAATCCGCGGGGAATTCCAGGAACAGGTCGCCGTCCGGGCCCACGCCCCGGGACAGCGGCATGAGCTGGTCCGAGCCCGCCGCTTCGAGCCCGGGAACGAGCAGCACCGCGGAGCAGGTACTCTGTACGAGAGTTCGTGTGCGCTCGGCTGCTGACGGCATCCGTGTGATTTCAAGCCCGCTGGGACGCGGCTGACCACGATCTGATCGGTCCTCCGTCATCTCGACGCCATCAGGCGCGTCGATGCTGTCTGTGCTGTCCGTGACGTGTGTGGTGTTCCCAGGGCGAGACATGCGATCTCCTTGAGTAAGGTGAGCCTAACCTAACCTACAACGGAGGTCTGGAGAACGTGCCTAATCAGTCGCGTCCCAAGGTCAAGAAGAGCCGCGCGCTCGGCATCGCGCTGACGCCGAAGGCGGTCAAGTACTTCGAGGCCCGCCCCTACCCGCCGGGCGAGCACGGCCGCGGCCGCAAGCAGAACTCGGACTACAAGGTCCGTCTGCTCGAGAAGCAGCGTCTGCGCGCGCAGTACGACATCAGCGAGCGCCAGATGGCGCGTGCCTACGACCGCGCCAAGAAGGCCGAGGGCAAGACGGGCGAGGCGCTGGTCGTCGAGCTCGAGCGCCGTCTCGACGCGCTGGTCCTGCGTTCGGGCATCGCCCGGACCATCTACCAGGCCCGCCAGATGGTCGTCCACGGCCACATCGAGGTCAACGGTGGCAAGGTCGACAAGCCGTCGTTCCGCGTCCGCCCGGACGACGTCGTCCAGGTCCGCGAGCGCAGCCGCTCCAAGGTCCCCTTCCAGGTGGCCCGCGAGGGTGGTTACGCCACGGACGGCGAGACCCCGCGCTACCTGCAGGTGAACCTGAAGGCCCTGGCCTTCCGCCTTGACCGGGACCCGAACCGCAAGGAAATCCCCGTGATCTGCGACGAGCAGCTCGTCGTCGAGTACTACGCCCGCTGATCCAGGCGTAGCCGCTCTTCACCGGCGCTCAGGCCCGCCCCTTCCCGGTCCCCGGGGAGGTGGCGGGCTTTCGCGTCCCCCTGCGCCAGGAGCGCCCGGGCCACCGCCGCGTCCAAGGCCAGCTCCCCGCCCGCGCCGACCGCCGCCGCGTACCGCGCCCCGCCCAGCTCCCGCAGTGCCAGCTCCTGGCAGCGGGCCCTCGGCGCCCCGTAGTACGCCGAGCCGAACAGCGGCAGCCCCACCGAGGGCCAGATCCGGTCGGCCGCCCCCTGGAGCAGCGCCGCCTCGGCCGCGTCGCCCTCGGTGACCGTGACCAGGGCCAGCAGTTCGAGGGCGAGGACGGTGCCGAGCAGGTCGTGGAAGCCGTGGCTGATCGCCAGCGATTCGAGGAGCAGCCGCCGGGCCCGCTCCGGGTCGCCGCGCTCCAGGGCGGCGTAGGCCAGGACGTACAGCGCGTAGCTCAGGGCCCACCGTTCGCCGTGGTCCTCGCAGATGTCCCGGACCTCCTCGCAGATCGCGACGGCCCGCTCCGCGTCCCCCAGGAAGCCGGTGGCCATGGCCAGTTCGACCTGGGCCATCAGGACGTTGCTGTTCAGCTCGCCCAGCTCCCGGTAGCGGCCGAGCGCGTCGCCCAGGAGACCCCGGGCGCGCTCCATGTCGTCGGTGACCAGGGCCAGGCACCCGGTGCGGTGCACGGCGTACGCGGCCGCGGTGGCGTCACCCGCCGCCTCGGCCTCCTCCCGGCACTCCGTGAGCGCGGAGACCGCCCCCACCGGGTCACCCTGGAGGACCGCGACGTACCCCAGCACCCACAGGGCCTTCAGCCGCGAGGAGTCGTACGGCGTCTCCTCCTCCAGGACGTGCTCCAGCCAGTGCCGGCCCTCCGAGAGCCGTCCGCAGCCGACCCACAGGAACCACAGCGTGCCCGCCAGGTACTGCGCCAGGTGCGCCTCCTGCGGGCTCTCCAGCGAGCACTCCATGGCCCGGCGCAGATTCGGCAGCTCGCTCTCGGCCCGGGCCGCGACCTCCGCCTGCCGGGGGCTGAACCAGTCCAGCTCGCACCAGGTCGCCAGCCCCAGGAACCAGTCGCGGTGCCGCCGGCGCAGCCGCTCCGTGTCACCGGTGGCGGCCAGCCACTCGGCGCCGTACTCGCGCACGGTGTCCAGCATCCGGTAGCGGGTGCCGGCGGGGGAGTCCTCGCGCAGCACCACGGACTGGGCCAGCAGCCCGGACAGCACGTCGAGCACCGAGTCCGCGGGCAGGTCGGGCCCGCTGCAGATGTACTCGACGGCCTCCAGGTCGAACTGCCCGGCGAAGACCGAGAGCCGGGCCCACAGCAACCGCTGGGCGGGCGCGCACAGCTCATGGCTCCAGCCGATCGCCGTCCGCAGCGTCTGGTGCCGCTCCAGCGCCCCCCGGCTGCCCCCGGTCAGCAGCCGGAAGCGGTCGTCCAGCCGGTGCAGCACCTGCTCGGTCGACAGGGCCCGCAGCCGCCCCGCCGCCAGCTCCAGGGCCAGCGGGATGCCGTCGAGCCGGCGGCACAGCTCCCGGGCGTGCTCGCGGTCCTGCTCGGTCAGCCGGAAGTCCGGGCGCACCCCGGCGGCCCGCTCGGCGAACAGCCGGAGCGCGTCCCCCTCGGTCATGGTCGCGAGCGGGTGGACGGCCTCGCCCGCCAGCTCCAGCGGCAGCCGGCCCGCGGCGAGGACCCGCAGCCGCGGAGCGCGGCGCAGCAGCTCCCGTACCAGCGCGGCGCATTCGTCCACCAGGTGTTCGAAGCCGTCGATCACCAGGAGGAGTTGGCGCCCGGCGCAGTGCTCGACGACCGCCGCGCGGGGCGGCCGGGTGGTGTGGTCGGTGAGCCCCAGCGCCTCGGCCACGGCGTGTTCCAGCAGCCCGGCGTCGTGGACGGCGGACAGCTCCACCAGCCACACCCCGTCGCAGTACCGTTTCTCCAACAGCGCCGCCGCTCTGGTGACCAGGCGGGTCTTGCCGACCCCGCCCACCCCGGTCACGGTGACGAGCCGGGACTCCGTAAGGGAACGGGCGAGAGCGGCCAGCTCGCTCTCCCGTCCCACGAAATCGTTCAGCTCGGCGGGCAGATTGCCCGGGCGCGGCGGCGCGGCGGTGTCGTCGGCGGCCGGGATACCGGAGTCGTCCGCGGGCGGAGAAGGGCGCTGAGGGCGTCGCATGAGACACGCAGAGTACTGGCTTGAAAGCGCTCCGTACAATCTCGTCGCGCGAATCCCCGCCGCCCGCCCGGTCATGCGGTGCGGGGCGTGACCCCCGGCGCGATAGGCTCGGGGGAAGGCGACCGGCCGCCGTGACGGCCCTCGCCGCAGAGCAGGAGAACAAGACAGAGACAGACGACAAGCCAGAGAGCGCGGTGCACTGTGTCCGGTGGTGAGGTGGCCGGGATTCTGGTGGCCGTCTTCTGGGCGATCCTGGTTTCGTTCCTCGCCGTCGTGCTGGTGAGGCTCGCCCAGACGCTCAGGGCGACCACCAAGCTCGTGGCGGACGTGACCGAACAGGCCGTCCCCCTGCTCGCGGACGCCTCCGCGGCCGTACGCTCCGCGCAGACCCAGCTCGACAAGGTCGACGCCATCGCGACGGACGTGCGGGAAGTCACCTCCAACGCCTCCGCGCTCTCCACCACGGTCGCCTCCACCTTCGGCGGGCCGCTCGTCAAGGTCGCCGCTTTCGGCTACGGGGTCCGGCAGGCCATCGGCCGCCGCTCCGCTCCCGAACCGGAGGCGCGGACCCGGCGCTCGGTGATCGTCGGCCGGACCGTCCCCTCCGCACGCGGCAGGAAGCGCGGCGGCCGAAATTCCCGCGGATCGAAGGACTGACGCAGCGATGTTCCGCCGTACGTTCTGGTTCACCGCCGGCGCAGCCGCCGGGGTGTGGGCCACCACCAAGGTCAACCGGAAGATCAAGCAGCTGACCCCCGAAAGCCTCGCGGCGCAGGCCGCCGACAAGGCGATCGTGGCCGGTCACAAGCTCAAGGACTTCGCGCTGGACGTCCGTGAGGGCATGGCCAGGCGCGAGGCCGAACTCGGCGAGGCGCTGGGCCTCGAAGCGGCGGACCCCCGAGAACTGCCCGCGGCGCGCCGCCCGGCCGTCGAGGCGGCCGACGCGGACCCGCACCCGGCCCCCGCCACCTACCGCACGCTCCCCTACCACTCGTACAACCGGAATGAGGACCACTGATGGAGTCGGCAGAAATTCGTCGCCGCTGGCTGAGCTTCTACGAGGAGCGCGGTCACACCGTTGTCCCTTCGGCGTCGCTCATCGCGGACGACCCGACTCTGCTGCTGGTCCCCGCCGGCATGGTGCCGTTCAAGCCCTACTTCCTCGGTGAGGTCAAGCCGCCCGCGCCGCGCGTCACCAGCGTGCAGAAGTGCGTGCGTACGCCGGACATCGAGGAGGTCGGCAAGACCACCCGGCACGGCACGTTCTTCCAGATGTGCGGCAACTTCTCGTTCGGCGACTACTTCAAGGAAGGCGCCATCGCGTACGCCTGGGAGCTGCTGACCAGCTCCGTGGCGGACGGCGGCTTCGGACTCGACCCCGAGCGCCTGTGGATCACGGTCTACCTGGACGACGACGAGGCCGAGGCCATCTGGCGCGACAAGATCGGCGTCCCGGCCGAGCGCATCCAGCGCCTGGGCAAGAAGGACAACTTCTGGTCCATGGGGGTCCCCGGCCCGTGCGGCCCGTGCTCGGAGATCAACTACGACCGCGGCCCCGAGTTCGGCGTCGAGGGCGGCCCGGCCGTCAACGACGAGCGGTACGTGGAGATCTGGAACCTGGTCTTCATGCAGTACGAGCGCGGCGCCGGCGAGGGCAAGGACGACTTCCCGATCCTGGGCGACCTGCCCTCCAAGAACATCGACACCGGTCTCGGCCTCGAACGCCTCGCGATGATCCTGCAGGGCGTGCAGAACATGTACGAGACCGACACCCTGCGCGTCGTCATGGACCGCGCGACCGAGCTGACCGGGGTGCGGTACGGCGCCGCCGAGGGCAGCGACGTCTCGCTGCGCGTGGTCGCCGACCACATCCGCACCTCCGTCATGCTCATCGGCGACGGCGTCACTCCCGGCAACGAGGGCCGCGGCTACGTGCTGCGCCGCATCATGCGCCGCGCCATCCGCAACATGCGCCTGATGGGCGCCACCGGCTCCGTCGTCCGCGAGCTGGTCGACGTCGTGATCGACACGATGGGGCAGCAGTACCCGGAGCTGATCACCGACCGCAAGCGCATCGAGACCGTCGCGCTCGCGGAGGAGGCCGCCTTCCTCAAGGCCCTCAAGGGCGGCACCAACATCCTGGAGACCGCCGTCACCGAGACCAAGGCCGCCGGCGGCACGGTCCTCGCCGGCGACAAGGCGTTCCTGCTCCACGACACCTGGGGCTTCCCGATCGACCTCACCCTGGAGATGGCCGCCGAGCAGGGGCTCTCCGTGGACGAGGACGGGTTCCGCCGCCTCATGCAGGAGCAGCGGGCCAAGGCCAAGGCCGACGCCAAGGCCAAGAAGACCGGCCACGCCGACCTGTCCGCCTACCGCGAGGTCGCCGACAGCTCCGGCGTCACCGAGTTCACCGGCTACACCATGACCGAGGGCGAGTCGACCGTCGTCGGCCTCCTCGTCGACGGTGTCCCCTCGCCCGCCGCGACCGAGGGCGACGAGGTCGAGGTCGTCCTCGACCGCACCCCGTTCTACGCCGAGGGCGGCGGCCAGCTCGCCGACCAGGGCCGCATCCGGCTCGACAGCGGCGCCGTCATCGTCGTCCGCGACGTGCAGCAGCCGGTCCCGGGCGTCTCCGTGCACAAGGGCTCCGTCCAGGTCGGTGAGGTGACGGTCGGCGCGTCCGCGTACGCGGCCATCGACGCCACCCGCCGCCGCGCCATCGCCCGCGCCCACAGCGCCACCCACCTCACGCACCAGGCGCTGCGCGACGCGCTCGGCCCGACGGCCGCCCAGGCCGGTTCGGAGAACTCCCCGGGCCGCTTCCGCTTCGACTTCGGTTCGCCGGCCGCCGTTCCCGGCACGGTGCTCACCGATGTCGAGCAGAAGATCAACGAGGTGCTGGCCCGCGAGCTCGACGTGCAGGCCGAGGTCATGTCGCTGGCCGACGCGAAGAAGCAGGGTGCGATCGCGGAGTTCGGCGAGAAGTACGGCGAGCGGGTCCGGGTCGTCACCATCGGGGACTTCTCCAAGGAGCTCTGCGGCGGTACGCACGTCCACAACACCGCCCAGCTCGGCCTGGTCAAGCTGCTCGGAGAGTCGTCCATCGGGTCCGGTGTGCGCCGCATCGAGGCCCTGGTCGGCGTCGACGCGTACAACTTCCTGGCCCGGGAGCACACGGTCGTCGCCCAGCTCCAGGAGCTGGTCAAGGGCCGCCCCGAGGAGCTGCCGGAGAAGATCGCGGGCATGCTCGGCAAGCTGAAGGACGCCGAGAAGGAGATCGAGAAGTTCCGCGCGGAGAAGGTCCTCGCGGCCGCTGCCGGTCTCGTGGACTCCGCGATCGACGTCCGGGGCGTCGCGCTGGTCACCGGCCAGGTGCCGGACGGCACCTCCGCCGACGACCTGCGCAAGCTCGTCCTCGACGTCCGCGGTCGCATCCAGGGCGGCCGGCCGGCCGTCGTCGCGCTGTTCACGACGGCCAACGGGCGCCCGCTGACCGTCATCGCGACCAACGAGGCGGCCCGCGAGCGCGGCCTCAAGGCCGGCGACCTCGTGCGTACCGCCGCCAAGACCCTCGGCGGCGGGGGCGGTGGCAAGCCGGACGTCGCGCAGGGCGGCGGCCAGAACCCGGAGGCGATCGGCGACGCCGTCGCCGCCGTCGAACGCCTCGTCACCGAGACGGCGTGACGCCGGACATGACGCGGATGCGCCGCGGTCGCCGGCTGGCGATCGACGTCGGGGACGCCCGGATCGGGGTCGCCTCGTGCGACCCCGACGGAATCCTCGCGACGCCGGTGGAGACCGTGCCGGGACGCGATGTCCCGGCCGCCCACCGGCGGCTGGGACAGATCGTCGCGGAGTACGAACCGATCGAGGTCGTCGTCGGGCTGCCGCGCTCCCTGGGCGGCGGTGAGGGCCCGGCCGCCGTCAAGGTCCGCGCCTTCGCCGAGGTCCTCGCCCGAGCGGTCGCACCCATTCCGGTGCGCCTGCTGGACGAGAGGATGACCACAGTCACGGCGAGCCAGGGCCTGCGCGCCTCGGGCGTGAAGTCCAGAAAGGGCCGATCCGTCATCGACCAGGCTGCCGCTGTGGTGATCCTGCAGAACGCTCTGGAGTCGGAGCGCGCTTCGGGCAATCCGCCGGGCGAGGCCGTCGAAGTAGTGGTCTGATCGCAATACGGTAACGTTCCGCGCGATGCGGCGGTGTTCGAACACACACCGCACAGCAAAGAGACGGAACATCGTCTCGCGGCTCAAGGGGATCGATGACTGAGTATGGCCGGGGCCCCGGCTCCGAACCATGGCATCCCGAGGACCCCTTGTACGGGGACCAGGGGTGGGGCGGCCAGCAGCCTGCCCACGGCCAGGCCCAGTACGACGGCCAGAACCAGTACGACGGCACGCACCAGTACGGCGCCCAGCAGCAGTACCCGCAGGGCCAGTACGACCCGTACCAGCAGCAGCCGCACGACCCGTACGCGCAGCAGCAGGACCCGTACGCGCAGCAGCAGGACCCGTACGGGCAGCAGCAGCATCAGCAGCAGGACCCGTACGCCCAGCAGCAGTACCAGCAGCAGGCGTACGGGAACCAGCACCCGCAGGACCCGTACGGGCAGCAGCCCCAGCAACCCCAGCAGCCGCAGCCCGGCTACGACACCGGCTGGGACACGGGCCAGCAGGCCATGCCGCCGTACGAGGGCCAGCCCGTCGGCACGTACGGCTACGGCGAGTCGAACGACTACTACGGCACCCCTGACGCCTACCCGCCGCCGCAGCCCCCCGGCCACCGCGAGCCCGTTCCGGCCGAGACGCCCGAAGCGGCCCCGGACTGGGACCCGGAGGAGCCGCCGGAGGAGACCCACCCCTTCTTCACGGGCGCGGACGAGAAGGACGGCCGCAAGGAGCCCCGGGACGACGACTACGACGATGACGACGAGCGCGACACCCGCGACGGGGGCGGCGAGCGCCGGGGCAAGGGCAAGAAGAAGGGCCGCAGCGGCTGCGCGTGCCTGGCCGTCTCCCTCGTCCTCGTCGCCGGCGTCGGCGGCGCGGGCTACTTCGGCTACTCCTTCTACCAGGACCGCTTCGGCCCCGCCCCGGACTACTCGGGCAGCGGCTCCGGCTCGGTCGAGGTGGAGATCCCGAAGGGCGCCTACGGGTACGACATCGGCAACATCCTGAAGAAGGCCGGCGTCGTGAAGAGCGTCGACGCCTTCGTCTCGGCGCAGAACGAGAACCCGAAGGGCAAGGGAATCCAGGCCGGGGTCTACCTCCTGCACTCGCAGATGTCGGCGGCCGAGGCCGTGAAGATGATGGTGGACCCGAAGAGCCAGAATCTCCTGATCATCCCGGAGGGCACGCCGAACCGGCTGGTGTACGCCTCGATCGACAAGAAACTGGGCGTCGCCGAGGGGACGACCGCCAAGGCGGCCGAGAAGAAGGCCGACGACCTCGGCCTGCCGGGCTGGGCGAAGGGCCACAAGAGCGTCATCGACCCCTTGGAGGGCTTCCTCTACCCGGCCGCGTACCCGGTCACCAAGGGCATGAAGCCGGAGACCGTCCTCAAGTCGATGGTCTCCCGCGCCAACGAGGAGTACGAGAAGGCGGATCTGGCGGAGAACGCCAAGAAGCTGAAGCTCGACAGCCCCTGGCAGCTGATCACCGTCGCCAGCCTCGTCCAGGCCGAGGGCAAGTACAAGCACGACTTCGACAAGGTCGCGCGGGTCGTCTACAACCGGCTCAAGCCCAACAACGTCGAGACCAACGGTCTGCTCGACTTCGACTCCACCGTCAACTACGCGAAGAAGCAGAGCACGCTCGACACCGGGGCCGTCTCGGACCTCCGGAACTTCGATCACCCGTACAACACGTACCACATCCATGGTCTGCCGCCGGGCCCCATCAACAACCCCGGCGACGCTGCCTTGCAGTCCGCCATCAAGCCCACCCCCGGCCCCTGGTACTACTTCGTGTCCGTGACCGAGGACAAGACGGTGTTCGCCGTGACCAACGCGGAGCACGAGCGGAACCGGGAGAAGTACAAGAAGGAGCAGGCGGGTCAGTGAGCACCCAGCACCGCGCGGCCGTCCTCGGCTCGCCCATCGCCCATTCGCTCTCCCCGGTCCTGCACCGGGCCGCGTACGCCGAACTCGGCCTCGATGACTGGTCGTACGACCGGTTCGAGGTCGACGAGCAGGCGCTGCCCGGCTTCATCGAGGGGCTGGACGGCACGTGGGCGGGGCTCTCGCTCACCATGCCGCTGAAGCGGGCGGTCATCCCGCTGCTCGACAGGATCACCGACACCGCCGCCTCCGTCGAGGCCGTGAACACCGTGGTCTTCGGCGAGGACGGCCGCCGCACCGGCGACAACACCGACATCCCCGGCATGGTCGCGGCCCTGCGCGAACGCGGCGTCGAGAAGGTGGAGTCCGCCGCGATCCTCGGTGCCGGCGCCACCGCGTCCTCCGCGCTGGCGGCCCTCTCCGCCATCTGCGCCGGACCCGTCACCGCGTACGTCCGCAGCGCGGCCCGCGCCGACGAGATGCGCGGCTGGGGCGAACGGCTCGGCGTCGACGTCCGCGTCGCCGACTGGGCCGAGGCCGACCGTGCGCTGACCGCGCCCCTCGTCGTCGCGACCACGCCCGCCGGCGCGGCCGACGCCCTGGCCGGGGCCGTACCGGAGCGGCCCGGCACGCTGTTCGACGTGCTGTACGAGCCGTGGCCGACCCGGCTCGCCTCCGCCTGGGCGGACCGCAGGGGCGCAGTCGTCGGAGGTCTCGACCTCCTGGTGCACCAGGCGGTCCTCCAGGTCGAGCAGATGACGGGCCGCTCGCCCGCCCCGCTCGCCGCCATGCGCGAGGCCGGGGAAGAGGCGCTGGCCGCCCGCTGACGAGTGCCCGTTCCGGCCCGCGGCCGTCCGTCTGCTGGACCGGCGGCGGGCCGGGGGCCCCGGCCGTGGGAGGATCGGAGGCGGCGGGCCAGGGCCGCGCACCCGGTCGCGCCGCTGGATTCCGGGCGCGAGCATGAGGAGCACCGTTGAGCAGGTTGCGCTGGCTGACCGCAGGGGAGTCGCACGGCCCCGCACTCGTGGCGACGCTGGAGGGCCTTCCCGCCGGCGTCCCGGTCACCACGGAGATGGTGGCGGACGCGCTCGCCCGGCGGCGGCTCGGCTACGGCCGCGGTGCGCGGATGAAGTTCGAGCAGGACGAGGTCACCTTCCTCGGCGGTGTCCGGCACGGCCTCACCATGGGCTCCCCGGTCGCCGTGATGGTCGGCAACACCGAGTGGCCCAAGTGGGAGCAGGTCATGTCGGCCGACCCGGTCGACCCGGAGGCGCTGGCCGCTCAGGCCCGTAACGCCCCGCTGACCCGGCCCCGCCCCGGCCACGCCGACCTCGCCGGCATGCAGAAGTACGGCTTCGACGAGGCCCGCCCGGTCCTGGAGCGCGCCAGCGCCCGGGAGACCGCCGCCCGGGTCGCCCTCGGTGCCGTCGCCCGGTCCTACCTCAAGGAGACCGCGGGCATCGAGATCGTCAGCCACGTCGTGGAGCTGGCCGCCGCCAAGGCGCCGTACGGGGTCTACCCGGTCCCCTCCGACGTGGAGCGGCTCGACGCCGACCCGGTGCGCTGCCTCGACGCCGACGCGAGCAAGGCGATGGTCGCCGAGATCGACCAGGCCCACAAGGACGGCGACACCCTCGGCGGCGTCGTCGAGGTGCTGGCGTACGGCGTGCCCGTCGGGCTCGGCTCACACGTGCACTGGGACCGCCGGCTCGACGCCCGCCTCGCCGGCGCCCTCATGGGCATCCAGGCCATCAAGGGCGTCGAGGTCGGCGACGGCTTCGACCTCGCCCGGGTGCCCGGGTCCAAGGCGCACGACGAGATCCTGGTGACCGAGGACGGCATCAAGCGCGCCTCCGGCCGGGCCGGCGGCACCGAGGGCGGACTCACCACCGGTGAACTGCTGCGCGTCCGCGCCGCGATGAAGCCGATCGCCACCGTGCCGCGCGCCCTGGCCACCGTGGACGTGGTGACCGGTGAGCCCGCCAAGGCCCACCACCAGCGCTCCGATGTCTGTGCCGTCCCGGCCGCCGGCATCGTCGCCGAGGCGATGGTCGCCCTGGTCCTGGCCGACGCGGTGGCGGAGAAGTTCGGCGGCGACAGCGTCACCGAGACCCGCCGCAACGTGACGTCGTACCTCGACCACCTCCAGATCCGATGACCGGACCCCTGGTCGTCCTCGTCGGTCCCATGGGCGTCGGCAAGTCCACGGTCGGCGAACTGCTCGCCGGCCGCCTGGGCACCGGCTACCGGGACACCGACGCGGACGTCGTCGCGACCGCGGGCAAGCCCATCGCGGAGATCTTCTACGACGAGGGCGAGGACCACTTCCGGGCGCTGGAGCGGGACGCCGTGCGCGCCGCCGTCGCCGAGCACACCGGCGTCCTCTCGCTCGGCGGCGGGGCCGTCCTGGACGAGTCGACCCGCGCGCTGCTCGCCGGCCACCCGGTCGTCTACCTCTCGATGGACGTGGACGAGGCGGTCAAGCGGGTCGGGCTCAACACCGCCCGCCCGCTGCTCGCGGTCAACCCGCGCCGGCAGTGGCGCGAGCTGATGGACGCCCGCCGGCACCTCTACACCGAGGTCGCCCGCACGGTCGTCGCCACCGACGAGCGCACACCCGAAGAGGTCGCCCAGGCGGTCCTCGACGCACTGGAGCTGCCGGACGGGGCCCCGTCCGGCCGGGAGAACACACCATGACCCAGCAGGCACCCACCCGCGTCCGCATCGCAGGCAGCGCGGGCACCGACCCGTACGAGGTACTGATCGGCCGGCAGCTCCTCGGCGAGCTGCCCGGGCTCATCGGAGAGCGGGCCAAGCGCGTCGCGGTCCTCCACCCCGAGGCGCTGGCCGAGACCGGCGAGGCGGTCCGCCAGGACCTCGCCGGCCAGGGCTACGAGGCGATCGCCATCCAGCTGCCCAACGCCGAGGAGGCCAAGACCGTCGAGGTCGCCGCCTACTGCTGGAAGGCGCTCGGCCAGACCGGCTTCACCCGCACCGACGTGATCGTCGGCGTCGGCGGCGGCGCCACCACCGACGTGGCGGGCTTCGTCGCCGCGTCCTGGCTGCGCGGGGTGCGCTGGATCGCCGTACCGACCACCGTGCTCGGCATGGTCGACGCGGCCGTGGGCGGCAAGACCGGCATCAACACCGCCGAGGGCAAGAACCTCGTCGGCGCCTTCCACCCGCCGGCCGGAGTCCTCTGCGACCTGGCCGCCCTGGACTCGCTGCCGGTCCACGACTACGTCTCCGGCATGGCCGAGATCATCAAGGCCGGCTTCATCGCCGACCCGGTGATCCTCGACCTGATCGAACAGGACCCGCAGGCCGCCCGTACGCCCGCCGGACCGCACACCGCCGAGCTCATCGAGCGCTCCATCCGGGTCAAGGCGGACGTCGTCTCCAGCGACCTCAAGGAGTCCGGACTCCGCGAGATCCTCAACTACGGCCACACCCTGGGCCACGCGATCGAGAAGAACGAGCGCTACAAGTGGCGCCACGGCGCGGCCGTCTCCGTCGGCATGGTCTTCGCCGCCGAACTGGGCCGGCTGGCCGGCCGCCTGGACGACGCCACCGCCGACCGCCACCGCGCGATCCTGGAATCCGTCGGACTGCCGCTCACCTACCGCGGCGACCAGTGGCCCAGGCTGCTGGAGAACATGAAGGTCGACAAGAAGTCGCGCGGCGACCTGCTGCGCTTCGTCGTCCTGGACGGCCTCGGCAAGCCCGCCGTCCTGGAGGGCCCCGACCCGGCCGTCCTGCTCGCCGCCTACGGGGAGGTCTCGGCATGACCCGCCGGGTCCTCGTGCTCAACGGCCCCAACCTCGGCCGGCTCGGCTCCCGCGAGCCCGACGTCTACGGCTCCACGTCGTACGCCGGGCTGGTGGAGGCGTGCCGCACCCTCGGCAAGGAGCTCGGTCTCGACGCCGACGTGCGCGAGACCAACGACGAGGGCGAGCTGATCCGCTGGCTCCACGAGGCCGCCGACGGGGCGATTCCGGTCGTCATCAACCCGGGCGCCTTCACGCACTACTCCTACGGGATGCGGGACGCGGCAGCCCAGCGCACGGCCCCGCTGATCGAGGTCCACATCTCGAACCCGTACGCACGGGAGGAATTCCGCCACACCTCGGTGATCGCCCCGGTGGCCACCGGGACCGTGGCCGGATTCGGTATCGGCTCCTACCGTCTCGCCCTGCGCGCCCTGGCGGACGAACTCGCCGACTGAGCAGCCCGTTGGGGCACTTCGGACCCTCCCCGGCCGTTGTCCGTACGGCGGCCGGGGAAGGTACGGTTGCCGTTGCACCAGCGCCAGTTGCCTGTACGAGACGGAGTCGCACCGGATGCAGCACGCAGTGGGGGCCCCGCTGCCTCCGCCCCACGGTCCCGGAAACGGCCCCGTCGGCTGGCCGCACCGGGCCCAGCACCCCGGCCCGCCGCACCAGCCCCCGGCCGGCCCGCCCGCCGGACACCCCGGCCCGCCGCACCAGCCCCCGGCCGGCCCGTCCGGCGGACACCCCGGCCCGCCGCACCAGCCCCCGGCCGGCCCGTCCGGCGGACACCCCGGCCCGCCGCCCGCGGGCGCGCCCGCGCCGCAGGGCCACGGCTGGAACGGACCGGCCCCGCAGCAGGCCCCGGCTCCGGTCGCCCGGGAGACCACCGGGCACATCCAGCTGCCGCCCGGCAGACCCGTACCCCTGCCCGCGCCGCCCGCCGAGCCCGGCACGGGCAACGCGACGCTCGCGGTGCTCCTCATCGGCCCGGCGGGCGCCGGCAAGACCACCGTGGCCCGGCTCTGGGCGGCCCGCCGCCGGGTGCCCACCGCCCACGTCAGCCTGGACGACGTCCGGGAGTGGGTCTGCTCCGGCTTCGCGGACCCGCAGGCCGGGTGGAACGACCAGTCGGAGGCCCAGTACCGCCTGGCCCGCCGCACCTGCGGCTTCGCCGCCCGCAACTTCCTGGCCAACGGGATCTCCTGCATCCTCGACGACGCCGTCTTCCCCGACCGGCCGGTCGTCGGCCTCGGCGGCTGGAAGCGGCACGTCGGCCCCGGGCTCCTGCCCGTCGTCCTGCTGCCCGGGCTGGAGATCGTCCTGGAGCGCAACGCGGAGCGCAGCGGCAACCGCCGCCTCTCGGACGAGGAGGTCGCCCGCATCCACGGCCGGATGGCCGGCTGGTACGGCTCCGGCCTCCCGATCATCGACAACTCGACGTACGACGTGGAGACCACCGCCCGGGTCCTGGACGACATACTCGCCCGGGCCCTGGCCAGCCCGCCGTCCTGGTGACGCGGCGGCGCCGGGCCCCCCGCCCCCCGGTCGGATGCGCCCGCCGGGCGGGCCCGGCGCCGCGCTCGTACGCTCGACGCATGTCAGAGGTGTACGCCGTCCGACGCGGGCTGCTCCGCGACCGGTGCGCCGCAGTCGGATCCGCGGCCGCCCTGGTCTCCCGCCCCGCCAACGTCCGCTACCTGGCCGGGGGAGCGCCCCCGGGCGCCGTGCTCCTGCTCGGCCCCGGCGAGGACGTCCTGCTCTGCCCCCGCCCGCCCACCGCCGACCCGGCCGACGGGCGCACCGACGAGCACCTGCGCGTCGACCTGCTGCCGGTGGCCGGCGGGGACCCCGTGGTCCACGCAGCCGACGTGGCCGCCGGGGCCGGCGCGGAGTCGCTGGCCGTCGAGGAGCACGACCTGACGGTCGCCCGGCACCGGGCCATGGCCTCGGTCGCCCCCGGGCTCCGGCTGGCCGATCTGGGCGCGACGGTCGAGCAGTTGCGCATCGTCAAGGACGAGGAGGAGATCGGCTGCCTGCGGATCGCGGCCGAGATCACCGACCAGGCGCTGGGCGAACTCCTCGAATCGATCCTCGTCGGCCGCACCGAGCGGCACCTGGCGCTGGAGCTGGAGCGCCGGCTGGTGGACCACGGCGCCGACGGCCCGGCCTTCGCGACCTCCGTCGCCACCGGGCCCCACTCCGGCCGGGGCCGCCACCGGCCCACGGACCGGCGGGTGGAGGAAGGAGATTTCCTCTCGGTCTGCCTGGGCGCCAACTACCGGGGCTACCGCTGTGAGATCGGCCGGACCTTCGTCATCGGAACGGCGCCCGCCGACTGGCAGATCGAGCTGTACGAGCTGGTTTTCGCCGCTCAGCGGGCCGGCCGCGAGGCCCTGCTGCCCGGCGCCGAGTACCGCGACGTGGACCGTGCCGCCCGCCATCTCCTGGACTCCGCGGGCCACGGCGAGGGCCTGGCGCCCTTCACGGGCCACGGGGTGGGGCTCGAAATCGATGAGGACCCGCAGCTGGCACCCGCCGCCATGGGTAAACTGGACGCTTGTGTGCCGGTCACCGTCGAACCGGGGGTCCACCTCCCGGGCCGGGGCGGGGTCCGGATCGATGACACGCTCGTCGTGCGCCCCGAGGCGGACGGCGGACCCGAGCTACTCACCATTACGACCAAGGAGCTGCTCGCGCTCTAGCGCGCGTTTCTCGGTCGTTCCACCAGCTTCAGCCCAGGAGATTCCGCAACCGTGGCTTCCACGAACGACCTCAAGAACGGCATGGTGCTCAAGCTCGACGGAGGCCAGCTCTGGTCCGTCGTCGAGTTCCAGCACGTCAAGCCCGGCAAGGGCCCGGCCTTCGTGCGCACCAAGCTCAAGAACGTGCTCTCCGGCAAGGTCGTCGACAAGACCTTCAACGCCGGCATCAAGGTCGAGACGGCCACGGTCGACAAGCGCGACATGCAGTTCTCGTACATGGACGGCGAGTACTTCGTCTTCATGGACATGGACACCTACGACCAGCTGATGGTCGAGCGCAAGGTCGTCGGCGACGCCGCCAACTTCCTGATCGAGGGCTTCACCGCCTCCGTCGCCCAGCACGACGGCGAGGTGCTCTACGTCGAGCTGCCGGCCGCCGTCGAGCTGACCATCCAGCACACCGACCCCGGCGTCCAGGGCGACCGCTCCACCGGCGGCACCAAGCCGGCCACGCTGGAGACCGGCTACGAGATCGGTGTTCCGCTCTTCATCACCACCGGTGAGAAGATCAAGGTCGACACCCGCTCCGGCGAGTACCTCAGCCGGGTGAACAAGTAGTCGTGGCTGCTCGCAACACGGCACGCAAGCGCGCCTTCCAGATCCTCTTCGAGGCCGACCAGCGCGGCGAGTCCGTGCTGACGGTCCTCGCGGACTGGGTGCGGCACTCGCGGTCCGACACCCGTCAGCCGCCGGTCACCGAGTACACGATGGAGCTCGTGGAGGGGTACGCGCGGTACGCGGACCGCATCGACGACCTCATCGTCACCTACGCCGTGGACTGGGAGCTCGACCGCATGCCGGTCGCCGACCGGAACATCCTGCGGCTCGGTGCCTACGAGCTGATCTGGGTCGACGGGACCCCGGACGCGGTGGTGATCGACGAGGCGGTGCAGATCGCCAAGGAGTTCTCCACCGACGACTCCCCGTCCTTCGTGAACGGCCTGCTGGCCCGTTTCAAGGACCTCAAGCCGAATCTCCGCCGGGAGCAGTGACCCCGGCGGCGTTCCGCCGACGAAGGGCCCATGGCTGAAGCCGTGGGCCCTTCGGCGCGCCGGGGGTGTGAGAGCGCGCCGGCGCACGAGAAAAGCCGGGACCGGCGGGGCGCCCGTGCGCGGGGCGACCCGCCGAACCCGGCGGCACGTTTCTCCGTGAGGGCTGCTCAGCCCTCGTCGTGGGCGACGGCGCGGCGCGCGTCCGCGTCGAGCACGCCCCAGCTGATCAGCTGCTCCGTCAGCACCGAAGGCGACTGGTCGTAGATCACGGCGAGCGTGCGCAGGTCGTCCTGGCGGATCGACAGCACCTTGCCGTTGTAGTCGCCGCGCTGGCTCTGGATCGTCGCCGCGTAGCGCTGGAGGGGGCCGGCCTTCTCCGGCGGCACGTGCGCCAGGCGCTCCAGCTGGAGGACCAGCTTCGGCGGCGGCTCCGCGGCACCGCCGGGCGTCGTGCCCGGCAGGAGCTCCTGGACCGGGACGCCGTAGAAGTCCGCCAGCTCGGCAAGGCGCTGCACGGTCACGGCACGGTCGCCGCGCTCGTACGAACCGACCACGACGGCCTTCCAGCGGCCCTGCGACTTCTCCTCCACGCCGTGGAGGGAGAGGCCCTGCTGGGTGCGGATGGCACGGAGCTTGGCCCCGAGCTGTTTTGCGTATTCGCTGGACATAAGGCTCCCCGGACGCTGGAACGTACGCGGCTGGGCCGCGTGGCTGGTAACTCACTGTGAGGTTACGCAGCGTTACTTGGTCGCGTCAAGCTGAGATGGTCCGTACCGGCTTCATCGGGGGGTGCGTGCGAGATCCGGCAAGGGCCCTGGTAGTCTGGACGACGCAATTCCGACGTCCTTTAAGGTCCGTCCCGTGAGGCGGAGAAGGAGGTCCGTTTCTTATGGACGCACAGCACGACGCCACCGGCAACGCGGCACGCCCCGTTCTGGAGGCCCCCGACATCGCCCGGGTCCTGACCCGTATCGCCCACGAGATCGTCGAACGCGCCAAGGGCGCCGACGACGTGGTGCTCCTCGGCATCCCCACCCGCGGGGTCTTCCTCGCCCGCCGGCTCGCCGCCAAGCTCGAAGAGATCACCGGCCGCACGATGCCGGTCGGCTCCCTCGACACCACCATGTACCGCGACGACCTGAGGCTGCGCCCCGCGCGTGCCCTGGCCCGCACCGAGATCCCCGGTGACGACATCGAGGGCCGCCTGGTCGTCCTCGTGGACGACGTCCTCTTCTCCGGCCGCACGATCCGCGCCGCCCTGGACGCGCTCGGCGACCTCGGCCGGCCCCGCGCGGTGCAGCTCGCGGTCCTGGTCGACCGCGGCCACCGCGAACTGCCGATCCGCGCCGACTACGTCGGCAAGAACCTCCCCACGTCGCTGCGGGAGACGGTCAAGGTCCAGCTCGCCGAGGAGGACGGCCGCGACGCCGTGCTGCTCGGGGTCGAGCAGGCCGCCCCCGCGGTCGAGCGCTAGCTCCCCGTCCGTACGGCCGCCCGCCGTTCGGCGGCTTCCGCGCGCCCGCATGCCTGAAACCTCCAGCCACCCGGAGAACACCCAGATGAAGCGTCACCTCATCTCGGCCGCCGACCTCACCCGCGACGACGCCGTCCTGATCCTCGACACCGCCGAGGAGATGGCCAGGGTCGCGGACCGGCCGATCAAGAAGCTCCCGACCCTGCGCGGCCGGACCGTCGTCAACCTCTTCTTCGAGGACTCGACGCGTACCCGGATCTCCTTCGAGGCGGCGGCCAAGCGGCTGTCCGCCGACGTCATCAACTTCTCCGCGAAGGGCTCCTCCGTCTCCAAGGGCGAATCCCTCAAGGACACCGCCCTGACCCTGGAGGCGATGGGCGCCGACGCCGTCGTCATCCGCCACGGCGCCTCCGGGGCCCCGTACCGGCTGGCCACCTCCGGCTGGATCGACGGCGCCGTCGTCAACGCGGGCGACGGCACCCATGAGCACCCCACCCAGGCCCTGCTGGACGCCTTCACGATGCGCCGCCGGCTCGTCGGCGCCGACGCGGGGCTCGGCAAGGACCTCGACGGCCGCCGGATCACCATCGTCGGCGACATCCTGCACAGCCGGGTCGCCCGCTCCAACGTGCACCTGCTGAACACGCTCGGCGCCCACGTCACCCTCGTCGCCCCCCCCACCCAGGTCCCGGTCGGCGTCGAGCAGTGGCCCGGCGACGTCAGCTACGGCCTGGACGAGGTGCTGCCCCAGTCCGACGCTGTGATGATGCTCCGTGTGCAGCGCGAGCGGATGAACGCCGCCTACTTCCCGACCGAGCGCGAGTACTCGCGCCGCTACGGCCTGGACGGCGAGCGGATGGCGAAAATGCCCGAGCACGCCGTCGTCATGCACCCCGGGCCCATGGTCCGCGGCATGGAGATCACCGCCGAGGTCGCCGACTCCGACCGCTGCACGGTCGTGGAGCAGGTCGCCAACGGCGTCTCCATCCGCATGGCCGTGCTCTACCTGCTGCTCGGCGGCTACGAGCCGACCGCCCACCCGTCGCCCACCACCACCCTTGACCGAAGCGCTGCGCGCCTCCCTGCCGGCACCCCCACCGCCGCCCGTACCGAGGAGACCAAGTAACCATGAGCAAGATCCTTATCCGCGGCGCGAAGGTACTCGGCGGCGACCCGCAGGACGTCCTCATCGACGGCGAGACCATCGCCGCCGTCGGCACCGGCCTCGACGCCGGCGACGCCACCGTGATCGAGGCGGCCGGACAGGTCCTGCTGCCCGGCCTCGTCGACCTCCACACCCACCTGCGCGAGCCCGGCCGCGAGGACTCCGAGACCGTCCTCACCGGCACCAGGGCCGCCGCGGCCGGCGGCTTCACCGCCGTCCACGCCATGGCCAACACCTTCCCGGTCGCCGACACCGCCGGCGTGGTCGAGCAGGTCTGGCGCCTCGGCAAGGAGTCCGGCTACTGCGACGTCCAGCCCGTCGGGGCCGTCACCGTCGGCCTGGAGGGCAAGCAGCTCGCCGAACTCGGCGCCATGCACGACTCCGCCGCCGGCGTGAAGGTCTTCTCCGACGACGGCAAGTGCGTGGACGACGCGGTCATCATGCGCCGCGCCCTGGAGTACGTGAAGGCGTTCGACGGCGTCGTCGCCCAGCACGCCCAGGAGCCCCGCCTCACCGAGGGCGCCCAGATGAACGAGGGCGTCGTCTCGGCCGAGCTGGGCCTCGGCGGCTGGCCCGCCGTCGCCGAGGAGTCGATCATCGCCCGCGACGTCCTGCTCGCCGCGCACGTCGGCTCCCGGGTCCACATCTGCCACCTGTCGACCGCGGGCTCCGTGGAGATCGTGCGCTGGGCCAAGTCCAAGGGCTGGAACGTCACCGCCGAGGTCACCCCGCACCACCTGCTCCTCACCGACGAGCTCGTCCGGTCCTACAACCCGGTCTACAAGGTGAACCCGCCGCTGCGCACCGAGGCCGACGTCATGGCCCTGCGCGAGGCCCTCGCCGACGGCACGATCGACTGCGTCGCCACCGACCACGCCCCGCACCCGCACGAGGACAAGGACTGCGAGTGGGCCGCGGCGGCCATGGGCATGGTGGGCCTGGAGACGGCGCTCTCCGTCGTCCAGCAGACGATGGTGGAGACCGGACTGCTCGACTGGGCCGGCGTCGCCGACCGCATGTCGGCGCGCCCCGCGTCCATCGGCCGGCTCGAAGGACACGGCCGCCCCGTCTCGGCCGGTGAGCCTGCCAACCTCACGCTGGTCGATCCGGCATACCGTGGAGAGGTGGACCCCGCGGGCTTCGCCTCCCGCAGCCGCAACACCCCGTACGAGGGGCGCGAGCTGCCCGGCCGAGTGACCCACACCTTCCTGCGGGGCCGTGCCACGGTCGTCGACGGGAAGCTCGCGTGACAACACAGACCCTGTACCACCTGGCCGCCGAGCAGAAGTCGGCGGAAGTGACCGACTGGTCCGCACGGATCAGCTGGGTGATCGGACTCGTCGTCCTCGTCGTGTTCGTCTACTGGCTGATGCGCCAGGGCTGGAAGTGGCGCGGCAACCTCCAGTCCGACCTGCCCGCCCCGGCCACCGCGCCGCAGGGCATCGCGGACGGCGAGAAGCTGCTCACCCTCTCCGGCCGCTACCACGCGTCGACCACGGCCGGGCAGTGGCTCGACCGGATCGTCGCCCACGGCCTGGGCACCCGCAGCCGCGTCGAGCTCACCCTCACCGCCGAGGGCCTCGACGTCGTACGGCCCGGCGCCGCGGACTTCTTCGTCCCGGCCGCCGACCTGCGCGGTGCCCGCACCGAAAAGGCACTGGCGGGCAAGGTCCTGCCCGAGGGCGGACTCCTCGTCATCACCTGGGCGCTCGGCGACCGGCTGATCGACTCCGGTTTCCGCTCCGACCACTCGGCCGAACACCCCGTCTGGGTCGACGCCGTCAACCACCTCACCAGCACTACGGAAGGCATCGCACGATGACGACCTCCACCCGGGGAACCCAGGTTCCCGCCGTACTCGTCCTGGAGGACGGCCGCACCTTCCGCGGCCGTGCCTACGGGGCTGTGGGGGAGACCTTCGGCGAGGCGGTCTTCTCCACCGGCATGACCGGCTACCAGGAGACGCTGACCGACCCGTCGTACCACCGCCAGGTCGTCGTGATGACCGCCCCGCACGTCGGCAACACCGGCGTCAACGACGAGGACCCCGAGTCGAAGCGGATCTGGGTCTCCGGCTACGTCGTCCGCGACCCCGCCCGCACCCCCTCCAACTGGCGCTCCCGCCGCACCCTCGACGAGGAGCTGGCGAACCAGGGCGTCGTCGGCATCAGCGGCGTCGACACCCGCGCCCTCACCCGCCACCTGCGCGAGCGCGGCGCCATGCGCGTCGGCATCTTCTCCGGCGACGCGGTCACCGACGAGGCCGCGATGCTGGCCCGCGTCCAGGAGGCCCCCGAGATGACGGGCGCCGACCTGTCCGCCGAGGTCGCCACCAAGGAGGCGTACGTCGTCCCCGCGATCGGCACCAAGAAGTTCACGGTCGCCGCGGTCGACCTGGGCATCAAGGGCATGACCCCGCACCGGATGGCCGAGCGCGGCATCGAGGTCCACGTGCTGCCCGCCACCGCCACCCTGGAGGAGGTCTACGCGGTCGCCCCGGACGGCGTCTTCTTCTCCAACGGCCCCGGCGACCCGTCCACCGCCGACCACCCCGTCGCGCTGATGCGGGGGGTCCTGGAGCGGAAGACCCCGCTCTTCGGCATCTGCTTCGGCAACCAGATCCTGGGCCGCGCGCTCGGCTTCGGCACGTACAAGCTGAAGTACGGCCACCGCGGCATCAACCAGCCCGTGCAGGACCGCTCGACCGGCAAGGTCGAGGTCACCGCGCACAACCACGGCTTCGCCGTCGACGCCCCCCTCGACAAGGTCTCCGACACCGCCTACGGGCGCGCCGAGGTCTCCCACGTGTGCCTGAACGACCAGGTCGTCGAGGGGCTCCAGCTGCTCGACCGGCCGGCCTTCAGCGTCCAGTACCACCCCGAGGCCGCGGCCGGCCCGCACGACGCCGCGTACCTCTTCGACCGCTTCGTTTCCCTGATGGAGGACCAGCGTGCCTAAGCGCTCCGATATCCAGTCCGTCCTGGTCATCGGCTCCGGTCCGATCGTCATCGGGCAGGCCGCCGAGTTCGACTACTCCGGTACCCAGGCGTGCCGCGTGCTCAAGGCCGAGGGCCTGCGCGTCATCCTGGTGAACTCCAACCCGGCGACGATCATGACCGACCCGGAGATCGCCGACGCCACGTACGTCGAGCCGATCACCCCGGAGTTCGTCGAGAAGATCATCGCCAAGGAGCGCCCCGACGCGCTGCTGCCCACCCTGGGCGGCCAGACCGCGCTGAACACCGCGATCTCCATGCACGAGAACGGTGTCCTGGAGAAGTACGGCGTCGAGCTCATCGGCGCCAACGTCGAGGCCATCAACAAGGGCGAGGACCGCGACCTCTTCAAGGGCGTCGTGGAGGCCGTCAAGGAGAAGATCGGCTACGGCGAGTCCGCCCGCTCGGTCATCTGCCACTCCATGGAGGACGTCCTCGCCGGCGTCGACACGCTCGGCGGCTACCCCGTCGTCGTCCGTCCCTCCTTCACCATGGGCGGCGCCGGCTCCGGCTTCGCGCACGACGAGGAGGAGCTGCGCCGCATCGCCGGCCAGGGCCTCACGCTCTCCCCGACCACCGAGGTGCTGCTCGAAGAGTCCATCCTCGGCTGGAAGGAGTACGAGCTGGAGCTGATGCGCGACCGCAACGACAACGTCGTGGTCGTCTGCTCCATCGAGAACTTCGACCCGATGGGCGTCCACACCGGCGACTCGATCACCGTCGCCCCGGCGATGACCCTCACCGACCGCGAGTACCAGCGGCTGCGCGACATCGGCATCGCGATCATCCGCGAGGTCGGCGTCGACACCGGCGGCTGCAACATCCAGTTCGCGATCGACCCCTCCGACGGCCGCGTCATCGTCATCGAGATGAACCCGCGCGTCTCCCGCTCCTCGGCGCTCGCCTCCAAGGCCACCGGCTTCCCGATCGCCAAGATCGCCGCCAAGCTGGCCGTCGGCTACACGCTGGACGAGATCCCCAACGACATCACCGAGAAGACCCCGGCCTCCTTCGAGCCGACCCTCGACTACGTCGTCGTCAAGGCCCCGCGCTTCGCCTTCGAGAAGTTCCCCTCCGCCGACTCCACCCTCACCACCACCATGAAGTCGGTGGGCGAGGCCATGGCGATCGGCCGGAACTTCACCGAGGCCCTGCAGAAGGCCCTGCGCTCCCTGGAGAAGAAGGGCTCGCAGTTCACCTTCACCGGCGACCCCGGCGACAAGGCCGAGCTGCTGGCCGAGGCGGTCCGCCCCACCGACGGCCGGATCAACACCGTCATGCAGGCGATCCGGGCCGGTGCCACCCAGGAGGAGGTCTTCGACGCCACGAAGATCGACCCCTGGTTCGTGGACCAGCTCTTCCTGATCAAGGAGATCGCCGACGAGCTGGCCGCCGCCGACAAGCTCGGCCCCGAGCTGCTGGCCGAGGCCAAGCGGCACGGCTTCTCCGACGCCCAGATCGCCGGTATCCGCGGCCTGCGCGAGGACGTCGTCCGCGAGGTCCGGCACGCGCTCGGCATCCGCCCGGTCTACAAGACGGTCGACACCTGCGCCGCCGAGTTCGCCGCGAAGACCCCGTACTTCTACTCCTCCTACGACGAGGAGACCGAGGTCGCGCCGCGCACCAGGCCCGCGGTGATCATCCTGGGCTCCGGCCCCAACCGCATCGGCCAGGGCATCGAGTTCGACTACTCCTGCGTCCACGCCTCCTTCGCGCTCAGCGACGCCGGCTACGAGACCGTGATGGTCAACTGCAACCCGGAGACCGTCTCCACCGACTACGACACCTCCGACCGCCTGTACTTCGAGCCGCTGACGCTCGAAGACGTGCTGGAGATCGTGCACGCCGAGTCCCTGGCCGGCCCGGTCGCGGGCGTCGTCGTCCAGCTCGGCGGCCAGACCCCGCTGGGCCTGTCGCAGGCGCTCAAGGACAACGGCGTGCCCGTCGTCGGCACCTCCCCGGAGGCCATCCACGCCGCCGAGGACCGCGGCGCCTTCGGCCGCGTCCTGGCCGAGGCCGGCCTGCCCGCCCCCAAGCACGGCACCGCGACCACCTTCGCCGAGGCCAAGGAGATCGCCGACGAGATCGGCTACCCCGTCCTCGTACGCCCGTCGTACGTGCTCGGCGGGCGCGGCATGGAGATCGTGTACGACGAGACCCGGCTCTCCGCGTACATCTCCGAGTCCACCGAGATCAGCCCCACCCGGCCGGTCCTGGTCGACCGCTTCCTCGACGACGCGATCGAGATCGACGTCGACGCGCTCTACGACGGCACCGAGCTCTACCTCGGCGGCGTCATGGAGCACATCGAGGAGGCCGGCATCCACTCCGGCGACTCCGCCTGCGCGCTGCCCCCGATCACCCTCGGCGGCCACGACGTCAAGCGGCTGCGCGCCTCCACGGAGGCCATCGCCAAGGGCGTCGGCGTCCGCGGCCTGATCAACATCCAGTTCGCGCTCTCCGGCGACATCCTCTACGTCCTGGAGGCCAACCCGCGCGCCTCCCGGACCGTGCCCTTCACCTCGAAGGCGACGGCGGTGCCGCTCGCGAAGGCCGCCGCCCGGATCTCGCTGGGCGCGACCGTCGCCGAGCTGCGCGAGGAGGGACTGCTGCCGAAGACCGGTGACGGCGGCACGCTGCCGCTGGACGCGCCGATCTCCGTCAAGGAGGCCGTCATGCCGTGGTCGCGCTTCCGCGACATCCACGGCCGGGGCGTCGACACGATCCTCGGCCCGGAGATGCGCTCCACCGGCGAGGTCATGGGCATCGACTCGGTCTTCGGCACCGCCTACGCCAAGTCGCAGGCCGGCGCCTACGGGCCGCTGCCCACCAAGGGCCGCGCCTTCATCTCGGTGGCCAACCGCGACAAGCGCTCGATGATCTTCCCGGCCCGCGAGCTGGTCGCCCACGGCTTCGAGCTGCTGGCCACCTCGGGCACCGCCGAGGTCCTCAAGCGCAACGGCATCAACGCCACGGTCGTGCGCAAGCAGTCCGAGGGCGAGGGCCCGGGCGGCGAGCCGACCATCGTCCGGCTGATCCACGAGGGCGGTGTCGACCTCATCGTCAACACCCCGTACGGGACCGGCGGCCGGCTCGACGGCTACGAGATCCGCACCGCGGCCGTCGCCCGCTCCGTGCCCTGCCTGACCACGGTCCAGGCGCTCGCCGCGGCCGTCCAGGGCATCGACGCCCTCAACAACGGAGACGTCGGCGTCCGTTCGCTCCAGGAACACGCGGAACATCTGACCGCGGCCCGCGACTAGGCAGCCCACAAGGGGGACACCGGAGACGGTGTCCCCCTCTTCATGAGGACACCCCGACACCGTGATGTACAAGTTCTTCTTCCAGCTGGTCTTCAAGCGGATGGACCCCGAGCGCGCCCACTACCTGGCCTTCCGCTGGATCCGCCTCGCCGCCCGCGTCCCCGTGCTGCGCACCTTCCTGGCCGCCGCCCTCGCCCCCCGCCACAAGTCGCTGCGCACCGAGGCCCTGGGCCTGCGGATGCACGGCCCCTTCGGGCTCGCCGCCGGCTTCGACAAGAACGCGGTCGCGATCGACGGCATGGCGATGCTCGGCTTCGACCACGTCGAGATCGGCACCGTCACCGGCGAGCCGCAGCCCGGCAACCCGAAGAAGCGGCTGTTCCGCCTGGTCGCGGACCGCGCGCTCATCAACCGCATGGGCTTCAACAACGAGGGCTCCGCCGCCGTCGCCGCCCGCCTCGCCGCCCGCACCCCGGTCTTCCGCACCACCCTCGGCGTCAACATCGGCAAGACCAAGGTCGTCCCCGAGGCCGAAGCCGCCGCCGACTACGTGAAGTCCACCGAGCGCCTGGCCGCCCACGCCGACTACCTCGTCGTCAACGTCTCCTCGCCCAACACCCCGGGCCTGCGCAACCTCCAGGCCACCGAGTCGCTGCGCCCGCTGCTGACCGCCGTGCGCGAGGCGGCCGACCGCACCGTCCCCCACCGCCGCGTCCCGCTGCTCGTCAAGATCGCCCCGGACCTCGCCGACGAGGACGTCGACGCGGTCGCCGACCTGGCCGTCGAGCTGGGCCTGGACGGCATCATCGCCACCAACACCACCATCGCCCGCGACGGGCTGGGCCTGAAGTCCCCGGCGGCCCTGGTGAAGGAGACCGGCGGCCTGTCCGGTGCCCCCCTCAAGGAACGCTCCCTGGAGGTCCTGAGCCGCCTCTACCGGCGCGTGGGGGACCGGATCACCCTGGTGGGCGTCGGCGGCATCGAGAACGCCGAGGACGCCTGGCAGCGCATCCTGGCCGGGGCCACCCTCGTCCAGGGCTACAGCGCCTTCATCTACGAGGGCCCCTTCTACGCCCGCGCGATCCACAAGGGCCTGGCCGCGCGCCTGGCCGCCTCCCCGTACGCCACGCTCGCCGACGCCGTCGGCGCGGAAACCCGGAAGGCCGCGAAATGACCCCGGAACCCTTCGGCGCCCGGCTGCGCCACGCCATGGACACCCGAGGCCCGCTCTGCGTCGGCATCGACCCGCACGCCTCGCTGCTCACCGCCTGGGGGCTGAGCGACGACGTCGCGGGCCTGGAGCGGTTCACCCGTACCGTCGTCGAGGCGCTGGCCGACCGGGTCGCCGTGCTCAAGCCGCAGTCCGCGTTCTTCGAGCGGTTCGGCTCGCGCGGCCTCGCCGTCCTGGAGAAGGCCGTCGAGGAGGCGCGCGCGGCCGGGGCCCTGGTCCTGATGGACGCCAAGCGCGGTGACATCGGCTCGACCATGGGCGCCTACGCGGCGACCTACCTGGACAAGGACTCGCCGCTGTTCTCGGACGCGGTCACGGTCTCCCCGTACCTCGGCTTCGGCTCGCTGCGGCCCGCGCTCGACGCGGCGGCCGTCTCCGGCGCCGGCGTCTTCGTCCTCGCGCTGACCTCCAACCCGGAGGGCGCCGAGGTGCAGCGCGCCACGGCCGCCGACGGCCGTCCGCTGGCCCAGCTGATGCTCGACCACATGGCCGCCGAGAACGCGGGCGCCGCCCCGCTCGGCTCGGTCGGGGCGGTCGTCGGGGCGACGCTCGGCGACGCCGGCGTGGACCTGGCGATCAACGGCCCGCTGCTCGCCCCGGGCATCGGTGCGCAGGGCGCGACGCCGGCGGACCTGCCGGGCGTCTTCGGGGACGCGGTCCGCAACGTGGTGCCCAGCGTCAGCCGGGGCGTGCTGCGCCACGGCCCGGACGCGGCGGGGCTGCGCGGGGCCGCGGAACGCTTCGCCGACGAGGTCCGCGCGGCCGTCTCGGACCGCTGACCCTGCCACGTTCACCGTGGGTTGACGGAATCCTGAGAAAAAACTCGGTGGTTATGCCCGAAAAGTCCTGGTCGGCAGAGGCTGACCAGGACTTTTCGTCTGTTCTCGCTGACTCCGGCGGCCTTGGCCGCTAGTCTCCGTCGAGAGCCGACGAGCACCCGTTGTCCGCGGCTCAGCAGGTGAGGGGCGTTTACGCCGCCTCACCGGTCCGTATCCGACAGATCGACATCCGAGGTGACGTAGGCGTGGCTCTTCCGCCCCTTACCCCTGAACAGCGCGCAGCCGCGCTCGAAAAGGCCGCCGCGGCTCGCCGGGAGCGGGCCGAGGTCAAGAATCGACTCAAGCACTCCGGCGCCTCCCTCCACGAGGTCATCAAGTCGGGCCAGGAGAACGACGTCATCGGCAAGATGAAGGTCTCCGCCCTGCTGGAGTCCCTGCCCGGCGTGGGCAAGGTCCGTGCCAAGCAGATCATGGAGCGGCTCGGCATCTCCGAGAGCCGCCGCGTGCGGGGTCTCGGCTCCAACCAGATCGCATCGCTGGAGCGCGAGTTCGGCGGCAGCGCCGCCTGACGTTCTCAGGCACCCCTGAGAAGCTGGATAATCGCTTCATGGCTGCAACATCCCGGGGGACGTCCCCCGTACCCCCGGACGTACGTCCGCGGCTGACCGTGCTCTCCGGCCCCTCGGGGGTCGGCAAGAGCACGGTCGTCGCGCATATGCGCAAGGTCCACCCCGAGGTGTGGCTCTCGGTGTCGGCGACGACCCGCAAGCCCCGCCCCGGCGAACGCAACGGCGTCCACTACTTCTTCGTGGACGACGAGGAGTTCGACAAGCTGATCGCCAACGGCGAGCTGCTGGAGTGGGCCGAGTTCGCCGGCAACCGCTACGGCACCCCGCGCCGCGCCGTGCAGGAGCGGCTGGAGGCGGGCGAGCCGGTGCTCCTGGAGATCGACCTCCAGGGCGCCCGGCTGGTCCGCCAGTCCATGGCCGACGCCCAGCTGGTCTTCCTCGCCCCGCCGAGCTGGGAGGAGCTGGTCCGCCGGCTCACCGGCCGGGGGACCGAGGCGCCCGAGGTGATCGAACGCCGGCTCGGTGCCGCCAAGGTGGAACTGGCCGCCGAAGCGGAGTTCGACACGACGCTCGTCAACACCTCCGTCGAGGACGTCGCACGTGAGCTGCTAGCCTTGATGCTGGAGGCTTCCGGCCACCGCGCCGCCGGCGAGTGAACCACCGGCAGCGGGGGCCCGGCACCAAGGCCCCTGACTGTCAAAGAATTCTTTGATCTTCATCCCCTTCGGAAGGCAGAGCGTGTCCTCTTCCATCACCACGCCCGAGGGCATCATCAACCCGCCGATTGATGAGCTCCTCGAAGCAACCGACTCGAAGTACAGCCTCGTGATCTACGCCGCCAAGCGCGCGCGCCAGATCAACGCGTACTACTCGCAGCTCGGTGAGGGCCTCCTCGAGTACGTCGGTCCGCTCGTCGACACCCACGTGCACGAGAAGCCGCTCTCGATCGCGCTCCGCGAGATCAACGCCGGCCTGCTCACGTCCGAGGCCATCGAGGGCCCCGCGCAGTAAGCGGCGACGACGCACACACACCCCGGGCCCGGCGGATCATCCGCCGGGCCCGGAGTGTGTCTCCGGGCCGATCGTCCGGGGCGCGTACCCGTGAGGCAGCATGGAGGCGTACGCAACCGAGTGCGGGGAGACGCAGTGGACAAGCCGAAGGTCGTTCTGGGGGTCAGCGGCGGCATCGCCGCGTACAAGGCGTGCGAGCTGCTGCGCCGGCTGACCGAATCCGGCCACGACGTACGGGTCGTCCCCACCGCGTCCGCCCTCCACTTCGTCGGCGCCGCCACCTGGTCGGCGCTCTCCGGCCACCCCGTCTCGACCGAGGTCTGGAACGACGTCCACGAGGTGCCGCACGTCCGGATCGGGCAGCACGCCGACCTCGTCGTCGTCGCTCCCGCCACCGCGGACATGCTGGCCAAGGCCGCCCACGGCCTCGCCGACGACCTGCTCACCAACACCCTGCTCACCGCCCGCTGCCCGGTCGTCTTCGCCCCGGCCATGCACACCGAGATGTGGGAGCACCCCGCCACCCAGGAGAACGTCGCGACGCTGCGCCGCCGGGGCGCCGTCGTCATCGAGCCCGCGGTCGGCCGCCTCACCGGCGTCGACACCGGCAAGGGCCGGCTCCCCGACCCCGGCGAGATCTACGAGGTCTGCCGCCGGGTCCTCGCCCGGGGCACGGCCGCCCCCGACCTCGCGGGCCGGCACGTGGTGATCAGCGCCGGCGGCACCAGGGAACCCCTCGACCCGGTCCGCTACCTGGGCAACCGCTCCTCCGGCAAGCAGGGCTACGCGCTCGCCCGCACCGCCGTCGCGCGCGGCGCCCGGGTCACCCTGGTCGAGGCCAACACCGGGCTGCCCGACCCGTCCGGCGCCGACGTCGTCCGCGCCGGCACCGCGACGCAGCTGCGGGAGGCCGTGCTGAAGGCGGCCCGGGACGCCGACGTGGTGGTCATGGCGGCCGCCGTCGCCGACTTCCGGCCCGCCGAGTACGCCACGGGGAAGATCAAGAAGAAGGACGGCCAGGAACCCGCCCCGATCGCCCTCGTCCGCAATCCGGACATCCTCGCCGAGGTCTCCGGCGAGCGCGCCACGCCCGGGCAGATCGTCGTCGGATTCGCCGCCGAGACCGACGATGTCCTGGCCAACGGCCGCGCGAAGCTGCGCCGTAAAGGCTGCGACCTGCTGGTGGTCAACGAGGTGGGGGAGCGCAAGACCTTCGGCTCCGAGGAGAACGAGGCCGTGGTGCTCGCCGCCGACGGCACCGAGACCCCCGTCCCGCACGGGCCCAAGGAGGCCCTGGCCGATACGGTGTGGGACCTCGTCGCGGCGCGCCTCGGATGAATCCGGGGTGACACGCCGGGCCGGACGGCACCCCCTCGACACGGTCCGGGCCCTTGCGGCAGCGGGCTTCCGGGGTCTTTCGGCCCCGGTGGAACGCGTCACAGGACGGCCAAAGGGCGAGACACGTTGTCCGCCGGCCGGAGCCGACCGATAAACTGCTCCCTGGACCGTGCCGGGCGCAGCTCCCGGACCGTCCGGCCAATGATCAGCCAGCAGCCGCTGCAACCCCAGGGAGCGATGTGTCCCGCCGTCTCTTCACCTCGGAGTCCGTGACCGAGGGCCACCCCGACAAGATCGCCGACCAGATCAGCGACACCATTCTCGACGCGCTCCTGCGCGAGGACCCGTCCTCCCGCGTCGCCGTCGAGACCCTGATCACCACCGGTCTCGTGCACGTCGCGGGTGAGGTCACGACCAAGGCGTACGCCGACATTCCGACGCTGGTCCGCAACAAGGTCCTGGAGATCGGCTACGACTCCTCGAAGAAGGGCTTCGACGGCGCCTCCTGCGGCGTGTCGGTGTCCATCGGCGCCCAGTCCCCGGACATCGCCCAGGGCGTCGACACCGCGTACGAGAAGCGGGTCGAGGGCGACGAGGACGAGCTCGACAAGCAGGGCGCCGGCGACCAGGGCCTGATGTTCGGCTACGCCTGCGACGAGACCCCCGAGCTCATGCCGCTGCCGATCCACCTCGCGCACCGGCTCTCGCGCCGGCTGTCCGAGGTCCGCAAGAACGGGACCATCCCGTACCTGCGCCCCGACGGCAAGACCCAGGTCACCATCGAGTACGACGGCGACAAGGCCGTCCGCCTCGACACCGTCGTCGTCTCCTCGCAGCACGCCAGCGACATCGACCTCGACTCGCTGCTCGCCCCCGACATCCGTGAGTTCGTGGTCGAGCACGTGCTGAACCAGCTCATCGAGGACGGCATCAAGCTCGACACCGAGGGCTACCGCCTGCTGGTCAACCCGACCGGCCGCTTCGAGATCGGTGGCCCGATGGGCGACGCCGGCCTCACCGGCCGCAAGATCATCATCGACACCTACGGCGGCATGGCCCGCCACGGCGGCGGCGCCTTCTCCGGCAAGGACCCGTCGAAGGTGGACCGCTCGGCCGCCTACGCCATGCGCTGGGTCGCCAAGAACGTCGTCGCCGCCGGCCTCGCCGCCCGCTGCGAGGTCCAGGTCGCTTACGCGATCGGCAAGGCCGAGCCGGTGGGCCTCTTCGTGGAGACCTTCGGCACCGCCGCGATCGAGACCGAGAAGATCGAGCACGCCATCGGCGAGGTCTTCGACCTCCGCCCGGCCGCGATCATCCGCGACCTCGACCTGCTGCGCCCGATCTACGCCCAGACGGCCGCGTACGGCCACTTCGGCCGCGAGCTGCCCGACTTCACCTGGGAGCGCACGGACCGGGTTGACGCGCTGCGCGCCGCCGCCGGTCTGTAAGGACGGCCCAGGCAGTTCTCCGCCGGAGCCCGGACGCCGTCACGGTGTCCGGGCTCCGGCGTTCCGGTGCCCGGGGGCCATGGGGCCGGGGCGGCGCCGTTGTCCGAGGCGTCTGGTAGGGATGGAGCTGTGAGCAGCGAGAACGAGCGGTCCGACGAGCCCGGGGCCGGGGCGCCGGAACAGCTTGCGCTGATCCGGGAGGCCGTCCGCCGGGCCGATGTGCCGCGCGCCAAACCGCGCACCTGGCGCGGGGCCGCCCTCGCCGAGGAGCTGCCCGTCGCCCGGGTCCTGGTCAACAAGGGCGCGCTCCACCTCGACCAGTACTTCGACTACGCCGTCCCCGAGGAGCTCGACGCCGACGCGCAGCCCGGGGTGCGCGTCCGGGTCCGCTTCGGGGCCGGGGGCCGCAATGTGCGCGGCGGCCGGCGCGAGGGCGGCGGGCTGGTCGACGGATTCCTCATCGAGCGGCTGGCCGAGTCCGATTACAACGGGGCGCTCGCCGCGCTCGCCTCCGTCGTCTCGCCCGAGCCGGTCCTCGGCCCCGGCCTCCTCGCCCTCGCCCGCGCCGTGGCCGACCGGTACGCGGGCAGCCTCGCCGACGTCCTCCAGCTCGCCGTCCCCCCGCGCAACGCACAGGCCGAGGCCAAGCCGTCGCCCGCGCCCCTGCCCGCCCCGGCGCGCCCCGCCCCCGGGAGCTGGGAGCGGTACGCGCAGGGGCCCGCGTTCCTCTCCGCGCTGGCCGGCGGGGGCGCGCCCCGGGCCGTGTGGACGGCGCTGCCCGGACCGCACTGGCCGGCCGAGATCGCCACGGCCGTCGCCGCGACCCTGTCCTCCGGGCGCGGCGCCCTCGTCGTCGTCCCCGACGGGCGGACCGCCGCCCGGGTCGACGCCGCGCTCACCGCTCTGCTCGGCGAGGGGCGGCACGCGCTGCTCACCGCCGGCTCCGGGCCCGGGAAGCGCTACCGGGAATGGCTCGCCGTGCGACGCGGCTCCGTCCGGGCGGTGGTGGGGACCAGGGCGGCGATGTTCGCACCCGTCGCCGATCTCGGGCTCGTCGTCGTCTGGGACGACGGGGACTCCAGCCACAGCGAGGACCGCGCCCCCTTCCCGCACGTCCGGGAGGTCCTGGAGCTGCGGGCCACGCACGGCCGGTGCGCCTTCCTGCTCGGCTCCGTCAGCTGCACCGTGGAGGCCGCTCAGCTCGTGGAGAGCGGGTGGGCGCTGCCGCTGCGCGCCGACCGGGAGCAGGTGCGGGCGGCGGCGCCCGTCATCCGCACCGTGGGCGACGGCGAGCTCGCGCGCGACGGGGCGGCCCGGGCCGCCCGGCTGCCCAGCCTCGCCTGGCAGACCGTCCGGGACGGGCTGCGCACCGGGCCGGTGCTGGTCCAGGTGCCCCGCAGGGGCTACGCCCCCCGGCTCGCCTGCGAGCGCTGCCGGGAGCCCGCCCGGTGCCGGCAGTGCGCGGGGCCGCTGGAGGCGCCGGACCAGCGGGACCTGAACTGCGCGTGGTGCGGGCGGGCCGAGACGTCCTGGCACTGCGTGGCCTGCGGTGGACGGCGGCTGCGCGCGCAGATCGTCGGCGCCCGGCGCACGGCGGAGGAGCTGGGCCGGGCGTTCCCGGCGGTGCCGGTGCGGACGTCCGGGCGTGACCACGTCCTCGACTCGGTGCCGGACCAGCCCGCGCTGGTCGTCAGCACGCCGGGCGCCGAGCCGGTCGCCGAGGGCGGGTACGCGGCGGCGCTCCTGCTCGACGGCTGGGCGATGGTCGGCCGGCCCGACCTGCGCGCGGGGGAGGAGGCGCTGCGCCGGTGGACGGCCGCCGCCGCGCTCGTCCGGGGGCGGCCCGAGGGCGGCACGGTGGTCGTCGTCGCCGAGCCGACGCTGCGGCCCGTGCAGGCGCTGGTCCGCTGGGACCCGGTCGGGCACGCCCGGCGGGAGCTGGCGGAGCGGGCCGAGCTGGGCTTTCCGCCGGTGTCCCGGATGGCGTCGGTGACCGGGGTGCCGGAGGCGCTGGCCGCGTTCTTCGCGGTGGCGCGGTTGCCTCCGGACGCGGAGGTGCTGGGGCCGGTGCCGGTACCGGCCGCGGAGCCGGGGCGGCCCCGGCGGGCGTTCGAGGCGCCGGCGGGGGAGGTCTGGGAGCGGGCGTTGGTGCGGGTGCCGCCCGGGAGCGGGGCGGCGTTGGCCGCGGCGTTGCGCGCTGCGCGGGTGGAGCGTGGTGGGGGCGCGGTGCGGGTGCGGGTGGACCCGGTGGACATCGGCTGAGGTGGTGTCCTCAGGGGCCGGGCGGGCCCGATGTCACCGGCGGGCGCCGCCCCCTCGCGTGTGAGAGGGGGCGGCCCGCACCTCCCGGGTCAGCCGTTGCGGGGGCCCGGGAACGGATTGGGGCGGTCCGGCTGGGCCTGCGGGGTGCGGGCGGCGGGGACCGTGGGGGCGCGCTGGGAGACGACCTCCGCGGGCTCGGGCGCCGCGGGCTGCGGGCTCGTCCGGCGGGTGCCGTAGCGGCGGTGGACGGCCTGCTTGGTGACCCCGAGCGCGGAGCCCACCGCGTCCCAGGAGAAGCCGAGCGAGCGGTCGAAGTCCACGGCGGCCGTGACCAGGGTCTCGACGCTGTCCCGCAGTTCCTGGGCCAGTCTCACCGTCGGGGCCGGGGCCCTGCCGTAGACGACGAAGCCCGCGGACGGGCCGGTGCGGCGCGGACGGTAGACGTTGCCCAGCTGAGCGGTGAGCGTGCGCAGTGCGTCCACCTGCCGCCGGACCCGCTCGATGTCCCGCACCAGGAGATGCAGGCTGGCCCGCGCTTGGGCGTCGTGGGTTGCGTGGTCGGCCATGAAGAAGCCTCTCGAACCGGCGTTGAAAGGGATCGGGCCGCACCAGGGCGGCTCGCTTCGGTCAATCTCTCTTGACCAACGCCGCACCGGGGGATCTGGTCACGCTCAGGGGGCGTATGCGCACCCGCGAGGGGCGCGCGATCGCGCGTACGCCCCCCGGCCCGCCGCCCCATAGACTTGTGCGTTGCTCGTCACCGTAACGTTTCGGCCTGAGAGTCCGGCCTGAGAGGCAGTCAGCCACCCATGAAGCTCGTCTTCGCAGGCACCCCCGAGGTTGCCGTTCCCGCACTCGACGCCCTGATCGCCTCCGGCCGGCACGAGGTGGCCGCCGTCGTGACCCGGCCCGACGCGCCCGCGGGGCGCGGCCGGCGGCTGGTGGCCAGCCCGGTCGCCGAGCGCGCCGAGGAGGCCGGGATCGAGGTGCTGAAGCCCGCCAGGCCCCGGGACGAGGACTTCCTCGCGCGGCTGCGGGAGATCGCGCCGGACTGCTGCCCGGTCGTCGCGTACGGCGCGCTGCTGCCCAAGGCGGCGCTCGCCATCCCGGCGCAGGGCTGGGTCAACCTCCACTTCTCGCTGCTGCCCGCCTGGCGCGGCGCGGCCCCGGTGCAGCACGCGGTGATGTCCGGCGACGAGGTGACGGGGGCGTCCACCTTCCTGATCGAGGAGGGGCTCGACTCCGGGCCCGTCTACGGGGTGCTGACCGAGGAGGTCCGGCCGACCGACACCAGCGGCGATCTGCTGACCCGGCTGGCGTTCGCCGGGTCCGGGCTGCTCGCCGCGACCATGGACGGCATCGAGGACGGCACCCTGCACGCCGTGCCCCAGCCCGCCGACGGGGTCACCCTCGCACCGAAGATCACCGTCGAGGACGCCCAGGTCCAGTGGTCCGCGCCCGCCCTCCGCGTCGACCGCGTCATCCGCGCCTGCACCCCGGCCCCGGGTGCCTGGACGCTGTTCCGGGGCGAGCGCCTGAAGCTCGTCCAGGCCGTCCCCGCCGTCGACCGGTCCGAGCTGGCGCCCGGTGAGCTGTCGGTGGGCAAGAACAACGTGTTCGCCGGCACCGGGTCGCACGCGGTCGAGCTGCTGTGGGTGCAGCCGCAGGGCAAGAAGCCGATGCGCGCCGCCGACTGGGCGCGCGGGGTGCGCATCGCCCCCGGCGAGCTGGTCGGCAGCTGAGGCCGCCGGGGCGGGGACGTAGGCTGGGAGGGTTCGTCCTCTCAACCTTCAGCGGAGCACCTTTCACGTGAACGACCAGCCGCGTCGCCGTCCCGCCAAGCCGCACCGCCGCCCCAGGAAGGACCCCGTCCGCTTCCTCGCCTTCGAGGTCCTGCGGGCCGTCGACGAGCGCGACGCGTACGCGAACCTCGTCCTGCCCCCGCTGCTGAAGAAGGCCAGGGCCCAGGGCGACTTCGACCACCGCGACGCCGCCCTGGCGACCGAGCTGGTCTACGGCACGCTGCGCCGCCAGGGGACGTACGACGCGATCGTCGCCGCCTGCATCGACCGGCCGCTGCGCGAGGTGGACCCGCCGGTCCTGGACGTGCTGAACATGGGCGTGCACCAGCTCCTCGGCACCCGCATCCCGACCCACGCGGCGGTCTCCGCCAGCGTGGAGCTGGCCCGGGTGGTGCTGGGGGAGGGGCGCGCCAAGTTCGTCAACGCCGTTCTGCGCAAGGTGTCCGCCGACGACCTCGACGGCTGGATCGCGAAGGTGGCCCCTCCTTACGAGGACGACGCCGAGGACCACCTCGCGGTCGTCCACTCGCACCCGCGCTGGATCGTCTCCGCGCTCTGGGACGCGCTCGGCGGCGGCCGGGCCGGGATCGAGGACCTGCTCGACGCGGACAACGAGCGCCCCGAGGTCACCCTCGTCGCCCGCCCCGGCCGCTCCACCACGGACGAGCTCACCGAGGAGCTGGGCGAGGACAACGCGCTGCCCGGCCGCTGGTCGCCCTACGCCGTGCGGATGGCCGAGGGCGGCGAGCCCGGCGCCCTGACCGCCGTGCGCGAGGGCCGGGCCGGGGTCCAGGACGAGGGCAGCCAGCTCGTCGCCGCCGCCCTGGCCGCCGCCCCGCTGGAGGGCACCGACGCCCGCTGGCTCGACGGCTGCGCGGGCCCCGGCGGCAAGGCCGCCCTGCTCGCCGCCCTCGCGGCGGACCGCGGTGCCGCCCTGCTGGCCGCCGAGAAGCAGCCGCACCGCGCCCGCCTCGTGGAGCGCGCGCTGGCCGGCAACCCCGGTCCGTACCAGGTGATCACCGCCGACGGCACCCGCCCGCCGTGGCGCCCCGGCAGCTTCGACCGGGTCCTGATGGACGTGCCCTGCTCCGGGCTCGGCGCGCTCCGCCGCCGCCCCGAGGCCCGCTGGCGCCGCCGCAAGGAGGACCTGGAGGGCTTCGCGCCGCTCCAGCGCGGGCTGCTGCGCGAGGCGCTGAAGGCCGTACGCGTCGGCGGTGTCGTCGGGTACGCGACCTGCTCGCCGCACCTCGCGGAGACCCGGGTCGTCGTGGAGGACGTGCTCAAGGGGCGCGGCGGGGCGCCCGTCGAGGCGGAGTGGATCGACGCCCGTCCGCTGCTGCCGGGCGTGTCCGCGCTGGGCGACGGGCCCGACGTCCAGCTCTGGCCGCATCTGCACGGCACCGACGCGATGTATCTCGCGCTGCTCCGCCGTACCGCCTGACCCGCGCGGCCCCGCACCGGGGTGAAACGCCGGGAATGCGCGAACCGTAATGATCCCGTGAGCCTTTGGAGCGCACCGAGGCCGGGAAGTGACGCAGAACATGGCAGGCTTGGCCCATGGCCCAGATCAACCCGAGTATTCTCTCCGCCGACTTCGCGCGCCTCGCCGATGAGGCCAAGGCCGTCGAAGGTGCCGACTGGCTCCACGTCGATGTCATGGACAACCACTTCGTGCCCAATCTGACCCTCGGCGTTCCGATCGTGGAATCGCTCAGCAGGGCCACGGACACGCCGCTGGACTGCCATCTGATGATCGAGGACGCGGACCGCTGGGCACCCCAGTACGTCGAGGCGGGGGCCGGGTCGGTCACCTTCCACGCCGAGGCCGCCGCCGCCCCGGTGCGGCTGGCCCGGGAGATCCGCGCCAAGGGCGCCCGCGCCTCCATGGCGCTCAAGCCGGCGACGCCCATCGAGCCGTACGAGGACCTGCTCCCCGAGCTCGACATGCTGCTGATCATGACCGTGGAGCCGGGCTTCGGCGGCCAGGCGTTCCTGGACATCATGCTGCCGAAGATCCGCCGCACCCGTGAGCTGATCTCCAAGCACGGGCTCGATCTGTGGCTCCAGGTCGACGGCGGCGTCTCCGAGTCCACCATCGAGCGGTGCGCCGAGGCGGGCGCCGACGTCTTCGTCGCCGGCTCGGCGGTCTACGGCGCCGGGGACCCGGCCGCCGCGGTGCGGGCCCTGCGCGCCAAGGCGGACGGGGCCATCGGCGCGGCCGGCTGGGCCTGCGCGCACTGAGCCCGGGACGGCCCGGGGGAGGCGAGCGTCGCCCGGGCCAAGGGCAGATGAACGGGGTCCGACGGGACCGGTCAGGGGTCGCCGTTTCTGACAGGATGAACGGCGTATCAAGAGCGTGAACAGCAGTGAGGAGAACGCGGTGTCTGCAATGTCGGCGGGCCGGTCCGCCCTGCGGATGGGGCCCGCGGAGCTGGTGCAGGCGGCGGCCATGGCCCGCCGCTTCTACCTCGAGGGCAAGTCCAAGATCCAGATCGCCGAGGAGTTCGGCGTCAGCCGCTTCAAGGTCGCCCGGGTCCTGGAGACCGCCCTGGAGCGCGACCTCGTACGCATCGAGATCCGGGTCCCGGCGGAGCTGGACGCCGAGCGCTCCGACGCGCTCCGGGCCCGCTATGGCCTGCGCCACGCGGTCGTCGTGGAGTCCCCGGCGGAGGAGCAGGACGACGCGGCGGACCCGGAGAACCTGGGCGAGGTCGCGGCCGACCTGCTCGGCGAACTGGTGACCGAGGGCGATGTGCTCGGCCTCGCCTGGGGCCGCTCCACCATCCACATGGCCGCCGCCCTCGACCGGCTGCCCACGTGCACGGTCGTGCAGCTCACCGGGGTGTACGACGCGGGCACGGCCGAGCGCGGTTCGGTGGAGGCGGTGCGGCGCGCCGCGCAGGTCTCCGGCGGGGAGGCCCACCCGATCTACGCGCCGATGCTGCTGCCGGACCCGGCGACGGCCGCCGCACTGCGCCACCAGACGGGGATCGCCCGCGCCTTCGAGTACTTCGACAAGGTGACGGTCGCGGCCGTCTCCATCGGTTCCTGGGAGCCGGGCATCTCGACCGTGCACGACATGCTCTCCGACGAGGAGCGCCGGCACTACGCCTCGCTCGGGGTCGCCGCCGAGATGTCGGCCCACCTCTTCGACGCGGAGGGCCGCCGGGTCGGCCGGGACCTCGGCGAGCGGTGCATCACCGTCGAGGCGGACCGGCTGCGCCGGATTCCCGAGGTGGTGGCGATCGCGGGCGGGCAGCGCAAGGCCGCCGCGATCGGCGCGGTACTGCGCTCCGGCCTGGTCACCAGCCTGGTCACGGACACCGCCGCCGCCGACTACCTGCTCACCGAGTCGGCCGCCCCGCGCCGGCCCGCCCTGGAGCGGGCGGACCCGGACGGCGACTGAGGCCGCGCACACGAGGAGGGGCGGGGGGCCCGCGGCCCCCCCCCCCCCCCCCCCGGCCCTTGGGGGGGGGCCGCCGCTGTGCGTCCGCGGATTTACCCGGCGGACTGGAGGGTCTGGAGGGTCTGGGCGGCCAGCTTCATGCGGCGCT
>NZ_VJNO01000122.1 GCF_007096885.1 Streptomyces sp. 130 | reverse complement strand
ATCGGGTCACCCAGCCGAGTGCCCGTCCCATGCGCCTCCACCAGATCCACCTGATCCGACGAGATCTGCGCATCAGCCAACGCCGCCCGAATCACCCGCTGCTGCGAAGGACCATTCGGAGCCGTCAGCCCGTTGCTCGCACCGTCCTGATTCACCGCACTGCCCCGTAGCACCGCAAGGACCGGGTGTCCGTTGCTGCGAGCGTCGGAAAGCTTCTCCAGGAGCAGGATGCCGGCCCCCTCCGACCAGCTGGTGCCGTCGGTGGCGCCCGCGAACGACTTGCAGCGGCCGTCCTTGGAGAGGCCGCCCTGCCGGCTGAACTCCACGAACACCTCAGGCGTCGACATGACCGCCACGCCGCCGGCCAGCGCCATCGAGCACTCGCCCGACCGCAGCGCCTGGGCCGCCAAGTGCAGGCTCACGAGCGACGAGGAGCAGGCGGTGTCCACCGTCATCGACGGGCCCTCGAAGCCGAAGACGTACGACACGCGGCCCGAGGCGATGGAACCGGTGGCGCTGTTGTGGGCGTAGTCGTGGTACATCATCCCGGCGAACACACCGGTCTTGCTGCCCTTCAGTGTGGCGGGGTCGATTCCGGCCCGCTCGAACACCTCCCACGAGCATTCCAGCAGCAGCCGCTGCTGCGGGTCCATGATCAGGGCCTCGTTCGG
>NZ_VJNO01000035.1 GCF_007096885.1 Streptomyces sp. 130 | reverse complement strand
GTCGCGAAGACGACCGCCGGGCCGTCGGTCACCTTGGAGTCGCGGACGGGGACGACGTCCGGGATACCGTCGAGGACTTCGAGGCAGTCGCCGCCACTCGCACCGCTGTACGTGGACTTGCGCCAGGTGGCGACCTCTACGCAGTTTCCGCCGTCGCCCGCGATGTAGCTCGACTTGCGCCAAATGGCCTTGGAGAGGTCGTAGTTAGAACTGTTGTGCTTCATGCTCGTAATCCTCCGCCACCGACTCGATCAACGCCAGAGACGCTGCCGGTGAGAGCGCGCTGGCCACGACCAGATCGTAGGTCAGCTCGTACTGCCGGACCGTCGCTGGATCGTCCTGCAACTGCCCTGTTCCCAGGGCTTGTAGATACGCGAGCGGCGGCGCGTCGGAGAACGCCATCAGCTTGAGTGGACCCTCAAGGGCCGTGTGGGCGCCCGCCGAGAACGGCAGCACCTGCACGATGATCCGATGCCGCCTCATCAGCGCCGCGATGTGGCGGAGCGCTGCTGCCATGACCTCCGGGCCGCCCACTCGGCGACGTAATACCGATTCGTCCAACACGGCCCACAACATCGGCGCAGTTGGATCGGTGAGGATCTGCGTTCGTTCGAGGCGGGCGGCTACCAGCTCCTCGATCGCGCTTTCGGCGGCCGTGGGAAGCCCGCTCCTGAACACGGCCTGCGCGTACGCCTCCGTCTGCAACAGCCCCGGGATGAGCTGCGGCGCGTACTCCCTGATCTCCGTCGCTCGGGCCTCCGCTTCCGCCGCCTCCGCGAAGTGGTCCGGGTACTTCGACTTCTTCAGGGCCGCGCAGTTGCGCTTGAAGAAGCCGTCCGCGCCCAGGAGCTCATCGAACTTGACCGCCTGGTCCATCTGCATGCGGCGCACCCCGGACTCCAGTTGGCCGATGAACGAGCCGCTGACGAACAGCGGGGCGCCCAGCTCGGTCTGGGAGAGGCACGCGCGTTCTCTTCGGTGGCGGAGTTCGGCGCCCAGGAGGGCGCGGGGGGAGGAGGAGGGATCGAGCTTCCGGGGACCTGGCATGACAACTCCCTGTTACACACATGCCCTTGTTGGGACTGCATCTCTTCCAGGCTAGCGAGAGAATCACCACTCTGGGTATGCATCGTCGTTACTCAGGGTGGAAGGGATGGATCATGACGACTACGGAACGGCGCAGGGCTGCGGTGGCGAAGATTCGGGAGGCCGAAGAGGTGGTGGCGTCGCTGAAGGAGGGCTTCGCGCGGGCCGGGGTGAAGCTGCCCTCGCTGCGCATCGACCTGGCCTCGTGTGTGGGTGACGACCCGGCGGTGCTGGTGGACCTGGGGCGCTGCAATCTCGCGGCGGCGCAGCAGCTCAGCCGGCTGCTGGAGCAGAAGGCGGCTGCCTCATGACGGGCGGGGACGACCTGGAGGCGTGTACGCCGGAGCCGGGGTCGTTCGCCGTTGACGCACGGGACGGGCGGATCGGGCGGGTGCTGGGGCGCGTCGGGCCCTACGTGCGTCTGCGGCCTCCGGGCGGCGGGCCGGTCTGGGACTGTCCGGCGGACTCCGCGCGCCCGGCGCCGCCGAGTGCGGTGCTGCGGGCGCGGGTGACGGAGATCAACCGGGCGGGGCAGTTGCCGCGATGAGCGGGTGGGAGGCGGCATCGTCGGGGCCCGGCCGTCGAGCGGCCGTTAGCCTGCGGGGATGGTGACCATGGACATGGAAAGCGATGCGGAAGTCGCCCTCCGGGCCGCCTCCGCCGGTGCGGCCGTCGTGCGCGAGATGTACGGGGCGTCGCTGGCGCGGTACGAGAAGGACGGGGGTGACTTCGCCACGGCCGCCGACATCGCGGCGGAGGAGGCCGTCCTCGACGTACTGCGCGCGGCCCGGCCCGGTGACGCGGTGACGGGTGAGGAGAGCGGGTCGTCCGGGGCGGCCGGGGCGGGGCGGCGGTGGCTGGTCGACCCGTTGTGCGGGACGCTCAACTACGCCGTGGGCAACATGCTCGTCGCGGTGAACGTCGCGCTCCGGGACGCGTCGTCCGGCATCGTCGCGGCGGCCTCGGCCGATCCGTTCAGCGGCGAGGTGTTCTGGACGGGCGGGGCGGTGGAAGGGGCGTGGGTCCGGCGGGCCGACGGGCGCGACGAACGCCTCATACCCTCGGCGGGCTCCCGGCTGGTGGACCTGAACCTCGACCCGCCGTTCCCGCACGCGCCGGGCTTCCGCGCGGTGGAGCTCATGGCCGCGCCGGAGTTCGTCGCCGGATTCCGGCCGCGCGTCGTCTCCAGCACGGTGGCCGTGGCCTGGGTGGCGGCGGGGCGCCGGGCCGCGTACGTCACCGATGGCGGGCCGGGCCTCCGCCTGGACAGCGTCCACTTCGCGGCGGGCATCGCGCTGTGCGAGGCGGCGGGCTGCGTGGTGACCGGGATCGACGGGCTGCCGGTGGACCAGGGCGCGGGCGGGCTGGTCGTGGCAGCGGACCGGGAGACGCACGGGGCGTTGCTGGGGCTGGTGCGGCGGTGACGGTGAGCGGCGCTCGGTGCGCTGCTCATACGAACGTGGGACGCTGAGAAATGCGGCTCAGCGCCGCTGCACCGTCGATCTACGTCCCTCGGACAGGCTTCGGAAGAAGGGACCCGCGATGACCGCCGCGATGGTCGAACACCAGCAGGACCCTGAAGGCCGCCAGTGGGACTACCTCCTGCGCACCTGGCAGGAACGGGATGTGCCCGAGGGGTGGCGCGCCGAGATCGACGAAGGGCAGATCCTCTTGGTACCGCCGCCGCACGCGCATCACAACGGGATCGCCGAAAGGGTGCAGCGCCGTCTCTATGCGAACCTGCCCGACGAGTTGGGGGTCTACCAGACGCTGGGTGTGCACGTCGCGCCTCTCGACAAGCTCTACGTCCCCCATCTCGTCGTCATGCCGTCCGAGCTGATCGACGCCGCCGACCCGGACGTCAGCGCCCCCATGGACGCCTCCGAAGCCCTCCTCGTCGTGGAGATCACCTCGAGGGGCACCGCCCGCGAGGACCGTACGAAGAAGTACCGCGCCTACGCCCGGGCCGGGGTGCCGATGTACCTGCTGATCGACCGGTTCGACACCCGGGGGGCCATGGCCACCCTGTTCACGGAGCCGGGCGGGCACGGCACGTACAAGCACTCCGACGCGGTGCCGTTCGGCAAGCCGCTCGCGCTGCCCGCGCCCTTCGACGTCACGCTGCCCACGGACGGCTTTCCGGTCTGAGGCGTACGACGAAGCGGCGGCCCCCTCACCGTGAGGGGGCCGCCGCTTCGGTTCGCGTGCGGGTCAGACCGACGCGGGGGCCTTCTGTGCGGTCGCCGCCGGGTCCTGGGTTGCCGTCGCCGTCGGGGCCGGGTCCTCCTGGCTCACGTTGAACTCCGCCAGCAGCTCCTTGCTGAAGCCGAAGAAGTACGTGGCCAGGAAGCCCGCGAGATAGCCGACGACCAGGCCGCCCGCGTAGATGGCGATCGTGGCGCCCAGGCCGTGATTGCCGTCGAGCAGGGGGAACAGGGCCCAGCCGGAGGGGCCGATGGCGGTGGAGCCGACCGCGTCGCCCAGCTGGTTGAAGAAGCCGACGAACGCGCCGCCGAAGGCGCCGCCCACGCAGGCCGTGATGAACGGGCGGCCCAGGGGGAGCGAGACGCCGTAGATCAAGGGCTCGCCGACACCGAGGAAGCCGGCGGGGAGGGCGGACTTGATGGTCTTGCGGATCGACTCGTTGCGCGGGAGGCGGAAGTACGTGGCGATGGCCGCGCCGACCTGGCCGGCCCCGGCCATGGCGAGGATCGGGAGGAGGACCGTGTAGCCCTGCTGCTCGATCAGCGTGGTGTGGATCGGGATCAGGGCCTGGTGCAGACCCAGCATGACCAGCGGGAGGAAGAAGCCGCCCAGGATCAGGCCCGCGCCCGCGCCGCCGTTGGACAGCAGCCAGTCGGCGAAGTCGCCGATCGCGGTGGAGACCTCACCCGCGACGTACATCAGGCCGAAGATCGTGACCAGGCCGGAGATGAGGACCGTCAGCGTCGGTGTGACCAGCACGTCCAGCGCCTCGGGCACCCAGCGGCGGCACCACTTCTCCACGTACACCGCGAGGACCGCCGCGCCGAGGGCGCCGAGCACGCCGCCCTGGCCGGGGGAGAGCTTCTGGCCGAACGCCTCGATGTTCGCGACGCCCGGGTAGACGATGATCGCCGCGACCGCGCCGCCCAGGATGGGGGTGCCGCCGAACTCCTTCGCCGCGTTGTAGCCGACGAAGACCGCGATCAGGGCCATGAAGCCGGAGGCCATCGCGGCGAGCGCCGGGGTGACCGACGGCAGCCATTCGAGGTTGACCAGCAGGCCGTTGAGCCCGGCGATGATGCCGCAGCCGATCAGGGCCGGGATCAGCGGCACGAAGATGTTGGCGATCTTGCGCAGGAACAGCTTGAACGGTGTCGCGTTCTTCGCCTTGCGGGCCGCCTTCATGGCGGCGCCCTGCGCGGCCAGCTCCTCCGCCGTGAGCGGGGCGGCGTCCGCCGGGGCGGGGGCCGGGGAGGAGGCCGGGGCGGGGGCCTCGGTCCTGCCCTCCTCGACGAGCTTCTCGAACTCCGGCGTGACGCGGGCGACCGTACCGGGACCGAGGACGATCTGGTACGTGTCGTCCTCGACCACGCCCATGACCGCGGGGACGGCCTTCAGCGCGTCGTCCTGGACGAGCGAACGGTCGTGCAGACCGAGCCGGAGCCGGGTCATGCAGTGGGCGATGGAGCTGACGTTCGCGGCGCCACCGACGAGCGGAAGGATCGCGGCGGCAGTGGCGCGGTTCTTGTCTTCTGTAGCCATGGTGCGTGGTGCCTTGCTGTGCGGGGGAGGTGGTGCGGGGTGAGTCAGGTGGTGCGGGGGGCGGCGGCGAGCGCGGCGCGGAGGTGGCCGTCCGACTCGGACAGGAGCGCGGCGGCCGTGGGGCCGTCGACCTGGCCGAGGATCGTCAGGATGGCGTTCTTCACCTCGCCGTCCGTGGCGGCGAGCGCCGACTCGATCTCCTCGTCGGGCGCGCCGGTGGCCAGCGCGACGATGCGCCGGGAGCGGGCCCGCAGCTTCTCGTTGGAGGCACGCACGTCGACCATGAGGTTCCCGTACGTCTTGCCGAGGCGGATCATCGTGATGGTCGAGATCATGTTGAGCACGAGCTTCTGCGCCGTGCCCGCCTTGAGGCGGGTGGAGCCGGTCAGCAGCTCGGGGCCGACGACGATCTCCAGCGGGTGCTCGGCGGCGGCGCCCAACGCGGAGGCCGCGTTGCACGACAGGCCGATGGTCAGGGCGCCCTTCGCACGGGCGTGCTCCACGGCCCCGATCGCGTACGGCGTGCGGCCCGAGGCGGAGATGCCGACCACCGTGTCGTCGGCGGTGAGCTCCAGCGCCTCCAGGTCGGCGGCGGCCAGCTCCTTGCTGTCCTCCGCGCCCTCGACGGCGGTGACCATGGCGGACGGGCCGCCCGCGATCAGGCCGATGACGTCGGCCGGGTCCGTGTTGAAGGTGGGCGGGCACTCGCTGGCGTCCAGCACGCCCAGCCGGCCCGCGGTGCCCGCGCCCGCGTAGATCAGCCGGCCGCCGCGGGCCATGCGCTCGGCGGTGGCGTCGATCGCGGCGGCGATCTCGGGCAGCCGCTCGGCGACGGCGACCGGGACCGTCTGGTCCTCGCCGTTCATGATCCGGGCGATCTCCGCGGTGGCCAGCCGGTCGATCTCGGCGAGCTCCGGGCGGAACGCCTCGGTGGTGAGGGTCGCGAGCTGGGCGCGCAGCTCGCCGTAGCCGTCGGGGGTGGCGTCGGCGTCGGTGAGGGAGGTCATGGAGAGCGGCTCTGCTTTCTCGTACGGCGTGCGGATGCGGGGCGGGTGCGGGCGGGTGCGGGGCGCCGGCCGGAGGGCGTCCGGACGACGGTCAGCGGGTGCGCGGGGTGTGGCGGTGGGCCAGCGCCTCGTAGGAGGCGGCGAGGGCCGGGGCGGCCGTCTCGTACGTACGCTGGGCGACTCCTATGAACAGGCAGTCCACGACCAGGAGCTGGCTGGTGCGGCTGGACATCGCGGCGGGGCGCAGCTCGCTCTCGCGCGCCGTGGACGTCGTCAGCACGTGGTCCGCGTACTGCGTGACGGGGCCGTCGGGGCGGCCGGTGATCGCGACCGTCGTCGCGCCCCGGTCGAAGGCGACGCGCAGCGGCTCTATGACGTCGCCCGTCGAGCCGGAGTGCGTGATCGCGATGGCCATGTCGCCGGAGCGGAGCTGCACGGCGTTGGTCACCGCGAGGTGCGGGTCCGTGTGGGAGTGGGCGATGAGGCCGATCCGGGCCAGCTTCTGGGCCAGGTCCTGGCCGACGAGGGAGGACGCGCCCACCCCGTAGATGTCGATCCGGCGGGCCGTGGCGGCGGCGGCGACCGCGGCGCCCAGCTGCACGGTGTCGAGCCCGGCGGCGGTGTCGGCGAGGGTCTGCTGCTCGTCGTAGGCCAGCTTGGCGACCACGTCGGCGATCGGGTCGTCGACCGCTATGTCCGCGGTGACGGCGGGGGCGCGGCCGGACTCCTGGTGGGCGGCGAGACCGGCGAGCGCGAGGCGCAGGTCGCGATAGCCCGGATAGCCCAGGAGGCGGGCGGTGCGGACCACCGTCGCCTCGCTGGTGCCCGTCAGCTCGGCGAGACCGGTGACCGTCAGGGCGGCGCAGCCCGCCGGGTCACCGGCGACGGCCTCGGCGACGCGCTGCATCGAGCGGGTCATGGACGGCGACAGCGTCCGCACCTTGGCGGCGAGGGCCGCCGGCGCCGGCGGCGAGTCCGGGATGAAACTTTCCTTCAGGTCATTGGTCACCCTTGAAAGATATTTTCAAGCCCTGGGCCCGTCAACCCTCTTTGGTGTGACCTCTGGAAGAAACGGTTGACGGCACATCGGAGGGCCGTCCGCCGCACGGGTGGACAATGGCTGCATGGAGCAGAATCCGCCGGAGGCCGACCGGCCCGACCGCCTGGAGCAGGCGCTGCACACCGCCCGCGCCCTCGTGATGGCCGACCTCGCCGCCGGAGACGTCGCCGAGGCGCAGATCGTGTCCCTGGTCGAGGACGCCGTGACGCACCGCCGCTGGTGGGTGGAGCAGTGGCCGGAGGGCGCGGAGTTCGTCACCGGCCTGATCGCGCAGGACGTGCAGGACGCGCTCCTGGAACGGTACGGCCGCTGGCCGCTCTGCCCGGTCTGCGACGCGGGCGACCCGCACGCGCTGGACGTCGAGCCGGAGCTCGGACCGCACCCGCACTGGGTCTGCGCCAAGGCCGCCGTCGCGGTCGCCCCGGTCGGCGCGCTCAGCGGCATACTCCGGCGGTGAGGCGGTGACCCTCTACATCGACCCGCCGACCTGGCCCGGCCACGGGCGGCTCTGGTCGCACCTGGTCAGCGATGTGTCGTTCGAGGAGCTGCACGCCTTCGCCGCGTCCATCGGCGCCCCGGCGCGGGCGTTCGAGCGCGACCACTACGACATCCCGGCCGCGCGCTACGAGGACGCGGTGCGGGCCGGGGCGCGGGAGATCGGCTCGAAGGAGCTGGTCCGGCGCCTGACCGAGGCGGGGCTCCGGCGGCCGAAGGGGCGGCCGGCGGCCTGAGCGCCCAGGTCAGCCCGTCGTGCACTCCGCCGACTCCACGGGGGCGCCCTCGGACGCCCCTTCGGACGGCCCCCGCGCCACCAGCCGGGAGGCCGCCGAGCCGCGCGCCCGCTGGAGCCGCAGCGAGACCACCACGGCGACCAGCGCCGCGACGGTCATCGCCGCCCCGGCCCAGGCCGTCGCCTCGAAGCCGAAGTCCGCGTCGATCACCGTGCCGCCCAGCCAGGGCCCGCCCGTGTTGCCCAGGTTGAACGCGGCGGTCGTCGTCGCCCCCGCCAGCGTCGGGGCGGCGCCCGCCACGTTGAACATCCGGGCGTTGAGCGCGGGCGCGGTGTAGAACGCCGAGAGGCCCAGCAGGAACGACAGCGTGATCACGGCCGCCTGGTTCGACGCGAACAGCGCCAGCGCCGCCAGGAACACCGTGGACGCGGCGATTCCGCTCAGCAGCACCCCGAAGAGGTGCGCGTCCGCGACCCGGCCGCCGATCGTCGTGCCGACCAGGGCGCCCACACCGAAGAGCGCCAGCACGGTCGGCACCCAGCCGGAGTCCAGCCCGGCGACGTCCGTCAGCAGCGGCGCGAGGTAGCTGAACGCGCAGAACACGCCGCCCGCCGCGAGCGCGGTGATCACGATCGACAGCCACACCTGACGGTCGCGGTAGATGCCCATCTCCCGCCTGAGCTGCGGCTTCTCGGCCGGCAGCGGGATGCGCGGGATCAGCGTCACGACGCCGGCCAGGGCCACCGCCGAGGCCGCGCCGACCGCCCAGAACGCGGACCGCCAGCCCAGGTTCTCGCCGAGGAACGCGCCCAGCGGGACGCCCAGCACGTTGGCGATCGACAGTCCGCCGATCATCACGGCCATGGCGCGGGCCCGCGCGTTCAACGGCACCATCGCGATGGCGACGGCCGCCCCGACCGCCCAGAAACCGGCGCACGCGAACGCACTGACCACGCGGGAAACGAACAGCACCTCGTACGTCGGTGCGAGCGCGCCCGCGACCTGGCCGAGGCCGAAGACCGTGATCAGCGCGATGAGTGTGGTGCGGCGCGGCAGCCGCAGCGTCGCCACCGCGAGCAGCGGGGCGCCGATCACCATGCCGATCGCGAACGCGGATATGAGGAGTCCGGCGCGCGGAATCGACACGTCCATGTCGTCCGCGATCGGGGGCAGCAGCCCGGAGAGCATGAACTCGCTCGTGCCCAGGGCGAAGACCGAGAGGCCGAGGATGTATACGGCCAGGGGCATACGGGAAGAGGTGCGCACGGCGGAGTCAGGCATAACAAGTGGAAACAGCGGAAACGTTCCTGACATTCCCCGGGCACCGCCCGGGCGCCGGGCTCTGAGCGCCGCCCCGGCCGCCGGTCGCCGGTTCCGGGTCCCGAGCGCCGCCCCGGCCGTCTGCCGCCCCGGCCGTCTGCTGCCCGGCCGTCTGCTGCCGGGTTCCGGCTGCTGGCGGCCCTCCCGGCCGCCTGCCGCCCGGCCGCTGGCCGCCGTCTCGGCCCTCGACCGCCAGGCTCCGGTGGCGCCCCGGCCCCCCGGCCGCTCCCGGTCAGTGGGTGAGCAGTTCGAGTTCCGTCAGTAGGTTCTGCCGCGCCCTCGGCTCCCACTCCCTCGCCCCGTGCGGGGTACGGAACAGCCGTGGCAGCCCCAGGAGTTGCCGCAGCACCGCCGCCCGGCCCTCCCGGAACGCCTCCTCCGGCACGAATCCGTACTCCTCGCGGACCTGCGCCGCGTACTCCCCGTACTCCTTCGGCGGCGCCGCGAGGATCGCCAGATCCGCGTCGCACAGCACCTCGCCGTTGGTGTCGCCGGCGGCCGGGTCGTGCGTGACGGTGAGCCGGACGAGCCGGGCGACCTCCTCGGTCACCGCGTCCGGGACCCCCGCCTCCGGCAGCGCCCGCTCGGCGAGCGCCGCGCTGCGCTCCTCGTTCTCCGACCGGTCGGGCCGGTACACCGCGTCGTGGAACCAGGCCGCCAGGCGTACGGCGTCCGCGTCGGCGGCATGCCCGGCGAGCGTGTCGATCCGGTCCAGGACCGCCGCGAGGTGCGCGGTCGTGTGGTACCTGCGCTGCGGCTCGGCCCAGCGGGCGAGGAGGCGGTCGGCGTACGGCAGCGGATCGGGGCCGTCCGCTCCGCCCCGGGCCGCGACGAGGGCGTGGTGCCAGCGGGTGCGGAGACTGTGCGCGCTGTCGGTCATGGCGGCTCCAGGAGAGGGGCGCGGCGCGGGGTCAGCCGGCGGGGCTGTCGCCCGGCCGGTCCACGCAGGACAGGGCCATGATCTCGTCCTCGGTGGGCTTGGCCTCGTCCCGGGTCTCCTTCGGCACGGCGGGCAGGCTGTTCTGGAAGTCGCGCTCCCAGGAGGACGCCTGGCGGACGTACTGTTGGAGCTTGTCGCGCAGCCGGAGGCAGTCCTCGCGGTGGCCCTTGGCCATGGCGATGCCGTAATCGTTCGGCTCGCCGAACTTGATGCCGTCCACCACCCGGAGGGACGCATTGGCCTCCGCGAAGCCGTAGAGGATCAGCTGGTCGGTGGAGACCGCGTCGACCTCCTTGTCCTTGAGCGCCTTCACGCAGTATCCGGCGTCCTCCTCCGTCCGCTTGACGATCTTGTCGTACGCCGGTTTGGCGAGCTCGTTGGCGGACGTGGTGCCCTTCCAGACGCAGACGATCTTGCCGTTGAGATCGGCCAGGGTGCGGATGCTCCGGTCGGCCTCGCGGATCAGGAACCCCTGCTGGGTGGAGGCGTACGGGCCGACGAAGTCGAGGTCGTCGCCGCCCTCCTCCTTCGTCGCCATCCGGTCCGGGGTGATCGAGAAGGTCGCGGCCACCAGCTGCACGTCGCCGTCGTGCAGGAGCTTGGCGCGGTTCTTGGACAGCACGCCGCTGAAGCGCGGGGTCTCGTAGCCGAGCATGTTCATGAGCGTGCCGACCACGGTGATGTCGAAGCCGGTGTACTCGCCGTCGTGCGGTGAGAAGCTCGTGCCGGGCTGGTCGCTCTTGGCCGCGACCTCCGTGTGGTCGCTCAGGATCGACGGGGATTCGGAATCGCAGCCGGCCGCGGACATGCACAGGGCCGCCGTCGTGACGGCCGCCGTGACCAGGACCGCGCGCCGGTGCCGGGGGGCTGCGCCTGCCATCTCCTGCCTCGCTCCCTGCGGGTTCCGCACCCGCTGTGCCGTGTCGGTCAGTCGTTGTGCAGGACGCCCTGCCAGTCCACCAGGCGCAGGGTGCAGCCCTCGTCGGTGCGCACCCGGATCTCGAACGTCGCCCCGGTCCGGCCGGCGAGGTCACCGAGGGTGAAGTCGGTGGTGGAGCGGGCGGGCAGGTCGGTCCGGCGGGGGGTGACCCCCTCGGTGACCGCCGTGACCTCGACCCGCGTCTTGTGGGAGCACGCCGGGGCGGCCGGGTCGTCCTCCCCGATCTCCAGGGCGAGACGGAGCCGGTCCCTGCGGTCGGCCCGGTCGGGCTGGGTCTGCGTGAGGGTGAGGACGCTGCCCGGTGCGCCGGTCAGGGGCTGTGTCCCGTGCACGTGGAACGTCGCCGCCACCTCTCCGTTGCGTACGACGTTCTGGAACGCCCACCAGCTGGTCAGGGAGCAGACGAGCGAGACGATGAGGAGCAGGTCGGGGAGCCGGAGCCCCGGGCCCGCCCCGGTTCCGCGGGCCGGTCCCCGCGGGGCGGTCGTGCGGGCGCTCTCGGGGCGGCGCAGGCCGATGTGGGCGACGGAGGCCAGGAAGGCCAGCAGCAGGAAGACGAAGAAGACGACGTACTGCTTGCGAGAGCCGCCCGGCCAGTTGAGGCCGGCGTAGCCGGCGAGGACGGCGGCCAGGACGAGGAAGAGCCACCCCGTGACGAACGAGGCCCGCTGGATGAAGATCTGGAGAAGCGTCTCGGCCCGGGCGACGACCGTGTTGTTGTCGCCGTAGGACTGGCTGGAGACGCCACCCGGCTCGTGGCTCACGGCCGGCCGTCTCTCGGGTACTGGTTGAAGGTGCCGACCGAGCCGATCACCGTGTTGTAGTCACCGTGCGACTGGACCGAGACGTGCGGGCCGGAGGCCTTCACCAGGGGCACGAGGCCGTCACGGCCGTGCGGGCCCTCCAGCCAAGTGGTCAGCGCCGAGGCGAGCGTGGCCCGCTGCTCGTCGCTCAGCTGCCCGAGCCTGCGGTCCAGGTCGTCGGCGGTCTCCGCGGTGAGCGCGGTCGCGTCGTCGCCGGTCGGGCCGTCCGCCGCGACGAGGCTGCGGAAGACGCCCTCGCCCGCGTCGACGGTCCGGTCCGCGATCCGGTCCACGGCGCCCTGCATCACGCCGTCGGCCATGCGGGCGGCGAAGAAGGAGAAGTGCGGGGCAAGTTGGCCGGCCAGATCGAGCAAAAGGGACACGATGGCTCCCGGAGTCCGAGGGTGACTACCAACTCTCTTGAGAATCAGGGTAATTGAGTGGCCGCGATTCTGGGCATGGCCGGAGCGGTCCTTGTGTCGCCGCGCCAGGAGCCGGCCGCCTGCTCAGCCCGTGGCGGGCAGGCCGAAGTGGTCGGCGATGATCCGCAGGGTCACGGCACCGTCCGCGTTGAACCCGGGCTCGGCCTCGTAACGCGGGGTCCGGCGGCCGACGATTCCGGCCGCCAGCAGCTCGCGTACCAGCAGGTCGCCGTGGCGGCGGGTCTCGCGGCGGGCGCCCATGTTGAAGTACGTGGTCGAGAAGCCGCGCCTGCTGTGGATGAAGTGGAACGGATGAGTCTCGCAGTGCGGGACCATGTAGCGCTGCCCATGCGGGCACTCGCAGGCCGGGGTGGAGGCCAGGAACACGGTTTCCAGGGGGTTGGGGCTGCCGAAGCGCTCCTCGTAGCGGAATCCGGTGAGGTAGCCCGCCCGGGTCGCGAGGTCGCCGCCGGTGTGCGTGGCCGCGTCGTGCGTCAGCCAGACCCAGCCGTCGGCCGCGCCCTCCGTACGGGCGGGGAGGCCCAGGTCGGAGTAGATCCCGCTCAGGGTGGGAAGGGTGAGGCCCCTGGCGTACGTGACGAACATGTCCGGGGCGATGAAGGGGGCGGTCACAGCGCCGCCACCTCCCGGGCGAGCGGCGGCGAGGGCAGGCCGAAGCAGGCGGCTATCGCACGGACGATCCGCTCCTCCCTGTCGGAGTCGTGCTGCTCGTAGCAGTCGTGGCCCGGATCGGTCTCCCAGGCCAGGCATTCCGCGTCGGGGCCTATGAGGTTCGCGGCGAGCAGTTCGGCCGACATGTGGTCGGGATTGTCGCCGACGCGCTGTTCCACGTCCTCGAAGCTGAAGTGGACGATCCACTTCCCGTCACGCAGATAGGTGAAGTCCGGCCCGTGCGCCTTGGCGCTGCACGGCTCGGTCACGATGACCGCGATCTCGCCCCCGGACGCGCAGAGGCGCGTGTAGTCGATGTTGTCGTAGTCCTCGATCTCCCAGTTGGCCATCTCGTGCACCGCCCATGCCCAGCCCCCCGCTTCCCCCTCGGCGAGCGCCTCACGGTGCTGCTCGCGCAGTCCGGAGACGAGCGCGGAGCGGGACAGGCCCCGGGCGAACACGAGGTTGACCTCATGGCCCGGGAACTCGTACGCACTGTCGATCCAAGTCATGCGGCGAGCGTAGACGCGGGGACTGACAAAGGGGGTTGGCGGACGGCCTTATTCGGGCGACAGGCCGGCCGGGCTCTGGGAATGTACGCACGGGCTCGGGCCCGCGTGTCCTGATTACTGCCGATGGGATGGGTGAACGATGACTTTCGTGCTGGTGGGGCCGGTACTGGAAGGTGCGCGGGTGCGGCTCGAACCGCTCGAACACCGGCACGCGGACGGGCTGTTGCGCGCGGGCCAGGAGAACCGGGACGCGTACGGATACACCTGGGTGCCCGGGCCCGGGGAGGTCGAGGGATACATCGAGGCCCAGTTGGGAAGAGCCGCCGACGGGAAGCTGGCGCCCTACGTCCAGGTGGACCGGGAGTCCGGGCAGGTCATCGGGGCCACGGCGTACTGGGAACCGCGCCACTGGGGGGATGACGACAGCCTCACCGCCATCGAGGTCGGCTTCACCTGGCTCGCCGCGTCCGCGCAGGGCACCGGTGTGAACACCGAGTCCAAGTACCTGCTCTTCCGGCACGCGTTCGAGGAGTGGGGCGTCTCGCGGGTGGACCTCAAGACCGACGCGCGCAACCGGCGTTCGCGGGCCGCCATCGAGTCGGTGGGCGCGCGCTTCGAGGGCGTCCTGCGGAACTGGTCCCGGTCGTGGGTGCCCGGTGAGGAGGGGCGGCTGCGGGATTCGGCGATCTTCTCGATCACGGCGGAGGAGTGGCCGGAGGTCCGGGGGCGGCTGGAGGAGCGGTTGGCCGCGTACCCGTCCGGCGTCTGAGGACGGAACCGTTGCCCTGGTGGGCGGTGGACCGGGGATTCGGGGCCACCCGATGAACGGTTCCGTCCTCAGACGCCGGACGGGCTGGGATTCACGACTCGCCCCGGAACCTCCGCAGCCGCAGCGAGTTGCCGACCACGAAGACCGACGAGAACGCCATCGCCGCGCCCGCGATCATCGGGTTCAGCAGGCCCGCCGCCGCCAGCGGGAGCGCCGCCACGTTGTACGCGAAGGCCCAGAACAGGTTCGTCCGGATGGTGCTCAGGGTCCGGCGGGCCAGGCGGATCGCGTCCGGGGCCGCGCGGAGGTCGCCGCGGACCAGGGTCAGGTCGCCCGCCTCGATGGCCGCGTCCGTGCCCGTGCCCATCGCCAGGCCCAGGTCGGCCTGGGCCAGCGCGGCGGCGTCGTTCACGCCGTCGCCGACCATCGCCACCGAGCGGCCCTCCGCCTGGAGGCGCTTGACGACGTCCACCTTGTCCTGCGGCATGACCTCCGCGTACACCTCGTCGATGCCGACCTCGGCCGCGACCGACTCCGCCACCGCCCGGTTGTCGCCGGTCAGCAGGATGGGCCTCAGGCCCAGGCGGCGCAGGCGGGTGATCGCCTCCGCGCTGGTGTCCTTCACCGCGTCGGCCACCTCCAGCACCGCGCGCGCCTCGCCGTCCCAGGCGACCGCGATCGCCGTGCGGCCGGCTGCCTCCGCCTCGGCCTTGCGGGCGGCCAGGTCCGCGGGGAGGCGGATCTCCCACTCCGCGAGGAGCTGTTCGCGGCCGACGAGGACCGCGTGGCCGTCGACCACGCCCTGGACGCCCAGGCCGGGGACGTTTGCGAAGTCCTCCGGGGTGGGAAGAGCGGCGCCCGTGCGCTCGGCGGCTCCGGTCGCCACCGCCTGGGCGATGGGGTGTTCGGAGGCGTGTTCCAGGGCGCCGGCGAGGCGGAGGACGTCGGACTCGGTGGTGTCGGGGGCGGTGCGGACGGCCTGGAGGGTCATGCGGCCGGTGGTGACGGTGCCCGTCTTGTCCAGGACGATCGTGTCGGCCCGGCGGGTGGACTCCAGGACCTCGGGGCCCTTGATCAGGATGCCGAGCTGGGCGCCGCGCCCCGTGCCGACCATGAGCGCGGTCGGCGTGGCGAGGCCGAGCGCGCACGGGCAGGCGATGATCAGGACCGCCACCGCCGCCGTGAACGCGGCCGTGAGCCCGGCGCCGTCCGCCAGCCAGAAGCCCAGGGTGCCCAGCGCGAGGGCGATGACCACGGGGACGAAGACCGCCGAGATCCGGTCCGCGAGGCGCTGTGCCGCCGCCTTGCCGTTCTGCGCGTCCTCGACCAGCTTCGCCATCCGGGCCAGCTGGGTGTCCGCGCCGACGCGGGTCGCCTCGACCACGAGCCGGCCGCCCGCGTTGAGCGTCGCGCCGGTCACCGTGTCGCCGACGCCGACCTCGACCGGGACGGACTCGCCGGTGAGCATGGACGCGTCCACCGCCGAGGAGCCCTCGACCACCGTGCCGTCCGTGGCGATCTTCTCGCCGGGGCGGACGAGGAAGCGGTCGCCGACGCGGAGGTCCGCCGTGTCCACGGTCACCTCGCGGCCGTCGCGCAGGACGGTGACCTCCTTGGCGCCCAGTTCGAGGAGGGCCCTCAGCGCGGCGCCCGCCTTCCGCTTCGACCGGGACTCGAAGTAGCGCCCGGCGAGGATGAACGCGGTGACGCCGGCCGCCGCCTCCAGATAGATGTTCCCCGCGCCGTCGGTGCGGCCGATGGTCAGCTCGAACGGGTGCGTCATGCCGGTCATGCCGGCGGTGCCGAAGAACAGCGCCCACAGCGACCACAGGAACGCGGCCGACGTGCCGAGGGAGATCAGGGTGTCCATCGTCGCCGCGCCGTGCCGGGCGTTGGTCCACGCGGCCCGGTGGAACGGCCAGCCGGCGTAGGTGACGACGGGGGCGGTGAGGGTGAGGGCGAGCCACTGCCAGTTGTCGAACTGGAGCGCCGGGATCATCGACATCGCGATCACCGGCACGGCGAGGAGCACGGCCGTGACCAGCCGCTGCCGCAGGGTGTCGGCCTCCCGCGCGGCGGGTACGTCCGCCTCCTCGTCCGTCGCGCGCGCCGGGGGCGCGGGCTCGTGCGCGGTGTAGCCGGTCTTCTCGACCGTGGCGATGAGGTCCTGTACGGAGACGGCGGCGCCGTCGTACGTCACGTGGGCCTTCTCCGTGGCGTAGTTGACGGCGGCCGTCACGCCGTCCATCCGGTTGAGCTTCTTCTCGATGCGGGCCGCGCAGGAGGCGCAGGTCATGCCCCCGACGGCCAGCTCGACCTCGGCCTTCGGGGCGTGGGCGGTCGCTGCGGTGTGCGCTGCGGTGTGCGCTGACACGGGGCCCTCCTCGTGGTGATCGGGGCACCCCGTCCTGGGTACCCCCCTGGGGTATGCGCTTGTGGTTCATGTATACCCCCACCCCCTATGTCGAAGCAAGGGTGATCCTCTGCGGGGCGTGCGGGGCGCGTCGGTCGGTCACCGGTCGGCCCTCCGGCCTCGCGTATCTTCACGTTCACGGTCAGGGCTGCGCCCTCGGCCTACCGCCCCGTAGGCTGGCCATTGGACTAGACCTATTGCTGCTTCCTGGAGATTGGGTTCCCATGAGCAACCGTGCAGTCCTGGAGGTGATCGCTCTCGACGCGGAGGACGCGGTCGCCGCCCAGGCGGGTGGTGCGGACCGGCTTGAGCTGGTCACCGACATGGCGGCGGACGGCCTCACCCCGTCCTGCGCGACCTTCGCGGCGATCCGTGCCGCGGTGGACATTCCGCTGCGGGTGATGCTCAGGGTCGCCGACGGCTTCGCGGCCGGTGACGTCGAGATACTCGTACGCAAGGCGCGCGAGCTGCGGGCCGAGGGGGCGGACGAGTTCGTGCTCGGCTTCCTGGACGCGGACGGGAACCCGGACCTGGTCGCGGTCGAGCGGCTCGTCGCCGTGCTGGACGGCTGCCGGTGGACGTTCCACCGGGCGATCGACCGGGCGGCCGACCGGGACGCGCTGCGCAAGGCGCTCGCGGATCTGCCGGGGCTGGACACCTACCTGACGGCCGGTTCGGCGGCCGGGGTGGACGCGGGGATACCGACGTTGGTGGCCGAGGCGGGCCGGGCGGGCGAGCCGGGGTACGAACCGCGGATTCTCGTCGGGGGCGGCTTGCGGCTGGAGCACCTGCCGGCGCTCCTGGACGCGGGGATCGACGCGGTGCACATCGGCGGCGCCGCGCGGCCGGACGGCTGGGCGGGTCCGGTGTCCGCGGACGCGGTGCGGGAGTGGCGGGGAGTGCTGGACCGGCGCTAGGGGGGTATGGGGCGGGGCCTGCCGTGCCCCGGCGCACGTCGTGGTCCCGGTATCGGCGGGGCATGGCTCCGGGAACCTCCCGGCGGCGGCCGAAGGGGCGTGCACCCGGTGCGGGTGGCAGCCGCCGCCGGCGACCACCGCAGCAGACGGCCTCTGGTGAATCCGGACCTCGTCATCGAGGACCGGCTCCACCAGAGGCCCTGCCACGCGATGTCACATGACGGGAGGAAGCCGCCAGCCCGTCCGAAGAGGCGATCCTCAAAGAGGGCCCCGCCTTCGCACCCTGCGGAAGCCAGCTGCCGCGGACCTCGGCCGAGAGGCCGTCAATCTCCGACGCGGCCTCCTGGGGCGGCCTCGGCGCGGTCGGCTTGCTCGGCGCGGATGGCGTCGATGACTCGTGAGAGCGTACGTATCGCCTTGACGTCCTCAGTGCTGTCGCCGAGTGCGGCCTGGGGGAGGCCGTGAGCGCCGGCGAGGCGCGGGGTGTCGGCGGGGCCGAGGTCCGCCGCCGTGCGTAGTCCCGTGGGTGCGGGGGCACCCCCCGCATCCCCGCCCCGCGTCGTTCTGTCATGACCCTGGCGCAACCCGCGCCCCTCGCCCCACAATGGCCTCGCAGTGATGGGAACGCTCCCATGGCCGCCTCCCCGGCATGCCCGTGTGTTGTGGGAGCGCTCCCATCCGGTGATCGGTCAGCCCCCACGACGAAAGGCTCCCGGTGAACGCCTCCTCGCCCCCGTCCTCCCTCCGGCGCAGACGCCGCGCGTTCGGCGTCCTCGCCGCCGCCGCCCTCTGCGGCGGCATCCTGACCGCCCCCGGGGCCGTCGCCGCCGACGGCGACCCCGCTCCGGAGCAGATCACCAACGGTGACTTCTCCGCGGGGACCGCGCCCTGGTGGTCCACGGCCAACGCGCCCGTCGCCGTCGTGGACGGGCGGCTGTGTGCCGAGGTGCCGGGCGGGACGGCCAACCCGTGGGACGCGATCATCGGGCAGAACGACATCCCGCTCGTCGCGGGTGAGGCGTACACCCTCACGTACACGGCGAGTTCGACCGTACCGCTGTCCATCCACACCAACGTGCAGATGGCGACGGAGCCGTACACCACCGATCTGTCCGCGACCGATCACATCGGCGCCGAGGCCACCGCCTACACGCACGTGTTCACCGCCGCCGCGGACCAGGACGGGGCGCAGGTGGCGTTCCAGGTCGGCGGGGGCGCGGAGGCGGCGACCTTCTGCGTGGACGACGTGTCGCTGCGCGGGGGCGCCGAGCCGCCCGTGTACGTGCCCGACACCGGGTCGCCGGTCCGCGTCAACCAGGTCGGCTATCTGCCCAAGGGGCCGAAGACCGGCACCCTGGTCACCGACGCGACCGATCCGCTGCCGTGGACGCTGAAGGCGGCCGGCGGGGCGACCGTCGCGAGCGGGACGACCACTCCCGGCGGTGAGGACCCGACCTCGCGGCAGAACGTGCACACCTTCGACTTCAGCGCCGCCACCGCCACCGGCGACGGCTTCACGATCGAGGCGGACGGGCAGGTCAGCGAGCCCTTCTCGATCCGGGCGGACCTCTACGACAGCCTCCGGTCCGACTCGCTCGCGTACTTCTACCACAACCGCAGCGGCATCGCGATCGACGCGGACCTGGTCGGCGAGGAGTACGCGCGCCCGGCCGGGCACCTCGGGGTCGCGCCGAACAAGGGCGACACGGACGTACCGTGCCAGGAGGGCGTCTGCGACTACCGGCTCGACGTGCGCGGCGGCTGGTACGACGCCGGGGACCACGGCAAGTACGTCGTGAACGGCGGCATCGCGGTCGCCGAGCTGATGGACACCTACGAGCGCACCCTGACCGCCGACGGCGCGGAGTCCGCCGAGCTGGGCGACGGCGCGCTGCGGGTGCCCGAGCACGGCAACGACGTGCCGGACATCCTGGACGAGGCGCGCTGGGAGCTGGACTTCCTGATGCGCATGCAGGTCCCGGCGGGCGAGCCGCTGGCGGGCATGGCCCACCACAAGGTGCACGACGCCAACTGGACCGGCCTGCCGATGCGGCCCGAACTCGACCCGCAGCAGCGCGAACTGCACCCGCCGACGACCGCCGCGACCCTGAACCTCGCCGCGACGGCCGCCCAGTGCGCCCGCCTCTACGCCCCGTTCGACGCGGAGTTCGCCGCCAAGTGCCGTACCACCGCCGAGACGGCGTGGGCCGCCGCGAAGGCCCACCCGGCCGTGCTCGCCAGCCCGGCGGACGGCGTCGGGGGCGGGACGTACGAGGACAACGACGTGCGCGACGAGTTCTACTGGGCCGCCGCCGAGCTGTTCACCACCACCGGCGAGGACACCTACCGGCAGGCGCTGCTGGACTCGCCGCTGCACGGAGACGTGGACGCGGCCTTCCCCGCCGACGGGGGCATCTGGTGGGGCGGCACCGCCGGGCTCGGCGTGCTGACCCTGGCCACGGTCCCGAACGACCTGACGGCCGCCCAGCTCGCGGACGTACGGAACGTCGTGACGACGGCCGCCGACCGGTACAAGGCGCAGACCGAGGACCAGCTGTACGGCGTGCCGTACGCGCCCAAGGACCTCAACTACGCCTGGGGCTCCAACAGCCAGGTCCTGAACAACATGATCGTGCTGGCGACGGCCGCCGACCTCACCGGTGAGACCGGTTACCGCGACGCCGTGCTGCGCGGCGCGGACTACCTCTTCGGGCGCAACCCGCTCAACCAGTCGTACGTCACCGGCTACGGCGAGCGGTACTCGCAGAACCAGCACCACCGCTTCTGGGCCCACGAGTCCGACCCGTCCCTGCCGCACCCGCCGGCCGGGTCCCTCGCGGGCGGGCCGAACCTGACCGCCCCGACCTCGGGCGACCCGGAGGCCGCCTCGAAGCTCAAGGGGTGCGCGGCGGCGATGTGCTACCTGGACGACAACGGCTCGTACGCCACCAACGAGGTCGCGATCAACTGGAACGCCCCGCTGGCCTACATCGCCTCCTATCTGGACGACGCGGGCGACGCCACGGGCCCGGAGCGCTCCTGCCAGGTGACGTACTCCTCGCACCCGTGGAGCACCGGTTCGACCACCACGGTCACGGTGAAGAACACCGGCACCGAGCCCGTCACCCCGTGGTCGCTGACCTGGCTGCTGCCCGGTGACCAGAAGCTCAGCCACACCTGGAGCGCCGAGATCGGCCAGTACGGGAGGACGGTGACGGCCGCGCCGCTGTCCTGGAACCGGACCATCGCGCCCGGGGCCTCGGTGGACTTCGGGTTCAACAGCAGCCGCACGGGCCCGGCGGCCGACCCGGGCACGGTGAAGCTGAACGGGCGGGCCTGCACCGCCGGTTGATGACCGGGCGGGGGCGGGGGTGGACAACGGGTCCCCCCGCCCCCGTTCACTTCCCCGCTAGGCCAGCTCCCCCGGCAGCGGTGCCGAGTGCAGCACCGCCAGGCCGGAGACCGCACGGGTCAGCGCCACGTACAGGCGGCGCAGGCCCGTGCGTTCGTCGGGTTCGCCGTCGACCACGGCGGCCGGCTCGTCGAGCACCACGTAGTCGTACTCCAGGCCCTTCGCCAGCGACGCGGGGACCAGGGTCAGCCGGGTCTCGGCGGTCGTCTCCTGGCCGGGGGAGAGGTAGGTGTGGCCGGCCGCCGTCAGCGCGTCGGCCAGGGCCGGGACGCGGGCGTCGGCGGCGATCAGGCCGATCGAGCCCTCGTGCGTCAGGGACTCCTCGCAGGCCGCGACGACGGCCGCGTCCAGGCCATCCAAGGCCACCTCGCGTACCGACAGCGAACCCGGCGACTCACGCACCGACTCCACCGGCGTCAGACCCGGCGAGATCACCGGGAGCAGCCGGGAGGCGTACGCGATCACGTCGCGCGGCACGCGGAAGCCGGCCGTCAGCTCCTCCACCACGGCGTCCGCCTTGCCGAGGTGGCTCAGCGCCTGCTCCCAGCTCTGTGTGGACCAGGGGGTCGTGCCCTGCGCGAGGTCGCCGAGGACGGTCGCCGAACCGGTCGAGCAGCGGCGGCCGACCGCGCGGTACTGCATGGGGGAGAGGTCCTGCGCCTCGTCGATCACGACATGGCCGAGCGAGTGCGTGCGCGACACCAGGTCGGCCGCCTCGTCGATCAGGACCGCGTCCGCCGCCGACCACTTGGCGGTCTTCACGCTGCGGGCGGGCTTGGTCCACAGGATCGCCTTCTGCTCGTCCTCGGTGAGCAGCCCCGCCGCGTGCTCCGCCAGGAACTCCGGGTCGGACAGCAGCCGCAGGACCAGCTTCGCCGGGTCCACGGCGGGCCAGATCGCCTTGACGGCCGCCTTCACGGCGGGGTTGCGGGCCACCGCGTTCTGCACCCGGTCGTCGGGAGCCTCGCCCGCCTGCTCCATCCGCACCAGGACCGCGTGCGCGATGCGCTGCGGCAGCGCCTCGTGCGCGGCGCCGTACCGCATGTCCCGGGTCAGCAGCTCCTGGACCATCTCCTCGATCTCGTACGCCGGCACCCGCCAGCGCCGCGAGCCGCGCACCACCATCACCGGCTCGGCCGGCGGCGTGACGTGCGACCGGAGGGCGCGCCGCAGCACCTCCGCCATGCGGGCGTCGCCCTTCACGACGGCGGCCGGGGCCTCGTCCGTGCCCCTGACCTCGATCTGCCCGGTCACCAGGTCCTCGACGGTCGCCTGCTTGACCTCCAGCTCGCCGAGGGCCGGGAGCACCTGCTCGATGTAGTGCAGGAAGGAGCGGTTCGGCCCGACGACCAGGGTGCCGGTGCGGGCCAGGCGCTCGCGGTGCGCGTACAGCAGATACGCGACCCGGTGCAGGCCCACGGCGGTCTTCCCGGTGCCGGGGCCGCCCTGCACGCAGACCGTGCCGCCCAGCTCGCTGCGGACGATCTCGTCCTGCTCCGGCTGGATCGTCGCGACGATGTCCCGCATGGGGCCGACGCGGGGGCGCTCGATCTCCGCCTGGAGCAGCTTGCTGGTCTGCTCCGCCTCGGCGGGGTCGGTCAGGTGCTCGTCCTCGTACGCGGTGAGGTCGCCGCCGGTGTAGCCGAAGCGGCGCCTGCGGCCGACGTCCAGCGGGTCCTTGCGGGACGCCCGGTAGAACGGCTGGGAGACCGGGGCGCGCCAGTCGATCACCATCGGGTCGCCCGCCGCGTCGTGCACATGGCGGCGCCCGATGTAGAACTGCTCGCCCTCCGCGCCCTCGGCCTGCTCCGCCCCGACGACGTGCAGGTAGTCCAGGCGCCCGAAGAACAGCGGGGTGTGCGCCAGGTCCGCGAGCGACTTGATCCGCTCGTCGATCTGCGCCTGGAGCACGGCCGCGTTCACCCAGTTCGCGGTGACGTCGCGGATGTCCAGGGCCTGGGCGTCCTCCCGCATGGCGCGCAGCGCGGCGCGCGAGGCCGCGAGATGGGCGCGCTCATGGGCGAGGGGGTCGGTGGTGGTGTCGCTCTCGAATTCGTGCGCGGGCACGGTGTTGCCTCCGGCATTCAACGCAGGACGGCGGACCGCGTCTCACCCTTGGGGGTGTGCGGTCCGCTCGGGGATCGATCGTGCGTACGGTGTCGGCCGGTTTCCGTCCGGTCGGCGGCGCTCCCCCGGCTGCCGGCAGGGCCCCTCGGGGGCCGCCGGTACCACGGTTCGGGAGGCGGGCAGACCGGGGAGTGTACCGGGGGCCGGGGGGTGCGCGCGAATGGTTTTTTTACGGCTCCGAGGGTCGTCCGCCCCCGAGGAGACGCCGTCCGCCCCGTAGGGGATGCCGTGCGACCGGAGGCGTACGCGGGCGGCGCCGAGCTTCCGCCCGCGGGGCGACGCCCCGGCACACCCGCCCGGAGCACCATGGACACATGAGCACCGTCACCCTTGACCCGAGAAGGACCGGCGCCACCGCGGCCCCCGGTCACCCCCACAACCGCGCCTCCGGCGCCCTGCGGGCCGTGAAGGTCTTCGCGCAGGCCGCCTTCGGGGTCGTCGTCCTCGGCGAGTACGCGGAGGAGGCGGGGGTGCGGCGGCGCTGACCGCACCCCCGCGCCTCCCTCAGCTCTCCGACAGCAGCTCGTCCGCGTCGACGATGCGGTACGCGTAGCCCTGCTCGGCCAGGAACCGCTGGCGGTGGGCCGCGAAGTCCTGGTCGATCGTGTCGCGCGCGACGACCGAGTAGAACCGAGCCTCGTGCCCGTCGGCCTTCGGCCGCAGCACCCGGCCCAGGCGCTGCGCCTCCTCCTGGCGCGAACCGAACGTCCCCGACACCTGGATGGCGACCGTCGCCTCCGGCAGGTCGATGGAGAAGTTCGCCACCTTCGACACCACCAGCACGTTCAGCTCGCCCTGCCGGAACGCGTCGAACAGCTTCTCGCGCTGCGCGTTGCTCGTCTCGCCCTTGATCACCGGGGCGTCCAGATGCGCCCCCAGCTCGTCCAGCTGGTCGATGTACTGCCCGATGACGAGGGTCTGCTCGCCCTTGTGCCGGCGTACCAGCGCCTCGGTGACCTTCCGCTTCGTCGCGGTCGTCGCGCAGAACCGGTACTTCTCCTCGGCCTCGGCGGTCGCGTACGCCAGGCGCTCCGAGTCCGTGAGGTTGACCCGGACCTCGACGCAGTCCGCCGGGGCGATGTAGCCCTGCGCCTCGATCTCCTTCCACGGCGCGTCGAACCGCTTGGGGCCGATGAGCGAGAAGACGTCCGACTCGCGGCCGTCCTCGCGGACCAGGGTCGCGGTCAGGCCGAGGCGGCGGCGGGCCTGGAGGTCGGCGGTGAACTTGAAGACGGGGGCGGGGAGCAGGTGCACCTCGTCGTAGATCACGAGTCCCCAGTCGCGGGAGTCGAACAGCTCCAGGTGCGGGTAGACGCCCTTGCGGCGGGTCGTCAGCACCTGGTAGGTGGCGATCGTGACCGGCCGGATCTCCTTCCGCGTCCCGCTGTACTCACCGATCTCGTCCTCGGTCAGCGAGGTGCGCTTCACCAGCTCGTGCTTCCACTGGCGGGCGGAGACGGTGTTCGTCACGAGGATCAGGGTCGTCGCCTTGGCCTGCGCCATCGCGCCCGCCCCGACGAGCGTCTTGCCCGCGCCGCAGGGCAGCACGACGACGCCGGACCCGCCGTGCCAGAAGCCGTCGACGGCCTGCTGCTGGTACGGGCGCAGCGCCCAGCCGTCCTCGTCCAGCTCGATCGGGTGCGCCTCGCCGTCCACGTACCCCGCGAGGTCCTCGGCGGGCCAGCCGAGCTTGAGCAGCGTCTGCTTGATCTGGCCGCGCTCGGAGGGGTGCACGGCGACGGTGTCGGGGTCGATCCGGGCGCCCACCAGGGGCTGCACCTTCTTCGACCGGAGGATCTCCTCAAGCACCGGCCGGTCCGTCGTCGTCAGGACGAGCCCGTGCACGGGGTGCTTGGACAGGGTGAGGCGGCCGTAGCGGTCCATCGTCTCGGCGATGTCGACGAGCAGCGCGTGCGGCACGGGGTAGCGGGAGTACGTCACGAGCGCGTCCACGACCTGCTCGGCGTCGTGCCCGGCCGCGCGGGCGTTCCACAGCCCGAGCGGGGTCAGCCGGTAGGTGTGGATGTGCTCGGGCGCGCGCTCCAGCTCGGCGAACGGCGCGATGGCCCGGCGGCAGGCGTCGGCCTGCTCGTGGTCGACTTCGAGGAGGAGCGTTTTGTCGCTCTGGACGATGAGGGGTCCGCTCACGCGTGTTGGCCCTTCCGGCTCGGGGGAAACCTCCAGTGTGCCGCATCGGTGGGGCATGTGTCGTTGGCCCGGTACGACTGGGGGCCTCGCGCGGTCGCCCCGGACCGGGGCAGGGGGTTCCGTCCTCAAGCGCCGGACGGGCTTGAATGTGCGCGGGCGGCTCGCAGGGCGGGCGGCCCGGGCCGGGGCAGACCGGTCGGCCTACTCCGCCAGCTCCGCCACGCCCGTGATGCGGTGCAGCGGGTACGTGCGGATCTCGTCCGCCGTGTGGTCGTACGCCGTGACGTAGCCGCCCTCCACGCGGACCGGGGCGATCACGCGCTGGCTCGCCGCGCCGTCCGCGTTGACGTAGCCGATCCACACCGCGGAGCCGGTCATCGCGGCGGCCTGGACGGTGACCAGGGTCTCCGCCGCGGTGGTGCGGGGCAGCGCGCCCGGGGGCGTGGTGGCCGCGGTGTCCTTCCGGGCGTGGACGACCGTCGCGGCGTCGTCCCCCGCCCGGATCGCCCGGACCGCCGCGCCGAGCAGCGTGGTGTCCGGCACGGGCGGGCCCTCGGGGACGGGGGCGGGCGCGGAGCGGGGCGGGGTGCGGTGGGCGCCGGCCCGGGTGATCAGGACGTCGCCGTCGGCGGACTCCGCGGCGGGGGCGTAACCCATCTCGCGCAGCCCGTCGAGCAGGGACGCCGGATCGGCCCGCGCCGCCAGCACCGTCGGCGCGATCCGGCGCAGCCGCAGCGCGGCGGACCGCTTGTCGGCCAGGATCTCGCCGAGCACGGTCTCGTCGTCGCACCGCACGTACGAGGAGGCGGCCCCGATCCGGAGGTGCCCGTGGCGACGGGCCACGTCGTCGATGAGATAGCTCAGCGGCTGCGGCACCGGCGTACGGCTGTGCGTGGCGAGGAAGGCGTGCAGGTCGGCGGCGGTCCGCCCGGCGTCCAGGGCACGGCGGACGGACCCGGGCGTGAAGCGGTACACCGTCGCGCCGCCCTTGGACTCGATGTCCGCGAGCGTGCCGAGCATGTCGGCCAGCGGGCGCTGAAGCGGACCGGGCGCGACGGCCGTCAGGTCGGCCTGGAGCAGGACGTGGTCCAGGGGCTCCGGCAGCAGCGGGGCGAGCAGGCCGGCGGCCTTCGCGGGCCCCTCGGTGAGCAGGGCGCGGGTGTGGGCGGCGAGCGCGCCGCGCCCGGTGATGCCCAGGAGTTCCGACTCGTTCAGGGTCCACAGGGCGATCCGGGACCGCAGATCCGTGGTGCCTTCCGAGGCGGCGGCCCCGCGCAGCGGGCGCTCCCAGCGGAGCCGGGCGAGCACGGACTCGGGGTCGGGCGCGGTGCCGGCGGGCAGCGCGTCGAGCAGGGCGAGGACCCGGTGGCGCACCTCGGGCGCGGCGGAACGGTCCAGGTCCGGGCCGAGGGCGGACAGCGCCCGCCCCTTCGCGTCCTGCCCGCCGACCAGGCCGGAGGCCCGGGTGGCGGCGAGCCAGGCCGTCGCGAGGGAGACCCAGCGCTCCTCCGCGGGCAGCTCCAGCCACTCGTCGGACGCCGGTGTCGGCGCGTACCGCTCGTCCGCCTCGCCGTCGGACGCCAGCAGCCCGGCCGCGTACGCGAGCTCCACCCAGAACGCGGCGACCGGCTCCTGGACGTCCAGCGCGGTGGCCGTCCTCCGCAGCTCCCGGACGCTCAGTCCGCCGGCGCGCAGGACGGCCGGGCCGCCGCCGTTCCAGTGCTTCAGCAGCTCCTCGACGGTCGTCACCGCCAGGAACGCCTGGCCGGCCGCCGCGCCGTCCACAGCCTGTGGATCGCGTTCGGCGACGGCGGCCACGACCGGCGGCCGGGGCTCGGGCGTCCGGTGGGCGCGCCCGGCCCGCAGATGCAGGGCCGCCTCGCGCGGCAGGACGACGGTCCGGGTCGAGACGGGCAGCAGCAGCCCCCGGTCGCGCAGCCACTTCACGGGCGGCGCCGGGTGCGGCGTGACCTCCCCGTACGGCGGCCCCCACACGAGCCGGTCCAGCACCGCCAGGGCCTCCATGGGCGCGGTGTCCAGGAGCTCGCCCATCCGGGCGCGGTCCGTGAACAGCGCGGTCAGGGCCGCCACCGCGGACACCGGGTCGTGCGTGGCGGGCAGCCCGGCGGCGGCCAGGATCTCCTGGAGCCGGCCGGGGGACATCCCGGCGGTGGCCTCGGCGACGGTCGGCCCGAGGCCGGTGGGGGAGGGGTGCTGCGGCGACGGCGACAGCAGCTCCCGCGCCGTGCGTACGAGCCGGAGCCGGTCGTCGTCGCCCCACACGAGCGCCTGCTCGCGCAGGGTCCCGACCGCGCCGGGCAGCGCCGCCACGATCGCGGCGCCCACGTCGTCGCGCTGCTCGCCGTCGTCCTGCCCGTCGCCGGTCAGCAGCCCGAGCAGCGTCCCGTACGGCGCCGGGTCGGGTGCGACCGCCAGCGCCTCGGCGGTCTGCAGGGCGAACCGGTCGAGGCGCTCCAGGGCGCGTACGACGGAGGCGCGGGTGCCCGCGCGCGTGGCCAGCTGTGTGATGTCGCCCGGCACGGGGGAGAGGAGATCGGGCCGCGCCCGCAGCAGCCCGGCCAGTGACTCGTCGTCCCGGGCGCGCAGCGCCTCGGCGAGCGTCCGCGGTGGTGTGGTCGTCCCCATCCGCCCCACGGTAGCCGCTCCGGACAGCCCTGAGGGCGCTACCGTCGGTGCAGGCCGGTGGTGGGGAACCGAGGGGAAGCGACGCGTGGGGATCGAAAGCGACCAGCTCGTCTACGACTATCTGAGCCGGGTCGGCGACCTGGCCCAGCAGCAGCAGATGCCGTCGGGCGCCCGGATGAGGCTGGTGGCGGAGCTCCGGACGGAGATCGAGCGGCAGCGTACGGCCCAGCGGGCCCACACCCCCGGCCAGGTGCGCCGCATCATCGGCACCCTGGGCACCCCGGACGAACTGGTCGCGGCGGCGGCGAGGGCGGGGGCGTCGGAGCCGCCGGACCCCCCGGAAATCCCGGACCCGCGCCGCGCGCGTCTTCCGGGCGTGAGGCGGCGCCCGGCGGCCCCGGATACGGCGGGGCCGCGTGGGGTGGACCTGGGCGGTGCGCCGCGCCGCGCGGGTGACGAGGCGTCGGGGGCGCGCGGGGTGGACCCGGGCGGTGCGCCGCGCCGCTTGCGCGACGAGGCGTCGGGGGCGCGTGGGGTGGACGGCGGGGTGTCGGCTTCGCGTGGGGAGGCGGGCCCGGGCGGTGCGCCGCGTGGGTCGCGTGATGAGGCGTCGGGGGTGCGTGGGGTGGACGGCGGGGTGTCGGCGTCGCGTGGGGAGGCGGGCCCGGGCGATGCGCCGCGCCGGTCGCGCGACGAGGCGTCGGCGGCGCGCCGGGTGGACCGCGGAGCCCCGGCCTCGCGTGGGAAGGGCGCGGGCGCCGCCGCCCCGCCCGGTCGGGGCAAGGGCGCCTCGGCCGGGCGCCGGGCCGGCAAGGGGGCCTTCGCCCTGCGCCGGAGGGACCGGGACGCCGAGGCTCCGGAGGCCTTCGTCCCGGCCCAGGCGGACCCGGACGCCTCCGCGCCGCACCGGCTGGGCATGGACGAGGCCGGGCCGGACGCCGGTGACGCCGACTGGTGGCGGGACGAACCGGGGCCGTTCGGCGAGACCGGGCCGGGGGCGTTCGGCGAGTTCGGCCCGGGGGCGGCGGTGCCGGGCTTCCGGGGCGGCGTGGAGATCCCGGCGCTGCTGAGGCCGCCGGAGGCAGAGGCGGAAGCGGAGGACGAGGACGGGGACGAGGCCCCGGAAGAGGCGGAGCCGGAGGCGCCTCCGGCGAGGGCGCGCCGCCGGTTCCGCCGCGCCCGCCCGGCCCCGGCGGCCCCCGCGGCGGCCCCCCGCCGGGGCTTCGGCCACCCCGTGCTGCTGCTGGCGGCGGCCCTCCTCGTGGTGGGGGCGGTGATGGGCTCCCTGCTGGCCCTCGCGGGCGGCTGGCTGCTCGCGTACAGCTCCCGCAAACTCTCCCGCGCGGAAGCGAAGTGGGCCGCGATGGGCCTCCCCGGCGCGGTGGCGGCGGCGGCCCTGGTCTGGCTCTGGGGCCGCATGGACGGCCGCTGGGGCGCCCCGATCCCGGAACACGGCATGAAGGACGCGCTGGGCGACGTCTGGCCGGTCACCGTACGCGCGGCGGCGGTGGCGTCGGCGCTGTTCCTGGTGTGGCGCGCGAGACGCCGGTAGAGGGGGCCGCCCGGCCGGGCCCGTACGGCGTTCAGAATGGGGGCATGACTCCCTCACCGCTGACGGTCGGCTTCGACCTGGACATGACGCTCATCGACTCCCGCCCCGGCATCAAGGCCGTCTACGAGGCCCTCGTCGCCGAGACGGGCACCTGGATCGACACCGATCTCGTGGTGAGCCGGCTGGGCCCGCCGCTGGAGGAGGAGCTCGCGAACTGGTTCCCCGCCGCCGACGTGCCCGCCGTGGCGAACCGGTACCGCGCGATGTACCCCGCGTACGCCATCGAGCCGACCCTCGCCATGCCCGGCGCCCGGGAGGCGATCGAGGCGATACGGGAGCACGGCGGCCGGACCATGGTCGTCACCGCCAAGTACGAGCCGAACGCCAAGCTGCACCTGGCCCACCTCGGCATCGAGCCGGACGTCGTCGTGGGCAACCTCTGGGCCGAGCAGAAGGCGGTGGCGCTGAAGGAGCACGGCGCCACGGTCTACGTGGGCGACCACGTCGGCGACGTGCGCGGCGCCCGGGCCGCGAACGCCGTCCCGGTGGCCGTCGCGACGGGCCCCTGCGACGCGGAGGAACTGCGCACGGCCGGAGCGGACACCGTCCTCGCCTCGCTCACCGAACTCCCCGCCTGGCTCGACGCGTACGCGCGGCGCACGGCACGCTAACGCGCTCCGAACAGCTCCCGGAGCGCCCTGGCCCGCTCCCCGATGAGCCGCATCCGGGCATCCCACTCGGGCCCCCGCGCGTGCGCCGGGTCGGTGGTGATCTGGCCCTCGTGCTTCCGGTAGAGGAGCCCCGCCTCGGCGGTGAACCACCCCGGGCTGAACGCGTCCAGCGCGAGCAGCAGCCCGGTGTCGCCCGAGGCCGGAAGGGCGGTCCACCCGCCGAGGGCGACAACGAGCCGCCGGCGTACGCACAGCGTGGCGGGGTGCACCTGCGCCCGCTGGTGCAGCTCCCAGTGGGCGAGGACGTCGCCGGGCCGGACCGGCCCCTCCGCCGGGTCCGGGAAGCCGACCCGGCTGCCGTCCGGCATCAGGTCCAGCACGGCCGAGGTGACCCACCCGACCTCGGGCCGCTCGGTCAGCACCCGGATGTCCCGCGCCAGCGCGCCCTCGGTCAGCAGGTCATCCGCGTCCAGCGTCTTGACCAGCTCCCCGTACGACCGCCCGAGCGCCACGGTCCGTGCCACATGCGGCCCACCGTGCCGGGAGGAGCCGACCCGTATCCGAGGATCACCGGGCACCCGCTCCCGGGCCCCCACCCCGTCCCCGTCCTCCTGGATCAGCCACTCCCACTCCCACCCACCGGGCAGGACCTGGGCCACGAGGGAGTCGTAGGTCTCCCGCAAGTACGCGAGGCCGGCCCGGTGCACGGGGGTGATGACGGACAAGAGATGGCTCATGAGCGGCCTTCCGGGCAGCGGAACAACATGACTCGGAGGCCCGGACTACGCGTTTGATGCCCACCGGGTCCGTAGCCGAGGGCGGTGGAACCCCATCTCCACCAAGCGGATCGTTGCAAATGCAACGCATTTCTGGCCAAAGGGCGTAGCGCGCCGCTACCGCTCCCGTGACCCGGCGCGGGCCGAGCGGATGACGCCCGCCGCGGCGATCAGGAAGCCGACGCCCATCAGCATGCAGAGGGACCAGGCGATGGACGGCAGCGGATGGGTGCCGAGGAAGAGCGGGGCCATGGTGGCGAGGGTGGAGAGGGCGCCGACGAAGAAGACGATCGCGCCGATCCGGACCAGCCGGTCGCCCGCGCCGGGAGATGAGGTACTCACCCCGCCAGGGTAGTTCCCGGGCGGCGCGGAACCGTGTCCGGGTGAAGTAGGTGCCGTTTCCGGACACAGTCCGGATGACCAGGCTTGACGGCGGGTACTTCCCCTGTGGAGGCTTCAGCCAGCAGGGGAGCACGACCACAGGACGGCCTGACCTGCTGAGGGCATTCGTTCCGGCGTACGGGTTGAGATGGGGTGCGTGCTTTGCCGACTGGCAAGGTGAAGTGGTTCAACAGCGAGAAGGGCTTCGGCTTCCTCTCCCGCGACGACGGCGCGGCCGATGTCTTCGTGCACTCGTCGGTGCTCCCGGCCGGGACCGATGCTCTCAAGCCCGGCCAGCGGGTCGAATTCGGTGTGGTCGAGGGCCAGCGCGGTTACCAGGCGCTCTCCGTGTCGGTCCTGGAGCCGGCTCCGTCCGTCGCCGCCGCCCAGCGCCGCAAGCCGGACGAGCTGGCATCGATCGTCCAGGACCTGACGACCGTCCTGGAGAACATCACCCCGATGCTGGAGCGGGGCCGCTACCCCGACAAGGCGGCGGGCGCCAAGATCGCCGGGCTGCTCCGGGCGGTCGCCGACCAGCTCGACGTATAGCCGTCGCGTACGGCGGTGCGGGCGTTCCCGGACGGGGACGCCCGCATCCGCGTCCGGGCCCTCAGGGCGCCGGTGTCGGCATCCCCTCGGCCGGGACCGCCTCGTGGGTGGCCGCGAAGGACGGGTGGACCTCGCATTCCGCCGGGATCTCGTCGGCGGGACCCGCACACGCCGAAGGGTCGAACGCGGGCTCGCTCCGGGCTGCCCGCCCGGTCTCCGAGGACGGCGACGCGCCGTCGGCGGAGGTTGAGCAGGCGGCCGAGCCCAGCAGCGTGAGCAGGACGACGGCCGCGGAGGCCGCGGCGGTGCGGGTACGCATGGAAACCCCCCGGGGTTGACGTACCGGCGTCGGACGCGCCGGCCGGTCAACCTTGCCACCGCGCACCGCGTCCGTGGCGTGCGGTACGTGAAGGAAGTGTGCGCTCAGACGAACGACAGCGCGTCCGGCGCCAGCGGCGGGACCAGGCCCTCCGCCGCCGCGCGGGTCAGGAGGCCGCGGATCGCCGCGTAGCCGTCCTCGCCCAGGTCCGCGGTGAACTCGTTCACGTACAGGCCGATGTGCTGGTCCGCGACGGACGGGTCCATCTCCTGGGCGTGCGCGAGGACGTACGGGCGGGACGTCTCCGGGTCGTCCCAGGCCATCCGGACCGAGGTGCGGGCCGACTCGGCGAGCAGCCTCAGCGTGTCCGCGCCCAGCGAGCGCTTCGCGATGATCGCGCCGAGCGGGATGGGCAGGCCGGTGGTGTCCTCCCAGTGCCGGCCCATGTCGGCCAGGTTGTGCAGACCGTAGTTCTGGTACGTGAAGCGCGCCTCGTGGATGACCAGGCCCGCGTCCACCTTGCCGTCCCGGACCGCCGGCATGATCTCGTCGAACGGCATGACCACGATCTCGCCGACCCCGCCCGGCACCACGTCGGCCGCCCAGAGGCGGAAGAGGAGGTAAGCGGTCGAGCGCTCGCTCGGCACGGCGACGGTCGCCCCGGTCAGGTCGGCGCCCGCCTCGCGGGTGAGGACCAGCGGGCCGCAGCCCCGGCCCAGCGCACCGCCGCACGGCAGCAGCGCGTACTCCTCCAGGACCCAGGGCAGCACCGCGTACGACACCTTCAGCACGTCCAGCTCGCCGCGCTCGGCCATGCCGTTGGTGATGTCGATGTCCGCGAAGGTGACGTCCAGCGCCGGTGCGCCGGGGACCCTGCCGTGCGCCCAGGCGTCGAAGACGAACGTGTCGTTCGGGCAGGGCGAGAAGGCGATGCGCAGCGCGTCAGCCTGCGGTGTCGTCTCGGTCATGGCGGGTCCAGCCTTCCAGTACGGGTATGAGCTTCCCGAACGCCTCGGTCAGCGCGGTCAGCGCGTCGCCGATGCGCCAGGCGTCGCGGTCGCGCGGGCCGACGGTGTTCGACACGGCCCTGATCTCCAGGACCGGTACGCCGGCGAGGTCCGCCGCCTCCGCGACCCCGAAGCCCTCCATGGCCTCGGCGACCGCGCCCGGGTGGGCGGCCAGCAGGGCGGCGGTGCGGTCCGCCGTTCCGGTGACCGTGGAGACGGTGAGGATGTCGCCGGTCGCCGCCCCGGTCGCCCCGGCGGCGGCGCGGACGAGGGAGCGGGGCGGGAAGTGCCAGGTCCGGCCGAAGCCGAGCCCGGTCACCGGAACGAAGCCGTCCGGGGTTTCGGCGCCCAGGTCGGCCGCGCCGATGCGGCGGGACACGGCCAGCGAACCGACCGGGGCGGCCGGTGCGAAGCCGCCCCCGATGCCCGCCGAGATCGCCAGGTCGTAGCGGTCCGCCGCCAGCGCGAACGCCGTCGAGGCCGCCGCGGCGGCCGGGCCCGCGCCGCCGGCGAGCACGTCCAGCGGGCCGGCGCGGTGGAGCTCCGCGCCGCGGATGTGGTGGACCGCCGGCTCCTCCCCGTACGCACGCGTGACCGCGTCCCGTTCCACCGGGACCGCGGTCACGACGAGTACACGCACGTCAGTCGGTCTTCTCCAGCTTGAAGTGCCAGATGCCGATCACGCTCGTGCCCTTGGTCTCCACGATGCTGACCTGCGTGTTCTTCGGGGCGGCCTCGCCGGTCTGGCTCTGGCTGGAGAAGAAGGCGCCGCCCGTGATGGACCGGTAGGTCTTCTTGGACGGCTCCGGCTCACCGCGCTGGCCGTCGATGAAGAGGGTCCAGCCGTTGTCCGCGATCTCCGGGTCGACGCCGAAGCGCACCATGTCGGTCATCGAGACCTTGATGCTCTTCTCCGCCTCCTTGTTGAGGCACTTCTCCGCCTCGGAGTTCTTGAGGGCCTTGCCGTCGTTGTAGCAGGCGGCCTCGGAGCTCACCGAGTCGTCGCCGACCGTCACGGTGGCGAGCGGCGTCGGCTTGTCGCAGGCGGAGAGGACAAGGAGTCCCGCGGACACGGCACCAAGAGCGACGCCGATTCGGCGGCCCTTACCGGAGAAGAACGCAACGGTCATGGGCCGAAGGCTATCGGTCGCCCGCGCTCACGCCACGCGGGGGTGCGGCGAGCCGCGCCGCGCGGCGCCCAGCAGCCCCCGTACGGAGGTGGAGGCGCCCAGTGCCAGCAGCCCGGCGGCGACGGACATGCCCAGTACGCCGTTGAGGGGGAGGGCGATGCCGATCGCGCCGCCCACCACCCAGGCCATCTGCAGCAGCGTCTCGGAGCGGGCGAACGCCGAGGTCCGCACCTCCTCCGGCACGTCGCGCTGGATCATCGCGTCCAGCGACAGCTTCGACAGGGCCTGCGTCAGGCCCGCCGTCGCGGCGAGCGCGGCGACCATGACCGTGGAGAAGAAGACGGCCGCCAGGACCGCCACGCCCAGCGCCAGGCCGAGCACCGACGCCACGATGACCTCCGGGCCGCGCGCCCGCAGCCAGGACCCCACCGCCGTGCCCAGCGCGTTGCCCACGCCCGCCGCCACGCCGACGATGCCCAGCGAGATCGCGGCGCTCTGACCGGCGAGCGGGTGCTCGCGCAGCAGGAACGCCAGGAAGAAGATCAGGAACCCGGAGAGCGCCCGGTGCGCCGCGTTGGCCTGGAGGCCGTGCAGCACGGACGGGCCGACCGACCGCAGACCCGGCCGCCGCTCGCGGCCCTTGGCCCTGGTCCCGGCCCTGGTGGCGGGCGGTCGTGCCGCGTAATCGCCGTGCGGCGGCACGAGCCGCGCCCGGCGCTCGCCCTTGGCCGAGTCCACCTTGGGCGGCAGCGTGAACGCCAGGATTCCCCCGCCGACGAAGATCGCGCACGCGCCGTACAGCGGCCACTGCGGGCCGATCGTCTGCAGCCCCGCCCCGACGGGCGCGGCGGCCCCGGTGGCCAGCAGCCCGGCGAGGGTCACCCGTGAGTTGGCCTTCACCAGCGAGAACTTCGGTGGCAGCAGCCGGGGCACGACGGCGCTGCGCACCACCCCGTACGCCTTCGAGCAGACCAGCACGCCGAGCGCCGCCGGATACAGCTCCAGGTCGCCGGTGGCGACCGCGCCCGACATGGTCAGCGCCAGCACCGCCCGCGCCAGCATGGAACCGGCCATCGCGGCGCGGCGGCCGTGCGGCAGGTGGTCCAGGAGCGGGCCGATGACCGGCGCCAGCAGGATGAACGGTGCCATCGTCACCGCGAGGTACAGCGCGACCCGGCCGCGCGCCTGGTCCGTCGGTACGGAGAAGAACACGGTGGACGCCAGCGCGACGGTGATCATCACGTCGCCCGCGCCGTTCACCGCGTGCAGTTCGATCAGCTTGCCGAGGCCGCTCTCGCCGGCGCCGTGCGCGTGCGTCGCCCTGCGGATGGACCGGGCGGCGCCGGTGAAGGGGACCCGCAGGGCACGACCGATCGACCGGCCCGCGCTGCGGAGCGGGCCGGGACCGTCGTGCGACCTGGCTGAAGCCACCTGGTCATAGTGCCCCAGGACCGCGCATCACAAGCCGGTCTCCCGGCGGGGCGGGGCCGGGACCGCCCCGTCGGGTCAGTACCGGGGCGGGTCGCCGGGGTGCGGATACGGCGGCGTTTCGGACGGCAGGTGGGCGGGGAGCGGCGGAGAGGGTAGCGTGCGTAGCGCGCCACCGGCGGTTGTTCTCGGCCGCGCGCCTCTCGGCGATCCCGCAGAATGGATTGCGGAAGGCGTGCCCGAGGTTGGCTCAACGGGTGTGGACGTCGACGCGGCCCCCAGGTCCGCTCCGTCCGCGACCGTATGGCCGGAATCGATGGTCGATGTGCTGGCGCGCTCGTGAGACTGGCGTAGGAGAGAAGCGAGACCTGTGAGTGCTGCGACGACGCGAGGCCGTACGGCCCGTACCGCCCGTACCCCCGCTCCCGACCGTCTGTGCGCCGAGGCGGTAGACCTCGCCCGCGCCGCGGCGGAGGAGGCGGCCGCGCCGGGGACCGTGGGTGAGCATGTGGCGGTGGTCTCCGAGGGGGACCGGGTCGTCACGCACTACTTCGAGTGCGAGGACCCCGGCTACCGGGGCTGGCGCTGGGCCGTCACGGTCGCCCGGGCCTCCCGCGCGAAGAACGTCACGCTGGACGAGACGGTGCTGCTGCCGGGCAGCGACGCGCTGCTCGCGCCGGAGTGGGTGCCGTGGAGCGAGCGGCTGCGGCCGGGCGACATGGGTCCCGGCGACCTGCTGCCCACCGAGGCGGACGACCTTCGGCTGGAGCCGGGGTACACCGGCGCGGAGGAGCCGCCGCCGAATTCGGCGGTCGCCCCGGTCACCGGCGAGCTGGCCGACCTGGTCGACGTCGAGGACGCGGAGCTGACGACGCGCCCGGCGTCGGCTTCGACGTCGCGCGGGTCGATCGCGGCGGTGGCGGACGAGCTGGGGATGCGGCGGGCGCGGGTGCTGTCGCGTTACGGGCTGCACTCGGCGGCGGACCGCTGGGACGAGGAGTTCGGCCCGAAGACGCCGATGGCGCAGGCCGCGCCGGCGTCGTGCGCGTCGTGCGCCTTCCTGATGCCGCTGGCGGGCTCGCTGAGCCAGGCGTTCGGGGTGTGCGCGAACGAGTTCGGCCCGGCGGACGGGCATGTGGTCTCGCTGTCGTACGGGTGCGGGGGCCACTCGGAGGCGGCGGTCATGCCGAAGCCGCCTGCGGCGGCGGCTCATGCGTTGGACACGATGCGGGTCGATGAGTATCCGTTGCACGGTGAGGCCCGGGAGGCCTCGGAGGACCCGGGCGACGCGTAGCCGGCCGGGCGGCCGGAGCCCACGCGGGCTCGGGTCCTCCGGCGCAACGGAACCCTGTACGTGGCGGGGCCGGGCCTCGCGTGGAACCCAGCCCGTCCGGCGATTGAGGACGGAACCCTCGCGGTGGGGACCCCGCACCCCGGGGGGCGGTGAGTCGGAGGGCCCGGGCCGTACCCGGTAGCTTCGCGGGGTACGCGAACCGCACCGGCAGAGGGAGCACGCGCATGGGCATCAACGCGACGGAGGGCGACCCGTTCGGCACCGCGCGGCTGCGGCGCGGCGTGCTCGCCGCCTGGGGCGCCGGACCCGCCCGGTTCCGGGAGGACGCCAACGCCGAGGAGGACCTCGCGCTCGGCGGCTACCGCGACCGCCTCGTGGTCGAGCTGGCCCAGAACGCCGCCGACGCCGCCGCCCGCGCCGGCGTCCCCGGCCGCCTGCGGCTCACCCTGCACCCGGCGGGGCCCGGCACCCCCGCCGTGCTCGCCGCCGCGAACACCGGCGCACCCCTGGACGCCACCGGCGTCGAGTCGCTGTCCACGCTGCGCGCGTCCGCGAAGCGCGAGGGCCACGAGGGCGCCGTGGGCCGGTTCGGCGTCGGGTTCGCCGCCGTGCTCGCGGTGAGCGACGAGCCGGCGGTCACCGGTCGGCACGGCGGCGTCCGCTGGTCCCTGGCCGAGGCCCGCGAGCTCGCCCGGGAGGCCGCCGTCGGCAGCCCCGGCCTGGGCGAGGAGCTGCGCCGCCGCGACGGCCACGTACCGCTGCTGCGCCTCCCGCTGCCCGCCGAGGGCACCGCGCCCGACGGCTACGACACCGTCGTCGTGCTCCCCCTGCGCGACGGCGTCGCCGAGGACCTGGTCGAACGGCTGCTGGCCGCCGTGGACGACGCCCTGCTGCTCACGCTCACCGGCCTGGCGGAGGTGATCGTGGAGACCCCGGAGGGCGTACGCACCCTCCGCCGCTCCCAGCACGGCCCGTACACGCACATCGAGGACTCCGCGCACGGCACGCACCGCTGGCGCACCGCCGTCCACCACGGGCCGGTCGAGCCCGCCCTGCTCGCCGACCGCCCGCTGGAGGAACGCCTCCGCCCGCACTGGTCGGTGACCTGGGCCGTCCCGGTGGACGCGGACGGCGCCCCGGTCCACCCCCGCACCGCCCCCGTCGTGCACGCGCCGACGCCCACCGACGAACCGCTCGGGCTGCCCGCGCTGCTCATCGCCTCGCTGCCGCTGGACACCACCCGCAGGCACCCCGCCCCCGGCCCGCTCACCGACTTCCTGGTGCAGCGCGCCGCCGACGCGTACGCGGAGCTGCTCGGCGGCTGGGAGCCGGTGTCCGTCGCGACGATCGGCCTGGTCCCGGGCCCCCTCGGGCAGGGCACGCTGGACGGGGCGCTGCGCGGCGCGATCCTGGAGCGGCTGCCGCGCGTCGCGTTCCTGGAGCCCGCCGCCCCGCGCGAACCGGAGCGCTGGGAGGAGTGGGACGAGGGCCTGAGGCAGGACAAGGACACCGGCGGGCTGCGGCCCGTCGAGGCCGAGGTGGTGGAGGGCGCCGGCGCGCAGACCGTGGCCGTGCTCGCCGAGGTGCTGCCGTGCCTGCTGCCGGCGGGCCTGGAACGGCGCGTCGAGCTGCGCACGCTCGGCGTCACCCGCGTCCCGCTGACCGAGGCGATCGACCACCTGGCCGGCCTGGAACGCGAACCGGCCTGGTGGCGCCGGCTCTACGACAGCCTGGCCGGGGTGGACCCGGACCGGCTCTCGGGGCTCCCCGTGCCCCTGGCGGGCGGCACCCCGGACGTGCCTGCGCGCACCACCATCGGCCCCCGGCAGGTCCTGCTCCCCGTCCCGGACGCCCTGCCCCAACCCGTTCTCGACCGCCTCGGCCGGCTCGGGCTCAAGGTCGCGCACCCGGACGCCGCGCACCCGATCCTGGAGAAGCTGGGGGCCCTGCCCGCCACGCCGCGCGCCGTGCTGACGACCCCGCAGGTGCGGGCGGCCGTCGCCGGGTCGCTGGACGCGGGGGAGATCTGGGACGAGGACGCGCTCGACGGCGACGAGCTGGCGGAGACCGTGCTCACCCTGGTCCGCGACGCCGCCCTGGAGCCGGGCGACGAGCCCTGGCTGGGCGCGCTCGCGCTGCCCGACGAGGACGGCGAACCCGCCCCCGCCGGGGAGCTCGTGCTGCCGGACAGCCCGTTCGCCGGGATCATGCGCGAGGGCGAACTCGCCCTGTGCGACGCGGAGCTGGCCGAGCGCTGGGGCGAACAGCCGCTCACCGCCTGCGGGGTGCTCGCCACCTTCGCGCTCGTGCGGGCCACCGACGTCGTCCTGGACCCGGACGAGCTGGAGCCCCGCGACGGCGACTTCGCGGAGCCGGACGACGCGGGGCTGCTGGACGCGGTGGACGTGTGGTGCGAGGACGTCCTCGACCAGCTCCCCGACGGCCCGGTGCCGCCGGTCGCCACCGAGCTGGTCGCCGTGCGCGACCTGGACCTGGTGGACGACGACGCCTGGCCGCAGGCCCTCGCCCTCCTCGCCCGGCCGCCGCTGCGGGACGCGCTCACCCAGCCGGTCCGGGTGCTGCTCCCGGACGGCACCACACAGTCCGTCCGCCCTTACGCCGCGTGGTGGCTGCGCGGCCACCCGGTGCTCGACGGCCGCCGCCCGGCGGGTCTGCGCGCGCACGGCGGCGATCCGCGGCTCGCGGGCCTCTACGACTCCGCCGACGCGACCGGCTTCGAGGACGCCGAGGTGCTGCGCGCCCTGGGCGTACGGACCTCGCTCGCCGCCCTCCTGGACGAGCCGGGCGGGGCCGCCGAGCTGCTGGACCGGCTCGCCGACGCGGACCGCCCGGTCACCGCCGTGCAGCTGCACGCGCTGTACACGGCGCTGGCCGCGCTCGATCCGGAACAGGTCACGCTGCCGGACGAGTTGCGGGCGGTCGTGGACGGCGAGGTGCGGGTGGTCGACGCGGCGGAGGCGGTGATCGCGGACGCGCCGGACCTGCTGCCGCTCGCCGGGGGCCTGCCGCTGCTGCCCGTCGCCCCGGCGCACGCGGCGGAGCTGGCCGAGCTGTTCCAGGTGCGCCGGCTCGGCGAGAGCGTGGCGGCCGAGGTCACGAGCGACGGCGAGGAGCACGAGGTGCCCGAGTCCGTGCGCGTCCTGCTGGGGCCGGCGACCCCGGACACGTACGTCGAGCACGGCGAACTCCGCGCGGGCGGTGTGGAACTCGACTGGCGCCGCACCCCGGACGGGGTGGTGCACGCCTCGACACTGGAGGGCGTCGCGGCGGGCCTGGCCTGGGCCTCGGGCCAGTGGCCCCGCCGCTTCGAGGTCGCCGCGCTCCTGGAGGACCCCTCCCGTACGGAAGAACTGGCCCGGGACCGCTGGTTCGACTGAGGCCCGGGCCGCCGTTTCACCCCCCGAAGCGGCGGCCCACCAGCCGCCAGGCGTACTCCAGCGCCACCGACGCGACCACCGCGACGCCCACCGCCGTCCAGGGCATCACGCTGCCCACCAGCTTCAGGGCGAAGAAGTCCTGGAGCCACGGCACCGCGAGGACCACCAGGAAGGCCAGGCCCATCGCGGCCACCAGGCAGATCCGCCACCAGGTGTAGGGGCGGGCGATGATCGCCAGGACCCACATCGACACCAGGAACAGCGTGAGCGTGGCCGCGCTCGTCTCCGCGTCCAGCGCGCCCGTACCGGAGTAGTGGTGGCGGGCGATCTGGTACATCACGAAGGTCGCGGCGGCGGCGATGACGCCCGAGGGGATCGCGTACCGCATGACGCGGCGCACGAAGTGCGGGTGGGCGCGCTCCTTGTTCGGGGCGAGGGCGAGGAAGAACGCCGGGACGCCGATCGTCAGCGTGGACAGCAGGGTCAGGTGGCGCGGCAGGAACGGGTACTCGACCTGGAAGCAGACCACCAGGACGGCGAGCAGCACCGAGTAGACGGTCTTCGTCAGGAACAGGGTGGCGACCCGGGTGATGTTGCCGATCACGCGGCGGCCCTCGGCGACCACGGACGGCAGGGTCGCGAAGCTGTTGTTCAGCAGCACGATCTGGGCCACCGCGCGCGTCGCCTCGGAGCCCGAGCCCATGGAGACGCCGATGTCGGCGTCCTTCAGCGCGAGGACGTCGTTGACGCCGTCGCCGGTCATCGCGACGGTGTGCCCGCGCGACTGGAGCGCGGCGACCATCTCCCGCTTCTGCTGCGGGGTGACCCGGCCGAACACCGCGTTCTGTTCCATCGCGGTGGCCATCTCGTCCTTGTCCTCGGGCATCCGGCGCGCGTCCAGCGGGTGCTCCGCGCCCTCCATCCCGAGCTTCGCGGCCACCGCGCCGACCGAGACCGCGTTGTCGCCGGAGATCACCTTCGTGGCGACCCGCTGCTCGCCGAAGTACGCGAGGGTCCGCCCCGCGTCGGGCCGCAGCCGCTGTTCCAGTACGACGAGCGCGGCCGGCTCCGCCCCCTCGGCCGCGTCCGGCGCGTCCAGCGCGCCCCGCGCCCGGGCGAGGAGCAGCACCCGGAGGCCCTGTTCGTTGAGGTGTCCGATCTCCGCGAGCGCCGGGTCGTCCTCGGACAGCAGCACGTCGGGCGCGCCGAGCAGCCAGGCGGAGGAGGCGCCGCCGTCCTCGGTGAACGCGGCGCCGCTGTACTTGCGGGCGGAGGAGAAGGGCAGGGTGCCGGTGGTCGTCCAGCCGCCGTCCGCCGGGGCCGGGTAGGCGTCGATGATGGCCTGGAGGCTGGCGTTCGGCCGGGGCTCGGACGCGCCGAAGGCCCCCAGGACGCGGCGCAGATACGGTTCCCCGGAGCCGCCCAGCGGACGCAGCTCCGTGACGTCCATGCCGCCCTCGGTGAGCGTGCCGGTCTTGTCCAGGCAGACGACGTCGACCCGGGCCAGGCCCTCGATCGCGGGCAGCTCCTGCACCAGGCACTGCTTGCGGCCCAGGCGTACGACCCCGATCGCGAAGGCCACCGAGGTCAGCAGGACCAGGCCCTCCGGGATCATCGGGACGATCCCGCCGACCGTGCGGGCGACGGAGTCCTTGAAGTTGTTGTCCTTGACCACCAGCTGGCTGATCACCAGGGCGGTCGCGGTCGGCACCATCATCCAGGTGATGTACTTCAGGATGGTCGAGATGCCGCTGCGCAGCTCGGACCGGACGAGCGTGAAGCGGGACGCCTCCTCGGCGAGCTGAGCGGCGTACGCCTCGCGCCCGACCTTCGTCGCGGTGAACGCCCCGCCGCCGGCGACGACGAAGCTGCCGGACATCACCGTGTCGCCGGTCTTCTTGAGGACCGGGTCCGCCTCACCGGTGAGCAGGGACTCGTCCACCTCCAGGCCGTCCGCCTCGGCGACCGTGCCGTCCACGACGACCTTGTCCCCGGGCCCCAGCTCGACCAGGTCGCCGAGGACGATCTCCGAGGTGTGGATCTCGGCGGCCTTCCCGTCGCGCCGGACGACGGGTTTCGACTCACCGATGACCGCGAGGCCGTCCAGCGTCTTCTTGGCCCGCCACTCCTGCACGATGCCGATGGCGGTGTTCGCGATGATCACGAAGCCGAACAGGCTGTCCTGGATCGGCGCGACGCACAGCATGATCACCCAGAGCACACCGATGATCAGGTTGAACCGGGTGAGGACGTTGGCCCGGACGATCTCGGTCAGCGACCGCGAGGACCGCACCGGTACGTCGTTGACCTCGCCCCGCGATATCCGCTCGGCTACCTCGGCCGCCGTCAGCCCGCGTCCGGGAGCGCCGGCGCGCCGCTCCCCGGGAAGTTCGGATGCCCGCTGCGTCATGGTTCCGACGGTACGGGCGGAACGACCGGGGCACCCGCCGGAGCGGGCGAAGACGGTACCGGGGGAGGACGGGAATCGTCCCGTGGTCGTACGGGGGCTCAGTCGCCCTGTGCCGCCGCCGCTGCCGCCGCGCGCTTGAGGGCGGCGTCACGGCCCCGTACGTACCAGATGCCGATCAGGCCGAGGCCGGCGCCGGCCAGGCAGGTCCACACCCACCACAGGTGGCCGTGGTCGTCGTACCAGCCGTAGAACGGGATCTGGACGACGAAGAGGACGAACCAGAGGATCGTGCCGCCGGTGATGGTCGCGACGACCGGGCCCTCCAGGGGCTCCGGCGCCTCGTGCTTGGGTGTCCACTTCGCCATGCGGCCAGTGTATGCGGCGCGTATATAAGCGTCGTCGGGCCAGTCGGCCCAAGGGTCTACGCGCGGAGATAGCGATCTTCGCCTTATGTATTCATACTGAATCTGCTTAAGGCTGGCTCGAATTGTTCGTGTAAAAGTCCAAAAGCGACCACTCAACCCCCTCTACGCACCCGACTGAGGTCATACATGTCCCCCTCGGCCACCGCTAAGGTCGACGCCACGCCTCCGCCGTCCTCCCCGTCGCCGGGCGGCCTGGACGGCTTCTTCAAGATCTCCGAGCGGGGGTCGTCGGTAGCCCGCGAGATCCGTGGCGGATTCGCGACCTTCTTCGCGATGGCGTACATCATCGTGCTGAACCCGATCATCCTGGGCAGCGCGAAGGACATGTACGGCCACCAGCTCGACGGCGGACAGCTGGTCACCGCGACCGTGCTGGCCGCCGCGTTCTCCACGCTGCTCATGGGCGTCATCGGCAACGTGCCGATCGCGCTGGCGGCGGGCCTCGGCGTCAACACCGTCGTCGCCCTCCAGCTCGCCCCCCGGATGAGCTGGCCCGACGCCATGGGCATGGTGGTCCTCGCGGGCATCGTGGTCATGCTGCTGGTCGCGACCGGGCTGCGGGAACGCGTGATGAACGCCGTACCGGGCTCGCTGCGCAAGGGCATCGCGATCGGTATCGGCCTGTTCATCCTGCTCATCGGCCTGGTCGACTCGGGCTTCGTCTCCCGCATGCCGGACGCCGCGCACACCACCGTGCCGCTTCAGCTCGGCTCCGACGGCCACCTCAACGGCTGGCCGGTCCTGGTCTTCGTCCTGGGCGCGCTGCTCACCCTGATCCTGATCGTCCGCAAGGTGCCGGGCGCGATCCTGATCTCCATCGTGGCGATGACCGTCGTCGCGCTGATCATCGAAGGGGCCGCGGACCTGCCGGGCGAGGCGTGGGGGCTGACCGTGCCGGAGTGGCCGGGCAATCCCGTGGCCACCCCGGACTTCGGGCTGGTCGGTCAGTTCAGCCTGTTCGGCGGTTTCCACGAGGTCGGCGTCCTGACCGGCATCCTGTTCGTCTTCACCGTGCTGCTGTCCTGCTTCTTCGACGCGATGGGCACCATCCTCGGGGTCGGCGACGAGGCCAAGCTGACGGACCGCGACGGCAACTTCCCGGGCATCAACCGGGTGCTCTTCGTTGACGGTGTCGCGGTCGCCGCGGGCGGCGCGAGCTCCTCCTCCGCCTCGACCTGCTTCGTGGAGTCCACGGCGGGCGTCGGCGAGGGGGCCCGCACGGGCCTGGCCAGCATCGTCACGGGACTGCTGTTCACGGTGTCGCTGTTCCTCACGCCGCTGGCGACCATGGTCCCCTCGCAGGCGGCGACCCCCGCCCTGCTGGCGGTGGGCTTCCTGATCATCGCGGGCTCGGTGCGGGACATCGACTGGAGCGACTTCACGCTGGCGATCCCGGCGTTCCTCGCGATGGTCATGATGCCGTTCACGTACTCGATCACCAACGGCATCGGCATCGGCTTCATCGCCTTCACCGTGCTGCGGCTGGCCACCGGCCGGGGCCGCGAGGTGCCCGTGGCGATGTACGCGGTGTCGGCGGTCTTCGTCTTCTACTACATGATGCCGGCGCTCGGTCTCACGTAAGGGCGGGGGCGCGGGCCGGCCCGGGGGTCAGTTGACCTCCTCGGCCGGCACGCCGTCCGCCGGGCAGAGCTTCTCCGGGCCGTAGAACTTCTCCGTCTCCTCGACGGCCGCCTGGAAGCGCTCGTCGAAGTCGTCGCGAATGAGCGTCCGGACCACATAGTCCTGGACGCTCATTCCGCGTTTCGCGGCGTGCTGCTTGAGCCGGTCGAGCAGCTCACCGTCTATGCGCAGGCTGAGCACTGTCGATCCCATGCCAAGCAGGGTTGCGCCCCACGGGCCCGCCACGCGAGATTTTCCGCCGTCGACTCACTCGTTTGGGTGATCGATTGGTAAACCCGCCACCTTTCACGCCCCGTGTCGATCAGGTCGGGCGGAGTGATCTCGCTCTCGCGCGTGTACCACAGGTGCTCTTTAGAGTAGGTAATGAGTTACGCTAACAAACATGCCTGACCTGATCCACGACGGCGACAGTGCCGCCGCCGTGAGCTCCCTCCGTTCCGCCGTCATGCTGCTCAGCCGGCGCCTGAAGCACCAGCGCGTCGACGAGTCGCTGAGCCCGACCGAGATGTCGGTGCTCGGCACGCTGGCCCGCTGTGGTTCCGCCACTCCGGGTGAGCTGGCCCGCAAGGAGCACGTGCAGCCGCCCTCGATGACCCGCATCGTCGCGTTGCTGGAGTCGAAGGGTCTGGTCAGGCTGGAACCGCACCCCGATGACCGTCGTCAGAAGATGGTCAGCCAGACCGAGCAGGCCGAGGCCATGCTCGCCGAGAGCCGCAAGAAGCGGAACGCCTGGCTGACCACGCTCGCCGAGGGTCTGGACGAGGACGAGTGGGAGACGCTGCGCAACGCGGCGCCCGTGCTGGAGAAGCTCGCCCACCTGTAGGAGACGCGTCCTCCGTCCCCGTCAGCCAGCAAGATGTCCACGCCGAGGAGGCGAACCCTTTTGAGTACGGGATCCGGAGCAGACTCCGCCCCCGCACCGACTTCCACCCACGAGAGCAAGACCGGCGGGACCTTCTCGTCGCTGAAGATCCGCAACTACCGCCTGTTCGCCACGGGCGCCGTGATCTCCAACACCGGCACCTGGATGTCCCGCATCACGCAGGACTGGCTCGTCCTGAGCCTCACCGGGTCCGCCGCCGCCGTGGGCATCACCACGGCACTCCAGTTCCTCCCCATGCTGCTGTTCGGCCTGTACGGCGGCGTCATCGCCGACCGGCTGCCGAAGCGCAAGCTCCTGCTCGTCAGCCAGGCCGCCCTGGGCGCCTGCGGTGTCGTGCTCGCCGTGCTCACGCTCTCCGGCGTGGTCCAGGTCTGGCACGTCTATCTCATCGCGTTCCTGCTCGGCATGGTCACCGTGGTCGACAACCCGGCCCGGCAGGCGTTCGTGTCCGAGATGGTCGGCCCCGCGCAGCTGCGCAACGCGGTCAGCCTGAACTCGGCGAACTTCCAGTCGGCCCGGCTCGTCGGGCCCGCCGTCGCGGGTGTGCTGATCACCACGGTCGGCAGCGGCTGGGCCTTCATGTTCAACGGCCTGTCGTTCCTCGCCCCGCTCGTCGGCCTGATGATGATGCGGACGAGCGAGCTCCACAAGTCCGTCGTCGTGCCGCGCGCCAAGGGGCAGCTCCGCGAGGGGCTGCGGTACGTCTCCGGGCGCCCCGAGCTGATCTGGCCGATCGTCCTGGTCGGCTTCGTCGGCACCTTCGGCTTCAACTTCCCGATCTGGCTGACGGCCTTCGCGGACGAGATCTTCCACGGCGGCGCCGGGATGTACTCGTTCTTCAACATCCTCATGGCCGCCGGCTCGCTGGCCGGCGCCCTGCTCGCCGCCCGCCGCCGCTCCTCGCGGCTGCGGATGCTGGTCGCCGCCGGTACGGCCTTCGGCCTGCTGGAGATCATCGCGGCGCTCGCACCGTCGGTCTGGATGTTCGCGGTCCTGCTGGTGCCGATCGGCATGATCGGCCTGACGACCAACATCAGCGCCAACACGAGCGTCCAGATGGCCTCCGACCCGGCCATGCGCGGCCGGGTGATGAGCCTGTACATGATGGTCTTCGCCGGGGGCACGCCGGTGGGCGCCCCGATCGTCGGCTGGATCAGCGACGCGTACGGCCCCCGCACCGGCATGGTCGTCGGCGGCGCGCTGTCCCTCGCGGCGGCGGTCGGCATCGGCGTGATCCTGGCCCGCCTCGGCGGTCTGCGCCTCAAGGTGGACCTGCGCCCGGGCCGCCCGCACGTCCGCTTCGTGCAGCGCGAGCAGCTGGCCACGGCGGCGTAACGGCTCCTCGCCCGTACATGACGACGCGGCCCCGTCCCGGTTCCCCGGGGCGGGGCCGCGTCGCGTGCGCCGATGGCCGTCCGGTTAGGCTCGTCGGGTGGACCCGAAGACCAGAAACCGCATCATGGCGGCCGTGCTCGTACTGATGTTCGTCGTCGTCGCCGTGGCGGCAGCCCTCGGCTGACAGGCGCCTCTACCAGGCGAAGTTCTCCGGCGACGGACCCGGGCCGGGGAAGATCTCGTCCAGCGCGTCCAGCACCTCCGCCGACAGCTCCAGCTCCACCGCGCGCAACGCCGAGTCGAGCTGCTCCCGCGTGCGGGGGCCGGAGATCGGGCCGGTGATCCCGGGCCGGGTCAGCAGCCAGGCGAGGCCCACCTCACCGGGCTCCAGACCGTGCTTGTCCAGCAGGTCCTCGTACGCCTGCACCTGCGCCCGTACCTTCGGGTCGGCCAGCGCGTCACCGGAGCGGCCGGAGGTGGAGCGGGCGCCGCCGCCCTCGCGCTCCTTGCGGATGGCGCCGCCGAGGAGGCCGCCGTGCAGCGGCGACCACGGGATGACGCCGAGGCCGTACTCCTGGGAGGCCGGGATGACCTCCATCTCGGCGCCGCGCTCCATCAGGTTGTAGATGCACTGCTCGCTGACCAGGCCGTAGCTGCCCCGCTGCCGGGCGCGCTCGTTGGCCTGGGCGATCTTGTAGCCGGAGAAGTTCGAGGAACCGGCGTAAAGGATCTTGCCCTGCTGGATCAGTACGTCGATGGCCTGCCAGATCTCCTCGATCGGGGTGTCCCGGTCGACGTGGTGGAACTGGTACAGATCGATGTGGTCCGTCTGGAGCCGCTTCAGGCTGGCGTCGACGGCCCGGCGGATGTTGACGGCCGACAGCTTGTCGTGGTTCGGCCAGGCCTCGCCGTCGGGGCCCATGTTGCCGTAGACCTTGGTGGCGAGCACGACCTTGTCGCGGCGGTCGCCGCCCTTGGCGAACCAGGTGCCGAGGATCTCCTCGGTGCGACCCTTGTTCTCGCCCCAGCCGTAGACGTTCGCGGTGTCGAAGAAGTTGACGCCGGCGTCCAGCGCGGCGTCCATGAGGTCGTGACTGTCGCTCTCGTTGGTCTGGGGGCCGAAGTTCATCGTCCCCAGGACGAGGCGGCTTACCTTGAGTCCGGTGCGTCCGAGCTGCGTGTACTTCATGGACCCCAAGCCAACTCCTTCGAGCGCACTCGAAGCAAGCATGCCGCCCGCTACGCGCCCGCGAACCGGTCGAGTGCCGCGAGGATCGCCCGGCTCGTCGCCGCACCGCCCAGGTGCCCCGCGTCCTCGATCACCGTCAGCTCCGCGTCCGGCCACGCCCCGGCCAGCTCCCACGCCGTGCCGAGCGGCCCGCCCAGGTCCCGCCGTCCGTGGACGAGCACCCCGGGAATCCCGGCCAGCCGCCCCGCGTCCCGGATCAGCTGCCCCTCCTCCAGCCAGGCGCCGTGCGAGAAGTAGTGCGAGCAGATCCGCACCAGCGCCGCCTGCGCCCGCCCCGGGCGCCCGCTGTACGGGGGCGGCCCCGCGTACGCCTCCCCCGAGAGCACCGCGTCCTCCCAGGCGCACCACTCCGCCGTCGCCGCCGCCCGTACCGCCGGGTCGGGGTCCACGGTGCGCCGGGCGTACGCGGCGAGCACATCCGGGGTCGCGTCGCTCGCGGCCTCCGGGACGTGGGCCCGGAAGCGGTCCCGTGCCTCCGGGTAGAAGAGCCCGGCGCCCCGGTACAGCCAGTCGATCTCGGAGCGCCGGGTCGTGGTCACCGCCGGGATCACGATCTCGCTCACCCGCTCCGGGTGCCGCTGGGCGTACGCCAGGATCAGCGTGGACCCCCAGGAACCCCCGTACAGCAGCCAGCGGCCGATCCCGAGGTGGGCGCGGAGGCGTTCGATGTCGGCGACGAGGTGGTCCGTGGTGTTGTGCCGCAGGTCGACGGCCGGGTCGCTCGCGTGCGGGGTGGAGCGCCCGCAGTTGCGCTGGTCGAAGAGGACGACGCGGTAGCGCTCGGGGTCGAAGTACTGCCGGGCCCGCTCGGTGCAGCCGGAGCCGGGGCCGCCGTGGACGACGAGGGCGGGCTTGCCGGCCGGGTTGCCGCAGACCTCCCAGTAGACGTGGTTGCCGTCGCCGACGTCGAGCATGCCGTGGTCGTAGGGCTCGATCGGCGGGTACTTCTCGTCGGGCAGGCGTCCCATGGCGTACGTGTCTCCCTCGCTCGGCGGCGTACAGCCCAAGGGCTGTCCCGTAATCCCTGGCGGGCGTGCGACGACAGCCACGGCACCTCGCCGCGTTGTCGGAACGCCCGAATACACCCAGTATTCGGGCGTCCCTCCGCCTTGCGATGCACCGCGTCTGACGCCGCACGCTGATCCACCAGGGATTACGGGACAGCCCTTAGGCCCGCGCGGTCGTAGCCTGGGCGGCGTGAACGCGACTCCCGAGGTACTCGCCGTACTGGACGACCTGCTCGCCGCCGCATCCCCCGACGACCGGGGCGCCCTGTGGCAGCTCGACCGCCCGGGGAGGGAGCTGGACGCGAACCTCGTGCGGCTGCCGCCGGGCGCGGAGGTCGGGGAGCACCAGGAGGACGCGCTCGACGTCCTCCTGGTGGTCCTGGCGGGCAGCGGCCGGCTGACCCCGGGCGACGGCGCGGAGCCCCTGGCCCTGACCCCGACGACGGCGACCTGGCTGCCCCGCACCTCCCGCCGCTCCCTGACGGCGGGCCCGGACGGCCTCGCCTATCTGACGGTCCACCGCCGCCGCCCCGGCCTGGCGCTCAAGCCGACGGTGTACGCGCGGGAGGGCGGCGAGGCGCCCTGTGCGCTGGACCGGGTCTGCCCGGAGTGCGGGCGGATGTCCCCGGAGTCGGCGCCGGTGTTCTGCAGCGCGTGCGGGGAGCGGTTCCCGGGGCGGTGAGGCCGCGTCAGTGCTTCGGCCTGCGCCTGCGGCCCAGCAGGAAGATCCCGGCCGTGGCCAGGGCGAAGGCGCCGGCCACCGCGTAGAGGGTGGAGGACGTGCCGGTGTCGGCGAGCCAGCCGCCGTGCGGCGGCCGGTGGTGGTGTCCGCCGCCGTGGCCGGGCGGCCCGGGGTGGCTGTGGCTCGGGTGCGGGCCGGAGGCGGTGCCCGTGGGGGTCGGGGTGGGGCTTTCCGTGGCGCCCGTCGGGGTCGGCGTGGGGCTTTCCGTGGCGTCCGTGGGGGTCGGCGTGGGGCTCTCGGTGGCGCCGGTGGGGGTCGGGGTGGGCGTGGGACTCTGGGTGGCGCCCGTCGGGCTCGGGGACGGGGAGGGTTCCGTGCCCTCGCAGTCGATGTCGGTGGCGAACGGGAACTCGTGGATCTCGCCCGCGTTCACCACGGTGCCGTCGGCGTCGAGCGGCCCGGCCGTCAGCTCCCGTACGACGACGGAGCCCTCGATGTTGGACGGGTCGAGGTCCGTGAGGTGGGCGCGGGGCGCGTAGATCGTGCCCTCCAGCGAGTCGCCGTCGGCGATCGTGATGTCGGTGGCGTCGGGGAAGTTCCACAGCATGTACGGGGCCTGGTCGCCGGAGACGCCCGCGAGGGTCGGGATGTGCCAGACGAACGTCCCGTCCGTGCCGGTCGTGTCGACGTCGACCACGAACGGGGTCGTCGCGTCCGGCTGGTTGTCGAAGGTGATCTCGGACAGGTTGTTCAGCTGCTCGCCGGTCAGCCGGAGCACGTTCGTCTCGCCCTCGGTGAGGGTGATGTGCGCGCTCGTCCCGGCGGGGAAGCCCGTCTGGTCGGGCAGCGGGACGCCTTCGGCGTCGCGCAGGACGACGTTGGTGGCGCAGGTGTCGATGGCGTCCGAGCGGTCGCGGAAGTCCGCGAAGAGGGCGTCGAGGTCGGGCAGGCCCGTGGTGTCGGTGACGGACTCGACCGGCTGGTGCACCGTCTGCTGCACACGGGGCGTCGAGTCGTAACCGGCCCCCTCGGCGACGATGTGGGTGTTCACCTGGGCGCCGTTGGAGTCCTCGTCCAGGACCGACGAGCCGGTCGGGTCGCCGACCTTCACATAGCCGTCGTTGAGGACCTGGAGCACGCCCTGCGGCGCACTGGCCGCATGATCGATTCTGCCGCCGACGAGCAGGGCGGTCGGGTGGTCGTCGCCGGGCGCGGTGAACGTGCCGGGGGTGTGCAGCGCGACGTTGTACCCCGGCCCGTAGGTGAGGTTCCCGCCGATGGCGACGGACCCCTCGGTCTCCGTACTGCCGAGGACGGCGTCGTCCTGGACGATCACCCCGAAGCCGTTGTCCCCGGCCAGCGGGTTGCCCGAGTAGTCGGCCGCGGCGGGAGCGGTGGCGGCGGTGGCGGCGGCCAGGCACAGGAGGCAGGCCGTCGTGGCGAAGGCAGCGGTGCGTTTCATGCCCGGGAACGTAAGCCCGTGCGCCCGGCCGCTCCGGGCGGCGGGGCCGTCGGCCACCCGCCCGCCCGCCGATGTCCCCCCACTGGCGGCCACCCGGCCGGACGCCGGTCCTGTGCCGGCCGGGGCACCGGGTGCACGGGGTACGGTCCTGAGGGGCGAGGGCAGGGGGCGGACGGCAGTTGATGGCGAAGCGGTTGTTCAGCGACGCGGTCGCCGCGGGGAGGGCCGTCGTCTCGTCGCGGGGCCGGGGCCGGGGCCGTCCGGACCGGTGGCGGCGCGGCGGGGTCCTGGCCGCCCTCGCCGCCCTGACCGCGCTCCTCCTGGTCGCCCCCGGCGTCGTGCCCAACACCCCCGGCCGCCTCGGGAGCCTCCTGGAGGCGTTCCTCCCCTGGCTCGGCCTCGCCGTCGTCCCCCTGCTGACCCTGGCCCTACTGCGCCGGTCGGCGCTCGCGCTGGTGGCGGTGGCGCTGCCGGTGACGGCATGGGCGTACGCGTTCGGCGGGCTGCTCCTCCCGGCGGCGGACCCGGGCCCGCGCGACCTGGTCGTGGTGCAGCACAACGTCAGCGACGTGAACGAGGACCCGGCGGGCACGGCCCGCGCGCTGGCGGCCGGGGGCGCCGATCTGATCGCGCTGGAGGAACTGGTCCCGGAGGCGTTGCCCGCGTACGCGAAGGGGCTCGCGGACGCGTATCCGTTCCACGAGGTCCGGGGCACGGTCGGGATCTGGTCGCGCCACCCCCTCACCGGCACCCGGGCGGTGGACATCAGGCCGGAGTCCGTCCCGGAGCCGTGGAGCCGGGGGCTGCGCACGGTGGCCCGCACCCCGCACGGCGAGGTCGCGGTGTACGTGGCGCACCTGCCGTCCTTCCGGCTCGGCGCGGGCGGCCTCGGCACCGCCCGCCGCGACGAGAGCGCCCGGCTGCTGGGCGGGGCGCTGGACGCGGAGGCCACGGGCCCGGTGATCGTGCTGGGCGACCTCAACTCCACGGTGGACGACCGGGGGATCGCCCCCCTGACCTCCCGGCTGAACGTCCCGGAGCGCGGGTTCGCGTTCAGCTTCCCGGCGTCCTTCCCGCTGGCCAGGATCGACCAGGTGATGGCGCGGGAGGCGACGGTGGGCCGCATCCGCACGCTCCCGGCGACGGGCAGCGACCACCTGCCCGTGACGGCCCGGGTGACGCTGGACTGAGGGCCGCACCGAAAACGGGATGCCCTTCCCGTACGCCGTACCTATGATGCGCGGGCGCACGCCAACGGACCGGAGAAGCAACGCAGATGAAGTCCTCCCTTCACATGACGCCCCGCCTTTCGGCGATCGGCTTCCACGCGACCGACCCGGACGGCCTGGCCGGCTTCTGGGCCGCGCTCCTGGGCTGGGAGCGGTCCGGCGACGGCACGCTCGTCGTTCCCCCGGACGGCAAGGGCTATCCGCTCCGCTTCACGGGGGGCGGGCAGCCCAAGACCCGGCAGAACCAGGCGCACTTCGACCTGACGAGCGCGACGCCGGAGGCCCAGCGGGACACGGTCGCCCGCGCGCTGGAACTCGGCGCCCGGCACATCGACGTCGGCCAGACCCCGGAGGAGGGCCACATCGTCCTCGCCGACCCGGACGGCAACGAGTTCTGCGTGATCGGGGCCGGCAACAAGTTCCTCGCGGACACCGGGGTGATCGGCGCGGTCTCCTGTGACGGCACCCAGGCGGTCGGCTACTTCTGGAGCGAGGCCCTGGGCTGGCCGCTGGTCTGGGACCAGGACGAGGAGACGGCCGTCCAGTCCCCGGAGGGCGGCACGAAGCTCACCTGGGGCGGCCCGCCGGTCGCCCCGAAGCCGGACGTGAACCGCCTGTACTTCGAGCTGACGCTGCCGCCGGACGCGGAGACCGCGATCACCCGACTCCTGGGACTGGGCGCGCGACGGGGCCCGGACGGGGTGTTCCTGGACCCGGACGGCAATGAGTTCACGGTCCGGAGGGCGGCGGAATGACCAGCAGGCTCACGGAGTTGTCCGTCGACTGCCACGACCCGGAGCGCCTGGCCGCGTTCTGGTGCGAGGTCCTGGGCTTCACGGTGATCGACCGCGCGGAGGACCAGGTCGAGATCGGCTCCTGGGAGCCCACGGTGGAGGAGGTCCGGGCCCGCCAGATGCCGCCGACGGTGGTGTTCTCCAGAGTTCCGGAGAGCAAGGCGGTCAAGAACCGCCTCCATCTCGACGTGAGCCCGATCGACCGCTCCACGGAGGCGGAGGTGACCCGCCTCCTGGCCCTGGGCGCCACCCGGGCGGACGTGGGCCAGGGACCGGGCCGCAGCTGGGTGGTCATGGCGGACCCTGAGGGCAACGAGTTCTGCGTCCTGCGCACGCTGGCACCGCAGTAACGCGGCTGTAACGGGCGTTCCCTAACTTTCGACCGCCAGCCGGTGCGCGACAACACCCCTGCGTACCGGCGCAGTTCAGCGAGCGCGGTCACCCTCCGCGCCCAACAGCGAAGGAACACCCTCATGGTGCGAAGCAACGTCATGCGCGGAGTCCTGGTCGGCGCCACCCTGGCCGGCATGGCCGCGTTCGGCTCGGGCACGGCGACCGCGGCGACGGCCGACGCCACGCCCTGCCACGTCGACGGGTTCGTCTGCATGACCACGAACGACATCTACCAGCCGACGGTGTACTTCGCCGGCGGGGACGAGTACACGTTCTGGCGGGCCACCGAGGTGACCACCCTCTCGAACGACTCCTCGACGGCGTACTGCGTCGCCGCCGAGTACAACTTCACCCTGTCTCCGGGCCAGACCATCGCGGTGACGCACACGATCACCTCGCTGACGCCGACGAACGCGGGCTGCCTCTCCTGAGCCACGCCCCGGGCGCCCCCTCCGCACTCCGGCGCGAGGGGGTGTCAGGGTTTCACCGCCCCCTGTGGCGGGGGCCGGGCGGCTCGGATGCATGATGGAGCCAGCCACGGCCACGGGGGAAGGGGCGCGGGATGGCGCACTGGACGGTTGAGAGACAGGCAGTGACTCCCGGGGAGCCGACGCGTGTCGGCAGCGCGGGCTGGACGGCCGCGTGGCTGACCGGGGCCGTGGCGCTCGCGGGGGAAGGCGCGCTCGCGCTGGTGGTCTACTTCCTGGCGGGCCTGCGGAACGAGCACTACTTCGCCGCCGGTATCGGCGCGTACGTCGGGTATCTCATCGCGCTCGTGGCCGCCTCGGTCATGCTCGCCCTGGCGGGCCTGATCGGTTCGGCGGCGGTCGTCCTGCCGGTCGTGCAGCTGTCGCGCCTATCGGCCCGCAGGGCCGGGCGGGCGGAGACGAAGCGCTGGTGCCTGGCGGTCTGCGGGGTGGTCGCCGCGACGGCCGCCGTGTGCGCCGGGGTGCCGGCACTGCTGCTCGGCGGCGGGTGGACCGTGCTCCCCGTCGTTCTCCTCGCGACGTTCGTCGGCCTGGTCCCCGCCGTCCTGTGCACCCGCGCCGTGACCGTCGTGCGCCGCAACGGAGCCCGGTTCGGGCTGGCCGCGCTGGTGCTGGCCGGTGGGGCGTTGCTGTCGGCGGTGGTCTTCGTCGGCGGCCTGGTGGCCTACGGGACCGGCCTGATCCAGGGATACGAACCCCCACGGCTCACCGCCGCACAGCTCGTCGGCACCTGGTCCGACGAGCACGGCGGCACCCTCACACTCCGACCGGACGGCACGGCCCTCGCCCATGACCTGGGCGCCCGCCCGGAGGACGAGACGGACGACGAGGGCGCACCCGGGCGGTGCGAAGGCACCGGTACGTGGGCGATGGGCGTGTCGCCGTCCGGAACGGCACAGTTCGAGCTCAGCGTGAGCGGCTGCATGGAGGGCCCCGGCTGGCACATCGGCGGCACGGACGAGCGGCCCACCCTCTACTACTGGATCGGCGATCCCGATTCGCTCAATCAGTACGCGCTGGAACGCGCGTAGTCATCCTGCAGCCCACCCCGCAGCCTCCGCCATCAGCTCCTCCACCTCGTTGACCAGGCGCGCCGTGTGGAACCCGTCCGCCGCCGCGTGGTGCACCTGCACCGCCAGCGGAAGCAGGACGCGGTCGTCGCGTGACACGTACCGGCCGAGCGTGAAGATCGGCGCCAAGTGGTCGTATCCGTCGCGGATGTTGAGGTTGAAGCCCGTGAACGACCGCCACGGGAGGCTCGACACGTCGAAGGCGTTCGGCGGGGGAGGACCCTGCGGGAAGAACTCCGTCGCGCCCCCGTGCTCCGCCAGCAGCGGCGCCGCCGCGTCGTGGAACGCCCCGAAGTCCGCGTCGTAGGCCGTCCACACGCACGCGAACGTCTCCCGTTCCGCGTTGAACACCGTGAACGCCGGGTGCACCACCGGCCACACCGCCGGGTCCCCCGACTCCGTCAGGCACAGCCGGAACTCCTCGTGCCGGTTCACCACCGTGGCCAGCGCCCACACCTGCGCCACGTACGACTTGCGCGGCGAGCGCCGCAGCGCGGCCGTGAACGCGGTGACGTCAACCTCCACCGTCATCGAGTACGTGCACGGCACGCGGCGCCGGTAATGCGCGAAGTGCTCCCGGCGCGGCCAGGTGTCCAGGTCAACGGGGGTCGGAACGTCCATCCGGGCATCATCGCAGCCACCGCCCCGCCCGCCCCAGCGGTTTTCACCCGGCGGGACGGCGCGGTAGCGCGGTGCCGCGTTACGCGGCGGTGTGGCGGATGAACGTGTCCCAGGCGCCGGGGGAGACGGTCAGCGCGGGGACGGTGATGTCCTTGGAGTCGCGGACGTGGACGGTGTGGGGGCAGGTGGCGACCTCTACGCAGTTGCCGCCCTCCGGGCCGCTGTAGCTGGACTTGGACCAGGAGAGGGCGACCTCTACGCAGTTGCCGCCGTTCTGGCCGCTGTAGCTGCTCTTGAACCAATTGAGGTCAGTACTCATAGTCCTTCTGCTGTTCGCTTGATGAGCTCGCGCGACTCTTCGGGCCCGTGAGCGTGAGTCCGCAGCATTCCATAGGTGGCGAACAAGTCTCCCAGTTGGGGGTGCTCGCTCACAAGAAAGTTTCTTCCCTGGACCTCCAGGTACGCCAGGCGACGCCTGTCGTCGGTCTCCAGGAGGACGAACGACCCGCTCAACCCGACGTGCGTCTCCCGGTGTGGTGACATCACCTGGATATGCACATTCCGCAAATCGCTCACGTCGAGCAGGTGTTGCAGCTGTGCCCGGTGCACGTCGCGCCCACCGATGGGGCGAGTGAGCGCGCTCATTTCCAGGACGAAGCTGATGTCCGCCGGCGGCCTGCGTGTCAGCAGGGCCTGACGCGCCAGGCGCCCTGCGACCAGATTGTCGATCTCGTCCTCGTCGAGCGGCGGACACGTTGCCCGGTACAAGGCATACGCGTGCGCCTCGGTCTGGAGCAGCCCGGGCATGACGCTCTGCTCGTACTCACATCTCGCCACGGCCTTGGCCTCTTCCTCGGCGAACGGCGCGAACCAGGACGCCAGGTGGCTGAACTGAAGCTTCAACGCCGCTGTGATCAACGCACCGTTCGCACCCGTTGACGAGTCCGCCTTCGGGACGAAGTCCCCCTTCGGTGGTCTGTGTCCCCTTTCCACCATGGCCACCTGCGACTTGGAGAAGCCGATCTTGAGCCCCAGTGCCTCCTGGGACAGAGCGGCCTGCACGCGGTAGTGCCGTAACAGGGCTCCGAACATCGCGGCGTTACCGTCGCCGGTATTACTGGAGTGCACAGCCCCACCTCCAAGTGCACAGCAGTGCACAGATGCCTTGTGTCCCTGGTCACGGTACGTGCGGGCGTCGACGCTTACCGTATGGAACAGAAAAACTCACCGAACCCGGTCCCCTGCTGGATTCCCGCGAGCGGCCACGCCCTGCGTCACGCGGGCATTCACTTCGACGCGATCCGGATCTCCGGCGTGCTGGGCGAGCAAGTGTCGTACGAAATCATGCAGTTCACGGACTTCCAGGCCGGTCCGATCATCCGCTCGCGCATCGGGATGCAAAGCATGTACTTCCTGGTCGAGCCCGGCACGGCACGTGCCTACCGCTGGCCGGCGGGCGTGGACGCGCTCGTGCGCAAGGGTTCGGACTTCGTCGGAGTGCCCGCGCTGGGCGGGCTGACGTACCCGCTGGACTGGCGTTCGGAGCCGACAGCCGACGATCCGTTCGTGGATACCGGACTTTTGTTCGAGCTGGTAACCAAGGTGGTGTCGACCGGAATTTCTGCTGTACGGTGACGACGTCGTTACGCTCCGTGCGCGCCGCGCACGGGGCGGCCCCCGGGGGTGCTCGCAACACCTGGTCCGAGGGCCTTCACCCACCGATGGATATACCAAGAGGTCCACCGAAGATGCTTTGGCATGCTATCTCGCCCTCCCGCGCCTATGTGAAGGCCGCGCACGATGTCGTTCGTCATCCGGATCTGAGCAGCGATGCCAAGGTTCTGATCATGTATGTGCAGGGTCTGCCCGATTACTACGCGAGCGAAGCGCTGAGCGATCACGCGAAGCGGATCGGCATCAAGGGCCGGGCGTATCAGAAGGCCAAGGGGCAGCTGAAGGAGGCCGGTTACGTCCACGAGTGGCGTTGGCAGGGCCAGGGCGGGCTGTGGATGACGGATCAGCTGTTCTCCAACGTGCCGCTCACGGACGACGAGGCGCGGGAGCTCAGGAAGGCGAAAGCGCAGGCCAAACCGGCTGATCGGTCACCGGCGGGCGGTCAGGGGGGCACTCGGCCGGTCGGGGCTTCCCAACCAGAGGTTGTAGAAGAACGTGAGGAGAACAACCCCCACCCACCCACCGAAGCGCCTGCGGCCGAAGCGCCTGCGGCCGAGCCGCCTGTGGCCGAAGCGGCCGGGCCGAGTGCGGCGGCCGGGCCGGTCGCGGAGACCGGCCCGGAAGCCGCGCAGGCCGAGCGTGTGCTGCTCTCGCTGCGGCATGCGAGCCCGCAACTGCGCCTCGGCGTACGCGAGGCGCGCAGCCTCTCGGAGGCGGCGGCGGAGTGGCTGCGGCGGGGCGTGAAGGCGGCGGATCTGCGGCACGCGCTGGTGGACTCCCTCCCGGCGGAAGGCGTGCGGTCGGCCTACGGCTTCGTACGCCACCGCCTCGTGCAGAAGCTGCCGGAGGCGCCCGCGTACGAACCCCCCGTCGCGCCGGTGGCGACGGTCAGGCCGCCCGTGACGTGCGAGGGGGACGGGCCGGAGCATGTGTTCCGGCCCACGGCGGACGAGACGTTGTGCGGCCCGTGCGGCCGGCAGGCGGCCGAGGAGGCGCACTTCGCGAAGTACCCGCCACGGCGGCAGCCCTGGCGGGAACGGGTCGCGACGATCCTCGAAGCGGACGCCGCAGCGTGTTGAGGCGCACGTCCGTTCGTGGTGTGGCGGTCTTTGCCGTGGAAGCGGCGAGGCGTGGACAGTGGTGGCCGGGGACCGGTTCGGACTGAGGAGGACCCGTGGTGGATACCGTGGTGGAGCTCTGGGACGGCGTACGAGCGGTGCGCGACCCCGCGCGGGTGCGTGCGCAACTCATGGAGGCAGGGCGGACGTTGTTCGCGGTGTACGGCTACGCGCGCACGTCCGTCGAGGACCTGTGCGCGGAGGCCCAGGTGGAGGTCCGGGACTTCCACCGGGAGTTCGCCTCGCGCGAGGCGCTGCTGACCGACCTGTACGACGAGGTCGCGATGGCCGGGATGCAGGCCGCGCAGGCGGAGCTGGCGGCGGAGGGCATGGAGACCTGCCCGACCGAGGAGCGCGTCCGCAGGCTCTTCGACGCGTACGTCCAGGCCGTCACGCGGGACCACCGGGCGGCCCGGGTGGCCTTCGTGGAGGTGCTGGGCGTGAGCCGGGCGATGGAGGAGCACCTCACGATGTGGCGCTCGGTGTGGGTGGAGTTCCTGACGGCGGAGTCCGAGCGGGCCCGGACGCGGGGGCACGGGGTGGACGGCGACCTCGCGGTGGTGGTGAAGGTGCTGACGCGGTCGGTGGACGAACTGCTCGCGCACCACGGGCGGCGGCCGAGGCAGGTGCCGCCGTCGTGGCTGACCAGTGAGTTCACTCGGCTGACGATGGCGATGATCGGTCCGGCGGACCCGGATGCCCCGGGAGCCTCCGGGGGCGCCACCGTTTGACAAGGTGCGTTGCCGGGTCGGCAAATGGAACCATGGCAGACCCCATGGGTGACGAGGACCTGGCCGCCGTCCTGACGGGCGTCGGCCCCCGCCTGCGCGCGCTGCGCACCGAGCGCGGGACGACGCTGACGCAGCTGAGCGAGACGACGGGCATCTCGCTCAGCACGCTCTCCCGCCTGGAGTCGGGCGGTCGCAAACCGACGCTCGAGCTGCTGCTGCCCCTGGCGAAGGCGTACGGCGTGCAGCTGGACGAACTGGTCGGCGCGCCGGACACGGGCGATCCCCGCGTCACCTTCCGCCCCTTCAAGCGCCACGGGATGACCTTCGTCCCGCTCACCCGGCACCTCGGCGGTGTGAACGCGTACAAGCAGGTCATGCCGGGCGCGACGGGCCCGTCCGGCCCCGTCGAGCAACGCGTCCACGAGGGCTACGAGTGGCTGTACGTCCTCTCCGGCCGCCTCCGCCTGGTCCTCGGCGACCACGACCTGGTCCTCACGGCGGGCGAGGCGGCCGAGTTCGACACCCACACACCGCACTGGTGGGGTGCGGCCGGCCCCGAACCGGTCGAGTTCCTGAGCCTGTTCGGACCGCAGGGCGAGCGGATGCACGTACGGGCGAAGCCGTCGGGGTGACGGGGCGGCGTCGCGGCAGGGCCGCCGGGTCACGTCCAGGCGACGGCCACGACGACCGCCCCGGCGGTGAGCGTGCCGACGCCGTAGAAGGCCCACGCCTGCTTGTTCCGCATGCCGATCAGCGCGACCGCCGCCACCAGGACGTCCAGGGCGAGCTTCACCCACATCTTCGCGTCGATGACCGGCAGGTCCAGGGCGTGCCGGGTCCAGATCAGGCCCGCGCCGGTGACCAGCTGGACGACGGCACTGACGGCCATGTAACCGGCGGTCACCGGGTCCTTGCCCCGCAGCTGGTAGAAGAGCCCGCCCATGATCGCGGCGAAGCCGAAGAGGTGGAAGACGAGAAAGACGTACCGAAGAGCGTCCATGGCGATGATCCTTGATCCTTCTGCACTCACGGGACAACGCGAAGAACCTCTGAGGGGACGCGGCCGGCCCTGAACGATGGCTTCCTCATCTGCGACGAAACGGCCGCCCGACCTGTGAGGTCCGGCGGCCGGAGCGAGGGGGAGACGTGCGTCACACGACGGTGCTAGGCGGTCTCGTTCGTCCAGTAGAAGGTGCTGCCGACCTGCTCGCCGGAGTCGTAGAGCGTGGCCCGGTAGGTGATGGTGTAGCCCTCGTGGAAGTTCTTGTTGCAGGTCCCGTCCGACCCCCCGCCCAGCTTGTTGACGCAGGCGCCCTTCCGCCCGTGGTTGTCGGACAATTCGGGATCACCGGGAGCAGGACCACGCGGATGCGCGGGTTCGCCTCGCGGGCCGCGATCAGGAACGCGGCGGCCCCGCGCCTCCAGCGGGCGAAAAGTGGTACGTTATCGAGTACCACTTGAGGGGAAGGTTGAGTCATGTCCATAACCGCGAGTGAAGCCCGCAAGGCTCTCTTTCCGCTGATCAAGAAGGTCAACGACGATCACGAGGCCATCGAGATCGTCTCCAAGCACGGCAACGCCGTGCTTGTCTCCGCCGAGGACTACGCGGCCCTGCGTGAGGGCTCGTACCTGCTGCGTTCCCCCGTGAACGCGCGGCGGCTGCTCAAGGCTTATGAGAACGCACTGGCCCACGTCGATGTCTCGGAGCGTGAGCTGATCGATCCGGAGGCGGCAGATCCGGCTGCGGGTGCCGAGTGAGGCTTGTCTTCGAGGACCAGGGCTGGGAGGACTACACGTCCTGGCTCAAGAACGACCGCAAGATACTCGCCCGGATCAACAAGCTCATCGAGGACGTCAGGCGCGATCCCTTCACGGGTATCGGCAAGCCCGAGCCGCTGAAGTACCACCTGCCCGGGGCGTGGTCGCGCCGCATCGACGACGAGCACCGGCTCGTCTACCTGGTCACGGCGAAGGAGATCGTCATCCTTGCGGCCCGCTACCACTACTGACCTCGCAGGCGCCTCGGTGGTTCGTCAGAGCATGCGGAAGAACGGGGTGCGCAGGAAGTGGGCCATGCGGGCCCACTCGAAGAGGCACATGCTGAGGATTCCCGCGGCCGAGCGTGTGGTGGTGGTCCAGCGGCCCGCGCTCCCTTTCGCGGTGCAGGTGTTGCCCTCGTACGCGTAGAGCGTGAGGCGGCGGGCCGTGAAGGTGATGCCGAGGCCGTCGAAGGCGACGATCCTGGCGGACCGGCGGAATGACGAGCGGGTACGGACGCTGAAGCGCTTCCCGTTGAACTCGCCCTCAACGCCGGCCTCCAGGCGCTTTCGGACGATGTACTCTTCCGCGCCGACGTCCCGCACCCTCAGCTCGGGGCCCTCGCCCAGGGTCAGCACCCAGTCCTCCCAGCCGTTGGCCAGCGCCTCCGGGGTACGGGTGGCGGACGGCCCGCGTTCCAGGGTGATCTCCCCGAGTGGTGTATCCACTCGCGAGTACACCGCTGTGGTTTTAGCGGCAACGCGCCACGAACGCGACTGAACGTCCTTGTCGAAGCCCTTCAATTCCATCCCGTGTCGCCCAGCCTTCCGTATCCCGGGGGCGGCCTTCGCACCGGGCCCGTAGGAGATGCCGCCCCCGATCCGGGCAGATCGCCCTTAGCCTCTACGCGTGCTGCGCCCCTTGCGTACAGCGTCGGTCAATGGCTTCTGGAGAGCAACGTGTTCCACGGTATTCGCGCCGTCATGGTCTTCACCGTCGATCCGGACGCCGCGGCCGGCTGGTGGGGGAGTGTCCTCGACGCCGAGGTGCATCGGGACGTCAATGAGGCGAACGGAGACGTGTACGCGTGGCTCGACGTCGCGGGCGTCGAGTTCGGCTTTCACCCGCTGGACGAGGAGCGCAACCGGCGTGGCGGCAGCCCGGTGCCGTACTGGGCGGTCGGCAGTGTCGACGCCGTCCGCCAAAGGCTCCTGGACGCCGGGTGTACTCATCACCGAGGCCCCCTCGATGTCGGGGACGGCACGGGGCGCCGCATCGCGCAGCTCCGAGACCCCTTCGGCAACGTGATCGGTCTCGATGGGTTCTGACCGGGTTGGCGCTGGAGCCCGCGGGGTTCGGTCACGTGTCGAGGCGGTGGAGTCACGGATGTACCGCAAGGCCGGCCGGACGGTGATCGTTCCGCTGCACCGCTCCCTCGCGTCCGGCACGGTCCGCTCCATCCTGCGGCAGGCCCATTGGACCGTGGGCGACCTCAGCAGGTTCCTGAAGCAGCCGCTGCCGCCCCCGCGTACGCCCCGCCCACCCCCCACGCCTCGTGGAGCGTGTCCGCGAAGGTCGCGGCCAGGTGGTGTTCGCCCGTGGGGCCGGGGTGTGTGCCGTCGTACGTGTCGGTGTGGATGTCGTAGGCCGCCGGGTGGGGCGCCAGGAGGAAGGGGGAGCACGGGGTGGACAGGTTGGCCGCCGTCTTCGCCAGGAGCTCGTTGAAGCGGGCGCACTCCGCCGCGAACGGGGCGTCCGTCTCCGCGCGGATGTTCGGGATCACCGGGAGCAGGACCACGCGGATGTGCGGGTTCGCCTCGCGGGCCGCGGTCAGGAACGCGGCGGCGTTCTCCGCCGTCTGCGCGCTGTCCGTGTAGAAGCCGAGGTCTATCAGGCCGAGGGAGACCAGGAGGACGTCCGGGCGGTGCGCGGACACCGCGTCCGCGATCAGCGGGGCCATGTGGAGCCAGCCCTCGCCCCAGCCCGCGAGGTGGCGGCGCGCGGCGGGCGGGAAGTCGTCGGCGGCGTACGCGGAGGACGAGGCCGTGCCCGTATCCGCGTCGTAGAGGGCCGTGCGCGGGCCCACCAGCTCGTGGGGGCCGTCCGGGGCCGCCTCCAGGTGCTGCCACAGGCGGTAGCGCCACGTGAAGTCGCCGGCGCGCCCGATGGTCATGGAATCGCCGACACACATGAAACGCATGGCGTCATCATGGCGGATCCAGGCTACGCGCCGGTAGGTGACGATGGACACTTGTGCCATGCGTTCGTACCGACTGACCTCCTCCCTCGGCGCCGCCGCGCTCCTCGCCCTCGCCGCAGCCCCCGCGCTCGCCGACGAAGGGGCCGACCGGAGCTTCACGATCGAGGACCCCCGGATCACCGAGTCCAGCGGCCTCGCCGCGAGCCGCCTCCACCCGGGGATCTACTGGACGCACAACGACAGCGACGACGGCCCCTACGTCTTCGCGGTCGACTCGCGGACCGGGAAGACCGTCGCGACGATCACCATGAAGGGCGTCGGGCAGCCCCGCGACGTCGAGGCGATCTCGATCGGGCCGGACGGGAACGTGTACGTCGGCGACATCGGCGACAACCTCGACGGCAGCTGGGACCACGTCTGGATCTACCGCTTCCCCGAGCCGAAGACCCTGAGGGACGCCACGGTGAGGGCCACGCAGTTCGACGTGAAGTACGCGGACGGGCCGCGCAACGCGGAGGCGCTGATGGTCCACCCCAAGACGGGGCGCGTCTACATCGCCTCCAAGAACGAGGACGGCGGCGGGCTGTACGAGGGCCCCGCGAAGCTCACCACCGGCGGCGACAACGTCTTCAAGCGGGTCGGCGAGGTCCCCTGGGTGACGGACGGGGCCTTCTCGCCGGACGGCAAGGAGCTCGTCCTGCGCTCCTACTTCAGCGCCCGGGGCTACGCCTTCGCCAACGGCCGCCTCGGCAAGGACTACGCCGTCGAGTCGCCGCTGCTCCCGCAGTCCGAGTCCGTGACGTACACGGCGGACGGCTCCGCCCTGATGTACGGCTCCGAGGGCGAGCGGAGCAGTGTCGTGCGGGTGGACCTGAAGACGAGCGGGGACGGGGGCGGCGGCGGGGCCGCGCACCGGGCCGGGGGGACGGAGGACGCGGCCGGGGGCGGGGACGGGGGGCCGGTGAAGGGCACGACGCTGACCGGCGTCGCCGTGCTCGCCGGGATCGGGCTGCTGCTCCTGCTGGGGCGGCGGCGCCGCAGGGGCTGAGCGGTCAGGAGTCCACCGGCCGGATCTCGTAATGCAGGGTGCGGTCCCGTTTCAGCCGGTGGGTCAGCGGGACCAGGACCCCCTGGGTCGCCGGGTACTTCCGGGACAGCATCCGCGACGCGTGCGTGTTCTCCTTCGAACCGGCCGGGAGGAGGCGCGCGTGGGCCTCGATCTGCGGGCCCGTGGGGTGGCCGCGCACGGTGCAGGGGCCGATCCGCACCACCGGGTGGTTGCGCATGCGTTCCACCTTCCACGCCGAGGAGAACGTCCGGATGTACGCGTGGTCGCCCTCGACCGCGATGTGCACCGGGGTGTCGGCGTGCGTCCCGTCCTGCCGCCGCGTGCTCAGCAGGGCGGTGTACTGCTTCACGAAGGGCTTGAGCCGCGGGACGGTATCCATGCCTCCATGGTCCGCCGGTACGGTCCGGTGCTCATCCGGGCGGCGGACGCGCCGCCGCCGATTCGCGTAAGGTCCCCGGACCATGAGCCACCGCACCCCCGAGCCCTTCGCCACGTCCCGCCTGGCGGCCCTGCCCCTGCGGGTGGATTACGCGGACGAGATGGCCGCCGTCCTGGCCGGCCCGGCCCTGCACACCTTCACCGGAGGTGCCCCGGAGACGCCGGAGGCCCTGCGGGCGCGTTACGCACGGCAGACGGCCGGGTCGCCGGACCCGGGCGAGCTGTGGTGGAACTGGGTGCTGCGGGCCGGGGACGGTCTCGTCGGGTACGTGCAGGCGACGGTGCGCGGTGACCGCGCGGAGATCGCCTGGGTGGTGGGCGTCCCGTGGCAGGGGCGCGGCTACGCCGGGGAAGCGGCCCGGGGCCTGGTCGCGCATCTCCGGGGCGCGGGCGTGCGGACCGTCGTCGCCCACATCCACCCCGAGCACGCGGCGTCGGCCGCCGTGGCCGCCGGAGCGGGCCTGGCGCGGACGGGGGAGTGGGAGGACGGCGAGGAGCGGTGGGAGCTGGGCGTCTAGGGGCTCAGGCGTCCGGGGTGCGGGGCTTGGCGCGGCCCGCCTGGATCAGTTCGGCGACATCGAGGCTCACCTCGACGCCGATCGATGCGGGGAGGGGCGCCTGCTGGCCGGGGGCGTACACCTCGTGGCGGTCGTACGAGCTGCCCAGCGGTTCCGTGAGGACATGGACGCGGCCGTGCCTCCGGTCGAGGATCACGTACACGGGGATCTTCGCCTCGGCGTACGCGGCGACCTTGTGCCGGAGGTCCAGGTTGTAGTTGCTGGAGGTGACCTCCAGGACCAGGCGGAAGATTGCGGGGTCGTAGCAGTTGTACTCGATCAGGTGCTCATCGAAGTCGCTGTCGACCAGGGCGAGGTCGGGGATCGCGTAGTCCTCCGGACCGCTCGGCAGCCAGAGGCCGATGCCTTGGAGGACTTCCGTCTCCTCGTCGCCGAGCCCGGCTTCGAAGAGCGCGATCATGACCGTGGTCAGAGCATTCGCGTGCGGGCCGTCCCGGAGCGGGGCCGCGGTGACGACTCCCCCGATGATCTCGAAACGGTAGCCGGGGTGCAGGTCCGCGAGCCTGTCCGCTGTGTTGAGCAGTTCCCGCTCGTGGTCGGCGCCAACGGCTGCTGCGGACATCGAGGGCCTCCCGGGACGGCTGGTAGCGAGAGCATCATCGTAGGGTCGAGTGAAGCGGAAACGGCCCCGCACACCTCGTGGTGCGCGGGGCCGTTCCGGACGCGTACGGGTTACAGCTTCTCGATCACGTAGTCGATGCAGGCCGTCAGGGCCTGGACGTCCGACGGGTCGATCGCCGGGAACATCGCCACGCGGAGCTGGTTGCGGCCCAGCTTGCGGTACGGCTCGGTGTCCACGATGCCGTTGGCGCGCAGGGCCTTGGCGACGGCGGAGGCGTCGATCTCGTCCGCGAAGTCGATCGTGCCGATGACCTGGGAGCGCTTGGCCGGGTCGGTGACGAACGGGGTCGCGTACTTGGACTCCTCGGCCCAGCCGTAGAGGTGGCCGGAGGAGGCGGCCGTGCGGCCGGTCGTGAAGTCCAGGCCGCCCTGGGTGTTCATCCACGTCAGCTGCTCGTTCAGCAGGAAGAGCGTGGCGAGCGCCGGGGTGTTGTACGTCTGGTTCTTCAGCGAGTTGTCGATCGCCGTGGGCAGCGAGAAGAACTCCGGGATGTGCCGGCCCGAGGCGTGGACGCGGGCCGCGCGCTCCAGGGCGGCCGGCGAGAAGACCCCGATCCAGAGGCCGCCGTCGGAGGCGAAGGACTTCTGCGGGGCGAAGTAGTAGACGTCCGTCTCGGCGATGTCGACCGGGAGGCCGCCCGCGCCGGAGGTGGCGTCCACCAGGACGAGCGCGCCCTCGTCGGCGCCCGCGACGCGCTTGACCGGTGCGGCGACACCGGTGGAGGTCTCGTTGTGCGTGAAGGCGTAGACGTCGACGCCCGCCTCGGCCTCCGGGTCCGGGTGGGTGCCCGGGTCGGAGGCGATGACGGTCGGGTCCGCGAGCCACGGGGCCAGCTTGGCGGCCTTTGCGAACTTCGAGGAGAACTCACCGAAGTTGAGGTGCTGGGACTTCGACTCGATCAGACCGTGCGTCGCGATGTCCCAGAAGGCGGTGGAGCCGCCGTTGCCCAGGATCACCTCGTAGCCCTCGGGGAGGGAGAAGAGGTCGCGTACGCCCTCGCGCACCGCGCCGACCAGGTTCTTCACCGGGGCCTGGCGGTGGGACGTACCGAGCAGAGACGTGCCGGTGGCGGCCAGCGCGTCGAGCGCCTCGGTCCGCACCTTGGAGGGACCGGCGCCGAAGCGCCCGTCCGCGGGCTTGATGTCAGCGGGAATCTGGATGTCGGCCACGAGTCGGAGCGTAGCCGCTCGGTGCGGCGGGCTGCGCCCCCTGTCCGTCGGATGAGACAGGGAGTCCGACTCGTGGCCCTCGGAGGAACCTCCGTACGATTCTTCGCGACGATTCTTCGCGCGTACGGTGTCAGCGCAGCGTGACCGGGAGTTCGTAGAGGTCGTTCTGCGTGACGATCGGCTTGTTGCGCAGCTCGGACGCCGGGACGGCGAGGGACAGCCCGGGGAAGCGGGCGTACAGCGCGGGCAGCGCCACCGACGCCTCCAGGCGGGACAGCGCGGCGCCCGGGCAGACGTGCGGGCCGTGCCCGAAGGAGATGTGCCGGTTCGGGGAGCGGGTCACGTCGAACTCCGTGGCCGACGCCCCCCACTGGCCCTCGTCGTGCGCGATCGCCGCGAACGAGATCATGACGCCCTCGCCCTTGGGCAGCACCCGGTCGCCCACCGGGATGTCCTCCGTGGCGAACCGGATCAGGATGTGCGAGGTCGGCGCCGACCAGCGCAGCGTCTCCTCGATCACCCCGTCCCAGCCCACCTCGCCGGCCAGCACCGCCCGCCGCTGCCCGGGGTGGCTCTCCAGGGCCACCACCGCGTTGACGATGAGGCTGATCGTCGTCTCGTGCCCCGCCGCGATGATCAGCTTGAGGGTGTTGAGGATCTCGTCGTCGGTGAGGTGGTCCCCGTCCTCGGAGGCCAGGAGCAGCGCCCCGGTCAGGTCGTCGCCGGGGGCCTCCTTCTTCTCGTCCAGGATGCGCGAGAACAGGGTGTGGATGTCCGCCATCATCTGCGGGACCTCGGCGCGGGGCGTCATGTTGGAGAAGAACTTGTCGAACAGTTCCTTCATCCGGGGCAGGTCCGCCGAGTCGATGCCCATCAGCTCGCTGATCACGTTCATCGGCAGCGGGTAGGCGAACTCCGCCTTCAGGTCCACCGTTTCGCCCGCCGCGTGCCGCTCCAGGCGGTCCAGGAGCACCTTCGTACGGGCTTCGATGCCCTCGCGCAGCCGCTCCACCCGGCGCACGGTGAGCGCCTGCGCGACCAGGCCGCGCAGCCGGCGGTGCTCGGCGCCGTCGGCGGTGAGCATGGTGCGGCCCGGGTTGACCAGGCCGATGAGCGGCCAGTCGCGCGGGATCTCGCCGCGCTGCCAGGCGCCCCACACGTTGATGTCCTTGACCAGGCGGCTGTCGGTGAGCAGGGCCTTGGCCTCGGCGTAGTGCGTGACGGTGTGGACGGGCACCCCGCCGGGCAGTTCGACCCGGGCGAGCGGGCCGGCCGCGTGCAGCCGCGCGCTCTCGCCCGCGAGGTCGGTGACGAAGGGGTCGAGGACGATGCGGTCGGTCGCTTCGGTGGCGGGCGCGGTCATCGGGGGGCTCCAAGGGCCGGAGTGGGCGTGAAGGTGACGGGCAGGTCGGTGAGGCCGCGCAGCCAGGGGGAGGGGCGCCGGGTCAGCTGTTCGGCGGGGACGGCGAGGTCGACGTCGGGCAGCCGGTCGAGGATGACCTCGATGGCCGTACGGGCGATGACCTCGGCGGTCTCCTGGGCCGGGAACGGGCAGCGGTGCTCACCGTGGCTGAAGGAGAAGAACGCGTTGTTGCCGCCGGTGAGCGTGGAGCCGTCCGTACGGACCTGGGGGTCGGCGTTGGCCCCGGCGAGGGAGAGGACGATCAGGTCGCCGGCCTTGATGTGACGGCCGCCGAGGTGGGTGTCGCGGGCGGCCCAGCGCCCGGCGATGTTCTGGGTGGGGGTGTCCTCCCACAGCACCTCGTTCATGGCCTCGCCGACGCTGTGCCGGCCGCCGGAGAGCGAGGCGGCGAAGCGGTCGTCGGTGAGCATCAGGCGCAGCGAGTTGCCGATCCAGTCGGCGGTCGGCTGGTGCCCGGCCGCCATCATCACCATGAGGTCCCGGGCCACGTCCTCCTCCGTGAACCCTGCGGTGTTGGCGAGCATCCGCGAGGCGACGTCGTCCCCGGGCTCGGCGCGCCGGTCGGCGAGCAGGGCGTACACGGAGCCGGCGATGTGCCGCTGGCCGGCGAGCGCGGCGGGCCCGCCGTTGATCATGTCGTTCATCGCGGTGACGAGGGCGGGGCCCTTGTCGTCGGAGAAGCCGTACAGCTTCGCCAGTACGCGTACGGGGAGGAGCATCGCGTACTCGGCGATCAGGTCCGTCGAGCCGGCCGCGCAGAACGCGTCGATCAGTTCGTCCGCGAACTCCTCGGTGCTCTTCTTGAGTTCGAAGGGGTTCGTGGCCTCCAGCGCCTCGCAGATCACGGCGGAGCGGCGGCTGTGGCGTTCGCCGACCGTGTAGAGGATCGACGGCTGGGTCCGGCTGATCATCGGCATCAGCGGCCAGTCCTCGGGGATCGCGTCCCACTGGTTCCACAGCTGCGAGTCGCGGGTGAAGAGGGCCGGGTCCCCGGTGACCTGGTGCAGCTCGCGGTAGCCGAGGACGAGCCAGGCCGGGACGTCACCGGGCAGCGTGATCGGGGCGACCGGTCCGTGGTCGCGCCGCAGCTCGCGGTAGAGCGCCGCCGGTTCGCCCTGGAACCGGGGGCCGGACAGCGGCACGGCACCGGCGGCGTGGGGGCACTCGGTCACGGGGCGGGCTCCGGGGTCAGGGCGGGGGTGTCCCCGGTGGGCGCGGGGGTGTCCCCCGTACGGGCCGCGGAGAGCCGGTGCAGGTGCTCGACCAGGGTGATCAGCACGTACTTGCTGGAGGACCGGTCGCGCGCGTCGCACTCCACGAGCGGGACGTCCGGGGAGATGTCGAGCGCCTCCCGGATCTGCTGCTCGGTGTGGAGCGGGCCGCCGAAGTCGTTGCAGGCGACGATGAACGGTGTGCCGTGGTGCTCCAGCCGGTCGATCGCGTACCAGGAATCGGCCAGGCGCCGGGTGTCGACCAGGACGACGGCTCCCAGGGTGCCGGAGAACAGCCGGTCCCACAGGAACCAGAAGCGCTCCTGGCCGGGCGCGCCGAACAGGTAGAGCACCGAGTGCTTGTCCAGGCTGATCCGGCCGAAGTCGAAGGCGACCGTGGTGGACGTCTTGGACCCGACGCCGTCGAGGTCGTCGACCGCCTCGCCCGCGCGGGTCATCGTCTCCTCGGTGTTGAGCGGACGGATCTCGCTCACGGATCGGACCATGGTGGTCTTGCCGACCCCGAAGCCGCCGACGACGACGATCTTCAGTCCGTTGTCGGCCGTCGCCTGCAGGGCGGCGCGGTCAGAGGTTGCGGAGTCCAACGAGCACCTGTTCCAGGATGTCGGGGGCGGGGAGCCGGTCCGATACGCGTGCGGTACGCGGGTGGCGGGCGCTGATCCGGCCGGTGTCGAGCAGATCGCAGAGCAGGATGCGCACGATGCTGACGGGCAGGCCGAGGTCGGCGGCGATCTCCACGACGGCGGTGGGCCGTTCGCACATCCGCAGGATCGCCACGTGCTCCGACTGCATGCCGGGGGCCAGCTCGCACTCGGCGACCACCAGCGTGACCAGGTCGAAGGCGGCGGAGCCGGACCGGGTGCGCCCGCCGGTGAGGGTGTAGAGCCGGTCCGGCGCGTCGTCCCTGCCGGGGCGGGGGCGGGGCGTCATACGGCCGTGCCCCGGGCGGCCGCGACCGCGTCGAGGGGTCCGCGGGGCGGGGCGACCAGGTGCTCGCCCAGCTGCTCGACCAGCTCGCTCATGTTGTGGCCGACGAGGCCCACGTCCGCGCTCTCGGCGGCGACGACCGCGAGGTGGGCGCCGGCGCCCGCCTCCACGATGAACAGGATGCCGCCGTAGAACTCGGTCATGGCGGAGCGGACCCCGCCGCCGCCGTTGCCGAACTCCACGGACGCGCCGTGGGACAGGCTCTGGATGCCGGCGGAGATCGCGGCGAGCTGGTCGGCCTGGTCGACGGAGAGCTCGGGGGTGCGGCACAGCTTGAGGCCGTCCCTCGACAGCACGAGGGCGTGCCGGGCGCCGGGGGTCCGTTCGAGGAGCCCCTCCAGCAGCCAGTTGAGCTTCTCGTCGGTGGTCGCGGTCATCGGGAGCTGCCCTCCGGGGGTGGGGAGTCGGGCCGTACGGCGTTGCGGAAGCTGCTGAAGCGGGCCGCCCTGGCCTTGGGGTCGGGCGCCTCGTCCGCCGCGCCGGCGTCCCGTGCGGGCTCGGCGGCGGTGGCCCGGGCCCTGGCCTCGGCGGCGGCCAGGGTGCGCCCGCGCGAACGCCTGGGCAGGCCGCTCTCGCCGAACTTGGGCAGGCTGCCGGTGGTCTCGGAGGCGGAGGCGGAGTCGGAGCGCAGGGGTTCCGGGGCGGCGGGCCGGGCGGCGGGGTCCGTCCCCAGGGTGTGGACGGGCTCGGGCTCGTGCGCGGCGGCGGGGGCGGGCTGCGGGGCGGTCCGGTCCGGGGCGGTGCGGGTGACGATCTCCTGCGGGAGCATCATCAGGGCGCCGGTGCCGCCGCGCGCGGACGGCCGGAACGAGACGGTCAGCCCGTGCTTGCGGGCCAGCCGGCCGACGACGGCGAGCCCGAGGCGGGTGCCGGTCAGGCCGGTGAGGCCGGTGTCGTCGGCGGCGACCGCGCGCTCCGCCCGGCGCAGCTGCACGTCGCTCATGACGAGGCCGCTGTCCTCGACGGTGACGACGATCCCGGCCGGGACCTCCTCCACGTACACATGGACCTCGGCGGTGGGCGGCGAGAAGTTCGCCGCGTTGTCGAGGAGCTCGGCGAGGGCGTGCATGACGCCCTCGGCGGCGTGGCCGGCGACGGCGACGTCGCTGGTGGAGTGGAGCCGGACGCGCTGGTAGCCGCTGATCCGGCCCATCGCGCCGCGCAGCACGGACTCCATGACGATGGGCTTGGCCCAGCGCCGTCCGGAGCGGGCGCCGGTGAGCACGGCGATGGAGTCGGCGAGGCGGCCGGCCTGGGCGGTGCGGTGGTCGAGGTGGAGCAGGTCGGCGAGGACGTCCTCGGAGGTGTGCCGGTGCTCCATCTCGCGGAGGTCGGCGAGCATGCTCGTGGCCAGGGCCTGCATCCGGCCGGCCGCGTTGGCGCAGGCGGTGAGGGCCGCGGAGCGCTCGGTCTCGGCGCGTGAGGCGCGGGCCTTCAGCCGGGCGTTCTCGGCGGTGAGGCGGGCGGCCATGGCCTCGGCCCGCTCCTCGGCCTTCGCCGCCTCCGCGGCGGCGTCCGCCCTGACGCGGGCGTTCTCCGCGGTGAACCGCTGGGCCTCGGCGGCGGAGGCCGAGACCAGACGGGAGACCTCCGCGGTGAACCGGCCGCTCTCGGCGGCGTGCGTCTCGCGGAGCCGGCGCACCGTGGCCCGGGCGTGGACGGCGGTGGTGACGGCGGCCACGAGCAGCACGGCGGCCCCGCCGGAGCCCCAGGCCACCGCGGTCCTGGCCGGTTCGGGAGCGGCGAGGGTCGCCCACGCGCTCAGGGCTGCGGTGAGGGCGGCCGTGACCGCGAGGGCCAGTGCGGTCGGCCGGGTGGAGGGGCGCAATGCGGAGTCCTTGGGGCGGACGGCGGCGGACGGGGCGGTTCGGACGAGCGTGGCACCAGAGACATGCGGGACAACTGGAACAGCTGATTCACGGGTAAGTCCCCGTCACTATATGAGAATTGAGGAACTGGTTGGGAAGAACTTGTGGTGGCCTCTGTTCTGTTTTTGTTTTCAACTTGTCAATTTCTGACCGTCTGCCGAGAACCCGCGCTTGCGGGAAAGGTGCGCCGGGTTCGTACGGTAGGTGGGGGATCGCGCCAAGGAAGTGCAGTACCGTATATGCGGTAGTGCAGTGCGATGTACTGTCGATCTTCAGGACTCAGAAGGACAGGCCCCGGGTGAACGACCAGACCACCGCCGCAGAACCGGCCGCAGCCGCCGCCGTCGCCGTGCCGGAGGCGGTCGCCTCCCCGGCGCTCGGCGAGACGAAGCGGGGCGGGGCGCGACGAGCCGCGCTCGCCCCGGTCGCGCTGGTCGTCGCGGGCGGGCTGTCCGTGCAGTTCGGCGCCGCCATCGCGGTGCTGCTGATGCCCCGGGCCGGGGCGCTCGGGGTCGTCACGCTGCGGCTGGCCGCCGCCGCGCTCGTCCTGCTCGTCGTCTGCCGGCCGAAGCTGCGCGGCCACTCGCGCGCCGACTGGGGCACCGTGGCCGCCTTCGGCATCGCCATGGGCGCCATGAACACGCTGTTCTACCAGGCCGTCGACCGCATCCCGCTCGGCGCCGCCGTCACCCTGGAGGTGCTCGGCCCGCTCGCCCTGTCCGTGATCGCCTCGCGCCGCCTGGTCAACGTCGTCTGGGCGGCCCTCGCCCTCGGCGGCGTCGTCCTGCTCAGCGGCGGGGGCTTCGACCGGCTCGACGCGGCGGGCGCCGCCTACGCGCTGGGGGCCGGGGCGATGTGGGCGGCGTACATCGTCTTCAGCGCCCGCACCGGCCGCCGCTTCCCGCAGGCCGACGGCCTCGCCCTGGCCATGGTGGTCGCCGCGCTCCTCTCGCTCCCCCTGGGCTTCATGGGCGCGGGCACCAAGCTCCTCGACCCCACGACGCTCGGGCTCGGCGCGGCCGTCGCGGTGCTCAGCTCCGTACTCCCGTACACCCTGGAACTCATCGCCCTGCGCCGCCTGCCCGCGCCCACCTTCGCCATCCTGATGAGCCTGGAACCCGCGATCGCCGCCATGGCCGGCTTCCTCATCCTCCACCAGGCCCTGTCCGCCACGGACGCCCTCGCCATAGCGCTGGTCATCGGGGCGAGCATGGGGGCGGTACGGAGCCAGGTGCGGGGGGCCGCGAAGCGGTAGCGGGTCAGGACGCCGCCGGAGTGCCCGCGTCGAACGCGGCGCGGGCCGCCGTGATGTCCGCCCGGTGGCGCTCCGCCCAGCCCACCAGCCCGGTGAGGGTCGCGTGCAGCTCCTGCGCCATCGGCGTGAGGCTGTACTCCACCTTGGGCGGCACCGTCGGATAGACGGTCCGGATCAGCAGCCCGTCGCGCTCCAGCTTGCGCAGGTTCAGGGTGAGCATGCGGCGGCTGATACCCGCGACGGTCCGCTCCAGCTCGGTGAACCGGACCGGCCCGTGCGCCGCAGCGACCAGAATGCCGATGCTCCACTTGCCCGCGACCCGGTCCAGGACCTCGGTGAGCGGGCACGCCTCGTTGATGACCTGGTCGGACACATCGGTGTGACTGCGTGACATGAAAGTGCCTCCTTACGCCACGGCCGATGGTTACAGAGGATGACGCCTGTAACAAGTCGTGCACCTTTGGAGGCAGTCGCCGTGTCCAGAACCCACGCACCAGCCACCGCGTCACGTTGGCGCGCCCTCGCGGTCCTCTGCGCCGGGCAGCTGATGGTCATCCTCGACGGGACCATCGTCAACGTGGCGCTCCCCGCCATCCAGCGCGACCTCGGCTTCTCGCCGTCGGGCCTGGCCTGGGTGGTCAACATCTACCTCGTCCCGTTCGGCGGCCTGCTGCTGCTCTCCGGCCGCCTCGGCGACCTCGTCGGACGCAAGCGCGTCTTCGTCGCCGGTCTCGCGCTCTTCACGTTGGCGTCCCTCCTCTGCGGGCTCGCGCGGGACCCGGCGACGCTGCTCGCCTCCCGGTTCGTCCAGGGCGTCGGCGGCGCGGTGACGTCGGCCGGCACGCTCGGCATGGTGGTGACCCTGTTCCCGGAGGCCAGGGAGCGGGCGAGGGCCATCGGCGTCTACAGCTTCGTCCAGTCCGCGGGCGGCTCGCTGGGCCTCCTCGCGGGCGGCGTCCTCACGCAGGCCCTCGACTGGCACTGGATCTTCGTCGTGAACGTGCCGATCGGCGCCGCCGCCGTGCTCGCCGCCGGCCGCGTCCTCGCACCCGAACGAGGGGCCGGGCTCGGCCGGGGGACCGATGCCGCGGGCGCGCTCCTGGTCACCTCCGCGCTGATGCTCGGCGTCTACACGATCATCGAAACCGCCGCGCACGGATGGGCCTCCGCCCACACGGCGGGCCTGGGCGCCGTCGCCGTCGCCCTGCTCGGCGCCTTAGAGGTCCTAACAAAGGCGTTGGACGTGTCGGTGGGTGATCAGGCAGGTCGCGAGGCCGAGGAAGGCTTCGTGGATG
>NZ_VJNO01000121.1 GCF_007096885.1 Streptomyces sp. 130 | reverse complement strand
CAGTTGGTCTTCTCGTTCTCCTCAAGCAGCCGCTCCTTCACCGCCGTCGTACGGATGTACCAGGACGGCTGCGCGTAATACAGCAGCGCCGTGTGACAGCGCCAGCAGTGCGGATAGCTGTGCTCGAAGGACTCGTGGCGGAAGAGCAGGCCGCGGGTCTCCAGATCCTTCAGGACGGTGGCGTCGGCGTCCTTGAAGAACTGGCCGCCCACCAGGTCGAGTCCGTCCTCGAAGGTGCCGTCGGCACGGACGGGATTGACCAGCGGCAGCCCGTAGGCCTTGCAGACCCTGTAGTCGTCCTCGCCGAAGGCGGGGTTGGTGTGGACGAGCCCGGTGCCCGCCTCGGTGGTGACGTGCGGACCGTTGAGCACGATGTGGGCGCCCTCCATCGGGACGACCTGGAACGGCGGCCGGTAGCTCCAGCGCTCCATCTCGGCGCCCGTGAAGGACTCGCCCGTCTTCTCCCAGCCCTCGCCGAGCGCGGAGGCCATGAGTGCCTCGGCGACGACCACCTTCTCGTTGCCGTCCGTGGCCACGACATACGTGATGTCGGCGCCGGCCGATACGGCGGTGTTGGAGATGAGCGTCCAAGGCGTCGTCGTCCACGCGATCAGGGAGGCCTCGCCGGCCAGCGGGCCGGAGGTGAGCGGGAAGCGCACGAAGACCGAGGGGTCGACGACCGTCTCGTAGCCCTG
>NZ_VJNO01000034.1 GCF_007096885.1 Streptomyces sp. 130 | reverse complement strand
CCCGCCGGGGTCCCGCCCACGCCGCGGCGGCGGCGGGTCCGGCCCCGGGGCCCCCCCCCGGGTGGGGGGGGGGGCGCGCGGGTGGGGGGCCGGCCCCGCACCCGCGCGGTTGCCGGTGCTCAGCCCACCGCGCGCAGCGCGTCGGCGAGGATGTCCGCGCCCTCTTCCGCCTCGGGGATCGCGAGCGAGAGCGGCGGGGCGATGCGCAGCACACTGGTGTTGTGGCCGCCGCCCTTGCCGATGAGCAGGCCGCCCTCGCGAGCCGCCTCCAGGACGGCCGCGGCCGCTTCCGGGTCGGCCTCGTCGGTGCCGGGCTTCACCAGCTCGACGCCGATCATCAGGCCCCGGCCGCGGACCTCGCGTACCCGCTCCGAGGCGGCGCCGATCGCGCGCAGCCGCTCGATGAGCAGGCCGCCGACGCGGCGGGCGTTGCCCTGGAGGTCGTGTTCCAGGAGGTACGAGAGGTTGGCGAGGCCGGCCGCCATGGTGACCGGTGAACCGCCGAAGGTCGAGATGGAGTTGGCGTCCAGGCAGTTCATGACCTCGGCGCGGGCGACCACCCCGCCGATGGACATGCCGTTGCCGATGCCCTTGGCGAAGGTGAGGATGTCCGGCGGCCCGTTCTGCGCGTGCGCCTGCCAGCCCCAGAAGTGCTCGCCGGAGCGCCCCCATCCCGTCTGCACCTCGTCGGAGATCCACAGCACGCCGTGCCGGTTCAGCACCTCGCGGAACGCCCCGTACAGCCCGTCCGGTGGTGAGGTGAAGCCGCCGACGCCCTGGATGGGTTCGGCGATCAGGGCCGCCGGGGTGCGGGCGTGGCCGAGCAGGTCCTCCAGGTCCGCGACGCAGGCGGCGGTGAACTCCTCGTCGCTCAGGTGCGCGTAGGGGCCCCGGGTGCGGACGCCGCCGTGCACGTACAGGGTCTGGAGCGGCGAGAGGCTGGTGGGTGACCAGGCGTTGTTGCCGGTGATGGAGACGGCGGAGAAGGACCGGCCGTGGTAGCTGTTGCGCATCGCCAGGATCTGGTTCGACCCGCGGTATGTGGTGGCCAGCAGCAGGGCGGTGTCGTTGGCCTCGGTGCCGGAGGTGGTGAAGAAGACCCGGGCGTCGGGGATGCCGGAGAGCGAGGCGATGCGTTCGGCCAGCTCGATCATCGGGCGGTTGAGGTAGAGCGTCGAGGAGTGGATGATCCGGCCGGCCTGCTCGCTGACGGCCTTGGTGACCTCGGGCAGGGCGTGGGCGGTCATGGTGGTGAGGATGCCGCCGAAGAAGTCGAGGTAGCGGTTGCCGTCGGCGTCCCAGACGTGGCGGCCCTCGCCGTGCGTGATCTCCAGCGGGTGGCGGTAGTAGAGGGCCAGCCAGTCGGGGCTGACGGCGAGGTGGCGGTGGTGGAGGCTGCTCACGGCTGGACCAGCCCCTCGTACGCGTCGGGCCTGCGGTCCCGGTAGAACGCCCACTGCTGCCGGACCTCCTCGATGAGCCCGAAGTCCAGGTCGCGGACGAGGAGTTCCTCCTCCTTGTCGCTTGCGACGTCACCGACGAACCGGCCGCGCGGGTCCACGAAGTAGCTGGTGCCGTAGAAGTCGTTGTCGCCGTACTCCTCCTGGCCGACCCGGTTGATCGCGGCGATGAAGTACTCGTTGGCGACGGCGGCAGCGGGCTGCTCCAGCTGCCACAGGTAGGCGGAGAGGCCGCGCGAGGTGGCGGACGGGTTGTAGACCAACTGGGCGCCGTTCAGACCCAGTTGACGCCAGCCTTCGGGGAAGTGCCGGTCGTAGCAGATGTAGACGCCGACCTTGCCGACGGCGGTGTCGAAGACCGGCCAGCCGGCGTTGCCGGGTTTGAAGTAGTACTTCTCCCAGAAGCCCTTGACCTGGGGGATGTGGTGCTTGCGGTACTTGCCGAGGTAGGAGCCGTCGGCGTCGATCACGGCGGCGGTGTTGTAGTAGAAGCCGGACCGCTCCAGTTCGAAGACCGGGACGACGATCACCATGCCGGTCTCGCGGGCCAGGTCCCGCATGCGCCGTACGGTCGGCCCGTCCGGCACCGCCTCGGCCCAGCGGTAGTGCTCGGGCTCCTGCACCTGGCAGAAATAGGGGGCGTTGAACACTTCCTGGAAGCCGATGATCTTCGCCCCCTGCCGGGCGGCCTCGCGGGCGTGCTCCTCATGCTTGGCGATCATGGATTCGGTGTCGCCGGTCCAGGTCGCCTGGACGAGTGCGGCGCGTACGACGTGGGACATGAGCTGCTCCTTCGACGCGGCGTCAGAGAGCCTCTTCGTGCTTCTACGCCCGTAGACACGTGCGTAGGGGAGAACGTAAGCCCCGTCACACGACGGGGCAAGACCATCGCCGTGAACCAGCTGAGTCGATCATGTTTCACACCCGTGCGGGCCAGCGCGGCGCGCGCCGGGCGTCAGAGGGTGATGGCGATGCCCGTGTGGGGGCGCTTGCCGAGCCTGACGATCGTCGCCGGGTAGTCGAGCAGCCAGTACTTCCAGGTGTACTTGCGGCCTATCGCGCGGCGCACGGCGGCCGTCTCCCGCTCGCCGAGCAGCCTGGCGGTGCCCTCGGCGCTCGGGGCGCCTTCCTCGGTCCGCCCGCGTACGTCGCAGACGGTGACCCGGACCCGGCTGTCGTTGCGCAGCCGCTTGACCTTCCAGGAGTCGGTCTTGGTCCAGACGAGCAGTTCACCGCCTTCGGCCACCGCCCAGACGGGGGTGGCGACGGGCGTCCCGTCCTTGCGGTACGTGGTCAGGCTGACGTATTCGCTGCGCGCGAAGTCCTGGAGGCTCATGGCCCCCAGCGTATGCGCGCGGGCGCAAGCGGGGCGCGAGACCGGCGCTATCCGGCGAGCGGTACGGCCGCCGGTTCCGGGGCGCAGCGCAGCAGGAGTTGGTCCATGGAGAGGCCGAGCGCGCCGGCCAGGGCGGCGACGGTGAAGAACGCGGGGGTCGGGGCGCGGCCGGTCTCGATCTTCCGCAGGGTCTCGGCGGAGATCCCGGCGCGGGCGGCGATGTCGGTCATGGAGCGGGCGCCGCGCGCCTCGCGCAGCAGCAGGCCGAGCCGTTCGCCGCGCAGCCGCTCTTCGGGGGTCAGGGGGGTACGGACCATGCCGTCATTCTAATACCGCTCGGACCGGTATAGTAATTGCGGTATTGTAATTGGCATGGTGCAACTCAAGACGGACACGTCCATCGAAGCCATGCGTGCGACCGGCCGCGTCGTCGCCCGCATGCTCACCGCCGCCCGGGAGGCGGCCGGCATCGGGGTCTCCCTGCGCGAACTGGACGAGGTGGCGCGCGGGGTGCTGCGCGAGGCGGGCGCCGGCTCGCCGTTCCTGGGCTACCGGCCGCACTTCGCCCCGGTCCCCTTCCCCGCGGTCATCTGCGCGTCGGTCAACGACGCGATCGTGCACGGCATCCCGACGGACTACCGGCTGCGCGACGGCGACCTGGTCAGCATCGACGCGGGCGCCACGCTGGACGGCTGGGCCGGCGACTCGGCGATCAGCTTCACCGTGGGCCGCGCCCGCCCCGCCGACACCCGGCTCGTCGACACCGCGTACAAGGCCCTGGAAGCGGGCATCGCGGCGGCCACCGTGGGCAACCGGATCGGTGACATCGCGCACGCCATCGGAACGGTCTGCCGCACCGCCGGCTACGGCATCCCCGAGGGGTTCGGCGGGCACGGCGTGGGCCGCGAGATGCACGAGGACCCGGGGGTGCCCAACGAGGGCCGTCCGGGGCGCGGGATGCCCCTGCGCCACGGCATGGTGCTGGCCATCGAGCCGATGCTGATCGGGGGCGGCGTGGACACGTACCGCGCGGACCGCGACGGCTGGACCCTGCGCACGACGGACGGCAGCCGGGCCGCGCACGCCGAGCACACGGTGGCGGTCACGGACGACGGCCCGCGCATCCTGACGGCGCTCTAGGGCCTGTCCGGCGGATCTTCGTGGATCAGCCTGCGGCGTCTGGTGCATCCCCAAGTTCTCGGCTCCGCTCGAACAGGGGAGACCCCACTTCTCGGCGTGCGCCCGGATCGCCCTCGTACTGGACGTACTTGGGTGATTCGGGCGTGCGGCGAGAGTGCGTGCCAGGCGTCGCGGGCCCGCGAAGATCCGCCGGACAGGCCCTAGTGACCGCGCACGAACTCCTCCGCGAGGGCCCGGCCCATGCGCTCGGCGGCCTCGTGGTCCTCGATCGGTGACACCCGGGAGTCCTTGAACAGGATGTACGTGACTCCGGAGGGCGCGCCGCCGCTGCCCGGGTCCGGGTCGATGCCGAGCGACCGCGCCGTGGCGTACGAGGCTTCGCCGATGACGCGTTCCGGGCCGACGTCGCCGACGACCGCGTACTCCACCTTCTCGCCGTGGACGACGGCGACGACCCCGCCGCCCCGGATGCCGGACTCCGCGTAGTCCCAGACGCCGCTGGGCGCCGGCACGACCACGTACGGCAGGCTCTCCGCGTCGAGCGGCCGGCCGTCGGAGGCGTGGAAGGCGGTGTCGCCGTGGAAGAAGGGGTCGGTGGCGGCGTTGCAGGCGGCGGTCGTCCGGCCGTCGCAGTCGACGTCCAGGTCGGCCTTCCAGAACACCGCGCCCTCCGCACCGCAGACCCGGACATCCGCCGAAGCCGCCGCGTCCTTGCGGTACTTGCCGTTCGACACCTGCTCGCAGGCGGACACCCCGGCCAGCAGGTCGGCCGCCCCGACCCCGGTGCTCTCCCGGTCCGGGGCCGGGGCGGGCGCGGGTCTGGACCGGTGGGCCCGGGCCGGTTCCTGGTGGGCCCGCGCCACCGGAGCGAGCGGCACGGCCGGCAGGACGGGCCGGGGCGCCGGCGCGGGGGCCGCGAGGGCCGCGTCCGGGCCCCCCGCCGCCGCGAGGGTGACGGGGGCCGGTGTGCCGGCGGTGAGCAGTGCGGCACCGGAGGCTGTGACGAGGGCAAGCGTTCGCATACGCACTGGGGGGAGCGCCCTTCCGACGAGGAGATGGTCGTAACGTGCCCCCCTTGTGAGGTGTGCGGTCAGCGTCGCCCGCTCGGCCTCACCACCATCGCCGAGCCGCCGCCGCGCCGCTCCTTCTCGGCCGCGGCGAGCCACCGTCCGTCGGGCAGCCGCTGTACGCCGGTCGCCGCGCCGATCTCCGGATTGAGCTTGAAGACGTGGCCGAGGGATTCCAGCTTCGCCCGCGACGGGCTGTTCCAGAGCGCCGGTTCCAGCTCGGTGGCCGGCGCGTTGCGCTGGCTCGCCCGGGGCGCGGCGATGGCGTCGGCCAGCGGGAGCCCCCGGTCCAGCTTGCCGGTCAGCGTCTGGAGCACGGTGGTGATGATGGTCGCGCCGCCGGGCGAGCCGAGGGCGAGGACCGGCTCGCCGTGCCGGAGCACGATGGTCGGCGAGATCGAGGAGCGCGGGCGCTTGCCGGGGCCGGGGAGGTTCGGGTCGTGGACGGCGGGGTCGGCCGGCGCGAAGGAGAAGTCGGTCAGCTCGTTGTTGAGCAGGAAGCCGCGCCCCGGCACGGTGATCCCGCTGCCGCCGGTCTGCTCGATGGTCAGGGTGTAGGCGACGACGTTGCCCCACTTGTCGGCAGTCGTCAGGTGCGTGGTGTTCTCACCCTCGTACGTGGTCGGCGCGGCCTTTCCCGCCGGCCGGCAGGCGCCGGGGTGGCGCGGGTCGCCCGGGGCGAGCGGGCTGGTCAGCACCGCGTCGTCCTTGATCAGGCACTCCCGCGCGTCCGCGAACCGCTGGCTGAGCAGGCCCGTCGTCGGCACGTCCTCGAACGCCGGATCGCCGACCCAGCGCCCCCGGTCGGCGAACGCGATGCGGCTCGCCTCGATGTAGCGGTGCAGGTACTGGGTCTCGCTGGCCCGCGAGAGGTCGGTGGACTCCAGGATGTTGAGGGCCTCGCCCACCGTCGTACCGCCGGAGGAGGAGGGGGCCATGCCGTACACGTCGAGCCCCCTGTAGTTCACCTTCGTCGGCGCCTGACGCAGTGCCCGGTACGAGCTCAGGTCCTTCGCGGTCAGGTCGCCGGGGCGCACCACCCGGCCGGACGCCGGGTCGACGGGCGGGTTGCGCACGGTGCGGACGACGTCCTCGGCGAGCTCGCCCCGGTAGAGCTCGTCCACGCCCTTGCGGCCGACCTCCTCGTAGGTGCGCGCCAGGTCCGGGTTCCTGAGGACCGAGCCGACCTCGGGGAGCTTTCCGCCGGGCAGGAACAGCTCGCGGGTGGCCGGGAAGTCCCGGAACCGCTCCTCGTTCCCGGCCGTCTGCGAGCGGAACGTTTCGTCTACGACGAAGCCGTCCCGGGCGATCCGTTCGGCGGGCTGGAGGACCTGCCGGAGCGACTTGCTGCCCCAGGCGTTAAGGGCGGTGTCCCAGGTGGCCGGGGTGCCGGGGGTGCCGACACCGAGCCCGCTGGTCACGGCGTCGGCGAAGGCGAGCGGCTTGCCGTTCTCCAGGAAGAGGGAGGCGTCGGCGCTGAGCGGTGCCGTCTCGCGGCCGTCGATGGTGCGGACGGTGTGGCTGCGGGCGTCGTAATAGACGAAGTAGCCACCGCCGCCGAGCCCCGCCGAGTACGGCTCGGTGACGCCGAGCGCGGCGGCCGTGGCCACGGCCGCGTCGACCGCGTTGCCGCCCTTGCGCAGCACCTCGATACCGGCGGCCGTGGCGTCCGCGTCGACGCTGGAGACCGCTCCGCCGTATCCCACCGCGACGGGTGACTTGGGCGGTGGCGCCGAGGGGTGGGCGGACGAGGAGGGGGCGGCGGCCCCGACCGACACGACGGCGGCCAGGATCGCCGCCAACGACACATTTCGCCTGATGGAACGTCGCATGCGCAACCTCCGGTGAAGGATCGTCCGCGCAGGGTAACGCCGCTTCGGTCACCCCGTCAGGACCGCCTCGAACTTGAGGCCGAATGCCCGCTGACATGCCCGCCCATGACTGACGACGTACGAAGCATCGCGCTGGGCGTGATAGCCGCGGCGTCAGCGCCGCCCTCGGCCGGCTCGCGCGCACCTCTCTCCGGCGCCGCAGGCACGGGCCGCCAGGTCGGGTGGGCCTCTGCACCCGGGCGATTCTCTCCTTGCGGTCTCCTGAGCGGTTCGGCCGCCCGAGTTGTCCCGCTCGCGTTCCGCCCGTGGCCCCACACGCGCCCCCACGGGACGATGGTTTCGGGCATATCCGCCGGGCCCGGACCGCGCGGTAACGGCTCTTCGCGCGGGTGGCGACCGGCATGGCCGGCGCGGCCCGCGCGAGTGCGGAATCGATACTTCCGGTCACCGGCACCCCGCGCCCCCCGTCCCGCCCCACAGGCACCGAACAATAAAAAGAACTTCTTCTTATAAATTACCCTCGTGCGCCCCCCTCATCGCGCTGGCCAAAAAACGCCGTTCACTCATTCACGGCCCTTCACGTCCGCTGCTACTCTGCGAGCCCCTGTTCGGATGTGATGGAGATTCTCCGCATGGAAGATCGGCCCAATACGGGGTCGCTGCCGGCGAATGCGTGGACCACCGGCGCGGCCGCCCGCGAATGTCTCCGCTATGCCGCGTACCCGATTCTGCTCCTGTCCGCAGTCTGGCTATTCACCTCGGTTCTGCGCTTCGACTGGGACCGGGGCCGGGCTGTCCAGCTCTTCCTGATCGGCACCATCGTCTATCTCGCGGCGCTGGAGCGGCTGATCCCGCACCGGATCGACTGGCACCCGAGCGGCCGTGAACTGTACTGGTACGCAGTCTATTTCGGGTTCACCATGGCCGGCGCCGTGCTCGGCCAGTCGGTCGTAGCGGCCGTTCTGGCCGCGACCCCCGTCACGGGGCCGGGGCTCGCGCTCGGGGCCGAGGTGCCCCTCGCGCTGCTGACCTCCTCACTGGCCGGCTACCTCGCCCACCGGTGGGCGCATTCCAATCGGTGGCTGTGGAAGGTACACGGAATTCATCACGTCCCGGGAAAAGTGAACGTCGCCAATAACGGCGTCAACCACCTACTGGATGTCGCCTTCAAACAGGGCGCAGTCCAATTGACACTGGGATTTCTCGGATTCTCTGCCGACTGCCTTTTCGCGGTGGCACTCTTCACCCTTGTCCAAGGCTATTTCGTGCACGCGAACGTGGACGTCCGACTCGGTCCGCTCCACCACGTCCTGGCCAGCCCCGAGCAGCACCGGCTGCACCACAGCGCCGACCTGGCCGAGGCCGGTCACTTCGGCGTGGACCTCTCGGTCTGGGACCGCCTCTTCGGCAGTTTCACCTGGCGACCGGACCGCCGCCCGGCGATCGTCGGCATCAAGGACCCCGCCACGTTCCCGGAGACCGGCTCGATCGTCGCCAGCCTGCTCCACCCCGTGCGCCGCCCGTCCCGCACCGCGTAGTCCCCCGTACCGCGCACACCCGCTCCGCACCGCGCCCTCCCCGCCCCGTACCGCGCCGTACAGGCGTCGTGCCCCCCGTACGTCCCCGCCCGGCCCGTACCGAGGCGTCTTCTCCACCGGATTGGACCATGACGGACTCACCCAGCGCCGCCCACCGCGACAAGGTCGCCATCATCGGCATCGGCTGCCGGCTCCCCGGACACGCGGGCGACCACCGGTCCTTCTGGCGCAATCTGATCGAGGGCCGGGACTGTCTCGTCCCCACCCCCGCGGACCGGTACGACACCACGACCCTCGGCAGCCGCGACCGGGCCAAGCCGGGCCGGCTGACCGGCGGCCGGGGCGGCTACATCGACGGTTTCGACGAGTTCGACCCCCACTTCTTCGGGATCAGCCCGCGCGAGGCCGAGTACATGGACCCGCAGCAGCGCAAGCTCCTGGAGGTGTCCTGGGAGGCGCTGGAGGACGGCGGGCAGCGGCCCTCCGAGCTGGCCGGGCGGGACGTCGGCGTCTTCATCGGCGCCTTCACCCTGGACTACAAGATCCTGCAGTTCGCCGACCTCGGCTTCGAGACGCTGGCCGCGCACACCGCGACCGGCACGATGATGACGATGGTCTCGAACCGCATTTCGCACTGCCTAGACTTCCGCGGCCCCAGCGTCTCGATCGACACGGCGTGCAGCTCCTCCCTGGTCGCGGTCCACCTGGCCTGCCAGAGCCTGCAGCGCGGCGAGAGCGAACTCGCCCTGGCCGGAGGCACCCTGCTGCACCTCGCGCCGCAGTACACCATCGCCGAGACCAAGGGCGGCTTCCTCTCCCCCGACGGACGCTCCCGCGCCTTCGACGCCTCCGCCGACGGCTACGTACGGGCCGAGGGCGTCGGCGTCGTGGTGCTCAAGCGCCTCTCGGACGCGCTGCGCGACGGCGACCCGGTGCACGCCGTGGTGATCGGCAGCGGGGTGAACCAGGACGGACGCACCAACGGCATCACCGTGCCCAGCGCCGACGCCCAGGCCACGCTCATCGAGCGGGTCTGCGCCGAGGCGGGAGTGACGCCGGGCAGCCTCCAGTACGTCGAGGCGCACGGCACCTCCACCCCCGTCGGCGACCCGATCGAAGCGCGGGCGCTCGGCCGGGTGCTGGCGCAGGGCCGGGCGCCCGGGGCGCGGTGCTACGTCGGCTCGGTCAAGACCAACATCGGGCACACGGAGGCCGCCGCCGGCGTCGCGGGCCTGATCAAGACGGCGCTGGCCCTCCGGCACCGCCGCATCCCACCGCACCTGAACCTCGAACAGCGCAACCCCGCCATCGACTTCGCCGCGCTGCCCTTCGAGATCCCGACCGCACCGGTCGACTGGCCGGAGCACGAGGGACCCGCGCGGGCAGGCGTCAACTCCTTCGGTTTCGGCGGCACCAACGCCCACGTCCTGCTGGAGGAGGCCCCGCCCCGCCCGCCGGAGGAGCCGCGCGCGACGGCCCGGACGCCCGCCCGCTCGGTCCTCCCGCTGAGCGCGCGGCACGCGTCGGGCCCTGCCGAACTGGCCGCGGGCATCCGCCGCGAACTTGCCGCCGGAGTGCCTCTCGCCGACCTCGGGCACACCCTGGCCCACCGCCGCCAGCACTTCGAGGAGCGCCTTGCCGTCGTCCACTCCCCCCTCGGCCCGCCCGGTTCCCTCGACGAGGTACTGGCCGCCTGCGAGCGCGGGGAGCAGCATCCCCGGGCCGTGCGGGGCCGCATCCGGGAGCCCGGGGCGCGGCGGCTGGTGTGGGTGTTCACCGGCATGGGGCCGCAGTGGTGGGGCATGGGGCGCGGGCTCCTGGACGCCGAGCCCGTGTTCCGGGAGGCGGTCGAGCGCTGCGATCGGGAGATCCGGCGCCAGGCGGGCTGGTCGCTGCTCGACGAGCTGACCCGGCCCGAGGACGAGTCCCGGATGGCCGAGACCTGGCTCGCCCAGCCCGCCAACTTCGCCGTCCAGGCGGGGCTCGCGGCGCTGTGGGAACACCACGGGGTGCGGCCGGACGCCGTCGTCGGGCACAGCACCGGCGAGATCGCGGCCTTCCACCAGGCCGGGGTGTACGGCCTGGAGGACGCCGTCCGGATCGCGCTGGCGCGCAGCGCCCTCCAGCATCGGCTCGCGGGCACCGGCGTGATGCTGGCGGCGAACCTGTCCGAGGAGCAGGCCGAGCGGCTGGTCCGCCCGTACCGGGATCAGGTGTCGGTCGCCGCCGTGAACAGCCCGGCGTCGGTGACGCTGTCCGGGGACCGGGACACCCTCGGAAAGCTCGCCGGGCGGCTGGAGCGGGAGCAGGTCTTCGCCCGGTTCCTCGATGTCGAAGTGCCGTACCACAGCGTGCGGATGGACCCGATCGAGGCCGAGCTGCACGAGGCGCTGGCCGGGATCGCGCCGCGCGCCGCCGGACTCCCGCTGTATACGACCGCCCGCGAGGGGCGTGCGCGGGGGCCGGAGCTGGACGCCGCGTACTGGTGGGAGAACGTCCGGCGGCCGGTCCGGTTCCGTGCCGCGGTCGACCGGCTGGTCGACGACGGGTACACGCTGTTCCTGGAAATCGGTCCGCACCCGGTGCTCGGCCACTCGATCCGGGAGTGCCTGGAGGGCCGGGCGGTCGAGGGGGTGACGCTGCCGTCGATCCGGCGCCGGGAGGACGAGCCCGAGCGGTTCGTCCGCTCCCTCGCGGAGCTGTACACGCTGGGCGTCGACGTGGACTGGTCGGTACTCCAGCCCGTGGGGCGGCCGGTGCCGCTGCCGGGCTATCCGTGGCAGCGGGAGCGGTACTGGGTGGAGCCCTCGCCGGTGGAGCAGATCCGGCTCGGCCGGCTGGACCACCCGCTGCTCGGCCGGCGGACCTCCGCGCTGCAGCCGACCTGGGAGAGCCGCCTGGACACCGAGCGGCTGCCGTACCTGGCCGACCACCGGATCGAGGACAGCACGGTCTTCCCGGCCGCCGGGTACCTGGAGATGGCCGCGCAGGCGGTCCGGGCGCTGACCGGCGGCGACACCGCGACCCTGGCCGACGTCGAGTTCTCCCGGGCCCTGTTCCTGCCCGACGGCGAGGCGACGACCGTCCAGCTCGCCTTCGCGCCGGAGGAGGCCGGGTTCACCATCGCCTCCCTCGCCGGTTCCGGGACCGGGGCCTTGGACCGTACGGTTCACGCGAGCGGGGTCGTCCGCACCGGGCAGCCACGCCGGTTCGCAGCACCACTGGACACGGACGCGGTACGGGCGCGGGCGGGGCGCCGGCTCGACCGGGAGGCGTGCTACGGCGAGCTGGCGGCGCTCGGCTACCGCTACGGCCCGGCGTTCCGGGCGATCGACGAGGTCTGGACGGCACCCGGCGAGGCGCTGTCGCTGATCCGGCCCACCCCGGGCATGGGCGACGGGGCCGCGGACTGCCATGTGCACCCCGTGCTCCTGGACGCCTGCTTCCAGACCATGCTCACCGCGATGACGCCGGACGGCGGCCGGTCCGCCGGAATCCGGCTGCCCGTCGGCCTCGCGGAGCTGCGGCTGGACGCGGTCGGCGACCGGGCCCTGTGGGCGCACGCGACGGTGACCGCGGAGAGCGACGAGGAACTGGTCGGCGACCTCGCCCTGTACGCGGAGGACGGGACACCGCTCGGCCGGATCAGCGGCTTCCGCGCGGCGGCGGTGGACCGGGTGGCCTCCTCGGTGAAGCTCGGGACCATCGACGGCTGGCTGACCGAGGTGGTCTGGGAGGAGACGCCCGCCGAGGCGTCGGGGGACGGCGGGACCGCTGAGGGGTCCGGGGACGGTCCCGACGGCTCCCCCGTGCCCGGCCTGGTGGTCTTCGCCGACGAGGGCGGGTTCGGCGCGCGGATGGCCGAGGCGGTCGTGGCGCGCGGCGGGCGGTGCCGGCTGGTCCGCCCGGGCAGCCGATACCGGAGCGGTGCCCGGCACATCACCGTGCGACCCGATTCGGCGGCCGATCTGCGCAGGCTGTTCGACGAACTCGGGCCGGGGTTCGGAGCCGTGGTGCATCTGTGGAACCTCGATCTGCCTCCGCTGGACACGGTCGGCGCGGCGGACCTCGACGGGATCGGCACGGTCGGCGGCTACTCGCTCGTCCTGCTCGCCCAGGTGCTGCCCGAGGCGTGCCCGGAGGGGCGCCTGCACATCGTCACCCGGGGCGCCCAGGCGGTGGTGCCGGGCGAGCCGGTGGAGCCGTTCGGTGCGCCCGCCTGGGGCATCGGCCGGGTGCTGTGGCAGCAGGAGCTGACCGGTCACAGCGGCAAGCTGATCGATCTCGACCCGGCCGGGGGCCCCGGCGAGGCCGAGGTGCTGCTGCGCGCGCTCACGGCGGACGACGGCGAGGGCGAGATCGCGCTGCGGTCCGGGCGGCGGTACCTCAGCCGGCTGCGTCCGCCCGCGGGGCTGACCCGTCCGCTGCCGCTGCGGCTGCGCGCGGACGGCGCCTATCTGGTCACGGGCGCGTTCGGGGCGCTGGGGCGGCTGCTCTGCCGCACCCTGGTACGGCGCGGGGCCCGGCGCCTCGTCCTGCTCGGCCGCACCGGCGTGCCGGAGCGCGGTGCGTGGCGGGGGCTCGATCCGGGAGGCCCCGAGGGGCGGCGGGTCGCGCTCCTGCGCGAACTCGAAGCGCTCGGTGCGGAGGTGCTGGTCGCCGCGGTGGACGTGACCGACGCGGCGGCCATGGAGGGCTGGCTGGCCGGGCGTCGGGCCGCCGGTCTGCCGCCGGTGCGGGGCGTGTTCCACCTCGCGGGACAGGTGCGGGACGTCCTGCTGCCGTCGTTGGACCGCGAAGCGTTCGACGCGGGCTACGGTCCGAAGGTGTACGGCGGGTACCTGCTGCACCGGCTGCTGCGCGACGAGCCGGTCGAGCACTTCGTACTGTTCGCGTCGGTCGCCTCGCTGCTGACCACGGCCGGCCAGGTCAACTACGCGGCCGGGAACGCGTTCCTGGACGCGCTCGCCCATCACCGCCGGGCGCTCGGCCTGCCCGCGCTCAGCCTGGACTGGGGGCCGTGGGCCACCGGCATGATCGAGGAGCTCGGGCTGGTCGCCCACTACCGGGACGCGCGCGGGATGAGCTCGCTGGCGCCGGAGGCGGGCATGGCGGTTCTGGAGCGGGTGATCGGGCAGGACCGGGCCCAGTTGCTGGTGGCCGCGGTGGTGGACTGGCCGGTGTTCCTGTCCTGGTATCCCACTGCGCCGCCGCTGGTCTCGGCGCTCGCCGCCGCGGCGGCGCGGGAGGCCCCGGCGGGGCAGGGCGGCAGTCTGCTCGACGCGTTCCGCGCCGCCGACGAGGCGGCGCGTACGGCGTTGGTGGCCGAGCGGTTCGCGGCCCTGGCGGCGGGTGTGCTGCGGGTGCGGCCGGAGCTGGTCGACGCGGACGCCCGGCTCGGCTCGCTCGGTCTGGACTCGCTGCTCGCCATGGAGCTGCGGGCCCGGACCCAGACCGAGCTGGGGATCTCGCTGCCTGTGGTGACGCTGCTCAGCGACGGGCCGGTGAGCGAGCTGACCGAGCGGCTGCACGCGGGGCTGACCGAGCTGGCGGCGGCCGGGGGGCCGGTGGCGGAGACGGCGGTGGAGTTGTTCACCGACGAGGCGTGCTACCCGCTCACCCACAACCAGCAGGCCCTGTGGTTCCTCCGGCAGCTCAACCCGGACGGCTTCGCGTACAACATCGGCGGCGCGGTGGAGGTGCGCACGGAGATCGACCCGGAGCTGCTGTTCGATGCCTTCCGGACGCTGATCGCCCGGCACCCGAGCCTGCGCGTCAACATCACCACCGAGAACGGGCGTCCGGTCCAGCGAGTGCGGCCCGAGGCCATCGCCGACACCGGCCTTCTCGATGTGTCCGGGCTGCCCTGGGACGAGGTCCGCGCCCGGCTGGTGGAGGAGTACCGCAGGCCGTACGACCTGGAGCGGGACCCTCTGGTGCGGCTGCGGCTGTTCCGGCGGGCCCCGGACCGCTGGGTGCTGATGAAGGCGGTCCACCACATCGTCTCGGACGCGATCTCCACCTTCACCTTCATCGAGGAGCTGTTCGAGGTCTACCACGGGCTGTGCACCGGCCGGCCGGCCGAGCTGGCCCCGGTCCGGGCCCGCTACCTGGACTTCCTCAACCGGCGGAACCGCTTCCTGGCCGGGCCCGAGGCGCGGCGGATGCTGGAGTACTGGCGGGAGCACCTGCCGCGGGAGGTCCCGGCGCTCGAACTGCCCACCGACCGGCCGCGCCCGCCGGTGCAGACCGACCACGGCGCCTCCGAGTTCTTCCAGCTCGACGACGAGCTGAGCGCCCGGGTGCGGACGCTGGCCCGGGAGCACAACGTCACCGTGTTCACGGTGCTGCTCACCGCGTACTACCTGCTGCTGCACCGCTGGTCGGGGCAGGACGAGATCGTGGTCGGCAGCCCCGTCACCGGGCGCACCGAGGAGGAGTTCGCCTCCGTCTACGGCTACTTCGTCAATCCGCTGCCGCTGCACGTGAGCCTGGCCGGGGAGCCGTCGGTGGCCGAGCTGCTGGGCCGGGTGCGGGACACGGTCCTGGGGGGCCTCGACAATCAGGAGTATCCGTTCGTGCTGCTCGTGGAGCAGTTGGGCCTCCAGCACGACCCGAGCCGCTCGGCGGTCTTCCAGGCGATGTTCATCCTGCTCACCCACAAGGTGGCTGTGGAGCGCTTCGGGTACGCCCTGGAGTACATCGAGCTTCCCGAGGAGGAGGGGCAGTTCGATGTCACGCTCTCCGCGTACGAGGATCGGTCCGACGGGCGCTTCCACTGCGTGCTGAAGTACAACACCGACCTGTTCGACGCGGCGACGGTGCGTCGGATGGCCGCGCACTACCGAAACCTCCTCGACGGCCTGACCCGCGCGGAGGGCGAGTGCCCGGCGGGACGGCTGCCGATGCTGGGGGCCGGGGAACGGGAGCGGATCGTTACCGGGTTCGGCGGCGTCGGCCGGCGGATCGACCACGACGTGCCGGTGCACGAGCTGATCGTGAAGATCGCCGCGCAGTTCCCGGAGGCGGTCGCGGTGTCCGTGCCGGGCGGGCGGCGGCTCGGCTACCGGGAGCTGGACCAGCGCTCGCGGCGCGTGGCGGCCTCGCTGCGCGAACGCGGCGTCGGCGCCGGGGCGGTGGTGGCGGTGCGTCTCGCGAAGTCGCCGGAGCTGGTGATCGCGCTGCTCGCGGTGTTGCGGGCCGGGGGCGCGTATCTGCCGCTGGACCCGGACCACCCGCCGGAGCGGCTGGCCGAACTGATGGAGAACGCCGGGGCCACGCTGGTCCTGACCGACGGGCGGCGGGGCCGGGCGGCCCGGCTGCCGGGACGGCTGGTCACCCTCGACGAGCTGGACCGGCCGGGGGCCGAGGAGCGGCTGGAGCCGGCCGTGGGCCTCGACCAGACGGCGTACGTGATCCACACCTCGGGTTCCACCGGCCGCCCCAAGGCGGTGCGGGTCAGCCATCGCAACCTGGCCTCGGTGTTCGTCGCCTGGCAGCAGGAGTACCGGCTGGACACCGACGTCCGGGTGCACCTGCAGATGGCGGGCGTCTCCTTCGACGTGTTCACCGGGGACCTGGTCCGGGCGCTGTGTTCGGGCGGGACGCTGGTCCTCGTCGACCGGGATCTCCTCTTCGACACCGCGCGGCTCTACCGGACCATGCGCGCGGAGGGCGTGGACTGCGGCGAGTTCGTGCCGTCGGTGGCGCGCGGGCTGCTGGCGCACTGTGAGCGGGAGGGGCTGGGCCTGGAGTTCATGCGCCTGGTGATCGTCGGCTCGGACGCCTGGCGGGCGGGCGAGCACCGAAGGCTCGTCGCGCTGTGCGGGCCGGGGACCCGGGTGGTCAACTCGTACGGGCTGACCGAGGCCACCATCGACAGCGCCTACTACGAGGGGCCGGCGGAGGGGCTGGAGCCGGGCCGGATGGTGCCGGCCGGCCGGCCGCTGCCCAACAGCGAGCTGTACGTCCTCGACCGGCACGGCGAGCCGGTGCCGCCGGGGGTGGCCGGTGAGCTGTGGATCGGCGGCGCCGGCGTCGCCGATGGCTACCTGGGCGATCCGGAGCGGACGGCCGAGCGGTTCGTGACCCTCGAACCGGGCGGCGAACCCGTACGGCTGTACCGGACGGGGGACCTCGTGCACTGGGACGCGGAGGGGGTGCTGCACCTCCTCGGACGGGCCGACGGGCAGGTGAAGGTGCGCGGCCACCGAGTGGAGACCGGGGAGATCGAGGCGCGGCTGGCCGTCCGGCCCGAGCTGGCGCAGGTGTGCGTGACGGCGCGGCGGGACGAGACGGGCGAGAACGTGCTGTGCGCCTACTGCGTGCCCGCGCCGGGCGCGGTGGCCGACGCCCGGGAGCTGCGCCGCCACCTCGCGGAGCAGTTGCCGACGTATCTGATCCCGGCGCACTTCATGGAGCTGTCCGCGCTGCCGCTGACCGCGAACGGCAAGGTCGATCTCGGCGCGCTGCCGGAGCCGCGCGCCGAGGCGGGACCGGAGCGGTACGAACCGCCGGTGACGCTGTACGAGACGCGGATGGCGGCGCACTGGCGGTCGCTGCTCGGGCTGGAGCGGCCGGGGCTGCGGGACGACTTCTTCGCGGCGGGCGGCAGTTCGATCAAGCTGATCGAACTGATCCACCACCTGCGGACCGAGTTCAACGCGTCGGTGCCGGTCGGGCGGCTGTTCCGGACCAGCACCCTGCACGGCATGGCCCGCACCCTGGAGGATGTCGTCACCGGGCGGCTGCCCGGCGCCGAGCCGTACCTGTGGTTCAACCCGGGCGCGGACCCGACGGCGACGGTGTTCTGCCTGCCGCCCGCGGGCGGGCACGGGCTGGTGTACCGGCAGCTCGCGGCGCGGCTGCCCGAACACCGCTTCGCCGCGTTCAACTACCTGTCGGGTCCGGACAAGGCGGCCCGGTACGCGGATCTGGTCGAGGAGCTGCACCCGGGCGGGCCGTACACGCTGTTCGGTTACTCCCTCGGCGGCAACCTCGCGTTCGAGATCGCCGGGGAACTGGAGCGGCGGGGCCGCGCGGTGGACCTCGTGCTGATCATGGACTCGTACCGGATCGCCGAGGCCGTCACCCTCGGCGAGGAGCACCTGGCCGAGTTCGAGGCGGAGCTCGCGGAGCACCTGCGGCGGCACACCGGTTCCGAGATCGTCGCCCGGGACACCGTGGAGCAGGCCCGCGAGTACTTGACGCACTGCGGGGCGCACCCGTCGCTCGGTGTGCTCGGCGCGCCGATCGCGGTGATCTCCGACCAGGACAAGCTGCTCCGCTTCGCGGCGGACGCGCCCGGCGGCTGGCACGGGGTCACCGCCGCCGGGTGCACCGTACGCGAGGGGTACGGGCGGCACGCCGAGATGCTCGACGGCTCGTTCCTCGACGGGAACGCGGAGCTGGTCCGGACGCTGCTGGCGGGAGGTGCCACCCATGGGCGTGCGTGACGGCGGGCCCCGCTGGGAGGCCCGGCCTCCCGGGGGGCGGCCCCGGGTGATCATCATCGGCGCGGGCATGTCCGGTCTGGCCGCCGGCTGCTACGCGCAGATGAGCGGGCTGGAGAGCCGGATCTTCGAGAGGCACGTGCTGCCAGGGGGCTGCTGCACCGCCTGGGCCCGGCAGGGCTACCTCTTCGACTACTGCATCGACTGGCTGATCGGCACGGCACCCGGGACCGGGGCGAACGACCTGTGGCGCGAGCTCGGGGCGCTGGACGGGAAGCGGATCACCCTGTTCGACCAGTTCAACCGGGTGGTGACGGAGGACGGCCGGTCCGTCACGTTCTACAACGATCCGGACCGGCTCCAGGAGCACCTGCTGGAGCTCTCGCCCGGCGACGCGCGCCTGATCCGGGCGTTCTGCCGGGACCTCAGGCGTTTCGCGGGGCTCGCCCCGCACTGGGAGCTGAAGCCGCCGCCGCTGAAGTCCCCGGCGGAGAAGGCGCGCACGCTGCTCGCGATCCTGCCGGCGTTCCGGCTGTACTGGCGCACCGCGGCCACGCCCATGCGCAGGTTCGCGGACCGCTTCGAGGAGCCGCTGCTGCGCCAGGCTTTCCCGAACATGTTCCTCCAGGAGCTGACCGGCTTCCCGCTGCTCCCCTTCCTCTTCACGATGTCCTGCGCCTCCAACGGCAACGCGGGCTTCCCGGAGGGCGGTTCGCTGGGTCTGGCCCGGTCGGTGGAGGAGCGGTACACGGGGCTCGGCGGGCACATCGGCTACCGCGCCCGGGTGGAGCGGATCCTCGTCGAGGACGGGCGGGCGGTCGGCGTACGGCTGAGGGACGGGCAGGAGCACTTCGCCGACCACGTGATCGCCGCCTGCGACGGGCCGACGGTGCTGGACCGGCTGCTGGAGGGGCGGTGGAGCAGCCCGCGCACCGAGCGGCTGTACAAGGAGCTGCTGGACCGGCCGGACAACCTGTACCCGGCGGTGGTCTCCGCGTTCGTCGGGATCGACGGCCCGCTGCCCGCCGGTGAACCGCACAGCACCACGTACCTCCTCGGACCGGAGCGGGGCGCGGCGCTGCCGGGGAGCATCCAGCACAGTCTGGTGGTGCAGCGGCGGTCCGACTACGCCGATGGCTTCGCGCCGGCCGGGAAGTCGGTGCTGCACTGCACGTACTTCACCGACCACCGGTCCTGGCAGGATCTGCGGAAGGCGGACCGGCGAGCGTACCGGGCGCGCAAGCAGGAGGTCGTCGACTTCCTGCGGGGCTTCCTGGCCGAGCGCCATCCGGGCCTCGAGAAGCGGATCGAGCTGGTGGACGTGGCGACGCCGGCGACGACGGAGCGGTACACCGGCAACACCTACGGCAGCATCCTGGCCTGGAAGGCGTTCTCCGAGGCCGACGACGTGTCGACCGCGCTGGTGGACCGGGACCGGATGCGGCTGCCGGGGCTGAGCGGCTTCTCGATGGCCGGGCAGTGGACCGGGATGGGCGGCCTGATCCGGGCCGCGACCAGCGGCCGGTACGCGGTCCAGTTCCTGTGCGACGAGCTGGGCCGGGAGTTCCGGGCCTGGCCGAGCGAGGGCGCCGGGCCGTGGCATCCCGGGAAGCTGGGCCGGCTGCCACGACTCGAACAGCGGGCCGACGCCGGGAAGGCGGCGGTGGCCGAATGACCAGAAGGACCATGCTGATCGTCGGCGGAGGGCTCGGCGGGCTCTCCACCGGCTGCTACGCCCAGATGAACGGCTATCGCAGCAGGGTGCTGGAGATGCACGAGATCCCCGGCGGCTCCTGCACGGCCTGGGACCGGGGCGGCTTCACCCTCGACTGCTGTGTGAGCTGGCTGCTCGGCAGCGGGCCGGGCAACGAGATGCACCAGATCTGGCTGGAGCTCGGCGCGCTCCAGGGCAAGCGGATGCGCAACTTCGACGTGTTCAACACGGTACGCGGCCGGGACGGGCGGGCGGTCCACTTCTACTCCGATCCGGACCGCCTCGAAGCGCACCTGCTCGCCCTCTCCCCCGGCGACGCCCGGGTGATCCGCGACTTCTGCGCCGGGCTGCGGACCTTCCGCAAGGCACTGGTCCGCTATCCCTTCCTCACTCCGGTCGGGCTCATGGGCCGCCTGGAGCGCTGGCGGATGCTGGCGTCCCTGGCCCCCTACTTCAACGTGATCCGGCGCTCCATCGGCACGCTGATGCGGGACTACTCGCAGCGCTTCCGGGACCCGCTGCTGCGCGAGGCGTTCAACTTCATCCTGTACGAGAAGCATCCCAACTTCCCCGTGCTGCCGTTCTACTTCCAGCTCGCGGCGCACGCCGACGCCTCGGCCGGTGTCCCCGAGGGCGGCTCGCTGGGCCTGGCCCGCTCGGTCGAGGAGCGCTACCGGGGGCTCGGCGGCGAGGTCACGTACAACGCCAGGGTCGTGGAGATCCTGGTGGAGAACGACCGGGCGGCCGGGGTCCGGCTGAGCGACGGCACGGAGCTGCGGTCGGACATCGTGGTCTCCGCCTGCGACGGGCGCACCACGCTCCTCGACCTGCTGAAGGGCCGCTACCTCACCGACACGTACCGGGAGCTGTACACCCGGACCATCACGGAACCCGACATGGTCTTCCCCGGCTACCTCACGGTCTTCCTGGGGCTGCGCCGGCCCTTCCCGGACGGCGAGCCCTGCACCACGTACCTCCTGGAGGACGCGGTCGCGGAACGGCTCACCGGCATCCGGCATCCCAGCGTCAACGTGCAGTTCCGCAGCCGTCACTACCCGGAGCTGTCGCCGCCGGGCACCTCCGTGGTGTACGCCACGTACTTCTGCGACATCGCGCCGTGGCGGGAGCTGAGCACGGGTCCCGAGCAGTTCACCCGGATTCGCCGCGGCGAGGAGCTGCACACGCTGCCGGTCGGGCGCGGGCGCGACTACCAGCGCGCCAAGCGGCGGGTGCGGGACACGATCGTGGACTTCCTCGACGAGCGGCACCCCGGGCTGCGGGACGCCGTCGTGGTGCGGGACGTGTCCACCCCGCTCACCCAGGTCCGCTACACCGGCAACTACGACGGCACGGTGCTCGGCTGGCAGCCGTTCGTGGACAGCGGCGAGACCGTGGAGCAGGAGGTCAAGCGACACGGTCCGGGACTGCCGGGGCTCGCGGACTTCTATCTGTCCGGCGTCTGGGCCACCACCGGCGGCCTGATCCGGGCCGCGGCCTCGGGACGGCACGTCATGCATTTCGTCTGCCGCGACGACGGGCGGCCGTTCACCGCCTCCGTCGACGACAGCGCCCCTCTCCCCGTACAACTCATCGAACCCGCAGGAGCGGCCCCGTGAAGACCGAGAAGTGGATCGTCAGCGAGCACAACGACGGCGTGCCGGACGTCGACCGGATGTACGTGAAGGTGGTGGAGGAGCTCGACACCGACCTGGCCGAGGACGAGATGCTGCTGCGCACGCGGTACGTCTCCGTCGACCCGTACCTCCACGGGATCGCCCTGGACACCCCGGTGGGCGACCACATGGGCGCCGACTCGGTCATGGAGGTGCTGGCGGCCGGACCGCGGGCGATGTTCGGCGTCGGGGACCTCGTGCAGGGCTTCGGCGGCTGGCGCACCCACCTGGTGAGCAACGGCGCCGATGCGCTGTGGCAGACCGGCACGTTCCCGATGGTCTTCCCCGCGTACCGCAAGCTGGACCCGGCCCACTACGACGAGGCGCTGCCGCTGAGCACCGCGCTCGGCATCCTCGGCGGCGCCGGGATGACCGCGTGGGCCACCCTCACCACGTTCCTGGCCGTACGGCCCGGCGACACGGTCCTGATCAGCGGCGCGTCCGGCGCGATCGGCACGCTGGCCGGGCAGCTGGCGAAGCGGGCGGGTGCGCGGGTGGTGGGCACGACCGGTTCGCCGGAGAAGGCGGCGAGGCTGACGGCGCTCGGCTTCGACGCCGTCGTCGTCTTCCGGCACGGCGGGGACCCGGAGCAGCTCCGCGAGGACCTGGCGAAGGCGGCTCCTGACGGCGTCGACCGGTACTTCGACAACCTCGGCGGGGTCATCACCGACACGGTCTTCACGATGCTCACCGTGGACAGCCGGGTCGCGGTGTGCTGGCAGTGGGCGAGCCAGGTCGGCGGCGAGTGGACCGGGCCGCGGCTGCTGCCGTACATCATGTTCCCGCGCACGACGATCCGCGGGATCTTCGCGCTGGAGTGGTTCACCGAGGACAACTGGGCGGCGCTGCACGCCGAGCTGGGGCCGCTGGTGCGCGCAGGCGAGATCCGCTACCAGCAGACCGTGCACCACGGCTTCGACTCCATTCCCGCTGCCTACCGCAGCCTGTACACCGACCGCGCGGCGTCCTTCGGCAAGGTGCTGGTCGAGCTGTGAGGCGCGGACACACCCGGGCGCTCACGGAGGGCCCGAGCCCGGCCGACGCGCACGAGCCGGTCCTGCCGTATCCCGACGGCTGGTTCTCGGTGGCGTTCTCCTCGGAGGTGGTGCGGGGGGCGCTGCTGACCCGGCCGCTCCAGGGCGAGGACGTGGTGCTCTACCGGCTCCGCGACGGCGAGGTGCGGGCGGTCCGCCCGTACTGCCCGCACCTGGGGGCGCACCTCGGGCTCGGCGCGCTGAAGGGCGACGAACTCCTGTGTCCTTTCCACCGCTTCGCCTTCGGCCCGGACGGCGCCTGCACGCGGACGGGGTACGGCACGCCCCCGCCGCCGAACTCGGGCCTGACCCTGCTGCCGGTGCGCGAGGTCGACGGCGCCGTCTTCGTGTGGCGGCACCACGACGGACGGGCACCGGACTGGGAGCTCACGCCCTGGCACACGCTCGGGACGCGGGCCCCGCGGTCGGCCGCGTGGGAGATGGCGGGGCACAGCCAGGACGTGGTCGAGAACACGGTGGACATCGGACACTTCACGCCGCTGCACGGCTGGGGCGCGTCGGAGGTGGCCGAGCCGGCGGTCTTCGAGGGGCGATCCTTTCGGATCTCGGTGCGCTCCGAGGAGCGGGTCCCGCTGCTGGGCGCGAGTCCGCTGGAGGTGACGCTGGAGGGCAACGGGATCAGCCGGGTGCACGTGTGCACGGCGCTCCCTCGGTTCGGGGTGCGCACCTGTGCCGTATACACGACTACCATGATCGCGCCCGCGGCTTTCCAGCTGCGCCAGACGAGCCGCTTCGAGGTGGCCGAGCCGGCGGCCCTGCCGGCCCCGCTGGCCCGCTGGGTGAGCGGCTCGGTGCACCGCCTGCTGGCGGGTGTGATGTTCCGGGGCAACTGCGCTTTCGTGTCCCAGGACTTCCCTGTCTGGGCGACGAAGCGGTACGTGTCTCCGCCCCGGCTGGCCCGCGGCGACGGCCCGATCGGCCCGTTCCGCCACTGGGCCCGGCAGTTCTACCCGCCGGACCGGCTGCGGGCGCGGGTGCCGTCGTCGGTGGTGCGGGGAGCGGCGGGGCAAGCGGAGAGCGGGGTGACGTAGCCCGGCCGGCCACGCTCGGTATCTGCGGCGCGGTCGCCCGCAAAGCCGGCTGAGCGGCGGGGCGCGGTCAGACCGAGCAGCGCGTCGGGTCGATGACCCCGTCGGTGCCGGTCACCGTGACCGCCTCGGTGCGGTCCGCGGTAACGGCCGTGGCCGCGGTGCAGATGAGCTGCTGGCGGGCCACCTGGGAGAGCTTGGTGACCGGGATGCTCACGGTGGCCCGCACGCCTTCCTCCCTCAGCTCGACGGCCGCCCTCACATTGGCGCTGGGCAGCTCGGAGCGCAGTCCGGCGTCGCGCTCCGACCTGGTGGGCCCTTCGAAGAGCAGGTACAGCGCGGCCGACGCCCCGGTGGGCCGGTCGTCCTCCCAGAGCCCGTCGCCGCCGTCCTCCGGAGGGCTGACGGTGCGGACGACCGGTAGCAGCCGGGACGCCGACGAGGAGGACACGAAGTACAGCAGGGCGCCGCGCTGGCCGGCCGGGGCCACCTCCACGGTCGCCGGTTCGCCCGCCTCCACGACGTCCGTCGCGCGGATGCCGCACCCGGGGGCGAGCAGCAGTACGGGCAGCAGCGCGCCGAGCAGGCGCCCGCCCCTCACCGCTCCTCCAGCGGCAGGTCCACGGTGAACACCGCGCCGCCCCCGGGGCGGTTCGCCGCACGGACCGTCCCCCCGTGCAGCCGTACGTTCTCGTGCGCGATGGCGAGGCCGAGCCCGCTGCCCGCCGACCGGGTCCGCGCCGCGTCGGCCTTGTAGAACCGGTCGAAGATGTGCGGGAGCACCGCCGCGTCGATGCCCGGCCCGCTGTCCTCCACCTCCACGACGAGCCGGGCGCCTCCCCGTACCCGTACGGTGACGGGCTCCGCGCCGTGCCGCAGGGCGTTGCCGACCAGGTTGGCGACGACCACGTCGAAGCGGCGCGGGTCGAGCACCGCGCGCACACCGTCGGCGAGTTCGGTGGTGACGCGGTCCTCCCAGCGGCGGCCCTGGAGGGTCTTGCGGACGGTCTCGGCGACGTCGACCTCGTCCAGGTGCAGGTCGGCCGCGCCGGCGTCGAAGCGGGACATCTCCATCAGGTCCTCGACCAGGGTGGCCAGTTTGCCGGTCTCCGCGCTGATCAGGCGGACGGCGGCGGCGGTGTCGGGCCGCAGTTCACCGGCGTCCTCGTCCAGCACCTCGGTGACGGCGAGCATACCGGCGAGCGGGGTGCGCAGTTCGTGGGAGACGTCGGAGGCGAAGCGCCTGGCCCGCTCCTCGGCCCGGCGCAACTCCTCGACGGACTCCTGGAGCTTGGTGGACGACTCGTTGAACGTCCAGGCGAGGTCGGCGAGTTCGTCGGAGCCGCGCACCGTGATCCGGGTGTCGAGTTCACCTCTGCCGATGCCCGCCGCCGCCCGGCGCAGCTCGCGGACCGGGCGCAGGACGCTGCGGGCGGCGAGCAGCGCGGGCACCAGGGCGACGAGGAGGGCGGGCAGGGCGCCGTCGCGGGCGGCGGTGACCATGGCGGCCACATTGGCGTCCTCGGTGGACAGCGGCATCACGGCGTAGAGGAGGAGGCCGGTGGGCTGCCGGCCGTCACCCCGGTCGAAGAGGGCGGGCATGCCGACGGTGAGCCAGGGTTCGCCGTCCTTGACGACGCGCTGGAACGAGCCGTGGGTGCCGGCCCGGGTGGCCGTGCGCAGCCCGGCGGTGATCACCCCGGAGGAGGACCGGTCCGAGGAGGACGCCCGCAGCTCCCCGTACTCGGCGAACACGGTCCAGCCGCGCGCGCTGCCCGCGCGGGCCAGCGCGAGGCAGACCTGGCGCAGCTGATCGCTGTCCACGGGGAGGCTGACGGCCTGGGAGTTGATCCGGTCGCGGAACTGCGCGACGGCGGAGTCCTGCGCCTGCTGGAGGATCGCGGAGCGGGCCTCGCGGTAGGTGAGCGTGGCGGTGGTGGCGGCGCTGACGGCCGCGACGAACAGGAACGCCGCGACCAGCCGGGTGCGGAGGCCGAGCCGGGTCGCGAAGAGTTTCACGCGAGGGGTCCGAAGCGGTAGCCGAAGCCCCGGACCGTCTGGATGTAGCGAGGGCTGCCCGGGACGTCCTCGATCTTCTGGCGGAGGCGGCGGACGCAGGCGTCGACCAGCCGGGCGTCGCCGTGGTAGCTGTGCTCCCACACGTGCTCCAGGAGCTGCTGGCGGCTGAAGACCTGTTCGGGCGAGGCCGAGAGGTGGAGCAGCAGCTTCAGTTCCGAGGGGGCGAGGAGCAGCCGTTCGCCGGCCTTGGTGACGGCGAGGCCGGCGCGGTCGACGGTCAGTTCGCCGTGTGCCTCGGTGCCGCCGCGCCCGGCGGGGACGGCGAGGCGGCGGAGCACGGCCCGGATGCGGGCCTCGATGACCTCGGTACGGGCGGGTTTGACGATGTAGTCGTCGGCGCCGGCCTCCAGGCCCACGACGACGTCGAAGTCGTCACCGCGCGCGGTCAGCATGATCACGGGGAGCTGGCTGGTCTCCCGGATGCGGCGGCAGACCTGGACGCCGTTCATCCCGGGCAGCATCAGGTCGAGGAGGACCAGGTCCGGCCGGAACTCCCCTAGCGCGTCGAGCCCGGCCTCGCCCGTACCGACGGCCCGCAGTTCGTGGCCGCGCCTGCGCAGGCCCAGCTCGACCCCTTCGCGCACGGAGGGGTCGTCTTCTATGAGGAGCACGCGAGGCATGGCGTCAGTATCCCAGCGATCAGGACATGGATTCGAACGGGTGGGCGGGGCGAGGGCGGGCCGCTTCAGCCGCGCCGCAGCCGGCCCCGGGCGGCGTTCAGCGCGGCGCTCACCTCGGTGAGCCGCAGCGGCCGGGCCAGCCCCGCCACGACCAGCGCGAGGACGGCCGTCCCGGCCCCCAGCGCGGCGAAGTCCCCGAGGCCCGCGCCCTCCGTGTCGACGGCGCGTGCCGCCGCGTACGCCAGCGCACCCGCCGGCACGCACGCGGCGGCCAGCCGCACATGCGCCCACATCCCGGGCGAGCGGCCGAGCGAGGGGCGCGGCGCACCGCGCGGGGAGAGCCTGCGGTGCAGCACGTACGCGGTGACGGCGAAGCCGGTGAGCAGGGCCACGGAGTAGGCGCCCGCCATTCCGGTCACCGCCCAGCGCGCGGGCAGCGTCAGATAGGCGACGACCGAGAGTCCGGCGTTGAGGGCCGCGATGACCAGGTTCAGCAGGAACGGGGTGCGGGTGTCGCTCATCGCGTAGAACCCGCGCGAGAGCACGTACTGCCCGGAGAAGGCGATGAGCCCGGGGGCGAACGCGGCCATCATGCCCGCCATCACCGTGATGTCCGCCGGGTCCGTGCGCCCGTAGCCGAAGACCGCGCCCATCACCCAGGGCGCGAGCGCCAGCAGCAGCGCGGCGGCCGGGACCACCGCGGCGGCCGAGGTGCGCAGCGCGTACGAGAGGTCCCGGCGCACCCCGGCGAGGTCGCCGCCGGCCGCCGCCCGGCTCATGCGCGGCATCAGCGCGGTGACGAGGCTGACGGTCACGATGCCCTGCGGCACGACCCAGAGCTGGTAGGCGTAGCTGTACGCGGTGTAGCCGGCGCCGCCCGCGAGGTGCTGGTCCGCGGCGTGCTGGCCGCTCGCGGTGGAGAGGCGGGTGATCACCCAGTAGGCGGCCTGGTTGGTGAGGACGAGCAGGACCAGCCAGCCGGCGGCCCGCAGCGGCCGGGTCAGTCCGCTGCCGCGCCAGTCGAACCGGGGCCGCCAGCGGAACTTCGCGGCGCGCAGCGAGGGCACCAGGGCGAGGCTCTGCACGGCGATGCCGGCCGTGGTGCCCCAGCCGAGCCACTGCGCCTGCGCGGAGGTGAGGGTGCCGTCGGAGCTCGCCGCCGTCCAGAGGTAGAGCCCGAACACGGCGATGATCACGAGGTTGTTGAGGACCGGCGTCCACATCATCGCGCCGAACCGGTCGCGGGCGTTGAGGACCTGGCCGAGGAGCGTGAACAGGCCGTAGAAGAGGATCTGCGGCAGGCAGTACCGGGCCAGGGCGATGGTGAGTTCGGCCTGGTCGCCGTCGTAGGTGGGGGCGTACACCTGGATGATCAGCGGTGCGCCGAGGACGGCGAGCGCGGTGAGGGCGAGCAGGCCCGCCGTGCACAGGGTGAGCAGGCGGTCGGTGTACGCGGCCCCGCCATCGCTGTGCTCCTTGGCGGCCCGGACGAGTTCGGGGACGAACACCGCGTTGAGGGCGCCGCCGATGAGCAGCATGTAGAGGATGTTGGGCACGGTGTTGGCGACGGCGTACCCGTCGGCCCGCAGTCCGGTGCCGAGCGCGGCGACGACGACCGCCGAGCGTATGAACCCGGTGGCCCGCGAGACGATGGACCCGGCGGCCATCAGGGCGCCGCTGCGCAGCACGGAGCCGGAGCCGCGTGCGCCGCTCTCCTCGGGGGCCGCCGCCTCCGGGGCGGCTTCGGCGGCCGTCACCGGCGCGCCAGGTACGCCTGGAACGCCCGGTACAACGTGTTGTTGGCGGCTCCGCCCACCGATGTCTCCCACTCTCCGAGGGTCTCCACGACCTCCCCGCCGGTGCCCAGCTTCCAGCGCAGCAGCCCGAAGGGCCGGTCGCCGGGATCGAGGGTGGAGGATACCCCGCGCATGTCGTAGACATCGGCGCCGCCTTCGAGGGCGTCGCACATCATCCGCCACTGCAGGGCGTTGCTGGGGCGGACCTCGCGGCGGTGGTCGGCGGACGCGCCCGTCTGGTACCAGACCCGCCGGCCGGTGCTGATCAGGGTGTGGGCGGCCAGGATCTCACCGTCGTGCACGGCGAGGCAGAGCTTCATCCGGCCGGGCTCCTCGGCGTTGAGCGCGGCGTACTGGCGCTGGTAGTAGCCGAGCGAGCGGCCGAGCCGGAAGCCGTCGCGCTCCTCGGTGATCCTCAGCAGCCGGTGGAACTCGGGCAGTTCGGCTGCGCTCCCGGTCACGATCCGCACCCCGGCCTTGTGCGCGCGGCGGACGTTGCGGCGCCACTCCTGGTTGAGCCCGGACCACAGGTCGTCGGTGGTGCGCCCGGCGAGCGGCACCCGGAACACGTACCGGGGCTGGGCGTCCGCGTCCTCGCCGTCCCCGCCGCAGCGCCGCCAGCCGCGCGCCCGCAGCCGGTCGGCCACGGCGGCCCCGAGCGGGTCGACCTCGCTCGCCAGGACGTCGCCGACGGTGCGGCCGGGGCCGGTGGCGGCTTTGAGCCGGGCGCCGGTCCAGCGGCGGTAGGCGGGGCTGGGTCCGATGCGTACGGCGAACGCCCCGGCCGCGCGCAGGTGCGCGAGCAGGGGGCGCAGCCAGCGGTCCATTCCGGGGTCCGCCCAGTCGGCGGCCGGGCCCTCGGGAAGATAGGCGAAGTATTTCCGGGTGCCCGGGAATTGCCGGTAGAGGACGAGGGCACTGCCGTTCAGGGTGCCGTCCTCGTCGTGCCAGCCGAGCCTTTCCGAGGACCAGCCCTCTTTCACCCCGGCCCAGGACGGGTGCTGCAGAAAGCTGGCGTCGGCCCGCGTGGCCAGATGGGCTCGGTGCTCCGCCGCCGTGAGGCCGTGGATGCGCAGGTCCTGTTCCCTGCCGCGGTCTCCGGTCGCGAGCAGCGCTGACATGTCGGTGGCCCTCCCTCGTGGGCCCCGCGGTCTGCTCTGCGGGGCTGCACAGGATGCTCACAGCGGTCCGTGACGGGTCCGCGCGCCGAATGTGACCGGACGATGACCGTTGTGCCGCGCTTCCCGTCACACAGGGAATTCCTGGTTTTCCGAGGATTTACGGAACTTAGGCTCCGATGCGTTCCTCTTCACCGATGACCGGATACGACCCTGGAGGTTTTACGTTGATGCCCGCTTTCCTGACACCGGTGCGCCCGCGGCGCCCCGCACGGCTCGCGCTCATCGCCGGCTGCGCGGTGCTCGGCGTCACCCTCACGGCCTGTTCCGGGGGCGCCGCCGCTCCGGGCAAGGGCGGTGACTCCGCCCCCGAGAAGGCGGCGCCGGCCTCCATCTCGGTGAACCCGCACGGCGCCTCGGCCGTCGCGGGCCGGCCGGTGACGGTGACCCTCGCGGCCGGGAAGCTGCGCGAGGTGTCCGTCACGGCCGGCGAGGGCGGCGCGCTCACCGGCCGGATATCCGCCGATGGGCGGACCTGGACGTCCGACCGGGTGGCGGCGCCCGGCACCGCGTACCGCGTGGAGGCGCGCGACACCTCGGGCGGCAGCGACACGGCCTCGTTCACGACGAGGGCGGCGGACAAGGTGAACAAGCTGACGCTGGCGCCCGGCAAGAACACCACCGTGGGCATCGCCCAGCCGCTGTCGATCGTGTTCGACAACCCGGTCGAGGACAAGGCGGCCGTGGAGAAGGCCCTCAAGGTGTCCACCTCGAACCACACCGAGGGCTCCTGGGGCTGGCTGCGCGACTACTCGGGCCGCGACCGCGTCGACTGGCGTCCGAAGGAGTACTGGAAGTCCGGGACGCGCATCACGCTCGACGCCGAGCTGAACGGCGTCGACTCGGGCCCGGAGGGCGGCTTCTTCGTACGGGACTACGCGACGACGTTCACGGTGGGCGCGCGCCAGGTGGTGAAGGTGGACCTGGACCGGCACCGGCTGGCGCTGGAGCGGGACGGCCGCACGGTCATGGACGTGCCCGTGTCCGGCGGCACCCCGGGCGGCGACAAGCGGTCGTGGCGGGGGACGGCCGTGCTGATGGCGAAGGAGGGCACGATCAACATGCGCTCGGAGACGGTGGGCCTCGGGCACACGTACGACAAGATGGTCGACTACTCGATGCGGCTGACCTGGTCGGGCATGTACGCCCACGCCGCGCCGTGGAACGCGGCGTACTTCGGGCGGGCCAACCACAGCTCGGGATGTGTCGGGATGAGCGACGCGGACGCCGCCGCCCTCTACCGGCAGGCCCGCGTCGGTGACCCGTTCGAGATCACGGGCGCGGAGACCAAGGGCACGGTCGCGGAGGGCAACGGCTACGGGGCGTGGAACGTCTCGTGGGACGCGTGGCGGACGAGGAGCGCCCTCGGCTGACCGGTCCGCCGGCGCGCAGCTGACCTTCTTCCCGTGTGCGAGAAGTGATCACCGGCTGCTGCCGGGCGGACCTTGCTCCCGTCCTTCTACCGCCCTCCCGGCACGAGCGTGCCGGGCTGCGCCGGTCCGACGCCCACCGCCTCCGTCTTCGGATTGCGCCGTTGCCGCCTCGCCACCCAGGTGGCGAACCAGGAGAGCAGCATGCACATCCCGATGTAGATCGGTGAGATCACCATCACCACGGGGATGAAAGGCAGATCGTAGTCCAGATTGGAGGCGATGAGCTTGCCCGCGTGGAGGAATTCCTCGTACGTGATGAGGTAGCCGAGCGAGGTGTCCTTCAGGGCCACCACCAGCTGGCTGATGATGGTGGGCAGCATCGCACGGATCGCCTGCGGCGCCAGGACGAAGGTGGTGACCTGGGTCTTGCGCATGCCCAGCGCGTACGCCGCCTCGCGCTGGCCGCGCTCCACGGAGTTGATGCCGGTGCGGAACACCTCGGCGAGCACCGAGCCGTTGTAGAGCGTCAGTCCGGCGACCAGCGCGGGCAGCGGCTGCACCTTCAGCGCCACGAAGATGAAGAAGATCATCACCAGTACGGGCATGGCGCGGAAGAACTCGACGAGGACCGTCGCCACCCAGCGCACCGGGCGGTGTGCGGACAGCCGCCCGACCGCGAGGACGGCGCCGAGGACCAGGGACAGGACGGCGGCGTACGCGAACGCCTTGAGGGTGTTGGCGAGTCCGCGCAGCAGCAGTTCCTGGATGCCCTCGTACTCGAAGGGCGTCCACTTGGCCGCGGTGAACTGGTCGGTGTCGAAGAGGAGGTAGATCACCCAGCCGATCAGGGCGAGGATGAGGGCCGTCGCCACGATTCCGTAGAGGCGGTGCCGTTTACGGGTGTGCGGCCCGGGGATGTCGTACAAGGCGCTGGCGGTGGGGGCGGAACGGGCGGTCATCGGGCGACTCCCCAGCGCTTTTCCATGACGTGGAAGAGCGCGCTGATGGCGAGGGTGATGATCAGGTATCCCACGGCGATCCACACGAAGGTCCAGATGATGCTGTACCCCAGCTCGTTGAGGGTCTTGTAGGTGCCGAGGAGTTCGGTGACGCTGAACGCGCCGGCGATCGCCGAGTTCTTGGCGAGTGCGATGAGCGTGGAGCCGATCGGCGGGATCACCGAGCGGAAGGCCTGGGGCAGCACGATGGCGCCGAGGCTCTGCCCGAAGGTCATCCCGAGACTGCGGGCCGCCTCGCCCTGCCCGGTGGGCACGGTGTTGATGCCGGAGCGCAGCACCTCGCAGATGAACGCGGAGGTGTAGCAGCCGAGCGCGAGGATCGCGAACACGTTGAACGGCAGGACGAGCCCGAAGCGCGGCAGGCCGAGGAGCACGGCGAAGAAGAGCAGGGTGAGCGGGGTGTTGCGCAGGACCGTCACCCATACGGTGCCGAACACGCGGAGCGAGCCGACGGGCGCCACCCGGAAGGAAGCCATGACGAAGCCGAGGACCAGGGCCAGGATCGAGGCCCAGACGGTGAGTTCGACGGTGCCGAGGAAGCCCTTGCCGTAGAGCGAGAAGTTGTCGGTGAGTACGTCCATGGGGAGGGGCCGTCCTCTCAGTTGGCCGGGTAGCGGTCGATGGGCGGCGGCTCGGGCGCGGGCGCGCCGGAGAGGCCGAGGGTCGCCTCGAACGCCTTCTTCCAGTTGCCGTTCTTCTCGTTCTCCTCCAGCGCGTCGTTGAGTGCGGAGCGCAGCGCGTCGTCGCCGCGCGGGACCCCGATGCCGTAGGGCTCCTCGGAGAAGGGCTTGCCGACGACCTTCATCTCGTCGGGCGCCTTGGCGGCGAAGCCGAGCAGGATCGCGTCGTCCGTGGTGACGACGTCGACCTGGAACGTCAGCAGGTTGTCGACGCAGATCGAGTAGGTGTCGTACGCGACCAGCTTCGCCCTCGGGTAGTCGGCGGCGATCCGCTGGTAGGGGGTCGAGCCCGCGGCCGAGCAGACGGTCTTGCCGGCCAGGTCCTGCGGGCCGTGGATGTCGTCCTCGTCGGTGCGCACCAGGAGTCCCTGGCCCGCCATGTAGTACGGGCCGGCGAAGCCGACGAGCTTCTTGCGCATGTCGTTGATGGTGTAGGTGCCGACGTAGTAGTCGATCTGCCCGTTCTGCAGGGCGGTCTCGCGGTTGGCGGAGGCGATCGTCTTGAAGCGGATCGTCTTCGGGTCGAAGCCCAGCGAGGCGGACATCATGCGGGCGATCTCGATGTCGAAGCCGGAGTAGAGGCCGGTCGCGGGGTCCTTCTCGCCCAGGTAGGGCTGGTCCTCCTTGGCGCCGACCCGCAGGTAGCCGCGCTTCTTCGCGTTCCGCCAGGTCCGGGAGTCCGGCAGCCGGAAGTCCTTGTCGACCTGGTAGACGGGCAGTTGGTCGGCCTTGGGGCCCTTGACGGGCGGGCTGCCCTCCTTGCCGCAGGCGGCGGCGAAGAGGGCGAGCAGGAGGCCGGCCCAGAGGGCCAGCAGTTTCCTCGTACGCAACTCAGGGCCTCCCGTCAGTGCTTGAGGATCTTGGACAGGAAGTCCTTGGCCCGGTCGCTCTCCGGGGAGGTGAAGAAGTCCTCCGGGGTGCGGTCCTCGACGATGCAGCCGTCGGCCATGAAGACGACCCGGTTGGCGGCGGAGCGGGCGAAGCCCATCTCGTGGGTGACGACGACCATGGTCATGCCCTCGCGGGCGAGCTGCCGCATCACTTCGAGGACTTCGTTGATCATCTCCGGGTCGAGCGCCGAGGTCGGCTCGTCGAACAGGAGCGCCTTGGGGTCCATGGCGAGGGCGCGGGCGATGGCGACGCGCTGCTGCTGCCCGCCGGAGAGCTGGGCGGGGAACTTGTCGGCGTGCGCGCCGAGGCCCACCCGGTCCAGGAGTTCGCGGGAGCGCTGGTCCGCCTCGTCCTTCTTCCGCTTGCGCACCTTGACCTGGGCCAGGGAGACGTTGGCGAGGACGCTCTTGTGGGCGAAGAGGTTGAACGACTGGAAGACCATGCCGACTTCGGCCCTCAGCTGGGCCAGTCCCCGGCCCTCCTCGGGGAGGGGTCTGCCGTCGATGGTGATGTGGCCCGACTCGATGGTCTCCAGCCGGTTGACGGTCCGGCAGAGCGTCGACTTCCCGGAGCCGGACGGGCCGATGACCACCACCACCTCCCCGCGGCCGACGGTGAGATTGATGTCCTGCAGTACGTGCAACTTTCCGTAGTACTTGTTGACGTCTCGCAGCTCGATCAACGGATCGACGGCCATACGCTGCCCTACCCACTTGTCGCTCGGTCGAGGTCAGCGCAAACTAACCAGCCCGGCAAGGGACTTCCCGACCGACACGCACCAATGGGGCATAAGGCGTTTTATCTCTTCGCGCGTTGGCCGCGCCCCCGGGTCACCCCTCGGCTGACTCCGCGTACACCTGGGAGAGTTCGGGGCTGCCGGACATGGCCCAGTCGAGGCCCGCCTCGACCACGTCGATCTCGCGGCCCGAGGCGAGCCGCACGACGGGCTGACCGCTCGGCCAGATGTGCCAGTGCGCCCCGGCGACGTTGCGCACCAGGACCGTGCCGAGGTAGAGCCCGGCGTCGTTGCCCAGCCAGGGCAGCTCCTCCGGATCGTCGCGCCAGCGCGGCACCAGCTGGTCGAGGGCCGTCAAGGAGGCCGGGCTGTCGTCCAGTTCGATACCGCGCTCCCCCACCCGGACCCGGAGCAGCTCGCATTCGGCGAGCAGCTCGGCCACGCCCTCCGGATCGGCGTCGACGGCGCCCGCGAGCCCCGTCTTCCGCGTCCCGTCGTGACGCTTGCGCCAGTTGTCCAAGAAAGGGATGTTCATACCGCTCAGAATCGCATCCCCGCACGCCCGCGCACCACAGGGCGCGCGGCCTGTCATTCGGCTTCCCAACACCGCGTGGTCACCGTGTGTTCACGCGGCGCGGGGCACCGGCTCCGCTCAGAGGTCGAGGTCCACGACCACCGGGGCGTGGTCGGAGGCGCCCTTGCCCTTGCGCTCCTCGCGGTCCACGTAGCTGTCCCGCACGGCGCCGGTGAAGGGGGCGTTGCCGTAGACGAGGTCGATGCGCATGCCCTTGTTCTTCGGGAAGCGCAGCTCGCGGTAGTCCCAGAAGGTGTACGGACGGTCGTACTTCAGGGGGCGGGGCATGACGTCGGACAGGCCCTCGGCGCGGAGCGCGGCCAGCGCTTCGCGCTCGGCGGGCGTGACGTGCGTGGCCCCCTCGAAGAGGGCCGGGTCCCAGACGTCCTCGTCGGCCGGGGCCACGTTGAAGTCGCCGAGCACGGCGAACGGGGCCGCACCGGCGGCGTCGGCGGCCACCGCCTTGCGCAGCGCCTCCAGCCAGCGCAGCTTGTAGGCGTAGTGCTCGTGGGCGACCTCGCGGCCGTTGGGCACGTACACCGACCAGAGGCGCACCGGGCCGCAGGTCGCGCTGATCGCGCGGGGCTCCTGCACCGTCTCGTACACCGGCCCGTCCGGCAGGCCGAGGACGATGTCGGACAGGCCGACGCGGGAGAGCAGCGCCACGCCGTTCCACCGCCCGTTGGCGTTGACCGCGGACTCGTAGCCCGCCTCGCGGAGCGCGTCGGCGGGGAACTGCTCGGCGGTGCACTTGGTCTCCTGGAGGCACAGCACATCGGTGCCGCTGCTCTCCAGCCAGGCCAGCAGCCTCGGCAGGCGGGCGGTGATCGAGTTGACGTTCCAGGTGGCGATACGCATGTACGCAAACCTAACGCCTGCCACTGACAGCCGCCGGGGCGGCGGCCGTCACAGACCCGTCGAGTCGCCCGGTGTCATCCGGCCGTGGTCACAGCCGCCCAGCTCGCCGATCTGCCGGTCGTAGATCGGCCGGGCCAGGTCGGTGAGGAGCGCGTCGTGGATGTCGATCGCGCGGCGCGGCTTCACCTCGCGCACGTAGTCGATGACCTCGGAGATCTTGTTCCACGGGGCCATCACCGGCAGCAGCAGCGTGTCGACGGCCCGGCCCGGCACCGTCAGGGCGTCCCCGGGGTGGAAGACCTGGCCGTCGGCCAGGAAGCCGATGTTCGTGACGCGCGGGATGTCCGGGTGGATCACCGCGTGGAGTTCGCCGTGCACCTCGATGTCGAACCCGGCGGCCGAGAAGGTGTCGCCGTGACCGACCGTGTGCACCCGGCCCGGGAACGCCGCGCTCAGCCGCTCCGCGACGCTGCGCAGGGTCCAGACCCGGGCCGCCGGGTCGGCCTCCAGGCCGGCCCGGATGCGCCCCTCGTCGAAGTGGTCGGGGTGCTCGTGCGTCACGAGGATCGCCTCGGCCCCGATCGACGCGTCGCCCTCGGAGAAGCCGCCGGGGTCGATGACGAGCGTGCGCCCGTCCTTCTCCAGGCGGATGCAGGAGTGCGACTGCTTGGTCAGGGTCGGCGCGGCGTGCTCGGTGTGGCTGCTCATGTCTCCATCCTGCTACGCGGGCGGCGTCGTTTCCGCCCGAATCACCGACTGCGCGATCGTGAAGGCGGCGCTCGCGGCCGGAATCCCGCAGTAGACGGCCGTCTGCATCAGCACCTCGCGGATCTCGGTGGGCGTGAGTCCGTTGCGCAGGGCGGCCCTGGTGTGCGCGGCCAGGCTCTCCATGCGCCCGGAGGCGACGAGCGCGGTGAGCGTGACAGTGGAGCGGGTGCGCCGGTCCAGCCCGTCGCGGCTCCACACCTCGCCCCAGGCGTACCGGGTGACCAGCTCCTGGAAGTCCCCGGTGAAGTCGTCGTCGGCGGCCAGGACCTCGTCCACCTGGGCATCGCCCAGCACCTCGCGCCGCAGCCGCATGCCCGGCGCGTACGGGTCGGGGCGACCGCCGGCCGCGGCCTCGGGGGCCGGTCCGGCGGGGGCGATCTCCGCGACGGGCTGGACGGGGGCGGTGAGCCGGGGCACGGAGTCGGGCATCGGGATGGCCGCCTGGGTGTCCTGCCAGGCGGTGGAGAAGTGGGTGAGCAGGAGATCGGTGACCGCCCCGGGCTGCTCGACGGGCGCGAGGTGCGAGGCTCCGGGCACCAGGGCGAGCCGGGCGTCCGGGATACCCGCGACCAGGGTGCGCGCGTCGCCGGGCCCGGTCACCCGGTCCTCCGCCCCGACCACGACGAGGGTGGGGACGGGGACGCGGCTCAGCTCCGTACGGACGTCGAACGCGGCCAGGGCCTCGCAGGCGGCGATGTAGCACCCGGGGTCGGTGGTCCGCACCATCTGGACGGCCCACTCCACGATGGCGGGCTGCGCCGCGGCGAAGGCGGGCGTGAACCAGCGCTCGGGCGCGGTCCGCGCCATGGGCTCCAGGCCGTTCGTACGGACGATGACGCCGCGCTGCCGGAACTCGTCCGCGCTGCCGAACCGGGCCGAGGACGCCACCAGTGCGAGCGCGGCCACCCGGTGCGGGTGCCGCAGCGCCAGGTCCGCGCCGATCGCCCCGCCGATGGAGCACCCCGCGTACCCGAACCGCTGGACCCCGACCCCGTCGAGCGTGGCGAGCAGCCGGTCGCCCAGCTCCGTCACGGCGGTCGCGGGCCGGGCGGGGGCGCCGCCGTGACCGGGCAGGTCGTACCGGAAGACTCTCCAGTGCCGGGTGAGCTCGGGTATCTGGCGGTCCCACATGTGCCAGGTGGTGCCGAGTGAGGGGCCGATGACCAGGACCGGGGCGTCTTCCGGCCCGTCAAAGCGGTATTGCAGGGTGTTCGGCGGTGTATCACTCACGCCCCGCACCCTCTCACGTCTCCCGGACGCCCCTGAAACGCGGGGGTGAGGCCCACCGGTCTGACCAGGTCGGAGACCTCGCGGGCTGCGTATCGCTCGAGGCATCGGATGATCGCGGAGTCCTTGGCGAGCCTGTGATCCGGGCGCTGTGCACCGGACCGTCGCCGGTCTTCGCCCGTGCCCGGGCACGACCGCTGAGCACGGCGCAACCGTCCCACCGCTTCCGGCACAGCGGCGCAACCCGATCGCAGCCGGGTGGCGCCGTCCGAACCGGCACGCGACCTGCGCTGGGCACGCCGTCAGGGTGTCGGCTTCCCGCCCCTCGTGAGCGGTATCGACGGACAGGCCTGTGGCCCGCCTCGCCCGAGACGAACGCCGCGGGCCTGTATCCTTGGTTGCGAAGTCCGGCGCGTATAAGCATGTCGAAACAGCGTCCGTCTCCCGAGTCGACTCGGGAGACGGGCGCTGTTTTTTTGTTGCCGGTCTCCGTATCGAGCGACGAGGAACTGCACTGTGAGCGACAACCCCTTCCGCACCTACCTGCCCCGCACCCCGAAGGAGTCCGTGGTGTTCATGCTGGTCATCGCCGTGGTCTCGGTGAACACCATCCCGGTGGTGATCGGCGGCCTGACCTCCGGCTTCACCCTGGCCATGTGGACCGGTCTGCTGCGGGTGATGCCTGTCCTGCTGGTCGCGGTCGTGGCCGTCGTCCTGCTGACGATGAAGCCCGCCCAGCTGCTCACCTCGCGGCTCGTGCGCCCGGGCGACAGCTTCCGCGCCCATATGATCTTGCACGCGCTGTGCAGCGTGCTGCTGATCTCCCTCGGGATGACGGTGGTCGGCACGTGGATCGGCGCGCGGCAGATCTCCACCGCGCCCCTTGAGCAGTTCGCACACCTGTGGCCGCGGAACTGCACCATCGCGTTCCTCATCGAGGCGCTGCTCGCCCAGCCGGTCGCCCGGCAGGTCATGCGCCTCCACCACCAGCGCGTCGACGCCCGCGCCGCGCTCGCAGCGGCCTGACAGTCGCAGCCGGCACCCTGAACGAGGGGTTGTGCCGGCCGGGAGTCCCCGCCGGCGTCGCTCTGCCAGGAACGAAGGCGAGCGATGACGGCCGCGGCACTCCGGCCCGCGGCACGCGCCCCTCACTCCTCTCTCAGTCCTCGCCATAGTCGTGGTCGGGGTGGTCGGCCTCGCCCACGCGCCAGTAGCCGCGCGTGGTCACCTGCGAGCGCGGCCGCACCCGGTCGACGAGGAGGTACGACCGGGCCTTGCGGACCGCCGATGCCTCGCAGGCGATCCAGACGTGTGCGTCGTCCGCGAGGCGAGCCCGGTGGAGCGCGTCGACGAGGGCGGCGCCCGGCTCGCCCGCCCGGTCGTGCCAGGTCACCTCGACCCCGGCGGACGCTGGCAGGGCGATGCGGTCCTCGGGGCCCTCGGCCTCCAGGTGCACCTGACCGGTGACGCCGTCCGGCAGCGCTTCGAGCAGCGTGGCGATCGCGGGCAGGGCGCTCTCGTCGCCGCCGATCCACCAGGAGGTCGCCGTCGGATCGACGGAGAAGCGGCCGCCCGGGCCGCCGATGGCGGCACGGCTGCCGGGCGCTGCCAGCGCGGCCCGCCGCGCGGCCGGCCCGTCGCCGTGCAGAACGAACCAGACCTCGAGGGTGCCGGCCTCGGCGTCGAAGCGTCGGGGCGTGTACGTCCGCATCACCGGCCGGCCACCGGGCCATGCGAGGCGGCCGTCCGGGCCGGCCACCGGCCGCGCGACGTTGCCGTCGGCGTCGGGCAGGAAGAGCTTGATGTGCGCCGTCGGTGCGGGCTCGGCGAACCCGGTGAGGGACTCGCCGGCGAACACCACCGACACCATGCGCGGGGTCAGCGGCCTGACGTCGACGACCTCGACCTGGCGCGGCGGCCGGCGGCGCGGGCCACCAGGACGTCCCGGGCCACCAGGACGGCCTTCGCCACCAGGACGGCCTTCGCCACCAGGACGGCCTTCGCCTCGGGGAGGACGTGCTCGGCCGCCGGCGCGGCCCGAGTCCGGGGAGAGGGACAAGGGGTGCTCCTTCACTTGCCGGCGCGGCCCGGGGCGGGCGCGCCGATGAACCGCTCGGCCAGGGCTTCGGAGCCTCGGGCGAGCATGGTGACGTCGGCGCCGACGAGGACGAACGACGCGCCGTGGCCGAGATAGGCGGACGCGACGGCCGGGTCGAAGGCGTTGACGCCGACGGGCTTGCCGGCGCCGCGGACGGCCCCGAAGGCGCGCTCGACCGTGGCCACCACGTCGGGGTGGGTCTGCTTGCCGAGCAGGCCCATCGACGCGGCGAGGTCGGACGGGCCGACGAAGACACCGTCGACGCCGTCGACCGCGGCGATCGCGGCGGCGTTCTCGACGCCGGTGACCGACTCGATCTGGACGAACAGCGAGACGTGGTCGTCCCCGTCGGCCAGGTAGTCGTCGACGCGGTTCCACCGGGCCGACCGCGCGAGGGCCGATCCGACCCCGCGGTTGCCGCGCGGCGGGTAGCTGACCGCCCGCACGGCCGCCTCCGCCTGCTCCGGGGTGTCGACCATCGGCATCAGGATGTTCTGGGCGCCGAGGTCGAGGATCTGCTTGATCATGACTGGCAGCAGACCCGGTGCGCGGACGAGCGGGGCGACCGGGTAGGCGGCGACCGCCTGGAGCTGCGCGAGCACCGACTCGAGCTGGTTGGGCCCGTGTTCCATGTCGATCAGCAGCCAGTCGAGGCCGCCGCCCGCACAGATCTCGGCGACGAGCGGGCTGCCGCTGCACACCCACATGCCGATGAGGGGCCGGTCGGAGGCGGCGAGCGCCGCACGGAAGGTCACCGGAAGCTGCACGAGATGGTTCCCATCGTTCCGTAGTCGCAGAGCACCGAGTCGCCGCGCGACACCCACATCGGGCGGGTGAACGACCCGGCCAGGATCAGTTCGCCGGAGTCGAGACCGGCGCCGTGCTGATGGAGCTTGTTGGCGAGCCACGCGACGCCCGTGGCGGGGTGGTTGAGCACACCGGCGGCGACGCCGGTCTCCTCGATCGTCTCGTTGCGGTAGAGCAGCGCGGAGATCCAGCGCAGGTCGACCGCGTCGGGCGCGACGGGTCTGCCGCCGAGCACCATGCCGCCGTAGGCGGCGTTGTCGGCGATGGTGTCGACGATCGTGCGTCCTTCGAGTTCGAAGTGCGAGTTGAGGATTTCCAGCGCCGGGACGACGTACTCGGTCGCGCGCAGCACGTCGAAGACGGTGCAGTGGGGGCCCTGGAGCGGCGACTTGAGCAGGAAGGCGAGCTCGACCTCGATGCGGACGTTGGAGAAGTCGCCGAACGGCACGACCGCGCCGTTCTCCCAGACGGTGTCGTCGAACATCACGCCGTAGTCCGGCTCGGAGATGCCCGTCGCCGCCTGCATGGCCCTGGAGGTCAGACCGATCTTGCGGCCGACGAGGCGGCGGCCGGCCGCGATCCGCCGGTCGCGCCAGAGCCCTTGGACGGCGTACGAGTCCTCCACCGTCGCCTCGGGGTGGCGGGCGGTGATGCGCGGCAGCACGGCGCGCTCGGCGTGGGCCCGCTCGAGCTCGGCGGCGAGGTCGGCGCGGATCTGGTCGGAAAGCATCGTCAGGCTCCTTGACCGGCGCGGCCGACGCGGTGCGGGAAGTGGGCGCCGTCGGTCTGGTGGGTGCGGAAGGCGTCGAGGGAGCGGGTGCGGTGCCGGCGCACAGCCTGCTCGATCCGGTCGGACGTCCCGCTCCCCTCGATGAGATCGAGCAGGTCCTCGTGCTCGCACACCGACTCCTTGGGCCGGTGGGGGACGAACCCGAAGATCGAGTCGCGCAGGTGGCCCAGCCGGGACCATTCCGCGTCGACCGTCTCCAGCAGCCGGGGGTTGGGGCACCGGGAGTAGAGGGTGTGGTGGAAGTCCTGGTTGAGCGCGGTGAAGCGCCGGAAGTCGAAGTCGCCGAGCGCGGCGCGCATCGCGGTGTTGAGCTCCCGGGCACGCGCCAGGTCCTGCCCGGTGAGGTGGGGCGCCGAGAGCGCCGTCGCCGCGCTCTCCAGCACGGTGATGACCTCCATCGCGTGGATGTAGCGGTCCGGGTCGGCCATGGCGACGCTCGCGCCGACGTTGGGCTCGAAGGTCACCAGGCCCTCGGCCGTGAGGCGGCTGATGGCCTCGCGGACCGGCACCACGCTCATGCCGAGCCGCCCGGCGAGCGTCGTCAGGACCAGGCGGTGGCCCGGGCCGAACGCGCCGGACGTGATCTGTTCACGGATCCACTCGTAGGCGACCCGCGACTTGCTCGCGGCCGGGGCCGGCCGGGTCCCGGTCACGCTCCGGCCCGCGCCGCGTCCGACGCCGACGTCTCGGGCACCGCGGCTCGTTCGGCCCGGTACCGCGCGCGCCATTCGGCGTTCATCGGGAAGAGCCCCTGAACGGGGTGGCCCTCGGCGACCTTCCGGGCGATCCAGGCGTCCTCGTCCTCCTGGGCCAGGGCCGCGTCGGCGACCTCCTCCGCGAGGTCCGGCGGGATGACGATCACCCCGTCGGCGTCGCCGACGAGAATGTCGCCGGGCTGCACGGTGGCACCGCCGCACGCGATGGTGAGGTCGGCGTCCCAGGGGACGTGCTTGTGGCCGAGCACCGCGGGGTGCGGCCCCGCCGTGAAGACGGGGATGCCCACGGCGGCGACGGCGTCGGCGTCGCGCACCCCGCCGTCGGTCACGACGGCCGCGGCGCCGCGGGCATGGGCGCGGATGGCGAGGATGTCGCCGAGCGTGGCCGATCCCCTCTCGCCGCGTGCCTCGATGACGAGGACCTCGCCCTCCGCCACGGAGTCGAAGGCGCGCTTCTGCGCGTTGTAGCCGCCGCCGTGGCCGGTGAAGAGGTCTTCGCGGAAGGGGACGAAGCGGAGCGTCCGGGCGGTGCCGACGAACTTCTGTCCCGCCACGAGGGGGCGGACTCCATCGACGTACACGCCCTCGAGGCCCCGGCGGCGCAGCTGGGCCGAGAGTCCGGCGACGGGCGCCGACGCCAGCTTCGCCCGCAGCTCCGTGGTCAGGGGGGTGGCGGGTGTGGGGTTCACAGGAGGGCTCGTTTCGTTGTCGGGCACGGAATGATCGTGTACGGAATTGTGGTTGGATCTACTTCATGGCGACCAAGACCGAACAGGCATTCATGATCCTCAAGGAACGGATCATGAACGGCACCTACGGCCCTGGGCACCGTCTGGTCATCGACCAGCTGGTGCGTGAGCACGGCATCAGCTCAGTGCCGTGGCGGGAGTCGCTGCGTCGGCTCCAGGCAGAGGGCTGGGTGGAGATCGTCCCCAACGTCGGCGCGCAGGTGGCGACGTTCGACACCGACGCGTGGCAGCGGGGCCTGCAGATCGTGGCGCGCCTCGGCGGCTACGCGACGGCGCTGTCGGCGCCCCACCTCACCGAGGCCGACCTGACCGCGGCCCACACCCTGGACCGGCGGATGAAGGAGGCCCTCGCCGACTTCGACCCGGCCCGCTTCGGCCGGCTCAACCGGGAGTTCCACCAGCTGCTCGCGTGCCGCTGCCCCGACCGTCGCCTTGTCGACATGGTCGACAACGAGTGGGCCCGGCTCGAGATCGTCCGCAGGTCGGCCTTCTGGTACGCCCCCGGCCGCGCCCAGGCCGCCATCGCCGAGCACGAGGGCATCCTCCAGCTCATCGAGTCGGGCGCGTCGGCCGAGGCCATCGAGGCAGCCGCGAAGCAGCACGAGATCAATACCATCGAGGCGGTCACCACGTACGAGGCCGCCTTGCCGGACCAGCGGTTCTGAACGGAGCACGGTTCACTCGCCCCGCTCGCGCCACCGGGCGATGAGGGCCTTGGCGTAGTCGTTGCCGTTGGGGTGCCTCAGCGTCGTGTGCACGTGGAACCGGGCAGGCAGCTTGTTGTCCAGCCACACCCCGGCGTGGTCGTCGAACTCGGCGATCAGCACCGGGCTGTGCACCCGGAAGTAGAACGGCTGGGAGCCGTCCGTGGCGCCGTACCAGGAACACCACGTCTGGTCCGCGTGCGCGTCGTACTCGGCCAGCGCGAGCTCGCGCTGGCCCTCGACCAGCAGGAGCAGGCAGTCGGCGACGATCCGGCGGAGCAGGTCGCGCTGGGCGTCGTCGAGCTCGGCCGCCGGGATGCCCTCGTACGGGATCACCCGGTTGTCGCGGAACGCGCCCGCGACGTGCCGTTCGTCGGCGGGGTGCAGTCGTCCCTCCGGCATGGCCGGGTCGAGTACGGAAGCGAAGACGACGGCCCGGGCGCGCTGCGCGGCCGTGAGGGACCCTGCCAGTTCGAGGGCGAGCCGTTCCCGCTCCGCGAAGAGCGGCTCGTGACTGCCGTCGTCCGTGAGCGCGGGCTCGGCTCCGAGGAAGACCGGTGCGATGACGTGCCGGCCCCCCACGGAGACGAAGTTGAGGGCCACGTGGTGGCCGAAGAGCTGCCAGCCCCACGGCTCGCCCCCCGTGCCCGCCGACGGGTCGCCGAAGACGGAGAACCAGTAGCTGTGCCGGTTCATGACGGTGGGCAGGCCGACCAGTTCGCCGAGGTAGCCGTTGAGCTCCATCGCGCCCGAGACCCGGGCGTAACCCTCGGGGCTCAGTGATGTGCGCAGGACGTCGTGGATCGCCGACTTCTTGTCGTCGGTCAGCACCTCCATCCTCAGTCCCACGCGGTACACCACGAACTCGGGGTTGCTCCAGGCCCGCCACTGCGGTGCGTCGATGTCGTGGCGCACCGCGTCCAGCTCACCGGGGGTGAGCATCCCGAGGAAGCGGACGGCGGCCTCGGAAGGCGCGTTCCCGGTGTCCGACGGCACGGTGGGCGGCAGGGCGTAGAGCCCCTCGCGCACCGTGCCGTCGGAGGTGATACCGACGAACGGCTCCCGGTAGAGGCCGTCCCAGTAGGCGAGGAGGTCGCGCAGGAAGGGCGCCTGGTAGCGGTTCTGGGCGAACTCCTCGTAGGCCATCCCGCGGACCTCGGTGAGCTTGGGGTCGTGGAGGTCGGGCAGGAAGGTGCGGTAACTGTCGTCGCTGAGCTCGACCGACTCCTCACGGCCCGTCGTGCGGGAGGTCGTGAAGAATCCGTCGATGTCCTCGTCGGGTAGGGCGCTCATCGGTCTCACTCTGCTCGGCGTGCGGGTCAGATCGGGAGGTTGAACATCTTCTTCGCGTTGCCGTACAGCACGGCCTCGCGGTCGGAGTCGCTGATCTCCAGCTCGTTCCTGACGAACTCGACTCCCTGGCTCATCCAGGAGCGGAAGACGGGAAACGAGGAGCCGAACATGTAGTGGTCGGCGCCGTTGATCTTCAGTGCCGCCTCGACCTGGATCTTGCCCCAGGAGTGCGGGTGGGTGAGGTCGAAGAAGATGTTGTTCTCGAGGTACTGCTTGATCTTCTCGCCGCCGGACGTCGACAGGCGCTGCATCGCCTCGCCGGCCTTGGGGGCGTGCGGGGTGAGCAGATCCGTGACCCCGAACCAGTTGCCGCCGAGCATCGTGTGGATGAACTTGAGGTCGGGGAACTCCTCGAACATGCCGCTGAACAGCTCGCGGCCGACCGCGATGGCCTGGTCCATGATGCGGCCGTACTCGCGGCGGAAGTTCTGGTAGTCGATGACCGACTGCCACTCCACCGGCAGCGGCGTGTGGTGGACGATGACCGGGACCTTCTTGTCGTTCAGCACCTTGAGGTAGGGCTTGAAGGCGTCGTCGTCGAGGTAGAGCCGGCCGTAGTGGCAGGCGAGCTGGACGCCCACGGCGCCGTTGTCGAGGCAGCGCTCGAGCTCGTGGATGTTCTCCTTGCCGCCCCACGGCGGGAGGCAGGCGGTGGAGAAGAGCCGGCCGTTGGACTCGGCGACGATCTTGGCGGCGTTGTCGTTGACCGCCTTGCAGGTCTCCAGGTCCAGCCACTCCTGCCAGACAGGGACGCGCATGATGCCGTAGTCGACGCCGGCGTCGTCCATCGCCTTCAGCTTCGCCTCGGTCGAGTAGTCGCCCTCGACGTAGTTGAGGTTGGGGTAGCCCTTCGGCTTCTCCAGGACCAGTTGCTTCTTGCCGTCCTCCATGGTGATGACGCCGGCGATCTCGCCGAAGCCGCGCGGAGCGCTGTTGAGGAAGCCGTTGAGGATCTTCTCGTTGGTGAAGAGGTCCTCGGGCAGGTGGTGGATGTTGATGTCGACGACGGTCATGACACTCCTTGTGGACTGCGCTCGCGCAGCTTGGTGCGCGAGCTGTCGGTGTAGATGTTCCGGACGATGTCGTGCGGCGTGAACTCACCCGTGAGCTCACGCTCGACGGCACCGTCGCTGAAGACGAGGACGCGGTCGCACAGCAGCGCGAGCTCGTTCTCGTCGGAGCTGGCGACGAGGACGGCGCGGCCCTCACGGGCGGCCCCGCGGACCGCCTCGACGATGGTCTTGCGCGCGCCCACGTCGACGGCTTGGGTCGGCTCGTGGAGCACCAGCAGCGCCGGGTCGGTCGCGAGCCACTTGGCCAGGAGGACCTTCTGCTGATTGCCTCCGCTCATGTTCTCCAGGACGGCGTGCGGCCACGGGGGTCGCACGTCGAGGCGCTCGATCCAGTCCATGGCGAGTCGTTTCTCGGCCCCGCTGCGCAGCGGCCGCAGCTTGCCGGAGGTCTTCGCGGTGCAGGTCTGCGGGAACGAGATGTTCTCCGTCACGGTCATCCCGCCGACGAGACCGGCCGACTCACGGCCCTCCGGGACGAGGGCGATGCCGCGCTCGATCGCCGAGGCCGGCGACAGGCTGCTGAGCTCGACCTGCCCCGCGGGCAGGGTCACGGTGCCGCCTTCCGCCTTGCTGACACCGCTGATCAGGTAGGGGACGTCCTCGTGGCCCGCCCCGCTGAGTCCCGTGACGCCGACGACCTCGCCGGGCCGGATGCGCAGGGACAGCCCGCGCACGCTGCGTCCCGTGAGGCCGTCGACCACGACGGGGGCGGCGTCCGCCGGGACGTCGGCCGCCGTGCGGTGCTCCAGGCCTTCGACCTCCCGCCCGAGCATGAGGTGGGCGAGGTCCGACTTCGTCATGCCCTCGACCTCCCGGCCGGCCACGACGATCCGGCCGTCGCGGAGCACGGTGACCCGGTCGGCGGCCTCCACGACCTCCTCCAGTCGGTGCGTGATGAGCAGGGCCGAGGTGCCGGTGGCGACGATGCGGTCGAGCAGGGCGAAGAAGCGCTCGAGCGACTTGCGTCCGAGGGCGCGCGTCGACTCGTCGAAGACGACGATGCCGCGTCCGTCCTCGAGGTCCTGCACGGCACGGGCGATCGCGACGACCGCCTTCTCGTCCTCGTGCAGGTCCGCGACCTTGACGTCGAGCGGGATGTGGCGCGGGCCGAGCCGTTCGAAGACGGCCTCCGTCGCGGCGGCCTCGGCCTTCCAGTCGATCCGGCGCAGGAAGCGCGAGCCCTTGAACCGGCCGAGCCGGGTGTTCTCCAGCACGGTGGCGTCCGGCACCAGTCCGAAGTTCTGGTGCACGACCGCGACCCCCGCGGCACGCGCCTCGTCGGGCCGCACCGGGAGCCGCAGGTCGACGCCGTCGACCGTGACACGGCTGCCCGGGTCGGGGCGGTACAGGCCGGTGAGGATCTTGGCGAGGGTGGATTTGCCCGAGCCGTTCTGCCCGATGAGAGCGTGGATCTCGCCGGGACGCACGTCCATGGCGACGTCGTGCAGCACCGTGGCGCTGCCGAAGGTCATGTTGACCCCCTCGACCGCGAGCCGGGGCGCCGGCGGGAGACCGGTCGCTCCCGCCGGGGCCGGCTCGGGGTGCCCGCTCACGCGACGCCCCACAGCTTCTTGAATTCATCGGTGAAGGTGGCCGGGCCGAACCACTCGCCGGAGAGCTCGGCGTCCTCGGTCAGCTTGACGTCGCCGATGCCCTCCTTCGTGAACAAACGGGTCGGGATGGTGTACTCCGGCACCGGCCTGCCGAGGATCAGGCGCAGCGCCGCGTCGGTATCGACCCAGCCCTGGAAGGCCGCGGCCTGGGCGGTGGCGGCCGACAGCGAACCGGATTTGACGGCCTTCAGGCCGCCGAGGGAGGCGGAGCCGGTGACGACCTTGATGTCCGTGCGCGACGTCTGCTGGACGCCGCCCTGGGTCGGCTGCAGGTACTGCTCGAACTGCGCGTCGACGTAGGTGATGGTGGGGTCCTTCAGCAGCACGGCGCTGGTCGAGGAGGGGACGAGCGCGAAGTTGGAGGACGTGACCTTGTTGACCGTCAGTTTGCACTCGGGGCAGGTCTTCTCCAGCGCGGCCTTGCCGTCGGCGACGTAAGCGGCGGGCGACTGGCCGTCGGAGCTCTGGTTGACCAGGATGTGGGCCTTGCCCTTGGCGTCCGAGGCGATCCAGTCGAAGAGGCGGGTCTGCTGCTCGCTGCCGGGGACCGGCACCCAGGTGAGCGTCTTGGACTCCGGGTGGGCCGGGTCGGGCACCTGGTTGCTGATGACGACCGGGACGCCGGCCTTCTGCGCGGCGTCGAAGCCGTTGGCCGCCAGGGCGTACGGGATGGCGTCCGCGATGATGGCCGCTGCTGCGGCGTCCGTCGCCTGGTTGATGCAGCCGCCGATGTCGGTCGGTGTTCCCTTGCCGTCGCAGACCTGCAGGCGCAGCCCCACGGCCTTGGCGGCGACCGCGAGGGCCTTCTCGGTGGTGGTGAACATCGGCGCTTGTTTGGTGATCGGGATGTAGAAGAGCGTCTTTCCGGCGACGGAGTCGACGTTGTCGAGCTTCTCGGCCGGGACGGGGTAGGCGTCCAGCGGCTTCATCGCCGCGGCCAGCTTGTCGCCGACCGCGGAGGCCGAGCCGTCGGCTCCGGCGGACTCTGTGTCCTCCGTGTCACCGCCGCAGGCGGCGAGGGAACCGGCGAGGAGAGCGATGCCCGCGACTGCGGCCCAGGTGCGGGGGCGTCGACAGGTGGTGGGACGTGCGGGTCTCATGGCGAACTCCGTTGGTTGCTGAGAGTGACACGGCGGGGGCGAGCGGCTGGTCCGGGAGTGCGAGCGGGGTGATCAGCGCGAGCGGCTGGTCCGGGAGGACGAGCGGCCGGTGATCAGCGCGAGCGGCTGCGCAGTACGGTCGAGAGGGTGACGGCGACGACGAGCACGCCGCCGTAGAAGACGCTGGTGACCCATGAGGTCGCGCCCAGGAGCTGGAGACCGAGCACGCCGGTCGCCAGGAAGAAGACGGCGATGAGGGTGCCGATCGGGTTGAACCGCCCCGGTTGCAGGATCGCCGTGCCGAGGAAGGCCGCCGCGAAGATCGGCAGCAGGTAGCTCTGCGACACGTTGGGGTCGAAGCCGCCGGTGGCCGCGGCGGAGAGCACGCCGCCCAGGCCGGCGATGAGGCCCGCGGTCGTGAAGGCCGCGACCCGGAGCCGGGCCACGCGCACTCCGGCCAGCCGGCTGACCTCGCGGCTCTCACCGACGAAGCGCATGGTGCGGCCCAGCGGTGTGAAGTGCAGGACGTAGGCGAACCCGAGCATGAGCGCGAGCCCGTAGAAGAAGCTGATCGGAAGGCCGGCGACGGGCTGGAGCGCGATGTCCTTGAAATCCGAGGGGAGGCCGCTGACCGGCATCAGGTCGGAGACCCACAGCGCGATTCCGAGAAGGAAGGTCCCCATGCCGAGTGTCACCACGATGGTGTTGACGCCGACCTTGACCACGAGCCAGCCGTTCACGGCACCCACCGCGGTGGACAGGACGAGTGCGGCGAGCACCGCCGCCCACACGTTCCACCCGTGGTTGACGTGGAGGATCGTCAGCATGATGGCGGCGAGTCCGAAGTTGGAGGCGACGGACATGTCGACGAACTCGCCGACGATGATCGTGCAGAGCAGGGCGGCGGTCAGGAAGACGAGCGCCGACTGGTTCTGACTGCCGAAGATCACTTTGAGGCTGCCCGACGTCATGAACGTGTCGGGGCGGAGGGCCGAGAAAAGGACCGCGAGCGCGATCCAGACGCCGATGACGGCGAAGCGGGAGGCGAACCAGGCTACGCCGCCACTGCGCTTCACAAGGGCGGCAGGGGTGGAGGTCCGTGCGGGCGGCGACGTCACGTCGCTGGTCGGCCGGGCGGCGGCCGTGGGCGTCTTGGACATGGGATCGGGCGCTCCCTGGCTGGTGCGTGCGGGTGGGGTGCCGGACTGTTCCGAATCGTGTGCGAAACCATATACAGAATCACCTGCAACGCAAGACCCGCTGCATCATAAATCGTGGTTGAAATCGTACACGATCTCCTCTACGGTTCCTGATCAATCGTGTGGCGCACGCCATGTCCCACACAGAAAGGCAGGGAACCGTGACGCAGGCAGCCGGCCGCGACGTCGAGTACCAGCACGAAGGCACCCGCATGCGCGGTCTGGTCGTGCCGCCCCGGGGCGGAGCGGCCGCCGACACCTCCGCCGCCGCGGTCCTGCTCATCCACGACGCTTTCGGCCTCGGCGAGGAGATGACCGGCCACGCGGCGCGGCTCGCCGAGGCCGGTCATCCGGTGTTCCTGGCCGACGTGTGGGGCGAGCGCGCCACACCGTCCTCGGCCGCCGAGATCGGGCCGCTGATCGGTGCCATGGCCCGGGACCGCGACCGGTGGCTGGGGCGTATCGCCGCCGCCCACGCGGCGCTCGACGCGCAGCCGGAGTTCACCGGCCGGCCCCTGGCCCTCCTCGGTTACTGCTTCGGTGGCTCCTCGGCGCTCGAGTACCTGCGCACCGGGGCGGACGTCGCCGGTGTCGCCGCGGTGCACCCCGGACTCGACCTGCTCGAGCAGGACTGGAGCACCCCGGGATCGGGCTCCGTGCTGCTGATGATCGGCGCCGACGACCCGATGGCGACGCCTGGCATGCGCGAGCAGCTCGAGAAACACCTCAGCGGCGCCGGCCTCGACCACCAGTTCCACCTCTGCAGCGGCACCACCCACGCCTTCACCAGCGCGAAGGCCGTCGCCTCCCCCGATCCCGAGGTGTTCGCCCACAACCCGCGCAGCGCCGCACGCGCCTGGGCGGCCACCACCGGCTTCCTCGCCGAGCTCTCCGCTCCGGCCTCCTGACCGCCCACCCATCGCCTCAGACGACGAGGACAACGACATGACCACCACCGATCTCGACATCGCGATCATCGGCGCCGGACCGGCCGGCCTGCTCACCGCACTCCGCATGCACCAGAAGGGCTTCCGCCCGGTCGTCTACGAGGTCGTGCCCGAGCTCAAGCCGCTCGGCGTCGGCGTCGACATCAAGACGGTCGGCACGGCCGAGATCGACGACCTCGGTCTGCTGGAGGAGTTCCGCGCGATCTCCGTAGACGCGGAGGACTCGATCTTCTACAACCACTTCGGCCAGGAGATCTACGCCGAGAAGTGCGGCGTGCACATGGGCTACCTGCACGAGCAGCGCTTCGTGCACCGCGGCACCCTGCAGATGCTGTTCTACAGGGCCGCGCTCGACCGGCTCGGCGCGGACGCGATCCGCCTCGGCACCGGCGTCACCGGCTACGCGCAGGACGACACCGGCGTGACGCTGGACCTCCGGTACGACGACGGCCGCACGGAGCAGGTGCGCCATGCCGCGGTCATCGCCTGCGACGGCATCAAGTCCGCCATCCGCAAGCAGATGTTCCCCGGCCTGTCCGAGCCGCACTTCTCCGGCATCACGATGTGGCGCGGCACCACGGTGATGGAACCCTTCCGCAACGGTCACACGATCCTGCACATCGGCGACCCCAACATCGCCTCGATGATCGTCTATCCCATCGCCGACGATTTCGAGGGCACCGGCAGGACCCTGGTCAACTGGGTCGCCGAGACCAACGGCGAGGAGACCATCGAGGACTGGAACCAGGTCGGCGACATCAGCGAGGTCATCCCGCTCTTCGACACCGTCGACCTGCCCTTCCTCGACGTCCGGAAGATGTTGCGCGAGGCCCGCGAGGTCTACCTCTTCCCGCTGATCCGCCATGACCCGCTGGACAACTGGGTCGACGGCCGGGTCGTCCTGCTCGGCGACGCCGCCCACGCGATGTACCCGCGCGGCGGCAACGGCATCACCCAGGCCATGCTCGACGCCCGCGTCATCGTGGACAGGCTCGCCGAGACCCCGGACGATCCGCACGCGGCCTTCGTCGCGTACGACGCGGCCCGCCGCGAGAACGTCAACCGGATCGTGATGAACATGCGCGGCGAGGGCTACGAGGTCATCCGCCGCATGGTCGCCGAGCGCACCGGGGGCGCTCCCCTGACGGACATCGAGGAGGTTCTCCCGCTCGCGGAGGCCGACCGGATCTTCAGCAAGTACCACGCGCTTGTCGGTTCGCCCCGCCCCGGCTTCGAGGCCGGCGAGGCGACGGGCTACCGCACCGACGACCTCGACGAGTACGGAGCCAAGGCATGACCGTCGCCCCCGTCGTTCCCGCCGACGAGGCCACGCGCGCGGCGATCCTCGAAGCGGAGGAACGCCGTCAGCGGGCGCTGCTGGAGCTCGACCTCGACACGCTGCGTGACCTGTACGACGACTCCCTGGTGCACACCCACGCGCCCGGCCTCACCCACACCAAGGCCCAGCTCCTGGAGCACGTCGCCACCCGCGCGCCCTACAAGGGCGCCACCCGGGGCGAACTGACCATCCGGCTGATCGGCGACGTCGCGATCATGACGGGCCGTCTCATCAACCGCCTCGGCAGTCCGGACGGCTCCGAGCGCACGGTCGCCGGCCAGGTGATCCAGGTGCTGCGGCGCTGCGAGGACGGCGCCTGGCGCTTCGTCAGTTTCCAGATGACACCGGACGGCGAGCACGTCTGGACCCCCACCGCCGAGGAGAAGGCCGGCCTCGACAGGATCGCCCAGGAGGAGCAGCAGTGAAGATCGCACGCTTCCACACCGCGGAGGGGCCGACGCGGCTGGGTCGCGTCGACGATGACCGGGTCGCCGACGTGTCCGATGTCGTCGGGGGCACGTCGCTGCGGTCGATCCTGCCTCTGCTGCCCTCGCTGAAGCACGAGCTCCTCGCGGCGGCCGGCCCGTCGTACCCGCTGGCCGACGTGGTCCTCGAGGCACCGATCGACAACCCGCAGAAGTTCCTCGGCATCGGCATGAACTACAAGGAGCACGCCGAGGAGGCGCGCGCCGCGGGCATCCCGGTCCCGGAGAACCAGATGTGGTTCAACAAGCAGGTCTCCTGCATCGTCGGCCCCTACGACGGCATCGTGAAGCCCGCCATCTCCGACGCCCTCGACTACGAGGTCGAGCTCGGCGTGGTGATAGGGCAGCGCTGCAAGCACGTGTCCGTCGAGGACGCCCGCTCGGTCATCGCCGGGTACCTCGTCGCCAACGACGTGTCGGTCCGCGACTGGCTGCAGAAGCGGTCGCCGACGTTCACACTCGGCAAGTCCTTCGACACCCACGGCCCGATCGGCCCGTGGCTGACCACCGACGACGAGATCGCCGACCCGCACGACCTGCGGATGGTTCTCAGCGTCAACGGCGAGATCCGCCAGGACTGGCGGACGGACGACATGATCTACAACATCTACGAGCAGATCGCCTATCTGACGCAGGTGTTCACACTCATGCCCGGTGACATCCTCGCCACCGGCACGCCAGCGGGCATCGGGGCTCCGCAGGGCAACTTCCTCACGGCCGGCGATGTCGTCCGCGCGGAGATCGAGGGCCTCGGTCACATCGAGAACCGCGTCATCGCGGGGGGTTGAGCGGCCGTGGGCACACGCACCAGCATCGACCTGCCGGGGTTCAGCCACAGCAACCCGATCCCGGCCGCCAGCCGCATCGGCCCGTTCGTCGCGACCGGTGCCATCACCGGCCGCGCCCCGGAGACGGGCGAGATGCCCGCCGACGCCGATCAGCAGTTCGCACACGTCTTCGCCCACGTCCGCACCCTGATGGCCGAACTCGGCGGCACGACGGACGACATCCTCAAGATGACGTTCCACCTCGTCGATCCCAACGACCGCGAGGCACTCAACCGCGAGTGGCTGGCGATGTTCCCCGACCCCGCCAACCGCCCCGCCCGGCAGGCGATCGCGGCCCGGCTCGACCGCGGCGCCGTCGTCCACTGCGACCTGCTCGCAGTGCTCAGCGACTGAGGAAGTGAACCATGACACACCTGCCCGACCCCCGCGGCTCCTCGCCCGGCCCCATGAGCTACGAGGCACCCGTCACCATCAAACGGATGCTCTTCGCCACCTGGGCACTGCTCGACTCGCTCCGCCCCGAGCTCAGGGCCGCGGCGACCGTGCCCGACATGAACGATCCGGGCCGTGTCGACTGGGACTTCATCCCCAAACCCGACCGGGCGGGCATCCCGTTGCACGCCCTCGACCGGCACCAGAAGGTCATCGCGCACACCCTGCTCAAGGCCGGCCTCGGCATGCGCGGCTACAGCCAGGCGCTCTCCGTGATGGCCACGGAGAACATGCTGCGCGAGATCGAGGTGCTCGAACGCGGCTTCGGCGTCCTCGCCGGAAACTTCCGCGACCCCGAGGGCTACTGGTTCAGCTTCTGGGGGCGGCCCGGCTTCGAGGACACCTGGGGCTGGCGGGTCATCGGCCACCACCTCTCCCTCAACTACACGATCGTCGCGCAGCGCTACCTCACCGTCACACCGCTGGCGATGGGTGCCCAGCCCGTCGGCGCCGGTGTGCTGGACGCGCTCGGGGAGAACGAGCGCCGGGCTCTGGCCGTCCTGCATTCGCTGTCCCCCGACGCACAGGACCAGGCCGTCATCCTCGATGTCGCGCCCGCCGACTTCGTCACCCGTCAGGTGCCCCGGGTCGGTGCCGAGGAGTGGCCCGACTGGGTCGACCTCGGGATCGTCGGCTACGAGACGACCGACGAGGACCGCGAGCGCCTGCGCTTCGTGAAGGCCGACCCGTCGGGCATCAGCGGCGCCGACCTGACCGGCGAGCAGCTCGACGCCGTACGCGGCCTTCTCCTCTACTACGTGGAGACCGGCCCCGACGAGCTGGCCCGGCAGTACCGTGAGCAGGTGCTCGCGGCCGACCCGCACGACATCCGGTTCGCCTGGGCGGGCGGGCGCGAGGCGAACACCGCCCACTACTACCGGATCTCCACGCGCGACCTGCTCGTCGAGGCCGACAACGCGGTCGCCGCGGGCCAGCACGCCCACTCGGTCTGGCGCGACCTCAACAACGACCTCGGACACGACCTGCTGCTCGACCACTACGCGCAGCACGGCCCGGACGGACGGCACCTGCGGCGCCGGCTGGTGTCGAACCGGCCGACCGAGGAGGCCCCGCTCGAGACGGGAGGGTGGTATGTCCCGGAGGTCTACGTGAAGCACTGACCGGCCCGTGCCGCACGCCGATCGCCGGGCCACCCGACATGGGCAGCTCGGCGATCAGGCACGAGCGGGCACGGCACTCACGAGGGAAACCCGGATGAGAAATGCCGTGCACAAAGAACGGAGCACGCTATGAGCGGCCGGGGTTCGGCCCAGTAACAGAGTGCCGCGCCCACCGTTGCGGACAATCAAAATGACTCGCCCGCGAGATTTCACGGGCGATTCATTCCGGCTGCGCCGATATTCGCCTGAACGGATTCCCGGCCGCATTCACAGTCGCCGTAACGGCCGGGCTGGAAGAGATCGGCGGCATTTCGGCAAGGCTCCGGGCCACGAGCCGGAAATGGACCGATTACGCGGTGGATTTCCCCGCCCGCCTCCGCCAGGAAAGTGCCCGGCAGGAGGGCCCCCTCGAACGCCCTAGACGGAGGCGTCGATCTCCGCCCCGCCCGCCTCAAGGGCGTGGAGGCGTCCGTGGAGAGCCGCCAGCGCCTCCGTGGCCTGCTCGATCGCCGCCCGGTGCTCCGGGGCGAGTCCGTCCAGAGCCTCGCGGATCGGCGCAGCCCAGCTCTCAGCGATGGCCTCGTGCTCCGCACGGCCGACTGCGGTGGGCAGGACCAGCGTGACGCGACGGTCCTCGGGGCTGGACTCCTTGACCACGAAGCCGCGGCCGACCAGGACCCGGATCGCCGCGCTCACGTTGGGCTGACGCAGTCCCAGCGCCTGGGCCAGCTCACCCACGGTGGAACCCGGCACGTCGATGACCTGCTTGAGCAGGGCCAGTTCGGTGGTCGGGACCGGGCCGACGCCCGCGCGCTCGGGTGACCGTCGGTGGACGGTCCACCCGAGCTCGCGCAGCACGTCGGCCAGCTCACGCCGGCGGGAGGGAAGGCTCATTCCTCTTATCGTAGTGGGCCCGCCCCGCGTGTGAGCACGGCTCAGAGCGGCTGGGCCATGACCTCCAGGACGTGGTCGGTGGCGGCGATGTTGTCGAAGCCCGGCTTGCGGCCCATCTCCCACTCCGCGATGTCGAGCGAGGTGTCGACGATGAGCTTGCAGCGCTCGAACCGGCGGTCCGTGTACTCCCTGAAGGCCACAGCGAGGTCGTCGTGCTCGGCGAGGCAGTCGGCCAGCACGACGCCGTCCTCAATCGCCTGGGCGGCGCCCTGGCCGAGGTGCGGCGTGATCGCGTGGACGGAGTCACCCAGCAGGACGATGCGGCCCTTGTGCCAGGGGGCCTCCACGATCAGGGACTCCTCCGGCCGCAGCACGATCTCGCACCCGTCGTCGATGAACTCGTCGCGGATACGGCCCATGAAGCCGTCGAACGGCGCGAGGTAATCACGCAGCTTCTGAGCGGTGTCATCGCCCGACTCGGGCGTCGGCTGCGCCTCCATGTGGGCGTTGTAGAAGAGGTAGGCCAGGTCCTCGCCTATCGGGACGAGGCCGGCCATGCCCTCGGGGCCGGCCTGCAGGATGATGCTGTCGATCTCGGGCAGCAGCGGGATGTTGACCCGGTAGGCCGACTGGCCGATGTAGTAGGGCCTGACCTCGCCCTCGACCACATAGCCACGGGTCTTGGAGTAGACGCCGTCGGCGCCGACGACGATGTCGAAGCGGCCGGTGGTCCCGTCGGTGAAGCTGATGTCGACACCGTCGCCGTCGTCATCGAGCTGCGCGAAGGTCGTCGAGTAGCGGATGGTCACGCCCGCCTCGACGGCATGCGAGGTCAGGATCTCGTGCAGCTTCGGGCGGGTGAGGCCGTTCATCGGGGGCAGGTCGAGACCGGGGACGGGCGTACCCGGCATCTCCTTGATGAAGGTGCCGTCGGTCGCGTACAGGCCGCCCCAGCGCTTGGCCGGGTAGCCGGCCGCGATGCAGTCCTGGGCGACACCGATCATGTCGAGCGCACGCAGAGCGTTCATCGGCTGAATGATGCCGACGCCGTAAACGGACGAGTGAACGTCGGAATTGAGCTCGACAACCGTCGCGTCGTACCCCTTTTTCTGGACGGCGATGGCGGTCGAAAGACCGCCAATGCCCCCACCGACGATCAAGATCGAACCTCGACTCATAGCCATTTCCCTTCGGCTCCGCGGTACAGCCCGCGATCGGGTGCGCTGTGGTACGCAAAGGGAAAGATACGAAGGCATATATATGTCAGTCAATGGTTCTGACACATGGATTTAATTTGTCCTCGGGGCTGGATTTTTCGCGCCCTCACACCTCGACGGGCGACGGCGGCCTTGGTCTCCCAGCGCTGTCAGTCGAGGCGCCCGGCCGGAAGGTGGTCACGGCACGGCCCCGCAGCGGCCCGGTATCCGTCCCCTGGGCTGCCGGGGCCTGCCGCGGTGACCGGGTCGGTGAGGCGCAGCAGCAGGGCGGCGGCGATGTAGCGCATCCTGCCGACGTTGCTGCGCGGGTCGTAGCCCAGGGTTTGGGACAGTGCTTCGTGGCGGGCCTGCACGGTCGAGTGGTGCATCCCCAGCTCGGCCGCCGCGGAGCGGACGCTGTCGGCCTCCACCAGGGTGCGGAGCACGTCCGCGGAGCGCTGGTCGAGGCGGGCGAGGGCGTGCACGTCCTCGTGCGGGTGCTCCGGGTCGTAGGTCTGGGCGAGCAGGAGCATCGCCCCCAGGTCCGCCGAGTCGACGGCCGGCGTGGAGGCGTCCGTCAGCCGCAGCGCGACGAGCGCCGCCTCCCAGGATTCGGGGGCCCGGTCGGCTCGTACCCGGGTTCCGAAACCGACCGGTTCCGGCGGGCTGCTGATGGTGCCCGAGAGGTCGAGGGTGGCTCTCAGGAGTCCGTACCGGGTCGGCACGATCGCGGAGGGGGCCCCGCTGATCTCGGGGGCGTCGGCCGTGGTGGCCAGGACACGCACCGGCGTCGCCGGGTCGATCCGCCGCTTGGCCAGGAGAGCGGTGCGTTCGGCGACGGAGCGGGCCTGGTCGACGATGGCGTCGAGACCGCGCTCGGGGCTGCGGCGCGCGTCGAGGAGCTCCACCCCCAGCGCGAGCCGCTCCACGATCATCTCGTCGTCGGGCTCCGGCTCCCCGTTCCGCTCCAGCCACACCGTCCAGTCGCCGTGGGACCTGCGGGAGCTGTGCCGCCGGTGGCCGGCCTCGTCGGTGACCGGGTGCCCGTCCGGGTCGCGCCGGGTCACGCGCCCCCGGATCTCCGCGCCTGCGACGGTGCCGGAGAGGACCGCAGCACCGCGCAGGAGCCCGTCGAGCCCGGCGCCCCGCGTGATGAGGACGTCGAAGTACGACACGATGCGCAGCGTTTGGCCCGCCTGCGGGTCGAGTGAGTTCAGTCGTCCGACCAGCTGGTGCATCTGTACTCCTTCGCACCTCTCCCTCAGCTTACCGAGGGCCGGGGGCGGCGCCTCAGGACCCGAGGGTGCGGGCGACCCAGGCGTTGCGCGCGGCCGTCATGACGTGCGCGAGAGCGGTGTGGGGTGCGGTCAGGTCGAACCCGTGGAAGCCACCGGGCCAGATGTGGAGTTCGGCCTGTACGCCAGCGTGCCACAGGGCTGTCGCGTAGGCGACGTCCTCGTCCCGGAACACCTCGGCCGAGCCGCAGTCGATGAACGCGGGCGGCAGCCCCGTGAGGTCTGTGGCACGGGCGGGGGCGGCGTAGACCGACACGTCCTCGGTTCCGCGCCGCTCGCCGAGGAGCGCGGTCCAGCCCATGCGGTTGCTGCCGCGGTCCCACACACCGACGGCGTCGAACTGGGCCGCGGAGACCGTGTGGTCCCTGTCGTCGAGCATCGGGTAGATGAGGACCTGGCCCATGAGGCGCGGTCCCCGCCGGTCGCGGGCCAGCAGCGTGACGCCGGCGGCGAGTCCTCCCCCGGCGCTCTGTCCGGCGATGATCAGCCTGTCCGGGTCCATCCCCAGGTCCCGGGCGTGCTCGGCGGTCCACAGCAGTCCGGCATAACAGTCCTCGACCGGGTAGGGGTCGGGGTGTTCGGGCGCCAGCCGGTAGTCGACCGTGACCAGTACGGCATCGTGCTCGACGACCCACGGGAGGACCTGGCTCAGGCCGGAGAACCGGTTGCCGGAGACCATGCCGCCGCCGTGCGTGTGGTAGATGCCCGGGCCGAGTCCCTGGTGATCCTCGCGGGCGATCACCGAGACGGTGATCTCGTCACCCCGGTACCCGGGGATCGCGACGTCGCGCCGGGTCAGACCGTCGGCCTCCAGCACCTCGTCGGTGACCTCGGCCGGCGACGACCGGCGCATGTCCGGAATCATCTCCGCGGTCAGGGTCGGCGGGATCTGGTCGGCCAGGACCGCGAGGACGGCCTCGAGCTCCGGGTCGAACGGCGGTCGCGGAAAGGTGGCGGACATCAGGGCTCCATGATCTGTACTGCTCGACTGGGCTGCTTGACTGCACTGCTTGACTGCGCTGCTTGACTGATTGCTCCGTATCGCCTGGACTCGGCTCGAGCCCATCGTCCTGCGCGAGGCGCCCCACGAGGAACCGCCGAACGCTGCGGTCCGGGGCCGTGTCCCCCGCCGTTCGCGCACCGCCCGCCGGCATGCCACGGTGCGGTACGGACGACCCCGCGGGCCGTCCGTACCGCACCGTTTCGGGGAAGGTCAGCCGACCTTCAGGAGGGCCTTCCCGCCGACGCCGCCGCGCAGCGAGTGGAGGGCGTCGATGATGCCCTCCAACGGCATCTCCTGCACCCAGCCGGTGGTGTCGTACACCCCGTCGGCCATGGCCGCGATGACCGCGTCGAACTCCTCGGGCCGGTATCCGACCGCTCCGACGATCTCCGTCTCACCCATCATGAGCTGCGTGGGCTGAAAGTCCATCGGGTGCTCGTGCAGCGCCACGACCACCAGACGGCCGCCGGGGGCCAGAGCCGCCAGCGCGGAGGTGATCGCCGGACCCGCTCCGGCGGCGTCCACCGCGACGTCCACTCCGTCGCCGCCGGTGAGTGCGGCGACGGCAGCCGCGACGTCCTCGTTCACGGGATCGACGACCCGGGCGCCCAGTGCGGCCATGACGGCACGGCGGTCCGCGCTCGGCTCGGACACCAGCACCTTCTCCACCCCGCGGGCCTTGAGCGCGAACCAGGTGCCGATCCCGACCGGACCGGCCCCGGCGACGAGCGCGGTGCCGCCTGCCTGGACGCCGCTGCGCGACACGGCGTGCCAGCCGACCGCCATCGGTTCGACGAGCGCCCCCATCCGCAGGTCCACGCCGTCCGGCAGCACGTGCACCTTCGACGCGTCGACGAGGGTGAACTCCGACAGGCCACCGCCCTCGACATTCGCCCCGAGCGAGCCCATCAGACGGCAGGAGAAGGGCAGTTCCTTCCGGCAGGCCCCGCAGTCGCCGCAGGAGACCGCCAGAGGGTAGACGGCACCGAGGTCGCCGACCTTCACATCCGTCACACCCTCGCCGACCTCGACGACGGTGCCGGAGAACTCGTGGCCGAGAATCTGCGGCAGCGTGGCACCGGTGAGAGGATGCGGCTGGTCCACGGCGAAGGGCAGCGACTCCGGATAGAAGTAGAAGTGGAGATCGGAACCGCAGATGCCGGCGAAGGCGTTGCGGAGCTTCACCTGCCCGGGTCCGGGACTGGGCTCCGGCACCTCCTCGATGCGAAGGTCTTCCTTGCCGTGGAACCGTGCGGCCTTCATTCTCCAACTCCTCCTCAAAGACGACCGGGACCACCGGTCGCCGTCGCTGCGGGCGCGAACCGCCGTATCGGGCACTGCGCGGCGCCAACGCCGTGTTCCCGGTGGCTGAACACCGGGCGGACGAGAAGCCGGTCGGGCACGAGGGAGCCAACCGCTCCGAGGCGGGGCCTGTGGGCGGGTGACGTCCGGCCACCGGAACTTCTTCGTTGCGTGCCGCGCTGCTGCGGCGCCCACATCAGTGTCAGATGCCTCTGCTTTCGCAGGTCACCGCCATACGCGGCGAATTCCGAGGAAACGTCCCGCCGTACGCGCGCCGTCCCGGGGGCGGCGGGCGCATGGCGGGACGGCCGCGGGAGGGGCCGCACTCCGCGGGTGCGGCGCCGGAGTCGTCGGCCGGGTTCGCGTTCACCAGCGGTACGGTCCGCTGCCGGACCCGGCACGTCATGGGTGCTCATCCCCTCCTGGCCCCCGACGTGGCGCAGGACCGCCGTCAGGGACGTCTCACAAAATCGCGCACGGCCGGGGGGAGCCGGCCGGCCGGCCCGGGACTGCCGCTCGACCGCCGCTGCGACTGCCGTCCGGCGCACGGCCCGGCCCCTAGCGTTCCGCACACGGGAACGGCCGCATCCGAGCGGCCGGACCATGTCCGCAGCCAAGGGAGTCCCCATGAAGAAGAACTCGTCCCGGACGGCGGCGGCCACCGCTGCCGCCGTGGCCCTCGTCACCGCCGGTGTCCTGGTGGCGGGATCGCCCACCGCCACCGCCGCCCCCGTCGAGCGCGTCACCTCGCTGGAGCAGCTGAAGGCGAGCATCCAGCAGGCCGTCGAGCAGGAGTCCGGCGCGGCGCTGGGCATCGACCCGACCGGCTACAGCAACCCGAACAGCGCGGCCTCCCGCGCCGCCTGCTGACGCGAAGGGGCCGAGGACCGTGGACAAGGACAATTCCCCGACGAGCTGGTGTCCCAGCGGTGACGCGCACGCGCCCGAGGCGGTCGTCCTGGGTGTGCGGTCCGGGCAGGAGGGCCGGGTCGCCTATCTGGCCGACCCGGTGCCCGCCTCCCAGGTGCTGGGCGATGTGCCCGAAGGCATCGACCCCCGGCGCATCCTGCGGTTCGCCTCGCACTGCGTCAGCGGCTGCGCGAACCGCCGGGGCGACGAGTGCGCCCTCGTGGAGCGAGTGGTCGCCGCCGCGCCGAAGGTGGTCGAGGCGGCCGTGCCGCGCTGCCATCTGCGGCCTAAGTGCCAGTGGTGGTCGCAGAGCGGCGTGGAGGCGTGCCAACGCTGCCCGGCGGTCTCGACCCGCCACCACGCCGACGACGAACTGGCCGGGCTGATCGCGGACCCCACCACCACCCGCGAGCAGCTGGACGCCTGGATCGCCGCCAGGGCCGGCTGAGTTTTCGTACGATCGCCGCCGGGGCCGGCGGAGTCTCCGCACACCGGCCGGCCACGGCCGTCCCCAAGCCCTCCGCGCCGACCCGGTACAGTGCCCGGCGGCGTTCCGGCCGTGCGAGGAGGGGAAACGTGACCGATACCAGCGAGGCCCGGGCCGCGGACGGCGAGGCGGCGGCGGGACCGCCGGGACGGGTGCGGCGCCTGATGCGTTACGTCCCGTTGGTCGCCCCGGTCCTGCTGTGGGCCGTGCCGTGCTGGGTGCTGCTGTACGCCGGGCAGCACTGGCCGCTTCCCGTCACCGTGGGCGGCACCTGTCTCTTCGTGCTCGGCCTCGTCACCATGCCGGTCGCGATGGTGCGCGGACACGGCAGGCGGCAGCGGGACCGGGCGGCGATCGTCGGGGACAGCCTGCTCGGGTCCATCTGGGTGCTGTTCACCTGGTCCGTGCTGCTGGGCGTCCTGCTGCGGCTCGCCCTGGTCCTGGCCGGGGCCGGCGACGGGCAGGACCGGGCCAGGATCGTCACCTGGTCGGTGCTGGGGGCCGCCGCGGCCCTGCTCGGCTGGGGTTACGCCGAGGCGCGCCGGGTGCCGAGGGTGCGCCGGGTCGAGGTACGGCTGCCGCGCCTGGGGCCGGGTCTGGACGGCACACGGGTCGTCCTCGTCACCGACACGCACTACGGGCCGCTGGACCGGGTCCGCTGGTCGGAGCGGGTGTGCGCGGAGGTCAACGCGCTGGAGGCGGACCTGGTCTGCCACACCGGTGACATCGCGGACGGCACCGCCGACCGCCGCCGCGCCCAGGCCGCGCCGCTCGGCACGGTGCGCGCCGCCCACGCCCGCGTCTACGTCACCGGGAACCACGAGTACTACAGCGAGGCGCAGGGCTGGGTGGACCTGATGGACGAGCTGGGCTGGCAGCCGCTGCGCAACCGCCATGTGCTGCTCGAACGCGGCGGGGACACCCTCGTGGTCGCCGGTGTGGACGACGTCACCGCCGAGTCCTCCGGGCTGGCCGGCCACCGCGCGCACCTCGCCGGGGCGCTGGACGGCGCCGATCCGGAGCTGCCCGTGCTGCTCCTGGCGCACCAGCCGAAGTTCATCGACCGGGCCGCCGAGGGCGGCGTGGACCTCCAGTTGTCGGGCCACACCCACGGCGGCCAGATCTGGCCCTTCCACTACCTGGTCCGCCTCGACCAGCCGGCCGTAGCCGGGCTGAGCCGCCACGGCGACCGCACACAGCTCTACACCAGCCGGGGCACCGGATTCTGGGGCCCGCCGTTCCGTGTCTTCGCGCCCAGCGAGATCACCCTGCTGGTGCTGCGCTCACCGGAGGCGCCGGCCCGGCCCGCCGCGACCTGACCCGCGACCGGCCGCCGGTAGCCGGTTGCCCGGCCGACGGATACCGGCAGCCGGTCGCCGGATGCCGCGATCTCGGCCGATCCAGCGGCCCGCACACGGAGAGCGTCGCCGGAACGACCGCCGCCGGAACGACCGCCGTCGCCGGCTCGACGGGTGCCGCCCGGACCCGGCCCGCCCCGAGCTGTGCCGGCAGCGCATCCGGCCGTCGCCGCCCGGTGCGGCCTCACCGGCGCGGCCGTGGTCAGCCGGGCCTTCCGCGCCACTGCCGCGCCGGCGCGCCGCGCTCGGCGGGCGGCGCCGGTCAGGGCAACGCGTGGTAGTAGCGGACGCAGGACTCCACCATGCCGTCCTCGGCGATGCCGAAGAAGTCCACGAAGCGCACGCACGTGTCCCCGGTGCCCTGGCCGAAGCGGCGGCCCTCGGCCACCACCTTGCGGGCGTGGGCGACGACGTGGTCGATCTCGTGGCGGGCCGGGGCCCCGAGGTGGTCGCGGTGGGCGTGCACGAACGCGGCCCGGCCGTGGGCCGTGGGGGCGCCGGGCAGGTCCAGGGCGACGTGGCCGTGCAGCAGGGAGGCGCACGCGTCCAGGTCGCCCGCGTCGAGGTATTCGTAGACGAGACGGACGTGGTCGGTCCCCGCGGCGGTGACCAGGTCGCCCCCGGTGTACGGGGCGCTGCCCGTCCAGGCGTCGGTGTGCATGGGGACGCCTCCTTTCTCCTTGGCCGGCACTCTTCCGGGCCGCACCAACCCCCGCCTATCGCCCGGCTATTCGCTGACCCGTCACGCTGGGCATGCAGGATGGACAGATGCGTGAGGATTGTGAAAACTTTGGGGACGTTGATCCCGGAGTCAACGCGCTTACGAGCTGGGGGTCTCGGTGGCCGAGGGTACGACGCACACGGTCCAGGATGCCCCGGGCGCGGCGAGACCTCCCTTCCAGTTGCTGGGTCCGCTCCAGGTGCGCGGCAAGGACGGTCCGCTGCGGGTGCCGCCCGGGCGGCAGGAGGTCATCCTCGCGGCGTTGCTGCTCGAAGCGAACCGGGTCGTCAGCACGCCCTACCTGGTGGACCTCATCTGGGAGGACAACCCGCCGGAGACCGCCCGCACCCAGGTGCAGATCTGCGTGTCCCGGCTGCGGAAGCTCCTGGCCGGGGCGGACAGCACGGTGTCGATATCGACGCGCCCGCCGGGATACGTCCTGCACGTGGACACCGGGGACGTGGACTCACTGCTCTTCACCGGCCTGGTCGCGATGGCCCGGCGGCACCGCGACGAGGGCGAGTCGGAGAAGGCGGTGGCGCTCCTGAAGTCCGCGGTGGCGCTGTGGCAGGGGGACTCCCTGACCGGCCTGGACAGCGGCCCGCTCGCCAACAAGGCGCGCCGGCTCCACGAGGAGCGGCTGAGCGCCGTCGAGCTGCGGATGCAGTTGGAGCTGGAGCTGGGCCGGCACGACCGGCTGGTCGGTGAGCTGCAACTGCTCACGCACGAGAACCCGTTGCGGGAACGACTGCGGGGCCAGCTGATGTGCGCCCTGTACTGGTCCGGCCGGCAGGCGGAGGCGCTGGAGGCGTTCCGGGACGGGCGCCGGATCCTCGACCAGGAACTGGGGCTCGAACCGGGCCGGGAGCTGCGCCGGCTGGAGGCGGCCATCCTGGCCGGCGAACTGCCCGCGCCGGTACGGGCGCAGACGCCCCGGTCAAGCGGCGACGGGGCCGTTACGGGCGCGGGCGCCGCCGAGACCGCCGCACCCCGGCAGCCGTCCGAGGGCACCGGACGCGCCGTGCCGCGCGCCGATGGCGGCAGCGCGGGCGCCGCCCGTACCGGCACGGGCCGCACCGAGACCGGCATCCCCACCGGTGCCCCGGACGCGCGCCCGGCACCCGGGGCCGGCCAGGACTCCCCCGCCGCCCCGGTCGAACCGCAGCCGCACGACGCCCGGCCGCAGCAGCTGCCAGCCGCGACCTCGGACTTCGTGGCCGACGAGACGCAGCTCGCCGCGCTGGAGAAGGCGCTGGCCGGCGGCCGGGAGCGCAAGGCGGTCGGGCTGGCCGTGATCACCGGGAAGCCGGGCACCGGCAAGTCGACGCTCGCGGTGAATCTCGCGCACCGGCTCGCGGAGACGGGGTTCCCGGACGGCCAGTTGTACTGCGATCTGCGCGGCACCGGCACTCCGGCCACCACCACGGAGGTGCTGGGCCGCTTCCTGCGGGCCCTGGGCATCCCGGGCCAGCTGATCCCGGACTCGCTGGACGAGCGGGCGGAGATGTACCGCACCCGCCTGGCCTCCCGCCGTCTCCTGGTGGTCCTGGACGACGCCGCGTCGGAGAGCCAGGTGCAGCCGCTGCTGCCGGGGAGCCGGGACTGCGCGGTCCTGGTCACCAGCCGGGCCCGGCTGACGGCCCTGCCGGGCGCGCATCGCGTGGAGCTGGACGTCCTGGACGATGACCGGGCGCTGAAACTGCTGTCCCGGATCATCGGGGAGGAGCGGGTCGAGGGCGAAGCCGCGTCGGCCGAGGCCCTGGTGCGTACGGTGGGGCGGCTGCCGTTGGCGTTGCGGATCGTGGCCGCCCGGCTGGCCGCCCGCCCGCACTGGACGCTCGCGTCGATGGTGCACCGGCTGGCCAACGAACGCCACCGGCTGGACGAGTTGGCGCACGGCGAGATGACGATGCGCGCCAGCCTGTCGCTGACGTACAACGGTCTGGTGCCCGACGACCGGAGGCTGCTGCGGCTGCTGTCCATGGCGCGTACTCCGACGCTGCCGGACTGGCTGGCGGGCGCGCTGCTGGAGGACGACCGTCCCGTGCCGTCGGACCTGCTGGAACCGCTGGTCGACATGCAGATGCTGGATGTGGTGGGGGTGGAGCGGACCGGCGGCTACCGGTATCAGTTCCACGAGATCATCCGCGTCTACGCGCGCGAGCAGCTGGCCGCGCAGGACGCGCCGGAGCTGCGCCGGGACGCGCTCGTGCGGATGGCGGGCGGCTGGATGTATCTGGCGCAGGAGGCGCATCGCAAGGTGTACGGCGGTGACTTCACCGTCCTGCACGGTGACGCCCCGCGCTGGGCGCCGCCCCCGTCGTGCGTGGGTGAGCTGCTCGCGGACCCGCTGGCCTGGTTCGACGCGGAGCAGGCGGCCCTGTGCGGGATGGTGGAGCACGCCGCCGACGAGGGCCTGCACGACGTCAGCTGGAATCTGGCGACGACCCTGGTGACGCTGTTCGAGGTGCGGGGCCACTACGACCTGTGGGAGCAGACCCACGTACGGGCGCTGGCCGCCGTGCGCAAGGCCGGAAATCTGCGGGGCACCGCCGCCGTCCGGGCCTCGCTGGGTTCGCTGTACATGAGCCGCAACGAGTTCGACATGGCGCGCCAGGCGCTGAGTTCGGCGCTCGACGTCTTCCAGGCGCTGGACGAACCGCAGGGCGAGGCGCTGTGCCGCCGCGACATGGCGCTCATCGCGCGGACGAACGGGGACGACGACACCGCTCTCGCGCTCTACGAGCGGTCCCTGGCGGACTTCGACCGGGCCGGTGACGTGGTGGGGCGGGCGATCGTGCTGACGCAGAGCGCCCACATCCGGATGCGCCGGGGCGAGACGGACGCGGCGCAGGCGCAGTTGGACGAGGCTCTGGAGATATACGACGGGGTGGGCTACCTGGGCGGCCGGGCGCGGACCCTGCGCCGGGTGGGCCAGCTGCGGCTGGAGCGGGGTGAGCTGGATCTCGCGGTGCTGACGTTCACGGAGGTCCTGGAGCTGTGCCGGGATTCCGGTGATGTGATCGGCGAGGGGCATCTGCTGCGGGACCTCGGTCAGGCGTTCGTGCTGATGGGGCGGCCCGACCGGGCGCGGTACTTCTTCGACCGGGCCGTCGCGGCCCGGGAGCAGATCATGGATTTCGGCGGTGGCGCTCTGGCCCGCCTCGATCTGGCGCGGCTGCTGAGCGAGGAGGAGCCGGGGCGTTCCCGGGAACTGCTGGCCCCCGCGGTGGAGGTCTTCGCGAGCCGGGGCATGAAGCGGGAACTGGCCGAGACCCGTCGGCTGTTGGGCGCCGGCTGAGTCCTGTGGGCGGCTGATCGTCACCGTCCTGGCCCTCGCGGGCCGTGGGCGGGGCGCGGAGGGCGCCCGGCGGGGTCAGTCCCAGGGGTTGTTGTCGGTGGAGCCGGTGGAGCCCGGGGTGGGGGTGCTGCTGGTGCCGGTCGGCTGGGTGCCGGTGCCGGAGGTGTCGTCGGCCCAGCCCACCTGGACGCCGATGCCGGTGACGATCACGACCGCGGCGGTGGCGATGGCGGCGCGGAGGGCGTTGCGGGCGGTGGTGTTCTTGTTCATCGGACTGTCCCTTCGTCGGTGTTCCGTTTCCTTGTGGGCACCAAGTTAGGAACGGGCGGATTCACGGCACCGCCCCCGCCCCTATCCCCCCGCTATCACGGTCCGGCATCCCTTATCGCCTGCCCGCGCGGCAGTCCGGTCGGCTATCCCGGAGGGGCGGGCCGGCCCCGTGGCGGCGTTGGGCGCGCGATGCCTCCCGGATAGGGCGCGCGCGGAGGATCCCGGGCAGCAGCAAGGCACGACAGCCGTCCCTCCGGCGCCCCGGCCCGCAGCCGCTTCCGGGGCGCTCATTCCCCGACGAGCAGGAGTCCTTCCATGACGCTCAGCCCTCCCCCGCAGGACACCCCGGTCACCACCGCCGCGCTCGGTTCCCTGATACGCGGCCACCGGCTCCGTATCGGCCTGACCCAGCGGGAGCTGGCGGATCTGTCCACCATCAGCGTGCGGGCCATCCGGGACCTGGAGAAGGGGAAGGCCCAACGGCCCAGGACGGATACGGTGCGGCTCATCGCCGACGCACTCAGACTCGGCCCCCGGGCCCGTGCCGCGCTGGAGGCCGCGGCCCGGCGCGGGCCCCGGGCGGACGGTGATGTCCGGCGCCTGTCCGTGGAGCGGGCCGCACCGCCCGTGCCGCTGTATCCGCTCGTCGGGCGCGACGCGGAGACCGGTGTCCTCGTGGAGGAGCTCCGGTCCGGCGCCGAACGGCTGGTGACCGTCGTCGGGCTGAGCGGTGTGGGCAAGACCCGGCTCGCCCTGGAAGCGGCCGCGCGGCTGCACGAGGCCGGGCTGCCGGTGCTGTGGCACGACGGTGACGGCGCCGCGCCCGACTGCCTGCGCGCTGACGACGACCCGTTGCCCCGGCTCGCCGACGAGTGCGCCCGGTTCCTGCGGGGCGGCGGTGTGCCCGGGGATGTGCTGCCCGAACTGGCGGACGCGCTGGCCGGCCTCGACGACGACGGGGGCCCTTCGGTACGCGGCGCCGTCGTGCTCGTCCTCGACGGCGTCGACACCGCCGACCTGGACTTCGGCCGCCTGAGCAGGCTTCTGCGCATGTTCCCGGGCCTGCGGCTGCTGATCACCGGTGACCGGCCCTGGAACGTGCCCGGTGAACGCCTGTTCCTGCTCTCCCCGCTGGAGGCGCCGGACCCTGCGGCCGGACACACGGACGCGCCGGCCGTACGCTTCTTCCTCAGCCAGCTCCGCCGCGTCCGGCCGGACATCGTGCCCGATGAGCGGGCGCTCGCGGATGTGGCCTGGATCTGCCACCGCCTCGACGGCCACCCCGCGGCGCTCGGTGCCGCCGCTTCCTGGCTCACCGTGTGCGACCTGTCCACCCTGCGGAACATCGTGGACTCCGACCCGGCCCCGCTCCTCGACCACCTGGCCGGCGGCCCGGACGGCTCCCGCCTCCAGGTTCGGGTGCGTCGCGCGCTCGCCTCGCTGCCCGCCCCGTACCGGTCGCTCATCGGGGAGTTGGGCGAGGTGGGCGACGGGGAGTTCCTTTTCCAGGACGTCGTGCGGCTCACCGGCCGCCCGCTGCCGGAGTGCGGCCGGCTGATCCGCGAACTGCTGGTGGGCGGCGTGATCCGGACCAGTGCGGACGGGGGGCGCTCGGCGTTCCGCGTGCTGTGCGTGGTGCGGGCTGCGGCGGGGACGACGGCTGCGGTGTGACGACGGTCGCGTGTGGCGGGCGCGTGTGGCGGCACGGGCGGGTACCGCGCGCGGCGCGGGTGCTGCGGGGAGTCGGTGGCCGGATCGGCCTCCGCACCGGCGGGGGGCCGCGCGGGCGCGGGTACCGCGCAGGCGCGAGTGCCACGCAGGCGCGAGTGCCACGCAGGCGCGAGTGCCACGCAGGCGCGAGTGCCGCGCGGAGTCAGGGACCGGATCGGCCTCCGCACCGGCGAGTGCCGCGCAGGCGCGCGTGCCGCGCGGAGTCAAGGACCGGATCGGCCTCCGCACCGGCGGGTGCCCGCGCGGGCGCGGGTGCCGCCCCGGGCGCCGGTGCTGGGCGGTGCGCGGTCTCCCGCCTGCCGTTCGACTGCCGCCGCACCGGCGAACTGCTGGCCCTACCGCCGGAACAACTGCCGCTCGCCGCCCGGCCCCGGCGGTTGTATGGCACTGCCCCGCCCCTCCCGCCGCTTCCCCCAGGAGACCTCATGCCGTCCGACGCCACCGTCGCACCCGCTCCGGCCGCCTCCCGGTTGCCGCTCTCGGAGGCCCAGCGCGACATCTGGACGGCACACGCCCTGGACCCCACCGGTCTGAAGTACAACGTCGCCGAGTGCCGGGACATCCTGGGCCCGGTCGACCCGGCGCTGATGGCCGCCGCCTGGCGCCGCCTCGTGGTGGAGGCGGACGTCATGCGCACCCGCTGCTTCGAGGACGACGGGGAGCAGGTGTGGCAGCTGATCGACGCAGGCCCGGGCGACCGGGCGCTCGCGTACACCGATGTGAGCGGCGAGGCCGACCCGGAGCGCACGGCCTGGGGCCTGGTGGACGCGGCGGTCGGGGCGCCCTTCGATCTGACCCGCGAGTCGCCGGTCCGGTGCGCGCTGATCAAGATCGCCGAGGACCGCTTCTTCTACGTCTACGCCTTCCACCACCTGCTCGTGGACGGCGCGAGCGTGTCGATGCTGCTGCACCGGCTGGTCGAGCTGTACCAGCGGGCGGTCGCCGGTGAGCCGTGGGGCGACTCCCCGTTCGGGCGGCTGGCCGATCTGCACGCGGAGGACGCCGCCTTCCGGTGCTCCGACGCGGCCGACGCCGAACGGGCCGCGTGGCTCGCGCACTTGAGCGGTGCTCCGGAGGCGGCGCCCAGTCTCGTCCGGGGCACGGGCCGGGCGGCCTCGTCCCGTGGTGCGCTGCCCTTCGCCCGGCGCACGGTCCTGGTGCCGGCGACGGAGGCGGACCGGTTGCGCACCGTCGCACGGGCCGAGCGGGTCTCCTGGCCCGTCCTGGTGGTCGCGCTGTTCACGGTGTACCTGCACCGGGTCACCGCGCAGGACGAGCTGATGCTCGCGCTGCCGGTGGCGGGCCGCACCACGAAGACCGCGCGCAGCACCCCGGGCATGGCGTCCAACGTCGTGCCGCTGCGGCTCCGGGTGGGCGCCGGCGAGACCCTGGGCAGCCTGGTCCGGGCGGTGTCCGCCGAGGTCAAGCACGGGCTGCGGCACCAGCTGACCCGGTATGAGGCTCTGCGCCGGGACGCCGGTGTGCTCACCGGGGGGCGCCGGCTGACGGGCCCGGTGCTCAACATCATGGGCTTCAACGCGGACCTCACGGTGTGCGGCCACCCCACGGTGAACCACAACGTGAGCAACGGCCCGGTGGACGACCTCAGCGTCGCCGTGTACGACCTGGGCGCGGCGGACGGTCTCCGGATCGACTTCGACACGCCGGTGGAGGGCTTCGACCCCGAGGCCGTCGCGGCGCACCAGGACCGCTTCGTCGCCTTCCTGACCGCTGCCACGAAGACGGACGCGGGGGCCGTGGAACCGGGCGCTCGGCGCGTCGCGGAGTTGGACGTACTGGCGGCGGATGAGCGGAAAGTGCTGCTCGGGGCGTGGGCCGGGGAGGTGGCCGACCGGGACGACGTGTCACTCGTGCAGCGCTTCGAGGAGCAGGCGGCACGGGTCCCGGACGCGGTCGCGCTGATCGACGGTGAGCACACCTTCACCTACGCGGAGCTGAACGCCACGGCCAACCGCTGGGCCCGCCACCTGCGGGAGCGGGGCCTCGGCCGGGGCGACCTCGCCGGCATCCTCCTGGAACGCAACGCCACCTTCGCCGCCGCGCTCATCGCCGTACTCAAGACCGGCGCCGGACATGTGCTGCTCGACCCGGACTTCCCGGACGAGCGACTGCGGTCGGCGGCGGACGAGGCCGCGATCAGCCACCTGGTCACACGCGCGGGGCTCGCGGCCCGCCTGCGGGGCGAGTGGGTGACGTGTGTGGAGGGCCCGGAGGATGTGGCCCACCACGACACGGGCAATCTGGGTGTGCCGGTCCGGGGCGACGATCTCGCGTGCGTCATGTTTACGTCGGGTTCCACGGGCCGGCCGAAGGGCATCGTCTCCTCGCACCGCAATCTCGTGTCGACGCTCGTCGGGCAGAGCTACCTCCCCACGGGCCCGGACGAGGTGTACCTCCAGTCCTCCCCAATCTCCTGGGACGCCTTCAGCCTCGAATTCTGGGGCCCGCTGCTGCACGGCGCACGAGTCGTCCTGCAACCCGGCCAGAAGCCGGAACCCTCACTCATCGCGGAGTTGGCCCCCAAGCACCGCGTAACGACGCTGCTCCTGTCGGCCAGCCTGTTCAACTACCTCACCGACGAACACCCCGAAACCTTCGCCTCGGTCACGACCGCGTACACGGTGGGCGAAGCGGCGTCCCCGGCGCACGTGCACAAGCTGCAGACCATCCGGCCCGGCATCGAGGTGGTCAACGGGTACGGGCCGGCCGAGGCGATGATCTACGCCACCACGCACACCGTCGAGCCCTCCAACGAGCCCCACGCTGTCATCCCCATCGGCACCCCGCTGGTGAACAAGCCGCTCTACGTCCTCGACACCGCGCTGCGGCTCTGCCCGCCCGGTGCCACCGGCGAGCTCTACATATCCGGCGACGGCCTCGCCCACGGCTACCTCAACCGCCCCGACCTCACCGCCACCACCTTCGTCCCCAACCCCTACGGCCCCGCCGGCACCCGCCTCTACCGCACCGGCGACCTCGCCCACTTCGACCACGAAGGACACCTCCACTACGAAGGCCGCGCCGACCACCAGATCAAAATCCGCGGCTTCCGCATCGAACCCGCCGAAGTCGAAGCCGCACTCCTCACCCACCCACAAGTCACCCAAGCCCTCGTCACCAAACACCACGACCAGCTCTCCGCCTACCTCGTCACCAGCGCCGACCCCGCGGACATCCGACACCACCTGACCAGCCGACTCCCGGAACACCTCGTCCCCGCCCACCTCACCCCACTCGACCGCTTCCCACTCACACCGAACGGCAAGATCGACAAACGCGCACTGCCCGAACCGGTCACGGTGTCGTCGGGTGGTCGCGCCCCACGCACCCTGCTGGAAGAGACGCTGGCGGGCCTCCTCACCAGTACGCTCGACGCGCCCGACACGCTGACGATCGATGACGACTTCTTCCACCACGGCGGGCACTCGATCCTCGCCGCCCGCCTCACCAACCGGATCGCGCAGGTTCTCGGCGTCCGGCTGACGATCCGGGACGTCTTCGAGAACCCGACCGCGGCGCGGCTCGCGGAGAAGGTCGGCGCGACGAAGGGCCTTCCGGCACTGCCTCCGCCGTCCGCCGGTGAGGGGCCGAGCGAGGGACTGGCCCCCATGTCGTTCGCTCAGCGCCGGCTGTGGCTGCTGGCGGACCTGGACGGCGGGAGCACCGCGTACAACGTGCCGATGGCCGTACGTCTGGAAGGTCCCCTCGACGCCGACGCCCTGGAAGCCGCGCTCAACGACGTCATCGAGCGCCACGCGCCCCTGCGCACCCAGTACGAAACGGTGGACGGCGAGCCGCTGCAGCGCATTCTCCCGGCCGCCGCGGCGCGGGTGCGCTTGGAGCACCGCGAGGTGACCGCCGGGGAGCTGGACCGCGCGGTGGCCGAGGCGGGTCGCCATGTCTTCGACCTCCGCAGCGGACTGCCCGTCTCCGTCACCCTGTTCCGGCTGGACGACACGACGCACCACCTGGTCCTCGTGCTGCACCACATCGCCACGGACGGCCGGTCGTGCGAGGTGTACGTGACGGACCTGGCGCGTGCGTACGAGGCACGAGTCGCCGGGGCCGAGGGACGCGCGCTTGAGCCGTTGCCGGTGCGGTACGCGGACTACGCGGTGTGGCAGCAGCGGGTGCTGGGGGCCGCCGACGACGCGGACAGCGTGCTCTCCCGCGAACTCGACTTCTGGCAGGGAGCTTTGAAGGAGCTCCCGGAGGAGCACGGTCTCCCCCTGGACCGGCCGCGCCCCGCCCGGGCCTCGCACCGGGGCAGTGAGGTGGCCGTCGATCTCGGTGACGACGTGTTCGCCCGTGTCGGGGAGCTGGCCCGGGCCGAGGGGTGCACCCCCTTCATGGTCGTGCACGCCGCGCTCGCCGCAGCCCTCACCCGCCTCGGCGCCGGCACCGACCTCGCCATCGGCTCACCCGTCGCCGGCCGCACCGACGAAGCACTCCGCGACCTCGTCGGATTCTTCGTCAACACCCTCGTCCTGCGCACCGACACCTCCGGCAACCCCACCTTCCGCGACCTCCTGCAACGCGTCCGCACCACCGACCTCGACGCCTTCGCCCACCAGGACGCCCCCTTCGACCTCGTCCTCGACACCCTCAACCCCACCCGCACACTCGCCCGCCACCCCCTCTTCCAGATCTGCCTCACCCTGGAAACCAGCACACCGGTGCTCGCTCTGGCCGGGTTGCGACCGGAAGCCGTACAGACGTTCGCCAACGGCTCGGCCAAGTTCGACCTGGAGTTCCTGCTGCGCACGGACGACGGCCAGGGGCTGCGCGGCATGGTCGTCTTCGCGGAGGACCTGTTCGACCGGTCCACCGTCGAGCGCATGGTGACCGTGCTCGGAGCGGTGCTGCGCCAGGCACTGGACGACCCGGAGGCGCGCCTCGGCGACGTCGAGGTGTTGTCGGCGGGTGAGCGGGAGGTGCTGCTCGGGGCGTGGGCCGGGGAGGTGGCCGACCGGGAGGACGTGTCACTCGTGCAGCGCTTCGAGGAGCAGGCGGCACGGGTCCCGGACGCGGTCGCGCTGATCGACGGTGACCAGCGGATCACGTACGCGGAGCTGAACGGGACCGCCAACCGCTGGGCCCGCCACCTGCGGGAGCGCGGGCTCGGCCGGGGCGACCTCGCCGGCATCCTCCTGGAACGCAACGCCACCTTCGCCGCCGCGCTCATCGCCGTACTCAAGACCGGCGCCGGACATGTACTGCTCGACCCGGACTTCCCCGACGAGCGACTGCGCTCCGCCGCGACCGAGGCCGCCATCAGCCACCTCGTCACGAACACCGCACTCGCCGACCGCCTCCCCGGAACCTGGACCACCTGCACCGAGGGCCCGGAGGATGTGGCCCACCACGACGCGACCGACCTGGGCGTCCCGATCCAGGGTGATGACCTCGCCTGCGTGATGTTCACCTCCGGCTCCACCGGCCGGCCGAAGGGCATCGTCTCCTCGCACCGCAATCTCGTGTCGACGCTCGTCGGGCAGAGCTACCTCCCCACGGGCCCGGACGAGGTGTACCTCCAGTCCTCCCCCATCTCCTGGGACGCCTTCAGCCTCGAATTCTGGGGCCCGCTGCTGCACGGCGCACGAGTCGTCCTGCAACCCGGCCAGAAGCCGGAACCCTCGCTCATCGCGGAGTTGGCCCCCAAGCACCGCGTAACGACGCTGCTGCTGTCGGCCAGCCTCTTCAACTACCTCACCGACGAGCACCCGGAAACCTTCGCCTCGGTCACCACGGCCTACACCGTCGGGGAGGCTGCCTCGCCCGTCCACGTACACAAGCTGCACAGCGCCAGGCCGGGCATCGAGGTGGTCAACGGGTACGGGCCGGCCGAGGCAATGATCTACGCCACGACGCACACCATCGAGCCCGCCGACGCACCGCACACCGTGATTCCCATCGGCACCCCGCTGGTGAACAAGCCGCTCTACGTCCTCGACACCGCGCTGCGGCTCTGCCCACCCGGTGCCACCGGCGAGCTGTACATATCCGGCGACGGCCTCGCCCACGGCTACCTCAACCGCCCCGACCTCACCGCCACCACCTTCGTCCCCAACCTCTACGGCCCCGCCGGCACCCGCCTCTACCGCACCGGCGACCTCGCCCACTTCGACCACGAAGGACACCTCCACTACGAAGGCCGCGCCGACCACCAAATCAAAATCCGCGGCTTCCGCATCGAACCCGCCGAAGTCGAAGCCGCACTCCTCACCCACCCACAAGTCACCCAAGCCCTCGTCACCAAACACCACGACCAGCTCTCCGCCTACCTCGTCACCAGCGCCGACCCCGCGGACATCCGACACCACCTGACCGGCCGACTCCCGGAACACCTCGTCCCCGCCCACCTCACCCCACTCGACCGCTTCCCACTCACACCGAACGGCAAGATCGACAAACGCGCACTGCCCGAACCGGTCACGGCGGCGAGCACCGAGCGTGTGCCGCAGACGCAGCTGGAAGAGGTGACGGCCGCCCTGTTCAACCGGGTGCTGCGGACCTCGGAGCCGGTGGGGGTGGACGACAGCTTCTTCGCCCATGGCGGGCACTCGCTGCTGGCGGCCCGCCTCACCAACCACCTCGCCGATGTGCTGGGCGTCCGGCTGACCATCCGGGACGTGTTCCAGCACCCCACTCCCGCACGCCTCGCGCTGCACATCGCCTCGCTGAAGGGGCGGCCCGCGTTGCCGCCCCCGGTCGCCGGAGAAGCGGGCGACGGTCCGGACAGTCCGGTCTCGTTCGCCCAGCGCCGGCTGTGGCTGCTCGCCGAGCTGGACGGCGGGAGCACCGCGTACAACGTGCCGATGGCCGTACGTCTGGAAGGCCCCCTGGACGCCGACGCCCTGGAAGCCGCGCTGAACGATGTCGTGGAGCGCCATGCGCCGCTGCGCACCGTGTTCACGACGGGCGGCGGCGAGCCCCGGCAGCGCGTCCAGCCGGCCGCCGGGGCCCGGGTCGTCATCGAGCGCCGGCCGTCGACGCCGGCATCGCTGGACGGGGACCTGGACGCGGCCACCCGGCACCGGTTCGACCTCAGGACCGGGAACCCGCTGCGGGCCACCCTCTTCGACCTCGGAGACGGGCACTCCGTCCTGTTCCTGCTCTTCCACCACATCGCGACGGACGGCCGCTCAGCCGGTGTCTTCTTCGATGACCTGTCCCGGGCTTACGAGGCCCGGTGTGCCGGCTCGACCGGCAGCGTCCTGGAACCGCTGCCGGTGCGGTACGCGGACTACGCGGTCTGGCAGCAGCGGGTGCTGGGCTCGGCCGAGGACACGGACAGTGTGCTCTCCCGCGAACTCGACTTCTGGCGGGACACGTTGGACGCGCTGCCGGAGGAGCACGGGCTGGCCCTCGACCGCCCGCGTCCGGCGGTGGCCTCGCACCGGGGCGGTCAGGTCGAAGTCGCCCTGGATGACGGCCTGTTCGAGCGTGTCGGGGAGCTGGCCCGGGCCGAGGGGTGCACCCCCTTCATGGTCGTGCACGCCGCGCTCGCCGCAGCCCTCACCCGCCTCGGCGCCGGCACCGACCTCGCCATCGGCTCACCCGTCGCCGGCCGCACCGACGAAGCACTCCGCGACCTCGTCGGATTCTTCGTCAACACCCTTGTCCTGCGCACCGACACCTCCGGCAACCCCACCTTCCGCGACCTCCTGCAACGCGTCCGCACCACCGACCTCGACGCCTTCGCCCACCAGGACGCCCCCTTCGACCTCGTCCTCGACACCCTCAACCCCACCCGCACACTCGCCCGCCACCCCCTCTTCCAGATCTGCCTCACCCTGGAGGCAGGGGAGGCCCCGGTGCTGGGGCTCGGTGGTGGCCGGACGGCCGAGGTGCGGGGGCTGACCAATGGTTCGGCCAAGTTCGACCTGGAGTTCCTGCTCCGGTCGGACGACGGCCGGAGCCTGCACGGGGCGGTGGTCTTCGCGGAGGACGTGTTCGACCGGTCCACCGTGGAGCGCATGGTGACCGTGCTCGGAACGGTGCTGCGCCAGGTGCTGGACGACCCGGAGGCGCGCCTCGGCGACGTCGAGGTGCTGTCGGCAGCCGAGCGGGGGCTGATCCTCGGGCCGTGGGCGGGGTCCACCGCCGAGATCGGCGACGCCTCGCTGGTCGCGCGGTTCGAGGAGCAGGCCGCCCGCTCCCCGGAGGCCGTCGCACTCATCGACGGCGACCAGCGGATCACGTACGCGGAGCTGAATGCCACGGCCAACCGCTGGGCGCGCGAGCTGCGTGGGCGCGGCCTCGGCCGGGGCGACCTCGCCGGCATCCTCCTGGAACGCAACGCCACCTTCGCCGCCGCGCTCATCGCCGTACTCAAGACCGGCGCCGGTTACACCCTGCTCGACCCCGATTTCCCGGACGAGCGACTGCGCTCCGCGGCGCACGATGCGGGGATCAGCCTGCTCGTCACGGACGACGGCCTCGGGCAGCGCGTGCAGGGCCCCTGGGGTGCGGTCTCGTGCGGCGGCGGGGCCCCGGCCGATGGGCAGGACGGCAACCTGGGTGTGCCGGTCACGGGTGACGACGTGGCGTGCGTGATGTTCACCTCCGGCTCCACCGGCCGGCCCAAG
>NZ_VJNO01000120.1 GCF_007096885.1 Streptomyces sp. 130 | reverse complement strand
ACTTCTTCGATCTGGGCGGCGACTCGATCCTGAGCATCCAGGTCGTCTCCCGCGCCCGCGCCGCCGGACTCACCGTCTCGCCCAAGGACGTCTTCGACTGCCAGACGGTGGCGATCCTCGCCGAACGCGTCGCGGACGCCTCCCAGGAGGACACCGCCGACGAACGCCCGGCCGTCCACGGACCCGTGGGGCCGACCCCCGTACAGGAGTGGTTCTTCCGCACGCACACGGCCGCACCGCACCACTTCGGAATGTCGATGGCCGCGACCCTGCCCGCCCACGTCGACCGCACGGCCCTGGCCACCGCCATGACCGCGCTGGTGGAGCGGCACGACGCCCTGCGCATGTGCTTCGGGCGCACCGAAGACGGCACGTGGATCCAGTCGGCCGCCGCCCCCACGGACAGCGCACCGCTGCACCACGACCTCTCCGGCCTGCCGCCGGAGCAGCGCACCGCCGAGCTGGACCGCACGGTCCGCACCGCCCAGGCGGGCATGGACCTGGCCTCCGGACCCCTCTTCCAGGCCCTCACCTTCGACCTCGGCGCCGATGGCACCCGCCTGGTGATGGTCGCCCATCACTTGGTGGTGGACGGGGTGTCGTGGCGGGTGTTGCTGGAGGACTTGGAGGTGGCGTACGGGCAGGTGGTGTCGGGTGTGCCGGTGGATCTGGGGGTTGGTTCGTCGTCGTTCGGTGAGTG
>NZ_VJNO01000033.1 GCF_007096885.1 Streptomyces sp. 130 | reverse complement strand
GGGGTGCCGGGGTTCCCCCCCGCCCCCCCGCGCCCCCGGCGCCCCGCCCCCCCCCCCCCCCTCGGCGGGGGGGGGGGGCGCCCGGCCCCCCCCCCCCCCCCCCCTCCGAAGGCCCTACTTGACCGGGGTGAAGTCGCGCGCCCCGATGAACTCCGGGCGGCGGACCGGCGCCGCGAACGGCTCCTGCGCGGTGTTCTCCACGCTGTTGAACACGATGAACACATTGCTGCGCGGGTACGGCGTGATGTTGTCGCCGGAGCCGTGCATGGCGTTGCAGTCGAACCAGGTCGCCGAACCGGGCTTCCCCGTGAAGAGCCTGATGCCGTGCCGGTCGGCCATCTTCGTCAGCGCCTCGTCGGACGGGGTGCCCGCGTCCTGCATCTGGAGCGACTTCTTGTAGTTGTCCTTCGGCGTCTCGCCCGCGCAGCCGAGGAACGACTTGTGCGAGCCGGGCATGATCATCAGCCCGCCGTTGGTGTCGTGGTTCTCGGTCAGCGCGATCGACACGGACACCGTCCGCATGTTCGGCAGACCGTCCTCGGCGTGCCAGGTCTCGAAGTCCGAGTGCCAGTAGAACCCCGAGGCCCCGAACCCGGGCTTGACGTTGATCCGGGACTGGTGGACGTAGACGTCCGAACCGAGGATCTGGCGGGCCCGGCCCACCACCCGCTCGTCGGCGACCAGCCGGGCGAAGACCTCGCTGATCCGGTGGACCTCGAAGACCGACCGCACGGACTGCGACTTGGGTTCGATGATGGAGCGCTCGTCGGCGCGGACGGCCGGGTCGCTGATGAGCCGGTCCAGCTCGGCGTGGTAGCCGGCCACCTCCTCCGGCGTGATCAGCTGATCGACCGTCAGGAAACCGTCGTGCTCGTAGTCCTGGAGCTCCCTGGCGGAGATGGGACCCGGCGCGCCCGGCGCGGACCAGATGACCGGGTCCTGGCGGGGAGTGGTCATCTCGGCGGCGCCGCGCGAGGGGTACAGGTCGGTGCGTACGTCGGTGGTCATGGGATCAGCCCTCCTCGGTCAGCAGCGGATAGACACCGTTCTCGTCGTGCTCCTCCCGTCCGGTGACCGGCGGGTTGAAGACGCAGACGCAGCGGAAGTCGGTCTTGGGCCGCATCGTGTGGTGCTCATGGCCGTTGAGCAGGTACATCGTGCCCGGCGTGATCCAGTGCTTCTCACCGGTCTCGTCGTTGGTCAGCTCGGCCTCGCCCTCGACGCAGAGGACCGCCTCGATGTGGTTCGCGTACCACATCGACGTCTCGGTACCCGCGTACATGATGGTCTCGTGGAGCGAGAAGCCGACCTTCTCCTGGGCGAGCACGATGCGCTTGCTCTCCCAGGTGCCGGAGGCGGCCTTGATGTGCCGGTCGGTGTTCTCGACGTCGGCGAACGATCGGACGATCACGGTGGTTCGGTGCCTTTCTCTCTGCGGATCTCTCTGTGGGCGGATCTCTGCGGATCTCTCCGCGGATCTCTCGGTGGATCTCTCTGCGGGGTGAGGTGTGCGGTCCGGGCCTCAGGCGGTCTCGCGCACGGCACGGGCCAGCGTGCGCAGGCCCTCGTCCAGCTCCTCGGGCGTGATGGTGAGCGGCGGCAGCAGCTTCACGACCTCGCTCTGCGGGCCGGAGGTCTCCAGGAGCAGCCCCAGCTGGAACGCGCGGGCGCAGACCGCGGAGGCGCGCGCCGGGTCCTCGAACTCCAGGCCCCAGACCAGGCCGCGGCCCCGGAACCGGGCGCTCTCGTGCTCGCCGCAGATGGCCAGCATCGTCTGCTCGACCTGCTCGCCGCGGGCCAGCGTCTGCTTCTCCATCTGGCCGTCGGCCCAGTAGGCGTCCAGCGCGGCGGCGGCGGTGACGAACGCGGGGTTGTTGCCGCGGAAGGTGCCGTTGTGCTCGCCCGGCTCCCAGACGTCCAGCTCCGGCTTGAACAGGCAGAGCGACATGGGCAGTCCGTAGCCGCTGATGGACTTCGACAGGGTCACGATGTCCGGCGTGATGCCGGCCTCCTCGAAGGAGAAGAAGCCGCCGGTACGGCCGCAGCCCATCTGGATGTCGTCGACGATCAGCAGCATGTCCTGGCGGTGGCACAGGTCCTGGAGCGCGCGCAGCCACTCGGCGCGGGCCACGTTGATGCCGCCCTCGCCCTGGACGGTCTCCACGATCACGGCGGCCGGGTGGTTGAGCCCGGAGCCCTGGTCCTCCAGGAGCCGCTCGAACCAGAGGAAGTCGGGGACCTGGCCGTCGAAGTAGTTGTCGAACGGCATCGGCGTGCCGTGCACCAGCGGGATGCCGGCCCCGGCCCGCTTGAACGCGTTGCCGGTCACCGCCAGCGAGCCGAGCGACATGCCGTGGAAGGCGTTGGTGAAGGACACGACGGACTCGCGGCCCTTGACCTTGCGGGCCAGCTTCAGGGCCGACTCGACGGCGTTGGTGCCCGTCGGTCCGGGGAACATCACCTTGTACGGCAGGTCGCGGGGGCGCAGCACGACGTTCTGGAAGGTGTCCAGGAAGGCGCGTTTGGCGGTGGTCGCCATGTCGAGGCCGTGCGTGATGCCGTCGCGTTCGATGTAGTCGATCAGCGCGCGCTTGAGCACCGGGTTGTTGTGGCCGTAGTTGAGCGAGCCCGCGCCGGCGAAGAAGTCCAGGTACGAGTGGCCGTCCTCGTCGGTCAGCCGGGCGCCCTGGGCGCGGTCGAACACGGCGGGCCAGCCGCGGCAGTAGCTCCGGACCTCGGACTCAAGGGTTTCGAAGACACTGAGGGCGGGCGGGGTGATGGTCACAGCGGGTCTCCTGCGTGAGGTGGTGTGACGGGCGGCGTTGAAGGAAGCTGCGGCGGGTGGGAGAGCGCGCTCAGGCGTGGAACGGCCCGATGCGGTACAGCACTTCCGGCAGATGGGTGCCTTCGGGGAACAGTCCGCCGTCGAAGAGCACCTCGCGCTCCAGGGCCACGTCGTGGCGCCGCGCGTAGGAGGTGAACAGGCGGTCCGACGCGGTGTTGTCGGGGGTGACGGTCGTCTCGACCGAGGCCAGTCCCTGCTCGGCGGCGACCCGCGCGGTCAGCGAGTCCAGCAGCTTCGCCGCCAGGCCCGTACCGCGGTGGCCCTGGTCGACGGCCACCTGCCAGACGACGAGCGTCTCGGGACGGTCCGGCCTGATGTACCCCGTCACGAAGGCGACCGGGGAGCCGGTCTCGTCACGGGCGACCACGGAGGTCGCCGCGAAGTCACGACACCACAGCAGGTAGCTGTACGAGGAGTTGAGGTCCAGGACCTCGGAGTCGCGGGCGATGCGCCAGATCGCGGCTCCGTCCTCCACTCGTGGCGTGTCGATCGTAAGGAATTCGCTTCGGGCACTTGCAATATCTGCTGGTGCGGCGGTCATGGCATTTGAATTTACCCAGCAAATTTAGAAATTGCATCGACGCAAGGGGTTGGGTCAGACGGATGCCTGTGTTATCAGGCGGGTGCGCGCACCAGCGCGAGGAGCCTTCGTTTTCTGGCGTTCTGTCCGGTATTTTTCGGGCAAATCTCCGGCTGTGTGGAGTCGGTCACAAGACCATAACTCTCTCCACACACAGGCGAAATGGGCCACGCAATGACCCCTGGAAACAGCTTGATAACTGGGGTGTTTAGCCCGGAGGGATGCGGGCATAAGAATGCGGGGAGCTACTCTGAATCAGATGGCTCCCCGCATTGTTTGGCGGATGCGCTTTTATGCGCTGGGCCAGGTTTCCGAAACGGCCTTCCGGGCAGCCTCCAGATCGACCCGCCGGCCGGTCCCGGCCAGCGCCGACCCCAGAGCCGCGAGCGAGGAGAGCACCGCGCCCCGCGTCGCATCCACCCCGTAGTGATTGACCCGGATCATCTCCTTGGCGAGCGCGCCCCCGCCCGCGATGAGCGGCAGCGAGGGCTCGCCCGCGAGCGCCCGGGCGACCAGCTCGGAGGCGTCCACGCCCTCGGGCGCGCGCAGCGTGGTCGCCACCGGCGCCGCGTCCGCCGCCTCGTGCACATACGGGGTCAGGCCGCCGCCCAGCGCCACCGCACCGGCCCGGGTGGCCGCCGCGGCCGCCGCGTGACGGGCCATCAGCGCGTCCAGGCCCTCCGCCTCGATCCGCTCCACGCACGCCTCCAGGGCCAGCATCTCCAGCTGGGCCGGGGCGTGCAGCAGCGCCTTGCGGCCCCCGTCGATCCAGCGCTCCTTCCAGTCGAGGAGCGAGAGGTAGGACCGGCGCGGCGCCTGCGGGTTGGCGGCGATCCGTTCCCAGGCCCGCGCGCTCACCGACACCGCCGAGACCCCGGCCGGGCCGCCCATCGCCTTCTGCGCCCCGATCACGCACAGGTCCACGCCCCAGGCGTCCGGCAGCAGCGGCTCGGCCCCCACCGACGCGACCGCGTCCAGCATGAACAGCGCGCCGTGCGCCCGCACCACCTCGCCGATCTCCGCGACCGGGTTGGTGTTCCCGGTCGCCGCCTCGGCGTGGACCAGGGAGACGAAGTCGATCTCCGGGCGCGCGGCCAGTGCCTCGGCGACCTGCTCCGCGGTGACGGCCGTGTGGAACGGCACCTCCAGGTCCACGACCTCGGCCCCGCAGTCGCGCAGCCAGTTGCCGAAGGTCTGCCCGTAGGGGCCGGTGACGACGTTCAGGGCCGTCGAACCGGGCCGGGCGCCGCCCCGGATGCAGCCCTCCAGGGGCAGCAGCGCCTCGCCCTGCATGATGACGACGTCCTGCTCGGTGGCCAGCAGACCGGCCACCCGCCGCTCGATCGCCGCGAAGTGTGCGGCGGTCAGCGGAGCGAGGTCGAGGAAGGGGTGCGTCACGGCGGTGCTCTCTTCGGTTACGGTCGGCGGGCCCCGGCCTGCTGACCGGGCGCCTTCGAGAGTACCCAGCACCCTCGGACGGGCCGGGACAGGGCATGTCGCACGCGATGGGCCCCTCGTACAGTGCTGAGCATGAGTGATCACGAGGCATCGCGGGTGCTGCATGTGAAGGGGCGGGTGCTCGTCGGACCCGAGGAGGTCAGGGACGAGCTGTGGGCGGTCGGCGGCCGGATCACCTACGGGCGGCCGCCCGGCGCGGACGACGCCGTCACGGTCACCGGCTGGGCGCTGCCCGGCCTGGTCGACGCCCACTGCCACGTCGGGCTCGACCACCACGGCGCCGTCGACGCCGCGACCAGCGAGAAGCAGGCCCTGGACGACCGGGAGGCCGGGGCGCTGCTCCTGCGGGACGCGGGCTCGCCCGCCGACACCCGGTGGATCGACGACCGCGAGGACCTGCCGAAGATCATCCGGGCCGGCCGCCACATCGCCCGCCCCCGCCGCTACACCCGTAACTACGCCTGGGAGATCGAGCCCGACGAACTCGTCGCCCACGTGGCCCGGGAGGCGCGCCGGGGCGACGGCTGGGTGAAGCTCGTCGGCGACTGGATCGACCGCGAGGTGGGCGACCTGACGGCGCTCTGGCCGCGCGAGGAGGTCGGGGCGGCGATCGCGGAGGCGCACCGGCTGGGCGCCCGCGTCACCGCGCACTGCTTCGCCGAGGACTCGCTGCGTGACCTGGTGGAGGCCGGGATCGACTGCGTCGAGCACGCCACGGGCCTCACCGAGGAGACCATCCCGCTCTTCGCGGAGCGCGGCGTGGCGATCGTCCCCACCCTGGTCAACATCGCCACCTTCCCCTCGCTCGCGCGGAGCGGAGAGGCGAAGTTCCCGCGCTGGTCCGCCCATATGCGCCGGCTCCACGAACGCCGTTACGACACCGTGCGCTCCGCCTACGACGCCGGGGTGCCGGTCTTCGTGGGCACCGACGCGGGCGGGGTCCTGGCGCACGGCCTGGTGGCCGACGAGGTGGCCGAGCTGGTCAAGGCGGGCATCCCGGCCCTGGAGGCGCTGTCCGCCACGACCTGGCGGGCGAGGGCCTGGCTCGGCAGGCCCGGCCTGGAGGAGGGGGCACCGGCCGACCTCGTGGTGTACGACGAGGACCCTCGGGCGGACGTGCGGGTGCTGGCCGGGCCGCGCCGGGTGGTCCTGAACGGGCGCGTGATCGGCTGACGCCCGCCGACGCACCGCTGAGGTCCCACTGACGCACCACTGACGCACCGCGTTGACCAGCAGTGACCTGAGGGCGGCCCGCTCGTTGATCCCTTCCGCGCATGCGGAACATCGACGCTACGGGCCGCCCTCACGCGGACCGAAACGCCCTGGCGCTCAGTGAAACGGGTGAACCCGAGGAACGCACGTGCCGGAATATTCGAATACAGGCGCGGAAACCCCCCTTTGGAGTGAACTAGCTCCAGGTGTCCGCCAGTTCACCCTCTGTGCGTAAAGATTCACGGAGTCGAGGCCACCGGTGCCCGCGATGTCCCCCATTGGACGGCGCCGGTGGCTCCATGTCTCCTGTGGGGGTTCCACCATCTTGAACAGCAACACCTTCCGCCTCGCCGCCCTGGCGGTCGCCGCCGCTCCCGTCGCCCTCCTGGTCACGGTCCCGGCCCATGCCGCCCCCGCGACGACCGGCACGGCCGGCGGCGACGGGAAGGCGAGCGCGGTCGTGCTCCGTACCGCACTCGACGTCTCCCTCCTCAACAAGACGGTCGACGTGCCGTTGAAGGTCACGCTCAACGAGGTGCGGGCACCGCGCAGCGCCGAGGAGACCGCGCTCAGCGCGCGGCTCGACGGCGTGAACCACGGAAAGCCGTTCAGCGTCCTCAGGGCGGACGTGGCCACCTCGAAGGCCACCGCCGACAAGCACCGGGCGGCCGGCTACAGCAACCTCGCCCAGGCCAAGGTCAGCCTGCCGGGCCTGTCGGTGTTCCCGCTGATCGAGGTCGAGAAGGTCACCTCGAAGGCGGTCTGCGAAGTGGGCAGCCGGCCGGTCGCCGAGTCCAACGTGCTCGGGCACGTGTCCGTGCTCGGCAAGCGCGTGACGCTCACGGCGGGTGGCACCACGCGGGTCGCGGTGCCGAAGATCGGCGAGGTGACGCTCGACCTGTCGAAGACGGAGACCACCTCGCGCACGGCCGCCGCGGTGGCGCTCCAGCTGAAGGTGTCGGTCAACCCGGGCGACCTGAACGTCGCGGACGTCAAGGGCGAGGTCACGCTCGCCGAGGCGACCTGCGAAACCCCGAAGGACCACGGCGGCCACCCGGGCGGCGGCGACAACGGCGGGAACGGGACCGGGGGCGGCGACAACGGGGGGAACGGGAATGGGGGCGGCGACAACGGGGGCGCGACCGGGGGCGGTTCGACCGATGGCGGCTCCGGGAACGGCGGCTCCACGGGCGGCGGTGACGAGGCCGGCTCCACCGGGGGCGGCGACGTGAAGACCCAGACGGGTACGGACCAGGCGCCGGCCGCCACCGACGCGGACCTGGCCGAGACGGGCAGCAGCTCCAGCACCCCGTACATCGCGGGCGGCGCGGCGCTGCTGCGGGCAGCCGGCGCGGGCGCCATGGTCCTGACCCGTCGCCGCGCCGCCCGAGGCTGACGGCCCGAGGGGGAAGGGCCGAGGGGGAAGCGCCGAGGGGGAAGGGCCGAGGCTGACGGCCCGAGGGGGGCCGGGGGAGGGGCCCTGGGGAAGGGCCCGGGGAGGGGTCCGGGGGGGCCCGGGGGTGGAGGTGATGAGCGGTGCTCCGAGGGGGGAGCACCGCTCACTTTTTGGCTCGGGCGTGCGCAGAGAGAGCGGCGCTCTCGATCTAGAGCGGCGCGCGCGACCTCAGAGTGCCGCCCACTGAACAGGGGGCCGCTCACCGTCCGGGTCGGCGCCCACTCCTCAGAGCGCCGCTCACCGACGAGAGCGCCGCTCACTAAGCAGAGCGTTGCTCCCCAATCGGATCGGCGCCGTCCACCCCACGGCCCAGGGCAAGCGCCCCCACCAACCAGAGCGCCGCTCACCAAGTGGATCGACACCCACACCTCAGAGCACCGCTCTCTGACGAGAGCGCCGCTCACCATCCAGGGCGCTGCTCGCCAAGCGGATCGGCGTCCACCCCGAACAAGCACCGCCCACCGATCAGAGCGCCACCCACCGATCAGAGCACCGCTCGCAGTTCAGGGCACCGCCCACCGATCAGAGCACCGCTCACCGTTCAGATCACCGCTGACCAATCGGAGCACCGCTCACCACTCGAAGCACCGCCCACCCCCGCCCAAAGCGCCCCTACCGCCCCGCCCCCGTCAGCGCCTGGAGCGCCAGGTCCAGCGCCTGGAGGAAGCGGTTGGTCGTCGTCCGGTCGCGTACCGCCAGTCGCAGCCAGCCGTCCCCGAGCCCCGGAAACGTATCTCCTCGTCGCGCCGCGAACCCCAGCATCCGCAGCCGTTCCCTTATCTCGGCGGCCCCGTCGAGGCGGACGAGCACGAAGGGCCCCTCGGCCGGCTCGACCACCCGGACCTCCGCGAACTCCCGCAGCCCGGCCACCAGATGGGCCCGGTCCACCACGATCCGGTCCGCCGCGCCGGCGGCCTCCGCCAGTGCCCGGGGCTCCACGCACGCCTCCGCCGCCGCCAGCGCGGGGGACGACACCGGCCACAACGGCTGCGCCTCCTCCAGGGTGCGGATCGTCTCCGGGGCGGCCGCCACGTAACCGATGCGCAGCCCGGCGAGCCCCCAGGTCTTGGTCAGGCTGCGCAGGACGACGAGCCCGGGGACGTCCGTACGCCCGCACAGGGCCTCGCGTTCGCCCGGCACCGCGTCCATGAACGCCTCGTCCACCACCAGGGTCCGCCCGGGACGCGCCAGCCGTTCCAGGACGGCGGCGGGGTGGAGGACGGACGTCGGGTTGGTCGGGTTGCCGACGACCACCAGGTCCGCGTCATCGGGCACGTCCGCCGGGTCGAGCCGGAAATCGTCCTCGGCCCGCAGCAGCACCCGCCCCACGTCGTGCCCGGCCGCGCGCAACGCCGCCTCCGGCTCGGTGAACTGAGGGTGCACCACGTACGGCCGCCGGGCGGGCAGCGCACGGGCGATCAGGACGAACGCCTCCGCCGCGCCCGCCGTCAACAGCACGCGCTCGGGCGGCAGTCCGTGCCGCGCGGCAACGGCCTCGCGGGCCTCGCGGCCGTCCGGGTAGGCGGCGAGCGAGCCCAGGGAGCCGGCTATCCGCTCCCGCAGCCAGGCCGGTGGGGTGCCGGCCCGTACGTTGACGGCCAGATCGGTCAGATCCCGGCCCCGTCCGCGTACTTCCGCGTCGCCGTGGTGACGCAGATCGTGGGTGCCCGCGCCTGTCGCGTCGGGACTCTCAATGGGAGTGTGCATGACCGCCGTGGTGGGGGTGTGGTGTGGGGGTGTGCGCCGTGGCCTGGGTGGACCTCGGCAGGATGACTATGCGCCCCGCACCCTGTTTCACGCAACGGTCCCGACGCTTCACCCAACGCTTCCGGCGCTTTACCCGACGCTCCCGGCGTTTCACCCAACGCTCCCGGCGCTTTACGCAACGCTCCCGGCGTTTCACGCGGCGCGCTCCCGGCGCTTTACGCGGCGCTTCCAGCGTTTCGCGCATTGCTTCGCGCATCGCTTCCCGCATCGCTTCCCGCGTTCACGCGACGCTCCCGGCGGGCCGGTGCGCCACCGCGCAGGTGGCCATCGACGGGCGTCCGTCGCGCGGCCGTGACTTCCTTTTGGGCACGAGGAGTGGACCGCCGCCGGCGAGGGCCGCGGCCTCGGCCACCGCGGGGGTGCCGAGGGCGGCGAGCGCCGCGCCGGACGGGTGGGGGACGGGGACCCGGGCGAGCACGTCCGCCGGATACGCGCGCAGCGGGACCCCGAGCCGGGCGGCGGCGGCCAGCAGCCCCGGCTCCCGGGCCTTCGCCGCTACGGTGACCAACTCGGCGATCCCCGTGAGCCCAGCCTCCCGCAGCACCTCCGAAACCAGCCCGGCGACCTCGTCGGCCGTGACGCCCCGGGAGGCACCGACCCCGACGACGAGCGCGCCGAGATGCGCGGGGCGGGGTGCATCGGCTAGCAAGAGGCCATGGCGGTGTTCGTCGCGCTCGGCGCGTTCCTGATGACCCTGGCGGGCGGCTGGGTCGCCCAGCGCGTCAGCGACCGCCGCCACCTGGTCCTCGGTCTGGCCGGCGGGCTGATGCTCGGCGTGGTCGGCCTGGACCTGCTGCCCGAGGCGGTGGAGGCGGCGGGTGGCCTGGTCTTCGGCGTCCCGGCCGCTTTGCTGCTGTTCGTCGGCGGCTTCCTCCTCGCCCACCTGGTGGAGCGGCTGCTCGCGGTGCGCCAGGCGGCACACGGGGCGGCCGAGGAGCGCGTCCCGCAGGTCGGGCTGACGGCGGCGGCCGCGATGGTCGGCCACAGCCTGATGGACGGGGTGGCGCTCGGCGCGGCGTTCCAGGTCGGCGGGGGGATGGGGGCGGCCGTCGCGCTCGCCGTGATCACGCACGACTTCGCGGACGGCTTCAACACGTACACGATCACCAGCCTGTACGGGAACGCCCGCCGCAGGGCCCTGACGATGCTCTTCGCGGACGCGGCGGCGCCCGTCGTCGGGGCGGCGACGACGCTGCTGTTCACCCTGCCGGAGGAACTGCTCGGCTGCTATCTCGGCTTCTTCGGCGGCGCGCTGCTCTACCTCGCCGCCGCCGAAATCCTGCCCGAGGCCCACCACGACCACCCGGCGCGCTCCACGCTGCTGTGCACGGTGGCCGGAGTGTGCTTCATCTGGCTGGTGGTCGGCCTCGCGCAGTGACCCCGCGCCCGGGTTCACCCCCGGCACCGCTCGACGAACCGTGCGGCCGTGCCGGGCGAGGCGGCCCAGTGGGTGTGCAGATAGCTCGCGTGTACGTTGCCCCGGACGAACCCCTCCACGCGCCGCTCGGGCCGGTGCATGCCCCAGGCGGGCTCGTCGCCCGCACCGGGCTCGATGACGGTCCGGTGGAACTCGTGCCCCCGCGCCCGCGCCCCGGCGGGCGCCAGCACGTTGTCGGTGAGCGCCACGGCGTCCCGGTAACCGAGCGTCAGCCGCTTGGTCATCCGCGCGTCGGCGTCCAGCACCCCGCACATCGGCAGCCCGTCCAACGACCGCGCCAGATACAACAACCCGGCACACTCGGCAGCCACCGGCGCCCCCGAGCGAGCCGACTCCGCCACGGCCTTCCGCAACGCCTCGTTGGCCGACAGCTCGGGGGCGTACACCTCGGGAAACCCGCCACCGATGACGACACCCCGGGTCCCAGGCGGCAACGCCTCGTCCCGCAGCGGATCAAAGGTCACGACGTCAGCCCCCGCAGCGGTGAGAAGCTCGGTGTTCTCGGCGTACGAGAACGTGAAGGCGGCCCCACCGGCAACGGCAACAAGAGGCCGCCCGCTGGTCACCCCCTCCGCCCTGCCAAGCCCCTCCGCCCTGCCAAGCCCCTCCGGCGCTTGGGGAGCGGGGTCCGGGGCAGAGCCCCGGTTGCGGGAAGGGGCGGGCAGGGGAACAGCTCCGCCCAAGCCACCCCCCACCACCTCATCCGCGGACCACTCCGCCCCCGGCAACGCGGGCGCCGACCGCGCCAACGCCAACAGCCCCTCCAGATCGCACCCCGTGGCCACCTGCCCGGCCATCGCCGCGACAGCCGCCACCGCATCCGCCCGCCGCTCCGCCACCGGCACCAGCCCCAGATGCCGCGACGGCACGGCCACCCCCTCCGCCCGCCGCAACACCCCCAGCACCGGCACCCCGGACTCCTCCAACGCCTCCCGCAACAGTGCCTCGTGCCGGTCGGACCCCACCTTGTTCAGGATCACCCCGCCGATCCGCACCCCCGCGTCCCAGGACGCGAACCCGTGCACCAGCGCCGCCACGGACCGCGACTGCGAGGACGCGTCCACGACGAGCACCACCGGCGCCCGCAGCAGCTTCGCCACCTGCGCGGTGGACGCCAGTTCGCCGAGCCCCGAGGCCCCGTCGTACAGCCCCATCACGCCCTCGACGACGGCCAGCCCGCACCCCCGCGCGCCGTGCGCGAACAGGGGGGCGATCAGCTCGGGCCCGCACATGTACGCGTCGAGGTTGCGGCCCGGGCGCCCCGTCGCCAGCGTGTGGAAGCCGGGGTCGATGTAGTCGGGGCCCACCTTGTGCCCGGACACGGCGAGGCCGCGCGCGGCGAACGCGGCCATCAGCCCCGTCGCGACGGTGGTCTTGCCGCTCCCGGACGAGGGCGCGGCGACGACCAGGCGGGGGACGTTCACCACTCGATGCCCCTCTGGCCCTTCTGCCCGGCGTCCATCGGGTGCTTGACCTTCGACATGTCCGTCACCAGATCCGCCGCGTCCAGCAGCGCGGCGGGCGCGTTGCGGCCGGTGATCACCACGTGCTGGGTGCCGGGGCGGTCGCGCAGCACCGAGACGACCTCGTCGGTGTCGATCCACCCCCAGTGCAGCGGATAGGCGAACTCGTCCAGCACGTACAGCCGGTAGGTCTCGGCGGCCAGGTCGCGCTTGACCTGCTCCCAGCCCTCGCGGGCCTTCGCCTCGTTGTCCGTCTGGTCGTCGCGCTGGACCCAGGACCAGCCCTCGCCCATCTTGTGCCAGGCGACGGAACCGCCCTCGCCGCTCGCGCCGAGGACCTTCAGCGCGTTCTCCTCGCCGACCTTCCACTTCGCGGACTTGACGAACTGGAAGACCCCGATCGGCCACCCCTGGTTCCAGGCGCGCAGCGCGAGCCCGAAGGCCGCGGTCGACTTCCCCTTGCCGACGCCGGTGTGCACCACCAGCAGCGGCCGGTTGCGCCGCTGCCGGGTGGTCAGTCCGTCGTCCGGCACGCTCTCGGGCTGTCCCTGCGGCATTACGCGACCCTCCTGTCGATGGGCCCGGGGCCCGCGCCCCGGACGTCCTTGACCAGCCCGGCGATCGATTCGGCGCGCAGCTCGTCCAGCGTGACGGCGGTGCCGCCCAGGTCGGCGGCGAGGCCCGCCGCGAGCCCCAGGCGCACCGGGCCCGCCTCGCAGTCCACGACGACCGACGCCGTGCCCTCGGCCGCGTGCAGCCGGGCCGCCCGCGCGGCCAGCGCCACCGGGTCCGGACCGCCGGTCGCCCGGCCGTCCGTCACCACGACCAGCAGGGCCCGCCGGGACGGGTCGCGCAGCCGCTCCACCCGCAGCACGTCGTGCGCCTTCAGCAGCCCGGCGGCCACCGGAGTGCGCCCGCCCGTCGGCAGCGATTCGAGCCGGGCCGCCGCCGCGTCCACCGACGAGGTCGGCGGCAGCGCCACCTCCGCGCCCCGGCCCCGGAAGGTGACCAGACCGACCTTGTCGCGCCGCTGGTAGGCGTCCATCAGGAGGGACAGCACCGCGCCCTTCACGGCACCCATGCGCTGCCGGGCGGCCATCGACCCGGAGGCGTCCACGACGAACAGCACGAGATTGCCCTCGCGCCCCTCCCGCGTCGCCTGCCGCAGATCGTCCCGCCGCACCACGAGCCCCCGCCCGGACCGGCCCCGCGCCCGCTGGTGCGGGGCGGCGGCCCGCACGGTCGCGGCCAGATGCAGCCTGGTCAGCGCGCCCTCGGGCCGCCGCGCGCCCGTCGTCCGCCCGTGCTCGGTGCGCGCCCGGGACCGCCGCCCCGCAGCGCCCTCGCCGAGACCGGGCACGCTGAGCATCTTCGTACGGAACGGCTCACCGGCTCGTACGGGCCGCTGCTCACCGCCCTGCCCGGGCACCGGCGCCCCGGGCGTGCCGTCCGCACCGCCGGCGGGCGCGGGCGGCGTGCCGGGCGCCTCCCCCCGCGGCGGCAGCCCGCCGCCGCCGTCACCGCCGCCCCCGCCGTCACCGTCGCCCCCGCCCCCGCCGGGCCCGTCCGGCTCCGGCTCGTCGTCCCCGCCGCCGTTGCGCTCCAGCGTGTCGTCCAGCTTGTCCTCGTCGAGGCCCGGCGCGTCGAAGGGGTTGCGCCGGCGCCGGTGCGGGAGCGCGAGCAGCGCCGCCTGCCGGACGTCCCCGGCGCGTACGCGGGTGCGCCCCGCCCACGCGGCCAGCGCGGTCGCGGTCCTGGCCATGACGATGTCCGCGCGCATCCCGTCCACCTCGAAGGCCGCGCAGGTGGCCGCGATCTGCCGCAACGCGTCGTCACCGAGCACCACTTCGGGCAGCAGCGCCCGCGCGGCCGTGATCCGGTCCCGCAACTGCGCCTCCTCGTCGGCCCAGCGCGCCGCGAAGCCCGCCGGGTCGTCCTCGTAGGCGAGCCGCCGCCGCACCACCTCCACCCGCTGGTCCGTCTCCCGGGACGCCGCCACCTCGACGGTCAGCCCGAACCGGTCGAGCAACTGGGGCCGCAGCTCGCCCTCTTCGGGATTCATCGTCCCCACGAGCAGGAACCGCGCCGCGTGCCGTACGGAGACGCCCTCGCGCTCCACGTACGAGGCACCCATCGCCGCCGCGTCCAGCAGCAGGTCCACCAGATGGTCGTGGAGGAGATTGACCTCGTCCACGTACAGGATTCCGCGGTGCGCGTCCGCGAGCAGCCCCGGTTCGAAGGCCTTCACGCCCTCCGAAAGGGCCCGCTCGATGTCGAGCGCGCCGACGAGCCGGTCCTCGGACGCGCCGACCGGCAGCTCCACGGTCCGCGCCGCCCGCGACACGCCGGAGGCGTCCTCGTGCGGGCCGTCCGGACACGCCGGGTCGGGCGAGGCGGGATCGCACGAGAAGCGGCACCCCGGCACGACCGGGACCTGCGGCATCAGCGCGGCCAGCGCGCGCACGGCGGTCGATTTGGCGGTGCCCTTCTCACCACGGACCAGGACCCCGCCCACGGCCGGGCTGACCGCGTTGAGCAGCAGCCCCAGCCGCAGGTCGTCCTGGCCGACGATGGCGGTGAAGGGGTAGGGCGTACTCACAGGGCCTCCTTGACGGGGACGGCGGGCGCACCCGGCGGGATGAACGGCAGACCGGACGGCGCGCCGGACTCGATGAGCCGCCACAGCGCGTCGGTGTCCGCGTGCTGCTCGATCAGGTCGCCGAGGCGGTCGAGCTGTTCCTCGCGCAGCGCGGCGAAGCAGGTGTCGGGCGCGGGCACGAAGCGGCGGCCGGTGAGCCGGGCGATCTCGGCCAGGAAGAGGCGGCGGAACGCGTCGCTCTCCAGCGAACCGTGCCAGTGGGTGCCCCAGACGGCCCCCGAGCGGCAGCCGTCCAGCGGGGTGCCCCGGCCGTCCGTCAGGAAGGGCTCGCCGCCGCGCACATCGGCGACGCCGTGATGGATCTCGTACCCCTCGACGGGCGCGCCGAGCGCCTCGCCGGACGGCCGGGCGAGGGTCTTCTCCCGGTCGAAACGGACGCGTACGGGCAGCAGCCCGAGCGCGTCGACCCGCCCGGCGCGCGACTCGACCTCGTCCTCGATGCGCTCGCCGAGGATCTGGTAGCCGCCGCAGATCCCGAGCACCGGGCGGCCCTCGGCGGCGCGCCGCCGCAGCGCGTCGGCGAGCCCGCGCTCGCGCAGCCAGGCGAGCGCCTTCACGGTGCCCCGGGTGCCGGGCACGATGACGAGGTCGGCGTCGGCCAGCTCCTCCGCCCGGTCCACGAAGCGGACGACGACGCCCGGTTCGGCGGCCAGCGCGTCCACATCGGTGAAGTTCGACATCAGCGGGACCGCGCACACGGCGACGCGCAGGACGTCCTCGCCGTGCGGCGGGGCGACCGTCGACTCGCGTACGGTCCCGCGCAGCGACACCCGCAGCCCGTCCTCCTCGTCGATGCCGAGCCCGTGCGCGAAGGGCAGCACCCCGTACGAGGGACGGCCCGTCAGATCGCGCAGCATGTCGAGCCCCGGCTCCAGCAGCGAGACGTCGCCCCGGAACTTGTTGACCAGGTAGCCCGCGATCAGCTCCTGGTCCTCCGGCGCGAGCAGCGCGGTCGTCCCGAAGAACGAGGCGAAGACCCCGCCCCGGTCGATGTCCCCGACCACCACGACCGGGAAGCGCGCGGCCCGGGCGATGCCCATGTTCACGATGTCCGTGCGCCGCAGGTTGATCTCGGCGGGCGACCCCGCGCCCTCGCAGATCACCGCGTCGTACGTGCTCCGCAGCCGCTCCAGGCAGTCCGTGACGGTCGACAGCAGCCTTTCCTGGCGCCCGCCGTGGTAGCCGCGGGCGCTCATCTCGCCGACCGGCCGCCCCATCAGGACGACCTGGCTGGAGCGGTCGCCGCCGGGCTTGAGCAGCACCGGGTTCATCAGGGCGGTCGGCTCGACGCGGGCGGCCTGGGCCTGCATCGCCTGGGCCCGGCCGATCTCGGCGCCCTCGCGGGTGACGAAGGAGTTCAGCGACATGTTCTGCGCCTTGAACGGGGCGACCTTCACGCCCCGGCGCGCCAGCCAGCGGCAGATGCCCGCCGTGACGACGCTCTTGCCCGCGTCCGATGTGGTCCCGGCGACCAGCAGTCCGCCGCTCATACCGTTCTCCGTCCTCGAGATCTCCCGGTCCGTTGCCGTCCCGGGACCCGGCGCGCCACCGCTCCCGCCCCCAGCCGGGCCGCCGCGGTGACGCCGAGGGCGAGCACGCCCACCCGGCGTGACAGGCGCACGGCACGCTCGATGTCCGCGGTCTCCACGGCACGGCCCGCGTCCCCGTTGAGCACCGGCCGGTGCTCGACGCGGCCCCCGTACGCGAGGGTCCCGCCCAGCCGTACGCCGAGCGCCCCGGCGAACGCGGCCTCCACGGGCCCCGCGTTGGGGCTCGGGTGCTTCGCGGCGTCCGCCCGCCAGGCCCGTACCGCCTCCTGGGGACGGCCGCCGGCGGCCACGGCGAGCAGGGCGGTGAGCCGGGCGCCGGGCCAGCCCGCGAGGTCGTCGAGCCGGGCCGAGGCCCAGCCGTACCGCAGGTGGCGGGGCGACCTGTGGCCGACCATCGCGTCCAGCGTGTTGGCGGCACGGAAGCCGACGAGCCCGGGGACACCGGCGAGGGCGCCCCAGACGAGGGCACCGACCACGGCGTCCGAGGTGTTCTCGGCGACGGACTCCACGACGGCGCGCGCGATCCCGGGGCCGTCCAGCGCCTGCGGGTCGCGCCCGCACAGGTGCGGCAGCCGCTCGCGGGCCGACTCGATGTCGCCGGCGGCGAGCGCCCCGCCGATGGCGCGGGCCTCGCGCCCCAGCGACGTACCGCCGACGACGGACCAGGTGGCGGCGGCGGTCAGGGCCACGGAAGCGGCGGAGTGGCGGCGCACGGCGCGGGCGGCGAGCGCGGCGCACCCGGTGGCGCCCCCGGCGCAGATCAGGGTGTGCAGGGCGCCCCGGCCGCGGTGGTCGCGCCAGAGCCGGTCCTCGACGGCCGCGGCGGCCCGCCCGAAGGCGGCGACCGGGTGCCCCCTGCGGGGGTCACCGAGCAGCAGGTCGGCGATCAGGCCGGCGGCGGCGCCGTACGCGTAACTGCGATCGGCACGCATGGTTCAGCCGGCCGTACCGGAGGCCGCCGACGGGAGGTGTGGGGAGAGGGCCGCACGGCAGCCGGGCATGGCGATATGTCCTCACTCAGGGTCCGCGCCCTGGTTCGACGTGACGGCGACAGGAGTCTCCTGGCTTCCGGATCGACGGATTCCCCCGGTCTTCCAGCCCGCTCGTGCGGGCCGTGACGTGCGGTGGGGGACCGCTCCCCGGTGACAGTGGCGGGACCGCGCCGGACTCGCACCGGCTTCCTCTGCTGTCGCCGTAATGGCTCCGGCAGTCCACCACGCCCCGCGAACGCCCGTCAACTCGCTGTTGACCTGCGACGGCGCGGTGTGGGCGGACGCACACCGGGCCGGACGCGCACGAGGTGCGTCCGGCCCGGGGGAGGGGGTGGGTCAGGCGACGATCAGATAGATGCCGTACGCGACCGCCGCCGCGCACAGCGCGAAGCAGACGTACGCCCCGGCTCGCGCCAGCAGGACCGAGGAGCCCGCCGGACCGCCCTCGGCGGCCGGTTCCGGCTGCTTGGAGAGGCCGACGACGCCGAGCGTGAAGAGGCCCACCAGGGCGACGGTGGTGACGAGGGAGACGCCGAAGACGGTGCCCAGAGCTGCCCAGTCGATGTTCATACGGGGTGTCCTTAGCGGAGTACCGGGGTCTGTCAGACCGTGGCGGGTCGGGCCGGATCGGCGGCGACGGGACCGGCGGGCGCCGGAACGGTGGCGGTGAGGTCGTGCGCCTGGGCCGTGGTGGGCGGCGGGCTCACGGCCGCGATGGCCTGGGTGACGACGCCCGCGGGCTCGGCCGGGACCGCGTCGCCGGCGCCGGGCGCGACATCGCCGTGGCCGACGGGCTTGCGGCGCGAGAGCACCCAGATCGCCCCGGACCCGGCGACCAGGAGGGCCGCGACGACCACGACGCCCCAGGTGCCCTGCTTCGTCAGGAACTCGGCGCCCGCGCCGACCAGGCCGGCGGCCGGCAGGGTCAGGCCCCAGGCGACGAACATCCGGGTGGCGGTGGACCAGCGGACCACACCCCCGGCCCGGCCGAGGCCCGCGCCCATCACGGCCCCGGAGCAGGACTGCGTGGTGGAGAGGGAGAAGCCGAGGTGCGAGGAGGCCAGGATGACGGTGGCCGCGCTGGTCTGGGCGGCGAAGCCCTGCGGGGGCTTCAGCTCGGTCAGGCCGCTGCCCATGGTGCGGATGATGCGCCAGCCGCCGAGGTAGGTGCCGAGCGCGATGGCCAGGCCGGCGCTGACGATGACCCAGACCGGCGGGTTGGAGCCGGGGGAGAGGACGCCGCCGGTGACCAGGGCGAGCGTGATGATGCCCATCGTCTTCTGCGCGTCGTTGGTGCCGTGGGCGAGCGAGACGAGCCCGGCCGAGGCGATCTGCCCCGCCCGGTAGCCCTTGGCGGTGGCCTTCTCCTGGGCCTCGTTACGGATCTTCCCGCCGATCCGGTACGTGAGCCGGGTGGCCAGGAGCGCGGCCACACCGGCCACGATCGGGGCGGCGACGGCGGGCAGCAGCACCTTGGTGACGACGGTGCCGCCGTTGACCGACGACCACCCGGCGGACATCACCGCGGCGCCGATGAGGCCGCCGAACAGTGCGTGGGAGGAGCTGGACGGGAGCCCGACCAGCCAGGTCAGGAGATTCCACAGGATGGCGCCGACGAGCGCCGCGAAGATGACCTCGGTTCTCAGGCCGTCCTCGTTGACGATCCCGCCGGAGATCGTCTTGGCGACCTCCACGGACAGGAACGCGCCGACCAGATTGAGAACGGCGGACATCGCGACCGCCGTCTTGGGTTTGAGCGCACCGGTCGAGATGGTCGTGGCCATCGCGTTGGCGGTGTCGTGGAAACCGTTCGTGAAATCGAACACTAGAGCTGTCGCGATCACGATCGCGAGCAGCAGCGTGATGTGTTCCATTTACCCAGGCAATCGTTCGACGTCATTGGCACGTGGAACGTAGGCAACTTGAGTGAACGGAAGATGAACTGAGCAGGGCGCTGTGGTGACCCCGGGAGCGGGGGCCGGGCGGCGCTTGGGGCGGGGCCTGAAAGGATCTTCGTATGAGTGACCGAGAGCACGAGGCGATCGCACGCGGATGGGAGGCGGTCGTCGCCGCGGCGCGCCGCACGGCGGCCGAGGGGCTGGTCGTCGGAACCTCCGGGAACGTGTCGCTCCGGGTCGGCGACACGGTGCTGGTCACCCCCAGCGGGGTGCCCTACGACCGGCTGGGCCCCGAGGACCTGACCGGCGTCGATCCGGAAGGCAACCAGATCCTTGGGACACTCACCCCCACCAGCGAACTTCCCCTTCACCTCGCCGTCTACCGGAACACCGACGCGAAGGCCGTCGTGCACACCCACGCGGTCCACGCCACCGCCGTCTCCACCCTCGTCACCGAGGTCCCCCCGGTCCACTACGCCGCCGCGATGCTCGGCGGCACGGTCCGCGTCGCCCCCTACGCCCGGTACGGCACCCCCGAACTGGCTTCGCACATGCTCACCGCCCTCCGCGACCGCACCGGCTGCCTGCTCGCCAACCACGGCACCGTCACCTACGGCGCCACCCTCGACGAGGCGTACGACCGCACCGCCCAGCTCGAATGGCTCTGCCACGTCTGGCTCACCGCGAGCGCCGTACCCGGCCGCACCCCGGCCCTGCTGTCCCAGGACCAGCTCGGCGAGGTCCGGGAGGCGCTGAAGGGGTACGGGCAGCGCTGACGCCACACCGGACGGCCCAGCCCACTGGCATCGCGCCGCCCCGGCCCCGACACTGTGGGGGTGCGCCCGGTAACCGCGACGGCAGCGGCCGTCACCACACTCATCGGCGCCGGCGCGGCAGCGGTCGCGGCCGGCCGGTTCGCGGGCGACGTCGCCCTCAAGACGCCGCCCGGACGACCGCTCCCCGCCGACCGCGAACTCACCGTCCACGCGACGGCCGCCGGGCAGGTCACCCTGACCCGGTCCCTCACCTCGCTGCGCCCCGGCACCTACGGCCTGACCGGCAAGGACGTCCACGCCGTCGTCGGCCCCGTGCTCGACCGCGCCCACCAGGCCGCCGACACCGTGGTGCGCCGGCTGGAACGCGTCGACCGCGGCGTCCTCGCCCCCGGCGACAAGGTCCGCCTCACGCCCCAGGTGTACAGCGGCGACCCCGGCAGCGCGCTCGGCCTGGCCTTCCGCGAGGTGCGGATCCCCGGCGAGCTCGGCGAACTGCCCGCCTGGTACGTCCCCGCGCCCCGCCGCACCTGGGTCATCACCGTCCACGGCATCGGCGCCACCCGCGAGCACCCCCTCAACCTCCTGGAGTTCCTGCACGGCCGGCAGCTGCCCGTGCTCGACCTCGCCTACCGGGGCGACCCGGGCGCACCCCGCTCCCCGGACGGGCTCGGCCACCTCGGCGAGTCCGAGTGGCGCGACCTGGACGCCGCGATCCGCTTCGCCGTCCGCAACGGCGCCGAGCAGGTCATCCTGTACGGCTGGTCCACCGGCGCGTCCATGGCGCTGCACGCCTGCGCGGCCTCCGCGCTCCGCGACCGGATCTCCGGCCTGGTCCTGGACTCGCCCGTGCTGGACTGGACCGACACCCTGCGGGGCCTCGCCGCCGCGCGCGGGGTCCCCGGCGCGCTGCTGCCCCTGGCCGTGCGCGCCGCCCAGGGGCAGACCGGACTGCACGGCACCGGCCTCCTGGACACCTCGGTCCCCGTCACCCTGCACGTCCCGACGCTCGTCTTCCACGGCCCCGACGACACCCTGGCCCCCTGGGTCCACTCCCGCCGGCTCGCCGCCGCCCGCCCCGACCTGGTCTCCCTGCACACCGTGGAGCGCGCTCCGCATGCGGCGATGTGGAACGCCGGACCGGCCCACTACGAGGAGACCCTGCGCCGCTTCCTCACGCCCCTGATGTGAGGTGATGCGCCGGTTCGGCCGATTGGTCCCCACCGGTGCGCGGGCCGGTCAACCCCGGTGACCCGGGTTCCGTTTGGGCTTTCGGGCCGTCAGGGGCAAGACTGCTCCCGTGACGTCCCGTACCCCGCGCGACTCCAGGCTGCGTCTTGTCCGCCCGCGACCCCTGACCACGGCCCGAACGGCCGTGACCACCCGGCGCACCAGGCCGGCGCCGCGCCCGCCCGAGGGCACCCCACCCCGGGCGGAGCTGGCCCGCCAGGCCAGGACGGTGCTCGCCGACGCCGTACGGATCGCCCGCTGGGCGGCCGACGGGGCGGCCCCCGGCACCACGCCGCCGGCCGCCCTCGAACACGCCGCCGCCGCGCTGGACATCTCCCCGGAGCGGGTGCGCTCCGGCTGGGACCGGGCCCGGCTCGCCGGACTGGTCGAACTCCACGGCGACACCGCACGGCCCGGCTGGCGGCTGCGCGCCTGGGACCGGGACGACTCCGCGGTGCTGCGCGGCTGGGTCGCCCTCTTCGACGCCTGGTCGCTCGTCCACCCCGCGCCGCGGGGCGTCGAGTCCACCGCCGTCGCCGAGGCCGTCGAGGCCGTGCCCCAGGTCCTCTCGCTGCTCCAGCTCTCGGCCGGCCCGGTCACCGTGCCCGCCCTCCTCGACCTCCTCGGCCAGCGCGTCGCGGAGCTCCGCGAGGAGCGCTGCGAGGTGCCGTACGGCCCCGAGCCGCTGCCGGGCCCCGCCGAACCGGCGCCCGCCGCCCACCCGCCGGCCCTCGTCGCCCGCCTGCTCGACTGGGCACTGGAGGGCCTGGCCGACGTCGGGGCCCTCACCCTCGGCAAGGGCCAGGCCACGCTGACACCGCTCGGCAACTGGGCGGTCTGGGTCAAGCTGGAGCAGATCTGCGTCGCCGCCCAGAGCCCCGCCGGCAACATCGAGCAGGCCGCCGCCGACATGCTCCTGGGCTGCGCCCGCCTCACCCCCGGCCCGGCCCGCGCCGAATACCGCGCCTGGCTGGCCGCCCGCCCGGTCGGCAGCGCCGTCGCCGAACTGCTCGACGTCGCCCGCGGCGAGGACGCGTTGCTGCGCGGGCTCGCCTTCGAGGCCCTGCGCGTCGTCGGCGCCCCCGCGGAGCCCGAGGTCCGGGCGGTCGTGGCCGACCCCTCGCTGCGTCCGTACGCGCTGCTCTGGCTCGCCGAGTACGAGGGCACGGACCCCGAGGACGCCCAGGAGGTCCTCAGCCGGGAGGAGGCCACCTGGCTCTGGGTCGACACGGCGGCGGCGGTCGCGGACCACGGTGAGACGGGCCTTCTGGTCCGCCACCTCGAATCGGCGGTCCAGGGCACGGTCCCGGCCCTCCTGGAGGAGGTCCGCGCCGTCGGCCACCCCCGCACGGTCCAGGTCCTGGTGGCCCTGGCCGCGGCCCACCCGGACCCGGCCCTGGCGAAGGCGGTCCGCAAGGCGGCCTTCCAGGTCCACACGGGCGGCTCCTGACGCGGGGGCCGCTTCCCGCCCCTCCGGCGCGGCGCGCGCCCCTGGCCTCAGCCCGCCGCCCCCGGCGCGTAGGTGCCGAAGCTCCACACGTTGCCCTCCCCGTCCCGCGCCATGTAGTCCCGCGACCCGTAGTCCTGATCCGTGGGCGGCATCAGGATCTCCACCCCGGACTCGACCGCCCGCGCGTAATGCGCGTCCACGTCCCCCACCACCACGTACACCCCGGCGGGCCCCGCCCCCGCCATGGCCCGCGCGAACGCCCCCTCCCGCCCCCGCGACCCCAGCATCACCCTGCCGTTCCCGTACGACAGCTCCGCGTGCACCACCGACCCGTCGTCCCCCTCGTACACCGCCTCCGCGACGAAGCCCAGCCCCTCCGTCAGCGTCCTGATCGCGCCCTTCGCGTCGTCGTAGAGAAGCGTCGGACACACCGTCGCCACGCCTGTCCCGGCCATCGCGCTCAGCCCCTTCCGGTCAGCGGATGTGATCCACGTCTCAGTCTCGCACCGCCCACTGACAACGGCCGCCGACGGCCGGCGGCGTCTCGGCGGAACGTGTCGCACGGCCGTGGGCGCCCCGTCGCGGAGCGGGCGGAGAAGTCGTTGGACAGCGCCAGTAGACTGGTTTCCATGGCAGTTCTCCTTGTGCGTGTGCGTGAGTAGCGGCGCCGATCCGTCACCACCCGTCGTTCCTCCGCCCTTCCTTCCGCCCTGGAGTACCTCCCCGTGATCACCGCCTCCGGCATCGAGCTGCGCGCCGGCGCCCGTCTGCTCATCGAATCCGCCAGCTTCCGCATCGCCAAGGGCGACCGCATTGGCCTCGTCGGCCGCAACGGAGCGGGCAAGACCACGCTCACCAAGTGCCTCGCGGGCGAGGGGACCCCCGCCGCCGGCACCATCACCCGCTCCGGTGAGGTGGGCTACCTCCCGCAGGACCCCCGCACCGGCGACCTCGACGTCCTGGCCAGGGACCGCGTCCTGTCCGCCCGCGGCCTGGACGAGATCCTGCGCAAGATGCGGGAGAACGAGGACCGGATGGCGAACGGCAAGGGCGCCACCCGCGAGAAGGCGATGAAGAAGTACGAGCGCCTGGAGACGGAGTTCCTCACCAAGGGCGGTTACGCCGCCGAGGCCGAGGCCGCCACCATCGCCGCCGCGCTCAGCCTGCCCGACCGGGTCCTCGGCCAGCCGCTGCACACCCTCTCCGGCGGTCAGCGCCGCCGCGTCGAGCTGGCCCGCATCCTCTTCTCGGACGCCGACACACTGCTCCTCGACGAGCCGACCAACCACCTCGACGCGGACTCGATCGTCTGGCTGCGCGACTACCTCAAGACCTATCGCGGCGGCTTCGTCGTGATCTCCCACGACGTCGAGCTGGTCGAGACGGTCGTCAACAAGGTCTTCTACCTCGACGCGAACCGTTCGCAGATCGACGTCTACAACATGGGCTGGAAGCTCTACCAGCAGCAGCGCGAGGCCGACGAGAAGCGCCGCAAGCGCGAGCGCCAGAACGCCGAGAAGAAGGCCGCCGCGCTCAACGCGCAGGCGGACAAGATGCGCGCCAAGGCGACCAAGACCGTCGCCGCGCAGAACATGGCCAAGCGCGCCGACCGGCTGCTGTCCGGCCTCGAAGAGGTCCGGGTCGCCGACAAGGTCGCCAAGCTGCGCTTCCCGGACCCGTCGCCGTGCGGCAAGACGCCCCTGATGGCGGAGGGCCTCTCCAAGTCCTACGGCTCGCTGGAGATCTTCACCGACGTCGACCTGGCCATCGACAAGGGCTCCCGGGTCGTCATCCTCGGCCTCAACGGCGCCGGCAAGACCACGCTGCTGCGGCTGCTCGGGGGCGCCGAGCAGCCCGACACCGGCCGCGTCGTGCAGGGCCACGGCCTCAAGCTGGGCTACTACGCCCAAGAGCACGAGACCCTGGACCCGGACCGCACGGTCCTGGAGAACATGCGCTCCGCCGCCCCCGACCTGGACCTCGTCGCCGTCCGCAAGACGCTCGGCTCGTTCCTGTTCTCCGGGGACGACGTGGACAAGCCGGCCGGGGTGCTCTCCGGCGGCGAGAAGACCCGGCTGGCGCTGGCGACACTGGTCGTCTCCTCCGCCAACGTTCTCCTGCTCGACGAGCCCACCAACAACCTGGACCCGGCCAGCCGCGAGGAGATCCTCGGCGCGCTGCGCACGTACAAGGGCGCGGTCGTCCTCGTCACGCACGACGAGGGGGCGGTCGAGGCCCTTCAGCCGGAGCGGATCATCCTGCTCCCGGACGGGATCGAGGACCTGTGGGGCGCGGACTACCGGGACCTGGTCGCCCTGGCCTGATCCCCGGACCGGATCATTCGGCCTACTCGAGATCCGTCATTTGTGTGAGTACGTCTCATACCTCGGCGCGGCGCCCGGCAGATAGCTGCCGGGCGCACCCATTTACGCCCCCCGGACCTGGGCGGCTCTGACCTGGACGTTCATTCCGGAGTGCTCGTACGGCGCCTCGCGCGACCCGTGGGAATGAGGCATTCCGGTCGCACCGGCGCACTCCCGGGGCGCGAATCCGGTCGCAGAGACCTTGCCGAATGGGTGGCCAGGAAGCGCCCGAGGGGTGATCATGAGAGTCCAGAGCGCACTTCCCATGAGGAGGCACGGGTGGCCGAGACTCTGAAGAAGGGCAGCCGGGTGACCGGCGCCGCGCGCGACAAGCTCGCGGCAGACCTGAAGAAGAAGTACGACTCCGGTGCGAGCATCCGGGCGCTGGCCGAGGAAACGGGCCGCTCCTACGGATTCGTCCACCGGATGCTCAGCGAATCCGGAGTGACGCTCCGCGGACGCGGCGGCGCCACACGAGGCAAGAAGGCCGCGACGGCCTGACGGCCGGCAGCGGCTCGGGGCCGTCCAGGGACGGCCCCGGGAGCTCCCCCCGGTTCCGGGTGCGCCCACCCGGTCGGCCGCAGGGCCGATCCAGTGGTTACTGTTCAGTCACTTAGCTGCATGTGCTGACAGCACCCGAACCGGAGGCCCGTATGACCTCGCTCGACTCCGTGCTCGACCAGGACGGCGTACGACTCACCGTCGACGACGCGGTTGCCACGGTGACCCTCACCAACCCGGCGAAGCGCAACGCCCAGTCTCCCGCTCTGTGGCGGGCGTTGACCGAGGCCGGACGGGCCCTGCCCGGCAGTGTGCGGGTCGTCGTGCTGCGCGCCGAAGGCGTGTCGTTCTCCGCCGGACTCGACCGCCAGGCGTTCACCCCCGAGGGATTCGACGGCGAGCCGTCGTTCCTCGACATGGGGCGCGGCCCGGAGGCCGAGCTCGACGCGCTGATCGCCGAATACCAGGAGGCGTTCACCTGGTGGCGCCGCAACGACATCGTGTCGATAGCGGCAGTGCAGGGTCACGCCATCGGTGCGGGCTTCCAGCTCGCTCTCGCCTGTGACCTGCGCATCGTCGCCGAGGACGTCCAGTTCGCCATGCGTGAGACCAGCCTCGGCCTGGTGCCCGACCTCACCGGCACGCACCCCTTGGTGCACCTCGTCGGGTACGCCCGCGCGCTGGAGATCTGCGCCACCGGCCGCTACGTCCACGCCGAGGAGGCGGAGCGCACCGGCCTGGCCAACCTCGTCGTGCCCGCCGCCGAGCTCGAAGGCGCCGCGCGCGACCTGGCCGGCGCCCTGCTGGCCGCCCCGCGCGACGCCCTCATCGAGACCAAGGCCCTGCTGGCCGGCGCCGTCTCGCGTACGTACGAGGAGCAGCGCGCCGCCGAACGGGCCGCACAGGGCCGCCGCCTGCGCGATCTGGCGGGCGCCCTCGGCTGACGCGCGCACGGGCGGGCCGGCCCCGCACGGGGTCAGCCCGCCGTGCCCTCCTGAGACACCGCCGTGACCAGCACCGCGACCGGAGGGCGGCCCCCGGCCGCCTCCGTCACCGCCGCCCGCACGGCACGGGCCACGTCCAGCGCGCGGTGACCGCTCTCCGTCGCCACCTCCACGCGCACGTGGTCCTCGCCCGTCCGCACCGCCGGGCCCAGCACCCCGGTCAGCGCCGCCACCCCCGCGACCGAGGCGGCGGCCCGCCCCGCGGCGCTCTCCGCGTCCACCGGGCGCACCTCCACCGGCTCCGGCTCCACCCGTTCGGGCGAGCCGTCGAGCAGGCCCGTCACCCGCAGGTCCACCTCGGAGACCACCAGGCCGAGCCGGCGCGCGGCGGCCGACAGAAGGGCCGCGCGCAACGCGTCGGCGGCTGCGGGCAGGGGCCGGTCGGCCGTCGCGGTCATCGTCGCCTCGATTCGTAGGGGGCCCGGCGGCAGCGCGCTCGGGGGCGGGGGCACCTGTGCGGCGGGGGCCGAGTCCGGGTCTGCCACGGCGATCCGCAGCTCGCCGAGGACCGCCCCGGGGTCCGGGCCCGCCACCGCCCGGCGCAGCACCGCGACCGCGGCCCGCTCCGCGATCCAGGCACCGTCCGCCGGGCCGCCCAGAGGGAGCAGCCGGCCCAGCGAGAGCCGTTGCCGTACCGCAGCCGTCCACGCGTGGGCCCTGTGCGGGCCGTCAGCCGTCGTCATGACCACCAGACTGCCGTATCCACGGCGCGAGCCGGGGCAAGCGCCCTTAATGTGGGCAAAGTAGTCAAATCTGCCCCGAAGGGAAGAGTGGCGATGACCGAGACCCCACAGCGGAACCGGCCCGAGAACTCCGACAGCAATGCCTCGGGCGGCAGCAGCCTGACCAAGCGCGGCGGAGGCGACCCCGGCACCCGCGGCCGTACGACGATCGCGGACGGAGTCGTCGAGAAGATCGCCGGCATGGCGGCGCGCGACGTCGTCGGGGTGCACGCGATGGGCAGCGGCCTGTCCCGCACGTTCGGCGCGGTCCGCGACCGGGTCCCCGGCGGCTCGAAGTCCGTCACCCGGGGCGTCAAGGCCGAGGTCGGCGAGACCCAGACCGCGCTGGACCTGGAGATCGTCGTGGATTACGGCGTGTCGATCGCGGACGTCGCCCGTGATGTACGGGAGAACGTCGTAGCGGCCGTCGAGCGCATGACGGGCCTGGAAGTGGTCGAGGTCAACATCGCCGTCAGCGACGTCAAGCTGCCCGACGAGGACGACGATGACGAAGCAGAGTCCCGCGTCCAGTAGTCCCGGCGTCACCGAGCGGTTGAGGAGCACACGATGAGCATGGCTGTGGCCGGTCTGCTGGCCGGCATGGCGCTCGGCTTCGCCGGGTACTTCGGCGGGTTCGGAGCCTTTGTGCTGGTGGCCGCCCTCGGAGCGGTCGGCTTCGTCGCCGGCCGCTTCTTCGACGGCGACCTGGAACCCGGCGACTTCTTCCGCAGTCGCGAGCGCGGCGACCGACGGCGGTGACGGCGGTGTCGGGGGCGAGCGGACCGGTCCCGGCCGGCGGACGGGGAGAGACGCGGATCGCCGACCGGGTGGTCGCGAAGATCGCCGCGCAGGCGGCCAAGGAGGCGGTGGGCGCGACCCCGAAGGAGGCGGAGTCGCCGCGCGCCACGGTCACCGTGCACCGCGAGACCGCACGCGTACGGGTGAGCCTGGAGCTGGGATATCCCGCTGACATCGGCCACCGGTGCGGTGCCGTGCGTCGGCGGGTGGCCGAGCGGGTAAAGGCGTTGGCGGGGATGGAGGTGCCCGAAGTGGCCGTTCAGGTCGAACGCCTGCATCCCACCGGAGCGAGCCTGGCGGCACAGGGGAGGATTCGATGACCGAGCCCCACGACCCGGACGACGGCACGCGGCGGCCGCCCGAGGCCGGGCCGGCGGAACACGGCAGTGTCCTCGCGCTCGACCAGTCGGCCTCCGCCGCCGCCTACGACCCCGCGCCCGGCAAGGAACGGCCCGAAGGCCGCGCGGGACGCTTCTGGTCCGCCCGCCGCATCCCCGCGGGCATCGTCGCCGCAGTGGTCCTCGGCGCGAGCGGCCTGCTCCTCTACGACGTGGCGGCGGTCCGCGCCGGACACTCCGCGATGCAGTGGCGCCGCACCCTGGCGGACGAGCTCGCGACACGGAAACTCGACGACGTCTGGGTGCTCACCGGCGCGTCGATCGCGGCCGCCCTCGGGCTCTGGCTGCTGCTCCTCGCGCTCACCCCCGGACTGCGCGACCTGCTGCCGATGCGCCGCGGACACACCGACGTACGCGCCGCGCTCGACCGGACGGCGGCGGCCATGGTGCTGCGCGACCGGGCCGTCGAAGTGGCCGGCGTCCAGTCGGTCCGGGTCCGCATGGGCCGCAGCAAGGTGAAAGTGCGGGCCCTCTCGCACTTCCGGGAACTCGATGACGTACGGGCCGACCTGGACACCGTGCTCTCCACAGGCATCCGGGAACTGGGACTCGCCAGGCAGCCGAGCCTGTCGGTCCACGTCCGCCGGCCGGCGAAGAAGGGGTGAGCGGCGTGCTCAGGACCGTCAACCGGGTACTGCTGGGCCTGGCCGGACTGGTGCTGCTCTGCGTGGGCGGCGGGGTGCTCGCCGCGGCGACGGGTCTCTCCGTGCCGTCCTGGTGGCCGTGGTACGGCAAGAACGACGTCCTGCTCAGCGAGGCGGACCGGGACCGCTGGCGCTCCGAGGGCTGGTGGTGGCCGACGGTGATCGCGGTCCTCGCCGTCCTCGTGGTCCTCGCCCTGTGGTGGCTGCTGGCCCAGTTCCGCCGCTCCCGCCTGAACGAGGTGCTGGTGGACAGCGGCGACGGCGAGGGCGCCCTGCTGCGCGGCCGGGCCCTGGAGGGGGTGCTCGCCGGGGAGGCCGGCGCCCTGGACGGCGTCGCCCGCGCCCAGGTCACCCTGACCGGCAAGCGCTCCACCCCGGCCGCCCGGGTCCGGCTGCTGATGGAGCCGCACGCCGCGCCGGACGAGGCGCTGGGGCGGCTGAGCGGCGAGGCGCTGGCCCACGCCCGGGACTCCGCCGGGCTGGCCCGGCTGCCCGCCGAGGTCCGGCTCAAGGCCGTCAAGCACCGGGCGGCGCGGGTGAGCTGAAGGGATGCGGGGGCGGCGGCGCCGCCCCCGCATCACCGCGTACGGCTCAGAAACCGTGCCGGTGGCCGCCGTCGACCGGCACCATGATGCCCGTCAGGTACGAGGCGGCGGGCGACAGCAGGAACGCGGCGGTCCGGCCGAACTCCTCCGGGGTGCCGTAGCGGCGCAGCGGGATGTTCGCCTCGTTGGCGGTACGCGCCTTCTCCGCGTCGCCCGACAGCGCGTCCAGCTCCCGCACCCGGTCCGTGTCGATCCGGGCCGGCAGCAGGCCCACGACCCGGATGCCGCGCGGGCCGAGCTCGTCGGCCATCGACTTGGCGACGCCGGCCAGGCCGGGGCGCAGCCCGTTGGAGATGGTGAGCCCGGCGATCGGCTCATGGACGGAGCCGGAGAGCACGAAGCCGATGACCCCGCCCTCGCCGAGCGCCGCGGCGGACGCCCTGGCCAGCCGTACCGCGCCCAGGAACACCGACTCGAAGGCCGTCTGCCACTGCTCGTCCGTGTTGTCCGCGATCCCGCCCGGCGGCGGGCCGCCGACGCTGATGAGGATGCCGTCGAGCCGGCCCAGGCCCTCCCGGGCGGCCTCCACCAGCCGTTCGGCCGCCGCCGGGTCGGCGTTGTCGGCGCCGAGACCGACCGCGTCCGGGCCCAGGTCGGCGGCGGCCTGCTGGGCGCGCTTCTCGTCCCGTCCGGTGACGATCACCTTCGCGCCGTCCGCCACCAGGGCCCGGGCGGTGGCGTAGCCCAGCCCGCGCGTCGCTCCGGTGACGATGTACACACGGTCCTTCAGTCCAAGATCCATGGCCCTATCCTGCCGTGCCGCCCGGGTCCGTGTCCTCGGCGGCCCGCGCCTCCACGGGCTGCGCCCCGGCCAGCGCCACCGCCGTACCGACCAGGCCGATGTGGCTGAACGCCTGCGGGAAGTTCCCGAGCTGGCGCCCCGCCGCCGTGTCGTACTCCTCGGCCAGCAGGCCCACGTCGTTGCGCAGGGCGAGCAGCCGTTCGAAGAGCTCGGTGGCCTCCTCGGTGCGCCCGGTCAGCCGCAACGCGTCCGCCAGCCAGAACGAGCAGGCCAGGAACGCGCCCTCGCCGCCCGGCAGCCCGTCGATCGATCCGCCGTCCGTGCTGTAGCGGCGCACCAGGCCGCCGCTGCCCAGCTCTTCGCGCACCGCGTCCACGGTGCCGATCACCCTCGGGTCGTCCGGCGGCAGGAAGCCGGTCCGGGCGATCAGGAGCGTCGCGGCGTCCAGCTCCCGGGAGCCGTAGGACTGGGTGAAGGTGTTGCGCACCGGGTCGTAGCCCTTCTCGCACACCTCCCGGTGCACGGCGTCCCGCATCGCCCGCCAGCGGTCCGCGTCCCCGGCCAGCGAGGGGTCGTCCTCCAGGCTGCGCACCGCCCGGTCGGCCGCGACCCAGGCCATCACCTTGGAGTGCACGAAGTGGCGCCGCTGTCCGCGGATCTCCCACAGGCCCTCGTCCGGTTCGCGCCAGGTGGACTCCAGGAACCCGAGCAGGCTGAGCTGGAGGCTCCAGGCGTGCGGCTTGTCGTCGAGCCCGGCGTCCCGGGCCAGCCGGAGCGAGTCGATGACCTCCCCGTACACGTCCAGCTGGCGCTGGCGCACCGCCGCGTTGCCGATCCGGACCGGGGCGGAGTTCTCGTAACCGCGCAGCCACGGCAGCTCGGACTCGGGGAGTCTGCGCTCGCCGGCCAGGCCGTACATGATCTGGAGGTCGGCCGGGTCCCCGGCGACCGCGCGCAGCAGCCAGTTCCGCCAGGCGCCGGCCTCCTCCAGATAGCCGGCCGAGATCAGCGCGCCCAGGGTGAGCGTGGAGTCCCGCAGCCAGCAGAAGCGGTAGTCCCAGTTCCGTACGCCGCCGATCTCCTCCGGGAGCGAGGTGGTCGGGGCCGCCACGATGCCGCCGGTCGGGCCGAAGGTGAGCGCCTTGAGGGTGATCAGCGAGCGGATCACGGCGTCCCGGTACGGTCCCCGGTACTTGCAGCGGGCGGACCATTCGGCCCAGTCGGTCAGGGTGTTCTCCAGCGCCGCGTGGGGGTCCACGCGCTCGGGCCGGGGCGAGTGGGAAGGGTGCCAGGTCAGGACGAAGGCCACCTTCTCGCCCTCGGACACGGTGAAGGACGAACAGGTGGAGAACTGCTGGCCCCACGTCTTGACCGGCGGTTCGCTGCGCAGCCAGGCGGAGTCCGGCCCGGCGACGGCGACCCGGTGGCCGTCCGAGCGGCGCATCCAGGGCACGATGGACCCGAAGTCGAAGCGCAGCCGGATCACGGACGACATCTCGACGGTGCCGCTGACCCCCTCGACGATCCGCATCACGTCCGGCTCCTTGTCGCGCTGCGGCATGAAGTCGATCACCTTGACGGTGCCGGTGCGCGTCTCCCAGTACGTCTCCAGGACGAGCGAGTCGCCCGCGTAGCCGCGCCGGGTGCAGGTGTCCGCGCCCTTGGGCGCCATCCGCCAGTGGCCGTTGTCCTCGTCGCCGAGCAGGGCTGCGAAGCAGGCGCCCGAGTCGAAGCGGGGCAGGCACAACCAGTCGATGGAACCGTTTCTGCCGACCAGGGCCGCGGTCTGGAGATCGCCGATGAGGGCGTAGTCCTCGATGCGTGGGGTCACGTTCAGGCGTCTTCCCGAACCCGGCCTCCGTTAAGCGGACCGTGTGCCGGGAGAGGCGGAGTCACCCCTGGGCGGGCTCGGGCTCCGGTTCCGGCGTCGCGTCCTCGTCGGCGGCGGCGGCCTTGGCGGCGGCGACCCGGTCGCGCTTCTCGCGCCGGGCCAGGACCACGAAGCCCACCGGGACCCCGGCGGCGAACAGCCACCACTGCACGGCGTACGCCATGTGCGGGCCGATGGAGCTGTCGTCGGGGGCCTCGATCGGCTCGGGCGAGCCGTTCCGCGGCGCCGGGGAGGTCAGCTCGATGTAGCCGCCGAGCACCGGCCGGTCGAGCAGCCGGGCCTGCTGGGCGCTGTTGATCAGCATCACCTGACGGTCCGGAAGGTCCGAGATGTCCTTGATGCCGCTCGCGCCGGTCGTCTCGTCGGCCTTGAGCCGCCCGGTGACGGTCACCTCGCCCTTGGGGGCGGCCGGTACGTCGGGGAAGGCGTGCTGGTCGTCGGCGGAGGGCACCCAGCCCCGGTTGACCAGCACCGTGCCGCCGCCCTTGAGGTCGAACGGGACCAGCACATGGACGCCGATGGAGCCGTCGGTGGCGGTCCTGCGGCGGACGACGACCTGGTGCTTCTCGTCGAAGGTCCCGGTGGCCGTCACGGTGCGCCAGTAGTCCGAGCGCGGAACGGTGTGGCCGGGGGAGGTGAGCGCGGACACGGCGACCGGGTCCGCCTTCAGGTTGCGCGAGATCAGGGCGTTCTGCGCGACCTTGTGCTCGTGCCGGTGCAGCTGCCAGAAACCCAGCTCGATCATCGTGGGGATGAGGACGAGCGAGAGGAGGGCGAGGATCAGCCACTGCCGGGTCATCAGGAAGCGGTACACCCCACGACGGTACAACCGGCCGCGGGGTGTCTCGCGCACGGGGTGGCCGAAGGGGCGGCCGTCCGGTGTCCTCAGACGCGGTCCACGATGCCCACCTTCCCCTCCGCGCGGGCGCAGTGCCCGCCGCAGAACCAGTGCCCGTCGACCTCGACGCCCTGGCCGATGACCTGGACCCGGCAGTGCTCGCAGATGGGCGCCATGCGGTGGATGGCGCAGGCGAAGCAGTCGAAGACGTGCACCGCGCCCTGCGCGTGCACCTCGAAGGACATCCCGTAGTCGTTTCCGCAGACCTCACAACGTGCCATGCGCCACAGGGTGGGGCGCGGGGGCGGCGGCGGACGGGCGGCGGGCGGCGAGTCGCCCCCGGTTCACTCCGATGACGGCGTGGGCGCCGGCACCTTCGCGACGGCCGGGGCGACGTCGCGCAGGAGGTGGGTGAAGGCGCTCTCGTCCAGGATCGGGGTGCCGTACGCCTTCGCCTTCACCGTCTTCGACGTCGCCGAGTCGGGGTCGTTGGTGACGAGCAGGCTGGTCAGCCGGGAGACGCTGGTCGCCACGTGCAGCCCCGCCTCCACCGCCCGGTCCTCCAGCAGTTCGCGGTCGACCGAGGTGTCCCCGGAGAACGCCACCCGCATGCCCTGCATGAGCGGTTTGTCCTTCTCGTACCGTCCCGGATTCGGATACGGGCACGCCGGACGCTTCCGCGAGGGGCGCCAGCTGGTGTGTCCCCCGTACGAGGAGGAGGACCCGGACCGCGGGGTCACCGGCGAGTGGGACCACTCGGTCAGCGGGCGGCACTCCAGCAGCGGCAGCCGCACCCCGCCCCGCGCCGCCGCGTGCAGGCTCGGGCGGAACGCCTCCGCCAGCACCCGCGCGTCGTCCAGCGCGTGGTGGGCGTGCTGCTGAACCACGCCGAAGTGCTCCGCGAGGGACGCCAGCTTGTGATTGGGCAGCGGCAGCCGGAGCTCCTTGGCGAGCGCGATGGTGCACAGCCGCTGCCGGACCGGGGCGGTGACCGAGGCGCGTGCGTACTCCCGCGCCAGCATCGACCAGTCGAACGCGGCGTTGTGCGCGACGAGCACCCGGTCCGCGAGCCGTTCGGACAGCTCGGCGGCGATCTCCGGGAAGAGCGGCGCGCCTTCCAGCACGTCGCTCGTCAGCCCGTGGATCCAGACGGGTCCCGGGTCGCGCTCCGGGTTGACCAGCGTGTACCAGTGGTCCTCGACGTCGCCCCGTGCGTCCAGGCGGTAGACGGCAGCGGACACTATCCGGTCGTCCCGGGCGAGCCCGGTGGTCTCCACGTCGACGACCGCGTACCCCTGCGGGTAGGCGGTCGGCCATGGTGCTGCGGTCTGCGGGTCGTCGAGCATGGTCACAGAGAATACGGGCCGTGTCGGACAGTCCCCCATTCGGTGTGCGCGCGTGCCCGGCGGCCGGAGCTCACCGAACCCGTCCGTAGCCCGGCCCGCTGTGGCAAGGTGATCTGCTACCGAAGGGCCGAGGGGGAGGCGACGCAGGCCGTGGGGGACAGCAGGCAGGCACTGATCATCGCGGTGCCGCAGTACGAACTGAGCGACCATTTCCCGGACCTGACCCAAGCGGTGGTCAAGGACGCGGAGTTGCTCGGCTCGGCACTGCGGTCCTCCGGCTACACCGTCGAGACGCTGGGGCTCACGGCCGACCGCCCGGCGCTGCGGTCCCGGATCATCAGTGCCATCAGCCGCGTCTGCTGCATGGCTCCCGAAGGCGGCACCGTGCTGATCCACTTCACCGGACACGGGCTCTCCGTGGACGGCTCCGACTACCTCGTCCCCTCCGAGGCCCAGCTCAACTGGTCGACCGATCCACCCCACGTCGACACCGCCGGCTTGATCGGCCTCGACCTGACGACCCTGCTCAGAGGCTGCCGGGCCGGCACCGTGCTGCTCACCGTCGACGCCTGCCGCGACGTCCAGCCCGACGCGGAGGTCTCCTTCGGCGGCCCTGCCACCAACTTTCCCTCCTGGCGCGACCGGGTGGCCGTCCTCTTCGGCTGCGCGGCGGGCCAGACCTGCGGCTCCGACGACCACGAGGGCAGCCACTTCACCCGGGCGCTCGCGGAGGCACTCGCCTCCGACAGCTCCCCGCGCACCGTGGGCGAGGTGATCACCCACACCGTCCGCAGGACCACGGAGTTCGCCCGCGCCGCCCAGCACGAACAGCAGCCCGCCCCGCAGTACGCGCCGAGCGGCCCCGGCGCCATCAACGACGTCGAACTCTGCTCCGGGCGGACCCTCCAGGAGGAGTGGTCCGTGGCCGTCGGCGACCCCGAGCTCTGGGCCGCAGTCCAGTGCGACGAGGACCGCAGGCGCGAGCTCCAGGGCGCCCTGCAACGGCTGGTCCTGGAGTGCGCCAAGTGGCGGGCCGCCGCCCTGGCCGCGGTCACCGACCCCTGGGCCGACGACAACTACCCCGTGCGCGTGCTCACGGCCGGGCTGCGGGCGCTCCTCGCCCCGTCCGTCACCCAGGGCGGCCCGCTCCTGGACCCCTGCGAGTTCGCCGTCCTCATGGCCGCCCCCTTCGTCCGCGAGGCCGTCTACGCCATGGGCGTCAAGGAGGCCGCCGCAGCCCAACCCCTCCGGCTCGACCCCGCCACCGGGGCGCTCGGCGCCGACCCGGCCCGCATCGACCTGGAGCACACGTACGCCGCCCACCCGCTGATCTGGCGCAAGGGGCGCGAACTCGCCGGGCGGGGCGCCGCCGAGGAGGCCGGCGCCGTCGCCGCGTGGCTGATACACCGCCATGTCCTGGGCCGCGAGGACCTGTGGGACCTCTACGCGCCGGGCCTGCTGCGCCCCCTGGCCGCCGCGATGCTCGGCAGCGAGGAATCCGCCCGGCTGGCGGAGACCCTGGACGGCCTGGTCCGGGTCTGCCGCCAGACCGCCGTTCCGCCCACCCAGCCGTACGCGGGTGAGCGCGATGCCGCCGACGAAGCACAGCGCCCCTCGGACATCACCCCGCGCACCGGACCCGTCGAGCGGTGGCGGGCGAGGGAGCTGTCCTGGCTCATCGGGCTCGCGGGGCTGCTCGGCGGCGACCTGCGGGACATGCCGGGAGTCCTGGTCGACAACATCGGCGTCACGGACGGCCTCGTTCCCGCCCAGGCCGTCACCGGCGTCCAGGAGCTGCGCTGGACCCGCGGCCCGCTCGGCACCGGCATCGACCTCGACCTGCCCTGCCCGCACCCGGCGGTCCACGCCGCGCTGGAGACGCTGACCGAGTGGGCGGACGACGCCGTCCAGCACATCAAGCAGCACCTCGGCTCCACCGGGTCCGCCGGACCCCTCGCCCACCTCCCGGAACGCGTCACCTGCCGCAGGCTGCGCCCCCGGTACAACGCGGGCGGGCACGGCGAGGCGTACGGGCTTCCGCTCATGCGGTTCAGTCTCGCCGAGGACGAGATGCGCGAACTCCTCATGGGATCCCAGCTCTACGGGGACCGCACGCTGGCCCTGCGCGAGCTGTACCAGAACGCCCTGGACGCCTGCCGCTACCGAGGCGCCCGGGTCCGCTACGGCGAGCTGAAGGAGGGCATACGCCAGCAGTGGGAGGGCGAGATCGTCTTCCGCCAGGGCGCCGACGAGGACGGCCGCGCCTACGTGGAGTGCGAGGACAACGGCGTCGGCATGAGCCAGAACGCCCTGCGCAGCACGTTCTCGCGGGCGGGCCGCCGGTTCGAGCAGTCCCGGGAGTACCGCAGAGAGCAGGCGCGCTGGCGGGCCGTCGACAAGGACCTCCGGATCTTCGCGAACAGCCGTTTCGGCATCGGGGTGTTCAGCTACTTCATGCTGGCCGACGAGATCAGCATCTGGACCAGGGTCACGGACGAGTTCGGCCGCCCCGAGTCCGGGCGCGGGCTGCGGGTGGACATCGCGTCGAGCGGAAGCCTGTTCCGCATCAAGGAGAGCGACGCCTGCCAGCCGGGCGGCGGTACGCGCGTGCGGCTCTACCTCAACGACGACTCGATCGAGGCCGCCGAGGCGCTGGCGAAGTACGTGTGGCGGTGCGACTTCGCGATGCGTGTGGAGCGGGACGGTGAGGTGGTCAGGGAATGGGAGGCGGACGTCCTCTACTACGACGGCGACCGCACGAGCCCGGTACGGGCGGATGAGAACGTGTGGTGGGTGCCGGGGGCGGGCTGCCGGCTCGTGGACGGGATCTGGACCCCGGAGGAGGGGCCGGAGCCGAGGCCCGGGGAGTCGTTCCTCGCGTTCTCACGGCGGCTGGAGGACGTGTCCTTCGGCTGTGTCGTCGACCTCAGGGAGACCCACTCGCCCGACCTGAACACCAGCAGGACGACCATCCTCGCGTACGACAAGGGATGGGTGGCTGAACACGTCCGCACCCTCGCCGAACAGATGGAGCTCCCGGCCTGGTTCACGGTGGAGTGGCTCTGGGGCTTCGCGCACGACCACGGCTCGGTCGCGCAGCCGCTGGTCGCCAGGCTCCTCGACGCCGACGCCACTCTGCCCAGCGCGACGGGCTGGGCGGGTGGCGAGGGTATTCGGCTGCGCCTGCTCGGCTGTCTCCCCGCCGACATCGTGTTGCACGCGGGACCCACCCCGACGTCCGCCCGGTACGGCAGGCTCGCCGGGGCCGCTTCCGGAGTGCTGGCCTGGCGGGTGGCCGTCCTGCGCGCCGTGCGCATCCCCGTGGGCAAGTCCTGGACGGAGACCCCGGTACCGGAGTCCCTGGCGGGATATCCGGGGCCGGTGCCCTGGGAGACACGCGCGGTCGCGGGGGAGTACGGGGGCAGTGTCCGACTTGAGCGAGCCGTGGTGCCCGAGGCCTGGGAGCCGCCCGTCACGCTGGGTGAATTGCTTCGGCGGCTGCGTCGGTACGCCATCGTCGGGATCGGCGTCCCGGCCGTCGCCGACCTCGACGCCGCGCACGCGGTACAGCTCGACCCGGTGGACCGGCAGCTGCTCGGAAAGAGCGAAGGCGCCCTCAGCACGGCGCTGATCAAGATGTGGGGAACGGAAGGGGAGGAGGCCGAGCACCAGCGGCAGTCGCCGCTCTTCCTGCTCCGCCATTTCTCCGTACGGGCCGGCCTGCCCTGGCGGGAGGCGCTGGGACGGGCTCAGCGTTTCGCCCGGCTCGGCTTCCCGCTGGCGCGGTTCGACCTGGACCTCGACACGGTCCCGGTCGGCGCCGACACGGTGGCCACCGACCAGGATCTGCAACTGCTGAGTCTGCACCCCGTGTTCACCAGAGGCGGGCGCGGACCGGTGATGGACAGACCACCCTCCCGGCAGGAGTACGAGCGGGTGGTCCGCCGTTACGCCTGGCTCGGCCTCTCGGCGGACGACGACATGGTCGAGCCCAGGCGGAGGAGCGAGGTCAACCAGGAATTCGACGAGGCGGACCGGGCGTTCGGGCGTCGCCTCTGGGCGCGACGCCGTCCCTCCCGGCGGCACTGGGCCGTGGCTGCCGCCCGCATGGACATGACGGTGGGGGAGGTGCATGCGCGGTTCGCCACCTTCTTCTCCCTCTTCGACGCCATGGGTACGGCCACGTCCCAGGCAGACGGACTGGGGAGTGCCCGCTTCACCAAACTGCAGGGCGTCCTGCTGGCTGACCCGGCCAGGCCGGGGGAGAGCTACGAGATATATGCCGACCGCGACGACGATGACGTCGCCGGTGGCTATCTGGCGCCGCTCGCCGAGATCGCCGTGACCGCGCGCTCCTCCCAGGCCGATCCGGCCGACATCGTCGAGGCGCTGAGCGGCCTGGCGGACGCCGGGCTGGTGGATGAGCGGGCCCCCGGGCTCGCGGAGCGCTGGCTCGCCGCCCCTCAGGAGGACATGACCCTGCTCATGCCCTGGTCCTGGGAGCTGGAGTGGCTCAGCAGGCCCAGCGGGCCCACCCGCCTGGACTCCGCCTACGCCCTGCTGGCCGCCGCCGGAAGCCGGCGCACCCTCGGCGCGGTCCATACCGCGCTCGCCCAACTCGCCCCGCTGCTGGGCATGGAACCCGACTTCGCGCCGCTCTCCGGCGAGCTCGCCGGGCTCTCCGTGACGTCGGCCGTGGCCGAGGCGTCGTGTGAGTGGGCGGCGGACGGCGCACGATGGCTGCCCCGGCCCGGCGCCGCTCAACTCGTGCGGCACGCCCGCAGTATGGGCAACACCCTCGGCGACAGCGTCAGGGAGCTCAGCCGCTTCGCCCCCCTCGGCAGCCCCTGGCAGCCCCGCGAAGACGCGGCCGACGCGGAATGGGCCCGGTGGCGCCCCACCCCGCACGACACCGCGATGTTCGAGGACGACCTCGCCGGAGACCGGCCCGTCGGGCCGCTCGACCTGCTGCGGGTCGCCGCCCGCTTCGGCTGGCCGATGGACCAGGCCTGGGACCGGCTCGCCCTCTACCGTCCCTTCGGCGTCGAACTCCGCGTCGAGCGGCCCGGGTTCTCCAACATCCCGCTGTGGCAGGACCTGATCCTGCTCACCGAGGAGTACACCGGCCGGGCCCCCGCACTCGCCGGCCCGGTGCCCGGGGAGCGGATCGCCGTCAGCGCGCGGGAGCTGGAGTGGACCACGGACCGGGTCGTGGAGCGGCTGCGGCTGTACGCGGACGTGTTCGGCCTCGACGTACCGAAGACGTATCCCGACGCCCCCGCCCCGACGCCGCCCGCGCGCTCGTACCACGACGACGCACCGCAGGAGAGGAAGGCCGATGCCGCCCGCGCATGATCTGACCCCGTTCCGCGAGCAGCAGCTCGCTTCCGTCGGCACCCCGACTGCCACGCGATCGGCCGACGGCCGCTGGTACGTCGTGACGAGCGACTGCCCGAACTGCCACGCGAGCAGCGTCTTCCGGGTGTCGTACGGGGTGCTCGGCCCGTACAAGGGCAAGGGCAGGCTGCTCGGCCGCCGCAGGACCCCGGAGAAGCTGTCGGGGAGCATTCCGGTCTACTGCCAGTGCGGCTATCCGCACCCCGACCGGCCCGCCGAGTCCCCGGACTCCGGCTGCGGCGCCTTCTGGGACGTGCCGGTGCCGTGACGGACCTGACCAGGAAGCGGTTCGCCCAGCTCGGCCAGCAGCTGCAACTCGAACAGCTCACCGCCGCACGCCGGCAGGCCGAGGGCTGGCGCAACGGCCTCACGGCGCTGACCGGGCTCGTCGGAGTCGTCTTCGTCCTCAAGGGACCGGAGAGCGTCGCGGGCCTCACCCCGGCCTGGCGCCTGCTCACCGCCGGTCTGCTCGTCCTGGCCTTCCTGCTGCTCCTGCGGGGCGCCCTGCTCGCGGTGCGTGCGGCGCACGGGCGCCTCGGGGAGGGCACCTGGCTGACCGGGGACGCGCTGCTGTCCGCCGTCCTCGACGAGGTCGAGAACATCCAGGACGTGCTGGCCTCGGCGCGCCGCTGCTCGGTCGCCGGGCTGACCGCGGTCGTCGCGGCCATCGCGGTGACCTGGATCGTCCCGGCCGAGAAGGCGGCGGAGCCGAAGCCGGCGGGCCCGCTCGTCGTCGTCTCCACGGCCACCGGCGCCACCTGCGGCGAACTCGTCCTCAGCGACCGGGAGGCGGTCACGCTCAAGGTGCCCGGCCACAAGGCCCTGCGCCGCGTCCCGGCCCGCGACGTCCGCGCGCTGGCCCCGGCGGCGCGGTGCTGAGCGCGGCGCCCCCGAAGGTGAGACCATCCCGGGATGACGCGAGCGCCGGAGCACGACGAACCTCACGGTGCCGGGCTGGGCACCCGGCTCAACTGGCTGCGGGCCGCCGTGCTCGGGGCGAACGACGGTGTGGTGTCCACCGCCGGCCTCGTCGTCGGTGTCGCCGGCGCCACCGGCGACCGGGGCGCCCTGCTGACGGCCGGGCTGGCCGGGCTGCTCGCCGGGTCGCTGTCGATGGCGGCCGGTGAATACGTCTCGGTGTCCACCCAGCGCGACTCGGAGAAGGCCGCGCTGGCCACGGAGAAGCGGGAGCTCCAGGAGACCCCGGAGGCGGAACTCGCCGAGCTGACGGGCCTCTTGGAGGGCAAGGGCCTGAGCCGCGAGGTCGCCCGCGAGGCCGCCGTCCAGCTCACCGAGCGCGATGCGCTGCGCGCCCACGCGGAGGTGGAACTCGGCATCGACCCGGACGACCTCACCAACCCGTGGCACGCGGCGGGCGCCAGCTTCCTCGCGTTCACGGTCGGCGCGCTGCTGCCGCTGCTGGCCATCGTGCTGCCCCCGGCCACCGCCCGGGTCCCGGTGACCGTGCTCTCCGTCCTCGCGGTGCTGGCCGTGACGGGCTGGTGGAGCGCCCGCCTGGGCGAGGCGGCGGCGGGCCCGGCGGTGCTGCGGAACATGGGCGGGGGAGCGGTGGCCATGGCGGTGACGTACGGGGCGGGGCATTTGCTGGGGGCGGCGGGGGTCTAGGGGCTCAGCGCAGGCGTTTGATCCGGTCGGGCGGGAAGTGCTCTTCGCCGGTGGTGGGTGTGTCGGCGCCGAGGGAGATGGTGAGCCCGTCGAGGGCGGCCAGGGGCGTCAGGTCGTACGCGTGGGACACACCGAGGTGCTTCGGCCAGGAGTAGAGCGACAGCGCCTTCAGCCCGGGCAACTCGGCCAGCGGTTCCAGACCACGCAGCAGCCGACAGCGGTAGAGGTCGAGAGTGACGAGGGAGGACGCGCCGCCCAGCACGGCCAAGTCAAGGTCGTCCAGATTTTCGAGGGTGATCCTGCGAAGCCTGCGGAAGACCGCGCATTCGTGCAGGTCTCGGAGTCGGGGCCGGCAGTCGATGCGGATGTGCTCCAGCGTGGTCCACTGCTCGATCCCTTCCAGACTCATCTCTCTGGCCCCTGCGACCACGGTCAGAGAGGTGAGATGGCGGCTCAGCGGCAGTTCGCCGAGGCTGTCGACGGGGAAGCGGTGCCCCAGAATCACGGTGGACAGCCCAGTGAAAGGTTCCAGCTGACCGACCGGCAGATCCGGATGCAGGTCAACCAGTGACAGCCAAGTCAGCGGCAGAGCATGCAAGGGGCTGAGGTCCCGCACTCCGGGACACTTGCTGAGCCCCACCTCCGTGAGCGAGTCCACCGATGCCAGCGGGGTGAGGTCGGTCAGCCCCTTGTTGTCGTAGACGAAGAGCTTCGTCATGTGGGGGCGGGAGGCCAGCGAGGAGAGGTCCGGGTGCTCCCCCTGCAACCGGATGGCGCGCGCGTCGGGAACATGACCGAGAGCCGGCAGATGCTCCGGGGTGAACGCGGAGAGGTAGGGGCCCTCCCCGTCCCACGCCCGCGCGGCAAGAATGTCCCGCGCGTACGCGACGGTGTCGAAGGAGGCCCACGCCTCGCACAGTTGGGCACCCACCGAGTGTCGCTCGTCACCTCGATAGCGCCTGATGACCTCGAAGGCCGCGTCCCCGCCCACCAGCCCGGCGGTCCTCACCACGTACCCCGCCGCGTACTCGCCCTCCACCTCATCCGGCCCCGGCAGCAGTTCCAGCACCAGCTCCCCGACCGCCGCCAGCTCCTCCGCCTCCTCGCGGCTGCGCGGCGGCAGCAGCGCCTCGGTCCGGTCGCGGATGTCGGCCCGCAACGCGGGCCCCAGCTCCGGCGCGTGCTCCGCGCTCGCCGCCGCCAGCAGCACCAGGCGGTGACGGTGGCGGGGTGCCCGGTCGGCGCGCCTCAGCAACTGCCGCAGCAGCCGCTCGCGTTCGTCCGGCCGGGCGTGGCCCACCGCCATCTGGATCACGTCGTGCCACTGGTCGTCGTGCGCGTTCTTCGCGAGCACCCCCAGATCGCGGGCCTCCACCGCGGCCTTGGCGCCCAGATAGTCCTGGAAGGTGCGGTGCACGAACCCGACGGCGCCGGGCGCGGGTTCGCGGAGCAGGCCGCTCCTGATGAGGAGGTGGGAGAAGACGTCCTCGGGGGTCGCCCGGATCTGGGACATCGCCGTCAGCCACTCGGTCACCAGATCGAGCGCCTCGCCCCGGTCCGCCTCCGCCAGGCCGTTGCGGATCAGCCAGTACGCCAGCCGTTGCAGCAGCGCGGTCTGCTCCTCCCGGGTCAGGTCCACCCCCTCCACGCCCGTGATCTCGCGCTCCGTGTCGCGGCGGACGAGGAGCATGTCCAGCGCGGCGTCGTAGAGCTCCTTCCGGGCCCGGGGGAGCTGCATGCGCCGGTCCCGGTTGAGCGCGCACAGCAGGGCGCACATCAGCGGATTGGTGGCGAGCCGGCCCAGATCGCGCCGGGTGACCACCGCGTGCCGCAGCGCCTCCTCGTACGTGTCGAGCCGGTCGCGCTCCTCGTCGGACGCGCACTCCAGGCGGGCGGCCCTGTGCCAGTGCTCGATGAAGGCGCGGATGTCCGTCCCGCGCATCGGCAGCAGCGAGTGCGCCTCGAATCCGGCGCCGGACAGCCAGCTCTCCGGGACCGCGGACGGCCGCGTCGTCACCACGTACCGGGAGCGGGGGTACGCGGTGATCAGGTCCTTCAGCCACCGCTCGGTGCGTAGCCGCAGCCGGGCCGGGACCTCGTCCACCCCGTCCACCAGGACCAGCCCGCGCCCCTCCCACAGCAGCCGGTCCGCCCAGCCGGCGGGTGCCGAGCCGTGCAGCGGGACGCCCGCCGCGCGCAGGAAGTCCTCCGGGCCCGGCAGCCGGTCGTCCGAGGTGAACGCGCGCAGGCGCAGGACGAACGGCACGCAGCGGTTCCAGTCCGCCAGCTCGCCGCCGAACGACTGCCGGGCCGCGTTCACCGCGAGCCACTGCACCAGGGTGCTCTTGCCGGACCCGGCCGGCCCCCGCAGCAGCAGCCGCTCGCTGCCCGCGAGGCACTGCTCCACCTTGACCGTCACCCGCTCCGGTCCACCGGCCTCCCACCACTGCGGCCCGCTGTCCTGGGAGCTCACCGCCAGGCTGATGTAGGCAGTCTCCAGCGGCCAGTCACCGGCCGAGCGGCCCAGCGTCAGCCCGAACAGCTCCATCCGGCTGTGCGCCCGGGCCACGAACCGGGCGTACCGCTCCTCGAAGTCCAGGGCCGCGGCCTCCGGGGCCGGGCCGAGCCGTCGGCGTACGTCCTCCACCAGATCCCGGGTGCGCTCCGCGGCGCGGGTCTGCTCCACCGCCGCGCGCGCCATGAACGACGGTTCGGCGGTCAGCCGCTCCACCACGTGCGCGCAGCACCGGCCCAGCAGCTCCCCGTACAGGCCCCTCGCCCGCTCGGAGAGTCCCGGGTCCGGTGCCGGGAGCGAGGCCGCGAGCCGGTCCGGATCGAGGCCCGCGGCGAACAGCCGGTCCGCCGTCACCTCGCCCCCGGCCGCGAAGGCGTCCCGTACCGCGTCCACGGCGGCCAGGCGCTCGTGCCCGGGCACATCCGCGTACGACTCCGCGAGCCGTGCGCCCAGCACCTCCGCCAGCCGGTCCGGCTTCGCGGGGCGGGGGAGCGGGCGCACCGGGTCGGTGACGAGACCGGCGCCGGGCCTCGGTGCCAGCACAGACCTGGCCACCGCGCCGATCACCGTCGTCGCCAGTCTCAGCAACGCGACTTCCAGTCCCTGCACGGCAGTCCTCCCCCAAGCCACACCGGTGCGGCGATCGTACGACGCCCGCCCCGCCGGAAGGTGCCGAAGAGCGCTGTCAGCCGGTCTTACATACTTGTTGGTAACAACATCTGGTCACCGCCCCGCCCCGGCCCTACCGTGCAGGCATGCCGACGAACCTGCCCGACGCAGTGCTCTGGTCCATACCGGCTTTCGTCCTGCTCACCGTCCTGGAGATGGCACTGCACCACTTCCATCCCGACGAGGACGCCGCCGGCTACGAGGCGAAGGACGCCGCCACCAGCATCACCATGGGGCTGGGCAGCCTGGTCTTCGACCTGCTGTGGAAAGTGCCCATCGTCGCGATCTACACCGCGGTGTACGAGCTGACGCCGCTGCGCGTCCCGGTCCTGTGGTGGACGGTCCTGCTGATGCTGCTCGCGCAGGACTTCTTCTACTACTGGTCCCACCGGGGCCACCACGTGATCCGCATCCTGTGGGCCTGTCACGTGGTGCACCACTCCAGCGAGAAGTTCAACCTCTCCACCGCGCTGCGCCAGCCCTGGACCTCGGTGACCTCCTGGCCGTTCTATCTGCCGCTCATCGCGTGCGGGGTGCACCCGGCGGCGCTCGCGTTCTGCTCGTCGGCCAACCTCGTCTACCAGTTCTGGGTGCACACCGAGCGGATCGACAAGCTGCCCCGCCCCTTCGAGTACGTGCTCAACACGCCCTCCCACCACCGGGTGCACCACGCCTCGCAGGGCGGCTACCTCGACCGCAACTTCGGCGGCATCCTCATCGTGTGGGACCGCTGGTTCGGCTCGTTCGCCCGGGAGACGGTGCGGCCGGTCTACGGACTCACCAAGAACATCCACACGTACAACCCGCTGCGCGTCGCCACCCACGAGTACGCCGCCATCGCCCGCGACGTGCGCGCGGCGGGCAGCTGGGGCGAGCGGGCCGGGCGGATCTTCCGCGGCCCGGGCTGGCGTCCCGCCGGAGCCGCGCCCCGCTCCGCGTCCGCCCCCGCCGCCGCGCCCGCCCCGGAGGGCACCGCGTGAGCGGGCGGTACGCGCGGCCCCTGCTCATCGCCTTCCTCGTCGCGTGCGCCGCCGACCTCGTCGGCCAACTCACCGGCCCCGGCTGGCTCCACCTCGGCGCAAAGCCGCTGCTCATGCCGCTGCTCGCCGGATACGCGCTGGCCCGGCGCGGCCCGGGGCTCCTGATCGCGGCCCTGCTGTGCGGCTGGGCGGGCGACGTGCTCCTGCTGGCCGACTCCGATCTCGCGTTCCTCGTCGGGATGGCCTGGTTCGCCGCCGGGCACGTCTGCTATCTGGTGCTGTTCGGCCGGGCGCGCGGGGCGCTGCTCCCGGCGCTCGCGTACGCCGTCGTGCTCACCGTGTTCGTCGCCCTGCTCTGGGACGGGCTGCCGGGCGGGCTGCGCGTCCCGATGGCCGGCTACAGCCTGCTGCTGACCGCCATGGCGTACCGCTCCGGCGTCCTCGGCCGGTACGCGGCGACCGGCGGGGCCCTCTTCCTGCTCTCCGACGCGCTCATCGCCACCGGTGTCGCGCACTGGCCGCAGCTCCCGGCCGCCGGCTTCTGGGTCATGCTCACGTACGTGGCGGCGCAGCTCCTGCTCACCCTGGGCGCGCTGAGCCCTGTCGCGGAAGAAGCCGGCCCGGGGGCGTACCGTGAAAGGAGTATCAGCATCTGAGATCAGCGAGGACCCCCACCCATGCGCGCCACCGTCATCCACGCCCCCCACGACATCCGTGTGGAGGAGGTGCCCGACCCGGTGATCCAGCAGCCCACCGACGTGGTGCTGAGGGTCCTGCGGGCCTGCATCTGCGGCAGCGACCTGTGGGCCTACCGGGGTGAGTCCGCGCGGCAGCCGGGTCAGCGCATCGGCCACGAGTTCCTGGGGATCGTCGAGGAGGCCGGGGCCGAGGTGCGCGGTTTCTCCGCCGGGGACCTGGTCGTCGCTCCCTTCGTCTGGTCCGACGGCAGCTGCGCGTACTGCGCCGAGGGGCTGACCACCTCCTGCCCGCAGGGCGGCTTCTGGGGCTCGGTGGGCTCCGACGGCGGGCAGGGCGAGGCCGTCCGCGTCCCGTTCGCCGACGGCACCCTGGTCGCCCTGCCCGCCGCCGCGGCCTCCGACGACCGGCTGCTCACCGCGCTGCTGGCCCTCTCCGACGTGCTCGGCACCGGCCACCACGCGGCGGTCGGCGCGGGCGTACGGGCCGGATCGACCGTCGCCGTCGTCGGCGACGGGGCCGTCGGGCTGTGCGGGGTGATGGCCGCCAAGCGGCTCGGCGCGGAGCGGATCATCGCGCTCGGCCGGCACGCCGCGCGCACGGACATCGCCCGGGACTTCGGCGCCACCGACGTCGTCGCCGAGCGCGGCGACGCGGCCGTCGCGGCGGTACGGGAACTGCTCGGCGGCGAGGGCGCGCACTGCGTGATCGAGGCCGTCGGCACCGAGCAGTCGATGCGCACCGCCGTCGGCATCACCCGGGACGGCGGTGCGATCGGCTACGTCGGCGTCCCGCACGGCAGCGGCACGGGCCTCGACCTCGGCGACATGTTCAGCCGGAACATCGCCCTGCGCGGCGGCGTCGCCCCCGTGCGCACGTACATCCCGGAGCTGCTGCCGGACGTGCTGGACGGCACCATCGACCCCTCGCCCGTCTTCGACCTGTCCGTCGGGCTCGACGAGGTGCCGGCCGGCTACAAGGCGATGGACGGGCGCTCGGCGCTCAAGGTCCTCATCAAGCCGTGATCCGGCGGTCCGGGGGCCGCCGCGCGCGGCCCCCGGACCCCGGGCTCACCAGCGCACGGCGTCCAGCGCGTCCACCACACCGGCCCCGTAGAAGCCGTTGCGGTTCTTGCCGCCCTCGCAGACCGCGTCGGCCGTGCCGTCACCGTCGATGTCGTACGGCGCGTCGCACGCCTTCGCGTCCGCCTCCAGCGTCAGCAGCGCCTTGACCGCGGCGGGCTGGGCGTACGGGTGCTTCGACTTGATCAGGGCCACGACGCCGGCGACGTGCGGGGACGCCATCGACGTACCGGCCTTGTAGCCGTACCTGCCGCCCGGCAGCGTCGAGAGGATCAGCCCGCTCGTCGCCGGCGGCTCGGGCGTCTGGTAGATGGTCGAGTCCCCGCCGGGCGCGGCCACGTCGACGACCCCGTTCCCGTAGTTCGAGTACGACGCCTTCAGGCCCTTCGCACCCGTCGCCGAGACCGTGACGACGCCCGGGAGCATCGACGGGACGTCCAGGCACTGGCGCGGGTCCACGGTCCGGCCGCCCGGGGTGGTGTCGTTCGGGCTGGTGGTGTCCTCGATGGAGTCCGCCGCCAGGTCCTCGGCGGAGTTCCCGGCCGCCGCGACGTTGACCGCGCCCTTCCGCTCGGCGTACCGGGCGGCCCGGGACACGGCCTCGACCAGGGCGCCCTGGTCCGGGTCGTTCTTGCAGTTGTACAGCCACGGGTCGGTGTAATAGCTGTTGTTGGTGACGTCCACGCCGTGCTCGGCCGCCCAGACGAAACCGCAGACCACGGCCTCCGTGTAGAAGAAGCCGTCCGGGTTGGCGACCTTGATGCCGGACACCTTCACGCCCGGCGCCACGCCCGTCACGCCGACGCCGTTCTTGGCCGCCGCGATGGTGCCGGCGACATGGGTGCCGTGGTCGCTCTCGCCGGGCTTCGGCCGCCAGGCGCCCTCCGTGGTGTCCGGGGCGCCCGACACGCAGTTCGCGGAGGCCGCGCGGTCGAAGTTGGGCGCCAGGTCCGGGTGGGTGTCGTCCACCCCGGTGTCGATGACCGCGACCGTCACCCGGGAGCTGCCCAGCGACTTCTTGTGCGCCTGGTCCGCCTTGATGGCCGGCAGGTCCCACTGCAACGGCTCCATCGGGTCCTGGTCCGCCGTCGCCTTCGCCGCCGCGGCCCTCTCCTGCGCGGCCGTCAGGGGCTGCTCGACCCCGATGTCCTTGGTGGCCTGCGGCGCGATCGGGTTGGTGCGCGTGGCGCCCGCCGACTGGACGCCCCTGACCTCGCGGACCGTCTTCGCGAAGTCCGGGTTCTTCGAGTGGACGACGATGACGCCGATCCGGTCGTAGGCGATCACCACTGTGCCGCCGGCCCGCTCCACCGCCTTGCGCACCTGCTTGACGGTGCCCGGACCGCCCTGGGTGTTGACCACGTACGACAGTTCCGGTCCGTCCGCCGGCACCGCCGCCGCGGGGGCACCGTGCCCCGCCGGGGCGGCGGAGGCGATCCCAGCCGGCAGGAAGCCGAGCGAGGCGGTGAGGGCCAATCCGACGGGCAGTGTCAGTGCGCGCGTCCGTCCGGATCTCAGATGAGCCATGGGGTCTCCACTTCATCCGTGTCAGCCGACCGGACACGAGGTGCGCCCGGTCGCGTACATGACCAGTGAAGCTAGCGCCGGTCATCCCGGCACATCAATCGATTCGTACGAACACGTGCACATCCGACCCCCCGAAGGGGTGATGGCGAGAAGGGGTGAACCCAAGTGAACCGCTTCGCCACGCGTTGCGTGCCGTTGTCAGGGGAAGCGCACCACCACCCCGAACGAGGTCACCCGTGCAACCGATCGTCCCCACCACCGCACCCGCGTCGCGAGGAGAATCCGTGGCTACCGATGCACCGCCGCCCGAGGGCAGTACGGAGAAGAGCCCTGCCCAGCCCACGACCGAGGCGTTCCTCGCGGAGCAAGGCAGCGCGGAGTTCGGCGAACTGCGCCGCTCCTACCGCTCGTTCGCCTTCCCGCTGACCGTCGCCTTCGTCCTCTGGTACCTGCTGTACGTGCTGCTCTCCAACTACGCGGGCGGCTTCATGGGCACCAAGGTGTTCAGCAACATCAACGTGGCCTTCGTCTTCGGCCTCGCCCAGTTCCTCACCACCTTCCTCATCGCCTGGTTCTACTCGCGCCACGCCAACGCGAAGCTGGACCCCAGGGCCGAGGCCATCAAGGACCGCATGGAGGCCGACGCATGAGCGCCGCGTACCACTCCCACACCGCCGTGACCCTCGCCGCCTCGTCCACCAGCGAGCACCGGCCGCTCATCATCACTCTGTTCGCGGTCTTCGTCGCCGCCACCCTCGGCATCACCGTCTGGGCCGGCCGCCAGACCCGCAGCGCCTCCGACTTCTACGCGGGCGGGCGGCAGTTCACCGCCTTCCAGAACGGACTCGCGGTCTCCGGCGACTACATGTCCGCCGCGTCCTTCCTCGGTATCGCCGGCGCCATCGCCCTCTTCGGCTACGACGGGTTCCTCTACTCCATCGGCTTCCTCGTCGCCTGGCTGGTGGCGCTCCTGCTCGTCGCCGAACCGCTGCGCAACTCCGGCCGATACACCATGGGCGACGTCCTCGCCTACCGGATGCGCCAGCGCCCGGTGCGCACCGCGGCGGGCGTCTCCACCATCATCGTGTCGATCTTCTACCTGCTGGCACAGATGGCGGGCGCCGGAGCACTGGTCACCCTGCTCCTCGGCATCAGCAGCGACGGCGGAAAGATCCTCATCGTTGCGCTGGTCGGCGTACTGATGATCGTCTACGTCACCATCGGCGGCATGAAGGGCACCACCTGGGTCCAGATGGTCAAGGCCGTCCTGCTCATCGCCGGCGCCCTCCTGATGACCCTCATGGTGCTGTGGAAGTTCGACTTCAACGTCTCCGACCTGCTGGGCACCGCCGCAGAGAAGAGCGGCCACGGCTCCGCGTTCCTGGAGCCCGGACTGAAGTACGGAGCCACCGGCACCTCGAAGCTGGACTTCCTCTCCCTCGGCCTGGCCCTGGTCCTCGGCACCGCGGGACTGCCGCACATCCTGATCCGCTTCTACACGGTGCCCACCGCCAAGGCCGCCCGTAAGTCCGTCAACTGGGCCATCGGCATCATCGGCGCCTTCTACCTGATGACCATCGCCCTGGGCTTCGGCGCCGCCGCGCTGATCGGCCCGAAGAACATCGAGGCGCCCGGCAACACCGCCGCCCCGCAACTCGCCGAATACCTCGGCGGGACCGGCACCACCGGCGGCGCGGTCATGCTCGCCGTCATCTCCGCCGTCGCCTTCGCCACCATCCTCGCCGTCGTCGCCGGACTGACCCTCGCCTCCTCGTCCTCCTTCGCCCACGACATCTACGCCAACGTCATCCGCAAGGGGCAGGCCACCGAGCAGGAGGAGATGAAGGCCGCCCGCTGGTCCACCGTCTTCATCGGCGCCGCCGCGATCGTCCTCGGCGTCTTCGCCCGCGACATGAACGTCGCCGGGCTCGTCGCCCTCGCCTTCGCCGTCGCCGCCTCGGCCAACCTGCCGACGATCCTCTACAGCCTCTTCTGGAAGCGCTTCACCACCCGGGGCGCGCTGTGGTCGATCTACGGCGGTCTCGCCTCCTCGGTGATCCTGGTGCTGTTCTCACCGGTCGTCTCCGGCAACGAGAAGTCCTCGATGTTCAAGGGCGTCGACTTCGCCTGGTTCCCGCTGGAGAACCCCGGCCTGATCTCCATCCCGCTCGGCTTCCTGCTCGGCTGGATCGGCTCGCTCCTGTCCAAGGAGGAGCCGGACAAGGGCAAGTACGCCGAACTGGAGGTCAAGTCCCTCACCGGCATCGGAGCCCACTGACCCGGCCCGGCCGAGGCCGCGTCGTAGGACCCTACGACGCGGCCTCGCCGCGCCTCGTGCCAAACGGGCCCCTCCGCCGTCGGCGGTCTCGCGTAGGCTCGAAAGAGTCAGACACCACGACCGGGAAGTCACCGGGGGAGGGGGCCCACATGCTCATCGACACCTACGGCCGGGTCGCCACCGACCTGCGCGTCTCGCTCACCGACCGGTGCAACCTGCGCTGCACGTACTGCATGCCCGAGGAGGGCCTGCAGTGGCTGGCCAAGCCCGACCTGCTCACCGACGACGAGATCGTCCGGCTCGTCCGCATCGCCGTCACCACGCTCGGCGTCACCGAGGTCCGCTTCACCGGCGGCGAACCGCTGCTGCGCCCCGGCCTCGTCTCCATCGTCCAGCGGTGCGCGGCCCTGGACCCCCGCCCCAGGATGTCCCTCACCACCAACGGCATCGGGCTGAAGCGGACCGCCGCCGCCCTCGCGGACGCCGGCCTCGACCGGGTCAACGTCTCGCTCGACACCCTGCGCCCCGAGGTGTTCAAGACCCTCACCCGCCGCGACCGCCACCACGACGTGCTGGCCGGCCTGGAAGCCGCCCGGGACGCCGGGCTCACCCCCGTCAAGGTCAACACCGTCCTGATGCCGGGGCTCAACGACGACGAGGCCCCCGACCTGCTCGCCTGGGCCGTCGAACACGACTACGAGCTCCGCTTCATCGAGCAGATGCCGCTGGACGCCCAGCACGGCTGGAAGCGCGACGGCATGATCACCGCGGGCGACATCCTCGACTCGCTGCGCACCCGCTTCACCCTCACCCCCGAGGACGACGGCGAGCGCGGCTCCGCCCCCGCCGAGCGCTGGACCGTCGACGGCGGACCGCACCGGGTCGGCGTCATCGCCTCCGTCACCCGCCCCTTCTGCCGGGCCTGCGACCGCACCCGGCTCACCGCCGACGGACAGGTCCGCACCTGCCTGTTCGCCCGCGAGGAGACCGACCTGCGCGGGGCGCTGCGCTCGGCGGCGCCCGACGAGGAGATCGCCCGCATCTGGAAGCAGGCGATGTGGGGCAAGAAGGCCGGTTCCGGCCTTGACGACCCGAGCTTCCTGCAGCCCGACCGCCCGATGTCCGCGATCGGCGGCTGACCCGGACCCGTCAGGGGGACGCCGGGCGCGACTCCCACTCCGCCAGCGTCACCACGTCCTTGAGGAAGCCCCGCACTCCGAGGAACGAGGACAGGTGCTCCCGGTGCTCCTCGCAGGCCAGCCACGTCTTGCGGCGCTCCGGCGTGTGCAGCTTCGGGTTGTTCCAGGCCAGCACCCAGACGGCGTCGGCCCGGCAGCCCTTGGCCGAACAGACGGGGGCGGAGGGATTCTCGGCGGATTCCGGGGAGTTCACGCACTCAACCCTAGAGGGTGCCGGACGCGCCCCCGGACGCGGGAATGGCGACGCCGGGCAGCCACGGGGGGAGCTGCCCGGCGTCGGTCCGTCGCTCCGACGGGGGATGCGGAGCGCCTACAAAGTATGTCACGCACACCCTGCCGCGGTGCACCGGAACTTCATGATTGATCTGAGCTTTTCTTGAGCTTGGGGCCCCCGTGGGCTCAGTCGTGCTCAGGCCCATCCGAAGACCGGAAACCGCGTCCGGACTGCGGTGAGGGCGTCGCCGCGCCTGCTTCGAGCGCCGGATACGACTGGGGCGGCAGGACGAACGTGGACGGCAGCGCGGGGCTGGTCTCGCGGCCCGCGTTGGCGATGACGACGGCCACGTACGGCAGCAGCACCCCGAGACCGAGCGCCACGAACGCGATGTGCCGCTCCACGTTCCACAGGAGCGCGGCGGCCACCACCGACACCGTGCGCACGCTCATCGAGATCACATAGCGGCGCTGTCTGCCGCGGACGTCCTCGGCCAGCCCCTGCCGGGCCCCCGTGATCCGGAAGACCTCCGCACCACCCTGTTTGCGCACCACGTCCCCACCAACCTTCCCCGGACCCGGACCGGCACGCTCCTACGCTACGCCCGGCCTCCACCGCGAACGAGACCGGGGCACGCCATATGTGTACGTACCGCATGCCGTCCGCACGGACCCGCCCGACGTGCGGCGGACCGCCGCAGCGCCGAAACTGGGCGGGACATGCGCGACACGGCGTCGCACAAGGAGGCAGCACATGGGCTGGTTGTGGGCAATCATCGTGGGCCTGGTCCTCGGACTGATCGCCAAGGCGATCCTGCCGGGCAAGCAGCAGATTCCGCTGTGGCTGACGGTCATCTTCGGCATGATCGGCAGCGTCCTCGGAAACGCTGTCGCCACCTGGATCGGTGTCAACGACACCAAGGGCATCGACTGGACACGCCATGTGCTCCAGCTCATCGGCGCGGTGGTGGTGGTCGGTGTCGGCGACATGCTGTACGCCTCGCTCCGGGGCAACAGACAGCGCACCTGAATCCGCCGGGACGCACGGCAGCGGCCGGGCACGCACCACGCGCGCCCGGCCGCTGCCGTGCGGTACGGGGACGGCTCAGCCGGCCGTGACCTCGATCGCCGCCAGGTTCTTCTTGCCCCGGCGCAGCACCAGCCAGCGCCCGTGCAGCAACTCCTCGCGGGCCGGGGCCGCCTCGCCGTCGACGGCCTTGACGTTGTTCACGTACGCGCCGCCCTCCTTGACCGTGCGCCGCGCCCCCGACTTGCTCGGCGCCAGACCGGCCTCCACCAGCAGGTCCACCAGCGGGCCCAGCTCGGTGACCCGGGCGTGCGGCACCTCGGACAGGGCGGCGGTCAGCGTCGCCTCGTCCAGCTCACCCAGCTCACCCTGGCCGAACAGGGCCTTCGACGCGGCGACGACCGCGGCGCACTGGTCCGCCCCGTGCACCAGCGTCGTCAGCTCCTCGGCCAGCGCGCGCTGCGCCGTCCGCGCCTGCGGGCGCTCCTCCGTGACCTTCTCCAGCTCCTCCAGCTCGGCCCGGGTCCGGAAGCTGAGGAAGCGCATGTAGCGCGAGATGTCCCGGTCGTCCGCGTTCAGCCAGAACTGGTAGAACGCGTACGGCGTCGTCATCTCCGCGTCGAGCCAGACGGCCCCGCCCTCCGACTTGCCGAACTTCGTGCCGTCCGCCTTCGTCACCAGCGGCGTCGCCAGCGCGTGCACCTCGGCGCCCGGCTCCAGGCGGTGGATCAGGTCCAGGCCGGCCGTGAGGTTGCCCCACTGGTCGCTGCCGCCCTGCTGGAGGACGCAGCCGTAGCGGCGGTACAGCTCCAGGAAGTCCATGCTCTGGAGCAGCTGGTAGCTGAACTCGGTGTAGCTGATGCCCTCGTCGGACTCCAGCCGGCGGGCGACGGACTCCTTGGTCAGCATCTTGTTGACCCGGAAGTGCTTGCCGATGTCCCGCAGGAACTCGATCGCGGACATGCCCGCGGTCCAGTCCAGGTTGTTCACCATGACCGCGGCGTTCTCGCCCTCGAAGGACAGGAACGGCTCGATCTGCGCCCGCAGCCGGGCCACCCACTGGGCGATGGTCTCCGGGTCGTTCAGCGTGCGCTCGGCGGTCGGCCGGGGGTCGCCGATCTGACCGGTGGCCCCGCCCACCAGGGCGAGCGGTCGCAGCCCGGCCTGCTGGAGCCGGCGCATGGTGAGCACCTGCACCAGATGGCCGACGTGCAGGCTGGCCGCGGTGGGGTCGTAGCCGCAATAGAACGTGACGGGACCGTCCGCGAGAGCCTTGCGCAAGGCGTCCTCGTCGGTGGACTGGGCGATCAGCCCGCGCCACTTCAGCTCGTCGACGATGTCCGTCACGGTTCCTGTGCTCCTTACGGCAGTGTTTTGTACGCCTCAGTCTAGGCGGGTCAGACGCCCCGGCTGACCGAGCTCATGTTGAAGTCCGGGATGCGCAGCGCGGGCATCGCGGCCCGGGTGAACCAGTCGCCCCACTCGCGCGGCAGCGTCTTCTCGGTGCGGCCCGCCTCGGTGGCCCGGGAGAGCAGGTCGACGGGGGACTCGTTGAACCGGAAGTTGTTCACCTCGCCCACCACCTCGCCGTCCTCCACCAGGTAGACCCCGTCCCGGGTCAGCCCGGTCAGCAGCAGCGTGGCCGGGTCCACCTCGCGGATGTACCAGAGGCAGGTCAGCAGCAGCGCCCGGCCGGTCGTCGCGGCGACCATCTCCTCCAGCGACCGTTCGCCCCCGCCCTCCAGGAGGAGGTTGTCGACCGCCGGCGCGAGCGGTTGCCCGGTCAGGGCCGCGGTGTGCCGGGTCGTCGTCAGCCGCTCCAGACGGCCGCCGGCGATCCAGTCGGTCCGGGCCAGCGGCAGCCCGTTGTCGAAGACCGAGCCGCCGTCCCCGGAGGAGTGCGCGACGACGAACGGCGCCGACTCCAGGCCCGGCGCGTGCGGGTCGCTGCGCAGGGTCAGCGGCAGCGGGGACAGCGTCTCGCCGAGCCGGGTGCCGCCGCCCGGCTTGGAGAACACCGTCCGGCCCTCCGCCGCGTCCCGCGCCGTGGACGACCAGAGCTGGTAGATCAGCAGGTCCGCCACCGCGGTCGGCGGCAGCAGCGTCTCGTACCGCCCGGCGGGCAGCTCGATCCGGCGCGCCGCCCAGCCGAGCCGCCGCGCCAGTTCCGCGTCCATCTCGGCCGGGTCGACGTCCTTGAAGTCCCGCGTGGAGCGGCCCGCCCAGGCGGAACGGGTGCGGTCGGGCGACTTGGCGTTCAGCTCCAGCGTGCCGGTCGGCTGGTCGTGGCGCAGCCGCAGCCCCGTGGAGGTCCCGAGGTACGTGGAGGTCATCTGGTGGTGGGCGAAGCCGTACAGCTCGCGCCCCCCGGCCCGGGCCCGGGCGAAGGCGTCCCCGAGGGCCGGCGCGAACGCGGCGAACACATCGGAGTCCGTCTCGGCCGGCGCGTCCGTGAAGTCGGGCGACGCGGGCACCCCGGTGACCAGCGGCTGGGCGTCCTCGGCCGGTCCCGCGGCGCGCGCGGCGGCCTCGGCGGCCCGGACCAGCGGCTCCAGGTCGTCGGCGGTGACGGCGGCCCGGGACACCACCCCGGAGGCGGTGCCCTCGGCGCCGTCGACCGTGGCGACGACGGTGAGGGTCCGGCCCCGGGTGACCCCGTTGGTGGTGAGCGCGTTGCCGGCCCAGCGCAGATTGGCCGACGACTCCTCGTCCGCGATGACCACACAGCCGTCGGCGGTGGACAGTTCGAGCGCCCGCTCGACGATCTCGTAGGGCTTGCTGGCGCGGCTCATCGTCCCGCCTCCTGCGTCGTGTTGAGGATGTTCACGCCCCGGAAGAGGGCGGACGGGCAGCCGTGGGAGACCGCCGCGACCTGGCCCGGCTGGGCCTTGCCGCAGTTGAAGGCGCCGCCCAGCACATACGTCTGCGGGCCGCCGACCTTCTCCATCGAGCCCCAGAAGTCCGTCGTCGTCGCCTGGTACGCGACATCGCGCAGCTGCCCGGCCAGCCTGCCGTTCTCGATGCGGAAGAACCGCTGCCCGGTGAACTGGAAGTTGTACCGCTGCATGTCGATGGACCACGACCGGTCCCCGACCACGTAGATCCCGCGCTCCACCCCGCCGATCAGATCCTCCGTGGAGAGCCCGCCCGGGTCCGGCAGCAACGACACATTCGCCATGCGCTGTACGGGGACATGGCCGGGGGAGTCCGCGTAGGCGCACCCGTTGGACCGGCCCAGGCCCGTGAGCTTCGCGATCCGGCGGTCCGTCTGGTAGCCCACCAGCGTCCCGTCCTTCACCAGGTCCCAGGACTGCGCCTCGACGCCCTCGTCGTCGTAGCCGATCGTCGCGAGCCCGTGCTCGGCGGTGCGGTCGCCCGTCACGTTCATCACGGGCGAGCCGTACGCCAGCTTCCCCAGCTGGTCGAACGTGGCGAACGACGTTCCCGCGTAAGCGGCCTCGTAACCCAGCGCCCGGTCCAGCTCCGTGGCGTGCCCGATCGACTCGTGGATCGTCAGCCACAGGTTGGACGGGTCCACGACCAGGTCGTACGTCCCCGCCTCCACGCTCGGCGCCCGCATCTTCTCGGCCAGCAGCCCGGGGATGCGCTCCAGCTCGTCGGCCCAGTCCCAGCCGGTCCCGGTCAGGTACTCCCAGCCCCGTCCCACCGGCGGCGCGATGGTGCGCATCGAGTCGAACTCGCCGGTCGCGGAGTCCACCGCCACGGCCGTGAACTCCGGGTGCAGCCGGACCCGCTGCTGCGTGGTGACCGTGCCCGCCGTGTCCGCGTAGAACTTGTTCTCGTGGACGGCCATCAGCGAGGCGTCCACATGCGCCACGCCCTCGGCCGCCAGCAGCCGCGCGCTCCACTCGGCGAGCAGTCCGGCCTTCTCCCCGGCCGGTACGTCGAAGGGGTCGACCTCGTACGCCGAGACCCAGGTGCGCTCCCCGTGCGAGGGCTCGTCCGCCAGCTCCACCCGCTCGTCCGAGCCCGCCGCCGCGATCACCTTCGCCGACAGCTTGGCCATCGCCACGGCCTGCGAGGCCACCCGCGCCGCCGCGTCCATCGTCAGGTCGACGCCCGAGGCGAACCCCCAGGCGCCGCCGTGCACGACGCGGACCGCGTAACCGAGGTCGGTGGTGTCGGAGCCCCCGGCGGGCCGGGCGTCCCGCAGCCGCCAGGTGGCACTGCGCACCCGCTCGAACCGGAAGTCCGCGTGCGCCGCCCCGAGCGCCCGCGCCCGGGCGAGCGCCGCGTCGGCGAGGGCCCGTAGCGGAAGCGCCAGGAACGATTGATCTACCTCGTGGGGCACGGGCGGCCTCTCCTTCGCGGTCACATACCCTCGGAATGTTTACGAGGCAGTGAAGCACGGCCCGCGCTCCGTCGCGGAGGAATTCTCCGGGCCGGCCCGGGCCTCGGACTGTAGGAACCCGACAGCACCCGGCCAGCGGCGCTGTCAGGGGCCGATTCCCCGCCGCGCGGACGGTACCGATAGGTTTCCGAGGTACCTGACCGCTAACGAAAGGGTGATCCGTTGAGCCGCTCGGTTCTCGTCACCGGAGGAAACCGGGGCATCGGCCTCGCCATCGCCCGCGCTTTCGCCGACAACGGCGACAAGGTCGCGATCACCTATCGTTCCGGCGAACCGCCCGCCGAGCTCACCGAAGCCGGTGTCCTCGCGGTCCGTTGCGACATCACGGACCCCGAGCAGGTGGAGCAGGGCTACAAGGAGATCGAGGAGAAGCACGGCAACGTGGAGGTGCTGGTCGCCAACGCCGGCATCACCAAGGACCAGTTGCTGATGCGGATGTCCGAGGAGGACTTCACGTCCGTCCTCGACACCAACCTGACCGGCACCTTCCGGGTCGTCAAGCGCGCCAACCGCGGCATGCTGCGCGCCAAGAAGGGCCGCGTCGTCCTGATCTCCTCGGTCGTCGGCCTCCTCGGCTCGGCCGGCCAGGCCAACTACGCGGCGTCCAAGGCCGGTCTGGTCGGATTCGCCCGGTCCCTGGCGCGCGAGCTGGGCTCGCGGAACATCACTTTCAACGTCGTCGCGCCCGGCTTCGTCGACACCGACATGACGCAGGTGCTCACCGAGGAGCAGCGCAAGGGCATCGTGGCCCAGGTGCCGCTCGCGCGTTACGCGCAGCCCGAGGAGATCGCCGCCGCGGTGCGCTTCCTCGCCTCCGACGACGCGTCGTACATCACTGGAGCCGTCATCCCCGTTGACGGCGGATTGGGCATGGGTCACTGATCACCATGAGCGGAATTCTCGACGGCAAGCGCATCCTCGTCACGGGTGTGCTGATGGAGTCGTCCATCGCGTTCCACACCGCCAAGGTTGCGCAGGAGCAGGGCGCGGAGGTCATCCTGACCGCGTTCCCGCGGCCCACCCTGACCGAGCGCATCGCCAAGAAGCTCCCCAAGCCCGCCAAGGTCATCGAGCTGGACGTGACCAACCAGGAGCACCTGGACCGCCTCGCCGGCCTGGTCCGCGACGAGCTGGGCTCGCTGGACGGCGTGGTGCACTCCATCGGGTTCGCGCCGCAGGACGCGCTCGGCGGCAACTTCCTGAACACCCCGTTCGAGTCGGTCTCCACGGCGATGCACGTCTCGGCGTTCTCGCTGAAGTCGCTCGCCATGGCGTGCAAGCCGCTGATGGGCGAGGGCGGCTCGATCGTCGGCCTCACCTTCGACGCGCAGTTCGCCTGGCCGCAGTACGACTGGATGGGCCCGGCCAAGGCCGCTCTGGAGGCCACCTCCCGCTACCTGGCCCGCGACCTGGGCCCGGACGGCATCCGCTGCAACCTGATCTCGGCCGGGCCGCTCGGCTCCATGGCCGCCAAGTCCATCCCGGGCTTCGACGGGCTCGCCGACGTGTGGAACACCCGCGCGCCGCTGGCCTGGGACATGAAGGACCCGGAGCCGGCCGGCCGCGGTGTCGTCGCGCTGCTCTCGGACTTCTTCCCGAGGACCACCGGCGAGATCATCCACGTCGACAGCGGCGTGCACATGATGGGCGCCTGACCCTCAGGTCCGTACGGAAACGGCCGCGCACCGCCTCCCGAAGCCCCGGGAGGCGGTGCGCGGCCGTTTCCGTCGTCCCCCGGCCCGCGCCCTCCCGGCGCTCAGGTCGAAAAGCCGGACGATCCACCGCAGAATGTGGGGGAACCGGACGTCCGGTCAGCCGTGGGGAGGAGATCGCCGTGCGTCGCACACCTCACCGCCCCCGGTACCTGCTGGCCTCCGGCGCGGTCCTCGCCGCACTGCTCGTCCCGGCCGGCCTGTACACCGCCGGGCACGTCGGCGCTGCCGCACCCCCCGCGCCCAGCCCCGAACCCGCCGGCTCCGAGTGCCGTACGTCGATCGAGGGCTCCCGGGTCGTCGCCTACTGCCACAACCCGTACCCCTCGGCCGACCGCGTCCAGCTGCACACCGAGTGCGCCCGCTGGTGGGACGTGGACGCGGACTCCCGGCCGGTCCCGGTCCCGCCGGGGCGCACGGTGCGCCTGGCCGACCGCTGCTGGAAGGAAGTCGCCTCCGCCTGGGTCACCCACAGCGTCGCGCCCCGGGCCTAGACCCGGTCCGCCAGGCAGTTCAGCGCGTGGCTCGCGGCCTCCGTCGCCGCCGTCTCCGCGTCGCCCGCCCGGATCGCCTCGACCAGGCGGCCGTGGTCCATGTGGTTCTCCGGCCGCAGCTCCTGGCCGACGTCGCCGCGCAGGTAGTCCCGCAGCAGATCGCCCAGGTCCGCGTAGAGCCCCGTCAGCACGTCGTTGTGGGAAGCGGCCACCACGGCCAGGTGCAGCGTCGCGTCGGCGGCCACGAACGCCTCGGCGTCACCGGCCGCCCAGGTCTCCTCGCGCCGCCGCATCAGCGCGTCCAGCTGCTTCAGGTCCCGGTCGGTGCGCCGGACCGCCGCGAGGCGCGCCGCCGAGGACTCCAGGGTCGACCGGAGCTCCGCGATGTGGCGCGGGTCCGCCGAGGCGAACCGGCGGTGCATCACCCCGGCCAGCTCGCTGGTGGCGACCACGTAGGTGCCCGAGCCCTGCCGGATGTCCAGCAGCCCGTTGTGCGCGAGCGCCCGGACCGCCTCGCGGACCGTGTTGCGGGCCACCCCCAGCTGCTCGACCAGCTCGGGTTCGGTGGGGATGCGGGCACCGACCGGCCACTCGCCCGTGGTGATCTGGTTCCTCAGCTGGGCAATCACCTGGTCGGCGAGTGCCGAACGCCTCGGGGACGTCAGCGCCATGGTGCTCCTCGGTCGCAACGGCTCATGGGCCCGATCCTCTCAGGGCCCGGTGGGCGGACGGAATGGACAACCAATCATCCCATGATTCTATGATGGCCTCATGCGTGACGAAGAGACGACTGACCAGACCGCGACCGGGACCCTGAGCCCCGGCGCCCCCGCAGCCACCCGCGCCGTCACCCCCGCACCGCGGTCCGGCCCCACGCCGTGGACGCTGCGCCTGGTCGCCATCGGGCTCGTCCTCACCGCGCTCAACCTCCGCCCGGCCATCACCAGCCTCGGCGCCCTCCTCGAAGAGGTCCGGGACGGGCTCCACATGAGCGGCAGCGTCGCCGGGGTCCTCACCTCGGTGCCGCCGCTCTGCTTCGCCGTCTTCGGCGTCATGGCACCGCGCCTCGCCCGCCGCTTCGGGCCCGGCGCGGTGGTCTGCGCGGGCATGGCCGCCATCACGGCGGGCCTGGTGATCCGGCCCCTGGTCGGCGGCACGGCCGGCTTCCTGGCCGCCAGCGCCTTGGCCCTCATGGGCATCGCCGTCAGCAACGTCCTGATGCCGGTGATCGTCAAGCGCTGGTTCCCCGACCGCGTCGGCTCCATGACCGGCCTCTACTCCATGGCCCTGGCCCTCGGCACCTCGCTCGCCGCCGCCGTCACCGTCCCCCTGACCGACGCCATGGGCGGCAGCTGGAAGGCCGGGCTCGGCATCTGGGCCGTGCTGGCCGCCGCCGCGATCCTGCCCTGGCTCCCGCTCGTACGGAACCGGACCGCCGCGCACGAACCGGCTTCCACCGCCGTCCGGCCGCAGGCCCAGGAGCTGCGGATCACCCGCAGCCGGACCGCCTGGGCCCTCGCCTGCTTCTTCGGGCTCCAGGCCACCGCCGCGTACATCACCATGGGCTGGATGCCGCAGATCTTCCGGGACGCCGGGGTCTCCGCCGGCACCGCGGGCGTCCTGCTCGCGGTCACCATGGCCATGGGGGTCCCGCTCGCCTTCGTCATCCCGCGCGTCGCCGCCCGGATGCGCACCCAGGGCCCGATCGTCGTCTTCCTCGGCGCCTGCGGCCTCACCGGCTACGCGGGCCTCTACCTGGCCCCCTCCGGTGGCGCCTGGGCCTGGGCCCTGCTGCTCGGCATCTCGAACTGCGCCTTCCCGCTCGCCCTCACGATGATCGGCATGCGGGCCCGCAGCGGCGCCGGAGTGGTCCGGCTGTCCGCTTTCGCCCAGTCCACCGGCTACCTGATCTCGATCCCCGGGCCACTCCTGGTCGGCGTGCTCTACCAGCACAGCGGCGGCTGGGGCGTCCCGATCGCGCTGATGGCCGCCCTGATGGTGCCGCAGATGGTCATGGGCGTCCTGGCCGGCCGGGACCGGACGATCGAGGACGAATCCTGAGATGCGAGACTGGGGCCATGTCACCTGTGCTCGATCCGAATCCCCAGAACGGTCAGAAGAAGCTGCTCCTCGTCTTCGGGGCGATGCTGCTGATCACGGTCGTCGTCGGCGTCATCGCCGCCATCGCGTCCCCGTGACGCCCCCGCCCGGCGATGGTGGGGGTAGCACCACCATCCCCTAGGGGGCCAGGGTCAGGGCGAAGTGGGTGGGTTACCGGATGGGAGCGACGCCCCCGCCCCCGTAGGTTCCCAGTGACGGAATCCACGGACCACGGAGGCGGACATGCCGGCCCTCACGCACACGCGGCCCACCCACGAGCCGAGCCGCGCCGACGTCCGCCTGCCCTGGTGGGCCGTAGCGCTGCCCGCCGTCGCCTTCGCCGCGCTCCTGCTGCTCATCGCCGGACCGGGTCAGGCGCACGCGGCCACCGACGCGTCGTCGACCGGCCAGGTGCTCCGGCACCTCGCGGAGCTGCTGACCCGCTGACCCGGCGCCCGGGGTGCGAAGCCTCCAACACCCTGCGCCAGCTGGCCCGTTTCATGCGAAGCTGAGATGTATGAGCGCCGATACATCTCGCAGGATCGTCCTTCTCAGGCATGCCAAGGCGGAATGGTCGCAGGAGTCCGACCACGAGCGGCCGCTGGCCGAGCGCGGCCGCATGGAGGCCCCCATGGCGGGCCGCAAGCTCGCCGATTCCGGGATCGCCTTCGACCTGGCCCTCTGCTCGACCGCCGTCCGCACGCGTGAGACGTGGAAACTGGCCGTGCACGAGATGCCCGAGCGCCCGAAGACCGTGTACGAGGAGCGGCTCTACGAGGCATCGCTCGGCGAGCTGATCGCCCTGGTCAACGAGACCCCGGACGACATCGCCGACCTGCTGGTCATCGGCCACAACCCCGGCATGCACGCGCTCGCCGACGCCCTTTCCGGCAGCGGCGAGGGCGACGCGCTCTCCCGGATGGCGCGCGGCGGCTTCCCGACCGCCGCCTTCGCCGTCGTCGAGTTCGCCGGCCCGTGGAAGAGCGTGGAGCACGGCGTCGGCCGGCTCGCCGAGTACTGGACCCCCAACGACTGACCCGCCCGCCCGCCCGTACGGGAAGGGCCCCGGCACACACCGCGAGGTGCGCGCCGGGGCCCTTCCCGCAGGCCTCCGCGACCGGCGACGGACTACTCCACGAGGCCGTCGGCCGCCTCGACCTCCTCGCGGGTGATGCCGAGCAGATAGAGCACGGTGTCCAGGAACGGCACGTTCACCGCCGTGTGCGCGGCCTCGCGGACCACCGGCTTCGCGTTGAACGCGACCCCCAGCCCCGCCGTGTTCAGCATGTCCAGGTCATTGGCCCCGTCACCGATCGCCACCGTCTGCGCCAGTGGCACCCCCGCCTCGGCGGCGAAGCTCCGCAGCAGCCGGGCCTTGCCCGCCCGGTCCACGATGTCCCCGGTCACCCGGCCCGTGAGCTTCCCGTCCACGACCTCCAGCGTGTTGGCGGAGGCGAAGTCGAGCCCCAGGCGCTCCCGCAGATCGTCGGTCACCTGCGTGAAACCGCCGGAGACCACGCCCACTTGGTAGCCGAGCCGCTTCAGCGTGCGGATCAGCGTCCGGGCCCCCGGCGTCAGCCGCACCTCGGAGCGGACCTTGTCCACCACGGACACGTCCAGCCCCGCGAGCAGCGCCACCCGGGCGTGCAGCGACTGCTCGAAGTCCAGCTCGCCCCGCATCGCCCGCTCGGTCACCTCGGCGACCTCGGCCTCGCAGCCCGCGTGCGCCGCGAACAGCTCGATGACCTCGTCCTGGATCAGCGTCGAGTCGACGTCCATCACGACGAGCCGCTGCGCCCGGCGGCTCAGCCCGGCCGAGACGACCGCCACGTCGACGCCGATGCCCGCGGCCTCCGGCGCCAGCGCGGTGCGCAGCTCCGCGGTCCCCGTACCGGAGACCGCGAACTCGACGGCCGTGACGGGGTACTTCGCCAGCCGGAAGATGCGGTCGATGTTCCCGCCGGTCGAGGTGATCCGGGCCGCTATGGCCGCCGTGGACTCCGCGGTCAGCGGGTGCCCCAGCACCGTGACGTGGGATCGGCCGACGCCGCGCGGCCGGTTGTCGCCGGTGCCGGAGATGATCTCGGCCTGGAGCTTCAGCGACTCCGCCCAGCTGTGCACGGTCGCCCGCAGCTCGCCCTCGGTCGTCCCGTCCGCGGTGGGGGCGGTGACCAGCGCGCACAGGACGATACGGCCCCGGGTCACGACCTGCTCGATGTCGACCACGTCGACCGAGTAGGCGGCGAGGGTGTCGAAGAGACCCGCGGTGATCCCGGGGCGGTCCTTCCCGAAGATCTTCACGAGAAGGGTCGGTACGTCCGGACCCTGCCGGGACGCGGCGGGCTCGGGAGACTGTGCGGGCTCAGGAGGCCGGGATACGCTCATGGTGCTCCCACCGTATCGGTCCCCGGGCTCTCACCAGCAGCCCGTCCCGAGTGCCGGACATCCCGGCCGCACCCACCCGGTCCGTCCCCTTTTCGCCTGGCCGCGCAGGTCTCGGTGAGGTCACCCCGGGCCGCCCGGCTTTCGTATCGGGGACCGGTCCTGGAATAGTTCCCCACGATGTTCAGCATCCCTAGACTCCCTGCGACGGGGGTAACACGGGGGACAACTAGTGGGGCGCGGAGTGCCGGAACTCGTACTGGAATTGAATGGCAGGACCTGGACGCTCGATCCGTCCAGGGCGTACACCCTGGGGCGTGATCCGCAGGGGGACATGACGATCGACGACGCCAGGGTGTCGTGGCGGCACGCCACGATCGCCTGGAACGGGCGCAGTTGGTTCATCGAGGACCACGGCAGCACCAACGGCACCTACGTGCACGGCCAGCGGATCCACCAGATGGAGATCGCGGCCGGCTCCACCGTGAACCTGGGCAACGCCACCGACGGGCCCCGCCTGACCCTGAGCGCCGCGGACGTCTACAGCGGCCGGGCCGCCGGCCCCGTGCAGCCGCAGCAGACCCCGCCGCACCAGCCCCAGCAGGGCGGCCCCGGCTGGCAGCAGCCGGCGCCCCAGCAGTCGGCACCCCAGCAGCCCGTCCCGCAGCAGCAGGGCTGGCCGCAGCCCGCGCCGCAGCAGCCGCACATGCCGCGGCAGGGCGGGGCCCCGGCACCGCCCGGCCCCGGCGCCGGCCCGGCGGGAGCCGCGCCGGTCTACGGGGACCGCAGCCCGACCACCTTCCACCAGCTGGCGCTCGGCCGGGTGATGCGGATCGGCCGTGCCCTGGAGAACGACCTCGTCGTCTCCGACCTCCAGGTCTCCCGGCACCACGCCGAGTTCCACGCGACGCCCGACGGACGCTTCGAGATCCGCGACCTCGGCTCGCACAACGGCACGTACGTCAACGGCCAGCCGCTCTCCAAGTCCGGCTCGGCGCTCATCGGCCCGAACGACATCGTCGGCGTCGGTCACTCGACGTTCCGGCTCGTCGGCGACCGGCTGGAAGAGTTCGTCGACACCGGTGACGTCTCCTTCGCGGCCCGCCACCTCACGGTCACGGTCGACGGCGGCAAGCAGATCCTCAAGGACGTCTCGTTCGGCGTCCCCGAGAAGTCGCTCATCGGCGTCATCGGCCCGTCCGGTTCCGGCAAGTCCACCCTGCTCAAGGCGCTCACCGGCTACCGGCCCGCCAACCAGGGCGACGTCCTCTACGACAACCGGAACCTCTACAAGCAGTTCGCCGAGCTCCGCCAGCGCATCGGCCTGGTCCCGCAGGACGACATCCTGCACAAGGAACTGACCGTCACCCGCGCCCTGAAGTACGCGGCCAAGCTCCGGTTCCCCGCGGACACCACCGAGGCCGAGCGCCAGGCCCGGATACACGAGGTGCTGACCGAGCTCAAGCTCGACGTCCACAAGGACAAGAAGGTCACCTCACTCTCCGGCGGCCAGCGCAAGCGCGTCTCCGTGGCGCTGGAGCTGCTCACCAAGCCGTCGCTGATCTTCCTGGACGAGCCGACCTCCGGCCTCGACCCGGGCATGGACCGCGACGTGATGCAGCTGCTGCGCGGACTGGCCGACGACGGCCGTACCGTCCTGGTCGTCACGCACTCGGTGGCCGAGCTGGCCATCTGCGACAAGCTCCTGGTGATGGCACCGGGCGGCGCCGTGGCCTACTTCGGCCCGCCGGACGAGGCGCTGAACTTCTTCGGCTACACCACCTGGGCCGATGTCTTCTCCGCGTTCGAGAACTACCGGGACTACGACTGGGCGGGCCGCTGGCGCGGTTCGCAGCACTACCAGATGTACGCCGCCGACATCGACGCCGCCGCCGTGCAGTCCGTACACATGCCGCCGCCGCAGCAGATGCGCCCGCCGAAGCCGCAGGGCTGGGGCACGCAGCTGTGGACGCTGATGCGCCGGTACCTCTCGGTGATCGGCTCCGACAAGGGCTTCATGGGCCTGATGGTGATCCTGCCCGCGGTGCTCGGCATCGTCAGCGTGGTCATTCCGTCCGACTACGGTCTCGCCCCGCCGAAGCCGCCGCACAAGTTCAACGGTGATGCCGGAACGATCATGCTGATCCTCACGATCGGGATGTGCTTCTCCGGCGCGGCCAACTCCGTACGCGAACTGATCAAGGAACGCGTCATCTACGAACGGGAACGGGCCACCGGCCTGTCCCGCTCCGCGTACCTGATGTCCAAGGTGATCGTCCTCGGCCTGATCACGGCCCTCCAGGGCGTCATCATCTGCGGCATCGGCTTCGCCACCCGCGATCTGCCCGAAGAGGGCCTGCTCATGCCGCCGGCCGTCGAACTGTGCCTGACGGTCATCGCGCTCGGCTTCACCTCGATGATGTTCGGCCTGGTCATCTCCTCGCTGGTGAAGACCGCCGAGAAGACGATGCCGCTGCTGGTGATGTTCGCGATCGTCCAGGTCGTCTTCACCGGCATCCTCTTCCAGGTGTACGGATCGCCCGGCCTGGAGCAGTTCGCCTGGCTGATGCCGTCCCGCTGGGCCATCGCGGGCGCCGGCGCGACGCTGGACCTGGCCCACCTCATGCCGCCGTGGGACGCGAGCAACCCCACCGACCTGGACCCGCTGTGGGAGCACTCGGTGAGCCAGTGGGGGATCGACATCTCGGTCCTGCTGTTCATCGGCGTCGTGTGCGGCTTCGCGGTCGCGCGGCTGCTGCGCCGCCACGAGCCCGAGGTCATGCGCAAGTGACCGGCCCGGACACGCGCCGAAGGGCGGCACCCACGCGGGGTGCCGCCCTTCGGCGTCTGCCGTCGGCGCTACGGATCGCGGCGGATCAGTACGCGCTGTTGACGTTGTCGATCGAGCCGTACTTGTCGGCGGCGTAGTTGGCCGACGCGGTGATGTTGGCGACCGGGTCGTACTGCGTGTGCGGGGTGCCGGGCACGTGGTAGTAGTCGAAGGTCGGCTTGATGATCTGGAGCAGACCGATCGACGGCACGCCGTTCTTGGCGTTGATGTCCCAGTCGTTGATGGCGTTCGGGTTGCCGCTGGACTCGCGGATGATGTTGCGGTGCAGGCCCTCGTAGGTGCCCGGGATGCCCCGCTTGTGCATGATGTCGAGGGACTCCCGGATCCAGCCGTCCAGGTTGTTGGCGTACGTGTGCGTACGCGCGGCGGAGCGGTTGGCGTGCGACTCGGACTTGCGGGCCTTGGCCTCGGAGTGCGCCTTGGCCTTGGCCTTCTTCTTCAGCTCGGCCTTCTTCGCCTTGGCCTCGGTCTTCTCCTTCACCGCGGCGGCCTTCTCGGCCTTGGCGGCGTCAGCGGCCTTGACCAGCTTCTCGGCGGTCGTGTGCTGCTGGATCAGGCTGTCCTGGAGGGCCCGCGCCTGCTTGGAGTTCGCGGAGTCGAAGATGACCGGGGAGGCGGAGACCGCCTGCGGTTCGGTCTCGGCCTCGGCGTGACCGGGCACCAGGGACAAGGAGAGTGCAGCGGCGGCGACGGCGGAGACGCCGGCGGCGGAGAGCTTCTGGGTCTTGTTCAGGTTGCGGAGACGGCCGGTGAAGCGGGACGCGGACATACAGGCTTACCTCTTCGAATTCGGGGGGTCCTCACGGAGGACGAAGACGGGAGCGACTGCGCATCTCCGTCGGGGACGAGCTCAATTCTTAGCGGCGGCAAAATGCCGTGGCAAAGGTGTGACGTACGAAGCCGGGTAGTGGAATGAAGGGCGGTTTGCCCGGTTCGCACCCAGGTCAACGCACCCCAAATCGCCCTTTTCGGCCCACTAGGCGTCTTCGTAAGTGACGTGGACCCTATGCGGGGCCTCACATCGGGCGGGCGTCATCCTTACCTTGAGTTGCTGAAGCAATTCGGAATGCGACGTTCCGGGGTGGGGTCGTGGGTGCGTCCCGGCCCGTGCGCAGGGGCGCCCGCCGCAGGTCCTAGTCCCTCCGCCCCGGTCCTCGGCCGCCTCCGGTCCGATACCGGGCGCGAAACCCGCCGGTACGGTGAGGCGCATGAGCCACCGACCGCCCTCCGGCCTCGCCGCCGTCAGCGCCGCGCTGCTCGCCATGAGCCGCCACCTGGAGGTACGGGACGTCCTGAAGACGATCGTCGCCTCGGCCCGCGAACTCCTGGACGCCGAGTACGCCGCCCTCGGGGTCCCCGACGACCACGGCGGCTTCGCCCAGTTCGTCGTGGACGGCGTCAGCGACGAACAGTGGAAGGCCATCGGCCCGCTGCCCCGGCAGCACGGCATCCTCGCCGCGATGCTCCACGGCGCGAGGACCGAGCGCCTCGCCGACGTCCGCAAGGACCCCCGCTTCGAGGGCTGGCCCAGCGCCCACCCCGACATGTCCGACTTCCTCGGCCTGCCCATCCGGGACGGCGACGAGACCATCGGCGCGCTCTTCCTCGCCAACAAGAGGTGCCCCAAGCCCGAGGGTGTCTGCGGCTTCACCGCCGAGGACGAGGAACTGCTCTCGATCCTCGCCCAGCACGCGGCCATCGCCCTCACCAACGCCCGCCTCTACGAACGCAGCCGCGAGCTCACCATCGCCGAGGAACGCTCCCGCCTCGCCCACGAGCTGCACGACGCGGTCAGCCAGAAGCTCTTCTCGCTCCGGCTCACCGCCCAGGCCGCCACCGCCCTGGTCGACCGCGACCCGGCCCGCGCCAAGGGCGAGCTCCAGCAGGTCGCCTCCCTCGCCGCCGAGGCCGTGGAGGAACTGCGCGCCGCCGTCGTGGAGCTGCGCCCGGCCGCCCTGGACGAGGACGGCCTCGTCGCCACCCTCCGCACCCAGGTCCAGGTGCTCGACCGGGCCCACACCGCCCGGGTCACCTTCGCCGGCGCCGGCGTCCGGGCCCTGCCCGCGGCCCAGGAGGAAGCGCTGCTCCGGGTCGCCCAGGAGGCCCTGCACAACGCCCTCCGCCACGCCGACGCCGCCCACGTCGACGTCACCCTCGCCCGCCGCGACGGTGCCACGGTGCTGCGGATCACCGACGACGGCCGGGGCTTCGAACCCGCCGCCACCCGCCGGGCCGGACGCCATCTGGGCCTCGTCTCGATGCGGGACCGGGCGAACGGCGTCGGTGGCCGCCTCACCGTTCAGTCCGAGCCCGGCAAGGGCACCACGATCGAGATGGAGATCCCCGGTGGCTGACAGGATCATCAGGGTGCTGCTCGTCGACGACCACCAGGTCGTCCGCCGCGGCCTGCGCACGTTCCTGGAGATCCAGGACGACATCGAGGTCGTCGGCGAGGCGGCCGACGGCGCCGAGGGCGTGGCCAGGACGGAGGAGCTGCGGCCCGACGTCGTACTGATGGACATCAAGATGCCCGGCACCGACGGCATCGAGGCGCTGCGCCGCCTCCGCGAGCTGGAGAACCCGGCCAAGGTGCTGATCGTCACCAGCTTCACCGAGCAGCGCACGGTCGTCCCCGCCCTGCGCGCGGGCGCCTCCGGTTACGTGTACAAGGACGTCGACCCGGACGCCCTGGCCGGCGCCATCCGCTCCGTGCACGCCGGGCACGTCCTGCTCCAGCCCGAGGTGGCCGGGGCGCTGCTGGCCCAGGACGAGCCGGGCGCGGGCACCGGCCGGGGGAGCACCCTCACCGAACGCGAACGGGAGGTGCTCGGCCTGATCGCCGACGGCCGGTCCAACCGCGAGATCGCGCGGACCCTGGTCCTGTCCGAGAAGACGGTCAAGACCCACGTCTCCAACATCCTCATGAAGCTCGACCTGGCCGACCGCACCCAGGCGGCGCTCTGGGCGGTCCGCCACGGGGCGGCGGACTGACCCGAGCGACCGAAAACCCCGCCCCCCCCGCCCTGGGATCGCTCCCCTCCGCGACGCACTCAGCCCCGCCCTCACGCCGCTGCACCGCCCAGCCCCGCGCCAACGTGCCCCCGCCGCAACCGTGCGGGAACCCGCGCCAGCGCCGCTGCCCCGCTGAGGCCCGAGCCCGGCTGCTGCGGGGCGCCCGCGCCGCTGCGGCGCTGGGGTTCGGCCTCGGGCGCTGCGGGGTGCTCGCGCCGGTGCGGTGCGGAGGTCCGGGGTCGCGGGTCCGGGGTGCTGGCGCCGGTGCGGCGCTGGGGTTCGGGCTCGGGTGTTGCGGGGTGCTCGCGCCGGTGCGGTGCTGGGGTTTGGGCTCGGCTGCTGCGGGGTGCTCGCGCCGGTGCGGTGCGGAGGTCCGGGGTTGCGGGTCCGGGGTGCTGGCGCCGTTGCGGCGCTCAGGCCCGCGCTCGCGCGGCTGCGGCGCTGGGGTCTGGGCTCGGGTGCGCCGGGGCGCTCGTGCCCTTGCCGTGCGGAGGCCCGGCTTCGCGTCATCGCGGTGTGCGTGCCCCTTTGCGGCGTAGGGGTCCGGGCTCGGGTGCTCTGGGGCGCTCGTGCCCTTGCTGTGCGGAGGTCCGGGGTGCTCGTGGCGATGCGCGTTCAGGCCCGCGCTCGCGCCCCCGCCGCGCTGGGGTCCGGGCTCGGGTGCTCTGGGGCGCTCGTGCCCTTGCCGTGCGGAGGTCCGGGGTGCTCGCGGCGCTTCGCGCTCAGGCCCGCGCTCGCGCCGCTGCGGCGCTGGGGTCCGGGCTCGGTGCTTGCGCCGGGGTGCTCGCCCCCCTGCCGTGCGGAGGCCCCGGCTTCGCGTGCTCGCGGGGCGCCCGCGCCCCTTCCGTGCGGAGGCCCCGGCTTCGCGTAATCGCGGGGCGCCCGCGCCCCTACCGGGCCCGCTCCTCCACATACGCGTTGTACGCCGCCACCTGCGCCCGCCGCGCCACCCGCTCCACCGGCCGCAGCGCCTCGCCCCGCACCGCCATCTCCGACGCGCTCACCGCGCCGCCGTGCCCGTTCTCGTACGCCACCGAGATCAGCAGCCCGACCCGCTGGGCCAGCTCGAGGACCCGCACCGCCCTCGGCGGGTAGCCCGGGGCCAGCACCTCGCGGCCCCGTTCCGCCCGCGCCCGGTACGCGTCCACCGCCGCCTCGGCCACCGGCCCCGAACCGGCCACGTCGAGCCGGGTCAGCAGCGCCGTCGCGTCCCGCAGCGCCTCCGCCAGCTCCCGTTCCGCCTCGCCCAGCGAGGGCACGTCGGCCGGCGGAGCCTCCCGTACGGCCAGGCAGCGCCACACCACGTCCACGTGCACATCGCCGGCCGGGCCCGCCTCGCGCACCTCGGGCACCAGCCCGTACGGCGCCCCGAAGGTGACGACCGCCTCCTCCGCCTCAAGCGCCCGGGCGTTGAAATCGGCCGGACCGCTCAGCCCCAGCGGGTGCCCCGGCACCGGCAGCGCGACCCGGAAGCCGCTCACCCCCAGCGCCCGCAGCCGCCCCAGGGCGAACGTCAGCCCGACCGGCCCCGCCTCACCCGGCAGCCCCTCGACGCGGTGCACCGCGTCCTCCCCGACGATGGCGAGCGCCGCGTCGTCCGGCGACACGAGCCCCGCCAGCAACGCGTTCCCCCAAGCGGCCAGCAGCCCTGAACGTGGTTCCGAAAGCATGCGGACAGCCTAGGGGGTGTCCCACCGGTCACGTCCGGGTCCGTGACGGCGGGCCCAGCGCCGCCGGTACTCGCGCGGTGGCGTAGGTTTTCCCTGGGAGCCGTGCCCACCGGCACGCGACGATCTCGACACTGCATGGGGAGACAACGCGCTCATGAGCGATGTACTGGAGCTGGTGGACGTATCCGTGGTCCGCGACGGACGCGCTCTGGTGGAAGACGTCTCCTGGTCGGTCAAGGAGGGGGAGCGCTGGGTCATCCTCGGCCCCAACGGCGCCGGCAAGACCACCCTGCTCAACATCGCGTCCAGCTACCTCTTCCCCACCAAGGGCACCGCCAGCGTCCTCGGCGAGCGCCTCGGCGGCGTCGGCACCGACGTCTTCGACCTGCGCCCCCGCATCGGCATCGCGGGCGTCGCCCTGGCCGAGAAGCTGCCCCGCCGCCAGACGGTCCTCCAGACGGTGCTCACCGCCGCCTACGGGATGACCGCCACCTGGAACGAGAACTACGACCAGGTGGACGAGGACCGCGCCCGCGCCTTCCTCGACCGGCTCGGCATGACCGAGTACCTCGACCGCAAGTTCGGCACCCTCTCCGAGGGCGAGCGCAAGCGCACCCTGATCGCCCGCGCCATGATGACCGACCCCGAGCTCCTCCTCCTGGACGAGCCCGCCGCCGGCCTCGACCTCGGTGGCCGCGAGGACCTGGTCCGCCGCCTCGGCCGGCTGGCCCGCGACCGGTACGCACCCTCCATGATCATGGTGACCCACCACGTCGAGGAGATCGCCCCCGGTTTCACCCACGTCCTGATGATCCGCCAGGGCAAGGTGCTCGCCGCCGGCCCCATGGAGACCGAACTCACCTCTCGCAACCTCTCCCTCTGCTTCGGCCTGCCCCTCGTGGTCGAGCACCAGGGCGACCGCTACACCGCCCGCGGACTCCCGCTCGGCTAGGCGGGGTTGACCGTCGCGCCCTGTCCGCAAGGGGGCATACGGTCCTACGATGGCCACGTGGACATCGACGCGTGGGTGTGGTGGCTGATCGGCGCGGTGGGACTGGGCATTCCGCTCGTCCTCACCGCGATGCCCGAGTTCGGCATGTTCGCCGTGGGGGCCGTCGCCGCCGCGGCCGTCGCGGCCCTCGGCGGCGGAATCGTCGCCCAGGTCCTGGTCTTCGTCATCGTCTCGGTGGCGCTGACGGCCGTGGTGCGCGTGATCGCGGGGCGGCAGCGCGCGGACCGGGCCCCCGCGCACGCCACCGGCATCGACGCCCTGAAGGGCCGTCAGGCCGTCGTCCTGGAACGGGTGACCGGCGACGGTGGCCGCATCAAGCTGGCCGGTGAGGTCTGGTCGGCGCGCGCCTTCGACCCCGGATTCAGTTACGAGCCCGGCCAGCAGGTCGACGTCGTGGACATCGACGGGGCGACGGCCGTCGTCATGTGACCGAACTGCCCGCGCACCCAAGCGCGTTCTGTCAGACTCGATGACGATCATCAACCGAAGGGCACGAGGAAACGATGCAACCGATCATCATCGTCCTGATCATTCTGGTGGTGCTCGTCTTCATCGCCCTGATCAAGACGATCCAGGTCATCCCGCAGGCCAGCGCCGCCATCGTGGAACGCTTCGGCCGGTACACCCGCACCCTCAACGCCGGCCTGAACATCGTCGTCCCGTTCATCGACTCGATCCGCAACCGGATCGACCTGCGCGAGCAGGTCGTGCCCTTCCCGCCGCAGCCCGTCATCACCCAGGACAACCTGGTCGTCAACATCGACACCGTCATCTACTACCAGGTGACCGACGCCCGGGCCGCGACGTACGAGGTCGCCAGCTACATCCAGGCCATCGAGCAGCTCACCGTCACCACGCTCCGCAACATCATCGGCGGCATGGACCTGGAGCGGACCCTCACCTCCCGCGAGGAGATCAACGCGGCCCTGCGCGGCGTCCTCGACGAGGCCACCGGCAAGTGGGGCATCCGCGTCAACCGCGTCGAACTCAAGGCGATCGAGCCGCCCACCTCCATCCAGGACTCGATGGAGAAGCAGATGCGCGCCGACCGCGACAAGCGGGCCGCCATCCTCCAGGCCGAGGGCACCCGTCAGTCCGCGATCCTCACCGCCGAGGGCGAGAAGCAGTCCGCGATCCTGCGCGCCGAGGGTGAGGCCAAGGCCGCCGCCCTGCGCGCGGAGGGCGAGGCCCAGGCCATCCGCACGGTCTTCGAGTCCATCCACGCCGGCGACCCGGACCAGAAGCTGCTCTCGTACCAGTACCTCCAGATGCTGCCGAAGATCGCCGAGGGCGACGCGAACAAGCTCTGGATCGTGCCCAGCGAGATCGGCGACGCCCTCAAGGGCCTCAGCGGCGCCTTCGGCAATCTCGGCGGCGGCGCCCCCGGCTTCAACACCGGCCAGGAACGACGCGAGGAACCCCCGGTCGACTGACGTGTACACCCCCCGTGCATGATGCGGTGCAGCAAGCACCGATCACGCACGGGGGTAACGCCATGTCCATCTGGGAGATGCTCGCCGTCTTCGCCGCGGGGATCAGCGCCGGCACGATCAACACGATCGTCGGCTCCGGCACGCTCATCACCTTCCCCGTCCTGCTCGCCACCGGCCTGCCCCCGGTCACCGCCACCGTCTCCAACGCCCTCGGCCTGATCCCCGGCTCCATCAGCGGCGCGATCGGCTACCGCAAGGAACTCGACGGCCAGCGCTCCCGCGTCCTCAGACTCAGCGTGGGCACGCTCATCGGCGGCCTTGCCGGCGCCACCCTGCTCCTGACCCTGCCCTCCACGGCCTTCGAGACCATCGTCCCGGTCCTGGTCGCCCTGGCCCTCGTCCTGGTCATCCTGCAACCGCGCATCAGCAAGGCCGTCCAGGACCGGCGTGCCCGCACCGGGGCACCCGCCCACCGCGACGGCGGCCCGCTGCTCTACATCGGCCTGACCCTCGCCAGCGTCTACGGCGGCTACTTCACGGCCGCCCAGGGGATCATCTACCTCTCCCTCATGGGCATGCTGCTGGACGACACCATGCAGCGTCTCAACGCCGTCAAGAACGTCCTCGCGGCCGTCGTCAACACCATCGCCGCCCTGTTCTTCCTCTTCGTCGCCGACTTCGACTGGACAGCCGTCGTCCTGATCGCGGTCGGCTCCGCCATCGGCGGCCAGATCGGCGCCAAGGTCGGCCGCCGCCTCAGCCCCGCCCTGCTGCGCGCCCTCATCGTCGCCGTCGGCACGGTCGCCATCGTCCAGCTGCTGCTGCGCTGAACGAGCGGGGCCCGTCTCCCCCCGGAAGACGGGCCCCGCTCACACCGTCGGGCGTACGGCGCCTACGCCGCGCTGTGCGACAGCCACTCCGGCAGCGCCGACCGCTCACCGGCCCCCATCGCCAGCAGCATCGCCTCTGCGGGGGACGGCACGAAGGGCTTGCGCAGCAGCGGCATGTCCGCCTGCTCCGGCGTGCGGTCCGCCTTGCGGTGGTTGTCCTCGGCGCACGAGGCCACCGTGTTGAGCCAGGTGTCCTGCCCGCCCTGTGCCCTCGGCACCACATGGTCGACGGTGCTCGCCCGCTTCCCGCAGTACGCGCACCGGTGCTGGTCCCGGACCAGGACGCCCCTCCTGGACCACGGGGCCTGTCTTCGGAACGGGACCCGTACGTACCTGCAGAGCCGGATCACCCGGGGCACCGGGATGTCCACATCGGCGCCGCGCATCCGGAGGCCGGGGTGGGACTGCTCGACAACGGCCTTGTCCTGAAGGATCAGCACCACCGCACGGTTCAACGTCACCGTCGACAGCGGCTCGAAGCTAGCGTTCAGTACCAGTGTGTCCCGCATCCCGCCCACCTCCCGTGTGCCGGCCGCCCCCTGGCAGGCCCGGATCAACTCTGGCCCCGGCACGCCGTGATGGACAACGCATTAAAAAATGCCTTGCCCTGGTCTCTCCAAGACCAGGGCAAGGCAAACGGATGCGGACGATCTGGTGCTCAGGCGTTCTCGGCGGGCTCCGCGTACTCGGCGATCAGCTGGGCCCGGGCCAGGGTGTGGAACCGCAGGTTGAACCCGACGGCCGCGGGCGGCGTGTCGCTGTCCGGGCCGAGCTTGTCGGTGTCCACCGCGTACACGGTGAACACATAGCGGTGGTTCTCCCCGGCCGGCGGAGCGGCGCCGCCGAAGTCCTTGGTGCCGTAGTCGTTGCGCGCGTGCACGGCACCGGCGGGCAGCCCCTCGAACTTCCCGCCGCCCGCGCCGGCCGGCAGCTCCGTGACCGACGCCGGGATGTCGAAGAGCACCCAGTGCCAGAACCCGCTGCCGGTCGGGGCATCGGGGTCGAAGCAGGTCACGGCGAAGCTCTTCGTCTCCGCCGGGAAGCCCTCCCACCGCAGCTGCGGCGAGGTGTTCCCCGCCGCGTACACCTGGGCGTCGGCGAGCACGGCCCCCGGGGCGATGTCCTCGCTCACCACGGTGAACGAGGGAACCTCCGGATGGAAGTCGTGCGGCAGCGGCGCCCTCTTCGGCTCGGTCACGTCAGCACCTCTCTGTCGGCTCCGTCGGATGACACTTCCGACCCTAGAGCCAGTTGCGCTGACCGCCGACCTCCGCCAGCCACTGGTTCAGATAAGCCGCCCAGTCGGTCTCGTGGAAGTCGTGCAGACCGACCTTGAAGGCGCGGTACGAGTCGCTGCCCTCGCTGAAGAGACCCGCCTTCTTGTCCATCTCCAGGATGACGTCCATCTCGCGGTCGTCCGCGACGAACGACAGCTCCACCTGATTCAGCCCCCGGTACTGCTGCGGCGGGTGGAACTCGATCTCCTGGTAGAACGGCAGCCGCTGCCGCGTGCCGCGGATGTGGCCTCGCTCCATGTCGGCGCTGCGGAAGCTGAAGCCCAGCCGGCCGAAGGCGTCGAGGATGGCCTCCTGGGCCGGCAGCGGGTGCACGTTGATCGGGTCGAGGTCGCCGGAGTCCAGGGCCCGTGCGATCTCCAGCTCGGTGGTCACCCCGATGTTCATGCCGTGCAGGTGCTGGCCGGCGAACATGGTGATGGGCGTCTCCCAGGGGATCTCCAGGCCGAACGGCACCACATGCACCGCCCCCGCCTGCACCTGGAAGGCGCCGCCGACGCGCAGCTTGGTGAACTCGATGTCCTGCTTGGTCTCCTGGTCCTGGCCCTCGACCTCGACCCGGGCCTGCAGCCCCACGGAGAGCCCCTCGATCTGCTGGTCGACGGAACCGCCCTGGATCCGCACCTCGCCCTGGACGACCCCGCCCGGGACGACGTTGGCCTCGGCCAATTCCGTCTCCACCGAGGCGCCGCCCGCACCCATGCTCGCGAGAAGCCGCTTGAAGCCCATACTTTTCCTCCTAGGTCCTGATCCCTACATACGCGCGACGACCGTGGTCGGTTCCCAGTAACCTCGAACCCCATGATCGATGGCCCGGACCGTACGCCGCTGACGCGGGACTTCTTCGACCGCCCCGTACTGGAGGTGGCGCCCGACCTCCTGGGCCGCACCCTGGTCCGCAGCACCCCGGAGGGCCCGATCGCCCTGCGCCTCACGGAGGTGGAGGCGTACGCGGGCGAGATCGACCCGGGTTCCCACGCCTTCCGGGGCCGGACACGGCGGAACGAGGCGATGTACGGCCCGCCGGGCCACGCGTACGTCTACTTCACGTACGGCATGTGGCACTGCATGAATCTGGTGTGCGGCCCCGAGGGAAGGGCGAGTGGGGTGCTGCTCCGGGCCGGCGAGATTTTCGAGGGCGCCGAGCTGACGCGCAAACGTCGAGTTTCGGCCCGAAGTGACCGAGAACTGGCCAAAGGGCCGGCCCGCCTCGCGACCGCCCTGGACATCGGCCGCGCGCTGGACGGCACCGACGCCATCGCCCACGAGGGCGCCGAGCTCTCCGTGCTCCACGGCACCCCGCCCCCTCGTGACCAGGTACGGAACGGCCCACGGACCGGTGTGGGCGGAGACGGGGCGGTGCACCCCTGGCGGTTCTGGATCGACGGCGACCCTACGGTGAGCCCGTACCGGGCCCATGCGCCGCGCCGCCGGTCAACTTGACTCGCTCGGACGGGGCACCTAATGTTGTGCGAGTCGCTTGACACGGGTACAGCTGTTGGTTCGGTCCGTCGGATCGTGAGCCGCGCAGACCTGAAGCGGCCAACCACTACCTACGACTCACCCTCAGAGGGTGCGAGTTTCGGCATGCCGGAATTCGGTCCCGCTGACTCGATTATGAGTAACCGGGAGAATCCGCTAAAGTAGTGGACACGCCGAAAGGGAAACGCGAAAGCGAAGAACTGGAAAGCGGAAACTGCTTGACCCGCTTCGACCGGGAATCGGACACGAAAGAGTCTGATAGAGTCGGAAACGCAAGACCGAAGG
>NZ_VJNO01000032.1 GCF_007096885.1 Streptomyces sp. 130 | reverse complement strand
GCCGGGGGCGCGCGGCCCGCGCGCGGGGCGGCGGCGGGGGCGCCGGACACGGGGGCGGGGGCGGGGGCGGACGTCGGGGCGCTGTGAGTCCGCGGGGGGGGCCCCGCGCCACGCGTGGCGCGGGGCCCACCCGCGTAACGGGCTCAGGCGCGGACGACGGTCACCGGGCACGTGGCGTGCTGGGTGACGTGCAGGCTGACCGAGCCGAGCAGGGTGGCCTTGAAGCCGCTGTACCCGCGCGCGCCCACGACCAGCAGGTTCGCGCCCTCCGCACGGTCCAGCAGGGCCTGCGCCGGGTTGCCGATCACGACGACCTTGCTGACGGCGGCGGCGCCCTGGGCGCCCAGCGCCTCCTCCAGCGTCTCGTTGAGCGACACCGTGGCCATGGCCTGGGGGTCGAAGTCCTCCGGGAGGCCCGGCATCATCGACGCCCAGCTGGTGGCGGGGTACTCCCAGCTGTTGACGGCCTCCACCGTGTCACCGGTCAGCTCCGCCTGGCGTACGGCCCAGTGCAGTGCCTTGACCGACGACTCGGAGCCGTCGACGCCCACCACGATCCTGCCCATCTCAGCCTCCAGCTGGCTTCTGCGGTTGTGCTCGGGTCACGTGTTCCCGTACGACTCTATTCAAAACGGGCGAAACTGCGATTTCCGAAGTTTCGGTCAGGCCGGGCGGAGCGCCGCGAGCTGCTGCTCGAAGGGGACCACCTCGTCGTCAAGACCGGGGGTCCTGGACGCGCCGGAGACCGCGTGGCCGCCCGTGACGGCGTCGGCCAGCTCCCCGCCCGCGCGCCGGATGCGGGCGGGCAAACCCTCGGTGTACTCGTCGCCGGACGCGCCCCAGTCCTCCGAAGCCGCGTAGACCGAGGTCGGCAGGGTGACGGCGCGCAGGTAGGCGAAGAGCGGGCGCATCGCGTGCTCCAGGACCAGCGAGTGCCGGGGCGTGCCGCCGGTGGCGGCGACGAGCACCGGCTTGCCGGTCAGGGCGGTGTTCTCGACCAGGTCGAAGAACGACTTGAACAGGCCGCTGTACGAGGCGGTGAACACCGGTGTGACCGCGATCAGCCCGTCCGCGCCCGTCACCGCGGCGAGCGCGTCCTCCAGGGCGGGCGGCGGGAAGCCGGACACCAGGTGGCTCGCGATGTCCGCGGCCAGGTCGCGGAGCTCGATCACCCGGACGTCGACCGGGCGGTCCTGCCCCGCCTCGAGGCGTTCCCGGGTGGCGGCGGCCAGCCGGTCGGCGAGCAGCCGGGTCGAGGACGGGTTGCTGAGGCCGGCCGATACGGCGACGATCCTCACGGGTTCGGTGGCGAACACGGTCAGCTCTCCTTCGTGGCGGCGTAGGCGGGGTGCAGCGGCGCGGTCTCGGGGACACCGGCCGGCCGCAGGGCGGCGAACTCCTTGCGCAGGACGGGGACGACCTCCTCGCCCAGGATGTCCAGCTGCTCCAGGACCGTCTTCAGCGGCAGGCCCGCGTGGTCCATCAGGAACAGCTGGCGCTGGTAGTCGCCGACCGCGTCCCGGAAGGTCAGCGTCCGCTCGATGACCTCCTGCGGGGAGCCCACGGTCAGCGGCGTCTGCCGGGTGAAGTCCTCCATCGAGGGCCCGTGGCCGTAGACCGGCGCGTTGTCGAAGTACGGGCGGAACTCGCGTACCGCGTCCTGCGAGTTCTTCCGCATGAACACCTGGCCGCCGAGGCCGACGATCGCCTGCTCGGCGGTGCCGTGGCCGTAGTGCGCGTACCGCTGCCGGTACAGCCGCACCATCTTCTTCGTGTGCTCCATGGGCCAGAAGATGTTGTTGTGGAAGAAGCCGTCGCCGTAGTACGCGGCCTGCTCGGCGATCTCCGGCGAGCGGATGGAGCCGTGCCAGACGAACGGCGGCACGCCGTCCAGGGGGCGCGGGGTCGCGGTGAACGACTGGAGCGGCGTACGGAACTTGCCCTCCCAGTCGACGACGTCCTCCCGCCACAGCTTGTGCAGGAGGGCGTAGTTCTCGATGGCGAGCGGGATGCCCTGGCGGATGTCCTTGCCGAACCACGGGTACACCGGGCCGGTGTTCCCGCGCCCCATCATCAGGTCCACGCGGCCGTCCGCGAGGTGCTGGAGCGTCGCGTAGTCCTCGGCGATCTTCACCGGGTCGTTGGTGGTGATCAGCGTGGTCGAGGTCGACAGGACGATGTTCTTCGTCTGCGCCGCGATGTAGCCGAGCGTGGTGGTCGGTGACGAGGGGACGAACGGCGGGTTGTGGTGCTCACCGGTCGCGAAGACGTCGAGCCCGACCTCCTCGGCCTTGCGCGCGATGGCGACGGTGGCCTTGATCCGCTCGTGCTCGCTCGGCGTCGTACCGGTGGTGGGGTCGGTGGTGACGTCCCCGACGGTGAAGATCCCGAACTGCATGGCGTCCGCCTCCTGCTCGGTGGTGATTGAACGTTGAACTAACTGGACGCATCGTACAACGGGGGGCGGGAGCCGCCTATTCCTTCTCGGCCGCGCGCCCCGGTGCCCGGTCCCCAGTGCCTGGTCCCCGGGCCCCGGGCCCCGGTCCCGGGGACCAGGACCGATGGCCGATGCGCACCGGCCGGGCCGCCTCATACGCTGCGGGCTCCGGTACGCGGCCGCGCGCCGCCCGACGAAGGGGCACCCGTGAATGTCACCGCCGAGACGCATGTCCGCCTCGCCCGGCCCTCCCGGGATCTCGCCGCCGCCGAGCGGTTCTGGGTGGACGGGCTCGGACTGACGGTGCTCTTCCGCGCGGACGCGGGGCGGGAGCCGGGAACGCATGACCTTCTCATGGTGGGGCATCCCGGTGGTGCCTGGCATCTGGAGCTGACGCGCGGGCCGGTCGATCCCCGGCCCACCGAGGAGGACCTGCTCGTCCTGTATCTGGACGGCCCGGTCCCGGACGACCTGGTGGCCCGGCTGCTCGCCTGCGGCGGTACGAGGGTCGGCTCCCCGAACCCGTACTGGAACGAGTGGGGGGTGACGGTGGAGGACCCGGACGGCTACCGGCTGGTCCTGTGCCGCCGGGGCTGGCGCCCGCGGGCCGGGGCGCCCCTCAGCGGCGGGTGAGCGCCCGCCGCCCCAGCAGCTCCGCCAGCCCCCGGCGCGTCGCCGCGATGATCACGCGGTCGGTCGGCCGCAGCACGTACCCCGGGTGGACGTTCCAGACGAGGGAGCCCGGGGCCACGTCCAGGGCCAGGACCCGCCACGCGCCCTCGCGGAACGCCTGGTCCACCGTGCGGCCCTCCAGCTGGGGGTGGCCGCCGACCTCCACCGCCGCGAACAGCAGCACCTTGCGTTCGACCGGGATCGCGCCCAGGATCTGCCGGCCCATCATGGCGACCGCGAAGGACGGGCCCGCCAAGTGGGAGACCGAGCGGGACCGGGTGATCGCCTGCGGGTGCGCCGTGCGCAGCGTGCGGTAGACCGCCGTGGCGAACTCGTCGTCGAAGAGGCGCACCGTGACCCGCAGATTCGGCTTGAGCGACCTGGCGTACAGCGCCGCCTCCAGGTTCGTCGTGTCGGCGCTGGTGAGCGCGAGGAGCCCGCGCGAGCGGCCGATCTTGGCCGCTTCGAGCACCCCCTCGTCCGTGACGTCACCGAGCACCACCGGCACGTGCAGCCGCCGCGCGACGGGGATGCCCCGCGCCTCCGGGTCCTCCTCCACGCAGACCACCGGGATGCCCAGCTCCCGCAGGTGCACCAGGACCCGGGTGCCGATCTTGCCCAGCCCGAGCAGCACCACGTGCCCGGAGAGCCCGCGCGGCGGCCGGCGCAGCGAGGAGGCGCTGCGCAGCGAGCCGAACGCCTCCAGGACCCCCGCCACCAGCAGCGGCAGGAGCATCAGGCCCGCGATGCCGGACAGGATCTGGATCACCTGGCGGGCGGTGGGCTCACCGATCGCCGGGTCGCCCATCGCGAACAGGTCGAGCAGGGTGAGGTAGGCCGCGTGCAGCGGATGATCGCCGGTGGTGAGCGAGGACGCCACCGCGAGCGCGAGGACCGCGAGCCCCACGCCCAGCGCCGACCACCGCAGCCGCCGCGAGAAGAACTGGCTCAGCGGCGCGCTCCGGCCGCTCATCCGGGGCTTCGGGGCGGCCGGACCGGACTGCGTGACGGCCTCCAGGACGACCGTGCCGCGCCCGGTCGCGGCGGCGATCTCCGCAGGCCCGGGCAGCAGTTGCGGCCCCTCCGCGCCGCTGCTGTCGGAGCCCTCCGCGCCCGCCGGGTCGTGGGTGGTGGAGGAGAGCAGGGCCAGGGTGCACAGACCGGGGTCGGCGACCTGGCCGCCCCGGGGCGGGGTGCGCTCGGCGGCGCGCAGGAACAGCCCCTCGGCCCGTATCACCCGGGTCGAGCCGGCGAGCGCGGTGGCGGCGAGGGCGGGCGCGGCGGTGTCCGCGTCGGACAGCACCGTGGTCGACGCGTCGATCGCGGCCGGGTCGAGCCCGGGGGACGCGACGGCCGCCGCCTGGTCGAGCAGGCTCTCCAGATGCTGGCCCAGCTTCCGGTTGTAGAGCCGGATCACCAGCCGCACACGGGGGTTGAGCCGGCGCGCGGTGAGCGCGGCGCGGATGTTGCGCTCGTCGTCGTCGTAGACGAGGGCGACCGCCGAGGCCCGGGCGATGCCCGCCTCCGCCAGCGACTCGTCGGACGGCTCGGCCGCCTGGAGGATGCGCACCGCCTCGACGCCGGCGTTGGTGTCCCCGTCCGAACCGTGCGGCAGCCCGCCGCCGTTGCGGTTCATCGCGAACGCCATCCGCCCGAACAGCGCGGCGGCCCGCCCGCGCCCGGTCAGCGGCTCGTCCGGCCTGACCGCACCCGGCTCCGGCGGCACGACGAGGGTGACCCGCTCCCCGTAGACGTAACGCAGTTCCACGGCGAGCCGCTGGGCGAGAGCGTCGTCCCCGCAGACGACCATGTGGCCGTTGAGCGGGGAGGGTTGGGGTTGCTGGGGGAATGAGGACACGTGTCCCAGCATGCCCTGCTCCCTTCCGTTGATCGAGGGCGGTCAGTGGTCGTGGTGCGGCCCGGCCGGCAGGCCGCGCGGACCGGCGGCGCGCCCGATGGCCGTCTCGACGGCCGCGATCCGGTCCGCGAGCAGCCCCAGCGCGGCCACCGCACGGGTCATCGGATCGCCCTCGGGCCCGCCGAGCGCCTGGGTGCGGACGTACGAGGAGCAGAGCGCCGCCCACCGCCCGGCCTGCGCGGGTGTGAGCGTGCCCCGCAGCGCGGCGAGTTTCAGGAGGGCGGCCTCGGCGCCGCTGGTGAGGGTCTGGGCCTCGCCCGCGTAGTGGTCGTCCACGACGGCGGACAGCTCGGCGTCGTTCATCACGGGCGCGATGCGCTCGGCGATCCGGTTCATGTTGCGGTACGAGCCCTGGAGCCGGAACGGCGGCTCGGTGCGGGTGGCGTCGGTCTGCGCGGCGGACGCGATGTACGCGGCGTTGACCGCGAGCACCGTGTCGCGGGCCCGCAGCAGATGGCGCAGAACGGCGGTGATCCGGTCCACCTCGGCGGGCGCGTAGGGGTGTTCGAGCTGTTCGGGGCGGGCCGTGGGGTCGTCGGAGGCGAGCCGCAGCAGCAGCGCCAGGTCCTCGCGGGAGCGGCCGGCGAGCGGGGCGAGGACCGGATTCGCGGTCAGCGCGTTCTCCACGAAGCTCAACGCGAAGGTGTCCTCGCGGCCGGACAGCACCTCGCCCAGATTCCACACGTCCGCCCGGTTGGCGAGCATGTCGGGCACCTGGAAGCGCGCGCCCGACTCGGTGTACGGGTTGCCCGCCATGCACACCGCGAACCGCTTGCCCCGCAGGTCGTACGTGCGCGGCTCACCGTCCCGTACGCCCTCGACGCGGCGCGTGGCGTCGCAGAGCGGGATGAACTTCTGGAGGAGTTCCGGCGAGGTGTGCTGGATGTCGTCCAGGTAGAGCAGCGTGTTGTTGCCCGCCTCGAGCGCGAAGTTGATCTTCTCGATCTCCTGGCGTGCGGTGGCGCTGCCCGCCTGTGCGGGGTCGAGCGTGGTCACGCCGTGGCCCAGGTTCGGGCCGCTGACCTTGACGAGGACGAGCCCGAGCCGGTCGGCGACGTACTCCATGAGCGTCGTCTTGCCGTAGCCGGGCGGCGACACGAGCAGCAGCAGGCCCTGCGAGTCGGTGCGGCGGCCGGCGTCGGCGGTGCCCAGCTGCTTGGCGAGGCTGTCCCCGATCAGCGGCAGGTAGACCTCGTCGAGGAGACGGTTGCGGACGAACGCCGGCATCACGCGCGGCCGGTGGTCGTCGAGGCGCAGCCGGGTCCGCTCGGCGGCGACCAGGGCGGTGCGCCGGCGCTGGTAGGCGCGGAATCCGGGGACGGCGGTCGCGCGGAACTCTTCGGTCCGGGCCAGGAGTTCATCGACGCGGACGGTGAGCCGGCCGCGTTCGACGCGCGGGTGGACGCCGAGGAGCCCGTCGACGGTCTCGGTGAGCGGCGCGTCCGCCTCGTACCGGCCGAGCAGGGGCTCGGGGCACAGCTCCACGGCGACGGCCTCCGCGAGGTCGCCCGGGTCGATGCCGGTGCCGCTCGCCTCGGCGTACGAGGTGAGCCAGCCCTCCACGAGCTGGCGCCGGGCCGGCAGGTCGTCCGCGAGGGCGGCGAGGTCGTCGTCGTACGCCGACGTGCCGGTGGCATGGCGGAACTTGTCCAGGAAGGCACGGACCCGGGCGCCCGTCACGAAGCCCTCTGGGCCGCCGGCCAGCTCCTCGAAGAGGTACGCGGCGACGGCACGGGGACGGTCGCCGCCGATCACCGACGCCCACTCCTCCTGGAGCGCGGCGACCGCCGGGGCGAGCCCGAAGGTCTCCCGGGCGCGGGCCAGCGAGCGGGCGCGGCGCGTCCAGGAGACCCGGCGGCCCTCGTCCGCCTCATGGGCCCAGAACAGCTGGGCGGCGGCCCGGACGGCCGGCGGGAAGCGCAGCAGCCCGGCGCCCGCGTGCAGCCGCAGCAGCGCGGCCAGGATCGCGGTCGCGTCCTCGTCGTGGACGCCGCGCTGATACCCCTCGTCGTACGCGGCGGCGGCCGACTCGCGGACGAGGGCCGCGAGTTCGCCGTCGTCCAGGGCGGCCAGCCGGTCCGCGCCGTGCTCGGCGAGGAGGCGGGCGGCCAGGTGCTCGCCCCGGTAGACGGCCGGGGACTCGGACGGGAGGGTCCGGTCCCAGTACGGGCGGGTCGCGGCGAACTCCGGGTCGGTCACCGGCATCCGGTAGTCGGTCCCGGTGACGGCGAACGCGAGCGTGCCGTCCTGCGGTACGAGGGTCAGCTCGAACGGCTGGGTGTTCACCGCGAACCGGTGCCGGCCGAGGCGGATCACCGCACCGCCGTCCGCGTACAGCTCGTCCCGGTCGCGCAGGGCCCTGCCCGCCTCCTGGCGGGCGGCGAGCAGCTGCCCCTCCAGCTCCTCCGCGCGCACCGTGTCACCGAGCGCCCGCAGCTCCCCGGCGGTCCGGCGGATCTTGGCGACCATCGGGTCGGACGCGAAATAGGTGTGGACGGCGTCCGCGTCGGGGAGGGCGGCGCTGCGCCGGGCGACCGTCTCCAGGACGCGCGCCGCCGAGTCCGCGAGGCGTTCGGTGCGCCGGGCCAGCTCGTCCTGGAGGCCCTGCCTGCGCGCCGAGAACGCCTCGTACACCTGCGACCGGCGCTCGCCGAGCTCCGCCAGGAAGTCGTCGTACTCCGCGAACCGCGCCTCCAGGTTCTCCAGCTGGAGCAGCAGCCTCGCCAGCTGCTCGTCGCAGGACTCCGGGGTCCCGGCGGCGGCCAGCGCGGCGCTGACGGCCTGCCCGAGCAGCGCGGACTCGGCGGCGAACTCGGCCCGGCCCTCGTGGTCCGCCAGCGCGCGGCGGCGGGCGTCGAGCGTGGCGCGGGCCCGGTTGACCGCGCCGAGGACCTCCGCGATGCGTTCCAGGATCGACGTACGGACCACCCCGTCGCCGATGTCCAGCCCGGTGACGACGTCCGTGACCGTGCTCAGGCCGTCCGTCATGCCGGCCAGCCGGTCCCCGAGCGCGGCGGCGTCGCTGACCGTGGCGAGCGCGGCGGCCTCCTCGGTGAGGCGGGCGATGTCCTCGTGGTAGCCGGCGAACGCGTCGTCCCCGGCCAGGAAGGCGACCGCGCGGCGGGCGGCGGCCTCGATGTCCTCGGCGGTGGTGGCGGTCAGCTCGGCGATGCGTCCGGTGTCCGCGTACCGCATCTCGGCGAGGGTCGCCAGGTGCCCGTGCGCCGCGCGCAGTTCGGTGAGCCGGCCGACCCACTCGGCGGCCGTGGCAGGGGACTCGCCGCGCACCCGGCGTACCAGGGCGGTGATGCGGTCGGCGGTCCCGGTCAGCGCGTCGGCGGCCTGCCGGGTGAGGGCCTGGACCGCCTCGAACTCCTGGGCCACCTGGCGCGCGGTCTCCCGCAGCTCCCCCAGCGGATCGGCGAGCGCGCCCAGTTCCGCGTCGTCCAGCCAGTGGTAGCGGTCGCCCGCGCGTACGCAGTCGGCGACCAGCCGGTCGTACCCGGCGCCGGTCGGCGCCGTCTCGGAGGCGGCGTGCGCGAGGGCGAGGCAGTCGGAGATCCCGCGCACGAGGTCGGCGTTGCCGACCCGGGCCAGCGGGCCCTCGCCCGCCGGGCGGGACGCGGCGAAGGTGTCGGAGACGTACGGCGTCCGCCAGCGCTGCAACGGGTGGACGCGCGCCGCGCCGCCCTCACCGCCGTCCACCGGGTCGCGCAGCACGACGAGCGTGCCGTCGTCCAGCAGCGCGTGGCCCCGGCCCTGGAGCGGGGTCGCCACCTCCTGGCGGATCACGTTGTACGGCAGCAGCAGGCTTCGGCCGTCCTGGCGGGACCGGAAGACGTACAGCACGTCCTCGCCGTTCGGGGAGTGGACGGCCTCCTCGAAGACCGGGTCGGTGAGCGGCTGCGCGATGTCGAAGGTCCGCGCCTCGCCGGTCGTGAGGTAGAACCCGCCGGGGAAGATGATCCCCTGGTCCTCGGGGAGCCGCCGGCAGGCCGGGCCGATGCCGTCGAGGCGGGTGACGGTGCCGAGCAGCGCGTTGAAGACGAGGTGGCGCCTCGTCTCCTCCTTGTACGGGCGGACCCGCAGCAGCACCAGCGGGCCCAGCTCCGCGTACTCGACCTCGGCGTCCGCCAGCGACTGGAGGGGTTCGGTGACCGGTTCCTCGTAGATCCCGTCCGGGGCCTCCGTGTCGTTGACGGTCTTCACGGTGAGCGTGCCGCCGAGGGTGTCCACGTACAGCTCGGCCTCGCAGCCGATGGCGATGTGCGGGTGGCGGCCCGCGATGTGGGCCTCGCGGCCGGCGGGGGTCCAGGTGAAGTCGTGCGACGGCGGGAAGACGTGGTCGCGCTCGCCGCGCGCGTCCAGGAAGGCGCCGGGGGAGCCGTCCGGGTTCAGCGCCCAGCGCAGGACCCGGATGTCCTCGGCGGTCTCGCCGGTACGGAAGACCGCCAGGAGGCGGCCCTCGGTCCGGCGCAGCCGCAGCAGGCGGGCGTCCCGGAAGTAGCGGTGCAGGCCGTCGAATTCACGGACGAAGGAGGCGTCGGTGAGCGGGGTGCCGGTGCCGGGGGCGAGGCCGGCGGTGTACAGGGCGAGCACGTCGTCCACGGCGGGCGCGTCCTGCCGGCCCGGGCCGCGTTCGAAGCCGAACAGCAGCTCGCCGCCGAGTGCGACGAGGTCGCGGGGGGTGCAGGGGCGGTGCGTCCGGATCTGCTCGCTGCCGAGGAGGGCGAGGCCGGTGGCGCCGAACGCCTCGGTGCGGCGGGCGTTGAGGTCGGTGGCCCTGCGGGCGAGCTCGGTGGCGTGGGTGCGGAGGCGGCGCCGCAGGACGTCGTAGTCCCCGGCGGCGGGGGCGGTCACGGTGTCCATCGGGTGCGGTCTCCTTGCGGTGCGGCTTGTGACGGTGTCCTCAAGCGCCGGACGGGCTGAGAGGGGCCCGCCCAGCCCGCCCGGCGTTCGAGGACGGACGGGGAGGCGTGGGGGTTCAGGCGACGGAGACCGGTCAGCCGACAGGCGTACCGTTCAGGCCCGCCGGGGCCGGGCCGCCGACCGGGACGTCCGCCAGGCCCAGCGACTTCGCGTGGTCCAGCAGCGCCCGGACCTGGTCCGCGCCGATCCCCGGCGACGGCGAAGCCATCATCCGCATCAGCAGCGCCGACACCGTCAGGTTCTGCACGTCGCCCGTGGACACCGACGACAGCACCCGCGTCAGGTCCTCCGTGAACGAGGAGTCGCCGTTCAGCCACGGACCGGCCAGGGTCTTCGCCGTGTCCGAGTTCGCCATGAAGCCGTCCAGGCCCTTGCCCATCGAGATGGACGACACCAGCCGGTCGAAGAAGACCGACTCGCCGCCGACGATGTCGATGTCCGCGTTCTCCAGACCCGTGGCGAGCACCGTCGCCTGCGCCTCGGCGACCTGCCGCTGGGCGTCGAGCCCCGCCAGCCGGATCTCCTTCTCGGCGGCCAGCCGCAGCCGGTACTCCTCGTGCCCGCGCGAGGCGTCGTCCAGCGCCGCCATCGCGGCCGCCTTCTCCGTGAGGCCCGCCGCCTCGGCCTTGAGCTTTTCGCCGATCATGGCCGCGTCGGCCGATGCCTGGGCTTGCGTGCCTTCCGCGTCGGCGAGGGCCTTGAGGCGGGCGCCTTCGGCCTCGGCCTTGAGCTTTTCGCCGATCATGGCCGCGTCGGCCGATGCCTGGGCCTGCGTGCCCTCCGCGTGCGCGAGGGCCTTGAGACGGGCGCCCTCGGCCTCGGCCTTGAGCCGCGCGGACGTGGCCCCGGCCTCGGCGAGCCCCGTCTTCTCGATCACCTCCGCCGCCGCGTCCCGCACCTGGATGTCCGCGAGGCCGGGCGCCGCCGACTCCGCCTGGATGCCCTCGGCCAGCCGCAGCTTGGCCTGCGCGTCCAGGTCGGCGGTCTTCAGCCGGGCCTCCGCGAGCGTCAGCTGCTCGGCCGCCCGGTGGGTGGCCGCCGCCTCCGCCGCCTCGGCCGCCTTGATGTCCTTGACCAGCCGCTCCTGCGCCTCCGCCTCGGCGGCGATGATGACCGACCTGCGGGTGCGCTCGGATTCCTCGACGGACCGGAGCGTCTTGATGGACTCCTCCTGCTCGGCGACCGTACGGTCGACCGCGATCCGCTCGCGGATCACGTCGGCGACCTCGCGGCGCTCCGCCTCGACCTCCTTCGTCGCGGCGATGCGGTTCAGCTCGGTCTCGCGCTCGCGCCCGATGACCTCCAGCAGCCGGTCCTTCTCGATGCGCTCGTTCTCCACGGCGATGACCCGCTCGCGGTTCTTCTGCGCGACGGCGATCTCCCGGGCCTGGTTCTCCCGCTGGATGCCCAGCTGCTCCTCCGTCCTGATGAACGCGGCCTGGGCGCCCAGGCGTTCCTCCTCCTGGACCCGGGCGGTCACCGCCTCCTCGCGGGCCCGCAGCGTCTCGACCTCACGGCGTTGCTTGATCTCCGCCTCGGCCTGCCGGCGCTCCAGCTCCAGGATGGTCTCCCGGGCGTCGACGTCCTGCCGGGTGATCTCCTTCTGCTCGGTGCGCTGGAACTCGTTGGTGCGGACGTGCTCGATCGCGGTCAGCTCGGTGATCTTCCGGATGCCCTGGGCGTCCAGGATGTTGGCGCTGTCGAGCTGCGCCATCGGGGTCTGCTCCAGGAAGTCGATCGCGGCGTCGTCCAGGTGGTAGCCGTTCAGGTCGGTACCGATGACCTGGATGATCCGGTCGCGGAACTCCTCGCGCTTCGTGTACAGGTCCACGAAGTCCAGCTGCTTGCCCACGGTCTTCAGCGCCTCGGAGAACTTCGCCGCGAAGAACTCCTGGATGGCCACCTTGTCGCTGGCGCGCTCGGTGCCGATGGACTGGGCGACCTTCTTGACGTCCTCGACGGTCTTGTTGACCCGCACGAAGAACGTGATGTGGATGTCGGCGCGGATGTTGTCCTGACAGATCAGGCCCTCGCGCCCGGTGCGCCGGATCTCGATGGTCTTGACCGAGATGTCCATGGACTCGGCCTTGTGCAGCACCGGCAGGACGACGGCGCCGGTGAAGGTCACGTCGACCTTCTTGGTCTTGGAGATGATCAGAGCCTTGCCCTGCTCCACCTTGCGGAAGAGCCGGGTGATGATCAGCAGCACGGCTACGGCGATGAGCAGGACCACGGCGACGAGCAGGCCGAGGCCCAAGGAGATGGCATCCATGACAGTCCTTGGCGGCTGGTGGTACGGAAATGAGAGGTTTCACGTGAAACACGGCGCGGGCCGCACCCCGCGTCCGGGCAGGCCGGACGGGCGCACCGCGCCGGCCGGAGCGGTGGCTCAGACGGCGGGGCCGGAGGCCGTACGGCCGTGTGGCGGTCCCGGGTCGAGCGCCCTGTCGTAGGCCGAGACCCAGAAGAACTCCCCGGCCTCGTCGTACGCGTACAGCAGTCCGGAGCGTCCGGAGGTCAGCTCCGCGTCGACGGGCTCCAGTTGGCGCACCTGGACCGTGGCGGTGGTTCCGTCGTCGGCGGTGACCTCGGCCTGGCCGAAGTCCGTGGAGACCGAGCCGGTACGGATCGTGCAGACGCGGCCCAGGAAGTCCTGGCGCGACGGCGGAGGCTGGTCGGGGAACAAGCGCCGGAAGTGGTGGACGAGCAGCCGCACCGCGCCCCAGGCGAGCAGCACCGCACCGGCGAGCACCGCGCAGAGCAGTACGGCGCGCAGCGGTCCGGCGGCGCCCGAGCGGTGCACCAGGACCGTACCGGTCAGGGCGGAGAACCAGCCGACGGCGATCATCAGGGACACCGAGACGGTGACCGGGACGCCTCCGACGCCCGCGAGATCGGCGTCCAGATCGGCGTCGAAGGAGTGGTGGTCGGCCGCGCCGACCAGGACGAGCAGCCAGAAGGCGATGACGACGACCAGCGCGGCGGCGAAGAGCACGGCCGGGAAGGACAGCGTCGCTTCCATGAATTCCCGCATCGGTCCCGACCCCCTGCCGTTCCGCCGGCGGTGGTCCCGCCGGTGCCTGCGCGGACCGGTCGGTGACCCCGGTGCCGCGGTGTCTCCCTCGACGACACCGCGGCAGCCGGGTCTTCCCCCGATCCCCCGTGCACCCCCGTGTTTCCCCCGTTTTTCCCCCGTGGTCCCCCGGTTGGTGCTGACAGGATCGTGTCATCCGGGGAGGCTCGGACGCATTGCCGGAACACGGCAACGTTCGCCGGTCCCCGGTGCCGGGCACCGGCATCGGGGACCGGGCGTTGGACTGGTGTCGGTACGGAACAGGAACGGAGGCGGACGCGTGGCGGAACCGGTGATTCCCGACAGCTTTCTGGAGGGTTACGCACGGATACTCGGCGAGGCGGCCGTCTCGGGCCGGCGGCTCACCCGCGAGGAGCTGGACTCCCGCCGCGCCCTGGGCCGGGAGGCCGCCGAGGCCGGCCACCAGCTGCGTGCCCTGGTCCGCATGCATCTCGCCGAGACCCGCGCCGCCTGGCCGGCCCCCGCCCCCGGCGCGTCCCCCGCAGCCGTGGCCGCCTCCGCCGACAGCGCGCTGGCCGCGGTGGAGCAGGCGGTCGACGCGTTCGCCGACGGCTTCGAGCGCGCCCAGCGCCTCACCGTCCGCCGCGAGGAGGCCGCCAGGCGGGAATTCATCGACGACCTCCTGTACGGGCGCAGCGACCTGGGCCGGCTCGCCGAGCGGGCCACCCGCTTCGGGCTGCGCCTCTCGCGCGCCCACGCGGTGGCGGTGGCGACCGGCCCGGAGGCGTACACCGAGACGGAGGCGGTGCCCCGGCAGGTGGAGTCGGCGATGCTGGCCCGGTTCAGCGGGCGCAAGATCCTGCTCACCACGAAGGACGGGCGCATGGTGTGCATCGCGCCCGGCAGCCAGCCCGATGTCCTGCGCTACTTCGCGAAGCAGGCGCACGCGGCGACGGACGGCGGCCGGGTCGCCGTCGGCCGCCCCCACCGGGGCCCGGGCGGCGTCGTCCAGTCGTACGACGAGGCGCTGGACGCGCTGGACCTGGCCGACCGGATGGACCTGGACGACCCCGTGCTCTACGCCGCCGACCTGCTGGTCTACCCGGTGCTGACCCGGGACCGGCAGGCCATGGCCGATCTCGTACGCAGTGAGCTCGGCCCGCTCCGTCAGGCCCGGGGCGGGCCCGAGCCGCTCCTCAGGACGCTGTCGGTGTACTTCGACGCGGGCTGTGTCGCCGCCGAGACCGCCCGCCGCCTCTCGCTGAGCGTCCGGGCCCTCACGTACCGGCTGGAACGCATCCACCAGCTCACCGGCTCCGACCCGGCGGACCCCCAGCACCGCTACACCCTCCAGACCGCGGTGATCGGCGCCCGGCTCCTCGACTGGCCCGCCAAGGAGCTGTGAGCCCGGCCGGGAGGCCCCGGCTCCGCGTGCGGGACGGGCGGGCTCCGCCTAGCGTGATCAGCCGGGGGATTCCGCGGTGTGCGCAGCGAGGGAGATCCGCCCCATGGCCCGTGCAGCAGGTCCCCGAGAAGCAGGAACCCGCCGGTCGCACCCCCGCGAGGGGCACCCGTCGCACCGCTGGTGGGTGCTCGGGGTGATCGGTCTCGCCCAGCTGATGGTGGTGCTCGACGCGACGATCGTGAACATCGCGCTGCCCTCCGCCCAGCAGGACCTCGGCTTCAGCGACGGCAACCGGCAGTGGATCGTCACGGCCTACGCCCTCGCCTTCGGCTCGCTGCTGCTGCTCGGCGGACGCGTCGCCGACCTGGTGGGCCGCCGGGTGGTCTTCCTGACCGGCCTCGTCGGCTTCGCGGGCGCCTCCGCGATCGGCGGCGCCGCCCCGAGCTTCGAGGTCCTGGTGCTGGCCCGCGCCCTCCAGGGCCTGTTCGGCGCGCTGCTCGCCCCGGCGGCGCTTTCCCTGCTCACCACCACGTTCACCGTGCCCAAGGAGCGGGCCAAGGCGTTCGGGATCTACGGCGCCATCGCGGGGGCGGGCGGCGCGGTGGGGCTGCTGCTCGGCGGGGTGCTCACGGAGTACCTGGACTGGCGCTGGTGCCTCTACGTCAACCTGGGCTTCGCGTTCCTCGCGTTCACCGGCGGCTGGCGGCTGCTGACCGCGGGCGCGCCCGCCGACCGGCCCCGGCTGGACATCCCGGGGACCCTGCTGGTCTCGGCCGGTCTCTTCTGCATCGTCTACGGCTTCTCGGAGGCCGAGTCGCACGCCTGGAGTTCACCGTTGACCTGGGGGTTCCTGGTGGCGGGCGCGGTGCTGGTGGCGGCGTTCGCGTGGTGGCAGACCAGGGCGGCGCATCCGCTGCTGCCGCTGCGGGTGGTGCTGGACCGGGACCGGGCGGCGTCGTTCCTCGCGATGTTCATCTCCGGCGGCGGCATGTTCGGCGTCTTCCTCTTCCTCACGTACTACCTGCAGAAGAGCCTCGGCTACTCGCCGGTCTCCACCGGGCTCGCCTTCCTGCCGATGGTCGCCTGCATGATCGCCTCGTCGGTGACGACGACGAATGTGCTGCTGCTGCGGTTCGGCGCGAAACCGATCGTCCCGACCGGGATGGGCATCGCCGCCGCCGCCATGGTGTGGCTGACCGCCCTGGACCTGGACAGCGGCTACGCCGCCCATGTGCTGCCGCCGCTGCTCTGCCTGGGCATCGGCCTGGGCGCCGTCTTCGCCACGGTGATGAACCTGGCCACCGCGGGCGTGGGGCCGCGGGACGCCGGGGTGGCCTCGGCGACGGTCAACACCAGCCAGCAGGTCGGCGGCTCCATCGGCACGGCCCTGCTGAACACCCTCGCGACCAGCGCCGCCACGAACTACCTGGTGTGCCGCAGGCCGACCCCGCCCGTCGTCGCCCGGGCCCAGCTGGAGAGCTACGCCACCGCGTACTGGTGGTCCGCGGGCTTCTTCGCCCTCGGCCTCGTCGTCACCCTGTTCCTGTACCGGCCGGGAGCGCCCCGCCCGCACCCCGTGGGGGAACCCGGACCGGCGCGGGAGTGAGGGAGGGTCAGCGCTTCGCGCCCTCGGTGAGCCGGACGAACGGGATCGACCTGCCCACCCGCCGGTAGTCCTCCGTACCGCCGTCCACCTCGAAGCCCATGTACGCGGAGAGCCGGCGGGCGACCCTGGGGTGGCGGGGCGCGTACCGTGCCATCAGCTCGCCGCCCTCCTCGGCGGTCAGCACCTGCGCGGTCACCGCGTGGAACCGGCGGCCGACCTGCACCGTGGCGTGCGGGGTGCGCTCCAGATTGCGGAACCAGTCCGCGCCGGGGCCGAAGCCGGAGGCGACGGTCCAGCAGGCCCGGCCCTCGTGGGTGCCCGCCTCCACGACCTCGATGGCGGTCCGGCGGGGGAGGCCCGAGACGCGGCCGGTGTGGACGAGCAGCAGCAGCCGGCCCCCGAAGAGCGGCCCGAGCCCCATGCGGAACATGTGGACGGGCAGCCGGAAGGCGGTGCGCCGCCAGCCGGTCGGCGGGGCCGGGCGCCGGGGAGCGGGCGAAGCCGCGGGTTCATGCGTCACTATGCAAACGTTGCACAAAACAAACGTTGGTGCCAGTGTGCGCCGCTGTCGGTCCGGTACCGGTTGGGCCGCGTTTCCGCATCGGATGACCGCGGGTTCGAGTACGCGCGCCGGGCGCGGTAGAAAGGGGCATGGCCGCGCACGGACAGGCACCCGATGACCCCCCGACCGCCCCGGACCGGGACGACGTCGACGCGGTGACGCGCGCGGTGCTGACCGCGTCGCGACTGCTGGTCGCGGTGTCCGCCCGGTCGCTCGCGGCGGTCGAGGACCGGGTGACGCTGCCCCAGTTCCGGCTGCTCGTGGTGCTCTCCACCCACGGGGAGGCCAAGCTCGTCACCCTCGCCGAGCGCCTCGGCGTGAACCCCTCGACCGCGATGCGGATGCTCGACCGGCTGATCGCGGCGGGCCTCGCCGAGCGGCAGGTCAATCCGGCCAACCGCCGCGAGACGGTGCTGCGGGTGACGCCCGAGGGCCACCGCCTGGTCGAGGAGGTCACGGCGGGCCGCCGCCGGGAGGTCGCCTCGATCGTGGAGCGCATCGCGCCCGAGCAGCGCGCCGCGCTGATCGACGCGCTGCGGGCGTTCACCGACGCGGGCGGCGAGGCGGCGGCCCCCGCGGAGGGCACCGACGCCTACCCGCTGGGCTGGGCGCCGGACCTGCCGGCGAGGGCCTGACACCACGCGGACCCGGCTGCCCGGACGCGGCGGCTGCCTACTCGGAGGCCGGACGAGGCGGCTGCCTCACTCGGGCGAGGCGGCTGCCTCACTCGGACGAGGCGGGGAGAGGCGGCTGCCTCACTCGGACGAGGCCGAGACCTCTTCCCGGGCCGGGGGGACCGGCGCGGTGCCCGTGGACGCGGCGGACGCACCGTCCTTGCCGCGCCACTTCCGGACGCGCTCGACCACCGGCTGGGTCCAGCGCGCGGTGAGCGGGCCGACGATGACCAGGATCAGGACGTACGCGGTGGCGATGGGGCCGATGCGGGGTTCCGTCGCCACGGCCAGGCCGGCGATGACGATGGAGAACTCGCCGCGCGCGACGAGCGTGCCGCCCGCCCGCCAGCGCCCGCGCGGTCCGATGCCGGCGCGCCGGGCCGCGTACCAGCCGGTGCCGATCTTCGTGAAGACGGTGACGACGGCGAGCAGCGCGGCCGGCAGCAGCACCGGCGGGATCTCGGCCGGATTGGTGGAGAGCCCGAAGAACACGAAGAAGACGGCGGCGAACAGGTCCCGCAGCGGGGTCAGCAGCTTGCGCGCGCCCTCCGCGACCTCACCGGAGAGCGCGATGCCGACGAGGAACGCGCCCACGGCGGCCGACACCTGGAGCTGCTGGGCCACGCCGGCGACCAGGACGGTCAGCCCGAGCACGACGAGCAGCAGCATCTCCGGATTGTCGGAGGAGACCGCGCGGCTGATCAGCCGGCCGTGCCGCAGCGCGAGGTAGAGCACCAGGCCGACCGTGCCGAGCGCGATCAGCAGGGCGATGCTGCCGCCGGCGAAGCCGACGCCCGCGAGCATCGCGGTGAGCAGCGGCAGGTAGACCGCCATCGACAGGTCCTCGATGACCAGCACCCCGAGGATGACCGGGGTCTCCCGGTTGCCGAGCCGTCCCAGGTCCGCGAGGACCTTCGCGATCACGCCGGAAGAGGAGATCCAGGTCACACCGGCGAGCGCGACGGCCCCGACCGGGCCCCAGCCGAGCAGCAGCGCGGCGACCGCGCCCGGGGTCGCGTTGAGCACGAAGTCCACGGCACCGGACGGGTACTGCGTCTTCAGGCTGGTCACCAGCTCGGAGGCGCTGTATTCCAGGCCGAGCAGGAGCAGCAGCAGGATGACGCCGATCTCGGCGCCGACGGCGGTGAACTCCTCACTGGCCCCGAGCGGCAGCAGCCCGCCCTCGCCGAAGGCCAGCCCGGCCAGCAGATAGAGGGGGATCGGCGAGAGCCCTATCCGGCCGGCGAACCGCCCGATGATGCCGAGTCCCAGGATGACGGAGCCGAGCTCCACCAGCAGTGCGGTCGTGTCGTGCACGGTCAGCCCTCCGCGATGATCTCGGAGAGCGTGTCGACGCCCTCGCGTGTTCCGACGGCGACGAGCGTGTCGCCGATGGCCAGCCGGAAGTCCGGCCCGGGTGACGGGTGCGCGCTGTGGGTGCGCAGCACCGCCACGATCGAGGCGCCGGTCCGGGTCCGCGCCTTGGTGTCGCCGAGCAGCCGGCCGCCGTACGGCGAGCGGGTGCCGAGCGGGATGTGCTCGGTGACCAGATCGATGCCCTCGGTCCGTACGGCGTCGATGGGCGCCGCGTCGATGAGGTGGGCGAGACCGGTCGCCTCCTGTGGAGTCAGGGGGACGGAGAGCAGGCACGAATCAGGGTCGTCCTGGTCGTAGAAGCCGATGAACCGCCGCCCGTCGTGGTGGACCACCACGGAGATGTGCTGCCCCGACTCGGTCGTGTAGTCGTACTGGACGCCGACTCCGGGCAGCGTGGTGCGGTGGGTTCCCATGGCTTCCTCCCGAGGGGCGCGGTACGCGCGAGGCACTTGGCGATCTCTTTAGGTCCGCATTACCTTATCCGGAGGTATGCGCCATCCCCGAGGGGCGGTTTCCGGCCACCGGCCCGTGACGGCCCCGGGCGCGGCACACGAATGCCCGGCCGGTTGCGCAACCGGCCGGGCACGCGGGTCGGGTCGTACGCGGGTCAGTCGCCGATCTCGATCTTCCCGTTCTTCTCGGCCGGGGCCGCCGGGGCTTCCGGAGCGACCGGCTCGGCCGGCTTCGGCACCGCGCCCTTGAGGTTCTGGAGCAGCGCGGCCAGGTCGACGCCGGTGGTGGAGGAGAGCAGCTCCATGCCCTGGGCGACGTTGTCCGTGACCGTACGGGACAGCCGGCTCGCGCCGTCCGTGGAGATCACGGTCATCTTGTCGACCGCGCTCAGCGGCTCGGCGGCCTTGGCGACGACCTGGGGCAGCACCTCGACGAGCATCTGGAGCACGGCCGCGTCGCCGTACTGCGCGAAGGCGTCGGCCTTCTTCCGCATGGCCTCGGCCTCGGCGGAACCGCGCGCCGCGATGGCGGCGGCGTCCGCCTCACCCTCGATGCGGACCGCCTCGGCGAGCGCGGAGCGGTGCAGCTTCTCGCCCTGACCGGTGAGCCGGGCGCGCTCGGCCGCCGCCTCGGCCTCCTTGACCTGGGCGATGCGGCGGGCCTCCGCCTCCTGCTCGGCCTGGTAGCGGGCGGCGTCGGCGGGCTTGCGGACCTTGGTGTCGAGCTCGCGGTCGGTCAGCGCGGCCTGGCGCTCGGCGACCTTCTCCTGCTCGGTGAGCACCTCCTGCCGGCGGGCGGCCTCGGCGAGCGGACCGGCGGCGTTGGCCTTGGCCGCGGCGGCCTCGGTCTCGACCTTGATCTCGGCCTGCTTCAGATAGAACGTCCGCTCGGCGATCGCGATCTCCTCGGCCGCCTTCAGCCGGGCCTGCTCCGAGGCGCGGCGGGCGATGGCCTCCGCGATGTCGGCCTCCTGCTTGGCGCGTGCGGCCTCGGGGCGGCCCAGGTCCTCCAGGTAGGAGCCCTCGGTGGTGATGTCCTGGATCTGGAAGGCGTCCAGGATCAGGCCCTGGCCGGACAGGCTCGCCTCGGCCTCCTCCGCCACCTGGCTCGCGAACGCGGCGCGGTCGCGGATGATGTCCTCCACAGACATCCGGCCGACGATGGCGCGCAGCGCGCCGGACAGCACCTCCTGGGTGAAGCCGACGATGCCGTCCTGCTGGCGCAGGAAGCGCTGGGCGGCGGCCCGGATGGTGTCCTCGCTGCCCCCGACCTTGACGATCGCGACGCCTTCGAGATGAGCCTTGATGCCGCGCAGGGTGACGGCGCCGCGCACGGCGACCGGGATCTGCCGGCTGGACAGGTCCAGGGTGAACTTCTGCTGGACGAACGGCACGACGAAGACGCCGCCGCCGACGACGACCTTCTGGCCGCTGTTGTCGATGCTGGTCCGGCCGGTCACCGGGTCGACGGACTTCTTGCCCCGGCGGCCGGTGATGATGAACGCCTGACTGGGGCCGGCCACCTTGTAACGGGTGATCACGGCGAGGGCGAGCAGGAAGAGGAGTACGACGACTCCGACGATCGCGATCATTACGGGACTCATGCGGTTTCCCCCTCTGCCTCCTGACGGGGGCAGTCGTGAGACGAGCGGTGATGGGGCCGGGCGTACCGGTCAGCGTTCGACCGGACGGACCGACACCGACGTGCTGGAGAGCGACGCCTCGACCCAGACCTCGGCGCCGCGCGCGACCGGCACGGTGCTCCTCGCGGACAGCTTCACGAGCTGGCCCCCGAGGCGGAGCAGGACCTCGCCGTAGCCGTCGGCCGGGATCGCGGTGACCACCGACCCCGACGTGCCGACCAGGTCCTCGTTGCGCGGTGTCGCGTCGGTCTGGTCCCGCATCAGGGCGCGGCTGAACCTCCAGGTCAGCAGGGCGGCGACCAGTCCGGCCGCGACCCCCGCCACGGTGGCGACGAGGGTGCCCGCACCGGTCGTGCCCAGCACGATGGCGCCGCCGAAGCCGAGCATCGAGAGGAAGCCCGCGATCACCGGAAGGGAGACGAGCCCGCTGAACAGGCCCTCCAGCAGGCCCCCGAAAAGGCCCTCCAGAATCCCGTCGAAGATCAGCGACAGAGCGAGCAGGGCGATCCCCGCGATGCCGAGACCCAGGAACAAGGTCATCCGATCACCCCTCCCGGCCCCGCCGCCCCCTGCGCTGCTTCTCCGTCGAACTGGCTGGATGGTCGCATACGTTCCCCCGAAGCGACATTGCAGGAATCCGGCAGTCTTTTACGTGCTCTTGATGCCGGACAATTGGCCGGACAGGGTGTCCAGGGACTGGAACGTCGCCCCCAGCAGCGCCACGTGCTTCCACCGCAGCACCCCCTCCGCGTCGATCAGGAAGACGGCGCGCCGCACCCCGATCCCGGGCGCCGCGACGCCGAAGGCCCGGGCGGTCTCCCGGCCCGGGTCCGCCAGCAGCGGCATGCGCAGCCCATGGGCGCGGGCGAACGACTCATGGCTGTCCACGTCCTGCGGACTGATCCCCCACACCGTGGCGTCGAGCGCCTCGAAGGCCTCCCTGCCCGAGGAGTACGAACACAACTGCCTCGTGCACACGGTGGTGTTGTCGCCCGGGTAGAAGGCGAGGACCAGGGCCCGCCCGCGCGCGTCCGCGAGCGAGTAGTCGCGCCGCTCGAAGGCGTCCCCGCCGAGGACGCCGCCCGCGAGGGTGAAGTCCGGTACCGGCGATCCGAGTTGCGGTGACGATCCCATGGGGTGCCCTTCGGTGTGCCGCGCCCGGGCGGCGTTCGTGCCGCCCGTGTCGCGTACAGCATGCCTCCGTCACAGGGGACGCCCAGCCACCGAGGGCGGTTCCGGCTCGGTGAGGAACAGTCCGAGGAGCACGGCCGGCACGGGGAGGGCGCAGAGGATGGTGGACACACCCTGCGGTCCGTACGCCTCCGCCGCCGCGCCCAGCGCCGGGGTGATCACGCCCCCGACGCTGACGGCGAGGCCCAGCGTGACCCCGGCCGCCGTGCCCGGACGCCCCGGCAGGCAGCCCTCCCCGCACCGGGCGGTATGGATTCCCGCCGGTGTCGTCCACGCGCACTGCGGATACGGGCCGACCGGGCTGCGGGCGGTCAGCTTCGCCCCGGCCGGCAATCCGCTCCGGCTCGACCGGCCGGCCGTCCTCGCCGTCACCCCGCTGCCGCGCGGGGCCGTCGCCTGCCTGATCGACGACACCGTGCTCACCGGCGACGCGCGCCGCCGGCGCGACGTGGTGCACCACGCGCTGACCCTGCTCGCGGCGGGCACCCCGTAGGCGGTGCTGCGGATGCGGGAGCGGGCGGGGCGACCGAGGATGAAGGGCCGGGCAGCAGGCGGCCCGCGCCCTGTCTCAGGAGGTTCGTCTTGCCGGTGCACGCCGACCATCCGCCGTCCATCGACGTCACGGCGCTCGCCGCCGTGCTCGACGGCACGACGGCGGGCGTGGCCGTGTTCGACACCGAGCTGCGCTATCTGTACGTCAACCCGTCCCTCGTACGCCACAACGGCATCCCGCCCGCCGCCCACATCGGCCGCCGCCCCAGCGAGGTCATGCCCGACATCGACGCCCGCGAGGACCTGATGCGCGCCGTGCTCGCCGACGGCCGGGCCCGCGAGGTCACCTCCAGCGGCCGGCTGCCCGCCGAGTCCGGGACCGCCCGGGTCTACTGGCACGGGGCCTACCACCGCCTGGAGGCGGACGGCCGGGTCGCCGGCGTCGTCGGGATCGTGCTGGAGGTCATGGCCGACGACGAACAGCGCCGGCTCGCCCAGGCCCAGCGCCACCTCTCCCTCCTCGACAGCGCGAACACCCGCATCGGCACCACGCTCGACATGGACACCACCTGCGCCGAGCTGGCCGACCTCGTCGTCCCCGGTCTCGCCGACGTCGCCACCGTCGAGGTCTTCCCGCCGGACGTCGCCCCGCCGGTGCGCCCCGCACCGCCCGACGTGGTCCGGCTGCGCCGTGCGGCCATGTCGGCGGTACGCGCGCTGAGCCGTGGCGTCGCCCGGTTCGGGGTGGCCGGCGACTACATCGACTACCAGGAGGAGGCCGCCGTACCGCGCTGCCTGGCGACCGGTCAGCCCGTCGTCGAGGACCTCACCGACACCGAGCGGCTGAGCCGCGCCGCGCCCAGCCCGGAGCGCGTCGACGCCTACCGGGAGCTCGGACTGCACTCGGCGGTCGCCGTGCCGATCGCGGTGCGCGGGGCCCCGATCGGCGTGCTCGGGCTGCTCCGGGCCGGCGGCTCGCCCGTCTTCTCGGACGACGACGTGGTGGTGGCCCGGGAGCTCGCCGGGCGGGCCGCCGTCCATCTCGACCACGCCCGCCGCTTCACCCACGAGCACACCATCGCCCTGGAGCTCCAGCGCTCCCTGCTCTCCGAGCCCCGGCCGCCCCACCCGCACATCGAGATCGCCACCCGCTATCTGCCGGCCGACCGCAGCGTCCTGGTGGGCGGCGACTGGTTCGACGTCATCCCGCTGCCCGACGGGCGCCACCTGAAGGCGATGGGCGACGTCATGGGGCACGGCGTCGAGGCGGCCGTCGCGATGAGCCACTACCGCTCGCTGCTGCGCCTCCTCGCCGACGAGGAACTGCCCCCGCACCGCATCCTGGAACAGCTGGACCGGATGGTGGAGCGGTCCGGGATCGACCGGGCCGCCACCTGCCTGCTCGCCGTGGTGGACGCGGACGGCGGGCAGTGCGAGGTGGCGAGCGCGGGCCACCTGCCGCCGGTCTTCCTCGACCCGGGCCCGGCGGGCACCCGGATCTGCGACGTACCGGCGGCCCCGCCGCTCGGCACCGGATTCGGCGGTTATCGGTCCACCGTGGTGGAAGGGGGCCCGGACACGGTGCTGTTCATGTACACCGACGGGCTCGTGGAGCGGCGCGGCGAGGACATCGACACGTGCGTCGCCCGGCTGGGGGAGCTGACCCTGCCGGACGACGGCGACCTGGAGACCTTCCTGGACCGGGTGCTCGAACGCTTCGGACCCAACGCCGAGGACGACATCGCGGTCATGGCCTCGCGGGCCCGGGACGGCCGGGACGCCGCCGCCCCGGGGCCCTGAGCCGGATCACACGAACAGGAACGCCGCTGCCGTCGCCGCGCCCAGCGCCGTCCCCGCCGTGACCTGGCCGGCCGTGTGGTAGCCCAGGGCCACCCGCGACCAGGAGACGGCGGCGGCCATCGCGTACCCGAGGAGCCACCACGGCGAGTGGACGGCGGCGAGCAGGGCGACCACGGCCGAGGCCACGGAGGCGTCCACGGAGATCTTCCACACCGTGTTGACCGCGAGCAGCACGACGGTCATCGCCCACAGCGCGAGCATCGCGGCCAGGATGCCGGCGGGCGCCCCGCCCAGCACCATGACCGCCGAACCGGCGCCGATGGAGCCCAGGATCACGAAGAAGATCGGCGCCCGCTTGGTGCGGTCCACGACATGCCGGTCGCCCCAGGTGCCGCGCCCCCGCTCCCACTCGATGTACCCGGCGGGCACGATCCCGGCGCACAGCGCGCCGAGCAGCCCCCAGGGGATTCCGGTCCAGTCCCCGGCCGCCGCGAGGCCGATGGCGAGCATGCCGACGAGCAGCAGGTTGCGGGGCTGGAGGACGTCGGTGACCCGCCGCGCGAGGGCGTGGTCGGGGGCGGCCGTGGGGTCGGTGGTGTCGGTGGTGTCGGTGGCGGTCATGCCGGCTGCTCCTTGCCCGTCGCGTCACATGTGTCGAGGACCTGGCGGGCCCGCTCCGGCGTGACCGTGCGATACGCCGCCGCGACCCGGACCAGCCAGGCGACCTCGCCGTCCTGGTCGGTGGCGTGCTGGGCGGAGACGGCCGCCGCCTCGCCGGCCGGTGCCCCGCCGGCCCGGGCGATCAGGGCCGCCTTGATCCAGTACGCGTCGGCGAGCGGTGAGCCGGAACCGGCCCCGGCGGCGGCCTCCGCGGCGGGCAGCAGGGTGTCCGGCACGTAGTGGCGCAGCTTCTCGACCGCGTCCGCGATGTCCGCCGTCCAGCGGTCCACGCGCAGGTCGGCGGGCGTGTCGAAGCGCGTCAGCTCCCGCGCCAACGGGCGCGGCGGCTCGAAGGGCTGGTCCGGGAAGGCGGTCATCAGCTCGTACCAGAGGCCGTGCAGCCGGGCCTGCGCCCGCCAGAGCTTGGCGCGGCGGCGGACGTTGCCCAGGGCGGGGATGGAGGCGCCGACCGCGAAGAAGAGGAAGAGGACGACCTGGGCGGCCTCGGTGGCCTTGTCGAAGCCCAGGGCGAAGGACTCGCTCGGCCGGTCCACGACGCTGGCCCAGAGGAACAGCGTCCGGCTGACGGTGTACCCGACGCCGATGAACATGGCGAACGTCATCATCCCGAGCCCGACGCGCAGATGGCGCATCCGGGCGCTCCCGGTGGCCAGCGCCCACTGGTACGCGCAGACGGCGGACGCGGCGCCGAGGTAGAGGTAGAAGACGCTCATGTACAGCGTGGCGCCCCACTGCCCGGCGTGGTCGGCGACGAAGCGGTCCGAGGGCGTGGAGCGGTCGACCACGGTGAAGAAGAGCACGGTGAGCAGCACCAGCGTGGCGACCGACGCCTTGGCCGCGATCCGCTGGACGAGCCGGGCGAACCGTACGTGCCGGGGGACGGCGCCCTCGTCCGCGTACCGGCCGTAGATCGCCACGATGTAGCTGAGAATGGCCAGGATCGCGACGGTCGCGGTGTAGTGCTTGATGAGGACCGCCAGGTCGGTCACCGGGCTGTCGTTGAGCCCGACGCGCACGAACCGGGTCTTCGTCCAGAGCGCCAGCGCGAATCCCGCGTAACACCCCCAGAGCGCCCGGCGGCGCCGGTCCTCCTCGTCGCCCCACAGGGCGGCCGGCATGCGCCACAGGGCGACGGCTGTCATCAGGCCGGCCACGAGATAGCCGGCGAGGTCGAGCGGGGTCACGGCGGAAGTCCTCGGGAGTGGGGGGAAGTGCGGTCGGGCGGTACGGAGGCTACGTACGCCGGAACAGGCCGCCGCGGCGGTGGGCGACCGGACGCGAGAGCGAGTTGGCGAGCCGCCCCACCATGTCATCACTCGTGATGTCCCGGGCCATCCGGGGGATCAGTGAGGCACCGAATTCGGCCATGCGTTCGTCATGGGTGTCGTACTGCGCGCGTGCCTGCACGGCGTCCGGGGCGAGCACCGCGTCCGGGCCGACCATCCGGGAGATGAGCGAGGTGTCGAAGACGGGCATCAGCCGCTGGAGCTGCTCGGCGTCGAGGGAGGTGCCGTGGTCGAACCACTCGTGGCACAGCTCGTGCAGGATGACGTGCTGGGTCTGGTACGCGGTGGGGCGCCTGCGGTACAGCACGAAGCTGGTGTCCCCGGTCTTCAGGCGCAGCCCGCAGGCGGCGTTGACGCGCGCCAGCCGGTCGGGCATCTCGTGCAGCACGATGGTCCGGCCCCGGGCCGCCTCCATGTTGGCCACCAGGCCGGGTATGGAGAACGGGGAGGGCAGCGGCAGCTCCGCGAGCCCTTCCTCGCACTCCCTCCGCAACTTCCGCATGGACATGGCTCAGCCCTGCTGTCCGCCACCGGCCGGGGGCGTGCGCTCCTCGGCGTCCCGCAGCAGGGACATCGCGAACCGCAGCAGCTCCGGCGGCAGTCCGTCCTCGTCGATGCCGCGCCCGGCGAGCCCGCTGATCTCCCCCGTCCGCCGTTTGGCGAGGAACTGGAGCCCGGCCACGACGTCGTCCACGACCTCGGACTCCTCCTTGAAGAACCGCCAGTCCACGCCGAAGCCCAGGCCGAGCGCCTTCAGGATCTCCTCGGACGGCTGGGTCACCTTGCCGGCCAGGATGTTGGAGAAGTAGCTGTGGGAGAGCGATCCGCCGCGCTCCTTGACCAGGTCGGCGAAGAACCGCCCCGAGATCCTGCGGCCGGGAAAGGTCTTCTCGACCATGTACTCGACCTTCTGGCGCAGCGTCCGCAGCTCCGGCGCGCGCTCTACGCCGTTGTCCATCCGGCCCCCACGTTCACGTCCGCCGCAGACCCCTGTCCGGCCCCGGGCGGCGCTCGATTCGGTCAACGGGCTCGTACTGTAACGAACCGCGGACCGCGGCCTTCCGGTCGGGCCGCCGAAGCGGGCAGGAAGCGGAAGAATCTGATCCGGTGCCCGGAGCGGGCTTGCGCAAACACTCTACGTCACTGTTAACTCGAAAAAACATGGGCAGGGGGCCACGAGGGGAGTCCCTTGCCCGTGAAGACTCCGGTGCGCGCCGCCGCTTCGCGTGCCCGCAAAGGGGTGTAGCCCTTCACGACGGGGGATGCGTGAAGGGCTACCCGCACATTATGGCCCCTCCTGGGGCAGTCATCAACTGACCGGCCGGTCAGTGTCCTTGTCCGGGCCGGTTTTACGGGCCCGGCGGGCCGCGCCCGCCCCGGTTACCATCGGAAAAGAGCCGCGGGCCGCCGCGCATCCCCAGACGAAAAGGTTCCGCTTGAGCCGCGACCGCACCCCCCGCTCCTCCGACCGCTCCGCCCGCTCCCGTGGCCAGGGCGCCGCGGGCTCCCGCGCGGGCGGCGGCTTCCGCACCCGGGGCGCCGGCCGCTCCGGAGCCCCCGACCGCCGCTTCGGCGGCAAGGGCCGGCGGCCCGTCGCGCGGCAGGGGGAGTACGAGCTGCCGCGGACCGTCACCCCGGCGCTGCCCCCCGTCGCGGCCTTCGCCGACCTGGACCTGCCCGACGCCGTGCTGGCGGCGCTCACCGCACAGGGCGTCACCGAGCCGTTCCCGATCCAGGCGGCCACCCTGCCGAACTCGCTGGCCGGGCGCGATGTGCTGGGCCGGGGACGCACCGGTTCCGGGAAGACCCTCGCCTTCGGCCTGGCGGTGCTGGCGCGCACGGCGGGACACCGCGCGGAGGCCCGGCACCCGCGCGCCCTGATCCTGGTCCCCACCCGGGAGCTGGCCCAGCAGGTGACCGCCGCGCTGACCCCGTACGCGAAGCCGCTGCGGGTGCGCCTGGCGACCGTCGTCGGCGGGATGTCGATCGGCCGCCAGACGGCGGCGCTGCGCGGCGGCACCGAGGTCGTCGTCGCCACGCCGGGCCGCCTCAAGGACCTCATCGAGCGCGGCGACTGCGTCCTGGACCGGGTCGAGGTGACGGTGCTGGACGAGGCGGACCAGATGGCCGACATGGGGTTCATGCCCCAGGTCACTCAGCTGCTGCACCAGATCCCGGTGGGCGGCCAGCGCATGCTGTTCTCGGCGACCCTGGACCGCGACGTCGATCTGCTCGTCCGCCGCTATCTGAACGACCCGGTCGTCCACTCGGTGGACCCGGCCGCGGGCGCGGTGACGACGATGGAGCACCACGTGCTCTACGTACGGCCCTCCGACAAGTTCGCCGCCACGACGCAGATCGCGGCGCGCGACGGCCGGGTGCTGATGTTCCTGGACACCAAGCACGCCGTGGACGAGCTGACCGCCCATCTCCTCAACAGCGGAGTCCGGGCGGCAGCCCTGCACGGCGGGAAGTCGCAGCCGGAGCGCAACCGCACCCTGGAACGCTTCAAGACCGGGCACGTCACGGTCCTGGTGGCCACCAACGTCGCGGCGCGCGGCATCCACATCGACGACCTGGACCTCGTCGTCAACGTCGATCCGCCCGCCGACCACAAGGACTACCTGCACCGGGGCGGCCGGACCGCCCGGGCCGGGGCGTCCGGCAGCGTCGTCACGCTCGTGCTGCCCAGCCAGCGCCGCGACATGACCCGGCTGATGGCCGACGCGGGCATCACCCCGCGGATCGCGGAGGTCCGCTCCGGCGGCGAGGAGCTGAGCCGCATCACCGGCGCGCGAGCCCCCTCCGGGGTGCCCGTCACCATCACCGCGCCGCCCTCGGAGCGCCGGGTCAGGCCCAGAGGGCCTCGGCGAGCGTGACGCCCGCGAAGGCCGCGCCGAGGCCCACGACGACGCTGAGCACGACGTTGGCCGCCGCCTGGAGGCCGGCCCCGTCCTCCGCGAGCCGCAGCGTCTCGTAGCTGAAGGTGGAGTACGTGGACAGCGCCCCGCACAGCCCGGTCCCGAGCAGCAGCTGAAGGTGCGGGGAGGCCGCCCCGGCCGCCGCCGCGCCGGTCAGCGTGCCCAGGATCAGGCAGCCGGCCGTGTTGACGGTGAACGTCCCCCACGGGAAGACGGTGTCGGTGCGGGACCGCACCGCCCGGTCGGTCAGATAGCGCAGCGGAGCGCCGACCGCCGCACCGGCGATCACGAGCAGCCAGTTCACTCCGCATCCCCCTGTGTCCCCGGGCTCCGTGCGAGCGTGCGGGCGGCCGGTGTCCCCGGGCCGCCGCCGGTCAGCCCGGCGGCCTCCGGCAGGAGCGCCCGTACGCTCCCCTCCGCGTCCACGATCACCGCCGCCGCCGGCCGGTCCTCGCCCCGGGACGGCAGCCGCCGGGTGCGGATCACCGCGGAGGCGCCGCGGCCCCCGGTGTCCCGGAGGACGCCGGCGCCGCCCGGCCCGGTCAGCCGCGGCCCCGGTCCGGTCACGGGTGTCGTCATGCCTGCCTCCACGCCAGTACGCGGCGCGTCAGCCGCACCGCGCCCCACACCGCCGCGAGGGCCGCGAGCGGCGTCACTCCGAGGTAGACCAGTCCCGTCCCGGTCCGGCCGCCCGCCACCAGCTGCCGGACGTCCACCGCGTAGGTCGAGAAGGTGGTGAAGCCGCCGAGGACCCCGGTCCCGAAGAACGGCCTCACCAGCCGGTGCGCCGCCCACACCTCACCGACCACCACCATGAACACCCCGATGACCGCGCAGCCGGTCACATTGACGGCGAAGGTCGTCCAGGGGAAGCCGCCGGCCGCGGCGGGCCAGAGCAGCGAGGCGCCGTAGCGGGCGGAGGCGCCGGCCGCGCCGCCGAGCGCGACCGCGGCGACGACGGCGGTCTGCGGGGTCTTGGTGAGGGTGCCGGGCATACGTCTCCTACCTGCCGGGGCGCCCGCCGGTCACGGGCGCGCGTCTGCGCAAGTAGGGACCGTTGGCGGCGCGTGACGCGTCCGCGGTTCGGGTACGGCGGGCCCCACCGCCGCGCAGCGGCCGTGACCGGTCCGCCGCTCCCCCAGGATATCGCCGGAGGGGGCCGCTCCGGACACGGCCCTGGGCTGTTCCCCGTCCGGGGCGGTTTCACCCGATCGGCCACCTCATCTGCGGGCCGGGCGGGAAAGCCGCAGGGTGGAGCCATGTGGCCCCACCGAATATGGCTGGGTGCCGCGGTCCTCCCGCTGGCTCTGCTGGTCCCGCGGGACGCCCCGGTGCCCCACGTCCTGGCCGAGCCGCCCGCCGCCCCCCGCACGTGGGCGGTGGCCGCGCCGCAGCCGGTGATCGTCAGCCGGACCGCCTGGCACGCGGACGAGTCCATCGTCCGGGAGCGCGCCGCCTACACGGGCGCCGTCCGCGCGGTCTTCGTCCACCACACGGGCGAGACCAGCGACTACGCGTGCGCGCAGGCCCCGGAGCTGATCCGGAACGTCGAGGAGGCCCACATCAAGGGCCGCGGCTGGGACGACATCGGCTACAACTTCCTGGTCGACCGGTGCGGCACGATCTACGAGGGCCGGGCCGGGGGCATCACGCGCTCGGTGCGCGGCGCCCACACCACCGGCTTCAACGCGGACAGCGTGGGGATCGCGGTGCTCGGCGACTACCGCGACGGCGAGAGGGTCCCGGCCCCCGTGGTCCGGGCGCTGGCCTCGATCGCGGCCTGGAAGCTGCGGCCGGGCGAGGACCCGCGCGGCAAGGTGAGGCTGCGCTCGACCAATGACGCGAGCCGCTACCCCAAGGGCGAGGTGGCCGTGCTGAACGTCATCTCCGGCCACCGCGACACGTACCAGACCCGCTGCCCCGGCCAGGCGCTCTACGACGAGCTGCCGGAGATCCGGTCGATGGCGGCGGCCATGCGCGCGGCGGCCGGACGCGAGGGCGAGACGGACACGGAAGACGCGGGCAATATGCACTAGTGCGTAAATCACTTGACGCTAGTACGTACGAGGGTAGGGTGGCGGGCATGACCGCCACGCCACCCGGCCCCGTGACCCTGACCGGCCGCCACGTTCGCCTCGAACCGCTCGCCCACGCCCACCTGGACGACCTCTTCGCCGCCGGCGGGGACGACGACGAGGTGTGGCGCTGGCTGCGTCCGACGCCCCGCACCTCCGAGGCGCTGGGGGCCACCCTCTCCGCCCTGCTCGCGGACCCGTCGTACGTCCCGTTCGCCGTCGTCCACCGGGAGACCGGGCGGGCGGTCGGCTGGACGGCGTACATGGACATCGACGTGGCGAACGAGCGCCTGGAGATCGGCTGGACCTGGTACGGCCGTGCCTACTGGCGCTCGGCGGTCAACACGGAGACCAAGCTGCTCCTGCTCGCCCACGCCTTCGAGGACCTGGGCATGGGCCGCGTCCAGCTGAAGACCGACCACCTCAACGACCGCTCCCGGAAGGCGATAGCCCGCCTCGGCGCCCGCCAGGAGGGCGTCCATCGCCGCCACCGCCGCCGCCCGGACGGCAGTTGGCGCGACACGGTGTACTTCTCGCTGCTCGCGGACGAGTGGCCGCAGGCGAAGGCGCGCCTGGCGGCGCGGCTCTGACCACGACCCGGGGGCTTGTCCACCGACCGGTGGACGCCGAGTTCCACCGGTCGAGGCTGCCGGGCGCACCCCCCTCCGAAACAGCATGGAGGGCATGAGACTTCGACCCGTACACCTGGCCCGGTGGAGCGCCCGGCACCCCTGGCGCGCGATCACCGGATGGTTCCTCTTCGTCCTCCTCTGCCTCGGCGCCGGCATCGCGGCGGGCTCCAACGCGGCCACCACGGAAGACTTCTGGGTCGGCGAGGCCGGTCACGCCGAGTCGATGGCCACCGACGCCGGGCTCCAGCGCCGGCCCACCGAACACATCCTGATCCGGTCCGCCTCCGGCCCCCTGGACACCGCCCGGGCGGCCGAGGCGGCCCGCGAACTCACCGCCCGCATGCGCGCCCTGGACGAGGTGCGCGACGTGGCGGCCCCGGTCGCCTCGAAGGACGGCACCGCCCTGCGGGTGAGCGTCGTCATGGAGGGCCCCGAGCTGGACGGCAGGAAGAACGTCGTCCCGCTCCTCGCCGAGACCGCCGAGGTGGCCGGTGCCCACCCGGAGCTCGTCGTGGAGGAGACCGGCTCGCCGGCCATCAGCAAGGGCGTCAACGACCAGCGCGGCGACGACCTCGCGCTCTCCGAACGGCTCTCCCTGCCGGTCACGCTCGTCATCCTGCTGGCCGTCTTCGGCTCGGCGGTCATGGCCGGGGTGCCGCTGCTCCTCGCGCTCTCCTCGATCGCCGCGGCCATGGGCCTGTCCATGCTGGCCTCGCACCTGCTGCCCGACCCGGGCGTCGGCACCAACATGCTCCTGCTCATGGGCCTCGCGGTCGGTGTCGACTACACCCTCTTCTACCTCAAGCGCGAACGCGAGGAACGGGCCCGCGCGGGCGGCCGGCTCGGCCCGGAGGCGCTGGTGGAACTCGCGTCGGCGACCGCCGGCCGGGCCGTGGTGGTCTCCGGGCTCGCGGTGATCGTCTGCACCGCGACCCTCTACCTCGCCACGGACGTCATCTTCTCCTCGCTGGCCACCGGCACGATCCTGGTCGTCGCCGCGGCCGTGCTCAGCTCGCTCACCGTGCTCCCCGCCCTGCTGGTCAAGCTGGGCCACCGCGCCGAGCGCCGCGCCGCGAACAAGGCCGCCCGGCGCGCGAAGCGCGGTGCCCCGGCCGCCACCAAGCCCCCGAAGCCCGAGAACGGCCGGATCTTCACCGCCCTCCTGCGCCCCGCCCGGCGCCACCCCGCGGCCACCCTGTGCGCCTCGGTCCTGGTCATGCTCGCCGTCGCCGCGCCCGCCCTGGGCCTCAAGCTCGTCGACCCCGGCAAGGACACCTTCTCCCGCTCGATCCCGGCCATGCGGGTGTACGACCGGCTGACCGCGGCCTACCCCGAACTCCTCGTGAAACACGAGGTGGTGACCCGTACGACCCCCGGCCGGGCGCCCGAGGCCAGGGCGGCGCTGGCCGAACTCGGCCGGCGCGCCCAGGCCGACCCGCTCTTCGCCCGCACCGGAAAGCCCGTCCTCCGCACCTCCGCCGACGGCCGCGTCACCGTGCTCGAACTGGCCGTGCCGCACCCCGCGCCCTCCGACGAGGCCATCGCCTCCCTGGACCACCTGCGCGACCGCTACATCCCCGCCACCGTCGGCAGGCTGACCGGCGCCGACACGGCGGTCAGCGGTGACGTGGCACGCGGGCAGGACTACGTGCACCACGAACGCGGCAAGCTGCCGCTGGTCATCGGCTTCCTGCTGCTGTTCACCTTCATCACCACCGCGGTCGCCTTCCGCTCGGCGGTCATCGGCCTGATCGGCGTCGCCCTCAACCTGCTCTCGGCCGCCGCCGCGCTCGGCGCGCTCGTCCTGGTCTTCCAGGGCACCTGGGCCGAAGGGCTGCTGGACTTCGACTCGCTCGGCGCCATCGCCTCCCGCGTACCGCTCTTCCTCTTCGTCCTGCTCTTCGGGCTCTCGATGGACTACCAGGTCTTCGTCGTCAGCCGGATCAGGGAGGCCATGGACCACGGCATGACCGCCCGGGAAGCCGTCCTCGAAGGCATCGCCCGCTCGGCGAAGGTCGTCACGAGCGCCGCCCTCGTCATGGTCACCATCTTCGCGGCCTTCGTCTTCCTGCACCTCACGGAGATGAAGCAGATGGGCTTCTGCCTCGCGGTCGCCGTCCTCCTGGACGCCGTGGTGATCCGGATGATGATCCTGCCGTCGCTCCTGCTGCTCCTCGGCGAGCGCGCCTGGCCCCGGAAGCGTCACGCCACCGTCGTCGCCGAACCCCTCCCCGTAGGCTGACCGGCATGCTTCAACGGCCCCAACGCGGCGACCCGCTCTGGATCTGGGTGCTCCACGGCTGGGAGGCCCTGTCCTGGGGCCTCGTCGCCCTCGTCACCCTGGTCACGATGGCGGGCGGGTCGCCCGGGGACCGGAAGCTCGGCATCCTCGCCCTGACCCTCCTCATCGCCGCCTGTTACGCGCGGGTGCGGCTGCGCCCCGAAAGCCGGGTGCCGGGCCCGTACGGCTATCTGTCGGTGCTCGCCGCGGGGCTCGGGCTCCTCGCCCACCTGGGCGACGGGTTCGGAGCCCTCTACACCGTGATGCTCGCCCAGTTCATCGTCTTCGTGGACAGCCCCCGGGGCGCCGTCCTCTTCGCGGGGCTCGGCGCGCTGGGGATCACGGTCGGCGGGAGCCTCAGGGAGGGCGGGCGGCCGGAGGACTTCCTCCACAACGCCCTCTCCTCGCTCCCCGTCTGGGCGGTCGCCGTCCTGATGGCCGTACTCACCCCCAGGGCCCTGGCCCAGCGCGACGAACGGGCGGCCCTGCGCGCCGAGTTGCAGAGCACCCAGCTCGAACTGGCCGAGAGCCAGAAGCGCCGGGGCGCGGCCGAGGAGCGCGAACGCCTGGCCCGGGAGATCCACGACACCCTCGCCCAGGGCTTCGCGTCGATCATCGTGCTCGCCGAGGCGGCCAGGGCCCAGCTCGCCGCGGACCCGGCACGCAGTGCCCAGCAGCTGCAGTCCATCGAGCAGACGGCCCGGGAGAACCTGGCCGAGGCCCGGGTCCTCGTCGGGTCCGCCCCCAGCAGCGGGGTCGCCGCGGGGTCCGTCGCCGCGACGCTCCGCCGCACGCTGGACCGCTTCACCGAGGACACCGGCCTCACGGTCACCGCCGAACTCGCGGACATCGACTGCGACCAGCCGACCCGGGTCGCCCTGCTCCGCTGCACCCAGGAGTCCCTGGCCAACATACGCAAGCACGCCGCCGCCACCACCGTGGGCGTCGTCCTCACCGCCCACCCCGGCGGCGCCGAGCTGGAGATCACCGACGACGGGCGCGGATTCGTGGTGGCGGAGTCCCGGGGCTTCGGCCTGGACGGCATGCGCCGGCGCCTCGCCGAGTTCGGCGGCGGGCTCACGGTCACCAGCTCCCTCGGCGACGGCACCCGCGTCCTCGCCACCATCCCGCTGCACGAGAGGCCCCAGGTGCCATGACGCCCACCCCCGCGCCCCTGCGCATCATCCTGGCCGACGACCACACCGTGATGCGTGCGGGGCTGGTCGCCCTGCTCGGCTCCGAACCGTCGCTCGACATCGTCGGCGAGGCGAGCGACGGCCGCGAGGCGGTCGCCCTGGTCGAGCGCCTCCGCCCGGACGTGGCCCTGCTCGACCTGCGCATGCCGGTCCTCGACGGCGTCGGCGCCACCACGGAGATCGTCGCGGGCCCCGCCCCGACCCGGGTGCTGATCCTCACCACGTACGACACCGACGCGGACATCGAACGCGGCGTGGAGGCGGGCGCCACCGGCTACCTGCTCAAGGACGCCACCCGGGAGCAGCTGGTGGACGCCATCCACGCCGCCTCACGCGGCGAGACGGTCCTGGCCCCGCGCGTCGCCCAGCGCCTGGTCGCCAAGATGCGGCGCCCGGCCCCGGTCGCCCTGACCGCCCGCGAGTCGGACGTCCTGGAAGCGGTCGCGGACGGCCTGTCGAACGCGGAGATAGGCCGCCGGCTGTTCATCGGCGAAGCCACGGTGAAGACGCACCTGCTCCGCATCTTCGCCAAACTGGACGTCAACGACCGCACCCGCGCGGTGGTGGTGGCCCTGGACACGGGCCTGCTGAACCGCCGCTGACGGGCCTGGGCGCCCACGGCATAGCGTTCGGCAAGGCTGTTTGGGCGGGGGTGAGGGCGCCGTGATCGCGTCGCGTCGCCCGGCGTCCGGCGAGGACGGGTGCGCTGGGACGCGCAGTAGCCGTCCCCGGTGAAGTGGGCGAGCCGGTACGCCCGGGGCCTGGGGTGTGCACGGCGTCTCGTTCGGCAAGGCCGTACAGGCGGAGGCGCGGGCGCCGGCGAGGACGGGTGCGCTGGGACGCGCAGTAGCCGTTCCCCGGTGAGGCGGGCGGGCCGGTACGCCCGGGGCCTGGGGTGTGCACGGCGTCTCGTTCGGCAAGGCCGTTTGGGCGGGGGTGAGGGCGCCGTGATCGCGTCGCGTCGCCCGGCGTCCGGCGAGGACGGGTGCGCTGGGACGCGCAGTAGCCGTTCCCCGGTGAAGTGGGCGAGCCGGTACGCCCGGGGCCTGGGGTGTGCACGGCGTCCCGTCCGGCAAGGCCGTATGGGCGGAGGCGCGGGCGGAGGCGCGGGCGTCGGCGAGGACGGGTGCGCTGGGACGCGCAGTAGCCGTCGCCCGTGAAGTGGGCGAGCCGGTACGCCCGGGGCCTGGGGCGTGCACGGCGTCCCGTTCGGCAAGGCCGTATGGGCGGAGGCGCGGGCGTCGTGATCGCGTCCGGTCACCGTCACCCGGCGACCCGGGCTCAGCAGCCGCGCTCCGTGAAACGGGCCGGCCCGTACGCCGAGTCCAGCCGGTACGTCCCCGCCTTCCGCACGGTCAGCCGCGTCCATTCGCCGTCCTGCCCCAGACAGGCCGCGCCCGCCCCCCGCACCCGGAGCCACGGCGAGTACGCGATCCGTACGGTCACCGAGCCGGCCCGCTCCATGCGCAGCACCAGATCCGCGTCGCCGCCCCCGGTGACCGTGGCGGGCGGGGGCGCGAGCGGGGTGGCCTCCCGGACCCGGTAGACCGTCCAGCCGTCGTCCTCCCAGACCTGCTCCAGCCACGGCAACCCGCCCCTGACCAGGGCGGCTTCGGCCTCGGCGGGTCCGTCCGGCCGCCCGTGGTGCAGGACGACGAAGCCCACGGCCCAGCGGTCGAGCCAGGCCCGGTAGCGGTCCGGGGTGAGCTCCCCCTCGTAGAAGAGGCGCCCGCGCTCCACGTCCAGCTGGCGGTTCCAGCCCCGGGCCATGTTCACGTGCGGGGCGAGGAGGGCGGCCTCGCGGTGGTTGCGCGCGGGGACGACCTCGACGCGGACCCGGCCGGCGCCGAGGCGGTCGAGCGCGGCGACGACACCCTCGGTGCGGGACGCCCAGGCCGGCACGGCGGTGGACACGCGCAGGTCGTCCACGGTCTTGTCGACGAGCCAGAGCCCGGAGAGCACGAGGACGGCGGCCAGGAACCCCGTACGCACCCGCGCCCCGGCGCGCACCGTGTCGAGGACCGCCGCGCACAGCACGGGCACGGCGACCAGGCCGAGCAGCCGCTCGACGTTCGTACCGACGGGGGAGGCGACGAGGAACGTCAGCACCACGCCGACCGCGTACACCACGGCCCCGTACCGCGTCAGCCGCCACTGCCGCGTCCGGGGCGCCGCGAGCGCGAACACCGCGCAGACGAGGACCGGCAGCCACACCCGGTCCGCGTGCATCGGCTGCTCGCCCCGGAACGGGAACAGCAGCGTCGTCGCGCCGACGACCGCGAAGAACGGCACCATCAGGACCGCGCCCGTGCGCCACCTCCGGTCGAGCAGGTACGCCGCGCCCACGACGACCAGGAAGAGCCCGGCCACCGGACTCGCCATGGTGGCCAGGGCCCCCGCGACGACGGCCACGGCGGCCCGGTGGGCGTACCGGCAGGCGACGAGCCCGACGGCCACGCCGAGCGCGAAGGTCGTACGCCCCGACGCCACGTTGCACCACAGCGCGAAGGCGCCGAGCAGCGCGGGCGGGAGCGGGCGGCGCATGCCCGTACGGACGAAGAGGCGGGCCAGCAGCCAGGTGGCGGCGAGCCCGGAGGCGACGGAGACCGTGCGGACGCCGACGAGGGCCATGACGTACGAGGAGAAGACGCTGTAGTTCGCGGTGTGCGTCCCCCCGTACCAGGACAGGTTGTACGCCGATCCCGGGTGGCGCGCGGTGAACCCGGCCCAGGCCAGCTGCGCGGCGAGGTCGCCGGCGCCGGTGGCCAGGAAGGCCGTCCACACGGCGTACAGCGGCAGCACCGCCGCCACGGAGACCAGCGGGACACGGTGGACCCGCCACCACGGCTCGCACACCGACTCGCCCGCGCCCGACCGTACTTCTTCACCGACCACCACGTGCCAAACCCTAGAGCCTGACCCGCGGCCCAACCGACCCGAAACTTTCGAAACGGCTGCCATTCGGTTCGAGGGGAGGGCTCGACTCCGCCCGAATTCCGCCCCGGCCGCGGCCGGGGCCATGCCCCTTGAACTGCTCTGATCGTCAACTCCCGTGCGGCAAACGGCAATCGAAGGTTTCGCAACTCACGTCGAAACCATTGACACCCCCAGGGGCCGGTCCAACACTGAGCGCCGTCGGCAGGCCCCCGCCGACGCCCACCTGCTCACGGGACGAGGAGGACATCCCCCCATGTACGCAACCCCCGCACATCCGACGAGCCGCACCGGACGCCCGAACGGTCTACGGCTGTTCATCCGCAGCGCCTTCGCCCTGGTGATCGCGGTCGTCGCGGCGATCGCCCTGCCCGGCACGGCCACCGCCGACACGACCGTCACCTCGAACCAGACGGGCACCAACAACGGCTACTACTACTCGTTCTGGACCGACAGCCAGGGCACCGTCTCCATGAACCTCGGCTCCGGCGGCAGTTACGGAACGTCCTGGCGCAACACCGGCAACTTCGTCGCGGGCAAGGGCTGGAGCACGGGCGGCCGCCGCACCGTGACGTACTCCGGCTCCTTCAACCCGTCGGGCAACGCCTATCTGGCCCTCTACGGCTGGTCGCAGAACCCGCTCGTGGAGTACTACATCGTCGACAACTGGGGTACGTACCGGCCCACCGGCACCTTCAAGGGCACGGTCACCAGTGACGGCGGCACGTACGACATCTACGAGACGACCCGGACCAACGCCCCCTCGATCGAGGGCACCAAGACGTTCAAGCAGTACTGGAGCGTCCGCCAGTCCAAGCGGACCGGGGGCACCATCACCACCGGCAACCACTTCGACGCCTGGGCCCAGCACGGGATGAACCTCGGCAGCTTCAACTACATGATCATGGCCACCGAGGGCTACCAGAGCAGCGGCAGCTCCAGCATCACGCTGGGCAGCACGTCCGGCGGCGGCGACAACGGGGGCGGCAACACCGGCGGCGGCAGCAACGGCTGCACCGCGACCCTCTCCGCGGGCGAGAAGTGGGGCGACCGCTACAACCTCAACGTCGCGGTCTCCGGCTCCAGCAACTGGACCGTGACGATGAACGTCCCGTCCCCGGAGAAGATCCTCTCCACCTGGAACATCAGCGCCAGTTACCCCAGCGCCCAAGTGCTGACCGCCAAGCCCAACGGCAGCGGCAACAACTTCGGCGTCACCATCCAGACCAACGGCAACTGGACCTGGCCGACCGTCTCCTGCACGGCGTGATCCGGGCGCTCCGGGGCGGCGGCGGCCACCCCGGAGCGCTCCAGCCGTCCACCCGTCTCACAGCACCGGCGGCCTTCCCAGCCGGGTCATCCGCCACACCGTCCCCCAGCTCATCGGCGCCCGCCGCCCGGCCGGCCCCCTGACCCCCTCGACGAACCCGCCCCACCACGCCTTCAGCCCGGCCACCGAGCGCATCCGCAGCATGGCCAGCGCGATCCACACGCCGAGATAGACCGGGACCAGCGGTGCCGGAAGCCGTCGGCGCGCGAGCCACACCCGGTTCCGCGCCGTGAACCGGTAGTAGACGGCGTGCCGGGCCGGTGACGTCCGGGGATGCTGGAGAACGAGCGTCGGCACATAACGGATCTCCCACCCGCCGTCCAGCGCCCGCCAGGCGAGGTCCGACTCCTCGTGGCCGAAGAAGAACTCCGCGGGCCACAGTCCGACCTGGCGGAGCATCGGCATCGAAAACGCGTGCCCTCCGCCCAGGAACGCGGTCACCGGCCCCCCGCGCATCGGATCGCCCGCCCGCAGCCGGGGCACCCAGCGCCGCTCGGTCCGCCCGTGCTCGTCGGCGACCCGGAACCCGATGATTCCCAGCCCCGGGTCCTCCGCGAACAGCCGCCGCACCTCGCGGAACACGTCCGTCGCGATGAGCAGCCCGTCGTCGTCCAGCTCGACCACGACATCGACCTCGTCCGCGTCCCGCAGCAGCTCAAGGCCCACGTTCCGGCCGCCGGGGCACCCCAGATTCCCGGTGAGCGGCACCTTGGTCACCGCGGTCGCGCCGGGGGTGCCCGCCGCGTCGAGGACATCGGTCGAGACGTCGTCCAGCGGCGTCGCGTTGCCCACCAGCACGACGCGGGCGGCCGGGACGTCCTGCTTCGCCACGGACGCGAGCAGCGCCTCGAGTTCCCGGGGGCGGTTCCCCATGGTCACGATGACGACCCCGATACGCGGCAACGGCACGGCGGCTCACCTCACTGATCGACAGGGCCCCGATGGTAGAGCCTCGGGGGCCGTCACGAGTTCATCACTTATGGAAGCCCTGCCTCCCCTTGCGTCGGAGGGCCCGGATACGGTCATGCCTCCACCAATCGCACCTTGGGGGGACGAATGAACTGGAACAACAGCACCCAACAACCCTGGGGCCCGGCCCCGGAGAAGCCGTCCGGAGCGGCCTCCGGGCTGCCCGCCTGGGCGCGCAAGCGCGTTCTGCTCCCGGCGGCGGCCGGCCTCTTCGTCGCCGGAGCCGTCGCGGGGAGCGCGGGCGGCAGCGGCACGGAGAACGCCGGCAGCGCGACGCCCGCGCCCCTCGCCACGGTCACCGTGACCGCGTCACCGAAGGCCGGGACCACGCCCGCCGCCGAGCCGCCCGCGCCGAAGGGCACGACCCGGCCGGCCGACGACGACTCCGGAGCGAAGGCCTCCGTACCCGACTTCGTCGGCATGGGCCTGCAGTCCGCGCAGGACGCGGCCCAGGCCAAGGGCTTCTCCGCCCTGACCTCGCACGACAGCGCGGGACGGGACCGGATGCAGCTGCTCGACCGGAACTGGAAGGTCTGCTCCCAGAACGTGGCGGCGGGCAAGTCGGTGCCCACGAGCACCGAGTTGGACTTCGGCGCCGTGAAGACCGAGGAGAGCTGCCCGGCCGAGGACCGGGAGCCCACGAAGGTGGTGGGCGGCCGGATGCCCGACTTCGCGGGCAAGTCGGTGAACACCGCGCGCGACGCGCTCGACTCCGGCACCTCGCTCACGGTGAAGGACGCCGCCGAGGGCCGCATGGTGCTGCTGGAGAGCAACTGGAAGGTCTGCACCCAGGTGCCGGCGGCGGGCACGAAGCTGAACGGGCAGCCCGTCGAGCTCACGGCGGTGAAGTTCGAGGAGAGCTGCCCGTAGAGGCTCTGCGCCGACGACGCGTCAGGAGGCGGGCATCTTGGTGACCAGGTCGATCCACGCCCTGGCCTGGTCCGCGAAGTCGACCCGCCCGATGTCATGGTGGGCCGCGACCCAGCTGCCGGCCGGCGGCTTGTCCTCCCAGTCGTCCTGGGCGGGCGCGGCCCGGCGCAGATAGATCTCGCAGCCGACCCGGTTGGTGACGAAGCTCAGTTCCAGCCGGGAGGGCCGGCCTCCGGTGCCGACCCGGTCGGCGAGCAGGAAGGTCTGCGTCAGGTACAGCCCGTACTCGACCGTGGGAATGCGGTCGTCCGTGACCTCGCAGGCATCGCACAGATAGCCCTCGGCGGCGAACGCGTCGAAGACCGCCTCGTGCAGCGGAAGCGCGGCGACGTGCACGAGGTCGTGGTCGCCGACGGCCTCGTCGTCCCCGACCCGCACCTTCGTGCTGAGCCCGAGTACGGCCCCGACAGCCTGTCCGGACACCTCGGTCACCGGAACGTCCCACGGCAGCCGCTGCTCGAAGGGCACCCGCCGCTCCTCACCCTTGGCGAGCTTGAAGTAGGCCGAGGTGCTGGGCCAGCAGATCGTCTCCTGGGTGTCGGCTCCCTCGTACGAGGGCCTCACCTCGGCGAACATCTTCAGCTCGATGCCGCGCAGGTCGACGTCGCGGTCGAGCGCGCGCACCAGGACCTCGCCCTGGAGCGTCTCGCCGGGTCGTACGAAACCGGCCGCCACCTGTGTGTCGACCTCCAGCGGCACCGAGCCGCCCCCGCCTATGCGCCGCAGACGCTTGAACACCATGCCCGTAGGCTAAACGCACGGTGTGATCATGACCAGAGACGGACAACACCGTCACCGGCCGCGGCTGAGGGCGGGTCAGCCGCGCCGCTCCAGCGCCTCGGCCCGCTCCACCAGCCCGGCGGCCACACCGTCCCAGTCCGGTCCGTGCAGCCAGAGGTTCTGCGCCGCCTCCCGCAGCAGGTCCGGTTCGTCCGGCCGCTGCAGCAGCACCAGCCGGTAGGCCAGGTTGCGTACCCACACGGGCAGCAGACCGTCCACGATGTTCGGGCAGAGCTCGCGCAGCATGGAGAGGACGGCGTCCGCATCGGCGAACGTCAGCTCCTCGATGAAGTAGTGCTCTCGGTGTTCGAGCCCGCACGCCGGGGCGGGCCGGTACTCGTCCCCGTACAGGCACCGCGCGTGTGCCGCCAGGCTGCTGTGCGTGGACGCGTGATCACGACGCGGACCGTGTCCGGCCTCGGCCTCAGTCCCCGCCACCGCCACCGTCTCCGCCGTCGCCGTCGAAGATCCACCTCAGCGGATTCCAGCCCGGACCCTCGGGCAGCGGCTCGCCGCCGCGTGCGCGCCCCGGCGTGCCCCCCGCCCGCTCGCGGATCAGGTCGCGCACGGTCCGGGCTATGGGGTCCCGCCCGGCGGACGCCGTCACCTCGCTGCGCGGCCGGAACAGCTCGTCCCCCGGCAGTACGTTCCGGGCCGGCCCCGTCGCGCCGACGAGCGCGGCCAGCAGCCGGGCGCGCTCGTCGCCGACCGCCCCGTGCCCCACGGCGGACACCCGGGCGCGCGCGGCGGACGTACGGTCGTCCGGACCCGCGCGGTGGCGGCGCTGCGCGATGACCCCCAGGGCCCGGGCGCGCTCCTCGCGCAGGGCCCCGCGCGCGACGAGCCGGTGGCGCCACACCTCGTCCGTTCTGCCCGCGCCGGTCTTCACGCCCGCGGTGTCGCGCAGCCACCGCTGGAGCTTGTGGCCCTTGCGGCGGCCGGCGACCCCGGCCAGCGCCGCGTCCAGGAACGAGTCCCCGAGCGGCGGCCCACCGGACGCGGTGATCTTCCCGTCCGCCACGACGACCCGCCCGGCCAGCACCGGCTCGGCGGCGACGGCCCCCGCGATCCCGAGCCGCAGAGCGTACGGCCGGCACACGATCCGCCCCTCGACGGGATCGTGTGCGAGCAGCGACAGCTCCTCGGGAAGCGTGAAGTGCGACACGAACACGACGACTGACCCCCGGCCGACGACGGACAACACCCCATGCTCGCACGCGGCCGGGGCGCACCGGAGGCCGTCGGCTGCCCGGTGTCCGTCGCACTCACCCACGCGCGAAGGCGCGACGCACGCGACGCGACACCGTACGGCGATCCGTCGCGGAGCGCGGCGGGTGGGGACACGTGCCCTGGGAGACCTCGTCGGCCCACGGCAGGCCCCACCCGCCCGCCGAGTCAGGGGAGTTGCCGTGTGCCACATCGGCGGGAAATCGCCACCGCCGCCGCTCGCTCCCCGGCGCGGGCACTGGACCTGGAGCCCGGCCCCGGAGCCCGCCCGATGCCCGGCCGGCACCGCGCCCTGCGGACCTGCCGCACCCTCTGCGCGCCGTACGGTCTCCGGGCGGCTTGACCCCACTCCGTGCTCAGCGCCGCCGCCGGCTGGGGGCGGCCCCTGGGGCGCTGGCGCGGGCGGCATGCCGGCGCGCGCGGCGAATCAGGTCGCACGTCCGGTCAGGAATCGAGAAGCCCCGGCCGCGCCGCCGCCCCTAGCGTGAGGTGCATGGCAACCACCGCTTCCACCGCAGCCGTCACGTCCCTCGCATCCGTCACCCTTGAGGTGGCCGACGTCGAGGCCGCTCGCCGCTTCTACTGTGCCTTCGGCGTGGACACGTACGTAACCCTGAGGGCGTCCGAGGCGCACTCCACCGGATTCCGCGGCTTCACCCTGGCGCTCACGGTGTCCCGCCCGGCCATCGTCGACGGCTTCATCGGCGCCGCCGTCGACGCCGGCGCCACCGTCCTGAAGCCCGCCGCGAAGTCCCTGTGGGGCTACAGCGGCGTCGTCCAGGCCCCCGACGGCACGATCTGGAAGATCGCGACCTCGGAGAAGAAGGACACCGGTCCGGACACCCGCGAGATCGACCAGATCGTCCTGCTGATCGGCGTCGAGGACGTGAAGGCCATCAGGCAGTTCTACGTCGGCCGGGGCCTGTCCGTGGCCAAGAGCTTCGGCGGCAAGTACGCCGAGTTCGCCGCCGGCCCGTCCAGCCCCGTCAGGCTCGCGCTGTACAAGCGCCGCGCCCTGGCGAAGGACCTCGGCGTACCCGTCGACGGCACCGGCTCGCACCGCCTCGTCCTCGGCAGCACCGCCGGCGCCTTCACCGACCCGGACGGCTTCGCCTGGGAGCCCGCCGCGTAGCGCGATCTCCGGCCCGGTAGCCGCCCAGGACGGCGTGGCGCGTGGCGCGTAGGTCCAGGACGGGGCGATGGTCCCGGTACGGAGCAGTGTGAGCCGGCCGGACAACAGGAGGAGCACCATGAAGTTCCGTACGCACGTCGAGCCCCCTGAGCCCATGCGGGGCCTTGAGGTACCGCCCGAGGTGGTGGCGGCGCTCGGCGGGGGCGCCCGGCCTCCCGTGACCATCACGGTCAACGGGCACTCCTGGAGGAGCCGGGTCGCCCTCCTGCGCGGCCGCCACCTGCTCGGCCTGAGCAACGCCAACCGGCGGGCCGCCGGCGTCGAGTCGGCGAGGAGGTCGAGGTCCACCTGGAGCTCGACACCGAGCCGCGCGTCGTGGTCGAGCCCGCGGACTTCGCCCGCGCCCTGGACGATCACCCGGCCGCCCGCGAGGCGTACGACAGCCTCTCCTACAGCCGAAAGCGCGAACACGTACGCGCCATCGAAAGCGCCAAGAAGCCCGAAACCCGCCAACGCCGCATCGAGAAAGCCATCACCACCCTGCGGAGCTGACTCCCGAGTGACGCGGACCTGGTTGCCGCAGAGCCTGACCATGTCGCCGCTGCCGGATGTCAGGACGGCGACGGGTTTCGCCCGACGGCGCGTGCTGGTGCGCGAGTGTCTGACTTCCACGACGGTGTGCGTCCCGGCCATCAGGTAGCACCCACGTCGTGCCGGAGGGATGCGGTAGTAGCTCGTTCGCAGCCGGGCTGGTCGAGGTCGAACGTGGTCAGTCCCGACCACGCCAGGTGGAAAGGCAAGCTCACTGACCCAAACGAAGAAGCCCCGGGCCAATGGCCTGGGGCTTTCATATGGAGCGGGTGACGAGAATCGAACTCGCGCTCTGAGCTCGGGAATCAGCGGTCCTCAGGTTGTTACGGATGGTCTGACCTGCGGCTTCGGATTGGGCAGGTGAATGGCTCTGGGCCTCTGGGCGCCGCATCCGACCGCTGTTGTCCGCTCCGCTGGGCACGGATAGGGCATGAGAGCCAGGAGCGCGACGCGCACCCGGGCGGGCCGACTGGTCAGAGGGAGATGATGCGAACTTGGTTGCCGCAGAGCTTGATCATGTCGTCGCTGTCGGACGTCAACAGGGCGACGGGTTTCGGCTGGCGGAGCGCGACCTCGGCGACTGTGGCGTCGATGGCGTACTTGTGTCCGTGCAGTCCGGCAGCTTTGAGGAGTTCCGCTGCTGCTTTCGCCGCCTGTTCGGTGACAGGCTCCACCTTGACGCGGGACAGGGCCCAGTTCAGGCGGGGCATGTTGGTGCGGGAGTGAGTGACTTCCACGATGGTGTTGGCCCCGATGACGAGGTCGGCTCCCATGTCATGGAAGACCTGAAGCATCGCGAGCAGCCTGCGATCCTGCGCGATCCAGGCGGAGAGCCCTTCCGAGTCCAGGACGACGGTTTCGACGCGTTCGCTCACGCGGCATCCGCGCCCGTGGAGGTGCCGGCGGAGCCGAAGATCTTCGCGCGGGCCTCGACGAGCTCCTCGTCGCTGAACGGCCCGTGCTCCTCCTCGTGACGGCGGAGGTCGTCGCCCAGGAGCTGGTGCCGGATCTGGCGGGCCACGGCTTCCGCCACGTACCCGGAGACGTTGTCCGTGAGCTTGCGGAGCTCCGCCACCTGGTCGCTGGGCAGCGTGACGGTGATGCGAGTCGTTGAGGACATGAGTCCAAGCATACTGGAGTAGGCACACATTGGCTCGGGTCTCTGGTCCGCAGCGTTGACGCCTTCGGTTGCATGCTCCGGGTGACGGCATGGGGGCGAACATTCACGGGCTGTCCCTGGCGAGGGATGCTTCGGACCAGTGCCGTTGGGCGGCAAGCAAAAAGGCCCGGTCATTGACCTGGGCCTTAAGCGGAGCGGGTGACGAGAATCGAACTCGCGCTCTGAGCTTGGGAAGCTCATGTTCTACCATTAAACTACACCCGCGAAAATGCCGACCGCCGTATCCAGCGGGGCATCCTCGGACACTGTACCCCATGGTGGTCCCGTCGCGGCGGCGTCCCGGATCGCGTGGGCGGGGGGCGGGAGTTGGGGGCGTAGCGTGGGGGTCGGAGTGCCGCGTGGAGGCGGGTCCTGTTCATCCCCTAATGTGGCGGTCTCGTCCACGGCTTGATGGGGAAGGGACTTGATGGACTCCATGGAGCGCACCGTCGTCCGCTGTGCCGAAGGGCACGTTTTCGCTACCAGCTCGTTTCCGATGCAGCAGCTCGGGGCAGGGCGGATCGGGCCCGGGCGGCTCATCCGGTGTCCCCGGTGCGCTCGGTTGCGGCATGCCGTGCCCGTGGTGTTCGAGCGGCGGTAGTGGCGGCGGGTGACGGACGACAGGCGCGCGGGTGCCCGATGAGGGCGGGCCCGCGCGTTCTGCGTATCCTCGGTGGGTGCTTCTCTCAGACAAGGACATCCGCGCCGAGATCGACGCCGGACGCGTACGCATTGATCCATTCGACGCGTCGATGGTGCAGCCGTCGAGCATCGACGTGCGGCTCGACCGCTATTTCCGGGTGTTCGAGAACCACCGCTACCCGCACATCGACCCCGCCGTCGAGCAGGTGGACCTGACGCGCACCGTCGAGCCGGAGGGGGACGACGCGTTCATCCTGCACCCCGGGGAGTTCGTGCTGGCGTCGACGTACGAGGTCATCTCGCTGCCCGACGATCTCGCGTCGCGGCTGGAGGGGAAGAGCTCGCTCGGCCGGCTCGGGCTGGTCACGCATTCCACGGCGGGCTTCATCGACCCGGGCTTCTCCGGCCACGTGACCCTGGAGCTGTCGAATCTCGCGACGCTTCCGATAAAGCTCTGGCCCGGTATGAAGATCGGCCAGCTGTGCATGTTCCGGCTGAGTTCTCCGTCGGAGTTCCCTTACGGCTCCGAGCGGTACGGGTCGCGATATCAGGGGCAGCGCGGACCCACCGCGTCGCGTTCCTTCATGAATTTCCACCGGACGCAGGTGTGAGGACCCGATGACCGACGATGTACGGGAGAACCTGACGTACGACGGCTTCGGGCACGCCGTGCGGGAGCTGGCGCAGGCCGTGGCCGACGACGGGTACGAGCCGGACGTGGTGCTGAGCATCGCGCGCGGCGGGGTGTTCGTCGCGGGCGGTCTGGCGTACGCGCTGGACTGCAAGAACATCCACCTGGTGAACGTGGAGTTCTACACCGGCGTGGGCACCACCCTGGAGATGCCGGTCATGCTGGCGCCCGTGCCCAACGTCATCGACTTCTCGGACAAGAAGGTCCTGATCGCGGACGACGTCGCCGACACCGGCAAGACGCTGAAGCTGGTGCGCGACTTCTGCGTCGACCATGTCGCGGAGGTGCGGTCCGCGGTCATCTTCGAGAAGTCCCACTCGCTCGTGAAGTGCGAGTACGTGTGGAAGAAGACCGACCGCTGGATCAACTTCCCGTGGAGTGTCTTGCCTCCAGTACACAAGTCGGGTGAGGCTTCCAAGCCCAACAGGGAGGCGCTCTAGGGGAGTTCCAGCGTCGGTACGGCTCTCCGTGTGTACGTGGTTTGTCGGTGCCGACCGATATGCTTCTGCCGTCCACTTCCGGTCCATCCTGAGCTTCGGACCTTAGAGCCGAAGGCCCCGCTAACGCGGGGTTGGTTTCACCGGATCGGAAGTCGACATGGCAGATCTGCGAAAGCCAGATGATCAAGAAGAGCAACCGCGCGAACCAAGGCGAAGCCCGACGAAGGCCGAGATCTTGATCGCAGCACTCTCCGCGATCGCGGCACTCGCAGGCTGTGTGGAGCAGCTGGCGCGGTAAGCGCGTCAAACGCTAGGCGGTGAGCCGGACGGTGTGGCACGGGCAGCAAAGCGGGCCCGGCCGTTACTTAGTCGGCCGGACCCGCTTAACGACTCCACGCGACGAGCCCGGCCTCGGTCTTGCCCACCGAGGCTGGGCTTCTTGCTTGGAGCCAGCCTGTGTGACCTGCGCAAACTCTGTCCGTTGAATGCTGCACACTGAGAACATAGTTTGCAGGTCTATAGCCCAGACTATAGCCCGCAGGTCCTGGCTGGCCCCATCTGGTCCCCGGTGGCCCTGTGGACCGACGATGCGTAACTCTCCGTCCTTCCCTTACCCACCACTCACCTCGGCTCCCATCCCGTCCGCCTTCGACCCACACACCGTGGAGCGGTCGTGGTTCAGGGCGTCAAGGTGGAGCGCGCCACTGTACGAACGACCTTGACGCCCTGGGCCGCGACTGCTCGGCTCTGCCTGGGTCGAAGGTGGTCGGGATGGGAGCCCCACGACGCTCGCCACGCTCCGGCCGGCACTCGCGAACGGCGCCCCTGCCATCCCGGAGTCTGAGCGCCCCCGCCGGAGGCATCGTTGTGACCGTTACGTGTGATCGGACTTGTCCAGCCTCCAAGATTCCGCCCACCACGGTCCGCATGATCCAACGAAGCCCGAACCGTCGCGCACCTGCTTTTGGAGTTCAAAGCGTCTTTTGGGTCGTGGCGGCACCATGCGTGCGGGCCTGTGTGCGGTGCCGTCTCTCTGTGGGCGAGCCTTGATGGTGTGGGCTGGGGAGGGGTATCGGGACCGGCCCGGTGCGTAGGTCCCTCGGTGGGATCGGGGAGTGGGGCGTGATCACCTCGGGGCGTTGTGAGTGGCGCGGGGCCGGGGCCGGGGCGGCGCGGGCCGAAGGCAGGAGCGGAGCCCCGAGCCCCGCGCCCGCGCCGGCCCCCGTGGGGGCCGGTGGGGTGTGATCGACGCAGCAACGGCCGAGAGTCGAAGGGGCCGGGGCGACCGGAAGCCGAAGGCGTGATGCCCTGACCAGAGGCCCTGACGTTGTGGGCCGGCGGCCGCGAGAGATGGAGGCCGAAGCTCTGAGGGCTTGCGAAGCGTGGGAGAGCTGAGGGTGCCATGGGAGAGCTGTCGAGTGCTGTTCATCCCGGTGCGCGACGGTTCGGGCTTCGTTGGATCATGCGGACCGTGGTGCAGGAAGCCCCCTCCCCGCCCGGAGGGGCGGGGCTTGATGAGGTAGAGAAACCTGTAACCGGCTCCGTGGAACACGGAGGATCACGGGTACCGTCCCAGGCATGAAGCTCTCCCCCGGCGGGGCTCGCGAACTCTTCGCTAGATCTCCGGTCGCCCGGCTGGCAACGACAAGCGGCGGTGGCGTGCCACACATCGTGCCCGTGACCTTTGCGGTCCAAGAGGACATGATCTATTTCGCCGTTGATCACAAACCCAAGGACACCTGGAACTTGCGGCGGCTGCGCAACATTCATGAGAACGATCAAGTGGCTGTCCTTGTCGACCACTACGCCGATGACTGGTCGCGCCTCTGGTGGGCTAGAGCGGACGGTCATGCAGAGGTCTGGTCGGATGGTGTGCGACGGAAAGACCCGGTTGAGCTGCTACGGCGGAAGTATCACCAGTACCGCGAGAACGCCCCGGAAGGTCCAGTTGTAGCGATTGAGGTTGGGCGTTGGTCTGGGTGGAAGTTCACTGGGTGACGCCTGTCGGCGGCTAGCCCTATGCTTGCTTGCATAGACAAGTCGAGGTGAACTTCATGACGGGCGATACTCGTCCTCTCTATCAGCGAATCGCAGATGATCTACGCGCTTCGATCTTGGCGGGCGAGCTGGAGCCCGGCACCAAGCTCCCGTCCGAGAACGTACTCAAGGACCGATACGGCACTACCCGTGTGACCGTTGGAAAAGGGCTCGCGCTCCTTAAGGCCGAGGGTCTTGTGATCAGTTCACAGGGCAAGGGGGCACTGGTCCGACCGCGTCCCAATGTTCAGATGCTCACCACGGGAGCCAACTACCGCGAGCGCCGCAATACAGGCGTCAGCAACTTCAACGCCGAGGCCGTAGCGCAGGGATTGAAGCCGGAACAGCGAATCTTGAGCGTTGAGAGGGTGCCGGCGCCTCCGGAGGTGGCGAGTCGCCTCGGCCTTCCGGGGGACACTCCCGTGATCGCACGGCGGCGCGCCTTCTACGTCAACGATCAGCCGATGCAGCTCGTTGACGGCTACTACTCAGCGGAGCTGTTCGGCGGAACGGCGGTCGAGGATGTTCGCCGGATTCGCGGTGGAGTCAGTGCGCTGATCGAAGACCCTGACGGTCCAGTCGGGGAGCGGATCACCCAGTTCGTGGAGGACCTGGACATCAGGATGCCCACACCAGCAGAGGCCAGTGATCTTGCAATCCCTCCGGGGGTTCCATTGGCCAGGGTCCTGCGGACTGCCCACACGTCAAGCGGCGTGGCGGTCGAGGTGCTGGATTCTCGGGTGCCCTGTGATCGGCACGTCTTTCGGTATGTAATCGACATTCCCTGACGAACCGTCACGCCTGGGGTCAACCTGATGGTTGGCCCCGATTTTTTGCGGGAAGCGACTTGTATATGCAAGTCGCGGTCCGTACGGTGGTTTCAGCTTGCATAGACAAGTTGAAGTGGCCGTAAGAGAGGCGCGACGCCCTACCGCCAAGCAAGTCGTCGCGCCTCCTGGTTCCCACGAAGGGAAGCCCCATCATGCCCGCAACGCTCGCCATCCCGCACGCCGTGCCTGCCCTTGCCTCTGCTCCGCCTGTGTCGTCGGCCCCGGTTCGCCTGGTACGGGGTGGCCGTTTCTGCCCGGTGTGCGCCGAACGCCACTGCCCCGAGCCTGCCGACTGTGCGGCCGAGTTCGCGTCCGGGGCCTGGGCCGAGTGCGCCGACTGCGGCGGCTCCGGTTACGACACGACCGGCTTCGACATCTGGTGCCCGGTCTGCGCCGGTAGCCGCGTGGTGGAGGTCTGAACGTGACCACGTTCCCCGTCGAGCCCTCGGCCGTGGCCGGTGCTGCTGCGGTCGTGGGCACGGACCCGCTGACCCTGGCCGACCTCTTACGCGTCGCCAACGCCCCCGGCTTCGACCGCTGGCAGGAGCAGGTCCGCCGGACCGGTGGCTGCTCGGACCCGATCCACCTGGAAGGGATGACCACCACCCGCGACGCCAAATCGGGGCAGGTGCTCTACTCCTACAGCACCCAGGGCGAACCCGGCGGACGCCTCCGCGTCGCGTGCGGGAACCGGCGGGCCTCCCGCTGCCCCTCCTGCGCCTGGACCTACGCAGGCGACACCTTCCACCTCATCCGCGCCGGACTCACCGGCGACATCAGCAAGGGCACCCCGGTCACGGTGCGCACGCACCCCAAGGTCTTCGCCACCCTCACCGCCCCGAGCTTCGGCCCGGTCCACAACCGCCCCGCTCGGGGTGTCTGCCGGTGTGGCACCGACCACCCCGAAGACTCCCCGCTCCTCGGCACGGCCCTGAACCCCGGCACGTACGACTACGCGGGCGCGGTGCTGTGGAACAACCACGCAGGCGACCTCTGGCGACGCTTCACCATCTACCTCCGCCGCGAAATCGCCACCCGCGCCGGCCTCTCACAGAAGGCCGCCTCCGAGGTATGCCGAGTCTCCTTCGGCAAGGTCGCAGAGTTCCAGAAGCGCGGCGCGGTCCACTTCCACGCCATCGTCCGCCTCGACGGCCCCGAAGGCCCCGACACCCCGCCCCCCAGCTGGGCCAGCACGGCTCTGGTCTCCGACGCAATCCAGGCGGCAGCCGCCCGCGCAACGGTCCCGCTGCCCGGCTCGGGCGGCCATCCGGCCCGGACGCTAGCGTGGGGCACGCAGGTGGACGTACGCCCCATTGGCGCGGGAAGCGCGAACGAAGACCTGTCGGAGAAAGCGGTGGCGGCGTATGTGGCGAAGTACGCCACCAAAGCCGCCGAGACCACCGGCACCGTAGACCGCCGCATCGGAGAACTCGGCGAACTGGACAGGCTCACCGACCTGCCCGACCACGCCCGGCACCTGATCGAAGCCTGCTACGCCCTGGACGACGCCTACCCCGACCGGATGCTGTGGCGCTGGGCCCACATGCTCGGCTTCCGCGGCCACTTCTCCACCAAATCCCGCGCCTACTCCACCACCCTCGGCGCCCTGCGCCAGATCCGCGCCGACTACCGCGCCCGCCAAGAACGCCGCGAACGCGGACTACCCGACCCCGACGACGCCCCGGAGGGCTCCACACTCACCCTCGCCCACTGGACCTACGCCGGACACGGCCACACCCCCGGCGAATCCTGGCTCGCCGCCACCATTCACCGCGACATCCAAACCGGACGCGAGACCGCCCGCGAGGCGCGACTGGGGGGAATGTTCGATGAGTACGACGACTAGTTCACGGGCCCGGCAGCCGGACGCGGAGCACGGCGTGATGTCAACGGACGAGTGGATGCGCCTCCATCTTCGTCGCGCCCCGGCTCGGGATGAAGAATGGGTGCGCCGGGCGCTCCTGCTCCAGGGGCGAACTGGAGCTATTAGCGCCACACCGGTTCGATAAGACTGGGGTCAAATACTCGTTTTCCCCTGCCTGCTGGACTGATCATAACGGCCGAGAGGCTGTGCAGGATAATCTCTTGTTGGCGCTCGATGGGAAGATCAAAAAATTCGTCAGGGGTGAGATTCCCGGCCCCGGCCTGGGCTTGGGCCTGCCTCTTCTCCTTGTAGAAGCGTGTCCGGGAAAGCCTCAGTTCGTCCCGCTGCCGCTCCTTCGCAGGCAACATTTGAAGGAGTGTCGAGACTGAGATTTGCTTGGCCTTCTCGGCGTCGATAAGTTGCGCAATCTCCTGTGAGACAAGCTCTAGCTCGTCTTCTTGTGGCCATCGCTGGTCGCCAGGCGCAGTGGCGGCGGATGCCCGCTCGCGCTGCTCCTCCAGGACGAGTTGCACGATGAGTCGGTCTAGCGGCTCGCCGACGCGCCCGACCTTGCCACATCCCCCATTGACCACTGAGCACTGGTACTTGTACCTAGAAGCCTTGGATTCGGGCTTCCATTTGTGGTTCGCTTGGCCTCGGATCTTCGTCTTGCAGAGAGAGCATCGAGCGATTCCGGAAAGTAGATACTTTCGGGCTCGATTTTTGTTCGGGTAGTCCAGCTTGCGTTCTGCAACCACGGCGCAGACCGCTTCCCACTCTTCGAGTGTGTTGATTGTTTCCCACTCGCCCGATACTGGCTTTCCATCCTCCCCGTACAGAATCTCGCCGTGATAGGTCCGGTAACCGACGAGCCGGGGGTTGGTGAGAATGTGTTCCACGTGATGGTGCGCCATGCGCTTGGTGCCGGCGCGCGGATTTCCCAAGCCTTCGTCCCACCACCGCTGGCGGATTGTCCCGATGCGCACGCCAGCCAGAATCTCCCGTTGAGCTTGGCGGATTGCTTGAGCTGCCTCCGGGTCGACTTGGTTGCGGGCATCCTTTCGCCACCCGTAGGGCGCTGGTCCGCCGCTATCCTTGCCCTGTTGAGCTAGCTCCAGGTGCTTACGCTTGATTCGCCGTGACGCGTCATGAGACGACTTGTTAGCGAAGGCGACCATGATGCGTGCCATGGTCCGGCCGTCTGGCGTCGCAATGTTGATGTCGTTTGTGACGGTGGCAAAGGACAGCCGAGGACGCTCGTCGAAGATCTCGATCAATCGTTCCAAATCGCGGGGCTGCCGTGCCAGGCGATCAAGGTCGTAAGCGACGATGCCGTCGATGAGGCCGGCCCCGAGGTCCCTGAGCATCAGCTCGAACTCGTCGCGGACGACGTTCCGTTTGAATGCAGACACATCGTTGTCCTCGTAGACCTTCACAGCCTGCCAGGATCTGAGATCCGCCAGACGTTCGCAGTCTTGCCGCTGGCGGGCCACGCCCAACGCATCGCCCTCGTCATCCCGAGAGATTCGGGTGTAGATCCCCACCTTGCGCGCCATGACGAGCGGGCCTCCTCCTGCATCTCAGAGTGAGGCCAGACTACAACTGTCATACAGTCAATTCACCCTGGAGCGTGGAGCCGCCCGTCGTACGGCGCAGCGGCCAGGTTCTCGACTCCTGAGCGACGCGTGACGAACGCCGAAGGGCCCCGGTCGTCCGGGGCCCTTCGGCGTGTGCGCGGCGCGGCCGTCTAGATCGTGCCCAGCTTCAGGATCGACACCAGGGCCAGCAGCTGGATCGCCGACGCGCCCAGTGCCTTCGGCCACGGCAGGTCGTGCGACTTGCTGACCATCGAGGTGAGGAGCGCCGCCGCGGCCAGCCAGGTGACCCAGCCGAGGATGACGACCAGCGCGTTCTCGCCGCCCAGGAACATCGCGAAGACCAGGCGCGGGACGTCCGTGATCGACATGATCAGCATGGACAGGCCCACCGTGGGCTGCCACGCGCCGTCGCCGCCGAGCTGGCGGGCCAGCGTGTGGGTGACCGCGCCCAGCACCAGGCCGCCGAGCACGAAGCAGACGCCGGTGAGGATCACGTAGGGGACGGCCGTGGAGACCGGGGAGTGGATCGCGTCGTCGCGGGCCTGGTCGAAGCCGAAGAGCGCCAGCAGGCCGTAGAGGAACGTCACGGTCAGGGCGGGGCCCCAGACCGCGTAGTCGCGCATCTGCCAGAACGTCGCGCCGGGGCGCGTCACGATGCCGCTCAGCAGCTGCTTCCAGGGCAGGCGCGGGCCCATGGGGGCCGCGGGAGCGTGGCCGGCGCGGTAGGCGCTGCCGTCGCTGTACGGCTCCTCGTCGACGCGGAACGCCTGCGTGTGACCCGGATTGTTCGCGTACGGGTCTCCGTGGCCGGGGCTCTGGGGATACGGGTAGGGCGTCGGGTCGGTGAAGTACTCCGGCTCGTCCGGGCCGGCGCCGGTGTAGCCGCCGCCCGGGTAGCCGCCGTTCCCGTGGTGTCCGCCGTTCCCCGGGTAGCCGCCGTTCCCCTGTCCGCCGTTCCCCTGGTGTCCCGCGTGGTAGCCCGGTGCGGCGTGGTGAGGGGCGCCCTGTCCTCCCGACGGCGGCCATGGCTGCTGCCCGTACGGCGGCGGTGCCTGATTGCCGTACGGCTGCTGCCGCGGTTGCTGTTGCCCTTGCTGCGGGGTGCGGTTGTCCCGGCCGCGTCCGATCCTGAATCCAGCCACGTCATCGAACGTACCCGGTCCGCCGGTCACGGGGGCCCGGGGCCGGGGAAGTGCCGGCCTTTGACGCGTAGATGTGACATCCCCTAAGGGGACCCCGGGGGGTTTTCCCCAGCATGTGGAGGGGCAACGCGAAAGCGGCCGGTCCTGCCCCCGAGGCAGGTCCGGCCGCTTCACCGCGCCGTGACGCCGGTCCGGCTACTTCGCCGGTTCCGGCTCCGGTTCGTCCGCCGCCTCCGGTTCGCCCGCCGGGTCGGCCGGGGTCTTCACGGAGTCGAGCAGCAGCTGGGACACGTCCACCACCTGGACGGACTCCTTCGCCTTGCCGTCGTTCTTCTTGCCGTTGACCGAGTCGGTCAGCATGACCAGGCAGAACGGGCAGGCCGTGGAGACGATGTCCGGGTTGAGGGAGAGGGCCTCGTCCACGCGCTCGTTGTTGATGCGCTTGCCGATCCGCTCCTCCATCCACATCCGGGCACCACCGGCGCCGCAGCAGAAGCCGCGCTCCTTGTGGCGGTGCATCTCCTCGTTCCGGAGGCCCGGGACCTTCGCGATGATCTCGCGCGGGGGCGTGTAGATCTTGTTGTGACGGCCCAGGTAGCAGGGGTCGTGGTACGTGATCAGGCCCTCGACCGGGGTCACCGGGATCAGCTTGCCCTCGTCGACGAGGTGCTGGAGCAGCTGGGTGTGGTGGATGACCTCGTACTCGCCGCCGAGCTGCGGGTACTCGTTCGCGATCGTGTTGAAGCAGTGCGGGCAGGTCGCGACGATCTTCTTCGCGGACTTGGCCTTCTTGGTCGAGTCGTCCTCGTCGTCCTCGCCGAACGCCATGTTCAGCATCGCGACGTTCTCCGCGCCGAGCTGCTGGAACAGCGGCTCGTTGCCCAGACGGCGGGCCGAGTCACCGGTGCACTTCTCGTCGCCGCCCATGATCGCGAACTTGACGCCCGCGATGTGGAGCAGCTCCGCGAAGGCCTTGGTGGTCTTCTTGGCGCGGTCCTCCAGGGCGCCGGCGCACCCGACCCAGTAGAGGTAGTCGACCTCGGTGAGGTCCTCGACGTCCTTGCCGACGATCGGGACCTCGAAGTCGACCTCCTTGGTCCACTCGACCCGCTGCTTCTTGGCGAGCCCCCAGGGGTTGCCCTTCTTCTCCAGGTTCTTGAGCATGGTCCCGGCCTCGGACGGGAACGCGGACTCGATCATCACCTGGTAGCGGCGCATGTCGACGATGTGGTCGACGTGCTCGATGTCGACCGGGCACTGCTCCACGCACGCACCGCAGGTGGTGCAGGACCAGAGGACGTCCGGGTCGATGACGCCGTTCTCCTCGACCGTGCCGATCAGCGGGCGCTCGGCCTCCGCGAGGGCGGCCGCGGGGACGTCCTTCAGCTGCTCGGCCGACGCCTTCTCCTCGCCCTCCATGTCCTTGCCGCCGCCGGCCAGCAGGTAGGGGGCCTTGGCGTGCGCGTGGTCGCGCAGGGACATGATCAGGAGCTTCGGGGAGAGCGGCTTGCCGGTGTTCCAGGCGGGGCACTGCGACTGGCAGCGGCCGCACTCGGTGCAGGTGGAGAAGTCGAGGATGCCCTTCCAGGAGAACTGCTCGACCTGGGAGACACCGAACACCGCGTCGTCGGCCGGGTCCTCCCAGTCGATCTCCTTGCCGCCCGTGGTCATCGGCTGCAGCGCGCCCAGCGCCACCGCGCCGTCCGCGTTCCGCTTGAACCAGATGTTCGGGAAGGCCAGGAAGCGGTGCCAGGCGACACCCATGTTGGTGTTGAGGCCGACGGTGATCGCCCAGGCCATGGTGACGCCGAGCTTGATCATCGCGGTGAGGTAGACGAGGTTCTGGAGCGTGCCGAGGCTGAGCCCCTTGAAGGCCGCGACCAGCGGGTACGAGGCGAAGTACGCGGCCTCGTAGCCGTCCACGTGGTGCAGCGCGCCCTCGAGCCCGCGCAGCGTCATGATCGCGAGGCCGATGACGAGGATGACGGCCTCGACGAAGTACGCCTGGCCCATCTTCGAACCCGCGAAACGCGACTTGCGGCCGGCCCGGGAGGGCAGGTTCAGCTGGCGGATCGCGATGAGGACGATGATGCCCACGGTGGTCGCGAGCGCGATGAACTCCGTGTACACCTCGTACGGCAGCCAGCCACCGAGGACGGGCAGGACCCAGTCCGCCTTGAACAGCTGGCCGTACGCCGTGACGATGGTCAGGCCCAGGGTCAGGAAGCCGACGGCGACGAACCAGTGGGCGATGCCGATGATGCCCCATCGGTTCATCCTGGTGTGGCCGACGAACTCCCTGGCCAGGGTGATCGTGCGCTGTTTCACGGAGTCGGTGCGGCTGCCGGCCGGGACCGGCTGGCCGAGCGTGACGAACCGGTAGATCTGCGCGACGGCTCGGGCGATGAGCGCAACGCCGACCACGGTCAGCACCAGCGACACGATGATCGCGGCGAGTTGCATTGGGGGCTCCTCGGGCCTGCGAGGTGGGATCGGTCCAGCGACTACTGGCGAGTACTGGGTCTTCCAGTGACCACCGGGACTTACGAGTATCGCTACTACTAAGCAGTAACTTAATCAGTCCGAGCCGACACTACCCACTTATTCCGCCGTCCTGTAGCCGGGCAGGCGGTGATCTGTGTCGCTCAGGCGTGCCTTGCCGGGCCACGGCAGGGTGTGGGCGGCCCGGCGCAGGGGTACGCGCACGGCCTCGGCGAGGACCGCGAGGTCCAGCCGCAGCCCCTGGTGCTCGGCGTAGTGCTGGTCCAGCAGGTCCGCCTCGTCCCACGGCATCCCCGAGCGGTGGCGCACCTGGGCCAGGCCGGTCAGTCCGGGCTTCAGCTCCTGGCGCCAGCGCCGGGCCCCAGCGGCGCCGTTCCGTGCGTCGCCGGGGGCGAGCGGTGCCGGACCGACGAGGGAGAGCTCACCGCGTACCACGTGGTGCAGACGCGAAACCACGTCCAGCCTCAGCCACCGGGTGTTCAGGGAGCGCAGGACGAAGGGGCTGCCGTGCAGGCCGGTGCGCGGGGAGTGCCGCGTCACGCGGCGGCCCCGTACGGCGAGCGCCAGGGCGGCGGCGGCCAGCAAGGGGGAGGCGAGGAGCAGCAGGGCCGAGCCGAGGGCCAGATCGAGGGTGCGTTTGGCGGTCGGGCGGGGAAGGGGCCCGGCCGGCAGGGCCCGCAGGGAGAGGCGCGCGGCCGTCGGGCGGGAGCCCCGGGGCGCCCGGGACGGGCGCCAGGGGCGCGGCCGGGGTCCTCTTCCCCATGGATTCTGCGTACGCATCGCTCGCACCTGCCTGCAATCGGCGAATCGAATGCCGCTTTTGTTCGGCTCGCGGCATTTTGTGACAGAACGATCCCACGCGGCCATGATGGGAGAGGGCTGTGCGGCGCGGGGGACGCCAGGTGTCGCCGATGGCGGATGGTGGGGGCATCTAAGTTGAGCCGGGCCGACTCAGGTCTGTTGACTCCGGAAGGGCAGTCGTGCATCCTTGAGTCAGATCCACTCAAGTAGTCAGTTGGAGGAATCGAAATGGCACGTGCGGTCGGCATCGACCTGGGCACGACTAACTCCGTCGTCAGCGTTCTCGAAGGCGGCGAGCCCACCGTCATCACCAACGCAGAGGGCGCCAGGACCACGCCGTCCGTCGTCGCCTTCGCGAAGAACGGCGAGGTGCTGGTCGGCGAGGTCGCCAAGCGCCAGGCTGTGACCAACGTCGACAGGACCATCCGCTCCGTCAAGCGCCACATGGGCACTGACTGGAAGATCGACCTGGACGGCAAGAGCTTCAACCCGCAGCAGATGAGCGCCTTCATCCTGCAGAAGCTGAAGCGCGACGCGGAGTCCTACCTGGGCGAGAAGGTCACCGACGCGGTGATCACCGTCCCGGCGTACTTCAACGACTCCGAGCGCCAGGCGACCAAGGAGGCCGGCGAGATCGCGGGCCTGAACGTCCTGCGCATCGTCAACGAGCCGACCGCCGCCGCGCTGGCGTACGGGCTCGACAAGGACGACCAGACGATCCTCGTCTTCGACCTCGGTGGCGGCACCTTCGACGTGTCCCTCCTGGAGATCGGTGACGGCGTCGTCGAGGTGAAGGCCACCAACGGTGACAACCACCTCGGTGGTGACGACTGGGACCAGCGCGTCGTCGACTACCTGGTGAAGCAGTTCGCCAACGGGCACGGCGTGGACCTGTCCAAGGACAAGATGGCTCTCCAGCGTCTCCGCGAGGCCGCGGAGAAGGCGAAGATCGAGCTGTCCTCCTCGACGGAGACCACGATCAACCTGCCGTACATCACGGCTTCCGCCGAGGGCCCGCTGCACCTGGACGAGAAGCTCACGCGCTCGCAGTTCCAGCAGCTCACCGCGGACCTCCTGGACCGCTGCAAGACCCCGTTCCACAACGTCATCAAGGACGCGGGCATCCAGCTCTCCGAGATCGACCACGTCGTTCTCGTCGGTGGCTCCACCCGCATGCCGGCCGTCGCCGAGCTCGTCAAGGAGCTGACCGGCGGCCAGGAGGCCAACAAGGGTGTGAACCCGGACGAGGTCGTCGCCATCGGCGCCTCGCTCCAGGCCGGTGTCCTCAAGGGCGAGGTCAAGGACGTCCTGCTCCTCGACGTCACCCCGCTGTCCCTCGGCATCGAGACCAAGGGCGGCATCATGACCAAGCTCATCGAGCGCAACACCACGATCCCGACCAAGCGGTCCGAGATCTTCACCACGGCCGAGGACAACCAGCCGTCCGTGCAGATCCAGGTCTACCAGGGTGAGCGCGAGATCGCGGCGTACAACAAGAAGCTCGGGATGTTCGAGCTGACCGGTCTGCCGCCGGCCCCGCGCGGTGTCCCGCAGATCGAGGTCTCCTTCGACATCGACGCCAACGGCATCATGCACGTGACGGCCAAGGACCTCGGCACCGGCAAGGAGCAGAAGATGACCGTCACCGGCGGCTCCTCGCTGCCGAAGGACGAGGTCAACCGGATGCGTGAGGAGGCCGAGAAGTACGCGGAGGAGGACCACGCCCGCCGCGAGGCCGCCGAGTCGCGCAACCAGGGCGAGCAGCTCGTCTACCAGACGGAGAAGTTCCTCAAGGACAACGAGGACAAGGTCCCGGCCGACGTGAAGACGGAGGTGGAGACCGCGGTCGGCGAGCTGAAGGAGAAGCTCAAGGGCGAGGACTCCGCCGAGATCCGCACGGCCACCGAGAAGGTCGCGGCCGTCTCCCAGAAGCTGGGCCAGGCGATGTACGCCAACGCCCAGGCCGAGGGCGGCCCGCAGGGTGACGCGCAGCCGGGTGCCGGGCAGGCCCAGGGCGACGCCCAGGACGACGTCGTGGACGCCGAGATCGTCGACGACGAGAAGGACTCCAAGGGCGGTGCGGCGTGACCGAGGAGACTCCGGGCTTCGAGGAGAAGCCCGACGTCCCCTCCGGCGCCACCTCTGACGACGCCGAGCCGAAGGACGCCACCCCCTCCGAGGAGGAGGCGGCGGCCCCGGCCGGGGACGCGAACGAGACCACGGCCCTGACCGCGCAGCTGGACCAGGCGCGCAGCGCGCTCAACGAGCGCACCGGCGACCTCCAGCGGCTTCAGGCCGAGTACCAGAACTACCGCCGCCGCGTGGAGCGGGACCGGGTCACGGTCAAGGAGATCGCCGTCGCGAACCTCCTGTCCGAGCTGCTGCCCGTCCTGGACGACGTCGGGCGGGCCCGGGAGCACGGCGAGCTCGTGGGCGGGTTCAAGTCGGTGGCCGAATCGCTGGAGACGGTCGTCGCGAAGCTGGGCCTCCAGCAGTTCGGCAAGGAGGGCGAGCCCTTCGACCCGACGGTCCACGAGGCCCTGATGCACAGCTACGCGCCGGACGTCACGGAGACGACCTGCGTGGCGATCCTGCAGCCCGGCTACCGGATCGGCGAGCGCACCATCCGCCCCGCGCGGGTCGCGGTCGCCGAGCCCCAGCCGGGGGCGGCCCCCGCGGCCGCGAAGGAAGAGAAGGCAGACGACGAGGAGAGCGGTGGCGGCGAGGAGGTCTGACATTCCGTCCGATCACCTGGCAGCACACCGCCCGGCCACCAGGGCCTCCCGTCCGGCCGGTACCAGGGCCTGCGGGCCCGGCACCGCCCGGACGGGGGGCTCCCGGCCGGTCGTCCGGAAGGAGGGACGTCGATGAGTACGAAGGACTTCGTCGAGAAGGACTACTACAAGGTTCTCGGCGTCCCCAAGGACGCCACCGACGCCGAGATCAAGAAGGCGTACCGGAAGCTCGCCCGCGAGTTCCACCCGGACGCCAACAAGGGCGACGACAAGGCGGAGGAGCGCTTCAAGGAGATCTCCGAGGCGAATGACGTCCTCGGGGACTCCAAGAGGCGCAAGGAGTACGACGAGGCGCGTGCCCTCTTCGGCAACGGCGGCTTCCGCGCCGGGCCCGGCGGCGCCCAGGGCAACTTCAACTTCGACCTGGGGGACCTCTTCGGAGGCGCCCAGGGCGGGGGCCAGGGCGGCGCCGGCGGTTTCGGCGGCGGCGGCCTCGGCGATGTGTTCGGCGGCCTCTTCAACCGCGGCGGCGGCGCCGGTACGAGGGTGCAGCCGCGGCGCGGCCAGGACATCGAGTCCGAGGTGACGCTGAGCTTCACCGAGGCGGTCGACGGGGCCACGGTCCCGCTCCGGATGTCCAGCCAGGCGCCCTGCAAGGCGTGCTCCGGCACCGGCGACAAGAACGGCACCCCCAGGGTCTGCCCGACCTGTGTCGGCACCGGCCAGGTCTCGCGCGGCAGCGGCGGCGGCTTCTCGCTCACCGACCCGTGCGTGGACTGCAAGGGCCGCGGCCTCATCGCCCAGGACCCCTGCGACGTCTGCAAGGGCAGCGGCCGGGCCCGCTCCTCGAAGACCATGCAGGTGCGCATCCCCGCGGGCGTCTCGGACGGGCAGCGCATCCGGCTGCGCGGCAAGGGCGCCCCGGGCGAGCGCGGCGGACCGGCCGGCGACCTCTACGTCGTCGTCCACGTCGACGCCCACCCGGTCTTCGGCCGCAAGGGCGACAACCTCACCGTCACGGTGCCCGTCACCTTCACGGAGGCGGCGCTCGGCGGCGAGGTGAAGGTGCCGACGCTCGGCGGTCCGCCCGTCACGCTCAAGCTACCGGCCGGTACGCCGAATGGGCGTACGATGCGGGCCCGTGGCAAGGGCGCGGTCCGCAAGGACGGCACCCGGGGCGACCTCCTGGTCACCGTCGAGGTGACCGTGCCCACCGACCTCGGCACCGAGGCCAGGGACGCACTGGAGGCATACCGCGAGGCGACCGCGGGGCATGACCCGAGGGCGGAGCTGTTCCAGGCGGCGAAGGGAGCTTGAGGTGGACGGCCGACGGCGTAATCCTTACGAACTGACCGACGAGTCCCCGGTGTACGTGATCTCGATCGCGGCCCAGCTCTCGGGCCTGCATCCGCAGACACTGCGCCAGTACGACCGCCTCGGCCTGGTCTCCCCGGACCGCACGGCCGGCCGCGGCCGGCGCTACTCGGCCCGCGACATCGAGCTGTTGCGTACGGTGCAGCAGCTGTCGCAGGACGAGGGCATCAACCTCGCCGGCATCAAGCGCATCATCGAGCTGGAGAACCAGGTCGCGGCGCTCCAGCAGCGCGTCGCCGAACTCTCGGCGGCCGTGGACGGAGCCGCGGCGGCCATGCAGCAGCGCGAGGCCCAGGTCCACGCGTCGTACCGGCGCGATCTGGTCCCCTACCAGGACGTGCAGCAGACCAGCGCCCTGGTGGTCTGGCGCCCCAAGCGCCCCAAGGACTGACCCCGCGCCAAGCGGCCCGCCACCCCGGTGTCCCCGGAGTGGCGGGCCGTTTCGCGTCTCGCGGCGGACGAGGTCATCGGTCGGGCTCGGTGAGGCCCGACTGGACGAGGAGGGCGCCGAGGTGGGTGCGGCTGGTGGCGTTGAGGGTGTGCATGAGTTTGGCGATGTGGGCGCGGCAGGTGCGGACGCTGATGCCGAGCTTCTCGGCGGCGGCCCGGTCGGTGCATCCGTCGGCCAGGAGGCGGGCGATGCTCTGCTGGACGGCGGTGACGGGGGCGCCGGGGCCGGCGGTGGGGAGGGGATCGTCGAGGGGGGTGGCGAGGGCCCAGAGCACGTCGTACAGCTGCGCCAGGTAGCGCACGAGGGCGGGGTGGCGGATCTCCAGGGCGGCGCTGCGGTCCGGGTTGGCCGGGAGGTACGCGACCTTGCGGTCGAAGATCATCAGGCGGTCGACCGCGCGCTCCGTCGTGCGGACCTGGAGGAGGTCGCCGGGCAGCTGGGCCAGATACGCCTTGAGCCCGGGACCGTAACGCGCCGAGTGCTGGTAGAGGTGGCGCAGCCGGACGTTGCGCTTGACGATCGGCAGCGTGCTGGCCAGGGCCACCCGGACGATCTCCGGCGAGCGGGTGCTGCCGGGCTGGGCGGTGAGGACTTCGTCGTTCGCCTCGCGCACGGCGGCGTCGATGGCCTCCTGGATGGAGGGCTGCCCGGTGACGACCCTGATGGCGGGATCCGGGAGTTCGTCCGCGAGCGCGCTCAGTGTGCCCAGGGTCCTGCCCAGGAGATCGGCGGTGCGCACCTGGTCCAGGATCTCCCGGGCCAGCGGATGCAGCAGCTGAGCCAGAGCGGCCGTGGGCGCCACCGGCCTCAGCCGTGTGTCGTCGCGGGGATCGGCGGTGAGGAGGGCGTGCCCGGCCAGGCACGGCACTTCCTCGGCGGCGGACCGGGGTATGCGGCCCTGTGACAGGGCCTGCGCATAGAGGCCGACCGCCTCCTCGCACAGTGCGGCCACGCCGTGGCCGTGCTCGTGGGGGGCCGTCACCGAGTCGGTTCCATGACGCCCGACTGGACGAGGAGGGCGCCGAGGTGGGTGCGGCTGGTGGCGTCGAGGGTGTGCATGAGTCTGGCGATGTGGGCGCGGCAGGTGCGGACGCTGATGCCGAGCTTGCGGGCCACGATCTGGTCGGTGTTGCCCTCGACGAGGAGGCGGGCGACGCTCAGCTGAGTGGCGGTGATCGGGGTGTCGTGCGCGGGCGGCTGGAGGGGGGAGGTCAGCGGCATGGCCTGGGCCCACAGCACCTCGTAGACCTGGACCAGGTAGCGGACGAGGGCGGGATGGCGGATCTCCAGGGCGGCGTCGCGGTTGGCGCTGGCGGGGATCAGGGCGACGGTGCGGTCGAAGACGATGAGCCGTTCGGCCGTCTGCTCGATGGTGCGGACCTGGATGTTGCCGGGCGGGATCTCTTCCAGATACGCCTTGATGGGCGGGTTGTAGCGCGCGGGGTGCTGGTAGATGTGGCGCAGTGACACGCCGCGTTCGGCCATCGCCAGGGCACGGCCCAACGCCTTCGAAAGCCTCTCCTCCTCCTGACCGGTTCCCCCCGGTTGCAGCGTCAGGACCTCTTCCCGCGTGTTGACCAGAGCGTTCTCGATGGCCGTGTCGATCAGCGGGAGACCTTCGAGGACGGTGATCGCGTGGTCGGGGTCGGTTGTGGCGACGGAGGCCAGGGGTGCCAGGGCGTCGGCCAGGGCGGCGGAGAGCCGGATGCGCTCGTGGATCTCCCGGGTGACGGGCTGCAGCAGATGGGCGAGAGCCGAGGACGGTGGCACCGGCCGGATCCAGCCATCATCCTGGGGGTCGGGGTGGACAAGCGCCAACTCGGTGAGGCAGGGGGCGGGTTCGAGTGCGGAGCGGGGGAGCCGACCTGCTCGGAGCGCTTCGGTGTACGTCCTGACACCGGCTTCGCACAGTTCCAGATCGCCGTGCGGCTGATGCGATATGCCCTCGTCCCTGCCCATTCGTGACCCCCCACTTTTGGCAGTGCAGCAAGATGACGGTGGTGCCAGCGTAGTTGCCGGGCCAGTGTGGAGGTGTCGGGGGAGCCGGGAACTCCCCCGGCTGGTCAGGGGCGTGGCCATGCTCTCCCCCATTGCGTGGCCCGCCCGCCCGGCCCGAGGGCGGGGGACTTCGGAGCCGGCCGCCGGTCAGGAATCCTGGTCCAGGATTCCTGACCGGGCGATCAGATAGCCGAGCTGGGCGCGGCTGGTGCTGCCGAGGGCGGCGCTGAGCTTGGCGACGTGGGCGCGGCAGGTGCGTACGTTCATGCCCAGGCGACGGGCGATCGCCTCGTCGACGTAGCCCTCGACGAGGAGTTTCGCTATGGACCGTTGGACACCGGTGATGCCGTCGTTCGGCGGAGTGTACGGAGCCTCTTCGTCAAGGGGTGTCGCCAGCTGCCAGAACTGGTCGAACACCGAGACGAGGTACTCGACCAGTCCCGGGTGGCGCAGTTCGAGCGCGACCTGCCTGTCGCGGCGCGCCGGTATGACGGCGACGGAGCGATCGAAGATGATCATGCGGTCGATCAGCTCTTCGAGTGTCCTGATTTCGACGTTTCCCGAGTGCAGGCGTTCCAAGTAGGCGAAGACGCCGGCGCCATGACGGGCGGTGTGCTGGTAGAGGGTCCGCAGCCGGACGCCGCGGCTGAGGGGGCCTTCCACGCGCTCCAGCGACTGGGTGAGTACGTCGGGGTTGCGGACTCCGCCGGGCTGGATCGTCAGGATCTCCTGGGTGCACTGGGCGGTGGCGGTGTCGAGCGTGGCGTTGATCGTCTGGAGCCCTTCCAGCACGGTGATCGCGTGTGTGCTCACCGAGGGCTGCGTGCTGATCGCCATGAACGGCTCGAATGCATCGGTGAGTTCGATCGTCGTGCGTCGCCGGTCACGGATCTCGCGTTCCAGGGGCTGCAGTCGCTGGGCGAGTACGGCCGACGGTGGAACGGGACGCAGCCAGCTCGCGTCGTCCGGGTCGGGGCGCAGCAGCCCGAACTCCAGGAGGCAGGGCGCCGGGCCTATTTCGGAGCGGGCGATGCGGCCGGCGCCCAGGGCGCTGGCGTACAGCCGGGCGCCCGCGTCGCAGAGCTCCGTGATGAGGTGAGGATGCGTAGGTTTCGCACTTGTTGTGAGCAAATCTCCGCCCCCCAGGGTCCTGAACGTACAGGAACATGATGCATCGCTTCTGTGGCCTGGACGTGCTCACTTGCGCCATGGTCTTGGTAGAGCCGGGGGAGAGGGACTATCAAGTGAGGACGAAGCCGACCATGTACAACAAATTGCTTCGCTCGGTTCTCGCCGTCGCCTTTGCAGCCACGGCTTTTGCCGTGGCGGTTCAGGCCGATCTTTCGAGTCCGGCCGGAGGCGATGTGTCCTGGGACAGCACATTGGCGTCCAAGCTCGGAACGGCGGACGTGTCCTGGGATGTCCTGCCCGCGAGCGACGTGTCCTGGGACGCCCTGCCCGCAGGCGACGTGTCCTGGGACGTCTTGCCCGCAGGTGACGTGTCCTGGGACGTCGCGCCCGCACGTAAGGCCGCGGACGCATGACCACCCCGCCGGACGATCGCACCTTTCGGCGTGAGATGGCGACCGCCTACCGGTCAGGGTGGCATTTCATCGACCTCGTCACGGCGCTGCCCCACCGTGGTGACTCGTTGATGGTCACCCTGTTCGGCGACCCGGTCGTCGTCGCCCGCGAGGACGACGGTGAGGTCCGTGCCTATCGGTGCCTGCGCAAGCCGCGGGGCGCGCCGCAGCCGGTGCGCTGCGCCATTCGGTACGACATGATCTTTGTGAATCTCGCACAGCGTGACCATCAGCTGTTCGAACCGGAAACCATTGCCGCCACCCCCCACAGTGCCTGAGCGATCCCCCGTCGTTCCACGTCGCTCAGTCACTTCCCCCACACAACGGCGCCACCGTGACCTGAACACGGTGGCGCCGTTGTGCTGTGCCGGCGGGCGGCGCGCTCAGCCGCGGCCGAGCGCCCGGTCCAGGGTGATCTCGATGACGACCCGGTCCGGGTTGGGCGACGGCACCCGGTCGTAACGCTCCGTGTGGCGGCGTACGGCCTCCGCGACCCGCTCGGGGTCCGTGCTGACCCGGGCCACGCCCTCCAGGGTCGCCCAGCGGCGGCGGTGCACCTGGCACGCCGCGACGCGGGCGCCGTCCGGTCCGGCGGCCAGGATGTTGGCCACCTTGCGGCTGTGCTTGTTGGTGATGACCCGGGCGAGGCCGGCCTCGGGGTCGTACGTCACGCATACCGGGACCACGTGCGGCGTGCCGTCGGGACGGGGTGTGGTGAGGGTGCACACGTGGCTCTCGCGCCAGAACGCGAGGTACTCGGGGCTCGGCTGGTGTACGTCGACTGCCATGGGCCCCAGCGTATGCGGGCGGGTACGGCCTGCGGTGGCGGGTGCCCGCGGCGGCCGGTTGACTCGGAAGAGGGGCGGGGCCGCGTTTCGCCTTGAGTGGAAGACACTCAACCCCAGCCTCGTCCGGGCTTGAGTGGAATAGACTCAACTTTGTGCACGTTGACCGTGTCAGTAATGGGAACGGACCCGTCATCGCGAGGAGGAGACAGCGCACGTGGACGCCGAACTGACCAACAGGAGCCGGGACGCCGTCAACGCGGCCACGAGCAGGGCCGTGAAGGACGGGCACCCCGATCTGACCCCGGGGCATCTGCTGCTGGCGCTGCTCCTGGGTGAGGACAACGAGAACCTGGTCGATCTGCTGGCCGCCGTCGAGGCCGACCAGATCGCCGTACGCACCGAGACGGAACGGCTCCTGGCCGCGCAGCCCAGCGTGACCGGGTCGACCGTCGCACCGCCCCAGCCCAACCGCGAGCTGCTGGCCGTCATCGCGGACGCCGCGCAGCGCGCCAAGGAGCTCGGCGACGACTACGTCTCCACCGAGCACCTGCTGATCGGGATCGCCGCGAAGGGCGGCCGTGCCGGTGAGATCCTCGACGGGCAGGGGGCCGGCGCGAAGAAGCTGTTGGACGCGTTCGAGAAGAGCAGGGGAGGGCGCCGGGTGACCACTCCGGACCCGGAGGGCCAGTACAAGGCCCTGGAGAAATTCGGCACGGACTTCACCGCCGCCGCGCGCGAGGGCAAGCTCGACCCGGTCATCGGCCGGGACCAGGAGATCCGCCGCGTCGTCCAGGTGCTCTCGCGGCGCACCAAGAACAATCCGGTGCTCATCGGTGAGCCGGGCGTCGGCAAGACCGCCGTCGTCGAAGGGCTCGCCCAGCGCATCGTGAAGGGCGACGTTCCCGAATCCCTCAAGGACAAACGGCTGGTCTCGCTCGATCTGGGGGCCATGGTCGCGGGCGCGAAGTACCGCGGCGAGTTCGAGGAGCGCCTGAAGACCGTCCTCTCCGAGATCAAGGAGAGCGACGGCCAGATCATCACGTTCATCGACGAGCTGCACACCGTCGTGGGCGCGGGCGCCGGCGGCGACTCCGCGATGGACGCGGGCAACATGCTCAAGCCGATGCTGGCCCGCGGCGAGCTGCGGATGGTCGGCGCGACCACGCTCGACGAGTACCGCGAGCGGATCGAGAAGGACCCCGCCCTGGAGCGCCGCTTCCAGCAGGTGCTGGTCGCCGAGCCGTCCGTGGAGGACACCATCGCGATCCTCCGCGGCCTCAAGGGGCGGTACGAGGCCCACCACAAGGTCCAGATCGCGGACGCGTCCCTGGTCGCCGCCGCGACCCTGTCCGACCGCTACATCACCTCCCGCTTCCTGCCCGACAAGGCCATCGACCTCGTGGACGAGGCGGCCTCCCGGCTGCGCATGGAGATCGACTCCTCGCCCGTCGAGATCGACGAGCTCCAGCGCTCCGTCGACCGCCTGCACATGGAGGAGCTGGCCCTCAGGAACGAGACCGACGCCGCCTCCAAGCAGCGCCTGGACAAGCTGCGCCGCGACCTCGCCGACAAGGAGGAGGAGCTGCGCGGCCTCAACGCCCGCTGGGAGAAGGAGAAGCAGGGCCTGAACCGGGTCGGCGAGCTCAAGGAGCGCCTGGACGACCTGCGCGGCCAGGCCGAACGCGCCCAGCGCGACGGCGACTTCGACACCGCGTCGAAACTGCTGTACGGGGAGATCCCCGGCCTGGAACGCGAGCTGGCCGAGGCCGACGAGGCCGAGCAGGAGGCCGCCCGCGAGCCCAAGGAGACCCTGGTCAAGGAGGAGGTCGGGCCGGACGACATCGCCGATGTGGTGGGCGCCTGGACCGGCATCCCGGCCGGCCGGCTCCTGGAGGGTGAGACGCAGAAGCTGCTGCGCATGGAGTCGGAGCTGGGCAAGCGCCTGATCGGGCAGACCGAGGCCGTGCAGGCCGTCTCGGACGCGGTACGCCGCACCCGGGCCGGCATCGCCGACCCGGACCGCCCGACCGGCTCGTTCCTGTTCCTCGGCCCGACCGGCGTCGGCAAGACCGAGCTGGCGAAGGCCCTCGCGGACTTCCTCTTCGACGACGAGCGGGCCATGGTCCGCATCGACATGAGCGAGTACAGCGAGAAGCACAGCGTCGCCCGGCTGGTCGGCGCCCCGCCCGGCTACGTCGGTTACGAGGAGGGCGGCCAGCTCACGGAGGCGGTCCGCCGCCGCCCGTACACCGTCGTCCTGCTGGACGAGGTCGAGAAGGCCCACCCCGAGGTCTTCGACATCCTGCTGCAGGTCCTGGACGACGGCCGGCTCACCGACGGACAGGGCCGGACGGTGGACTTCCGGAACACCATCCTGATCCTCACGTCCAACCTCGGCAGCCAGTACCTGACCGACCCCCTGACCAAACCGGAGGAGAAGAAGAGCCAGGTCCTGGAGGTCGTCCGGGCCTCCTTCAAGCCGGAGTTCCTGAACCGGCTGGACGACCTGGTGGTCTTCTCCGCGCTGTCCGGCGACGAGCTGGCGCACATCGCGGGCCTCCAGATCGACCGGCTCGCGAGGCGCCTGGCCGACCGGCGGCTCACCCTGGACGTCACCCCGGATGCCCTGGCCTGGCTGGCCGAGGAGGGCAACGATCCGGCGTACGGTGCCCGGCCGCTGCGCCGCCTCATCCAGACGGCGATCGGCGACCGGCTCGCGAAGGAGATCCTGGCGGGTGAGATCAAGGACGGCGACACGGTCCGCGTGGACCGCTTCGAGGACGGCCTGATCGTCGGCGCGGCGAGCTGAGAGCGGACCGCGACGCCGCGAGCGGAACCCGTACGGCTCAACCGGAACGCCCTGGCCCCGTCCCCACCGGCTGAATATCAGCTCGTGGCGGATCGGGGCCTTCCGGGCTTGCCATGCCCCGCCCGCGATAGGAGAGGATGGCAGCCAACCGCACGAAGGGAAATAACGGTGAGCATCGATCCGTCCTCGATTCCTAACTTCGGGGCTCAGCCCGGACCGCAGGCGGCAGGACCGGAGGGCCCCGTCGTCCCTGACCAGGACCTCGTCAAGCAGCTGCTGGACCAGATGGAGCTGAAGTACGTCGTCGACGACGAGGGCGACCTCGCCGCGCCGTGGGAGGAATTCCGCACGTACTTCATGTTCCGCGGCGAGAACGAGCAGCAGGTCTTCTCGGTCCGCACGTTCTACGACCGCCCGCACGCCACGGACCAGCGCCCGGTCCTGCTCGACGCGATCGACGACTGGAACCGCCGCACCCTGTGGCCCAAGGTCTACACGCACACCCACGAGCCCGAGGAGGGTTCGGAGGAGGGCGGCCCCTCGGTCCGCCTGATCGGTGAGGCGCAGATGCTCATCGGCACCGGCGTCTCCCTGGAGCACTTCGTCTCCTCGACGGTGAGCTGGGTGCGCGCCTCCATCGAGTTCGACAAGTGGCTGCTGGAGCGGCTGGGCCTGGCCCCGGCCGAGCAGAAGTCCGAGGACGGCACGGAGCAGTCCGCTCCGGACGCCTGAGTCTTCTGCGCACGTGTGAAGAGGCCCGGCCGGGGGAACCCGGCCGGGCCTCTTCATGTCGCCCGGCCCGGAGGAAGGGGCCCGCGCCCGTGGAACACGCCTGCCTGCCGGCCCGTTCGCACCCCCCCCGAGCCTCCGACCACGTGGGGTGATCCGCGAAGGAGTTCAGGACCGCAAGCGCCGCAGGCGGGTGGCGGCCTCGGCGAGGACGTCGTGCTTCTTGCAGAAGGTGAAGCGGACCTGGGTGCGGCCGGCGTCGGGGTCGTCGTAGAAGACGGAGTTGGGGACGGCGACGACGCCGCAGCGTTCGGGGAGGGTGCGGCAGAAGGTGTGGGCGTCCTCCTCACCGAAGGGGGCGATGTCGGTGGTGATGAAGTACGTGCCCGCCGGCTGGTAGACCTCGAAGCCGGCGGCCCGCAGACCGTCGCCGAGCAGGTCGCGCTTGAGCCGCAGATCGGCACGGAAGCCGTCGAAGTACGTGTCCGGCAGGTTGAGCGCCTCGGCGATCGCGTACTGGAAGGGGCCCGCGCTGACGTAGGTCAGATACTGCTTCGCGGCCCGTACGGCGGCGATCAGCGGAGCGTCCGCCGTGGCCCAGCCGACCTTCCATCCGGTGAAGGAGAACGTCTTGCCGGCCGACGAGATGGTGACCGTGCGGTCGCGCATGCCGGGGAAGCCGGCCAGCGGCAGGTGTTCGCCCTCGAAGACCAGGTGCTCGTAGACCTCGTCGGTGACGACGAGCAGATCGTGCTCGCAGGCGAGCTCCGCGATCGCCTGCAGTTCCTCGCGGCTCAGCACCGTGCCGGTCGGGTTGTGCGGGGTGTTGATCAGCAGCAGCCGGGTCCGCCGGGTGACCGCCGCGCGCAGCTCGTCGAGGTCCAGCCGAAAGGTGCCCGCGGAGGTGTCGGGGCGCAGTGTGACGGGAACGCGCGTGGCGCCCGCCATCGCGATGCAGGCGGCGTACGAGTCGTAGTACGGCTCCAGCGCGATCACCTCGTCGCCGGGTTCCAGGAGTGCCAGGAGCGAGGCGGCGATGGCCTCGGTGGCGCCCGCGGTGACCAGCACCTCGGTGTCGGGGTCGTACGCCAGGCCGTAGCGCCGCTGCTGGTGGCCGGTGATCGCGGTGCGCAGCTCGGGGACGCCGGGGCCGGGCGGGTACTGGTTTCCGTGCCCGGCGCGCAGGGCACGGACCGCGGCCTCGCGGACCTCCTCGGGGCCGTCGGTGTCCGGGAAGCCCTGGCCGAGATTGATGGCTCCGGTGCGGACGGCCAGCGCGGACATCTCCGCGAAGATCGTCGTGCCGAACTCGGCGAGGCGGCGGTTGAGCAGCGGTCGTCCGTGTGTCATGGCCGTCATCCTGCGCGCAAGCTCTGGACTTGCTCAAGTCTGCTTTGGCCGCACGGCGGCGGGGGCATCTCGTCTGCACGCCGGAAGGGCGCGGAGCGGGGGCCTCGCTTCGGGGGACGGAAGGACGTGGGGTCATGGACGGAGTGCTGGCAGGGGCGATTCTGATCATCGTGGTGTTCTTGCTCGTCGGGATGGTGGCGGGGGCCGGCGGCCGGGGGCGTGCGCCGGCGCGCAGCAGGCGGCGTGGCACGGCGGGGGGCTCGGCCGCCGGGGGCAGCTGGTGGGCCGGGGACGGCGGTGGCTCGTCCGGCGGTGACGGTGGCTCGTCCGGCGGCGACGGTGGGCACTCGGGCGGCCACTCCTGCGGCGGGGGGTCCTCGTGCGGCGGGGGTTCCTCCTGCGGCGGAGGCGGTGGCGGGGGCGGATGCGGCGGAGGCAGCTGACACGGGGCAGTTGGTCCGCGTGGGCGTGTTCGCGAACACGCCCCGGGGCCCGGCGGGAAGCGCGGCGCGAGCGCCAAGTCCCGCCGGGTTCCTTTTTGTTGGGGCCTCTCACGGGTCTGCGGTGAACAGGTGAGCGGAAGGACCCCCGAGCGGGATGGAAACCCCGGCAAGTTGGGCAAAAACGCTGTGAGTGCGGCGTAGTTCGTGATTCCCTCGTTGGAGAGAACATTCAGCCCTCGGACCCCAGTTGGACCTGATCGGGCGCTTCCCACCTCCCACGCGCACGACGCGGGGGCGTCCCCTGTCCATGTGTCCATGCGTGTTTGCGGAGCCGACCCATGCTCACGACCCTTCATACGGCCTATTCCGATACCCGTGCCGCCGATCTGGCCTGGGCGCTGGGGCGCGAGCCGCTCCCGGCGCTGGCCGTCCTCGATCTCGAACTCGCCGGCGCCACCATGCAGCTGCGCCTGCTCGGCGCCTCCCACCAGGTGCTCCTGGAGGAGGAGCACGGCAGCTGTTCCGAGACCGTCGCCTGCATGCCCGGCAGCAGCACCCCGCTGCCGCTGGGTGTCGCCAAGCGGATCGGCGGCTGGGAGTACGAGTTCGCGGCCCGCGTCGAGACGCTGAACGCGGGGTCCTTCGCCGGGCGCGCGCAGGAGCTGCTGGCGCTCGTCGCCGACCATCCGCACGGCCTCGCCGGAACGTTTCCGGGCAGCCCGCACGCCTTCACGGCCATGCTCGCCCAGCGGACCGAGGGCCAGGTGCGGTGGCGTACCTGGCACGCGTACCCGCAGGAGGGCCAGCTCGTGGCGACGCGGACCCGGGTGGGCGTGCGGACTCCCGCGGTGGCGCTGTGACGCGCTCCGACCGCGCGTCAGGTGCGCCAGTCGCACCCTTGTGGGTGACAGGCGGCGAGCGACCGGTGACGTAGCGTTCGCGGCATGATCGACCAGCAGGTGTCGCTGCGAGGGGGCGCGGCGCGGCTTCCCGTCCGGCCGAGGACCGGTCGGTACCTCGTGCTGGCCGCCGTCTTCGTCTGTGCCGCCTGCGGACTGGTGTACGAGCTCGAACTGGTGGCGCTCGCCTCCTACCTGATCGGTGACTCGGTCACCCAGGCGTCCGTCGTGCTCTCCGTGATGGTGTTCGCGATGGGGATCGGATCGCTGCTCGCGAAACGTTTACGCAACCGGGCGGCCGTGGGCTTCGGCCTGATCGAGGCGGCGCTGGCCCTGGTGGGCGGTTTCTCGGCGCTGGTGCTCTACGCGTCGTTCGCCTGGTTCGGTGAGTCGCGGTACGCGCTGGTCGGGTTCTCGCTGACGATCGGCGTCCTGATCGGCGCGGAGATCCCCCTGCTGATGACGCTGATCCAGCGGGTGGACCGGCAGGACGCGGGCGGGGCCGTCGCCGATCTGTTCGCGGCGGACTACGTGGGCGCGCTCGTCGGCGGCCTCGCCTTTCCCTTCCTGCTGCTGCCGACGCTCGGCCAGCTCACCGGCGCGCTGCTGACCGGTGCGGTGAACGCGGCGGCGGGCGGGGCGCTGGTGCTGTGGGTGTTCCGGCGGGACGTGGGCCGCAGGGCGCGGTGGCTGCTGATCGCCGCCAATGTCACGGTGATCGCGGTGCTGGCCGCGGCCGCGCTGCTGGCCGCCGACTTCGAGCGGGCGGCGCGGCGCGCGGTGTACGGGGACCAGGTGCGGGTCGCCGTGCGGACCGACGTGCAGGAGGTCGTGCTGACCGGGGCCGGCCGCAGCTCCCTGGACCTCTATCTGGACGGGCGGCTGCGGGTCAGCTCCCGCGACGAGTACCGCTACCACGAGGCGCTGGTGCACCCGGCGATGAACGGGACGCACGCCCGGGTCCTGATCCTGGGCGGCGGGGACGGGCTGGCTGCGCGGGAGGTGCTGCGCTACCCGGACGTGCGCGGCGTGACCCTGGTCGAGCTGGACCCGGCCGTCACCCGACTGGCCCGTACGGACCGGGCGCTTTCCGCGCTGAACGCGCACGCGCTGGACGACCCTCGCGTGACGACGGTGACCGCCGACGCGTTCACCTGGCTGCGGACCGCCCGCGACCGCTACGACGTGGTGATCTCCGACCTCCCCGACCCCGGGATCTCCGCCGGCACGAAGCTCTACTCGGCGGAGTTCTACGGCCTGGTCGCCCGGGCCCTCGCACCGCACGGACGGCTGGTGGTGCACGCGGGCCCGCCCGTCGGCCGGCCGCGCACCTACTGGACGGTCGACGCGTCCATGCGGGCCGCCGGGCTGCGTCCGCGCCCCTATCGGATCAGCGGGCGCCGGCCGGGCTCCGCGGTCGGTCCCGACCGGCCCGAGGGCGGTGCGGACGGGGACCGCGGCTGGGGGTTCCTGCTGGCCGGGACGGCCGCCACCCCCACGCTCGGCCTGGCCCCGGACGCGCCCCCGCTGCGCTCCCTGACCGTGCCGGGGCTGCTGGCCGCGGGGCGCGGGGCGGAGGCCGGGCGGCGCTCCGGCCTCCCGCCGTCGACGCTGGTGCACCCGCGCTACTGGGAGGCGCGGTGAGGTGGGCCGGCGGGCGGTCGCGGGGGTCGCGGGGGCCGGGCGCGGCGGCTTCGCGGGTGCGGAAGCGCTGACGGGACGGCCGGGGCTGAGTAGGCTCGTTCACCATGGAGCATGAGGTGTTCGTTCCGGTTCCGGTCCCGGCCCTGCGGCGGACGCTGGGCGACCCCGTCCGGGTCGCCCGCTGTGTACCGGGGTTCCAGCAGGACGCCGACGCGTCGGCGGGTCCCCTGACGGGCCGGCTCAGAATCCGGGCGGGCGGCCACACCATCACGTACCGGGGCACGCTGCGGCTCACGCCGTTGCCGGGCGACCCGGACGTGGACTCCGTGCACGCCGTCCTGGTGGAGGGCGAGGGCGCGGAGGCCCGGGGCGGCGGCTCGGCGCGGCTCTCGCTGACCCTCCGGCTGGCGGAGGGCGACGAGGGCACATCGATCGCCTTCGAGGGTGGCGCGACCGGTGACGGCCGCCTGCGGGACCTGGAGCCGGCGGCGGCGCTGTCGACGGCCCACCGGCTGCTGGACCGGTTCGCCCAGCAGCTCGTGACGGAGTCGCTGGCCGCCCAGGGCGAAGGCGCGGCCGACGAGGCGTGGAGCGGCGGAGCGCCGGCCCCCGGCAGCGGCACGGCCCCGGGCGCGGGGGCTTCGAACGGCGTGGCTTCGGACGGCGGGGCCTCGGAAGGCGGGGCCTCGGGCGATGGGGCCGTTGCCGACGGGGCCTCCGCCGGGACGCCGGAGACGCCGGAGACGCCGGGCGCCGCCGAGGTCACCGCCGATGAGCTGGCCGTCGGGGAGGCCGTGGAGAAGGCGCTCGAAGAGGCCGCCGAGGAAGCGGACCAGAGCGGCCCCGGGCCCTCGGCCGGCTCCCCGCTCAGCGGCTCCGGCCCCCTGGGCGGCGCCGAGGAGTCGCTGCCGACGCACGAGGCCGCCCCCGACGAGGCGCCGGGCGTGGAGCAGCCGGGGGAGCGGGGTGCGGAGCCGGGCAGGGAACAGCCGGGGGAGCGGGGCGGGGACCCGGCGCAGGACCGGGAGGCTCTGTTCGACGCGCCCATTCCACCGTCGTCGCTCGACCCGGTCGCCGGGATCGAGTTCAGCGTGCCGGACGGGCCTCCCGCCGAGGCCGCGCATGCCCGGCGCACCATGATCGGGCGCAGTGCGGAGGAGGTCGACCACGCCCCGCCGCGCGGCCGGTACGCCCCGGTGCCCTCGCCGGACGCGGGCGGTGCGGGTGCGACGCTGCGCTGGGTCGCCCCGGCGGCGGCGCTGGCCCTCGCCTCGGCGGTGGTCCTGAGCCGGGCGTTGCGGCGCCGGAGGTAGCGGCGCCAGTAGGGTCGTCCTGTGAGCAGTGGTGAGAAGGACGTCCGGCTCTCCGCCGGCGATGCAGAGTTGACCGTGAACCCCGCCAACGGCTGCCGTATCAGCAGCCTGCGGATCGGCGGTACCGAACTGCTGCGGCAGGGGGAGCGCTACGGCTGCTTCCCGATGGTGCCGTGGTGCGGGCGGACCGAGAACGGGCAGTTCCGCGACGGCGGCGTCCTCCACCAGCTGCCGCTGACCGCTCCGCCGCACGCCATCCACGGCACCGGCCGCGACACGGCGTGGCACACCGCCCTGGAGAGCGGGACGCAGGCGTCGTTCTACTACGACCTGGCCGACCCCTGGCCGTACCCGGGCCGGGTGACCCAGACCTTCGAACTGGCCGAGGACTCCCTCACGTTGGCGTTCGGCATCGAGACGTACGGGGACTCGTTCCCGGCCCAGGCGGGCTGGCACCCGTGGTTCCGCCGCCGCCTCGACACCGGCGAGGAGGTCCGTATCGACTTCGACGCCGCCTGGCAGGAGGAGCGCGGCGACAACCACCTGCCGACCGGGCGCCGGATTCCGCCCCTGCCCGGCCCGTGGGACGACTGCTTCGGGATGCCGGACGGTGTCGATGTCACCCTCACCTGGCCGGAGCGGCTGGAGCTGACGGTGAAGAGCCGGTCCGAGTGGGTCGTGATCTACGACGAGCAGGACGAGGCGGTCTGTGTGGAGCCGCAGTCGGGCCCGCCGAACGGGCTGAACACCGACCCCCGCCATGTCACCCCGATCGAGCCGCTGGAGATCGCCGCCACCTGGAGCTGGCGCCGGCTCTGAGCGCGGAGCGCGGGCCGGCGGGCCGGTCCCGGCCTCGGGCGGGCTGTGGCGGGAAATGCGCACCTTATCCTCGTAGCCATGACTGACGTACGTGCTGAGCTGCTGCAGCAGATCAAGGACAAGGCCGTGGTCCACGGCAAGGTGACGCTCTCCTCCGGCCTGGAGGCCGACTGGTACATCGATCTGCGCCGCATCACGCTGGACGGCAAGGCCGCTCCGATGGTCGGTCAGGTCATGCTCGACGCGACGGCCGAGCTGGACTACGACTGCGTGGGCGGGCTGACGCTCGGCGCCGACCCGGTCGCCACGTCGATGCTGCACGCCTCCGCGGCCCGTGGCCAGGCGCTGGACGCCTTCGTCGTCCGCAAGGCGCAGAAGGCCCACGGGATGCAGCGCCGGATCGAGGGCGCGGACGTCAAGGGCCGTCGCTGCCTCGTCGTCGAGGACACCTCGACGACCGGCGGCTCGCCGCTGACCGCCGTCGAGGCCGTGCGCGAGGCCGGCGGCGAGGTCGTCGCCGTGGCCGTGATCGTCGAGCGCGGTGCCGCTCCGGCCATCGCCGAGGCGGGCCTTCCGTACGTCCACGTCTACTCGGTCCCGGACCTCGACCTCGCCTGACCTGGCAGTTTGCCCGAAGGGGGTCGGTTTCACGTGAAACCGACCCCCTTCGTCGTACGTCGGCGAGCGGGTCCGCAGGGGCCGGAAGGCACCGCCGGGTGGAGCCGGAACCAGAGTCTGGGAAGATGGGGGCGACGATGACGTCGCCCCCAGGTCAGGGACCCAGCAACGCACACCCGCACATCCCAAGGAGCGGACAGATGCCCATCGCAACCCCCGAGGCATACGCCGAGATGCTCGACCGGGCGAAGGCAGGCAAGTTCGCCTACCCGGCCATCAACGTGACGTCGACCCAGACCCTGCACGCCGCGCTGCGCGGCTTCGCGGAGGCCGAGAGCGACGGCATCGTGCAGATCTCGACCGGCGGCGCGGAGTTCCTGGGCGGCCAGTACAACAAGGACATGGTCACGGGTGCCGTCGCCCTCGCCGAGTTCGCGCACATCGTCGCCGCCAAGTACGACGTCACCGTCGCGCTGCACACCGACCACTGCCCCAAGGACAAGCTGGACGGCTACGTCCGCCCGCTGCTCGACATCTCCGCCGAGCGCGTCGCCAAGGGGCTGAACCCGCTGTTCCAGTCGCACATGTGGGACGGCTCGGCCGAGACGCTGGCCGACAACCTGGCCATCGGCCAGGAGCTGCTGGCCAAGGCCGCCGCCGCCAAGATCATCCTTGAGGTCGAGATCACCCCGACCGGTGGCGAGGAGGACGGCGTCACCCACGAGATCAACGACGAGCTCTACACGACCGTGGACGACGCGCTGCGCACCGCCGAGGCGCTGGGCCTGGGCGAGAAGGGCCGCTACCTGCTGGCCGCCTCGTTCGGCAACGTGCACGGCGTCTACAAGCCGGGCAACGTCGTCCTGCGCCCGGAGCTCCTCAAGGACCTCCAGGAGGGCGTCGGCGCCAAGTACGGCAAGACGTCGCCGTTCGACTTCGTCTTCCACGGCGGCTCCGGCTCCACCGCCGAGGAGATCACCACCGCGCTGGAGAACGGCGTCGTGAAGATGAACCTCGACACCGACACCCAGTACGCCTTCACCCGCCCGATCGTGGACCACGTGTTCCGCAACTACGACGGTGTGCTGAAGGTCGACGGCGAGGTCGGCAACAAGAAGGTCTACGACCCGCGCAGCTGGGGCAAGTCCGCCGAGGGCGGCATGGCCAAGCGCGTCACGGAGGCGTGCGCCAGCCTGCGCTCCACCGGCACCAAGCTGAAGTAATCCGGTACGGATGTGTGGCGTGGGGGCCCCCCCCCCCCCGGGGGCCGGGGCCCCCCCAGGGGCGGCCCCCCCCCCCCCCCCCCCCCGCGCCCCAGGGGGGAAGGGCAAAAC
>NZ_VJNO01000031.1 GCF_007096885.1 Streptomyces sp. 130 | reverse complement strand
GGCCGGCGCCTGTGACACGGCGCCGGCCCCCTCCGCTTCCGCTGCACCGCGTCAGCCGGGCCAGCTGCCCGTCAGACGGCGGGCGGTCACCGCACCGGAACGCTCTATCGCCGCCTTGACCACGGCGAAGATCGCGCCCTGGACGGCCGCGGCGAGCAGGATCTCCTTCCAGCGGCGGTCCTCGTCCATGGCGTCGGGGGCGTCGCCCTCGCCCTCGATGACCTTCCACACCTGCTTGAACGCCATGCCCGCGATCATGCCGCCCGCGGCGCCCAGGACGAGCCCGACCGGCTTGTAGGCGATCTTCGCCGCGTTCACCGGCGGTGGCCCCGGCCTCGGCGGACCAGGACGACCGCGGCGATCAGCGCCCCGGCCGCGAGCAGCGGGGCGCGGTGGGCGCGCGCCGCGGTGGCGGCCCGGCCCGCGGTCTCCCGCAGGGGTCCGGGCGCCTTGTCCGCCGCGTACTGTCCGGCCCTGGCCGCGCTCTCGCGTACCTGGGCGGCGGCCTGCTCCGTCTTCTCCAGGACCGGGTCGGGGGTGCGTTCCCTCAGCTTCTGGGCGACCAGTGCCGCCTTGTCGCGCACCTGGCCGGTGGCCAGGGCGGCCTTCTCCGCGGTCTGCTGATTCACAGCGGCCGTCCTCTCTTCCGTGGTGCCGTGGGCCTGACGCTCCATCGTGCTCACACGAGGTCGCCATGGCGTCGTCGACCGTCCGAATCGCGGGCCGCGCCCATCCGTCCGGCGCAGCGCCGCGTGTGTCGGTCCCGGCACTCGTACCCGGTGATCGGCAGGACACCCCGGGCGTTTTTCGCCCGCGTCGGGCCGGGCGGCGCCGGTACGCGCGGAGGGCCGGCCGGGGGAGGGTGGTGCTCCCCGGACCGGCCCGGCCGTGCGGAAGGGCGGTTATCCCGCGTACGTCTCGAACTCGGCGATCTTCGGTGTGCCACTGGCCGAGGTGATCTCGAAGGTGATCTTGCGCAGGGAGGTGGCCGGGATGCTGATCGGGCCGGCCCCGCTGCCGCTCTTGAGGACCGCGCCGGTGTCGGCGTTCAGCAGCCGCCAGGAGCCGATGACGCCCTGGGCGCCGGCGGCCTCGCGGATGGTGACGGCGGAGACGGTGGTGGCGGAACCCCATTTGATGGAGATGGAGCCGGTCGTGCCGGAGGGCGACCAGTAGGTGCCCGGGTCACCGTCGCGCACGTTGCCGTAGCTGGTTCCGCTCGCCTTGCTGGAGCCGTCCGAGCCGGCGCCGAGGCTGAGGTTGGTGCCGGCCGGGGTGGTCGGGTCGGTCGGGTCCGGCGTCGGGTCGGTCGGGTCCGGCGTCGGGTCGGTCGGGTCCGGGGTGGGGTCGGTGGGGTCCGGGGTGGGGGTCGTCGTGGAGCAGTCGCCGTCCGAGACCTTGAGCCCCTTGCCCGCGCCCGCGGTGCCGGCCACGATGGCCGGCACGCAGGAGGCGTCGTCGAGGGTGTACGCGTAGGGGATGCTCACCGTGGTGTTGGACCGCGGGTCCGGGCCGGCCGGGTGGTTCTCCTGACCGGGCTCGGACCAGGTGATGTTGTCGAAGATGTTGCCGCTGACCTGCCAGTACCCGGTGGTGTCGGTGTAGAAGGTGCCCAGGACGTCCTTGGAGTCCTTGAAGTAGTTGTTGTCCACCTTGGCGTGGGCGCCGGCCCGGGAGTTGATCCCGGACTTGTTCAGCTTCACGTAGTAGTTGTTGTAGATGTGGGCGGTCCCGCCGCGCAGCAGCGGTGTGCGGGAGTCCACGTTCTCGTACAGGTTGTGGTGGAACGTGACGTAGCCGTTGTCGAGCTGGGTCTCGCTGGAGCCGATGAGGCCGCCCCGGCCGGAGTTGCGCAGGGTGCTGTACGACAGCGTCACGTACTGGGTGTTGTCCTTCATGTCGAACAGGCCGTCGAACCCGGCGTCCTCGCCGCCGGACGCCTCCAGCGTCGCGTGGTCGACCCAGACGTTGCGGACGTCGCTCTCCATGCCGATGGCGTCGCCGCCGTTGGAGGTGGGCAAGCCGGACTTCTTGACGTTCCTGACGGTCACGTTCTGGATGATGATGTTGCTGGACTGGCGTATGTGGATGCCCAGTTGGTCGAAGACGGCCCCGCTGCCGACGCCGACGATGGTGACGTTGCTGATCTGCTTGAGCTCGATGACACCGGCCGCCGTGTTGCAGCTGTCGCCGGACACCTTGGCGGTGTTGGCGTGGTTGATGGTGCCCTCGACCTCGATGGTGATCGGGGTGCTGCTGCTGGCCCGGCCGCACAGGGCCTCGTGGATCTGGGTCCCGGTGGTGGCCCGTACGGTCTGCCCGCCCGCGCCGCCGGTGGTGCCGCCGTTCTGGCTCGCGTAGCCGGTGGCGCCGCCCGCGACGGCGGCGGACGCCTCGGGCATCGTCAGGACCGCTCCGGCCGCGGCCGCCAGGGCCATCGTGGACAGCGCCGCGGAGAGTCTCAGTGCGACTGGTCGCCTCATGTTTCGTTCCCATTCGTCGGAGAGAGAGATGGAAAGCGCTTTCTGGTTGGCGAGAATAGGGGCGCCGAGACACGCCGTACAAGGATGTGAACACGAAAAGATGGCGCTTTCTTGATTTGGGCACGTCAACAAGAGGACGTTCCCATCCCAACCGGGCGTTACGTCACCGGGCCCCGGCCCCCTTTGGAGCGACGGCGCGAGGACACCCCGCAGGGGCCCGCTCAGAGCACCTCGGCGAGGACCGCGGCCGTCACCAGCGCGAAGGCGCACCCCAGCCCGGCCACCATCTCCCTGGCGCGCCGCACCCCGAAGGAGGGGGCCTGCGCGGTGGCGTCACCCGGGGCGTCCTCCGCGTAGTAGACGGTCACGGAGTCGCCCTCCGCCACGTCCAGCCGGCAGCGGCGCTCCTCGAAGGTGACGGTCCGGCCGGACTCCGTACGGAACTCCAGGGTGGGGTGCGACCGGGTGACGGGTATTCCGTCGGCGTCCTGCGCCTCCTCCGTACGCACCCCCGTGCACCGCGCCCCGGCGGTGCGCCCGGCCCACGCCGCCCGCAGCCGGGGGCCCTCCATCTGCCGGTCGAGGCTCCGCGCGAGGCTCACGGCCGCGGCGGTGGCGATGACGAAGTAGACGGCGGCGATGACCATGACGCTCCCCCGGGTCGGCCGGCCCGGGGCCGGCACCACCGGGCCGCGGCAGACCGCCATGATCCCCCGGCCCCGGTCCGCGGACAAGGACCCCCGCGGCCCGCACCCGCGCACCCGTGCAGCGTGGAGAGAACGTGCGAATTTCCTACGCGGGGGTAGTGGGCGCGCGCCTCTTGCTATACCTTCCGTCTAACAGCTTGCTAGACACCGCGTCTAACAAGCGAGGGCGGCGTCCGACGGCCGGAGATCTCATCGGGCGGTACACGATGAGGGCCGGACGGCGCCGGGTCGATCTCTCGAGTCAAGGAGCCGCAGCATGGCAAGCAGCACCGTTCGGCCGGAGGACCAGGACCGGGCCGCCGAGCAGGACGTCGCCCGGCGCCTGCTCGATTCGTCCGCGAAGCTCTCGTACGACCCGGCCACCGAGGTGGACTGGAACACCCCCCTGGACACCGGCCACCACGGCGCGAGCCCGGAGTGGAGCACGCTCTACGGCACCGCCTACTGGGGCGAGTTGACGGAGGATCAGCGCAAGGCACTGACCCGCCAGGAGGCCGCATCCGTCGCCAGCACCGGCATCTGGTTCGAGATGATCCTCCAGCAGATGGTGCTCCGCGACATGTACGCCAAGGACCCCACCGACCCGCGTTTCCAGTGGGCCCTGACCGAGGTCGCCGACGAGTGCCGGCACTCGATCATGTTCGCCCGGGGTGCGGCGAAGCTGGGCGCACCGGCGTACCGGCCGCGCCGCCCGGTGCTCGAACTGGGCCGCGCCTTCAAGACCCTTGCCTTCGGCGAGGCGGCGTACGCGGCGATCCTGGTGGCGGAGGAGGTGCTCGACGTGATGCAGCGCGACTGGATGCGCGACGAGCGCGTGGCGCCGTTCGTGCGCACGATCAACAACATCCATGTGGTGGAGGAGTCCCGCCACATGAAGTTCGCCCGCGACGAGACCCGCAGGCGCCTGCGCGACGCGGGCCCGGTGCGCCGCCACCTCAACGCGCTCGTCGTCGCCATCGCCTCGTACTACATCGTCACCAGCATGGTGAACCGGGACGTCTACGCGAACGCCGGGCTGGACGGCGACCGGGCCCGGGCCGAGGCGAAGGCCAACGAGCACCACAAGTCCCTGATGCGGTCGAGCTGTTCGGGGCTGATGGAGTTCCTGGCCTCGGCGCGTCTGCTGACGAAGCCGGCCCTGTTCTTCTACAAGCGCGCCGACCTGATCTGACCCGAGCCGAGAGCCCGAGCCGACCATGACCTACGCCATCACCCAGACCTGCTGCAACGACGCCACCTGTGTCGCCGTGTGCCCCGTCAACTGCATCCATCCGACGCCGGAGGAGCCGGACTTCGGCCGTACGGAGATGCTCTACGTCGACCCGGAGACCTGCATCGACTGCGGGGCCTGCGCCGACGCCTGCCCGGTGGACGCGATCTTCCCGGTGGACAGCCTCTTCGGGGCGCGCGAGGAGTACGCCGCCATCAACGCGGCCTATTTCGCGGACCGGGAGCCGGAGCCCGTCGCCGGGCCCAACTTCCATGCCTGGGGCGCCCCTTCGTTCACGCGCAGCCTGCCGTCCGACTTCGCGCCGATCCGGGTCGCGGTCGTCGGCACCGGGCCCGCCGGTATGTACGCGGCCGAGGACCTGCTGCTGCACACCAACGCCGAGGTGACCCTGATCGACCGGCTGCCGGTGGCCGGCGGGCTCGTCCGGTACGGCGTCGCGCCGGACCACCCGGGGACGAAGGGGGTCGGCGAGACGTTCGCCCGGTTCCACGCCCATCCCAGGGTGCGGATGCACCTCGGCGTCGAGGCCGGCACGCACGTCTCGGCCGAGGAGCTGGCCGCGCACCACCACGCGGTGATCTACGCGGTCGGGGCCGGCGCCGACCGCCGGCTCGCCGTCCCGGGCGAGGACCTGCCGTCGAGCATCGCGGCGACCTCGTTCGTCTCCTGGTACAACGCGCATCCCGAGGTGGCACCGGACGCCGTGGACCTGTCGCGGGCCGAGCGGGTGGTCGTCGCGGGGAACGGCAACGTGGCGCTCGACGTCGCGCGCGTCCTCGTCGCGGACCCGGCGGCGCTCGCGGGCACCGACATCGCCGACCACGCGCTGGCCGCCCTGCGCGGCTCCGGGGTGCGCGAGGTCGTCCTGCTCGGGCGGCGCGGCCCCGAGGACGCCGCCTGCACGTCGTCCGAGCTGCTCGCCCTCAAGCACCTTCCGGGTGTGGAGCTGGTCGTGGACGACCACGATCCGCGCGTCGGCCCGGCGATCGAGGGGGCCGTGTCCGGGAGCACGGCCGCCGTACTGCGCGGGGTGCGCCGGGAGCGCGTGGACTGGTCGGGCCCGCCGGCACCGGGCCGGCGCATCGTGCTCCGCTTCCACTCGGCGCCCCTGGAGATCACCGGCCGGGACCATGTGGAGGGCGTCCGGGTCACGGCGGAGGGGGGCGAGTCCGCGATACCGGCGGGGCTGTTCCTGCGGGCCATCGGCTACCGGGGGCTGGCGGTCCCCGGACTGCCCTTCGACGAGGCGAGCGGCACGGTGCCGCACGAGGGCGGCCGGGTGGCGGGGATGCCCGGCACCTATGTCGTCGGCTGGATCAAGCGGGGGCCCTCCGGGGGCATCGGCGCCAACCGCACCTGCGCCGCCGAGACGGTCGGCACGCTGCTCGCGGACGCGGTCGCCGGCGCGCTCCCGTCCCCCGTCCACCCGGCCAAGGCGTTCGGCCGCCTGGTCCGGGGGCGCAGCCGCCAGGTGGTCGATGCCCGGGGCCTGGCCGCGATCGACCGGGCTGAGCGGGCGCGGGGCCGGGACGGGGGCCGCCCCAGGGTGAAGTTCGGCACGGTCGCGGAGCTGGTCGCGGCGTCGAAGGGGCGCCGCTGAGGGGCGCGTCGCGGGGGACCCGCTCAGAACTCCTCCGCCTCCGGCATCTGGGCCCGGGCCCGCCTGCCCACCACCGCCACGGCCGCCGCCGCGCTGCCGGCGAAGGCCAGCGCGACCGTCCACGGCTGGTTGAACGCGTGCCCGGTCGCGTGGTCGACGGAGTAGCGGCCGGGGCCGGCCAGCCCGATCGCCGCCGCGGTGAAGCCGAGGAACGCCGGATATTCGTAGCCGCCGCCCTGCGCGAAGAACCCCGCGGGCGCGTGGACGGCCACCGCGCCCGCCATCGCACCGGCCGCCGCCGCTCCGGCGGCCGGTGTGGCCAGGCCCAGGGCGAGCAGCGCGCCGCCGCCCGCCTCACCGAGCCCGGCGGCGAGCGCGCTGTGCTTCGGCGGATGGAAGCCCATCGCCTCCATCGCGGCGGTGGTCCCTTCCACTCCCCCGCCGCCGAACCACCCGAAGAGCTTCTGGGCGCCGTGCGCGGCGAGCACCGCGCCGGTGCCGGCGCGCAGGACGAGCAGACCGAGGTCGTGACGATTGACGCAGCCCATGGAGGTCTCCGGTGGGTTCCGGGGCCCGCCCGGACGACGCGAGCCCCTCGGTTCCGTACGTCACCACTCTCCGCGCCGCACGGAGTGCGCGGACCGTGGTGTTACTCCATCCGGGCGACCCGTCCCGGGCGGCTCACCCCGGGGCGTGAGCCGTGACACAGTGCGGCGAACGCCATTGTGCAACTTGTTGCACAATGGCGCGGCGGTGGTCTAGAACTGGGGCGACGCCACACCGAGGAGCCGCCGCATGAGCCCGTATCCGCACCTTCTGAGCCCGCTCGACCTCGGGTTCACCACCCTGCCGAACAGGGTCCTGATGGGGTCGATGCACGTCGGCCTGGAAGAGGTCGAGAACGGCTTCGAGCGCATGGCGGCCTTCTACGCCGAGCGTGCCCGGGGCGGTGTCGGCCTCATGGTCACCGGCGGCATCGCGCCCAACGAGCGGGGCTGCTCCTTCCCCGGCGGCGCGAAGATGACCACCGAGGCGGAGGCGGCCGAGCACCGCCGGGTGACCTCGGCGGTGCACGAGGCGGGCGGCCGGATCGCCATGCAGATCCTGCATTTCGGCCGGTACGCGCACCACCCGGACCTGGTGGCGCCGAGCGCGCTGCAGGCGCCGATCAGCGCGTTCACGCCGCACGCCCTGACCGACGACGAGGTCGAGGCGACGATCGAGGACTTCGCGACGGCGGCGGCGCTGGCCCGCAGCGCGGGGTACGACGGCGTCGAGATCATGGGCTCCGAGGGCTATCTGATCAACGAGTTCATCGCCTCTGCGACCAACCACCGCGAGGACCGCTGGGGCGGCTCGTACGAGAACCGCATCCGCTTCCCCGTCGAGATCGTGCGCCGGGTCCGCGAGCGGGCCGGCGACGACTTCGTCATCATCTACCGGCTCTCGATGCTGGACCTGGTGCCCGGCGGCTCGTCCCTGGAGGAGGTCGTGCACCTGGCCAAGGAGATCGAGGCGGCCGGCGCGACCATCATCAACACCGGCATCGGCTGGCACGAGGCCCGCATCCCCACCATCGCGACCTCGGTGCCCCGGGCCGCGTTCACCTGGGTCACCGAGAAGGTGCGCGGAGCCGTCTCCGTACCGCTGGTGACGAGCAACCGCGTCAACACCCCCGAGGTGGCCGAGCAGGTCCTCGCCTCGGGCCGGGCCGACATGGTGTCGATGGCCCGCCCGTTCCTCGCCGACCCGGACTTCGTCGCGAAGGCGGCGGCCGGCCGGGCGGACGCGATCAACACCTGCATCGGCTGCAACCAGGCGTGCCTGGACCACGTCTTCAGCGGGAAGGTCACCTCCTGCCTGGTCAATCCGCGCGCCTGCCACGAGACGGAACTCGTCCTGTCGCCGACCCGCACCCGCAAGCGCGTCGCCGTCGTCGGCGCCGGGCCCGCCGGTCTCGCCTGCGCGGTCACGGCCGCCGAGCGCGGCCACGAGGTGACGCTCTTCGACGCTGCCGACGAGATCGGCGGTCAGCTGAACGTGGCCCGCCGGGTGCCCGGCAAGGAGGAGTTCGGCGAGACGCTGCGCTACTTCCGGACCCGGCTCGCGGAGGAGAAGGTCGCACTGCGGCTGGGCACGCCGGTCGGCGCGGGGGATCTCGACGGCTACGACGAGGTGGTGCTGGCCACCGGGGTCACGCCCCGGACCCCGGCGATCCCCGGCATCGACCACCCGAGCGTCGTCGGCTACCTCGACGTGCTGCGGCACGGTGCGCCGGTCGGCGACCGCGTCGCGCTCGTCGGCGCGGGCGGGATCGGCTTCGACGTGGCGGAGTTCCTGACCGACGGCGGCGAGGAGGCGAGCCTCGACCCGGAGGTGTTCTTCCGGCAGTGGGGCGTCGACACGGAGTACCGCGGGCGCGGCGGGCTCACGGCCCCGGAGCGCCCGGAGCCGGCGCGCACCGTCCACCTCCTGCAGCGCAGGACGAGCAAGGTCGGCGCGGGCCTCGGGAAGACGACCGGCTGGATCCACCGCACCGAGCTCCGCCACCGCGGGGTCACGATGACGGCGGGCGTCGGCTACGACCGGATCGACGACGAGGGCCTGCACATCACGGTGGGCGGGGAGCACCACGTACTGCCGGTCGACACGATCGTGCTGTGCGCCGGGCAGGACCCGCGCCGGGACCTGTACGAGGAGCTGCGCGCCGCCGGCCGCGAGGCGCACCTGATCGGGGGCGCCGACGTCGCGGCCGAGCTGGACGCCAAGCGCGCGATCCGGCAGGGCACGGAGCTCGCCGCCGCGCTCTGAACCGGACGGCCGGACGGCTTCGGCCCGTCCGGCCGTCCCTAGGATGCACCCCATGTCACTGCCGCACGCGATCCTCACCGCCCTGCTGGAGAAACCCTCGTCGGGGCTGGAGCTGACCCGCAGGTTCGACCGGTCGATCGGCTACTTCTGGTCGGCGACGCACCAGCAGATCTACCGCGAGCTGGGCAAGCTGGAGCAGGCCGGGCAGATCAGGGCCCTGGAGCCGGCACAGCCGGCCCGGGGGCAGAAGAAGGAGTACGAGGTGCTGCCGGCGGGCCGCGAGGCGCTGTCCGCGTGGGTCGCCCGGCAGGAGGACCCCAAGCAGGTCCGTGATCCGCTGCTGCTGCGGATGCGGGCGGCGGCGGTCGTCGGGGCGCCCGGCCTCGACGCGGAGCTGCGCCGCCACCTCGAACTGCACCGGCGGCAGCTCGCGGAGTACCGGGAGATCGAGATCCGGGACTTCCCACCGGAGCGGGACACGCCCGGGGACCGGCTGCGGCATCTGGTGCTGCGCGGCGGCATCGACCTGGAGAACTTCTGGATCGGGTGGCTGACCCGGGCGCTGGAGGACTATCCGGAGCAGGCGTGCGGGGCCCCGTGACTCGTACAGCGCACGGGATCAGTGGCGCCCCGCGCCGACCCGGCGTCGTTGCTCGCGGCGCGCGACGCGAGGGCCGCTGATGACCACCCGCGACGCGGTGGCCGGCGCGGCCCCGGCCACCGCGGGCGCGGTCTGTGCCTGGGCGCGGGTGAGGAGCACCACGCCCCGGACCGCCGCGACCGTGCCGAGCAGCGCCGGGACCAGACCGGCCGGTCCGCCCTGGAACCGCTCCCCCAGCAGCGCCAGGCCGATGGCCGCGGCGGCGACCGGGTTGGCGAGGGTGACGACGGCCAGCGGGGCCCCGAGCCCGCCCCGGTAGGCGGTCTGGGAGAGCAGCAGCCCGCCCATCGCGAAGGCGGAGACCAGCACGGCGACGACCACCAGGCGTGCGTCGAGCAGCGGTCGGGTGTGGTCGGTCACCGCGACGGTGAGGGTCTGGGTGAGCGCGGAGGCGACACCGGAGGTGATGCCGGAGGCCGCCGCGTGCCGGAGCCCGGGGCGGGCGCCGGGGCGGCTGAGCCCGGCGACGAGCGCCATGGTCCCGGCCCCCACCGCCAGCGCCTCGGTCATGGTCAGGGTCTCGTGCGGGGCGGCGCCGCCCGCCGTCAGGAGCAGGGCGCCGAGGCCGAGCAGGGTGAGCAGCGTGCCGCGCCACTCGGTGACCGTGACCCGGCGGCCCGCGGCCCGGGCGCCGAGCGGGACGGCCGCGACCAGGGTCAGCGCGCCAAGGGGCTGGACCAGGGTGAGCGGGCCGTACTTCAGGGCCGCCACGTGCAGCAGCGCACCGGCGGCGTTCAGGCCGACCGCGCACCACCAGGCGCCGCGCCCGAGGAGCCGGAGCGTGCCGGTGCCGGGCGCGGTGCGGCCGGCCAGCCGGGCCTGGGCGACCGCCGCCGTGGCGTAGGCGGCGGCGGAGACGAGGGAGAGCGCGACGGCGGCCAGGGTGGCGTTCACCGCTGCGCCCCGGAGGGGGCGTACCCGGCGGCGTGCTCCCGCTGCCGTACGACGGACGGCCACGGCCGCGGCGGGCGGACCGGTTCGGCGCGCGGGAGGCGGAGCGCGGCGAGCGACACGGAGAGCAGCGCGACCGCCACGATCGAGTCGAGCCAGTAGTGGTTGGCGGTGGCGACGATGACGAAGAGGGTGATCGCCGGGTGCAGCAGCCACAGCCAGCGCCACCGGGAACGGGTGGCGACGACCAGGCCCACGCCGACCATCACGGCCCAGCCGAAGTGCAGCGAGGGCATCGCGGCGAACTGGTTGGCCATGGAGTCGGTGGCCGGCTGGGCCCCGTACACGGACGGTCCGTACACCCGGGCGGTGTCCACGAGGTGGGTGGCGGCGAGCAGGCGCGGCGGGGCGAGCGGGAAGAGCAGGTGCAGGGCGAGCGCGGCGCCGGTGAGCGCGGCGAGGACGCGGCGCGCCCAGACGTAGTGGCGGGGGCTGCGCCAGTAGAGCCAGACCAGGAAGAGCAGGGTGGCCGGGAAGTGCACGGTCGCGTAGTAGGTGTTCGCCAGGTGGATCAGCGTCTCGTCGTGGAGCAGCAGGCCCTGCACGGCGCCCTCGCCGGGCAGGTGCACGGCGCGCTCGACGTCCCAGACGCGGCCCGCGTTGTGGAACGCCTCGTCCACGTGGCCGTTCGCGGCCTGGCGGCCGAGCTTGTAGATCAGGAAGAGCCCGACGACGAGAAGAAGCTCGCGGACCAGGGGCGGGCGGGCGAAGGTGTCCGGCTTCCGATCGGCGGGCGTGTTGCCGGCGTACTTCACCCGGTGCCCCTCTGCTGATGCTCCTCGGCGGACGTCCGCCCTTATCGATACGCCAGTGTACCGATACGCCGACGTATCGGTACACGCGCGTATCGGTACACTGGCGTATCGATGGACCTCGTCGCAGAGTCGCAGAGAGGGATGGCACATGTCGCCGCAGCGGACCGAGCAGGAGCAGCCCCCCGCGCAGCGCCGCTCGAAGATCACGCCGGAGCGGGCCCAGGAGCTCTACACCGCCGTGCTCGACATGCTGAGGGAGAACGGCTACGAGTCGCTGACGATGGAGGGGGTCGCCGCCCGCTCCCGCTGCGGCAAGTCCACGCTCTACCGCCAGTGGGGCTCGAAGCCCGAGCTGGTGGTGGCCGCCCTGCACGGCACCCGGCGCGGCGCCCTGCGGAAGATCGACACCGGTTCGCTGGCGGGCGACCTGATGGAGGCGGCTCGGGCGATCGGCGAGGGCGCGGGCCGCGACACGCCGCTGATGCTGGCGCTGAGCCATGCGGCGCTGCAGAGCCCGGAGCTGCTGTGCGCCCTGCGCGAGTCGCTGATCCTGCCGGAGCTGGCCGCGATCGACGCGCTCGTACGGCGCGGGGTCGAGCGCGGCGAGGTGGCGCCGGACAACCCGGCGGCGGAGTTCGTCTCCGCCCAGCTGCTCGGCGTGATGCGGGCCCGCCCGATGCTGGCGGGCGCCCACGCGGACGAGACCTACCTCGTCCGCTTCGTGGAGGGCGCGGTCCTTCCCGCACTCGGCCTGGACGCCCCGGCGTCCCGGCCCTGACAGACGTGGGCCGTCGTCCGAGCGGATGACGGCGGCCCGCCCGCGCCGCACCGTGGGGACGGGGGCGGCGCGCAACCCGAACGGCCGGTGACTTCCCAGAAGTCACCGGCCGTTCGCGTACCCGGCGTCTGCCGTGATCGTCCTCTTGACGACGAACACCACCCCCCGATGTCGGCGCAGTACCGAAAAGGACCTGGGGGTTCCCGTGGCCGACAGCTGCTCCGGCTGGTCCGGGAGGCGTGGCCGTCGCCGTCGACCGGTACGTCGTTCGTCCCGGGGGAGCCGGGGGCCCGGGCAGGGGCTGCGGCTGCCCGTGGAGTCGGACCGCGTGGTGGTGTTCGGCGACGGGATGGGGACGGACGCGCTGGAGCCGACGCGGGCGTGGAGCGCGCGGCGCGGCGTCTCGGAGACCTCGCTGCGGCCGGCGGTACGCCCGCCGGCCGTAGGCTCGGACGCCCGAACCGAAGCGCCCTCCGAAGGAGCCTCATGGCCGCCGAGAACCCCCTCGTCCCTTCCCGTAACACCCGGCCGCCCCAGGCCCAGGCCGCGCTGGGGGTCGGGGTCGTCGTGCAGGACGCGCGGGGCCGCATCCTGCTCGGCCGGCACCACAGCGGCACCTGGGAGCTGCCCGGCGGCAAGGTCGACCCGGTGCCGGAGTCCGTCGCGGCGGCGGCCGTGCGGGAACTGCGCGAGGAGACCGGGCTCACGGTCCCGGAGGACGAGGTCACCGTCTTCGCGATGCTCCACGACGCCCTGGGCGGGATCAACCGCGTGACGATGGCCGCCCTGGTGCGCGTGGACACCGGCACGGCACGGGTGACCGAGCCGCACCTGATCAGCACCTGGGAGTGGACCCCGCTCGACGCCCTGCCGTCGCCGCTCTTCGACCCGTCGGCGCAGATCCTCGCGACCTGGCGCCCGGACCTCGGCATCCCGCACCCGCCGGTGCACCGGCTCGCCCTCGCGCCGAAGAGCCCCAGGTGAGCACCTAACTCAATTAATCGTTTGCCTAGGAGCCATAGGCAGAGTTAGCTTCGTGGCCATGAAGGCCCTGACCGAGCAGGACATCCGCTCATCGTTCATGAATTGCTCCAAGGGGGAAGCCAAGCGTCTGCCGCTCCCCCGTGATTTCGAGGAACTGCCGTGGGACGACCTCGACTTCCTCGGCTGGCGCGACCTGTCCGCGCCCGGACGCAGCTACATCGTCACCGAGTACGAGGGCGAGCCCGCCGGGATCTCGCTGCGCTTCCCGTCCCAGCAGCGTGGCTTCCTGCACCGCAGCATGTGCTCGCTCTGCCTGACCACGCACCCCGGCAGCGGGGTCTCCCTGATGACCGCCCGCAAGACCGGACCGGCCGGGCGGGACGGCAATTCGGTCGGCCTGTACATGTGCACCGACCTGGCCTGCTCGCTGTACGTGCGCGGGAAGAAGGCGGTGGCCTCGGGGGCCCGGTTCAAGGAGAGCCTGAGCACGGAGGAGCAGATCGCCCGCACGGTCGACAACCTCCAGGCGTTCGTGACGAAGCTGTTCAGCTGACCCCTGCGGCGGCTCGGAGGGGGCCGGCGCTTTTCTGGCCGCCGCACCGGACACGGGGTGCCCCGCACGAGGGCTGAGACCACACCCGTCGACCTGAACCAGTCAGTACTGGCGGAGCGATGTCTGCATGTCGTTGCCGCATGCCCAGGACGAGTGCGCCGCTTTCGGCGGGCGCACGCCCACCGCACCCGGTGATCTGCGCATCGAGGCGCACGGGGCAGCCGCGCCCGGGCCCGGCGGGGCGCACCCGTCGGCCTCGCGGTCGCGAGGAGAGGGTGCGCGCGACGCCGGGTCTCCGTTCACCCGCGCGGCCGGCCGAAGAGGCGGTCGATCCACCGGGTGACGTCGGGCAGGGACGCCGACAGGACACCGCGGTGGTCGGCCTCGGGGTAGGTGTACGAGGTGACGTAGACGCCGTTCGCCCGCAGTTGCCCGTCCAGGGCGGCGGTCCAGGCGGGCTGGATCACCGTGTCCTTGCCGCCCTGGGCGAGCAGCACGGGGACGCGCGGCGACAGCAGGCCCGGCTCGTTGTCGGCGAGCACCTTGTCGAGGGCGGTGAGATCGGCGCCCTCGCGGAAGATCTCGTCGCTCTTCAACGAGCCCCAGGAGTCCGGGGCGCGGAGCTGGGCGCTGCACATCCGGTCCGCGTCACCGGCCACCGCCAGGGCCTGCGGCGTGAAGATGTCCTCGTCGGGCATGGACCGCACGGTCTGCGCGCCACGGACGATCAGCGGGAAGAAGTCGCTCACCCCGGAGAACGGCTGCTCACGCAGCGTCGGGACGGCCGCGCTGAGCTGCGAACCCGGCGCCAGCGCCGCCGCCCCGAGCAGCCGCAGCTCCGGCGTCCAGCGGTTGGCGAGGTCGGCGGCGAAGACGGCGGCGTGCCCGCCCTGCGAGTGGCCGTACGCCACCCACTCGTCGCTCAGCTGCCGGGAGAGCTGGTGCGCGGCGCGGGTCAGGTCGGCGGCGGCCCGGGCCTCCGCCTCACCGACGAGGTAGCTGTGCGCGCCGTCCGTACCCAGGCCCTGGTAGTCGGTCCGGGTCACCGCGTATCCGCGGGAGACCCAGGGGGCGACGGTGTCCTGCATCGCCTGGAGGTAGTCGTGCGCCGGCCCGTCCGCGGTGTCCCGCGACGGGGCGCAGGCGTCCGCCACGCCCGTCGTACCGTGCAGCCAGGAGAGCACCGGCCAGCCGCCGGCCGGGGGCCGCCCGTGCGGGATCGCGACCGTGCCGGAGACGGCCACCGTCCTGCCCTGCGGGGTCACCGAGCGGTACAGCACACGCCAGTTGTCGGCGCCCGCGAAGGCCGCGACCCCGGTCAGCCGCTGCGCCCGGATGAGCGTGCCGTGCCGGCCGTGCTCCACCAGCCCGCGGGGCGCGTGGTAGAAGCCCTCGCCGCGCGGGCCCGCCGGGACGCCGCCGCCGTGGCCCGCCGCCGCGGACGGTGTCGCGGCGAGAAGCGCCGCCAGGACGCCGGACGCGCAGCAGGCCGCGATCGACCTGGCCGTCCCTGAGTACACGCGTCGCACAGCCATGTGGATCTCCGGCCTTTCTCCTGGGTGACGCTGTCGCCGGTCCCGCACGGCGCGCCTGCTCGGCGCTCCGGCCCGGGGCGAAGCTCTGAACGATGATTCATCACTTGCCCCGCTCGCCGCAAGACCCTGCCGCGGTGCCCGACGCACCCCCTGGCGAGCCGCGCGACGGCCACGACCGGGCAGGCCGACGGGCCCGGAAAGGCACACATGGTCAGGTGAGGGGTGTTCACACCCTTTGAGGGCATGCGGAGTTACCTGTCTCCGCGCGTCCACCATGACGTTGAAAATTTTCGCAACATATGACCGATATGCGGTTTCGGCTTAACCGGATCGCGACCTGACCAGCCTTGACGCACTCACAGGCAGTTGGAATCGTCTGCACAGGCACTGTCGAATCGGGCAGCCGCCACGAATTGACTCATTACGACGCAAGGTTGACGTTCCATGCCCGGCGCACCACCGGCCCCCCTGGCTCCACCTACCCGTGCAGCACCGCCGGCACACGGCAGACTCCCGCACGGGGGCCTGCCCGCACCACTTATTTTCTGACCTCGAGAGTCCGCACATCCCGTCCGAGCGCTCGCAACCCGGGGCCCGGTCAACGCGGCCAAGCGTCCGGTCACACACCGGATCTGCGGGCCCAATTTCAAAGAAAGGCCGGCTCACAGTGCTGCGTTATATCGCCCGCAAAGCAGTCGGCTGGTTTTTGATGATCGCAGTCGCAACCAACCTGACGTATTTCCTCGCCAATGCATTCCTCAAGCCTGCGTCGAATTACACCGCGTTGCGACCGCCTCGAACACCAGCCCAGATCAACCACTCGCTGGCGCAATTCAATCTCAATCCGGACAAGCCGATCCTGGATCGGTGGTGGGACTGGATTTCCGGGATCGTGACCCACTTCGACTGGGGCCAGTCGCCGACCGGTGGCAGCGTCAACGAGCAGGTCGCCTACCGGATCTTCGTCAGCGGCCAGTTGGTCATCGCCTCGACGATCCTGTCCATCGTCATCGGCGTCGGGCTCGGCGTCTACACCGCCTCCCGCCAGTACAAGGCCGGCGACCGGGTGTGGCAGGGCATCTCGGTGCTCTCCTTCAACACGCCCTCCGCGGTGGCCTCGCTGGGCGTGGTGCTCGCGGCCATCTGGCTCAACCAGTCCCTCGGCAGCACGCTGCTGCCGGTCGCCGGAGCGCAGAGCCCCGAAGTCGCCGGGTTCTGGCCGGTCCTGGGGTCCAGAGTTGTACACGCGATTCTTCCCACGATTTCGCTGACGTTCATCTCGTACGCCGGATACCACCTGCTGCAGCGCTCGTTGCTTCTGGACAACATCAACTCCGACTTCGTGCGCACCGCGCGATCCAAGGGGCTGACCCGGAAACAGGCCATCTACCGGCACGGGCTGCGGACTTCGATCATCCCCGTCGCCACCCAGGTCGCCTTCGCGATGCCCGCCCTTTTCACCGGCGCGGTCATCACGGAAACGGTCTTCGCGTGGCACGGCATGGGTGAGTACTTCACCAAGACCATCAGCACGAACGACGTGCACGGTGCCGTCGCCGTCGCGGCTTTCGGTGCCCTCATGACGGCCATCGGCGCGATCCTGGCCGACCTCGTCGTCGTGGCCCTCGACCCCAGGATCAGGGTGAGCTGACGTGGCCATCAACATGCCCGGCGCCGGAACCGCCCCCGAAGAGGCCCCGGAGATCGCCGAAGTACTGGAGCCCGGCGCGACCGGCGGCAAGCGCCTCTCCCCGACCAGGCTCTACGTGCGCCGCTTCGCGCGCAACAAGCCCGCGCTCGGCGGACTCGTCCTGTTCGTCCTGCTGGTGCTCTTCTCGGTGTTCGGCCGGTTCCTGACCGACTGGAACTACGAGGAGGCGGACTTCACCGCGCTCTCCGTCGAACCCGGGGTCGGCGGCCATCTCCTGGGCACCAACGGCGCGGGGAACGACGTCTACGCCCAGCTCGTGCACGGCCTCGGCAGGTCCCTGATCATCGCCGTCGCGGTGTCGCTCATGACGACCGCCATCGCCGGCCTGTTCGGTACCACCGCCGCCTACTTCGGCGGCAAGATCGAACGGGCGATGCTCGGCTTCGTGCACTTCCTCCTCATCCTGCCGTCGTTCCTCATCATCGCGCTGGTCGGCACGCACTACCGCGGTGAGTGGCAGGTTCTGGTCGTGGTCCTCACGCTGTTCGGCTGGATGCTGACCGCCCGGGTGATCTGGTCCCTGGCGACGTCCCTGCGGGAGCGCGAGTACGTGATGGCGGCCCGCTTCATGGGCGTCAGCGCGATCCGGACCATCGTCCGCCACCTGGTGCCCAACATCGGGTCCCTGCTGATCGTGACGTTCACCCTCGGTGTCGCCTCGACCGTGCAGTCGGAAACGGCACTCTCCTTCGTCGGGTTCGGCGTCAAGCAGCCCGATGTCTCACTCGGTTCCATGCTCGCCGACGGACAGAACACCCTGTCCACCGCACCCTGGCTGTTCTACCTTCCGGCGGCCCTGGTGGTCCTGCTCACCGTGGCCATGGCACTCATCGGTGACGGTCTGCGCGATGCCCTGGACCCCACATCGCAGTCTGGAGGCCGCGCATGATCGAGCAGCGCGCAGTCACGACCGAGCCCGGAACACAGCGGGCCCTGCTGTCCGTGCGTGACCTGAAGGTGGCCTTCCCCTCGGAGTCCGGCCGGGTGGACGCCGTACGCGGTGTCTCCTTCGACCTGCACCGCGGCAAGACCCTCGGCATCGTCGGCGAGTCGGGTTCCGGCAAGTCCGTCACCTCGATGGCCGTCATGGGGCTGCTTCCCGAATACGCCTCGGTCAGCGGCGAGATCATGCTCGACGGGAAGAACCTCCTCGACCTGGACGACCGCCGGATGTCCAAGGTCCGCGGCCGGCAGATCGGCATGATCTTCCAGGACCCGCTCTCGTCGCTCACCCCGATCTTCAGCATCGGGGCGCAGATCGTCGAGTCCCTCCAGATCCACCAGGACATCTCGCCGGCAGCCGCCTGGAAGCGCGCCGTCGAACTGCTGGACCTCGTCGGCATCCCCAACCCGGACCGCCGCGCCAAGGCGTTCCCGCACGAGTTCTCCGGCGGTATGCGGCAGCGGGCCGTGATCGCCATGGCCATCGCGAACGACCCCGACCTGATCATCGCGGACGAGCCGACGACCGCCCTGGACGTCACCGTGCAGGCGCAGATCCTCGACGTCCTCAAGACGGCCCAGCGCGAGACCGGCGCCGCGGTCATCATGATCACCCATGACCTCGGAGTGGTGGCCGGCTCCGCCGACGACGTCATGGTGATGTACGCCGGCCGTCCGGTCGAGCGCGCCGGGGTGGACGAGCTCTTCGCGCAGCCCCGGATGCCGTACACCATCGGCCTCATGGGCGCGATCCCCCGCCTGGACGACCGCGACCGGGAGGCCCTGACGCCGGTTCCGGGCACTCCCCCTCTGCTGGTGGACCTGCCCGACGCCTGTCCCTTCGCGGCGCGCTGCCCCGCGGTCGAGGACGCCTGCCGGGAGACCGAGCCGCCGCTGCTGACGATCGCAGGCAGCGGCACCGGTGAAGGCCACTCGGCCGCCTGCCGGCGTGCCGGCGAGATCGCGGACGGCGCCATCGGCGGCGAGCCGATCTTCCCCGTCCCGCCCGCCCGGGAGGCCCGGGTCGCGGACGTCCCGCGCGAGGACCGGCCCAAGGTGCTGGAGCTCTCCGGGGTCACCAAGACCTTCCCGCTCACCAAGGGCGGTCTGCTCAAGCGCAGGGTGGGCACGGTCTTCGCCGTCAACGGCATCGACCTGGACATCCGCGAGGGCGAGACGCTCGGCCTGGTCGGCGAGTCGGGATGCGGGAAGACCACCACCCTGCTGGAGATCATGGGGATGAAGCCGCCCGAGCAGGGCAGCGTCTCCATCTGCGGCCAGGACACGGCCGGGCTGAAGCGGAAGCAGGACGTCAACGCCGTCCGTCGCAACATCCAGATGGTGTTCCAGGACCCCATGGGCGCGCTGGACCCCCGCATGACGGTCTTCGACATCCTCGCGGAACCGCTCCGCGCGAGCGGCGAGCGCGACAAGAAGGTGCTCACCGCCAAGGTGGCGGAGCTCATGGAGCTGGTGGGGCTCGACCCCGAGCACCGCGACCGCTTCCCCTCCGCCTTCTCCGGCGGTCAGCGGCAGCGCATCGGCATCGCGCGGGCGCTCTCCACCAAGCCCCAGCTGCTGGTGCTCGACGAGCCGGTCTCGGCGCTCGACGTGTCGGTGCAGGCGGGTGTCATCAACCTGCTCAACGACCTGAAGGCCGAGCTGGGCCTGTCCTATCTCTTCGTCGCCCACGACCTGTCGGTGGTGTGTCACATCTCCGACCGGGTGGCGGTGATGTATCTGGGCCGGATCGTCGAGATCGGGACCACCGACGCCGTCTTCGACAACCCCAGGCACCCCTACACCAAGGCGCTCCTCTCCGCGATCCCGCTGCCCGACCCGGTGGCCGAGCGCACCCGGGAACGCGTTCTGCTGGAGGGCGACCTTCCCAGCCCCACCGACGAGACGCCGGGCTGCCGGTTCGTCTCCCGGTGCCCGCTCCACAAGACCTTGTCGGAGCCCCAGAAGGAGCGGTGCCGCGGGGTCACTCCCCTGCTCACCGACAGGGGCGACCCCGACCACCGCGACGCGTGCCACTTCGCGGACACGACCACGTCTACCGACAACTGACAAAGCCAGAAAGGCCCATGCCGTCATGAGAAAGATCTCCCTGAGCCTGGTGGCGCTCGCCGCCGCCTCGTCCCTCGTCCTCTCCGGATGCGGCAGCGACTCCGACGACTCCAAGGCGCCGAAGTCCAAGGGCGCCACCTCGGAGAAGGAAATCCTGACCTCGTACAACCCCCAGCCCGCGAGCAACCTGAAGCAGGGGGGCAAACTGACCCTCCCCATCGTCGAGATCCCCGACCAGCTCAACCCGCTGAACGGCGACGGTTCGCTCTACACGGGCAAGATCGCCTGGTTCTACCAGCCGGTGCTGTCCTTCAACGACCCGAAGGGCAACATCACCTTCAACAAGGACTACCTCACCGACGTCAAGCAGGAGACGGTGGGCGGCAACACCCAGGTCACGTACACCATCAATCCCAAGGCCAAGTGGAACGACGGCCAGGAGATGGACTGGACGATGTTCCGGGACACCTGGAACGCGCAGAACGGGAAGAACAAGGACTACGTCGTCGGGTCGACCGACGGCTACTCCAGCATCACCTCGGTGAAGAAGGGCAAGGACGCCAAGCAGGCGGTCGTCACCTTCAAGGGCACCTTCGTCTACTGGAAGTCCCTCTTCTACCTGGTCGTCAACCCGCACATCGCCAAGGCCGAGGACTTCAACAAGGCGTACGTGAGCAAGCCGCACGCCGAGTGGGGTGCCGGGCCGTACACCATCTCCAAGTTCGACGCCAAGGGCGGCACCGTCACCTACAAGCCCAACCCCAACTGGTGGGGCGAGAAGCCGCACCTGGACGAGTTCACCTTCGTCCAGATGGAGGAGAGCGCCAGCGTCAACGCCTTCAAGAACGGGCAGATCGACGCGGTGGAGGTGAAGGCGGCCGAGCAGCTCAACCAGGTGAAGTCGGTGCAGGGCACCGAACTCCGCCGCGGCACGACCCCCTCCAACAACCTGCTCGTCTTCAACAGCACCTCGCCGCAGCTGAAGGACGTCAAGGTCCGGAAGGCCCTGATGGAGGGCATCGACCGCGCCCAGCTCGCGAAGGTCACCTTCCAGGGCATGGGCTACACGGAGCCGCTGCCGGGCTCCTTCAACCTCTACCCCTTCCAGAAGGGGTACCAGGACAACTTCGGCAAGCTCGTGAAGTTCGACCCCGAGCAGGCGAAGAAGGACCTGGACGCCGCGGGCTGGAAGGCCGGCTCGGACGGTGTCCGCGCCAAGGACGGCAAGAAGCTGGAGCTGACCTTCCCGACCATCGGTGACCGGTCCACCACCAAGGCCCGCGCCACCGCCATGGCCCAGATGCTGAAGAACATCGGCGTCAAGCTGAACATCGAGGCGCACCCCTCCGCCGACTTCAACAAGGTGTTCACCAAGCGCGCCTTCGACATCTTCGGCATGGGCTTCATCTCCAGCGACCCGAACGGCATGCTCTACATCTGCCAGATGTACTGCTCCGACTCGACGCTGAACGTCTCGCGCTCGGTCCCGGCCAGCATGGACGAGGAGACCAAGGCCGTCACCAACCTGCCGACCCTGGACGAGCAGATCAAGGCCGGCAACGAGGTCGAGCTGAAGGCCATGGAGACCTACGGCATCATGCCGACCCACAACGGCCCCACCATCTGGGCCGTCAAGAAGGGGCTCGCCAACTACGGTGCGGCCCAGTTCTACGGCCACTACGGCATCATCGGCGCCCCCGAGCTCGTCGGCTGGCAGAAGTAAGTCCTTCCCGGGGTTCCGCGACACCGACGCGGAACCCCGGGGGACCCGGCCTCAGCGCCGTATCCATGACACTGCCCGGCAAGCCGAGCGAGGCTTGCCGGGCAGTGTCATGTCCGTTCACGGGTCCACGGAAAACGATCAAGGGGAGGTCCGAAGGACCTCCCCTTGATCTACGACTGTCTCCAGTCGGGACGACAGGATTTGAACCTGCGACCCCTTGACCCCCAGTCAAGTGCGCTACCAAGCTGCGCCACGTCCCGCTGCCACTGCTTCGGTCTGGCCGAGTGGTGGCTGCAGGGAAAACATTACCTCACTCGGTGGACCGGATCGACGCACGGGCCTGCTGAGCGCGGGCGGCCAGTCCTTCCGCGCCGCAGGCGGTGGCCAGTTTGTGGGCGCGGGCCAGTTCGCGGGGCGAGCGGATGGCGATGCCGTAGTCGACGAGCGCCTGGGCGAACTCGTACCCGGAGGGTGACGCCTCCAGGTGGCGGACCGCCTCGCCGAGGAGGTGTACGGATTCCTCCGGTGGTGCGAAGAGGGCCACGCAGCGCAGGGCCTCGCCGATGGCGGTCTCCGTGCCGAACCGCTCCGCGTGGACCCGGGCGGTGTTGGCGAGCTGGGCGGCGCGGTCCGGGTCCTCGTCGGCCAGGTCGCCGGCCCACGGGCCCCAGATGCCGTTGAACCTGCCGCGCGGTTCCAGCGCGCGGCCCGCCGCCTCCAGCTCGGTCACCGCTTCCTTCATACGGCCTTCGGCCAGCAGCAGGCGGCCCCGGACGCACGGGGCGTCCGGCAGCACCATGGCGCTCGGGTACGGCAGGCCGAACTCGTACTGGTCGGCGACCGTGCGGGCCTCGGGGACCTTGCCCCGGGCGAGCAGGGTGTCGATGAGCAGGCAGGCCGCGTCCCAGTGGACGGGGAGCCCGCTGCCGACGCGGTCCGCGAGCCGCAGCCCCTCGCGCAGGAAGACCTCCGCCTCGGCGAGACGCCCCCGGCGGCGGTGGACCAGGCCGAGCAGGGTGTGCGCGAAGGCCAGGTGGGCGCCGCTCCAGCCGGAGATCTCGAAGGCCCGGACCGCCTCGCCGAACAGCTCCTCGGCACGGTCGAGCCGGTCCGTGAAGGCGAAGGTGATCCCGACCATGGCGGGGAGCTCGAAGCCCCACTCGGAGTCCGTCCAGCCGAGTCCGCGCGCGGGGTGGCCGTCCACGAGGGCGCGCTCGCAGAAGTCGACGATGATCTCGGCGTTCTCGCCGCGCAGCATGCCGTCGAAGGCGCGGAGGGTGAGCAGGGCGCGTTCGGCGTTGTCCCGGCCGGTGAGGTGGTCGGCGTTGGCGGCGAGCCGGCGCGAGCGGCCGGGGCCGTCCTCCTCGGTGGCCTGCATGCCCTCCCAGAGGAAGTGGGCGGCCTGGAGCCGCATCAGGCCGGGACCCGGTGCCGTGCGCTCGGCCTCGGCCGCCAGGGCCAGGGCCGCCTCCTTGAGCTGGTTGTTGTGGGAGAGCGCGGCGGCGAGCCGGAACGTGGCGTCCACCCGCAGTTCGTCCACGAGGCCGGGCATGTCCAGGGCGGCCCGCAGATGCTGCACCGTGGTGGCCGGGGAGCTGAGCAGCGTCGCGCAGCCCAGCTCGTACAGCAGGGTGGCGCGCACGTCGGGGCGCGGCGGCTCTTCGAGCGCGCGCTCCAGGCAGCGCCGGGCGGCCTCGGGGGCGCCGACGGCGAGGTGCTGCTTCGCGGCGGCCCGCAGCTGCTCCACGAGTTCCTGGTCGTCGTCCGGGTGGACTTCGAGCAGATGGCGGGAGGCCGCGGCGGGGCCGAGTCCGGCGTTGGTGATCGCCCAGGCGGCACGCCCGTGCATGGCGGTGCGGGTGGCCGGCGGGATCGAGCGGTAGATGGCGGAGGCGATCAGCGGGTGCACGAACTCCAGCGGGTCGAAGCCGCTGACGATACGGGCCTCCCGCAGCCGGGCGGTGCAGTCCGCGGCCTCGGCCGGGCTCATCCCGGCCAGTCGCGCGGCGAGGTCCTGGGAGATGTCGGTGCCGAGGACGGCGGCCGCCCAGGCGAACCGGTTGGCGTTGGTGCCGAGTCGTTCGAGGCGGGCGACGAGGCCGCTGCCCCGGGCGGAGGCGCCGAGTTCGCGCAGCAGCCCGGCGGACTCCTCCAGCGGGACCAGCTCCTTGTCCTGGACCTTGGCGACGAGCTCGACCGCCTCGTACGGGTTGCCGCCGGTGACCGCCCAGACCTCACGGCAGAACGGGTCGTCGGCGTGCTCGCCGAGGGTGGAGCGGACCAGCTCGGCGGTGGCGTCCGGGGTGAGGGCGCGCAGGGCGACCCGGATCTGCGCGGGGTGGCCGTCCGCCGCGTTGCGCGCGGCCTCCCGGGCGGCGAGCTCCTCGGGGCGGTGGGCCTGCACGACCAGCACGCGCAGGTCGCCGAGGCGGGCGGTGAACGAGGAGAGCCAGGCCAGGGACTCGCCGTCCGCCCAGTGGGCGTCGTCGATGACGAGGAGCAGCGGGCGGTGGCTGAGCCGGGAGGCGAGCCGCTTCACGACGTAGTCGAGGCCGTCGCGCACGCCCTGCGGATCGGGCTGCGGGCCGGTGGGCTCGGCCAGCCCCAGAGCCGGGGCGGCGCTGTCGAACCAGGGGCCGAACAGGGCCCGCATGTCGTCGGGCGGGAACTGGACCAGGGCCGGCTGGAGCAGCTGCCGTACGACGTGGAACGGCACCGAGGTGACCGTCTCACCGCCGCGTGCCGACCAGATCGTGCACCGGTCCGCCGCCATGGCCTGGATCTCCTCCAGGAGCGCGGTCTTGCCGATGCCTGCCTCGCCGCTGTAGATCAGCAGCCCGCCGGTGGCCTGTGCCCCGCAGAGCGCGTCGATGGCTTGTGCGGCAGTGGCGAGTTCCGGTTCGCGCTCATAAAGCGGCCGGGACGGCTTCATGCCTACCCTCCCCCAAAGTGGTGACCATGGTGGTCGAGCCTAGTCGCGCTCGGGGCCCCGCGGACAGTGGTTCGGAGAGTTCGCCGCAGGTGCGGGGCACAATCGGGGGCGTGAACGAGACACACAGGGACCGGGACTCCGAGGGACGGGCGCACAACGCGCGCCCCCGTGACGGGCTGGGCCGCCCGCTGCCGTACGGGACACCGGGGGTGGAACGCCAGCCGGAGGGTGTCGAACGCACCGCCGGTGAGACCGTCCGCGAGGCGCAGCGGCTGCTGGACGCGGGCATGCCGTTCCACGCGCACGAGGTCTTCGAGGACGCGTGGAAGGCGGGCCCGGACGCGGAACGGGAGTTGTGGCGCGGGCTCGCCCAGCTGGCCGTGGGCCTGACCCATGCCGCCCGGGGCAACGCGACGGGCGGGGCGCGGCTGCTGCGGCGCGGCGCGGCTGCGCTGGAGGCGTACGGGGCCGGTGAGGCGCACGGGATGGGGCTCGGGGGGCTCACCGGCTGGGCCCGGGAGCTGGCGGTGCGGGTGGAGCGCACGGGCGCGGGTCCGGTGGACGCGGCGGCGGAGGCACCGAGGCTGCGGGCGGGCCGCCCGTGAGGCACAACTCGGCCGGGTTTCGACGGTGTTGCTTGACACCGGCGGACCGGCCGGGGTGGAAGCACTACGATCCCGCGTCATGAGCACTTCTGACCAGGACCGGGCCGCGGACGCCCCGATAGCCGAGGACACCGCCGGGGATGTGACGGACGAACCCGCGGACGGCCTCGGGGACGGCGGGGACACCGGCGCGCGCCGGCTGACCCCGCGGCAGGCGAGACGGCTGCGCATCGTGCTCTCCTGCGCCGGCATGGCGGCGATGGCGGTGGTGCTCGGGCTGCGGCTCGCGAGCCGCGCGTCCGTCCTGGTGGTCGGGGTGTACGGGCTGGCGCTGATCCTCTGCGGGATCGTGATCGAGCTGAGCCGGAACGGGCGTACGAGGCTGGGGAGTTGGCTGCTGGCGGTCGGGCTGGTGGCCGCGATCGGTTCGGACTGGCTGCTGATTCCCTGAGCCGGGCGCCGGCACGCGGCGGCGTGTCCGCGGGGCCGTCGGCGTACGGCCGTCAGCTCAGGAGGAGTTGGAGGCCGCCGGCGACGGTGGCGGCCAGGACCACGCGCTCGAAGAGCCGCTGGTCGATGCGGTCCACGCAACTGCGGCCGGCCCAGGCGCCCGGGAGCACGAACAGCAGCAGGCAGGCGTCCAGGAGCAGGGAGTGCCCGTCGATCAGCCCGAGGCCCACGCTGAAGGGCACCTTCGAGGTGTTGACGATCAGGAAGAACCACGCCGAGGTGCCGAGGAAGCCCAGTTTCCGGAATCCGGCCGAGAGGAGATAGAGCGACATGACCGGGCCGCCCGCGTTGGCGACCATGGTCGTGAAACCGCCGAGCACCCCGTACGAACGTGCCTTGAGCCGTTCACCGGCGGTTGGCGGCCCGTCCTCCGCGCCGGGTTCCGCGCCGGACTCCGCGCGGCGGCGGCGCCAGACGGTGACGCCGGCCATGAAGACCAGGATCGCGCCGATCGAGGTCCGCACGGTGGCGTCGTCGGCCCACATCATGAACAGGGTGCCCGCCGCCACGCCCACCGCGACGGCCGGGAAGAGCCGCAGCAGGGTCGGCCAGTGCGCGTGGCGCCGGTAGACGAGGACGGCGAGCACATCGCCGGCGATCAGGATCGGGAGCAGCACCCCGGTGGACTCGCGGGCGGGGAGGACCGCCGCGAAGACCGCGAGGCTGATCGTGTTGGCCCCGCTGACGGCCGTCTTGGAGAAGCCGACGAGAGCGGAGGCCGCGGCCAGTGCCGCCAGTTGCCAGAGAGTAAGTGTGTCCATGCCAGGCAGGAAGCGTAATCCCGCCCGGCATGATCACCTAGACGTCCGTACGGATCACCACCGCGAGGGTGCGCGGGCCGTGGACGCCCTCGACCCGCTCCAGCTCGATGTCGGAGGTGGCGGAGGGCCCGCTGATCAGCGTGGTCGGGCGTTCCGGCACCAGCCGGGCCACCGCCTCCGGGACGCCCACCTCGACGGCCGACAGGTCGACCACGCACACATGGAGGTCGGGCACCAGGGACAGCGCCCGCCGCCCCTGGTCCGGCGAGCCGTCCAGAAAGATGGTGCCGGTCTCGGCGCAGCCGGCGGCGGACGCGGTGACGACACCGTCGAGGGCGTCCAGGCGCGGCGCCGGGATGTCCGCGGAGTCCTCCTGGACCTCCCCGTCGTACGCGGCCAGCCACCCGGTGTCGAGCCCCGGGGGCACACCGACGCGCTCGGCGCCCCGGTCCCGCAGCACCTCGGCGATCACCTCGGCGGTGCGGTCGGCGGTGCAGGGGTGGACCTGCGCCTTGTAGTCGACCAGCCGGTCGGTGAAGAGGGCGAGGCGTTCCTCGTCGGGGAGGGTGCGTCCGGTGCGGTAGCCGCGCGGGACGGAGGTCTCGCCGACGGGGGCGAGGGCGAGCGCGTCCCGGACGCGGCCGAGCACGGTCTCACGGGCGGTCGTCATGCGCCGTCCTCCTGCTGCTGGTTGCGGGTGTGCTCGGCGGACGCCTCGCGCATGGCCGCCGCGCCCTCGGCCGAGGCGAGCCAGGCGCGGAAGGTCTGCTTCGGCGGGGCGGGGGTGTCGCGGCTGTCGCTCCAGCCGCTGAGCGGGGGGGGCAGCGCCGGGAGCTTCCCGTCCCGGGCCAGGGCGCGGCCGAGCCGGGACGCCTTCTGCGCGGCGGTGTACACCTTGGGTCTGCTCATCACCGCGCCCGCCGCCTTCATGGCCAGCTTCTCGGCGGTGGTGCCGGACCGCTCGGTGTGCTGGTGGCGCAGCTCGACCAGCAGTGAGGGGATGTCGATCTTGACGGGGCAGGCGTCGAAGCAGGCCCCGCAGAGACTTGAGGCGTACGGCAGCGAGCTGTTCGGGTCGCCCTTGACCGCGTCCATGCCGGCGAGCTGCGGGGTGAGGACCGCGCCGATCGGCCCGGGGTAGGTCGAGCCGTAGGCGTGCCCGCCGGCGCGTTCGTACACCGGGCAGACGTTGAGGCAGGCGGAGCAGCGGATGCAGTTCAGCGCCTCGCGGCCGATGCGGTCCGCGAGGGCGGCGGTGCGGCCGTTGTCGAGGAGGACCAGATGGAAGGTCCGCGGTCCGTCGCCGGGGGTGACGCCGGTCCACATCGAGGTGTACGGGTTCATCCGCTCGCCCGTGGAGGAGCGCGGCAGGAGCTGGAGGAAGACCTCCAGGTCCCGGTAGCGCGGAAGGACCTTCTCGATGCCCATGACGGTGATCAGTGTGTCGGGGAGGGTCAGGCACATGCGGCCGTTGCCCTCGGATTCGACGACGGAGAGGGTGCCGGTCTCGGCGATGCCGAAGTTGGCCCCGGAGACGGCCACCTTGGTGGTCATGAACTTCTCGCGCAGATAGGCGCGGGCGGCGGCGGCCAGATGTGCGGGGACGTTGTCCAGGGCCGGGTCGACGCCGGGGATCTCCTTGAGGAAGATCTGCCGGATCTCGTCCCGGTTGCGGTGGATGGCGGGGACGAGGATGTGCGAGGGCTTGTCGTGGGCGAGTTGGACGATGAGTTCGGCGAGGTCGGTCTCGTGGGCGGTGATGCCGAGGGATTCCAGGTGTTCGTTGAGGCCGATTTCCTGGGTGGCCATCGACTTGACCTTGATGACCTCGTCGCTGCCCGTCTCCCGGACCAGCCGGGCGACGATCTCGTTGGCCTCGACGCCGTCGCGTGCCCAGTGGACGGTGCCGCCGCGTGCCGTGACGTTGCGTTCCAGCTCTTCCAGGAGTTCGGGGAGCCGGTTCATGGTGTCGGTCTTGATGGCCGCGCCGGCGTCGCGCAGCTCCTCCCAGTCGGGCAGTTCGCCGGTGACGTGCAGACGTTTGGCCCGGATGGTGTGGGTGGCGCGGCCGAGGTTGCGGCGCAGCTGCTCGTTGCGCAGCTCGTCGTGGGCGGCGGCGGGGAACTTCCGGTCGCCGCGAAGGTTGCCCGTGCCGTACGGGGAGCGGGGCGGTGTCGCGGGCATGCCGAGAAAGGTTGCGCTCATCGGGCGGCCTCCGTCAGGACGTGCGGCGAGGTGCGGGTGGAGGAGAGGATCTGGGCGAGGTGCAGGGTGCGCGTTCCGGACTTGATACGGGAGAGCCCGCCGCCGATGTGCATCAGGCAGGAGGAGTCGCCGGCGGTGCACACATCGGCTCCGGTGGCGGTGACGTTGCGCATCTTGTCCTGGAGCATCGCCGTCGAGGTGTCGGCGTTCTTCACGGCGAAGGTGCCGCCGAACCCGCAGCAGGCGTCGGCCTCGTCCAGCTCGACCAGGTCGATCGCCTCGACGGCGCGCAGCAGCCGCAGCGGCTTGTCGCCGACCCTGAGCATGCGCAGCGAGTGGCAGGTGGGGTGGTACGTCACCCGGTGCGGGAAGTACGCGCCGACGTCGGTCACGCCCAGCACGTCCACCAGGAGTTCGGACAGCTCGTACGTCTTCGCCCTGACCGTGGCGACGCCCGCGCGCAGCGCCGCGTCCCCGTACCGCTCGGCGACGATCTGGTGCTGGTGGCGGACCGATCCGGCGCAGGAACCCGAGGGCATGACGACGGCCTCGATGGAGCCGTCGCCGAACTGGGCGGCGAAGTCGCGCACCAGCGGAACGGGCTCGCGCTGATAGCCGGTGTTGACGTGCATCTGGCCGCAACAGGTCTGGCCGGGCGGGAACACCACCTCGTGGCCGAGCCGGGCCAGCAGCAGCGCGGTGGATCGCACCGCCTCGGGGAAGAGTGTGTCTCCCAGACAGGTGGCGAAGAGTCCGATGCGCATGGGTCTCCCGATCATGGCTCTGAGGGCGGGCGCCGCGCGTCGCCGCTTATGGTCCGACCATACTACGCTCATGCCTAGGGCCTGTCTGGGGACTCCGCGGGTACGCGAAAGAGCCGCAGCGCGGACCCCGGATGCGGGCGTCGGCGCGGCGGCTCTTCGGCGTACGGGTCAGGCGTCGGCGACCGGGGCGTCCACCAGGGTGCCGTGCAGCCCCCTGATGTGGGTCTCGACCAGGTCCGCGGCCCGCGCCCCGTCACCCGCGCGGACCAGCCGCAGCAGCTCGGCGTGGTCCGCGTTGAGTGCGGCGGCGGTGGCCGGCCAGTCGGGCTCCGCCTCCAGTGCGCGCAGGATCAGCGGCCGGACGGACTCGCGGACGGCGGAGGTGAGCGTCGAGGTCAGCGCGTTGCCCGAGCTGCGGGCGATCCGGACGTGGAACCGGGTGTCCAGGTCGTTGAACTCGGGCACCCCGACACCCGGCGCCGCCATGCGCGCGACCAGGTCCCCGGCCTCGTCCAGATCGGCCGCCGCCGCGTGCGCCGCGGCCGCTTCAAAACTGGACCGCTCCAGCACGACCCGGGCCTCCAGCATGTCCCCCAGGCTGTAGCTGCCGAGGGCGAAGTGGAGCCGGAGCAGCCGGCCGAGCGCGTCGTCGGGGTTGCGGACGATGCGGGCGCCCGCGTCCGGCCCCCGGCCCGGCTGGGCGACCAGCACGCCGATGGTCTCCAGCACCCGCAGCGCCTCGCGGAGCGCCGACCGGCTCACCCCCAGGACGGGGGCGAGTTCCCGTTCGGGCGGCAGGCGGTCACCGGCCTTCAGGTCGCCGGCGCACACCCGCTGCTCGATGCTCTGGAGCACCAGTTCGTGTGTGCGCGACTGCCGTACGGGCTCCCAGTCGACGGGCATGGGCCATCCTCTGTTCCGGTCGGAACATCCCACTATGTCACACACGGTGTGTGGTCGGACCACAGACGGAGGCACCGCCGGTCGGTACGTCACGCCGGCGCGCGGCGGTCGCGTCTACGCGGCGCCGCCGGGGGTGTCCGCCGGATTCCCGGCGGCGGCCCGCGCGGGACCTGCCGGGGTGCCCTGGTGGAAGTACATCCGCCACTGCTCACCGGTCCTGCGCCACAGCGAACTGCGCCTGTACAGCCGGCCGTCCCGCTCGGTGACGTACGTCAGGTGGACCAGGTCCGGGGCGAGCAGGGTGCCGGAGAGCTCGGAGACGTCCGGGCCGGGGCCGCCCTCCTCGACGGCGGAGGTGACGGCCAGAATCGAGGCGCGGTCGTAGCGGCGTCCGGACGCGCCGAACTCGGTGAACTCCGGGTCGAGGAGTTCCGTCACCGCCTCGGGCGACGCCCGTACCGCCGGGTCGAGCAGCCGCAGTTCGCCCGCCATGGCGGCCCGTACGGCCCGCCCCTCCTCGTCGCTGGGTTTCATGCGGCCCGACTCTACGTCGGCGGCGCGCGCCGTCAGACCAGGACCAGCAGGTCCATCCAGCTCACGGCGGGCCGGTCCGGTTCCTGCTCGGCCGCCGTACGCAGCCGGCGCATCCCGCGCTCGAACTCGTCGTCGCCGAGGCCGCGCAGCTTCGCGTCGGCGTCCCGTCTGATCCGGTCGGCGAAGGCGGCGAGGCTCGGCGCGCTCTCCTGCGGGACCGCGTGCAGGGCGACGCGGGTGAATCCGGCCCCGGCGAACGCGGCGCACGTCTGCTCCACCGTCGGGTAGCCGTCCACGATGCGCTCGGCACCGGGGAAGAACCGCACCCGCAGGTCCCGGGCGCACCGGCCGGGGAACGAGTTGCGGATGAGCACGGGGGCGCCGGGCTTCAGGGCCCTGCGCAACTCCCGTGCGGCGGCGGGCAGATCGTCGATGTGGTGGACGACCGAGCCCAGCCAGGCCGCGTCCGCGCAGCCGTCCGGCACCGGCAGCGCCTCGGCCCGCCCGTCCAGCGCCTCGATCAGTCCGGTCCGGGGGATCAACTCCCGCAGGGCGGCGGACGGTTCGACGGCCAGGACCCGGACGCCGAACCAGTCGCCGAAGGCGGAGGCGAAGGAGCCGGTGCCTGCGCCCACGTCCAGGAGGGTGTCGCCCGGTGCGAGTTCCACCTCGGCGGCGACGGCCGCGCGCCAGGCGGTCAGTCCGTCGCGCGGTATCTCCCGGGCAAGGCGGTAGTCCTCGGCGAAACGACGGTCGGGGGCGGTCGCTTCCATGGGGCCCTCACTTCTGGGCGCGGTCAGGCCGGTCCGCCGCGCCTCGTCGGCGGATGCTAGTGACACCCCCTCCACTTGTCTAGACCAAGGAGGGAAGCAGATGCGGGCGGCCGGCCGGTGAGAAGCGTCCACCCGGTTCATAGGATTCTCAGGCAGTCCGGTTACGGTGTCGGGCGTGACCCAGACGAGCCCGCCCGGCTGGCATCCAGACCCCGGGTATTCAGGATTTGGCCCCCGCTACGAGCGCTGGTGGGACGGCACCCAGTGGACCGACCATCTGCGCGTACCGCCGGCGGCCGTCCGCAGCCGACGGATACGCATCGGGGCGGGCATCACCGCCGCGGTGGTGGTGCTCGCCGCGATCGGGGGCGGCGTCTACCTGCTGACGGACGACTCCGACGGCAAGAGCGACACCGCCGCCACCGCCCCGTCCGGCTCCCCCTCCCCCGGACCCGCCCGGCAGCGCGGCGGCGGCAGCGGCGGCGGCGGCGGCGGCGGAAACGGTGACGGGCGCGGCGACGGCGGCAACGGCGGCGGAAGCGAGTCCCCGGAGCAGGGTCAGCCGCAGATCGAGGACGGTTACGCGACGGACCTGGCCAGCGGCATCAGCATCCCGGTCCTCGACGGCTGGGAGGGCGAGTCGGGCATGGGCGCCGGGGTGACCACCGGGTCCTACACCTGCCCCGGTGACACCGAGCAGAAGTGCGTGCGCGGCGGGATCTTCTCCGCCCCGGCCGAGGCGCTGGAGCTGACCACCAAGACCGCGAAGGCCACCGCCGAGAAGGACATCGAGGCCAACGCGAACGACTCCTACGGCGAGGAGATCTACGGCGGCATCACCTCGCACGAGGAGCTGAAGTCCGAGGCGGTCACGGTGGCCGGGCAGCAGGGCTACCGGGTGCGCTGGAAGGTGGTGACGAAGAACGGCGACGACGGCTACGTCGAGTCCCTGGCGTTCCCGTCCCCGCTGGCCAAGGACATGCTGGTGGTGGTCCGCTCCGGCTTCGACATCAACAGCAAGGCGCCCTCGCTGTCCGTCCTGGACAAGATCACCAAGGGCATCAAGGCGGCGTCGGGCGGGGGCTCCGGCACCAACGCGTGAGCCCGCGCCGGGGCATACCGTACGGCCCGGGTGAGTATCCGGGCCGTACGGTCTGAGTACGTCCGCCGATCCCGTACCGGGGCGCCGCCGGTGAACTGGTGTCATGGCTCCCGACCCGCAGCGCCTCCGTATCCGGCACGTCACCAGTGCCGGGACCGCTCTGGCCCTCTCGCTCGCCCCGCTCGTCATCGGCGTGCTGTTCGCGCGCACGATGGCCCTGGACCCGCACACCCCGGTGAACGCCCTGATCACCCGGGGCGGCCGGGGCGTGGGCCCGTCGCCCGCCGAGTGGCGCGGCTGCGGCCGGAGCGCCCTGCGCCGGTGCCGTGCGGCGGTCCGGCCGCCGGGCGGTCTCACCCGGCGGCCGGAAAACCGGTTCCCCCGCCCGGCACGCCTTCCCTAGACTCGCCGTACACCGCGCGCCGGCCGTCCGCCGGCGCGTCCGCCGTGACCGTTGAGGGGAGACCGCCGTGCGCCACCGCACCGCCGCCGTCGTCCCCCCGTCGCGGTTCGAGGTGATCCTGGTGTCTCGCGCCGCCCGGCGCCGGCTGCGCGGCCGGCCCCGGACCCCGTGACGAACACCCGGGCCCCACAGTTCTTCTGACACCCAGTCATTCCGGCGGGCCTCGCAGGCCCGCGTCCGGGCCGCTTCGTCCGGGGGTATCGCGCCGTCTTCTTCCGGCTCATCCCGAAAGGCCACCGGCCGTGCGTACCCACCAGCACCTCTCCCCCGTCACCGCTCTCACCACCGTCCGCAACCTGGGCATCCTCGCCCACGTCGACGCCGGCAAGACCACCGTGACGGAGCGCATCCTCTACACCACCGGCACCACTCACAAGCGCGGTGAGGTCCATGACGGCACGACCATCACGGACTTCGACTCCCAGGAACGCGACCGGGGCATCACCATCTTCGCCGCGGCCGTCAGCTGCGCCTGGGACGGTCACCGGATCAACCTGATCGACACCCCCGGGCACGTCGACTTCGCCGACGAGGTCGAGCGTGCGCTGCGGGTGCTCGACGGCGCGATCGCGGTGTTCGACGCGGTCGCCGGGGTGGAACCGCAGAGCGAGTCGGTGTGGCACCAGGCGGACCGGCACTCGGTCCCGCGCATCGCCTTCGTCAACAAGCTGGACCGGGCCGGCGCGGACCTGGACACCGCGGTCGCCTCCATCCGGAACCGGCTGCACACGGTCCCGCTCGTGGTGCAGCTGCCCATCGGGGCCGAGGACGCCTTCCGCGGGGTGGTCGACCTGGTGCGCATGCGCGCCCTGGTGTGGGCGGACGGCGCCGACGCGTACGAGGAGGGCGAGGTGCCCGCCGAACTGCGCGAGGAGGCCGCCCGGCGCCGGCGGCTGCTGGAGGAGGCGGTGGCGGAGCTGCATCCGGCGGCCCTGGAGGAGTTCTGCGTACGCTCCGCGCTCTCGGACGAGACGCTGACCGGGGCGCTGCGGGATCTGACGCGGACCGGTGAGGGGGTCGTGGTGCTGTGCGGTTCGGCGTACCGCAACCGGGGTGTCGAACCGTTGCTGGAGGCGGTCGTCGCGTACCTGCCCTCCCCGCTCGACGTGCCGCCGGTACGCGGCGTGCTCGACGGGAGGGAGCAGGAGCGGACCGCCGATCCCCGGGGGCCGTTCGCCGCGCTGGCGTTCAAGGTGAACGCGACCCCGACGGGCCGGCTGACGTATCTGCGCGTGTACTCGGGAACGGTCCGGAAGGGGGAGACGGTGCTGGACGCGACCACCCGGCGAAGTGAGCGCGTCGGACGTGTCCTGCGGGTCCAGGCGGACCGCCATGTGGACGTGGACGCGGCGGTGGCCGGGGACATCGTCGCGGTCATCGGCCCGAAGGCCGTCCGCCCCGGTGCCACGCTGTGCGCGCCCGGCGCCCCGCTCGTCCTGGAACCGCCCGCGGTGGCCGACCCGGTCGTGTCCGTGGCGGTGGAGGCGCGGCGGAGCACGGACACCGAGCGGCTGATGGCCGCCCTGGTCCGGCTGGCCGAGGAGGACCCGTCGCTCGTGGTGCGTACGGACGCGGAGACGGGCCAGACGGTGCTGTCGGGCATGGGCGAGCTGCATCTGGAGGTGGCCGCGGAGAAGATCCGCCGCGACCACGGTCTGGACGTCAGGGTCGGCCGGCCGCAGGTCGCGCACCGGGAGACGCTGGTACGCGGGGTGTCCGGGCTGGTCTACCGGCACGTCAAACAGGACGGCGGGGCCGGGCAGTTCGCGCACGTCGTCATCGACGTCGAACCGCTGGCGGCGGGGGAGGGCGAGGATGCGGCGGAGTTCGCGTTCGGTTCGTCGGTCGTCGGCGGCCGGGTGCCCCAGGAGTATGTGCGGGCGGTCGAGGCGGGCTGCCGGGACGCGCTGGCCGAGGGGCCGCTCGGCGGGCATCCGGTGACCGGGGTGCGGGTGACGCTGACCGACGGCGCGACGCATCCCAAGGACTCCTCGGAGATGGCGTTCCGCACGGCGGGGCGGTTCGCGCTGCGGGAGGCCCTGCGGGCGAGCGCGATGGTGCTGCTGGAGCCGGTGGTCGAGGTGACGGTCACAGTGCCCGGTGACGCGGTCGGCGGAGTGCTGGGCGACCTGGCCGCCCGGCGCGGCCGGGTCTCCGGCTCGACCACGCGGGGCGGCGCGTCGGTGGTCACGGCGACGGTGCCGCTGGCCGAGCTGTTCGGTTACGCGACGCGGCTGCGCAGCCGTACGCAGGGCCGGGGGACGTTCACCACCCGGGCCACGGGATACGCGCCCGCGCCGGTTGTCCCGGCCTGACGGAAGGGTCCCGCCCGCCCCATCGGCGGGCGGGCGGGACCCGTCGTGCGTCAGGCGACCGGCACGGGATACGTGGGGTACTCGACGCCGGAGACGTACTGCACGACCCGGATGACCTGGCACGAGTAGCCGAACTCGTTGTCGTACCAGAGGTAGAGGATCGCGTTGTCGCCGTCGACCTGGGTGGGGCCGGCGTCGACGATGGAGGCGTGGCGTGAGCCGATGAAGTCGCTGGACACCGCGTCGGGGGCGGTCGTGAAGTCGATCTGCCGCTTGAGCGGGGAGGTGAGCGAGACCTCTCGGAGGTGGTCGAGGACCTCGGTGCGGGTGGTCTCGCGGCCCAGCTTCAGGCTGAGGATGGCGATCGAGACGTCCGGAACGGGGACGCGGATCGAGCTGCCCGTGATGGTCGCCTTGAGGTCGGGCAGCGCCTTCGCGACGGCGGAGGCGGCGCCCGTCTCGGTGATGACCATGTTGAGCGGCGCGGAGCGGCCACGGCGGTCGGAGCCGTGGTAGTTGTCCAGCAGGTTCTGGTCGTTGGTGAAGGAGTGGATGGTCTCCACGTGTCCGCGCAGGACGCCGTACTCGTCGGCCATCGCCTTCAGCGGCGGCACGATGGCGTTGGTGGTGCAGGAGGCGCAGGAGATGATCTGCTCGTCCGGCTTGATCATGTCGTGGTTGACGCCGTGCACGACGTTGAGGACGTCGCCCTTGCCGGGGGCGGTGAGCACGACCTTGGCGATGCCGGGGCGCAGGTGCTTGGACAGGCCCTCGCGGTCGCGCCACTTGCCGGTGTTGTCGATGAGGATGGCGTCGTGGATGCCGTGGACGGTGTAGTCGACGGCGGTCGGGTCGTCGGAGTAGATGACCTGGATCTCGTTGCCGTTGGCGATGATCCGGTCGTTGGCCTCGTCCACGGTGATCGTGCCCTGGAACTGGCCGTGGATGGAGTCGCGGCGCAGCAGCGAGGCGCGCTTGACGATGTCCTGGCCCGCTCCCTTGCGGACCACGATGGCGCGCAGCCGCAGGCCGTTGCCTGAGCCGGCCTTCTCGATGAGCAGCCGGGCGAGCAGGCGGCCGATGCGGCCGAAGCCGTAGAGGACGACGTCGCGCGCCTCGCGGCGCTCGATCTTGTTGTCCCCGGTGGCGCCGGCGACGGCCTCCGCGGTGAACTCGGCCGCGCTGAGGCCGCGGTCGTCGGCCTTGTGGGTGGCGGCGAGCATGCCGATGTCGATCTGGGAGGGGCCCAGGTCGAGGGTGGTGAGGGCCTGGAGGAAGGGCAGGGTCTCGGTGACCGAGAGCTCCGCGCCGTCGATCTGCCGGGCGAATCGGTGGGTCTTGAGGATGCTCACCACCGATTTGTTCACCAGCGAGCGGCTGTGCAGGAGGACGGTGACGTCCCGCTCGCGGTGCAGCTTGCCGATGATCGGAATCATCGATTCCGCGATCTCCTCGCGGTTCTTCCAGTTGGTGAACGCGTCGTCATTGACAGTCACAGGTTTATCTTTCGAGCTAGGCGGCGCTCATATGGTAACCAGACGTTCGTTCGGCACCTCACCCCGGCCCGCCTCCGCCCTCACCGCCCCACGCGCACCGGCCGGCCCGTGCGCCGCGAGCGGTCGGCGGCCTCCGCGACCAACAGCGCGGCCAGGGCGTCGGCCCCGGTGCAGGGGCTGGGCCGGAGCCCGGCCGCGACCTCGGTGAAGGCCGCCATCTCGGCGACGTACGCGTCGTGGAAGCGGCTGAGGAACCCGTCGTACGGGGCGGCTCCGGGCGGCGGCCCGCCGGCGGTGGTCCGCAGGGGCGCGCGGTCGCCGTACCCGGTGGCCAGCGTGGACCGCGATCCGGCGAGTTCCATGCGCGCGTCGTATCCAGCGCCGTTGTAGCGGGTGGCCGTGCAGCTGACGAGGGTGCCGTCGTCGAGCGTGAGGACGGCGACCGCGGTATCGACGTCTCCGGCAGCCGCGAAGGCGGCGTCGCCCCGGTTGGCCCCGGTGGCGCCGACCTCCACGACCTCGCGGCCGGTGACCCAGCGGACGCTGTCGAAGTCGTGCACGGCGCAGTCCCGGAAGATGCCGCCGGACAGCGGCAGATATCCGGCCGGCGGGGGCGCCGGGTCCGCGGTGCACGCCCGCACGGTGTGCAGCCAGCCCAGCTCCCCGGCGGCGACCGCGTCGCGCAGGGCGGTGTACCCGGCGTCGAAGCGGCGCTGGAAGCCGACCTGGAGCGGCACCCCGGAGCCGGCGATGTCGGCCAGCAGGGCGCGGGTGGCTTCGAGGCCGGCGGCGACCGGCTTCTCGCAGAAGACGGGCACCCCGGCGGCGACCGCCGCGCGGATGAGCGTGTCGTGGACGGCGGTGGGGGCGGCGATCACGACCCCGTCCAGGCCGGAGCCGAGCAGCGCGTCCAGGCCGTCCGCCCAGTCGGCGCCCAGCTTCCCGGCCAGCTCGCGGGCCTGCTGCTCGACGGCGTCGTGCAGGACGAGGCGGTCGACGGCGGGCAGGGCGGCGAGGGTGGCGGCGTGGAAGGCGCCGATGCGGCCCGTTCCGATGAGTCCGATGCGCATGCGCGGGTGCCTCCGGGGCGGATGGGGGCCGGCTGGCCGACGCTCCTGATCTTCGTCTTTGTATCGTCGCCGATCACAGCCGGTCAAGTATTTGTTCTGACATATATACGTACTGAGCTGGAAGCGGGCTTACGGCATACTTGAGTACGTGGCACGACGTTCCGAAGAGCCCGGCATGGACCCGCTCACCGAGCTGATCACCATCGACCGGTCCAGCCCCGTCCCGCTGTACTTCCAGTTCGCGCAGCAGCTCCAACACCTCATCGAATCCGGCACGTTGGCGCCCGGCGCCCGGCTGGAGAACGAGATCGCGCTGGCGGACCGCTTCGGGCTGTCCCGCCCGACGATGCGTCAGGCCATGCGGCATCTGGTGGACAAGGGCCTGCTGTCGCGCAAGCGCGGCGTCGGCACCCAGGTCGTCAACAACCGGGTCCGCCGGCAGGCGGAGCTGACCAGCCTGTACGAGGAGCTGCAACGCGAGGGCCGCCGCCCGCGCACCAAGGTCCTGTCGATGCGCGTCCGCCCCGCCGAGGGCCGGACCGCCGCCGCCCTCCAGCTCGAACCCGGCACCGACACCGTCGTGTTGCGCCGGCTCCGGTACGCGGACGACGAGCCGATGGCCGTCCTGGAGAACCATCTGCCCATCGGCGTCGCGGACCTCATCGAGGAGGACCTGGCCGCGCACGGGCTCTACGCGCTCCTGCGGCGTTCCGGCATCGCCCTGCGCTCCGCCGAGCAGACCATCGGTGCCCGCCGGGCCACCGCGGCCGAGGCCCGGCTCCTCGGGGAGGGGCGCGGCGGGCCCCTGCTCACCGTGGAACGCACGGTGCTGGGCGACGGGGGCCGCCCGGTGGAGTACGGCCGCCACCTGTACCGGGCGTCCCGGTACTCCTTCGAGATGACGCTGACCGCGCCCTGACGCGCTCGGCCACTGCCCGGGGCGCGCCGGGCCCCGGGAGCGGGGGCCCTTGCGGCTCAGCCCGCGAGCAGCTGTTCCAGCGTCCGCCGGAGCGCCGCGCCGCCCTCGAAGACCACGGCGGTCAGCCCGAGCTCGCGGGCCGCCCGGACGTTGGCCTCCCGGTCGTCCACGAAGAACGCCTCGCCGGGGCCGGCCCCGAGCGTCCCGAGCGCGCCCGCGAAGGCTTCCTCGGCGGGCTTGGTCGCACCGAGCTCGCACGAGAACGCGAGCGCGTCGAAGCGCGCGACCACCTCGGGCAGCCGCTCGGGCAGCCCGGCGCGCAGCAGCGCGTCGTTGTCCGTGAACAGGGCCGTCGGCCGGTCCCGTACGAGGTCTGCCGCGGCAAGGACCCCGGGGTCGGGCTCGAACGCCCCGCACCAGACGCGGCGCAGCTCCTCGCCCGTACCCGCGAAGCCGAGGCGCCGCCTGATCTCCCGCTCGATGTCGTCGGCGCTTCCCTGCCCCCGGTCCCAGGCCGGGATGAGCCCGGAGGCGTACAGCTCCGCCTCGACGTCCCGCGCGGAGCGCCCGCACGCCGCCCCGAGGAGTTCGAGCCGCCGTTCACGGTGAAAGCGGCAGACGACACCGCCGAGGTCGAAGAGAAACACCCGAGGCTTCATGGCGGCAACCTAGCCGATGGGCGGTGCTCGAAGCCGGGCCGAGGGCGGGCAGGCCGAGCCCCGGGTCCCCGCACGCGCACAACTGCTTTCCGGCCCGCACGGCGGTCACGGGCACGCCCGCGCCGCGCAGTTTCGCGGCGTACGCCTCACCCTCGTCGCGCAGCACATCGGCCTCATGTTGCCGCCCACCGAGTCGCCCGCGACGGCGATCCGTGCGCCGTCCAGACCCTGCCGGGCGCCGTCGGTGACGATCCATCGGGCCACGGACCAGTTCTGCTCGATCGCGACGGGGTAGCGGGCCTCGGGCGAGAGCGCGTATTCGGGGAAGACGACGGCGGCGCCGGCCCCCTCGGCGATTTCGCACACGAGCCGGTCGTGGGTGTGCGCGTTGCCGAAGACCCAGTCCGCGCCGTGGATGTAGAGGACCACCGGGAACGGCCCCTCCGCACCGGCGGGCCGCACGATGCGTACGCGCACGGCACCGGCGCCCGCGCGTCCCGCCTCTGCGCGCACTGCTCCTTGCTCCGCAGCGCACCGCTCCCCCGCGGCGGCTCGCGGGCCCCTCCCGGTCAGGGGACGCAGACCCCCGACCCGCCCCGGAAATGATCGAAGGCCGGTTCGGATGCCTCCGAAACCGGCCTTCGATCTACGACTCTCACGAGTCGGGACGACAGGATTTGAACCTGCGACCCCTTGACCCCCAGTCAAGTGCGCTACCAAGCTGCGCCACGTCCCGATGCCCGTCTGACCTGGGGTTCCCCCTGGCCGAACGCGCATGAGAACAATACCGCACTTCACCGGGTGGTCACGAACCGCTTTCCGGTACGCCGCGCTCCGTGCCCGGTTGGACACTCTCAGTGGCTCGCCCGTGCCGCCGACGGTCTGTCCAGCGCGGTGGTCGGGCTGCAGGGCTGGGACGGCGGGCCGAGGACGCCGGGGTGGCGCGGTGTCGCTGGGCTTCCTGGGCGGGCGCGCGGTCGGGGTCCGGTCAGAAGCGGGGGGTGTGGTCCTCCCTGCGGTCGAGGTGGCCGACGAGTTCCCGCGCCAGGGACTTGATGGTGTCGAGCCCCGCCCTCCCCCAGGGGCGGGGCACGGTGTCCACGGCGCAGACGGCGCCCAGGGCGATCCCGGTGCGGTCGATGAGCGGTGCCCCCAGGTAGGAGCGGATGCCTATGTCGTCCACGACCGGGTTGCCCGCGAAGCGCGGGTAGTCGCAGACGTCCTCCAGGACGAGCGCCTTGCGCCGGACGACCACGTGCGGGCAGTAGCCGTGGTCGAGGGCCACGTACCGGCCGCTGCGACCGCTGCCCGCCGCGGTGGCCCCCAGGTCCGAGCCCCTGCGGGTCCCGGCGGGGGTGTGCAGTCCGGCGTAGAACTGCCGGTTCCCGTCGATGAAGTTGACCATCGAGAACGGCACGCCCGTCACTTCGGCCACCCGGTCGGCGAAGGCGTCGAAGTTGTCGAACGAGGCGTCCTCCCGCTCCCCCAGGCCGAGGCCGCGCAGCCGGCGGGTGCGGGCAGGCGCCTCGCCGTCGACGGGGGTCAGCAGCAGTCGTCCGGCCGCTCGCGGGATCACGGCCGGGCCCCGAATCCGGCGTGTCCGGGGAGCGGCACGGCCTCGTCGGTGGCGTTGATGAGGTGCTGGACCAGCGTCACCAGCGTGCCGGTGCCGGAGCTGGCGACGCGGGCGTCGCACAGCACGACCGGCACCTCCGGCGACAGGTCGAGCGCGGCGCGGACCTCCTCGGGGCCGTAACGGTAGGCGCCGTCGAACTCGTTGACGGCGACGACGAACCCGATGCCGCGCCGCTCGAAGAAGTCGACGGCCGCGAAGCACTCCTCCAGCCGGCGGGTGTCCGCGATCACGACCGCGCCCAGCGCGCCCTGCGAGAGCTCGTCCCACATGAACCAGAAGCGTTCCTGGCCGGGGGTGCCGAACAGGTACAGCACGTGCTGGTCGTCCAGCGTGATGCGGCCGAAGTCCATCGCCACGGTGGTGGAGGTCTTCGACTCGACGCCCTCCAGGCTGTCGGTCGCCGCGCTCGCCTGGGTCAGCAGCTCTTCCGTGCTCAGCGGAGCGATCTCGCTGACGGCGCCGACGAACGTCGTCTTGCCGACCCCGAATCCGCCGGCCACCAGCACCTTCAACGCGACGGGGAAGCCCTCGGGCGAGGCCGGCGGGGCGGCGTACTCGGTGGTGGCGGTGTCCTGTCCGTACCCGCCACCGGAGCCGTCGTCCGCGTAGCCGTAGCCATAGCCGGAGCCGTCCGGGTAGCCGTAGCCGTCAGAGCTGTCGTCGTAAGCCATCGAGCACTGCCTCCAGCAGATGTCGGTCGGTGGGCGTGTCATGGAAGGCGGGCGCGTGCGCGGTGACGGCGCCGCAGTCGACCAGGTCGGAGAGGAGGACCTTGGTCACGACGGCGGGCAGCCTCAGATGTGCGGCGATCTCGGCCACCGAGGTGGGGCCTTCGCACAGGCCCAGGGCCACCGAGTGCTCGGGGCCGAGGTGGGTCTGCGGGACGGTCCCGGTGGCCATCACCAGGGACAGCAGGTCGAGCACGGCCGTGGGACGGGTACGGCCGTTGCTCACCGTGTAGGGGCGGATGAGGCGGCCCGCCGCGTCGTCGAGCAGCGGCCCGTCCTGGGTGACCGCCACGGTCACAGCCCCGCTGTCCCCGGCGTCCCGGCCGCCTGTCTCACCGGGGTCATCAGATAGGGCCGCACACTCTTCACCAGCATGGTCATCTCGTAGCCGAGGACGGCGGCGTCGGCGTTGCGGCCGGCGAGGACGGCCAGACAGGTGCCGGAGCCGGCGGTGGCGACGAAGAGGAGCGTCGAATCGAGCTCCACGACCACCTGCCGGACCTCGCCGTTGTCCCCGAACCTCGCCCCGGCGCTGCGGCCCAGCGAGTAGAGGCCGGCCGCCAGCGCCGCCATGTGGTCGGCGCTGTCGGCGTCCATGCCGTGGAGGGACTTCACCAGCCCGTCGGCGGAGAGCAGGACCGCGCTGCGGGTGTACGGCACGCGCTGGACCAGGCCGCTCAGCAGCCAGTCGAGGTCCGAGACCTGACCGGACGGCATATCGGTCGCCATGGAACATCTACTCCTTGATGGGGTTCGCTGCGAGTGGGTCGTGGTCGCCGGGACGTGCGGCGGCTCCGCGCGGTGGCGCGGGTGCGGCGGCGCCCCGGACGGGGAGCGGCCGGGCCGGTGCGCCCAGCTGGGCGGCCGTCGTCATGCGCGTGCCGCCGGCCGGTGATTCGGGCGCGGGCTCCTGCTCGGCCGCGGCCCGGGCCGCGGCGAGGTCGATGCCGCGCCGGAAGGCGGCGACGAGCCCGGGGTCGTGCAGGACCGGTTCCTCCGCGGTCCGGGGCGCGGGGGCCTCCCTGAGCTGCGGGACCAGGTGCTCCTGGTGGGCGCGCCTGGGGAGGAGGGGCCGGTCGGCACCGGCCTTCGGTGCGGTCGCCTCCTCGGACGCGGCGGCGGGCGGTCCGTCAACGGCCGGCCGGTCGACGCGCTCGGCGCGCAGCGGCAGGGGCGGGGCCTCGCCCTGGCGTCCCGGGCCCGGCTGGGGCGGGGTCCGGTGCGGGCCGGGCTGCTGGCTGGGGACGTAGGGCCGGCGTGCCGGTTCGGGGGCGGGCGCGGGCTCGCGGGGGGCCGGCCGGTCCTCCAGGGGGGGCGGGCGGTGCACGGGCCCGGCGGGCGGGACGGGCGCTTCCCCGGCCGCTTCGGGGGCGTCCTCGTCGGCGCCGAGCAGGGTCTGCGGGAGGACCAGGACGGCCTGGGTGCCTCCGTAGATGTTGCTCTGCAGCCGTACGGCGATGCCGTGCCGCCGGGCCAGCGAGGCGACGACGAACAGGCCGATGCGGCCGTCCTGGAGCAGGCGGGCCACATTGACCTGGTCGGGGTCGGTGAGCAGGGCGTTCATCCGCTTCTGCTCGTCGCCCGGCATGCCGAGTCCGCGGTCCTCGACCTCCAGGGCGAGCCCGGCGGTGACGCGCTGGGCGCGCAGCAGGACCTGGGTGTGCGGGGCGGAGAACACCGTGGCGTTCTCCACGAGCTCGGCGAGGAGGTGGATGACGTCGGCCACGGCGTGCCCGCGCAGGGTGCCGTCGATCGGGGGGACCAGCTTGACCCGGGGGTACTGCTCGACCTCGGCGATCGCCGAGCGCAGCACCTCGCTCATGGTGACCGGGTTGCTCCACTGACGGCGGGAGACGGCACCGCCGAGCACGGCGAGGTTCTCGGCGTGGCGGCGGATGCGGGTGGCGAGGTGGTCGACCTGGAAGAGGCCCTTGAGCAGGTCCGGGTCCTCGGCCTCGTGCTCCAGCTCGTCCAGCAGCTGGATCTCGCGGTGCACGAGCGACTGGAGGCGGCGGGCGAGGTTGACGAAGACCTCGACCTTCTGGTCCTCGCCGCTGGGCTCGGAGAGCCGGGAGGCCTCGACGACCGCGACCACGGCGGCCTCCTGCTGGCGGCCCAGCTCCTGGGCCAGCAGCTCGAAGGGGTCGCCGCCGGGCGGCGGGCTCTGCGGGGCGCGCCGGACGGGCACGGGCTCGCCGTCGCGCAGCCGTTCCACAACGCGTTGGAGTTCGGCCTGGCTCTGGGCGCTGGTCCGGCGCAGCGCGAGGCAGCGGCCGAAGACCGTGGTGGCGGCCCGGTTGGCGGCCAGGACGGCGGCGAGGACCGCGGCGAGCGCGAGGGCGGCAGCCGAGCCGAGGGCGATCCAGAGTTCCGTGGACGGCCGTGCGTGGCCCGCGCGTGCGGTGAAGACGACGGCCGCGGCGCCGGCGAGGGCGACCGCGAGCGCCGGCAGCACGGCGGTGCGCAGGAGTTGAGGGCGTATGCGCGCCTCGGGGGTCGGGCGGGCGGCGCGAGGTCTGGCCGCGGCCGAGTGGGAACGGGCACCCGGTCGGCCGTGCCGCCCGCCCTCTCGTCGATCCGGTCGCGCGTCGGGTGCGCGAAGTTGAGACATCAGCGTCCTCGGTACGTGGGGCCCCAGACATCTGCGTGCGTGTGGTGGCACCTACGGTGGTCGGGCATTCTCGGGTCATCGGCCGGGCAGGCCCGGAGAATATGAGCCCACCGTTGATCACCGGGCACACACGGTAGTCGCCGGAAGTGCGGCCGCGAGGCGCAGTTGTGGAACTTGCCCGCCATCCGTCCCGCTCTGGTATGAGCGCTCGCACGGGAGACCGATTAGGACGGCCGCGTCTCAGGGACGCGGGCGTATTTCAGGGACGCGGGCGTGCGCAGGGACGCGGACATGTCTCAGGGCCCCTCGACCCGGGTCGAGGGGCCCTGCGGACGTCCGCGCGGCCCGGTCTCAGGGCTGGGGCGTCCGGTCGCGGTCCCTGCCGGCCTCCGGGGCCGGGCGGTCCGCCGGCCGGTGCGGCTGTACGTGGACGGGGGGCCAGTTGCCCCAGCCGGGAGCCGGTTCGGCGGCCACGGCACGCCACCACGGCTCGACGGGCGGCGGATCGGCGGGCTCGAACGGCTGGCCAGGGCGCGGGGAGACCATGGTGACGCCCACGGACCGGGTGGCGCGCATCGACCACTCGGCGGGCTCGGCCCAGGGGTGCAGCGCGAGGTTGAACGTCCCCCAGTGGATCGGCAGCATGACGCCCGCCCCGGGGTCGTCGCCCTGGAGGTCGAGGTGGGCGCGCACACCCTCGTCGGGGCTCATGTGGATGTCCGGCCAGGCGCCCGGCTCCGGCATGTCGTCCGTACGGTCCTTGGACCAGTACTGGCTGTACGCCCCGATCTGGATCATGGTCGCGTCGAACGGGCCGTGCTCGGCGCCGATGGTCCGGAAGCCGGGGAAGTACCCGGTGTCGCCGCTGTGGTAGATCCGGTGCTCGGGTCCGGCCACGGCCCAGGAGGCCCAGAGCGTGTGCTGCTGGTTGCGCAGGCCGCGTCCGCAGAAGTGGCGGGCGGGGGTGGCGGTGAGACCGATGCCGGCGACCGTCGTGGTCTCGTTCCAGTCGAGCTCGCGGAGCCGGTCGGGCGCGACGCCCCAGCGCTCCAGATGCGCGCCGACGCCGAGCGGGACGGCGAAGACCGTGTCCGTACGGGCCAGGGCGCGGATCGTGGGGAGGTCGAGGTGGTCGTAGTGGTCGTGCGAGATCACGACCACGTCGACCGGCCCCAGGGCGCCGAGCGGCACGGGGGCCGGGTGCAGGCGCCGGGGGCCGGCGAACGCGAAGGGGGAACAGCGCTCCCCCCAGACGGGGTCGAACAGCACGCGCCGGCCGTCGATCTCCGTAAGTACGCTGGAATGCCCCATCCAGGTGATCCGGAGTCCGGAGGCGGGCGGCCGGGCGAGGTCGGCGAGGGTCGTGGCGTGCACCGGCACCGGGGCGACGGGGGCCCTGAGCACCCGCTCCTCCTTGCGGAAGTAGACCCGGGCGAAATCCACGGTGGAACCGGAGGGCCTGATGCGCGCGCCCACCGGGTTCTGGAAGACGCCGTCGGCGAAATTGGGGGAACGGCGGATGCGCTCCATGCGTGCGCCGTCCGGGTCGGCCCCGAAGGCAGCGGGGCGCAGCGCGCGCAGCCGGGTGCGGAGCGGAAGCCTGTGGTCAGCGCCGGTCACGGGGTCTCCTGAGGAGTCGGGGTCGTCCCATTATGGACAAGGGGTACGACAGTGCGAGAGCGGAACAGCCGGGTGGGTGGCGTTCCGCGCCGACCGCCTTGCCCGCGTCGCCGTCCGTACACGCGCTCGCCATGAGGACGTGGGAAGCCGCCCCCGCTCCCGTCGGGGGCCGGTACCGCGCCTCCCGCCGTTCGCGCACCGGCGCGTTCCGGCCACCGGGGCCGCGCGGCGGCAAAGGCCGCGTTGACAGGGCCGCCCCCGGCTCCCAATACTGACCGACTGTTCAGTAAATGTGGCCGCCGACGCCGGTCCGCCCGGCCGCCCGGCTGCCCGGCCACCCGGCTGCCCGAACGCCCGCCCGACAGTGACCTGAGGAGCACGCACGATGACGACGCCTCCGGTGTCCCCGCCCGCCCCGCTCATCTCGCTGACCTGGACCGACCACGCCACCGGCTGCCGGGGCCACCTCGTGGTGGACCGGCTGGTGCGCGGGGTCTCCAGCGGCGGCCTGCGGATGCGCCCGGGCTGCACGCTGGAGGAGGTGGCCGGTCTGGCCCGGGGCATGACGATGAAGGAGGCCCTGCACTTCGACGCGGACCGGCCCGGGGCCCGCTACATACCCCTGGGCGGCGCCAAGGGCGGCATCGACTGCGACCCGCGCGACCCGGCGGCCTACGGCGTCCTGGTCCGCTATCTGCGGGCGATGCGCCCGTACATCGAGAGCTGCTGGACGACGGGTGAGGACCTGGGCCTCTCCCAGGACGTGGTGGACCGCGCGGCGGCCGAAGCGGGGCTGGTCTCCACCGTGCAGGCCGTCTACCCGCTCCTGGAGGACGAGGCGGCGGCCCGGCGCCGGCTGGCCGACGCCTTCGCCCTGGAGGTGGACGGCATCGGCCTGGACGAGCTGGTCGGCGGCTGCGGGGTCGCCGAGGCTGCGCTCGCCGCGCTGGACCGGGACGGGGTCGCGTACGACGGTGCGCGGGTGGCGCTCCAGGGGCTCGGGACCATGGGCGGGGCGACCGCCCGCTTCCTGTCCCGGGCGGGGCTCCGGGTGGTCGCCGTCGCCGACGTCAAGGGCACGATCGCGAACCCGGCCGGGCTCGACGTCGAGGCGCTGCTGGCCGCGCGGGACGCGTACGGCACCGTGGACCGGGGCGCGCTGCGCGCCGGTGACCGGGAGCTGCCGGCCGACGCCTGGCTCGTCCAGGACGCGGAGGTGCTCGTCCCGGCCGCCGTCTCCTATGCCGTGGACGCGGTGAACCAGGCGGGGATCACGGCCCGTTGGGTCGTGGAGGCCGCCAACATGCCGGTCCTGCCGGAGGCGGAGGCGCTGCTCGCGGCGCGCGGGATCACCGTGCTGCCCGATGTGGTGGTCAACTCCGGGACCAACGCCTGGTGGTGGTGGACCCTGTTCGGCGACATCGGGGCCGACGCGGACGAGGCGTTCGCGCACACCCGGCGCGCGATGCGGGAGCTGGTGGGCCTGGTGCTGGCCCGCGCGGCGGCGGACGGCTGCACCCCGCGCGCGGCGGCGCACGCGGTGGCCGCCGACCGGCTGCCGGTGATGGCGGAGCGCTTCGGCTGGTACCGCTGACACCGACCGCCCGTCCGCCGCCGGTCCGCCCGAACGGCCCCGGCTGGACATTGGTTAGGGTGACCGCGTGGCCAGAGTGCGGTTGGGAGTGGCGGAGCGGCGCGAGGAGTTGCTGCGTGCCGCCGTCGAACAGATCGAGGTGCGCGGTGTCGCGGCCGTGCGGATCGCCGATGTGGCGTCCGTGCTCGGCGTGAGCAACGCGCTCGTGCTCTATCACTTCTCCACCAAGGAGAAGCTGGTCGCGGCGGCCTTCGCGCACGCGGCCGAGAGCGACCTCGCCCATCTGCGGAAGCTGTTGAGCCGCCGCACGACCGCCGTACGCAGGCTGCGCGCGGCCGTCCGCTGGTACGCGCCGACGGGCCAGGCCAAGGGCTGGCGGCTGTGGATCGAGGGCTGGGCCGCCTCCCTCCGCGACCCGGCCCTGCGCAATGTGGCCGGCGACCTCGACCAGCAGTGGAAGGCCGAGCTGGCCGAGGTCATCGAGGAGGGCGCGGCGGCCGGCGAGTTCCACTGCGACGACCCGATGTCCGTGGCCTGGCGGCTGACCGCCCTGCTGGACGGTCTGGCCGTGCAGATGACCTCGTACAACGGGCCGTTGTCCCGGGCGACGATGCTGGAGTGGACCGAGCAGGCGCTCGCCCGCGAACTCGGCATCGACCACGAGGCCCTGACGGCCTGACCGCGTTTCCCTCCCCGGATCAGGTCTGCTGGAGGGGCTCGTACACGTCGGCGTGGAGCCCGAAGGTCCAGGCGACGCCCTCCCTCGCGGTCCTGGTGGCGGGCGGGACCCGCAGCCAGTACGTGCGGTGGGTGCCGTCCGGCTCGGGCGTCGAATTGACCACCTCGACCATGACGACGTCCTCGTCGTCGGCGAGGGCGATCCGCCACAGGACGCCCGTCTCGTCGCGGTGGACCGGTTCGGCGCGGGACTCGGTGAGGTAGCGGTCGTAGCCGTAGTACTCCAGCATCACGCGGCGCAGCTCCGCGTTCTCCTCGTCCCGGATGCGCTTCGGGGTCAGCGCGGCCAGCTCGTCCAGGAATTCCGGCGGCACGGGCATGCCGCGCCAGGCGTACAGGGCGAAGCCGTCCGGGTAGGAGAGCGCGGGTCCGTCGCCCCGGTCGAGGCGGCCCGCCTCGTCGCGGTGCAAGGTCTGTGGGCGCTCGCAGATCACCGCGACCCGCTCGTAGGGCCACCACCAGCCCGCGTTCCGCGCCACCGCCGCCAGTCCGTCGAGCCGGTCGCCCCGGCCGTCGAAGGCGGCGAGCCACGCCGCGTCGTGCTGTCCGAGGACCGCGTCGAGCAGGACCAGGCGCACCCGGGTCCCGGCGTCCGGGTCCTCACCGGCGAGGTCGGCGACCACCCCGGCCCGTATCCGCTCGGCGAGGCCGGCCGTGGTCTCCCAGAGCTGGGCGCCGGTGGCCGACCAGAGCGCGGACCAGCCGGCCGGACCCAGGGCGTCGTACACCCGACGCCGCTCCTCCGCCCAGGGGCGGGTGCGCACCTCGTCGCGGACGGAGCGCCCCGGGGCGGCCAGCTTGCCGACGGCCTCCACGGCCTCCCTGGGCGAGCCGGCCCAGACGAACTCCTCCGGCTCGGCGAGCCCCGCGCTGCGGTAGGCGAGCCGCACCCCGTCCTCGGCCGCCGCCCGGTCGGCCGCCCCCGTCGCCGCCGCCACGGCCCGCCAAGAGTCCACGTACTGCATCGGTTTCCCCGTCTCCTGCTTCCGCTGTTCCGTTCTGATTTCCTGATCCCGCGTCCTGCGGCCCCGCCGCCGCGGCTGCCCCGCCGCCGCTCAGTCGGCGACGACGCGGACCGCCCCCGGCGCGTACTCCCGCTGGCGCACCACGCGGAACCAGCCCTGGGGCAGCGGGATCGTCGCGTGCTCCTCGTGCACCACGCGCCCGCCCTCGGGGAGGTGGAGCAGCATCGGGCCGAAGACCCCGCCCTCCCGGATGAGCCGGCCGGGCCCCGGCACGGCGTGCGCGTGTCCGGTGACCTCGCCGAGCGCCAGCACCAGCCGGCCGCGCGCGTCGCGCAGTTCGCCGGGCGCCTCCAGGGCGTGCGCGGGCACCGCCGACTCCTTCAGTGGCACGATCAGTACATCGCCCTGCCGGTACACAGACCTCTCCCCTCCGCGGCGGCACCCGGTGTGCCGGCCACATCGAGAACGCTACGGCGGGGGTCTGACAATCGGCCGGCGAGCCGCCCCGGGCGGGGGCGGTCGCCCCGTTGTCAGTGGGCCTTGATAGACCTTGCGGAACATCAATCCGTCGCCGTCATCAGGAGCTCAGGGCCATGTCCGTGGACCACCTGCACGAGTTGCTCGGCCTTCCGGCCGTCGATTTCCAGTCCGGGACGGAGGGCGGCCCCCGGCCCGCCGCCGACGCCGCCGCCTGGCGGGTGTCGATCAACGCCTACGAGGACGAGGGCACTTGGGAGGAGGAGTTCGGCGCCTTCCTGGCGGAGGTCGATCCGGCGGGCGTCCGGGCCCTGATCATCGGGCAGTGGGGCGAGTCGTACGAGGAGAAGTCCTCGTATCCGATCGGTCTCGTCATCGCGGCCGCCGACCGGCTGACGTCTCTGGAAGCGGTGTTCGTCGGGGATCTGACGATGGAGGAGGCGGAGATCTCCTGGATCGAGCAGAGCGACGTCACGGCGCTGCTCGACGCCTTCCCCGCGCTGGTGGAGCTCGGCGTGCGCGGCGGCTCGGATCTGGTGTTCCCGGCCACGAAGCACGAGCGGCTGCGGGCCCTGACCATCGAGACGGGCGGACTGCCGCGCGAGGTGGTGCGCGGTGTCCTGGCGAGCGAACTGCCCGCGCTGGAGCGCCTCGACCTGTGGCTCGGCGTCTCGGCCTACGGCGGCGACGCCGACGTGTCGGATCTGGCGCCGCTGCTCGCCGGGACGCGTTTCCCCGCCCTGCACCACCTCGGCCTGCGCAACAGCGAGATCCAGAACGAGATCGCGGCCGCGGTGGCCTCGGCCCCGCTGGTGGCCCGGCTGCGCACCCTGGACCTGTCCTGCGGCACGCTCGGGGACGAGGGGGCGGCCGCGCTCCTGGAGGGCCAGCCGCTGACCCATCTCGACGTGCTGGACCTGCACCACCACTTCCTCACCGAGCCGATGGAGCAGCGCGTCACCGAGGCCCTGGTGCCGCACGGGGTGCGGGTGGACCTCTCGGAGCGCTGCGAGCCGTGGCACAACCGTGGCCCGGCGGGCCGGTACGTCACGGTCTCGGAGTGACGGCGCGATGACCGGCATCGATCACCCCTGCTCGTTCCATCACCTGCCCGTGTTCACCCTTCCGGAGCCGGGCGACGACCGCCCGCTGCCGGCGGCGGACTCCACGGCCTGGCGGCTGGACTGCGGCTGGGAGGGGCAGGAGTTCGCCCCCCTCTGGCAGCACTTCCTGGCAACGGTCGACCCGGCCGAGGTCCGTGCCCTGGTGATCGGCCCCTGGTGGCCCGGCCACTACACCTCCCTGGCTCCCGTGGTGGAGCTGATCACCTCGGACGCGGCCCGTTTCCCGGCGCTGCGCGCCCTGTTCCTCGCCGATGTCGTCGGTGAGGAGTGCGAGGTGTCGTGGCTGCGGATGTGCGACATCACGCCGGTGCTCCGGGCGTTCCCGCGCCTGGAGGAGCTGGTGGTGCGGGGTGGCGGCGGCGGGGCGGACGAGAAGGCGCTGGAGCTGCACCCCGTGCGGCACGAGGCGTTGAAGGCCCTGCGCTTCGAGTCCGGCGGTCTGCCCGGTCACGTCGTGCGGGCGGTCGGCGCCTGTGAACTGCCCGCGCTGGAGCGGCTGGAGCTGTGGCTCGGCTCCCAGTGGTACTCGGGCGACGCCACGGTGGCGGACCTGGACCCGCTGCTGTCCGGGGGCGGCTTCCCCCGGCTGCGCCACCTCGGCATCCAGAACAGCGAGATCCAGGACGAGATCGCCGCGGCGGTCGCCTCCGCCCCGGTCGTCGCGCAACTGGACTTCCTGGCGCTCTCGATGGGCACGCTCAGCGACACGGGGGGCCTGGCCCTCCTCGCCGGCCAGCCGCTCACCCATCTGGACGGCCTGGACCTGCACCACCACTACCTCGGCGACGAGGTGATGGAGCGCTTCAGGCAGCTGTCCGAGCGCTACGACGTGCACGTCGACCTCTCCGAGGCGGACGACTGGGACCCCGACGACGAGGACGAGCCCCGCTATGTCGCGGTCAGCGAGTAGCGCCCCGCCGCGCCTCGCGGTCGTCGGCAATCCGGGCAGCCGCCGCGTCTGCCTCTTCCAGGAAGCGGTGACCGCCGCCGGCCTGCCCGAGGCGCGCACGGTGCCCTGGCTGGACGTGCTGCGGGGCGGGGCGCGCTTCCTGCCCGGGGAGACCGTGCGCATCGAGTCGCCGGGCGAGGACGCCGAGGTGGACCGGCTGCTGCGCGGGGCCGACGACCCGACGCGGGTGGAGGGTTCGGCCCTCTGGTACGCGCGGTTCACCGCCGCCGTGCGCGAGGTGGCGCTCGCCGCCGCGGAGGCGGGCGCGCGGCTGCTCGACGCCCCGGCGGACATCGCGGCGCTCTTCGACAAGCGGCTGTGCCACGGACTGCTGGACGCGGCCGGGGTGCCCGTCCCCGCCTCGCCGACCTCCGGCCCGGCCGGGGCCCCCGTGCGGGGCTGGGCCGATGTACGGGACCTGATGGCCGCCCACCGCATGCCCCGGGTGTTCGTGAAGCCCGCGCACGGCTCGTCCGCCTCCGGAGTGCTCGCCGTGGAGACGGCCGGCGGGGGCCGGGTCCGAGCGGCCACCTCCGTCGAGCGGGACGCGTCGGGCCGGCTGTACAACTCGCTGCGGGTCCGCCGGTGCACGACGGAGCGCGAGGTCGCGGCGGTGATCGACGCGCTGGCGCCGGACGGGCTGCACATCGAGCGCTGGCTGCCCAAGGCCACCCAGCGCGGCCGGGCCGCCGACCTGCGGGTCGTCGTGGTCGCCGGCCGGGCCACCCACGCCGTGGTCCGTACCAGCGCTTCACCGATGACCAATCTGCACCTGGGCGGGGCGCGCGGCGACCTGGCCGCGGTGCGGGCGGCCGTCGAGGCCGCGGGCGGTGGCTGGGGCGAGGCCCTGGCGATCTGCGAGCAGGCCGCCGCCGCCTTCCCGGACACCCTGTGCGTCGGCGTCGACCTGCTGCCCCTGGCCGGCTGGCGGCGCTTCGCCGTCGGCGAGGTCAACGCCTTCGGGGACCTGCTGCCCAGGCTCACCGGCCTGCCCGGCAGCGGCGCCGAGGGCCTGGACACCTACGCGGCGCAGATCGCCGCCGTACTGGAACGAGCAAGGAACGACCGTGTCAGCACCACCCCCTGAACACCGCCACGACCCCGATATGAGCGCGGTCGTCGGCAGCCACGACCTGCTGTTCGTCACCCTGGACACCCTGCGGTACGACGTCGCCGCTGAGCTGGCCGCCGCCGGGCGCATCCCGAATCTGGCCCGCCACCTGCCGGGCGGTGCCTGGGAGAAGCGGCACGCCCCGGGCAGCTTCACCTACGCCTCCCACCAGGCGATGTTCGCCGGATTCCTGCCCACCCCGGCCGCGCCCGGGCCGCACCCCCGGCTGTTCGCCGCCCGATTCGCCGGCAGCGAGACCACAGCGGAGCGCACCTTCGTGTTCGACACCCCGGACCTGGTCTCGGGGCTCGCGAAGGAGGGGTACCGCACGGTGTGCATCGGCGGTGTGGGCTTCTTCAACCTCCAAGGGCCGCTCGGCTCGGTGCTTCCCGGGCTGTTCCAGGAGGCGCACTGGGAGCCGGAGTTCGGTGTGCCCTCGCCCACCTCGTTCGAGGCGCAGGTGGCCCGCGCCGAGGAGGTGGTCGCGGCCCTGCCTCCGCAGCAGCGGCTGTTCCTGTTCGTCAACGTCTCCGCGCTCCACCAGCCGAACTGGTTCCACCTGCCCGGGGCGGCCCGCGAGGCCGGTGACAGCCGTGCGACGCACGCCGCCGCCCTGGAGTACGTGGACGCCCACATCGGCCGGCTCTTCGCCGCCGCGAGCAGCCGCCGCCGTGCCTTCGCCATCGTCTGCTCCGACCACGGGACGGCCTACGGCGACGACGGCTACACCGGTCACCGGCTCGGCCACGAGTCCGTCTGGACCGTCCCGTACGCCCACTTCTTCCTGGAACCGGGGACCGAGCGATGACCGAGACGCAGACCGTCCGTCCTTACGAGAGCTATGTGTACGCCTACCCGCACAAGACGGCGTACCGCCCGCTCGCCGGGCAGCCCGGCGGGCGGCCGGCGCTGGACGAGCTGTGGGCGGGGGAAAGCCGGGACGCGCTCTCCCTCTACCTGCACATCCCGTTCTGCGAGGTGCGCTGCGGCTTCTGCAACCTCTTCACCCGGATCGGCGCTCCCGACGAGCTGACCTCGCGGTATCTCGACGCGCTGGACCGGCAGGCGAGCGCGGTACGGGACGCGCTGGGCGACGCCGAGCCGGTGCGGTTCGCGGCGGCGGCGTTCGGCGGCGGCACGCCCACCTTTCTGACGGCGGGCGAGCTGGACCGGCTGTGCGACATCGCGGAGAAGCGGATGGGCGCCGATCTGCGCGCCGTACCGCTCTCCGTGGAGACCTCCCCGTCGACCGCGACCGCCGACCGCCTGGCCGTGCTCGCCGAGCGGGGCGCGACCCGGATCAGCATCGGGGTGCAGAGCTTCGTCGAGGCCGAGGCGCGCGCGGCGGTGCGCCCGCAGCACGCGGCCGACGTGGAGCGCGCCCTGGACCGCATCCGGGGCACCTCCATACCGGTCCTCAACATCGACCTGATCTACGGCATAGCCGGCCAGACCGAACGCACGTGGCGCACTTCGCTGGACGCGGCGCTGCGCTGGCGGCCGGAGGAGCTGTACCTCTACCCGCTGTACGTGCGCCCGCTGACCGCGCTCGGCAGGCTCTCCGCCGGTGAGGCCGACGCGGCCTGGGACGAGCAGCGCCTGCACCTGTACCGGGCCGGCCGCGACCACCTCCTGGCCCACGGCTACGAACAGGTGTCGATGCGGATGTTCCGCCGGGCCGACGCCCCGCGCGCGGAGGGGCCCGACGACTACGCCTGCCAGACGGACGGCATGATCGGCCTGGGCTGCGGCGCCCGCTCCTACACCTCGCGGCTGCACTACTCCTTCGACTACGCGGTCCGGATGAGCGAGGTCCGGGGCATCATCGACGCCTACACGGCGACCGAGGACTTCTCCCGCGCCGAGGTCGGCCGGTACACGGACGGGGACGAGGCGCGCCGCCGTCATCTCCTTCAGTCGGTGCTCCAGGCGCGGGGCATGCCCGTGGACGACTACCGCGAGCGGTTCGGCACCTCGCCGTACGAGGACTTCCCCGAGGAGCTGGCCCGGTTCGGGGCCCGGGGCTGGCTCGACACCGGAGCGCAGGGGCTGCTGCGGCTCTCGCCCGAGGGGCTGGCGTACTCCGACGCGCTGGGCCCCGAGCTCTTCTCCCCCGCCGTGCGGGCCGCGATGGCCGCGTACGAGCTGAAGTGAGTGACCCGTGGACCTGACGATTCTCTACCGGGGCCCGCTCGCCTCCTGCGACTACGACTGCCCGTACTGCCCGTTCGCCAAGCGGCGCGACAGCCGGGAGCAGCTGCGGGCGGACCGGGCGGCGCTGGAACGGTTCACGGCGTGGGCTGCGGAGCAGACCGGTGACCGGATCTCGGTGCTGTTCACACCGTGGGGCGAGGGCCTGGTGCGTTCCTGGTACCGCCGGGCGATCGTGGAGCTGGCGGGCCTCCCGCACGTCCGCCGGGTCGCGATCCAGACCAATCTGAGCGGGCGTACGAGGTGGCTGGCCGAGGCGCCGGCGGCGGCGCGCGAGCGGATCGCGCTGTGGTGCACGTACCACCCGGGGCAGACGCCGTACGAGCGCTTCCTCGGCCGGTGCGCGGAGCTGCGGGACCTCGGGGTCCGGCACAGCGTGGGCATCGTGGGGTTCGAGGCCCATCTCGGCGAGGCACGGCGGCTGCGCGCGGCGCTCCCCGACGGGGTCTACCTCTGGGTCAACGCCGCCGAGGGGCACACCTACACGGACGAGGAGGCGGACCGGTGGACGGCGATCGACCCGTTGTTCCCGTACAGCCGTCATCCGCACCGGTCGGCGGGGCTGCCCTGCCGGACCGGTGAGTCGGTGATCTCGGTGGACGGGGAGGGCTCGGTGCGCCGCTGCCACTTCGTCCGGGCGGAGCTGGGCAATCTGTACGACGGGAGCTACCGGCGGGCGCTGGGGCCGAGGGCGTGCCCGCTCGCCGTGTGCGACTGCCACATCGGCTACGTACACCTGGAGACGCTGCCGCTGTACGACGTGTTCGCGGGCGGGGTGCTTGAGCGCGTCCCGGCGGCGCTGCCGCTGTCCCCGGTCGCCGCGACGCGGTCGCGGGGCGACTGAGGACAGCGGAGGGGGCGGGTCAGAGCGGCAGCAGGTCCGGCCGCTTCGGCTCGACGTGGTCCCCGGAGGACTCGCCGCGCAGCCGCCTGCCGATCCACGGGACCAGGTATTCACGCGCCCAGTGGATGTCGTCGCGGCGGATCTCCAGCGTGCCGCGCGGGGGCTGCGGGGGCCATGCCTGGTCCGGGTCGGCCGGCACGTCGAGGCCGAGGACCTGGGCGGCGCGGAGCGCGACCCGGGTGTGTCCCTCGGGCGAGAGGTGGAGCCGGTCGCCGTCCCAGGCGCGCCGGTCCTGCACGGAGCGCAGCGACCACAGGTCGAGGACCGGGCAGTCGTAGCGGTCGGCGATGGCCCGGACGTGGGCGGTGTAGGTGGCGATCTTGCCGCGCAGATGGCGCAGCACGGGGACGCCGCGGGTGTCGAAGCCGGTGGTGACCATGACGGTGCCGACCGACCGCGTGAGGTCGGCGACCGCCCGCTCGAAGCGTTCGGCCACGTCGTCCGGATCGGTGCCCGGCCGGATGATGTCGTTGCCGCCGGCGCAGAAGCTCACCAGATCGGGGGCGAGTTCCTTGGCCCGGGGCACCTGCTCCTCGACGATCTGGTCGAGGAGGCGTCCTCGTACGGCGAGATTGGCGTACCGGAAGTTTCCGTGCGCGGAAACGGGTGAGCCCTCGGCACCGGTCGCCGGGCCGGGCTCCGGGAGCCGGTCGGCGAGGAGTACCGCGAGCCGGTCGGCCCAGCCGACGAACGTTCCGTCCGGGCCGGGGTCGCCGACTCCCTCGGTGAAGCTGTCGCCAATCGCCGCGTACGACCCGATGGCGCCCTGTCGGTCGATGGCGCCCTGTTGAATGTTGTTCGAATCGTCTGCCACAACCGCATATCCTGCACCCCGGAATGTGACCTACGCGACCGTAATAAGGGGTTGACGGGTGGTGAGATAAACCACCTGGTCAGTTTTCGGTAAAGGGGGAATAAGCAGAGGGACGGCGCGCTGCCGCGCGCCGTCCCTCTGTGCCGTTCGTGACCCGGATCACCGGGCCGGTACCGCCTGGATCAGACGTAGATCCCGTGCGACGCCAGGTAGGCGATGGGGTCGATGTCCGAGCCGTACTCCGGGCCGGTGCGGACCTCGAAGTGGAGGTGCGGGCCGGTGGCGTTGCCGGTGGAGCCGGAGAGGCCGACCTGCTGGCCCGCGGTCACGGTCTGGCCGGCCGAGACGGAGAGCGAGGACATGTGGCCGTACTGGGAGTAGTGGCCGTCGGCGTGCTTGATGACGACCTGGTTGCCGTAGGCGCCGCCCCAGCCGGCGGTGACGACGGTGCCGGAGGTGATGGCCTTCACGCTGGTGCCGGTGGAGACGGGGAAGTCGATGCCGGTGTGGCTGCCGCTGGACCAGCTGGCACCGGAGGCGCGGTAGGCGGTGGTGTGGTTGCCCGGGACCGGGTGGACATAGCCGGAGGCGTTGTCCTGGGTGGCCGGGGCCTCGGTCGTGGCCTCGGTCTTCGTCTCGACCTTGGTCTCGGCCTTGGGCGCGGCCTTCGTCTCGGTCTTCTCCGCCGGCTTGGCGGGGGCCTTGGACGGGGCGGCGGCGGGGGCCGCCTTGGCGCCGAGGGTCAGCTTCATGCCCGGGAAGATCAGGCTCGGGTTCTCGCCGACGACCTCGCGGTTGTCCTGATACAGCTTCTGCCAGCCGCCCTTGAGGTGGTGCTGGGCCGCGATCTTCGACAGGTAGTCGCCGGAGACCACGGAGTAGGTGGTGGTGTTGGTGCTCTTCGCGGGCTTGGCCGGAGCGGTGTGCGCGGCGGCCGGCTGCGAGGCGGCCGGGGCGGACCGCTCCGCGGCGTGGGCACCGGTGGCGCCGAGCAGCGGAAGCGCGATGACGGCGCCGCCGGCGCTCGCGGCGACGACACCGCGGGCTATGGTGCCGGACTTGGGACGGCGGTGCTTACCCGAGTTGGGCATGAAGAATTTCCTCTCCGGCGCCTGCGAGGTGAGCTGTCGGGTTCGGGCTGGAGATGCCCGGCCGCGCCTGGCGCGACTTCACCCCTAGCCGTCCGGTCGTCCCGGTCGGCGGCCTACCTGGTTCCCCCGCTCCTGCCACACGGTGAGTGGGTGCGAATTCCGGACGGCGGCAGGATTGGGCGTTCCATCCGGATGGACATGGAACGTAAGCGAGCCGGGACGGCGGAAACAAGCCACGGGTTCGGCACCGGATTCCGCATCGGAATTGCGGTGCGGAATTCCGGTCACACTCCGTGGATTACGGATCTTGGCTTTCCGCGCGGCGCGGGGGATACCCAGCCGGGCCGTCACCACACACCGTCACGGATATGATCCCGCTCACGAGCAGGTGATCATCTCCCGCGTAACCAGGGCAGGTTGGTCATACCCCATCAATACGGACATGTCCTGGTCGTCGTCCGCGCCGGTGCGAAGCGGTCGGCCGAGATGATTGCCCCAGGAACCGATGTCGTATCGTCACGGGCGTGGGCCCGTCGGCGACACGCGCCGGGGCAGAGCCTCCAGGAGTGAACGTGACGCAGCAGCTGCCGCAGACCCCGCCGACGGAGCCCGTACTCACCGGCGTCCGCAACTTCCGCGACCTGGGCGGCCTGCCCACCACGGACGGGCGCCGGGTCCGGCACGGCCGCCTCTACCGCAGCGGCCACCTGGCGCACGCCACGGCCGAGGACGCGGCCTTCCTCAGCGGGCTCGGCCTGCACACGGTCTTCGACTTCCGCAACGCGGCGGACCACAAGCTGGACGGCCTGGACATCGAGCTGCCGGGCGTACGGAACCTGAGCATCCCGCTCAGCGACCCGGCGGACGGCGCCCAGTTCTGGCGGATGGTGCGCGACGGCGACCTGGCCGACCTGCGCTCGATCCTGGCCGACGGCAAGGGCACCCGCCGCATGGTCGACTCGTACCGCTCGATCATCCTGGAGCGCACCGCCGAGCACAGCCGGGTGCTGCACGCCCTGGCCGAGGACAGCGTGCCCGCCCTGATGCACTGCGCGGCCGGCAAGGACCGGGCAGGGCTCTCCATCGCGGTGACGCTGCTCTCGGTGGGCGTCGGGCGCGAGACCATCGAGGCCGACTACCTCAAGTCGAACGACGCGCACCGCCGCTACCGCATCCGGCGCAGCGACACCTCGGCGGCCGGGATGTCCCCGGAGGTGATGGAGCTGCTGAACCCGCTCTTCGGCGCCCAGCCCGACTACCTCGCCGCGGCCTTCGCGGCCATCGACGAGACCTGGGGCGGCACCGACCGCTATCTCGCCGACGGGCTGAAGCTCGCGCCCGCCACCCGGGAGCGGCTGCGCGAACGGCTCCTCGACGAGAGCTGAGGCGACCGGGCCTACTGGTTGTGCATGCCCACCGCGAAGAGCAGGTACAGGAACGCGGCGATGACGTGCCCGGCCACGAGGTAGGCGAAGAGCCGGATGACGAGTCCGCGCGGCATCTTCTTCTCCTGGCTGTCGGCGCCGGGGCGCGGAGCCGGGGTGAGCGGGTCGTAGTGCTCTGAATCGGACATGAGTGGCCTCTCTGACTGCCGGGGGTCCGGCGGCGAAAACGTCTCAGCCGCGGTGGACCGCGCCGCCGAGGCACAGATCGGCGGCGGGGCTCTGCAGCAGGGTGTGGACGAAGAGCAGCTCGGCGCCCTCGGGTTCGGGGGCCGCGATCCGGTGCGGGGTGAGCGAGTCGAAGTGCGCGCCGTCCCCGGGCGCGAGGTCGTGCACCGTCTCACCGAGCGTCACCCGGAGGCGGCCGGCCAGGACGTACAGCCACTCCTCGCCAGGATGGACGCGCACCAGGTCGCCCTGGGCTCCGTACGGGACGCGCACGCGCAGCGCCTGCATGGCCCGTCCGGAGCCGCCGGCCTGCTGGTACGTCCAGCCGTCGGCCGCCACGCCCTCGAACGGGCGGCCTCGGACGATCGCGTCACGTTCGGGGGGCGTCTCGCCGAGGAGCTCGGAGACCGTCGTACCGTAGATCCTGGCCAGCTGGAGCAGCATCGGCAGCGAGGGCTGGCGGCGGCCCGTTTCGAGCCGGGAGAGGTGGGCGGGCGACAGGCCCGCCCGCTGGGCCGCGGTCTCCAGGGTGAGACCGCGGCCTCGGCGCAGATCGCGCAGGCGTGGCGCGACACCGGGCAGCTCGCCGGCCGCCAGGTCGTCCGGAGGGTTCATACCTCCATTGGGCCGCATTGTTTCCTCCGAGGCAAATATGTTGCCTCGGAGGCAAAAACCGCTCAGCGGTTGGCGACGGCCTGCTTCACCAGGGTCCGCCCGAAGTCCCACATCAGTCCCCCGCCGCTGTGCGCGTCGTCCATGACGGCGGTGAACGCCGCCACGAAGCGGTCGACGTCCGCGTCATCGATGACCAGCGGCGGGATCAGCTTGATCACTTCGAGGTGGTCGCCGGAGACCTGCGTGAGGATGCGGTGCTTCTGGAGCAGGGGCACGACGACCATCTGCGCGAAGAGGCCCTTGCGGGCCGCCTGGAGCATGGTCCACCGGCTGCGCAGCTTCAGCGAGGTAGGGCGGCCGAACTCGATGCCGATCATCAGCCCGCGCCCCCGCACCTCGTGCAGCAGCTCGTAGCGCCCGACGAGCGCGGACAGCCGCTCGCGGAGCAGGTCGCCGGTCCGGCGCGCGTGCGCGACGGTCTCCTCGTCCTCCATCACCGACAGCACCGCGAGCCCCGCCGCCATGGCCTGGGCGTTGGAACCGAAGCTCGCGGAGTGGACGAGGACCCGGTCCATCGAGGAGTAGACGCGCTTGAAGATCCAGTCCTTGCCGAGCGTCGCCCCGACCGGGACGTAGCCGCCGGAGAGCGCCTTGGCGACGCAGACGAGGTCCGGTTCCACCCCTTCCTCGTGCTGGTACGCGTAGAAGTCACCGGTCCTGCCGAGGCCGGTCTGCACCTCGTCGGCGATGAGGAGGGCCTTGTGCTTGTGCAGCAGCTCCTGGGCCTCGCGGAGGTAGCCGGGCGGCGCGGCGTGCACCCCCTTGCCCTGGATCGGCTCGACCACCAGGGCGGCCACATCGCCCCGCTTCAGTTCCCGCCGCAGCGCGGCTAGGTCGCCGAGCGGGACTGCGGTGTCGGGCAGCAGCGGGGCGAAGCCGTCCCGGAAGCCGCCCTCGCCGTTGACCGAGAGGGAGCCGGTGGTGAGCCCGTGGAAGGCGTGGTCGCAGTACAGGACGCGGGGCCGGCCGGTGGCGTACCGGGCGAACTTCAGCGCCGTTTCGACGGCCTCGGTGCCGCTGTTGCCGAAGAACACCCGGTCCAGGTGCGGGCTGTGGCTCAGCAGCTTCTCGGCGAGCAGCCCGGGCAGCGGCTGGCAGTCGAACCGGGTCAGGTCGGCGAGTGAGGCGTCGAGGACGTCGTGCAGCGCCTTGCGTACGACGGGATGGTGCCGGCCGAGGCCCATGACGCCGAACCCGGCGAGCATGTCCAGGTAGTCGTTGCCGTCCGCGTCCCAGAAGTGCGCGCCCTCGGCCCGTTCGTAGACCTTGTCGAAGCCGATGGTGTGCAGCATGCGCGGGAGCTGGTGGTTGAGGTGCCTGGTGTGCAGCTCGTAGCGTTCGGCGCCGCGCTCGGCGAGAAGCCGCGCCAGATCGAAGCCCTTGGGCTCGTCGTCCTTCATGCCCCGCTCTCCTTGTGCCCGTTTCCGGGGGTGTCGTGCCCCGTGCCGCCGGCCGCCTTCCGGGCGGTCATGACGGCGCTGATCCGGCCGGCGATCTCGACCGGTGTGAGTCCGATGTCGGCCAGCACCTCGGACCGCTTGCCGTGCGCGAGGAACTGCTCGGGGATGCCGAAGGTGCGCAGCGGTACGTCGACGCCCGCGTCCCGGAGCGCCTGCCCGACGGCCGAACCGACGCCCCCGGCCCGGCTGTTGTCCTCGACCACCGCGACGAGCCCGTGCGCGGCGGCGAGCGGCGGCAGCTCCGCGTCGACCGGCTTGACCCAGCGGGGGTCCACCACGGTGCAGCGGACGCCGGCGCCCGACAGCAGCTCGGCGGTGCGCAGGCAGACGGAGGCCATCACGCCGACGGCGACGAGGAGCACATCGGCGTCCTCGTCGCGCCGCAGCACGTCCATCCCGCCGATCCGGCCGACCGCCCCGATCGCCTCCCCCACCGACTCCTTCGGGAACCGCACCAGGGTCGGCGCGTCGTCCACGGCGACCGCCTCGCGCAGTTCCTCGCGCAGCCGGTCCGCGTCGCGCGGGGCCGCGATGCGCAGCCCCGGCACGACCTGGAGCACGGACATGTCCCACATGCCGTTGTGCGAGGCCCCGTCGGGCCCGGTGACGCCGGCCCGGTCCAGGACGAAGGTGACCCCGCACCGGTGCAGGGCGACGTCCATCAGGAGCTGGTCGAACGCCCGGTTGAGGAAGGTGGCGTAGACCGCGAAGACCGGGTGGAGCCCGCCCGTGGCGAGCCCGGCGGCACTGACCGCCGCGTGCTGCTCCGCGATGCCCACGTCCCAGACGCGGTCCGGGAACGCCTCGGCGAACTTCGTCAGCCCGATCGGGTCCAGCATCGCGGCGGTGAGCGCGACGACGTCCGGGCGCTCCGCCCCGATCGCCGTGATCTCGTCGGCGAACACGGAGGTCCAGGAGGGGCCGGCGGCGGGCACGAGCGGGGCGCAGGTCAGGGGGTCCATCGCGCCGACCGTGTGGAAGCGGTCGGCCTCGTCGCGCAGGGCGGGGGCGTAACCGTGCCCCTTCTCGGTGATGCAGTGCACGAGGACCGGGCCGGGGAAGCCCTTGGCGCGGTGCAGGGCGGCCTCGACGGCGGCGGTGTCGTGCCCGTCGACCGGGCCGATGTACTTCAGCCCCAGGTCCTCGAACATGCCCTGCGGGGCGACGAAGTCCTTGAAGCCCTTCTTGGCCCCGTGCAGCGCCCCGTGCAGCGGCTGTCCGATCACGGGGGTGCGTTCCAGCAGGCCCTTGCCCCAGGACAGGAAGCGCTCGTAGCCATCGGTGGTGCGCAGGGTGGCGAGGTGGCGGGCGAGGCCGCCGATGGTGGGGGCGTAGGAGCGCTCGTTGTCGTTGACGACGACGATGAGCGGGCGGTCCTTGGCGGCGGCGATGTTGTTCAGCGCCTCCCAGGCCATGCCGCCGGTGAGGGCCCCGTCCCCGATGACCGCGACGACGTGGTCGTCCTTGCCGCGGACCTCGTTGGCCTTGGCCAGGCCGTCGGCCCAGCCGAGGACGGTGGAGGCGTGCGAGTTCTCGATGACGTCGTGTTCGGACTCCTCGCGGGAGGGGTAGCCGGAGAGCCCGCCCTTGCCGCGCAGCTTGGAGAAGTCCTGGCGTCCGGTGAGCAGTTTGTGCACGTAGGTCTGGTGGCCGGTGTCCCACAGGATGCGGTCCACGGGCGAGTCGAAGACCCGGTGCAGGGCGATGGTCAGTTCCACCACCCCGAGGTTGGGGCCCAGATGGCCCCCGGTCCTGGCCACGGCCTGCACCAGGAACGTGCGGATGTCCTCGGCGAGTTCGCCGAGTTGCGACGCGTTCAGTGCCTTCAGATCGTGCGGCCCCCGGATGCTCTGCAGCAGCGTCATGCCCCGGGCCCCCTCTCTCTGTGGTCCTGTTTCTGCTCAAGGTGACGGCCGGGCTCCGTGCGGGAGCCCGGCCGGGTGTCGCGGCTCAGCCGTTGCCGCTGACGGTCTCGCGCATGGCGCGCAGGGACTCCTTCAGGGAGCCCATGGTGGCGAGGACGGCGGTCGGTTCGTAGCCGCAGTGCGCCATGCAGTTGGCGCAGCGCGGGTCCTTGCCCCGGCCGTACTTGTCCCAGTCGGTCTCCTCGATGAGCTGCCGGTAGGTCGGCACGTAGCCGTCGCTCATCAGGTAGCAGGGCCGCTGCCAGCCGAACAGGGAGTAGTTGGGGATGGCCCAGGCGGTGCACGGGAAGTCGGCCTTGCCCTCCAGGAAGTCCAGGAAGAGCGGCGAGTGGTTCAGCCGCCACCGGCTGCGGTTGCCGCCGGCGAAGGACTTCTTGAACAGCTCGCGGGTCTGCTCGACGCCCAGGAAGTGCTCCTGGTCGGGCGCCTTCTCGTACGCGTAGGCGGGCGAGATCATCATCTCGTCCACCTTGAGGTCGTCGTTGAGGAAGTTGAGCACCTCGATGATGGTCTGCGGGGTGTCGGTGTTGAAGAAGGTGGAGTTGGTGGTGACCCGGAAGCCGCGCCGCTTGGCCTCCTTGATCGCCGCCACCGCCTCGTCGAACACCCCTTCCTTGGCGACCGATTCGTCGTGCCGCTCGCGCAGCCCGTCGATGTGCACGGCGAACGCGAAGTAGGGCGAGGGCGTGAACTTCTCGATCTTCTTGCGCAGCAGCATCGCGTTGGTGCAGAGGAAGACGTACTTCCTCCTGGCCACCAGCTGGCGCACGATCTCATCGATCTGAGGGTGCATCAGTGGTTCGCCGCCGGCGATGGAGACCATCGGGGCGCCCGATTCGAGCACGGCGCCGACGGCCTGGGCCACGGGCATGCGCTGCTTGAGTACTCCGGCCGGGTGCTGGATCTTCCCGCACCCCTCGCAGGCGAGGTTGCAGGCGTACAACGGCTCCAGCTCGACAATCAGTGGGAATTTGTCCCGCTTGCGGAGCTTCTGTTCAATGAGATACGTCGCAACCTTGATGGACTGACGAAGCGGCATGGCCATCTGGCTCACCTCCTGGGGAGCAGCAAAGATCGGTGCCATTCATAGAAAGCCGGCAGGACGGCACGGAGAACGCGGAAAGCCGATATTCCACCGCGGAACGTGCCGATGCGGACGAGCTCATGCTCCGGAGCGTCCACGACCACCCGTACGGCGGCAACCGGGCGTGGCCCGGACCGCAGGGCGGTGCGCAGGGTCGCGGCGGACTCCATGTCCACCGCGATCGCCCCGGTGGCCCGCAGTTCGGCCCGCTCATGCCCCCGGACGACATGGTCGGACCCGGTGAGCGGGCCGGTGTGTACGGTGCGCCCCGGTACGGTCCTGGCCAGCGCGTCGGCCAGCAGGTCCGCACCGGTGCACGGAACGGGGTCCCCGGCGGCCCGGGTCTCCTCGGCCACCACCAGGTCGCCCGGGTGCATCCCGGGCGCGAGGCCGGCGCAGAACCCCGCGGCGATGACCGCGGTGTCCGCCGCCCCGCCGTCCCGGCCGAGCACGCGCGCCACGGCGGCCTCGGCCGCCCTGGGGCCCATGCCGGTACGGAGCACGGTGACCCGCTCCGGGGCGCCCGCCGCCCTCCCCCTGCCGGTGCGCAGGGCGAGCTGTTCGATGCCGAGCGCGCAGGCGATCAGCAGCGGGGCGGCGGGCCCGGCCTCTCCCATCAGGCCCCCTCGCGCGTCGGCGTGCGGCCCGCGAACGGGTCGCCGTTGACGTACCGCCCGAGCGCGGTGAGCGGGAAGACCTGCCGGTACAGGTGGTAGTTGATGGAGAAGTCCCAGGGGAACCCGGTACCGGTGAAGTAGGGCTCGTCCCAGGAGCCGTCGGCCTGCTGGGTCTCGGTCAGCCAGGCGACGCCCCGGGTCACGGCGACGGTGTCCCGCCGCCCCGCGGCGAGCAGCGCGAGGAGTGCCCAGGCGGTCTGGGAGGCGGTGGAAGCCCCCTGGCCGATCCACTTCTCCTCGGTGTAGGAGCGCAGGTCCTCGCCCCAGCCGCCGTCGTCGTTCTGGACGGACTCCAGCCAGTCGACGGCGCGCCGGATCGCCGGGTGCGAGGGGGGCAGCCCGGCGGCGGTCAGGGCGGGGACCACCGACCCGGTTCCGTACACGTAGTTGACGCCCCAGCGCCCGAACCAGCCGCCGTTCGCGTCCTGTTCGGACAGCAGCCACTCGATGCCGCGCCGGGTGACGGGGTGGTCGGCGCGGCCCTCGACGGCCAGCATCTCCACCACGTGCCCGGTGACGTCGGCGGACGGCGGGTCGATGACCTCGCCGAAGTCGCAGAAGGGCAGCCGGTTGGGGAAGGGGCTGGTGTTGTCCGCGTCGAACGCGCCCCAGGCGCCGTTGCGGGACTGCATGCCGACGTTCCAGCGCACCCCGCGCTCGATCGCCGCGTTCACCCGGGCCTGGTCGGGGTGGCGGACCCGGCGCAGGGCGAGGACCACCTCCGCGGTGTCGTCGATGTCCGGATAGTTGTCGTTGTGGAACTCGAACGCCCATCCACCGGGCTCCAGTTGGGGCCTGCGTACCGCCCAGTCGCCCGGCCGGACGATCTCCTCGGCGAGCATCCAGTCCGCCGCCTTCACGAGTGCCGGGTGGTCGGGGGCGACCCCGGCGTCGGCGAGCGCGATGGTGGCCAGGCAGGTGTCCCAGACCGGGGACTGGCACGCCTCGATCATGCGGGTGCCGTCCTCGCGCCATACGGCGAAGCGGTCGAGCGATTCGAGGCCCGCCCGCATCACCGGATGTTCGAGGTCGTAGCCGAGCAGGTGCAGGGCGATGACCGAGTAGACGGCGGGCGGCTGGATTCCGCCCCAGCAGCCGTCGTTCTCCTGGCGTTCGATGATCCAGCGGGCGGCGGCGTTCATCGCGACCCGGCGCAGTCCGCGCGGGGCGAACCGGTGGTAGACGTGCAGCGCCTTGTCGATCCGCTGGAACAGCCCGTCCCAACTCCGGGCGGGGGCGGGGCGCTTGGGCGGGTTGGGGTTCCCGGGGTCGGTGTGCAGCTCGTCCAGGGCGAAGGGGGCGGGCCGCACCGGCCGCTTCGCCGACACGATGGTGAGCGGCACGATGGTCTGGCGGGCCCAGCATCCGAAGTCGTAGATGTTGAGCGGGACCCATTTCGGGAAGAACATCAGCTCCGGGGGGAGCTCCGGCAGATCGTCCCATTTCCACCAGCCGAACAGGGCCAGCCAGATCCGGGTGAAGACCCGGCTCGCGGCGATGCCGCCCTGCTCCCTGACCCAGCCCGCCGCCCGCGCCATGTGCGGGTCCTCGGGCCGGTCGCCCGCCAGCCGCAGCGCCACGTACGCCTCGATGGTGGTGGAGAGGTCCGGTGGGCCGCCGTGGAAGGTCGCCCACGTCCCGTCGCCGAGCTGTTCGCCGCGGATGAACCCCGCGGCCGCCCGGACCGTGGCGGGGTCCTGGATGCCGAGGAACTGACGGAGCAGAAGGTCCTCGGCGTCCATGGTGACGTTGGTGGCGAGGTCGCCCTTCCACCAGCCCTGCTCGTCCTGCCTGCCGAGGAGATGCTCCACCGAGCGTTCCGCGGCCCGCCGCGCGGCGGCCAGTACACCGTCCGCGGCGATCGTTGATTCGATTGTCTTCCTGCTGGCCGAGGCTGCGCGGGGGTCAACGGCCCCGGTGCTTCCGTCGGTCGTCGCTGTCATGGCTTCCCCTTCGTGCAGGTGGTCCTCTGCTGTGCTGGGGTCTCCGTCGGCCGGCGCCCGTGGAGGCACCGGCCGGCGACTGCGAGTCATATGGACCAGATGGTGATCATCTCTTTCGTACGACGACGAAGTCCGCGAGCGCCGTGAGCTGCGCCCGCACGGGTTCCGGCATGTCGACACCGTGCAGCACCTCTATGGCGACCGCATGCTGACGACGCGCCTCCTGGGCGGTCCACTCGCGACCGCCCGCCTCCTCGATGAGCGCCGCACGGGCGGCGAACTCCTCTTCGGAGAAGCTTTCGAAGTCGCTGCTCTTGGCGTCGGCGGCGAGCAGCTCACCGAGGCGCTCGGAGGCCGGTCCGCCCGCGGCGAGTGCGGCGACGACCGGCAGGGACTTCTTGCGCTGGCGCAGATCGCTCCACGTCTGCTTGCCGGTGGACTCGGGGTCGCCCCAGATGCCGAGGAGGTCGTCGACCGCCTGGAAGGCGAGCCCGAGGTGGTGGCCGTACGCCTCCAGGACGTCGGCCGTGCGGTCGTCGGCGCCGCCGAGCACCGCGCCGATGGAGCAGGCGCAGGCGAGGAGGGCGCCGGTCTTGTTGCCCTCCATCTCCAGGCACTCCTCGACGGAGACGCTCTCGCGGTGCTCGTAGGAGATGTCCTGGGCCTGCCCGTCGATGAGCTTGCGGGTCGCCGTGGTCAGCCGCCGGGCCGCGCGGCCCGCCTCGACCGTGCCGAGCTCCAGCAGTATGTCGTAGGCCAGCGCGAACAGCGCGTCGCCGACCAGGATGGCCTGGGCGGGACCGTGCACCTTCCATACGGTGTCGCGGTGGCGCCGCTGCTCGTCGCCGTCCATCAGGTCGTCGTGCAGCAGCGAGAAGTTGTGCACGAGCTCGACGGCGACGGCGCCGGGGATTCCGGCCTCGGCCGCGGCGCCGGCCGCCTCGGCGGACAGCAGGGCCAGCGCCGGGCGGACGGCCTTGCCGCCGTCACCGTCGGCGGGCCTGCCCTGGGCATCGATCCAGCCGAAGTGATAGGCGGCCACGGTGTCCATGGGCGGTGCGAGCCGGTCGACGGCGGCCCGGAGCACCGGCGTGGAAAGGGCCCGTCCGCGCTCCAGAAGCGCGGTGACGTCCGTGGTGTCCGCCACGGTGTCGGAAGCCGGATTCGCCGGGGTCACTGACTCTCCTCTTGTTCCGGTGGTACTGCTCATGCCGCCTCCTGCAGCGGATGTTCGTGGGGGCGGCCGAGCGCCAGGAGCGCGGCGTCCGCGGCACCCGCGCCACTGCGGACCGCGCCCTCCATCGTGGCGGGCCAGCCGGTGGCGGTCCAGGCGCCTGCCAGGAAGAGTCCGGGGGCGCGGGTGAGCGTCCCGGGGCGCAGCCGGCCGACGCCGGGCGCGGGCGCGAAGGTCGCGGTGCGCTCGCGGGTGACGAAGAAGTCCCGGATGCCGGCGCCCCGGGCGGCGGGCAGCAGCCGTTCCAGTTCGGGCAGGTAGCGGGCGCGCAGTTCGGCGACGGGCAGGTCGATCTCGTCGCCGGCCGCGGACTGGGAGACCGCGAGGTACTGCCCGGGGCCGGTGAGGCCGGATGCCCCGGTGCGGTCGAAGACCCACTGGACCGGGGAGCCGAGCGCGGCGAAGAAGGGCCGCTTCAGCACCTTGCGGTCGTAGACGACGTGCACGTTGAGGATCGGGGACGTACCGATCTCCAGCAGCTCGTCCGGGGCGTCGAGCGCGCCCTCGGGCAGCAGGGCGTGGGTCTCGCGCTGCGGTACGGCCAGGACGACGGTCTCCGCCTCGATCCGTTCGGCGCCGGTGTCGACCACCCAGTGCCCGTCCTCGGCGCGTGCGAGGCCGTGGGCCTTGGTGCGCAGTTCGGTGCGGACACCGGCGGAGTCCAGGGCCTTGCGGCTCATCGTGTCGTGGATGTCCCCGAGCGGTACGGCGGCCCAGCCGATGTCGGCGGCGCCCGGTTCGGAGAGCAGCCCGGTCTTGAAGACCTTCGCGGCGAGCCCGAGCGAGGCGTTGGGAGCGGTGGCGTTGAGGGTGGCGACGCCGACGAGGTCCCACAGCGCCTCGACGGTCCGCGGCGACTGGCCGTGACGGGCGAGCCAGCTGCCGAAGTCCTCGGCGTCGAGGGCGGGGTCGTCCGGGTCGAGCCGGCCGAGCGCGAGCGCGGCGCGGGCGACCGAGGCGCGTTCGGCGAGCGACAGGTGGGGGTAGCCGGCGAGGCCGGCGGCGAGGTGCAGCGGGACCGGCAGGGCGTTGCGGCGCAGCCGTCCGAGCCGGGGGCCCGCGGGTCGTCCGACGTCCAGAACGGGTACGTCCAAACGGTTTTGCAGCGGGGCCAGGCGGGCGCCGTCGACCCGGTCGAGGAACCAGCGGTAGGCGGTGCAGCAGCGCAGGTAGACGTGCTGGCCGTTGTCGACGGTCAGCTCGCCGCGGCGGAAGGAGAAGGCCAGCCCGCCGAGCCGGGGCCGCCCTTCGAGCAGGGTCACGTCAAGCCCGGCGTCGGCCAGCCGCAGCGCCGCCGTGACACCGGCGATTCCACCGCCGACCACGACCGCGCGGGACGAGCGCGGGGTGTCGTCCTTCATGCGTTCCCCTCTCGCCGGCTGCTCGCCCATCGGGCCTGTTCGGATCGGTCCTGCCCAGACAGGGACGCGGCGGCCCGGCCGGGGGTTGCCCACCGTCCGCCGCGTTCGTTCACGATGCACATGGTGCGCGCGATGTACCTGAGGCGCATTCAGACACGCCCTCGGGCGGTGCGTCGCGAGATGTGCCGGGCGTCGAGACCGGACAGGCCGCGCACCGCGACGTACGCCTTCTCGTGGCCGGGGAGCGAGACCCGGCCGCGCAGCACCGCCTCGGGGTCGCGTTCGATGCGATCGAGGAGCCTGCGGTAGATGCCGGCCATGGCCGCCACGCAGGCGCCGCTGCGCCGGTCGAGCATCGGCAGCAGCCGGTAGCCCTCGGCGAACAGGGCGCGGGCGCGCCGGACCTCGAAGTGGACGAGGCCGGCGAAGTCGGAGCCGGGCGGCGGGGTGGCCCGCTGGAAGCCCGCGGAGCAGCCGAACTTGGCGAGGTCGTCGGCGGGCAGGTAGGTGCGTCCGTTGCCCGCGTCCTCGCGGACGTCGCGCAGGATGTTCGTCAGCTGGAGGGCGAGGCCGAGCGTGTCGGCGTACTCCGGGGCGCGCTCGGCGCCGGGGGCGCCCGGCTCCGTACCGAAGACCCCGAGGCTCAGGCGCCCGATGGCGCCCGCGACGCACCGGCAGTAGGCCTTGAGGTCGTCCCAGGTCTCGTAGACGGCGCCGTCCACGTCCATCAGGACGCCGTCGATGAGCTCGTCGAGCCCTTCGAGCGGCAGCGGGAACCTGCGGGCGGCGTCGGCGAGCGCGACGGCGACCGGGTCGGTGTCGTCCTCCTCGACCTTGCCGGACCGGACGCGGTCGAGCAGGGTGCGGGTGCTCTCCAGGCGGACGCGCTTGGTCTCCGGCTCCAGTTCGCCGTCACCGATGTCGTCCACACGACGGGAGAAGGCGTACAGGGCGGACATGGCCTGCCGCTTCTCCGCCGGCAGCAGCCTGATGCCGTACGCGAAGTTGCGCGCCTGCTGTCCGGTGACCGCCTCGCAGTAACTGTAAGCGGCCTGCACCGGTGCCGACATGTATGCCGTCTGTCCCTCCACGGTCCGGCTCACCCCTCTCTACGCGCTTCTCGCAAGACAACTCCCACTTCGCGCAGCAGGCTGGGCTTGGTGGGTCCGGGCGGTCCGGGCAGTACGTCGAATCCGGCGGCCGCGATCGCGGTGAGGGCGGCGCGTCCTCCTCCCACGAATCCGGCGAGAAGCAGCCTGAGCCTGCCGTGGACGCTACCCACCAGGGGGGTGCCTTCATTCAGCAGCTCCCGGGCGCGTTCCGCTTCGTACGCGATCAGGGAGCGGACCGACGCGTTCGCGGTGGGCGCCGCGAGGTCGGCCTCGCCGACGTGGAACCGGGCCATGTCCTCGGCCGGAAGGTAGACGCGGTCGCGGCCGAGGTCCTCGGCGACGTCCTGGAGGTGCTCCACGATCTGCAGGGCGGTGCAGACGGCGTCGGAGCGGCGCAGCCGTTCGGGGCTCGCGGTGCCGGTGAGCTGGAGGACGAGGCGGCCGACGGGGTTGGCGGAGAGCTCGCAGTAGGCGAGCAGTTCCTCGTACGTGCCGTAGCGGCGGACCTTCTGGTCCTGCCGGTTGGCCTCGATGAGACCGATGAACGGCTCGGGGGTGAGCGCGCGGCGCCGGGCGGTCGGGCGCAGCGCCCGCATCAACGGGTGGTGCGGGGTCTCGCCGGTGGTCGCGAAGACGCGGTGCAGATCGCTCTCGAGCGCGTCGAGCATCGCGAGCCGGTCGTCGCCGCCGGCCGGGTCGAGTCCGAGGTACGCCGCGTCGGCGCCGCCGGGGGCGAGGTCGCCGTCGCCGATGTCGTCCACGAGCCGGGCGAAGCCGTAGACGGCCATCAGGTCGTCGCGCCAGGCGCGCGGCAGGAAGAAGGGAGCGACCGGGAAGTTCTCGTGGGCTGCCTTGTCCAGGGTTCCGGATGCGGCGGTAGCGGGCCGCGTCTGCCGGGTTGGGGTCACTGCGGACCGCCCTGCGCGGGGACGGCGTGAGCACCTCGGAGCGGGAGATCTTCCGTCATAGCCGTCACAACTCCCGTTCTACACTGCTGACCCAAAATACCCCATTCCGGACACGCCGCCCGCCCTGCCGAGTGCCGAGGACGGCTCCCGGCCGTCCCCCAGGCGGTATCGCCCCACTTGCGGCGAATCAGCACCGGTACAGCTTACGTTGTACAACGCTCATCCAAACGCCGGGGTACGGGCCGCGTGGCCCGGGCCCCGGGGCCCGCGTCAACTTTCCACCCGGCGGAGCGCGTTCACGTCATCCGGCGGTAGGAGATCGCGACGGCCGCCGTACGACGAGGCGCGGATGTCCGGACTCCGGTCCACGGTCCGGACATGGCGCGGCCCCCGCCGGAGGGGTCCGGCGGGGGCCGTGTGCCGTGCGACGCGGGCGTCCTACTTGCCGGTCTCCCGTTCGTAGGCCCGCAGGACCTCCTCGGTCGGGCCGTCCATCAGGAGCTCGCCCTTCTCCAGCCACAGCACCCGGTTGCAGGTGTCCCGGATCGACTTGTTGCTGTGGCTGACCAGGAAGACCGTCCCGGCCTCCTTGCGCAGCTCCCGGATGCGCGCCTCGGAGCGGATCTGGAACTTGCGGTCACCGGTCGCCAGCGCCTCGTCGATCATGAGGACGTCGTGGTTCTTGGCCGCCGCGATGGAGAAGCGGAGGCGGGCGGCCATGCCGGAGGAGTAGGTGCGCATCGGCAGGGTGATGAAGTCGCCCTTGTCGTTGATGCCGGAGAACTCCACGATGTCGTCGTAGCGCTCGCGGATCTCCTCGCGGCTCATGCCCATCGCCAGACCGCCGAGCACCACGTTGCGCTCGCCGGTCAGGTCGCTCATCAGCGCCGCGTTGACGCCCAGCAGCGACGGCTGGCCGTCCGTGTAGACGCTGCCGCTCTCCGTCGGCAGGAGCCCCGCGATGGCGCGGAGCAGCGTGGACTTGCCGGAGCCGTTCGTCCCGATGAGGCCGATCGCCTCGCCCCGGTAGGCGGTGAAGGTGACTCCGCGCACGGCGTGCACCTTGCGCACCCCGCGTGCCTCGCCCTTCTCGCGGCGCATGATCCGGCTCAGGGCGGCGGTGGCGCTGCCCTTGCCTCCGCCGCCGCCGTTGACCCGGTACACGATGTGCACGTCGTCGGCGATCACGGTGGGGACGCGCCCTGCGGTGTTGTCGTCAGCCACGGCCGTACCGTTCCTCTGCCTTCCAGAAGTACACGAAGCCCACGATGCCCACCACGATCGACCAGGCGAGGGCGACCGCCCAGACGTGGTCCGGCAGGTTCTCGGAGCCGTATCCGTCGATCAGGGCGAACCTGACCAGGTCCATGTAGATGGCCGCCGGGTTGTACTGGAGCACGTCGGTGATCCAGGCCGGCTTGTCCGCGAGCATCACCGGGATGGAGAACATGACCCCGGACGCGTACATCCAGGTGCGCATGACGAACGGCATGAGCTGCGCCAGGTCCGGGGTCTTGGCGCCCATCCTGGCCATGGCGAGCGCCAGTCCGGTGTTGAAGAAGAACTGCATCGCCAGGGCGGGGATCACCAGCAGCCAGGAGAGCCGCGGGTAGCTGCCGAATCCGACGGTGACCGCGATCAGCACGACCATCGAGTACAGCAGCTGCTGGAGCTGCTGGAGCGAGAAGGAGATCGGCAGCGAGGCGCGCGGGAAGTGCAGGGCCCTGACCAGGCCGAGGTTCCCGGAGATCGCGCGGACGCCGGCCATCACGGAGCTCTGCGTGAAGGTGAAGACGAAGACCCCCGTCACCAGGAACGGGATGAAGACCTCCTGCGGTATCCCCTTCTTCGTGCCGAGGATCAGCCCGAAGATGAGGAAGTAGACCGCCGCGTTCAGGAGCGGGGTCGCCACCTGCCACAGCTGGCCCAGCTTCGCCTGGCTGTACTGGGCGGTCAGCTTCGCCCGGGAGAACGCCAGGATGAAATGGCGCCGCCCCTGGAGCTGGCGCACGTACTCGAGGAGTCCGGGCCGGGCACCGCTGACCGCAAGGCCGTACTTGGCGGCCAGCTCGGCCGCGCTCAGGCCGTCGTCGGCTGATGGCGGGCTGCTCACCGCAACCGCGCCACCATGGGTTGTGTCACTCACCAGAAGAAACTCTCGTATTCGAAATGCGCAGCCAGTCGCGGGCGCGGCTCAGGGCGGACAGGTCCCGACAAGAAAAATACGGCCTCATGCTCCCAGAGGGGAGCCTCTCAGATGACCGGGGGGCGGCCCAGCCTGGTCAGTCGCCACACCGTACGCCACTTCATCGGGCGGCGCGGCCCGCAGGGCGTACGCCAGCCCTCCCTGAAGCCGCCGAACCACGCCTTCAGCGCCTCGCCGGACGGCCTGCGCAGCAGGGTCAGCAGCATCCACACCCCGAGGTACACCGGGACGAGGGGCGCGGGGAGGTTGCGCCGGGCCAGCCAGACCCGGTTGCGGGCCACCATGCGGTGGTAGACGGCATGGCGGGACGGGGCCGTGGTGGGGTGGTGCAGCACCATGTCCGCGCGGTAGTCGATCAGCCACCCGGCGTCCAGCGCCCGCCAGGCCAGATCCGTCTCCTCGTGCGCGTAGAAGAAGTCGCCCGGCAGCGGGCCGACCTCGGCCAGCACCCGGGTACGCACCGCGTTGGCGCCGCCCAGGAACGTCGTCACGCGGGACGAGCGCATCGGGTCGGCGGCGCGCAGCCTCGGCACGTGCCGGCGCTGGGTGACCCCGGTCTCCGGGTCCGCGATGCGGAAGCTGATGATGCCGAGGCGGGGGTCCTCGGCGAACGCCTTCCGGCACAGCTCCGCGGTGTCGGTGAGGGGCAGCAGCCCGTCGTCGTCGAGGAAGAGCAGGGCGTCCACGTCGGCGCCGGAGGGCCCGAACGCCTCGATGCCGACGTTCCGGCCGCCGGGGATGCCGAGGTTCTCGGGCAGTTCGACGGTGCGGACGCCCGGGGGGACGTCGGGGACGGGCGAGCCGTTGCCGACCACGACCACCTCGATCCGGTCGCCCTCCTGGGCGGCGACCGAGTCGAGCAGGGCGCGCAGCTCGGCCGGGCGGTTGCCCATGGTGATGATGACCGCGCCGAGTTTCATGGGTGTGCTCACTTCAGCCTGCTCGATGCCAGGACCGACACGAGGTGCAGCAGGGTCTGGAGCAGGGCGATGCCCGCCAGGACCGCGACCGCGAGACGGCTGAAGAAGAAGTCGTCCCGCACCTCGTCCAGGACCGCGGCGACCAGGATGACCAGGGACGCCTCGACGCACAGGATGAGCCGGTGGAACTTGAGCGCACCGGCGGCCCGGCGGGCGAACGCCATGCCGGAGGAGCGAGGCTCGGACGCGGACTCCTTGACCGGCGGCAGCCCGCCCTGGTGCCGGGCGACGCCGACCAGGTCCGTCTCGGCCTTGATCAGGATCGCCCCGAGCCCGGCGAGCGTGCCGAGGAAGGCCCACAGCCAGTCGATGCGGCCGGTGCCCCACAGGTCGGCGGCGCGCAGGCCGAAGCCGACGAGCACGGCCGCGTCGCACAGGTAGGCGCCGACCCGGTCCAGGTAGACGCCGCCGAGCGAGAACTGCTTCTTCCAGCGCGCGATCTCGCCGTCCACGCAGTCGAGCAGCAGGTACAGCTGGACCATGACGACGCCGAGCACCGCGCCCCAGATGCCCGGGACGAGCAGCGCGGGGGCGGCCAGCACACCGGCCAGCGTCATCAGGTAGGTCAGCTGGTTGGGCGTGACCCTGGTGTTCACCAGGTACCGGTCGATGCGCAGGGAGACCTCGCGCATGTATATCCGGCCCGCCCAGTGTTCACCGCTGCGCCGGTCCTTGACCCCCGGCGGGTGAACGACCGGGCGGAGTTCAGCTACTGATGGTCTTGGCATAGTCGGCGTACGCGTCCCTGATCTGGTCGGTGGAGAGGCTGAGGTGTTCCAGGACCGTGAAGCGTCCCGGGCGGGTCTGGGGGGCGTACTCGACGGCCTGGACGAATTCGTCGGCGGTGAAGCCGATCTCCTCGGGCGTGACCGGCAGGCCGTGCCTGCGCAGTACCTCGGCGAAGAGGCCCGACTCGTCCACGGCGCCCCGCAGGTGCATGGCGAAGGCGGCGCCGAGACCGACCTGCTCGCCGTGGCTGGCGGCCCGCTTCGGGAAGAGCAGGTCGAAGGCGTGGCTGATCTCGTGGCAGGCGCCGGACGAGGGCCGGGTGTCGCCGCTGATCGAGATGGCGATGCCGGAGAGCACCAGCGACTCGGCGAGGACGGTGAGGAACTCGTCGTCGGCGACGGTGCCGGGGTGGCGCAGGACGGCTTCGCCGGCGGTACGGGCCATGGCGGCGGCGAGTCCGTCGATCTGTTCGCCGTTGACCTGGTGCGAGAGCTCCCAGTCGGCGATGGCGGAGATGTTGGAGATCGCGTCGCCGATGCCGGACCGTACGAAGCGGTCGGGGGCGCTGCGGATCACCGACAGGTCGATCACCATGGCGATGGGCATCGGGACGCCGTAGGAGCCCCGGCCGTTGTCGTTGTCCAGGGTGGCGACGGGCGAGCAGAGGCCGTCGTGGGCGAGGTTCGTGGCGACCGAGACCAGCGGCAGGCCGACCCGGGCCGCGGCGTACTTCGCCACGTCGATGATCTTGCCGCCGCCGAGGCCGACCACGGCGTCGTAGCGCTTGCCCTTGATGTCGTCGGCCAGTTGCACCGCCGCATCGATGTTGCCGCCGGCGACGCGGTACCAGTCGGCGCCCGGCAGGGCCGGGGCCAGCTTCTCGCGCAGGGCGAGCCCGGAGCCGCCGCTGATCGCGATGGCGAGCTTGCCGGAGGCGGAGATCCGCTGGTCGGCGAGGAGGCCGGCCAGATCGTGCATGGCGCCCCGGCTGATGTCGACGAAGACCGGGGACGGGATGAGTCGGGTCAGTACCGGCACGCGATCTCCCGGCCCTTCGCGAGGTCGTCGTGGTTGTCGATCTCGACCCAGCTCACGTCACCGATGGGGGCGACGTCCACCGTGAAGCCGCGGTTGACGAGCTCCTGGTAGCCGTCCTCGTAGTAGAGGTCCGGGTCGCGCTCGAAGGTGGCCTTCAGCGCGTCGGCCAGCTCCTCGGCCGCCTCGGCCTCGATGAGCGTGACGCCGATGTACTCGCCGGTGGCCTCGGCCGGGTCCATCAGCTTGGTGATCCTGCGCACGCCCGCGCCGTCCTCGGCGACGACCTTCATCTCCTCGTCGGCGAGGTTCTTCACCGTGTCGAGGGCCAGGACGATCTTCTTGCCGTCACCACGCGCCGCGAGCAGGGTCTTCTCGACGGAGACCGGGTGCACGGTGTCGCCGTTGGCGAGGAGCACGCCGCGCTTCAGCACGTCGCGGGCGCACCACAGGGAGTAGGCGTTGTTCCACTCCTCGGCCTTGTCGTTGTCCACGAGGGTCAGCTTCAGGCCGTAGGCGGCCTCCAGCTCCTCCTTGCGGGCGTAGACGGCCTCCTTGCGGTAGCCGACGACGATCGCGACCTCGGTGAGCCCGATCTCGGCGAAGTTGGCCAGCGTGAGGTCGAGGATCGTCCTGTCGCCGTCCACCGGCACGAGCGCCTTGGGCAGCGTGTCGGTGTAGGGGCGCAGGCGCCGTCCTGCGCCGGCTGCCAGTACGAGGCCGATCATGCGGGTTCTCCTTCGTCGTGAACGGCGGGCGCCCCGGAGGACACCCAGAAGCGGATGGACTCCACCAGCACGATCACTGCCACGGCCACGGCGAGCACGGTGAGCGCCGTGGTGAAGCCGGAGGCTCCGGTGAGTGCGGCGGCGAGCACGGCCACGACCAGGGTCCGGCCCTCGTGTCCGCCGATCGTGCGCACCAGCCACTGGGGCGGGGCGCCGGTGCCGCCGCGGATGCGGTACACCGTGTCGTAGTGATGGTAGGCGACGGCCGAGACCAGTCCGAAGGCCGCGGGGAGCGCCCCGTCGATGTCGCTGCGGGCGGCCAGGATCAGGACCGTGCAGTATTCGGCGGCCCGGAAGACCGGGGGCACGAGCCAGTCGAGGGCGCCCTTGAGGGGGCGGGCCACGGCGATGCCGGAGCAGATGGCGTAGAAGGCGGCGGCGATGATCGTCTGCCGGCTGCCGAAGGGCTGCTGGAGCGCGGCGGCGATCAGCGCGCCGGTGCCGACCAGCGCGACCGCGGGGGCGGTCCAGGCGCCGCCGATCCTCGGCCCGCGGGCGGCGATCAGCTGGGCGAGCGGGCCGGAGTCCGCGAGGTCGGCGAGGGCCTGGGCGGCGCGGTCGGTGCGCCGGGCCTTGCGGGTCAGGGAGCGCAGGAGGCGGCCGGCCGTGGTGTAGCAGGCGGCGAAGGCGCAGCCGATGAGCAGGGCGTAGAAGACGACGCGCGGGGTGGTGACCGCGGTGAGGACGGCGATCATCGCCCAGCGCTCGCCGATCGGGAGCACGATCATGCGGCGGAGCCAGACCGTCCAGCCGACGCTGTCGAGCTTGTCGGAGAGGGCGGCCGTGGGGCTGCTGTTCGCCACCGCGTCGTGGTTGGCCTCGTTGAACGAGAAGTCGATGATGTGGCGGCAGGACTGGAGGACCATCGCGCCGAGGGCCAGCGCCCAGACGTCGTCGCCGTTGCGGGCCGCGCCGAGGGCGAGCCCCGCGTAGTAGGCGTACTCCTTGGCGCGGTCGAAGGTGGCGTCCAGCCAGGCGCCCATCGTGGAGTACTGCAGCGAGTAGCGGGCGAGCTGCCCGTCGGTGCAGTCCAGGACGAAGGAGAGCAGCAGCAGGATGCCCGCGGCCACGTAGCCGCCGCGGGTGCCGGTGGCCGCGCAGCCGGCCGCTATGAGCGCGGTGAGCAGGGACGCGGTGGTGACCTGGTTCGGGGTGAGCCCCCGGCGCGCGCACCAGCGGGCGATGTAGCGCGAGTACGGGCTGACGAAGTGGGTGGTGACGAAGCCGTCGCGGGCCTTCACCGCGCTGCGCAGCCGGACCGCCTCGTCGTCCACGGCCTCGACGTCCGAGCGGGCGGCGGCGCGGGCCGTCTCGTCGGTGGGCACGGTGGCGACGAGCGAGCCCAGCTCGGGGCGCTGCACCCCGGTGCCCCCGGCTTCCATGGCCGCGGCGAGCCTGCCGGGCACCGTGCGGTCGGTGACGGTGGCGCTACCGCCCGCGGGCACTCCGGCGCCGACCGCGTCGGTGGTGGCGCGCAGGGCGTCGACCAGGGCGGGGCGCGCCTCGGCCTGTGCGGTGAGGGCGCCGGGCACGGCCGCCGCGGGGAAGCGGGGGTCGGTCAGGGCGAGCCGCAGGGCGTGGCGGTGGCCGACGAAGCGGGGGTCGACCAGGGCGACGCGGTGGGCCGCCGGGACGGCGGCCAGCAGGGTGGCCGCTTCGGTGACGTCGGCGGCTGCCCGGACGTCGAAGCCCAGCGACCGCAGATCGTCCTCCAGCGACGATCCGGGCAGCGGAGCACCTGTGAGAATGGCGGTCGACAGACGAACTCACTCCTTGGGTGCTGACACGGATCGGCGCGCGACAGTGCGGCCAGAAGCGGCCGGCGGCATGTCGGCAGAGGCTATCGGATGAACGGAAGCGCGAGTTCACTGCCCGTTCGCGCTCCGTTCCGGGCGGAGCCGGACCACGCGCTCCGTCCGCGATCATCATTGTCGATGGCCGCCCCGCCTGACAAAGGCGGGTGGCTCCTCGCCGCGCCAAGGCCCTGACCTGCGTACGTTTTTGCAGGTCAGGGCCAATGACAACGGTGTTCAGTGCCGTGTTGCCCGATACCCCCCACCCGTAGTTGACTGGCAGGGCCCGGGCCGGAAGCCCGGGTCCGCGAGACGACCGGGAGGCGTCCCCATGGGGGCTGGGCACGACCACGGACACGCGCACGGGCCGGCGCTGACCGGCACGGCGGCCGCCGCGCACAAGGGGCGGCTGCGCATCGCGCTCTGCATCACCCTGGCCGTGACGGTCATGGAGATCGTCGGCGGTGTGCTGTCGGGCTCCCTGGCGCTGATCGCCGACGCGGCCCATATGGCGACCGACTCCCTGGGGCTGGGGCTCGCGCTGCTGGCGATCCATTTCGCCAACCGGCCGGCCGGCCCGAACCGCACCTTCGGCTACGCCCGGGCGGAGATCCTGGCCGCCCTGGCCAACTGCTGCCTGCTGCTCGGGGTGGGCGGCTATCTGCTCTTCGAGGCCGTGGAGCGCTTCATCGACCCGGCGGAGACCCGGGGCGGGCTCACGATCGCCTTCGCCCTGGTGGGCCTCGTCGCGAACGCGGTGTCGCTGTCGCTGCTGACCCGCGGGCAGCGAGACAGCCTCAATGTGCGCGGCGCCTATCTGGAGGTGCTGGCGGACACCCTGGGCTCGGTGACCGTGCTGGTCTCGGCGGGCATCGTCATGGCGACCGGCTGGCAGGCCGCTGACCCCATCGCCTCGCTGGTCATCGGGCTCATGATCGTGCCGCGCACGGTGCGGCTGCTGCGCGAGACGCTGAACGTGCTCCTGGAGGCGGCGCCCCCGGGCGTCGACATGGGGGAGGTACGCGACCACATCACGGCGCTGCCCGGGGTGCTCGACGTCCACGATCTGCACGCCTGGACGATCACCTCGGGGATGCCGGTCCTCTCCGCCCATGTGGTGGTGCAGCAGGACCTGCTCGACTCGATCGGCCACGAGAAGCTGCTGCACGAGCTCCAGGGCTGCCTCGGCGACCACTTCGACGTGGAGCACTGCACCTTCCAGCTGGAGCCCAGCGGGCACGCGGAGCACGAGGCGAGGCTCTGCCACTGAGCCCCGGGACGGCCGCGGTCCGAGGTGTAGGGTTTTGCGGACGTGTGCGGGCGGACATGCCAGAGCCCTCGAGTACGGACAAGCCGCTTTTGTACGGCAGACTTGAGCAGACTCGACGGGACCGGCTGCACGGGGCCGGGACCACAGCGAAGGATGGGTATGCCGACCACACCAGTCACCGCGGCGAACACCTCGTCGAACGGCACAGCGGAAGCGATCATGCTCGAACTGGTCGATGAGAACGGCATCACCATCGGCACGGCGGAGAAGCTCGCCGCCCACCGGGCACCGGGCCAGTTGCACCGCGCGTTCTCCGTGTTCCTCTTCGACGAGCAGGGCCGGCTGCTGCTCCAGCAGCGCGCCCTGGGCAAGTACCACTCCCCCGGTGTCTGGTCCAACACGTGCTGCGGCCACCCCTACCCCGGTGAGGCGCCTTTCGCCGCCGCCGCCCGGCGTACGTACGAGGAGCTGGGGATCTCGCCCTCGCTGCTGGCCGCGGCGGGCACCGTCCGCTACAACCACCCGGACCCGGCGTCGGGTCTGGTGGAGCAGGAGTTCAACCACCTCTTCGTGGGCCTCGCGCAGGAGCGGCTGCGGCCCGATCCGGAGGAGGTCGGCCGGACGGCCTTCGTCACGGCGGCGGAGCTGGCCGAGCGGCATGCCCGCGAGCCGTTCTCCGCGTGGTTCATGACCGTGCTGGACGCCGCGCGTCCGGCGATCCGCGAGCTGACCGGGGACGGCGCCGGCTGGTAGGTCCGGTGCGGCGGCGGAGGGGTCAGAGGGCGGTGCGCAGCGGCAGGGCCGCCCAGATGACCTTGCCGCCGCCCGCGGTGTGCTCGACGTCGCAGGTGCCGCCCGCTTCCCGGGTGATCTCGCGGACCAGCAGCAGGCCCCGGCCGCCGGTCTGGGCGTAGTCGGTCTCCAGGGCGGTCGGGCGGTACGGGTGGTTGTCCTCGACGGACACCCTGACCCAGTCCTCGCCCACGGCCACCTCCACGGCGAGCTCGGGCGAGAGCAGCGCCGCGTGCTTGACGGCGTTGGTGACCAGCTCGGAGACGATGAGCAGCAGGCCCTGGGTGATGTCGTCCTCGATCGGCACGTTCTGGCGCTTGAGCAGATCGCGCACGGCGTGCCGGGCCCGGGGTACGGAGACGTCCGAGGCCGGAGCGGTGAACCGCCAGACCCCTTCGTACGGCACGGGCCGGGCGGGGGTGCTCCCGCGGCTCTCCATAGTCCGGTACCCGCTCTCCACTCGAAGTGACTTCACGTCGATTACAGGGTGGCGGGCGAGGTTGCTCCGGTCTGTGCTACTGAACACAAGACGATCCCTATTGACCGGACTCGGCTTCATTTCGCGCGAGAGCGCCAACTTTCGGACCGCTTCCGACTGTCCTGGGTAAGCGGGTCCGTTCCTTGCCCCCTGTTCCTTCTCTCCTGTTCCTTCTCCCCCGTCCGTTCCCGGCGTCGTCCGCCCGGGGTCCGAGCGGCCCGAAGACGGCCCGGAGCGGCGTGCGGATAGCATCCGGCCATGGACCGTACGGAACCCCGGCTGGAGCACACCGTCGCGGACGGCTTCGCCACCGTCGTCATCAGCAACCCCGCCAAGCGCAACGCGATGACGGCCGCCATGTGGGAGGCGCTCCCGGTCGTGCTCGACAAGCTGGCCGCCGATCCTTCCGTGGGCGCCCTGGTCCTGACGGGGGCGGGCGACACCTTCTGCGCGGGCGCCGACATCTCCTCGCTCCGCGCCCCCGGGAGCGATCCGCAGAGCCTGGCCGTGGCGGCCGAGGAGGCGCTGGCCGCGTTCCCGCTGCCGACGCTCGCGGCGGTCCGCGGCTACTGCGTGGGCGGCGGGAGCCAGCTCGCCGCCGCCTGCGATCTGCGCTTCGCGGCCGAGGGCGCCCTCTTCGGAGTCACCCCGGCCAAGCTGGGCGTCGTCTACCCGGCGTCGTCGACCCGCCGTCTCGTCGCCCTCACGGGCCCGGCGACGGCCAAGCACCTGCTGTTCTCCGGGGAGCTGATCGGCACGGAGCGGGCCCTGCGGACGGGCCTGGTGGACGAGGTGCTGCCGGCCGACGGGCTGGACGAGCGGGTCGCCGCCTACGTACGCACCCTGCTGTCCCGGGCCCGGCTGACTCCGGCCGCCGCCACGGAGTGCGCGGCCGGCCGCGAGGACCGGGACGAGCACTGGGCCGGGCAGGCGAGGAGCGGCGGCGACACCGCTGAGGGGGTCGCCGCCTTCCTGGAACGCCGCGCGCCCCGGTTCACCTGGCGGGCCGCGCCCACTGAGGGATGAAGCGGCTCCGGCCCCGCCGGCCCGTGCGGGGTGGCGCCGCGCCGGAAGACCTCCGCCGGGCCGGTGCCGTCGAGGCGCCGGGTGCCGTTCGCAGAGGGCGGCGAGAACGGATCGGCGCTCGGCACAGCTCATGTGCGCCAGGGGGTTCCGGCCCGTACCAACCAGTCGGTAACGTGCGGGTATGAGTACTCTCCCGCCCCGTGCCGGGCGGCGTTGCCACAACGCCCTGAACCCGTTGCACTCCTCGCTCTACTTCTCCCCCGACCTCGGCAAGGAGCTCGGCGGGATCGGGATCGACGACCCGTCCGCCGCCTACTTCGCCACCCGTGCCGCCGCGATGGGCGCGGTCGGGGCGGACACGGTGACCGCGGCCTTCTACAACTTCAACCACGCGCTCGTGGCGCGGCACGTGCCCGCGGTCTGGGACACCGCTTCGCCCGCGAAGGTCCTGGACGCGCGGCTGCGCGCCGCCGACGCGACGCTGCGCCGGCTGCTCGGCGAGGAGATCATCGCCTCCCCCGAGATGGCCGAGGCCGCGCGGCTCGCCCTGCGCGCCGCGGAGGGCTGCACCCGGCACGCCCGGCCGCTGTACGCGGCGCACGCCGGTCTGCCGGTGCCCGAGGAACCGCACCTGGCGTACTGGCACGCGGCGGGACTGCTCCGCGAGCACCGGGGCGACGCCCATCTCGCCGCGCTCCTCACCGCGGAGCTCGACCCGCTCGAAGCGCTGGTCAGCCACACCGCGACCGGCAAGGGCATGGCCATCCGCTGGATTCTGGCCAGCCGGGGCTGGCGGCGCTCCGACTGGGAGGACGCGTCGGAGCGGCTGCGCGGGCGCGGGCTGCTCACGGCGGAGGGCGAGCTGACCGAGGAGGGTGCCGCGCTGCGCAAGGAGCTGGAGGAGACCACGGACCGGATGGACCTCGGCCCGTACGAACACCTGGGCGGCCCGGGTGTGGCCCGGCTGACCGAGCTGGGGCGCGGCTTCCTCGCCACGGCCGCGGCGGCGGGCGCCTTCCCGGCGAGCGCGACGGGCTGACCGGGAAAACCGCGGCCGCTTCCTGGGGTGGCCGGGCGACACGGCGCCCGGCCACCCGGCACAATGCAGGGCGTGTGGCTCCGGGACCGTCCGATGGGCGGCCAGGGCCCGACCAGCACAGCCAGCAGGAGAAGGCGAGTCGGTAGAACCGTGACGACGTCCATCGAAGGCAGGATCGCCGAGGAGCTCGGCGTACGCGAGCGGCAGGTGAAGGCGGCCGTCGAGCTGCTCGACGGCGGGTCCACCGTGCCGTTCATCGCGCGCTACCGCAAGGAAGCGACCGAGATGCTCGACGACGCGCAGCTGCGCACGCTCGAGGAACGGCTGCGGTATCTGAGGGAGCTGGAGGAGCGCCGGACGGCGGTCCTCGAATCCGTACGGGAGCAGGGCAAGCTGGACGAGGCGCTGGAGGCGCGCATCCGGACCGCCGACACGAAGGCGCGTCTGGAGGACATCTACCTCCCGTTCAAGCCGAAGCGGCGGACGAAGGCGCAGATCGCCCGGGAGGCCGGCCTCGAACCCCTCGCCTCCGGACTGCTCGCCGACCCCTCGGTCGAACCGCTCGCCGCGGCGGCGGCCTTCGTGGACGCGGACAAGGGCGTCGCGGACCCGGCGGCGGCCCTGGAGGGCGCCCGCGCCATCCTCACCGAGCGCTTCTCGGAGGACGCCGACCTGATCGGCGAGCTGCGCGAGCGCATGTGGACGCGCGGGCGGCTGGTGGCCCGGGTGCGGGAGGGCAAGGAGGAGGCGGGCGCCAAGTTCGCGGACTACTTCGACTTCGCGGAGCCGTTCACCGCGCTGCCCTCGCACCGGGTCCTGGCGATGCTGCGGGGCGAGAAGGAGGACGTGCTCGACCTGGTCCTGGAGCCGGAGGAGCCGTCCGAGGCGCCCGGCCCGTCCAGTTACGAGAACATGGTCGCCCGGCGCTTCGGCGTGGCCGACCGGGGGCGCCCCGGCGACAAGTGGCTGGCCGACACCGTGCGGTGGGCCTGGCGGACCCGCATCCTGGTGCACCTCGGCATCGACCTGCGGCTGCGGCTGCGCACGGCGGCGGAGGACGAGGCGGTACGCGTCTTCGCGTCGAACCTGCGCGATCTGCTGCTCGCCGCGCCGGCCGGGACCCGGGCGACGCTGGGGCTCGACCCCGGTTTCCGTACCGGGGTGAAGGTCGCCGTCGTGGACGCGACCGGCAAGGTCGTCGCGACCGACGTCATCCACCCGCACGTCCCGGCCAACAAGTGGGACCAGTCGCTCGCCACGCTGGAACGGCTGGCCCGGGAGCACCGGGTCGAGCTGATCGCCATCGGCAACGGCACGGCGTCCCGGGAGACGGACAAGCTGGCCGGTGAGCTGTGCGCGAAGCATCCTGAGCTGAAGCTGACCAAGGTGATGGTCTCGGAGGCGGGCGCCTCGGTGTACTCGGCCTCGGCGTTCGCCTCGCAGGAACTCCCCGGCATGGACGTCTCGTTGCGCGGTGCCGTCTCGATCGCGCGCCGGCTCCAGGACCCGCTGGCCGAGCTGGTGAAGATCGACCCGAAGTCGATCGGGGTCGGGCAGTACCAGCACGACCTGTCCGAGGTGAAGCTCTCGCGGTCGCTGGACGCGGTCGTGGAGGACTGCGTGAACGGTGTGGGCGTCGACGTCAACACCGCGTCCGCGCCGCTGCTCTCCCGGGTCTCCGGCATCGGTTCGGGACTCGCCGAGAACATCGTGGCGCACCGCGACGCGAACGGGCCGTTCCGGACCCGTCGGAGCCTGAAGGATGTCCCCCGGCTGGGTCCGAAGGCGTACGAGCAGTGCGCGGGCTTCCTCCGCATTCGCGGCGACGACCCGCTCGACGCGTCGAGCGTGCACCCGGAGGCGTATCCGGTGGTGCGGGCGATGGTGAAGAAGACCGGTGGGGACGTGGCCGCGCTGATCGGCAACACCGGTCTCCTGCGGTCGCTTCGGGCCGATGACTTCGTGTCCGAGAAGTTCGGGCTGCCGACGGTGAGCGACATCCTGAAGGAGCTGGAGAAGCCGGGGCGCGACCCGCGCCCCGCCTTCAAGACGGCCACCTTCAAGGAGGGCGTCGAGAAGATCGGCGCCCTGGAGCCCGGCATGGTGCTGGAGGGCGTCGTGACGAACGTCGCCGCGTTCGGGGCGTTCGTGGACGTGGGGGTGCACCAGGACGGACTGGTGCACGTGTCGGCGATGTCGCGGTCGTTCGTGAAGGACCCCCGGGATGTGGTGAAGCCGGGGGATGTGGTGCGGGTGAAGGTGATGGAGGGCGACATCCCGCGGAAGCGGATCTCGTTGACGCTGCGCGTGGACGACGAGGCGGGGGCCGGGGCGGGGGCGGCCGGGGGCCGCGGGGGTTCGGCCGGGGGTGCGCGGGGCGGGCGGCCGCCCCGGCCCCGGCAGGGGGGGGGGACGGGCGGCCGGCAGTCCCGTGGCGGCGGCCGGTCCGCGCCTGCGGCGGCTCCGGCCAGTGGGGCGATGGCCGACGCGTTGCGGCGGGCGGGGCTGTTGAAGGGCGAGTAGGGAGCGGGGGCGGGTGGGGGCGCGCCCACGGCGGGCCTGGTCCCCCCCCCCCCCCGCCCCCAACCCGGGCCCCCCCCCGGCCCCCCGGGGCCCCCCCCCCCCCCCCGGGGGGGAGCACGCCCCGCCCCCCCCCCCCCCCCCCCCCCCCCCCCCCCCCCCCGCCCGGGGCCGCGCCCCCCCCCCC
>NZ_VJNO01000119.1 GCF_007096885.1 Streptomyces sp. 130 | reverse complement strand
CCGGTGAGCCCGCCCACCAGGACGCCCCACACCGTCTGGACGAGCGTGTTGAGCGTGACGCCCCAGGATCGGGCGAGCGCGGTCAGCTCCGCGACCACCGATTCGGGGATACGCGCTTCGCAGCGCTCGGGGACCTGCGTCTGCGCGGCGGTGAAGCCCGGCGCCACCAGGGTGGGCTCCTCCACCCCCGCCAGCGCCTCCCGCCAGGCCGCCTCCGCGGCCGGCCGGTCCGCCTCCGCCAGCCAGGAGAGGTAGTCGCCGAAGGGGCGCACTGCGGGAAGCGCGGCACCGTCTCGGCGGTAGAGCGCCAGGAGTTCCCGGAACAGGACCGGCATGGACCAGCCGTCGAGCAGGATGTGGTGGTTGGTGAGGATCAGGTGGTGCCGGTCTTCGCCGAGCCGGACCAGCACCCATCGCAGCAGCGGGGGCCTCGACAGGTCGAACCCGCGCCTCCGCTCCTCCACCGCGACCGCAGTCGCCGCCCCCTCGGGATCAGGGCCGGCGGAGAGGTCACAGATCTCGAAGGGGGTTTCAGCGAGCCGGACGATCGCCTGGTACGGGGTTCCGTCCGCCGCCTTCCGCAGTGCGGCGCGGAGGTTGGCATGCCGGTCGAGTAGCTGCCGGGCAGCGTCGTGCAGGCGCTCGACATCGAGGGCGCCGGTCAGCTCCAGGACGAACTGGGCGGTGTAGACGTCCGTGGTCTGCTCGTCGTATCCGGCGTGGAAGGCCAG
>NZ_VJNO01000118.1 GCF_007096885.1 Streptomyces sp. 130 | reverse complement strand
CTCGCCCGATCCTGGGGCGTCACGCTCAACACGCTCGTCCAGACGGTGTGGGGCGTCCTGGTGGGCGGGCTCACCGGCCGCGAGGACGTCGTCTTCGGGTCCGTCGTATCGGGGCGCCCGGCCGAAATCGTCGGCGTCGAGCAAATGGTGGGCCTGTTCATCAACACGCTGCCGATCCGCATCCGCCTTCAGGCCGCAGAGTCGCTCGCATCGCTCGTACAGCGCGTCCAGCAGGAGCAGGCGGGACTTCTCGCCTACCACCACCTGGGCCTGACCGAGATCCAGCAACTCGCTGGAAGCGGACCCCTGTTCGACACCCTCACCGTCTTCGAGAACTACCCCGTCGTCCGGGACTCCGCCGACAAGCACGACAGCCGGCACCTGGACGCACGCGTCATCCACGGACTCGATGCCACGCACTACCCGCTGACCCTCGCCGTCATACCCGCCGGCGACGCGATGCGACTGCGCCTGGACTACCAGCCCAGTGCCTTCGACCAGGACCGGGCGAGTCGGATCCTGGCCCGCTACCAGCACCTCCTGCACCACCTGACCACCGCCGCCGACCGGCCCTTGTCCGGGCTGGATGTGTTGTTGCCGGGTGAGTGTGCTGCGTTGGAGGAGTGGAATGCCACGGGTGGGGTGGCGCGGGTGGCGTCGATTCCGGAGGTGTTCGCGGAGCAGGTGGCGCGGGTGCCGGGGGCGTTGGCGGTGGAGTTCGGTGAGGTGCGGTTGAG
>NZ_VJNO01000117.1 GCF_007096885.1 Streptomyces sp. 130 | reverse complement strand
GCGTTGGACGTGGTGGCGCGGGTGGTCGGCGGCCGGCTGGTGGTGGAGTTCGGTTCGGTGCCCGGGGTGTTCTCCGAGGCGACGGTGGAGGGTCTGGTCGCGGCGTTCGTGTCGGGGCTCGAGGAGTTCCTGGCGCTGTGCGGGGAGCCGGGGGCGGGTGGTTGCTCTCCGTCGGACTTCCCGTTGGTGGCGTTGGACCAGGCGGGTGTGGACCGGGTGGCGGGTGACGGCAGTGGTGTGGAGGACGTGCTGCCGTTGCTGCCGATGCAGTCCGGGATGCTCTTCCACGCCTTGATGGGTTCGGGTGCTCCGGCGTACTTCGAGCAGTTGATGTTCACGGTCGACGGTGTCGCCGATGTCGGGGGGTTCGCAGCGGCGTGGCAGCGAGTCGTGGACGCGGTGCAGGCGCTGCGCGTGGGAGTGGTGTGGGAGGGGGTCGCGGAGCCGGTGCGTGTGGTGCGCCGCTCGGTGACGCTGCCGACGGAGACGTTCGACTGGCGTGGCATCGCGGACCTCGATGCCCGGTGGGACGCGCTCGTGGCCGCCGACCGGGAGCGCGGTCTGGACCTGCGTCAGGTGCCGCTGGCCCGGCTCACCCTCGCCCGCGTGGACGAGGAGCGGATACGCGTCCTGTTCACCTTCCACCACATGCTGCTCGACGGGTGGAGCCTGGCCCGGGTCCTCTCCCTCGTCCTGGACCACCACACCGCGCACCAGCACGGCACCCCGCCCCCCAC